>NZ_JAKSXX010000219.1 GCF_022829385.1 Methylobacterium sp. J-070 | reverse complement strand
GGCTCGTTGACAGGGCGGTAGGCCAGCACGCAGCGCTTTGTCGTGGAGTGGTCGACCTCCAGGCCCCTGTCGAGGAGCATCTCCTCGATGTCGCGATAGCTCAGCGCGTAGCGCAGATACCACGACACCGCCTGCACGATGAGGCTGGCCTCGAAGTGCCGGCCCCGGAAGTCGCCTGTGGCTTCTCGCTTCAGCTTGAGCGCGAGGACGTTGAGGATCATGGGGCGGCTCCGGATCGGAGCGGCAGGCTCGGCGGCTATGACTAACGAGCCGTGAACCTCAGCGCATTCGCGTTTGCGACAGACCCGCCAGAGGCGGCCCAGCGGCGGCGACGCTCCATCGAGGCGTCCGTGCGTGGCCGCGAGCCGACGCCGGGCCTCCTGGACCTTCCTGCGCGATCCTGCGGTGAAGGTGTCAAACCGGCGGCGGCTGTTGCCGCTGGGTTCGGGCTCTGTCCGGATTTCTGTCCAGCTTCAGATAAGCGGCGACTGTCAATCAGGCCGGACAGTGCCTCGGCCTCGACCTCCGTGACCCCTCCTTCTCCGTAGACCTTCCACAACGCAGCCGTGACAGCCGGCAGCGCGGCGCGCGGAGCCGCCTCCGCCTGTCGGCGGATCTCATCAGCATAGGTCATCGATCTCGGTCCCTTACGGGCCGCGGCTAGGGTCCAAGCAAGCCTTTCCCGTTGACGGAAACAGGTCCCGTCTTGACTCCCGGTGGGGAGCTATGGCTTGTGAGGGGAAGCGACTCGGCCCTCACAGGCCCTCGGAATTTTCAGCAGCCTCTTCCTTGCCGGGAAGGGGCTGTTGGCTTTTCAGGGTCTATCTCGCGGCGCTGGTCTCCTGAATGGCGGCCACGACTCGCCAAGGCGGGTGCAGCCGGAACGGTCCATGTCGGCCGGGCGGCACGGTTAAGTCAACGTGGAGCCTGCAGGCTCGTCACGCTGAGCGCCTCGCTTAATCGACCAGCAAGCTTCCGACTCAGGGCTCTCCTGGGCTAAAAGGCGGCTGTTTGCCTGGCGGCACAGATTGTTCTGCCGCGGCGAGCAGCATCGCGGTCGTGACGTAGTTGCCGCTGATGCCAATGAGGTCGATGACCTGCTGGTCGTTCAGCTGCGTCCTGAGACGGTCGAACACCTCGTCGGAGACGGCGTGCTTCGTCGAGAGATCCATGCAGAAGTCGTAGACAGCCTCCTCGTCGGGCTTCATGCCACCCGGGCGCCGGTTCGCCTTCAGGTCTGCCGCGACCGCCTCTGAGAGCCCCGCCTTGATCGCGAGCGGGTAGTGGGCGAACCACTCGACCTGTGAGCGCCAAAGCCGGCCCTGGATCAGGATCGCGAACTCGGACAGGCGCGCCGGCAGCGAGGAGTGCCAGCGCAGGTAGTCGTACACCTCGTGCGCGCGCTCGGCGAACACCGGGCTGCGCAGCATCAGGTTGTAGGGACCACCGATCCCGACGCTTGAGACCTTCATGATCTTCTCGGCGAGCGGGCGCTGCTGCGCGTTCAGGTCTTCGAAACGCAACTGCGGGAAACGCGGCTCGCGCGCGACGGCGGTACTGACGCTGTGGCCAGCATTCTGACTAAGGCTCGCGAGGAGCCAGCCGGTGCCGAGCATCGCGGCGAGGGAAAGGGCATGGAGCGAGGTCTTCATGGCTTCCTCCTGGTACCCCGCCACTTCTTGCGGCGACGGGGCCGCCTGAGACGGTCGCCGGAAGCTATAGGGCCAGCTGAAATAAGTCGAAGACATCGACCGTTCCTGCGGGCCGGCCTCCGGCTCCTCGACCATCAGCGAGGCGGCGATCGCCTCGTGAGCCGCGAGCTAGCAGCGAGCCAGCCGCAATAGCTCATTGCCGGCCGCTTCCGACCGACGTTGAACATCGACTTCGCGCAAAAGCCCTACCACTGTTCGACCGGCTGGCTTAGGCTCGGCGAATGGGACTACTGACCTTCAGCATCAATCTTACCCTGGACGGCTGTATCGACCACCAGGAAGGCATTGCTGACGACGAGACGCACGCCTTCTTCACCCGCCTCTTGGACGGGAACGGGGCGATGCTTTGGGGTCGCGTCACCTACGAGATGATGGAGAGCTACTGGCCGGCGGTCGCTCGCAGCGACGTGGAAGCACCACCGGCGATACGCGCGTGGGCGGTGAAGCTGGAGGCCAAGCCGAAGTATGTAGTGTCGTCAACGCGAACGGCCTTCCCATGGACTAACAGCCACCACGTTGTCGGTGACCTGCGCACGAGCATACAGAGGCTCAAGGACGCGACCGCGGATGGCGTGCTTCTCGGAAGCGGCACGCTTGCGACCGAGCTTGATCGGCTGGATCTGATCGATGACTATCACCTCCTCATCCATCCCAGGATCGCCGGCCACGGCCCTACCCTCTACCAGGGCGGGCTCCTCAGCACGCGACGACTCGAACTGATCTCGACCACGCCGCTCCGCAGCGGCGCAGTCGCTATGCACTATCGACGCGAACGCTAGTCCACAGCAGCCTCAACGCGCCCAACTCGGGGGCATCAGGTTCCGACCCGACCCAGTCATTCCTATTCGATGATCCGATGCCTGAAAGCGGACGTGAAACGCGGCACGACTGGGTTGATCCGCACATCATGCCTCGATCCGTGCGCGAACCCAGTTGATAATACCGCCCTCCAGGAGGATCTCGATCTGCCGCGGGGAGAGGTCGTGGCGCAACCGTATCTGGTCCTTGCCGCCGCGGAGGGTGGCGGGGACCTCGTTCCCCCGGAAGAGCGCGCCCGACACATCCTCGATCTCGATGACATCGCCGAGTTCGAGCCGGTCGTAGTCGGCGGGATCGACGAAGGTGAGCGGGAGCACGCCGAAATTGATGAGGTTCTGCCAGTGGATCCTGGCGAAGCTCTTCGCCAGCACCGTTTCCAATCCGAGGTAGCGCGGCGCCAGCGCGGCATTCTCCCGGCTCGATCCCTGTCCGTAATTGCTGCCGCCGACGATGGCGTGCCCGGCACGTTCCCGCCCGCCCTGCTTCGTACGCTCCGGGTAGGTATCGTCGATGGGTTCGAAGGTGAATTCCGACGTCTTGGGGATGTTCGACCAGTAGGGCATCACCCGCGCGCCCGCCGGCATGATGTCGTCGGTCGAGATGTCGTCGCCGGTCTTCAGCAGCACGGGCACCCGGATCGAGGCTCCGAGCTTGCCGAGTTCGGGCAGCGTCGTGATGTTCGCGGACTTTTCAAGGGCGACCTCTCGCGACTCCGCCTCCGGCAGGGGCGCCAGCAGCATCGTCGCGTTGCCCCGCACCATCTCCGGCGTCCCGATCCGTGGATAGGGGATGCCGAGGGTGCGCGGATCGGTGATGACGCCGGTCAGGGCGGAGGCGGCGGCGGTCTCCGGGCTGCACAGGAACACGCTGTCCTCGCGCGTACCGGAGCGGCCGGGGAAGTTGCGCGGTACGGTCCGAAGGGAGTTCCGGCCGGAAGCCGGGGCTTGGCCCATGCCGATGCAGCCGTTGCATCCCGCCTGATGCACCCGCGCGCCGGCATGGATGAGGTCGGACAGGTGTCCGTCCCGGATCAGGGTCTCCAGCACCACCCGGGTTGATGGGTTGATGTCGAACGACACCCGGTCATGGGTCTGCTTGCCCTTCACGATGGCCGCCGCGACGGCGAAGTCGCGAAAACCCGGATTGGCCGAGGAGCCGATGTAGCTCTGGTAGATCTCGGCGCCCGCGACCTCCGAGACCGGCACGACGTTGCCGGGGCTCGACGGCTTGGCGATCATCGGCACGAGGGTCGAGAGGTCGATCTCCTCGTGGTCGTCGTAGGCGCAGCCGTCGTCGGCGGCGAGCGGCACCCAGTCGTCGCCCCGGCCGACGCCATCGAGGAACGCCTTCGTGGCATGGTCCGACGGGAAGACGCTCGTGGTCGCGCCCATCTCTGCGCCCATGTTGGCGATGACGTGCCGGTCCATGGCGGTCAGCCCGTCGAGGCCGGGGCCGTGATACTCGATGATCCGGCCGAAACCACCCTCGACGCCGTGACGCGCGAGCATGGTCAGAATCACGTCCTTCGCGCTGACCCAGTCCGGCAAGCGGCCCGTCAGACGTACGCCCCAGATGCGCGGCATGCGCAGGGTCAGGGGCTGGCCGGCCATGGCCAGGGCCACCTCGACGCCGCCCGCACCGAAGGCGAGCATGCCGAGCGAGCCGGCGGCTGGGGTGTGGCTGTCGGAGCCGACCATGGTCAGCCCCGGCTTGCCGAAGCTCTGCATGTGGACGGGGTGGCTGATGCCGTTGCCCGGGCGCGAGTACCAGACGCCGAAGCGGCGGCAGGCCGAGCGCAGGAACATGTGTTCGTCGGCGTTGAGATTGTCGTTCTGGACGAGGTTGTGGTCGATGTACTGCGCGGCCAAGCCGACCTTCACGCGCTCGACGCCCATCGCCTCCAGTTCGAGCATGACGAGCCCGCCGAGGACGTCCTGGAGCAAGGTCTGGTCGATGGTGAGGGCGATGTCGCCTCCCGGGGTGAGATCACCTTCCGCGAGGTGGGACCGGACGAGTTTTTGGGTCAGGTTCATGGCCACGGGGCTCTCCCGGTCGACGTTCGGTGCAGGGTGGTTAAACCGACGCCCGCCACGGGGTGGGCGTCGGTCGTGATGGGGCGTCACCGTCCACCGGATCAGGCTTCGCGGTCGCTCCGCCGCAGGCTCGCCGGCGCTGCGAAGAGCAGGAGTGCGGCCGCGACGAGGCAGAGGGTGCCAATTCCGTAGAGAGCGGGCGTCGTGGAGCCAGTCAGGTCCTTGACCCACCCGACCGCTACCGGGCTGACGATGCCGCCGAACTGGCCCAGTGTGTTGATGAGGGCGATGCCGCCGGCAGCGCCGACGCCGGTCACGAGCTTGGCCGGGAGCGTCCAGAAGGTCGGGATCGACGCGACGATGCCGGCGCCGACGAGCGCCAGGGCGATCATCAGCGGCACGATTTGCTTGTCGAACAGGCCGGCGGCGAAGAAGCCGACCGCCGCCGCGATGGCGAGCCCCGCCACGAACTTCGGCCGCTCGCCGGAGGCGTCGGACAGGCGACCGATCACGATCATGCTGATGGCGCCGCAGACGTAGGGGACGGACGTGAGGAAGCCGACCGAGGCTGCGGTGCCGCCGGTGGCGGTCTTGATCAGGTCCGGTCCCCAGAAGTTCAGCCCGTAGGAGCCGACCTGGAGCAGGAAGTAGACCAGGGCGATGAGCAGGAAGCCGGGCTGCTTGATGGCACTGAGCAGCGAATGGTCGCCGATATCCTTGTTGTGGTGGGCGATCTTCGAGGACAGCAGGTCCTTTTCGGCCCGGCTCAGCCAGCGGGCGTCTTCGATCCGGTCGTCGAGGCGCAGGAAGACGATCGCGCCGAGCAGGATGCAGGGCAGGCCACCGGCCAGGAACAGCCACTGCCACCCCGCGAGCCCGGCCACACCGTTGAGCCCGCCAAGGATGAGCCCCGCGACCGGCGCGCCGAAGATGCCGGAGAAGGCCGAGGCCACGAACATGAACGAGGTCACGCGACCGCGGAACGAGGCAGGGAACCACAGGGTCAGGTAGTACAGGATGCCGGGGGCGAAGCCCGCCTCCATGGCGCCGATGATGAAGCGTAGGCCGTAGAACTGCCAATCGTGCTTGATGAAGACCATCAGCGCGGTGGCGATCCCCCAGGAGATCATGATCCGGCAGATGCAGCGGCGCGCGCCGATCTTGTAGAGTAGCAGGTTCGAGGGCACCTCGAAGATCACGTAGCCGACGACGAACATGCTCGCCCCGAGGCCGTAGGCGACGTTGCTGAAGCCGAGGTCGCTCTGCAGCTGGAACTTGGCGAAGCTGATGTTGATCCGGTCGAAGAACGCGAACATGTAGCAGACCATGATCAGCGGCATCAGCCGCCATGCGGCCTTGCGGACGACGCTGGCTTCGGTCGCGGCATCTTCGCCCGACAGCGGGTTTATGGCGACGGCGGTCATTGTTTCCTCCTGTTGGAATGGTTCCCGAAGGCTCGCCCGATGCTCTGCGGACGAGCGAGAGGGTCGGGCGGAGCCCCTTCTTGTGGGGGCTTCCGTCCGGGGCTGGGGAAAGGGGGACGCGCCGGTCGGGGGGCGCGTCCGTTCGACTGGGGTATCAGGCCGCTTGCGGCACCGGATGGAGGTCGCAGGGCCGGCCTGCCTTGGCCACCTGTCCCGGCACGTCGTGGCCGACGAGGCGCGGCAGGTCGCGCGACAGGCCGATGAGCGCATCGAGGTCGACGCCAGTGGCGATGCCCATTTCATGGGCCATGCTCACGAGGTCCTCCGTGCAGATGTTGCCGGTGGCGCCGGGGGCGAAGGGACAGCCGCCCAATCCCCCGAGGGCGGCATCGAACCGACGCGCGCCCGCACTGTAGGCGGCGAGCACGTTGGCCAGTCCGAGGCCACGGGTATTGTGGAAGTGCAGGGTCAGCCGATCGGCTGGCACGATGGCCAGCGCGCGGGTCACAAGCCGCTCGACCTGGGCGGGGTTGGCCATGCCGGTGGTGTCGGCGAGCGTCACGCCCTTGATGTCGAGGGCGAGATACGCCTCGACTTGGTGCATGACCTTGTCGACCGGCTGATCGCCTTCGAAGGGACAGCCGAAGGCGGTCGCCACCGTGGCGTTGGTGGAGACGCCCGTCCCCCGCACCGTCTCCATGATCCGACCGAACCCCTCGATCGAGGCAGCCGGGGTCATGCCCATGTTGGCGCGATTGTGGGTTTCGCTCACGGAGGCGACGAGGTTGATCTCGTCGACCTTCGCCGCCAGGGCCCGCTCGGCGCCCTTCGTGTTGGGTACCAGAGCCACGTAGACCGTGCCGGGCCGCCGAGCGATCCCCGCGAACACCTCGGCGGCGTCGCGGAGGGCCGGCACGGCCTTCGGCGACACGAAGGACGACACCTCGATGCGCGAGAAGCCAGTCGCCGAGAGCGCGTCGATCAGGGCGATCTTGTCGGCCGTCTGGACGTAGCGGGCCTCGATCTGAAACCCGTCGCGTGTGGCGACTTCCTGAATCAGCATGTTCCCAGTCATCCGATGGCTCCCTCGCGGCGCAGACGTTCGATGGTCCCGGCATCGCGGCCGAGATCGGCGAGGACCGCATCGGTGTGGGCACCCAGCGCCGGGCCCTGCCAGTGCACCGCGCCCGGGGTGCCCGAGAGCTTGGGCACGATGCCGGGCATCTTCACCCGCGTTCCACCGGGAAGCTCGGCCTCCAGGATCATGTCGCGGGCGGCGTAGTGCGGATCGGCCACGATATCCGCCACGGAATAGATCCGGCCCGCCGGCACGTCCGCCGCATCGAGGGCCTCTAGGGCCTCCTCGACGCTGCGCTCCCGGGTCCAGTCGGCGATCACCCCGTCGAGCATCGCGGCCACGGCTGTGCGGCCGTCGTTGCCGCGCAGGGACGGGTCCTCCGCGAGGTCGGGACGGCCGATAACGGCCATCAGGCGCTTGAAGATCGGGTCCGAGTTGCCGGCGATGACGACGAAGCCGCCGTCCTTGGCGGGGTAGGTGTTGGAGGGCGTGATGCCCGGGAGCGCCCCGCCCGTCCGGGTCCTAACCTCGCCGAGCAGGTCGTATTCCGGGACGAGGCTCTCCATGACGTTGAAGACGCTCTCGACCAGGGAGACGTCCACCACCTGACCCTGGCCGCCCCCGCTCCGGACGTGAAGGAGGGCCATCAGGGCGCCGATGACGCCGTGGAGCGAGGCCAGGGTGTCGCCGATGCTCACGCCGACGCGGGCGGGCGGGGCATCCGGGCTGCCGGTGGTGAAGCGGATGCCGCCCATCGACTCGCCGATGGCGCCGAAGCCGGGCCTGTCGCGGTAGGGGCCCGTCTGACCGTAGCCCGAGATGCGCACCATGATGAGCTTGGGATTGAGGGCCGAGAGCACGTCCCAGCCAAGCCCCAGTTTCTCCAGGCCGCCGGGTCGGAAGTTCTCGACCACCACGTCGGCGGACTCCGCGAGGTCCTTGACGAGCGCGAGGCCGTCCGGGGACTTCAGGTTCACCGCGATCGACTTCTTGTTGCGCGACTGCAGGTACCACCAGAGCGAGGTGCCGTCGTGCATCTTGCGCCATTTGCGAAGGGGGTCGCCGTCCTTGGGCGGCTCCACCTTGATGACTTCGGCGCCGAACTCGGCGAGGATCTTGGTGGCGAACGGGGCGGCGATCAATTGACCGAGTTCGAGAACCCTAATCCCGTGAAGCGGTCCCTTGCCCAAACCTTGCGCGGCTTGCTGCATGACTGTTTCCTCCAATGTATTTTCAGAGGAACGTAGTGAGCAGGTATTATCCTGTCCAAACGTATTGCATCACGATGCGTTCTCCGGGAGAGAACGCAATCCCCGGCCCACGACGCTGGCAGCTTGGCGCAAGTGATCGAAGAGGACGGCGGCCGCAGGCGATCTGGCGCCGGGCCTGACGACGAGGCTGAGCGTGCGCCGTGCCCAGGGATCGGTGAGGGGCACGGCCACGACGTGCATCTGCGGGCCGAGGAGCGCATGCACCCCCTTGGGCACGACGCCGAGCCCCATCCCAGCCTGCGCCATGCGGCAGATGGCGTCGAAGCTCGGCACGTGGACCCTCAGGCGGAGCGGCCTCCCGACGCGTCGGGCCTCGTCCCGGAGCGTCCCGTAGATCGAACTCTCCCGGTGCAATCCGACATGGTCGTACTCGAGCGTGTCGGCGAACGCGACGGCATCCCGGGATGCCAGCGGATGGCCGGCGGGTACGACGAGGACAAGGCTGTCGGACCGATAGGGGCAGGCCACCAGCGAGCGCGGATCGGTGCTGCCGGCGCAGATGCCGAGATCGGCCGCCCCCTCCTCGACCCCGGCCACCACGCCGCCGCTCGGCCGCTCCTCCAGATCAATCGCGATGCCGTCCTGCACCGCCAGGAACGCCTCCAGGTCCTCCGGCAGGAATTGCACGATCGCGGAGAGGTTCGCGACCACGCGGACGAAGCCACGCAGGCCGTTCGCATGCTCGGCGAGTTCGAGCGAGATCTGCTCGGCGCTCGCCAACATCCGCCGGGTGTGGTGCAGCAGCGTTTCCCCAGCGGGCGTCGGACGCATGCCCCGTGGCTCGCGGGTGAGTAGCTCGCAACAGAGCGCGCGCTCCAGTTCGGCGAGCCGCTTGCTGACAGCGGAGGGCGCGATGGCGGCGCGCCGTGCGGCGCCGTTGAGCGTGCCCTCCTCACAGATCGCCGCAAACAGGCGCAGTGTCTTAAGATCGAGGCGGTTGAGGACGAATGCAGCGGGCGATCCCTCCGACATGCGGCGCGTGTCCTCTCGTGGCCCGGATCGGCCGACGGGGAATCCTTCGCTCGATCCTCATTGGGTCGCCATCACCCCCGGGACCGAACCCGGGATATCCTCTGGTGAACGTCAACTCCGTTTGGGGAATGGACGACGGCAGCGCTCGGGCAATGGTGGCACCGTTGGCTTGGCTCGCTGCAACGATTGTCGGAATTGCCTTCCTCATCTGCGGTCCGACCAGCCTTTTCCCGCGCCGCCATTTCCGTACCAAAAGAACGGTCAGTGGGTTACTGCTGCTGCGTCCGCTTGGCTGAGGTCACCACCCGGAAGCGGACAGGCTGAAAACCACCCTCAGCAGACCTCGGCATCACACCCGCTTCAGCAGGTCCACGAGGAACATGCCGGCTGCCGCGATGACGTTGCCCCGTCCGCGCCAGGGCAGGATCTGCGCTTCGGGCGGGGCCTCGGCTGCCACCTCCGGCAGCACGGTCTCGGGCGTCTCGGCCGCGCCGTCCTGATCGTTCCCGCGCATGCAGACGAATTGGCTGCATTGGCCGGTCGTGAAGTCAGCAACCCTTGGCAAACGGCTAAGCTTAGCGTTCCATTAGCGCGTGCGTTCCGGCACATCAGTATTCTAGCAAATAATCCAGTCTTCGATCACCGAAATGGACAGTCCGCCCGGCGATAGATTGGAGAGCGTCATGATCAGCAAGACATTCAAGTCCGTGCTCGTTGCCGCCGCCATCGCGGCTCCGCTCGGCACATTCGCGGCGACCAACGCGTCGGCGTTCGGTGGTCACTTCGGCGGCGGGGGCGGCCACTTCGGGGGCGGAGGCGGTCATTTCGGCGGAGGCGGTTTCGGAGGCGGCCACTTTGGCGGCGGCGGGTTCGGTGATGGGCACCACGGCGGCGGTGGCTTCGGCGGCGGTGGCTTCGGCGGCGGACACCACGGCGGCGGGGGCTTCGGGGGTGGCGGCTTTGGCGGCCGTCATTTCGGGGGTGGCTACGGCGGATACGGCTACGGCCCTCGCAGCGTCGTTTACGTCGGCAGCGGCTGCGACTACGGCTTCCACTACAGCAACTCCTGGGGGCGCTGCATCCCGAACGACTGAGCCCGGACTTTCCGGTCACGCGACAGGATCCATCCGAGCCCTTCGTGACGACGCTCGGATGGATAGCGCAAGCTACCTGCTGGGCGCCGCGCAGGGGCCGACAGGTCAGCGCCTCGCCACCAGATCGACGAGCATCAGTGCGACCACGCCGGAAGGTCGAGCCATGACGCAGCGCTGGGAACGCATCGGCGGCACCGTCTCGCTGGCAGGCTACACAGTCGTCGTCACGGCCCTGGCAGTCTGCGGGCTCGCGGGTCTGGTGTGATGCCCACCGGTCCCTCCCCGGAGCAGCTCTCGAAGGTCCTACGCCTCTGCACCGCGCTGGCATACCGGGCGCTCGACGCGAAGATCATGCGGCAGCCGGCGCCGGCGGGGCAGGATGTTTCGCTGGCGAAGGTCGCGAACCTTCTCAGGGATCACGGTGTGGAGTTGCCGCCGCTCTTGGCACAAGTGCTACACGAGGTGGCAGGCGAAGCGGGCGAGATGAAGCCAGAACCCACGGTAGACCCGCCGGAGGGCGTCGATCTACAGGGCCTGACAGGCTTCTTCGCAGGTTTGCGAATGAAGGATCAGCCGTGACTTACACCGTCGAGCAACTCGCGCCCGGCAGCTACGACGTGCTGCGCGATGGCGTCGTAATGGCAGCCCTGGTTCGGCTCATCTCCAGCAGCGGGTTGAGCGACATGTGGCAGATTGAGCTGCTCGACGAGATGCCGGCGGCCCAGAGGCCGGCGCCGTTCACATCTCAATGGCGCACCTTCGAGTCGCGACCGGCCGCTCTGGAGTGGCTCGGCATCCGAGAGCCTGACGCCAAGAATGCTGGATGAGTCAGATCTGGAGCCGGCTCGTGGCGATCGGTGTGGCCGTCGTGCTCGTTACGGCAGTACGTCTGCTCGAAGCGGCCGATTTGGAATACGCGTTCGAGGATTGCGCCTTGGCAGCCATCGTGGCTGGCATCGCCGTAGCAACACTGCCCTCGTCATGACCGCCGGCCTCTCATTCATCCCCGAGAACGGCGGCGGGGCCGGGATCCGGTTCCGGGAGCGGAAGGGATAGGATCCAAGAACGTCTAGCTGGCTTTATCTCAGCCACATCGCATGCCACTTGATGGATGCCTCTCGATGCGCGTCGCAAAGCTTGTCGGTTCACTTTTCCTGATCGCCCTGCCGACGTCCGGACACGCTCAGGACGCTGCAGCCCGGACCGAACTGGCACCGACAGGAACGTTGCGCATCGGCGTGGCCGAAGCTCCAACCCCGCGCGTGCTGTTCGTCAGGCGCGGCGCCGACGGGACCCCGCAGGATGTCACCGTCGATCTCGCGCGGGATCTGGCTCAATCCGCCGGCGTGCCGGTGGCCTTCACGGTGTTCCCGAATACCGGTGAGATCACGGAGGCGACCAACGCCGGCTTGATCGATGTCACCTTCATGCCCATCGACGGGGCGCGTCGGCAGACAGTCGATTTCGGTCCAGGCTACCACGATCTAGTGAGCACCTACCTCGTCACGGAGGCAGCCGGCGTCTCGGATGTGGAAGGAGTGGA
>NZ_JAKSXX010000104.1 GCF_022829385.1 Methylobacterium sp. J-070 | reverse complement strand
GGCTTTGCCGGCAACGACAGCTTCCGCACCGGCTACGCCGTCGGCGGCGGCATCGAGTACGCCCTGCCCACCGACTCGTTCCTGAACTTCTTCCGCTCCTCGGCCGTCACGCTCAAGGTCGAAGGCCTGTACGTCAACCTCGACCGCAGCACCCGCAACCAGGGTGCGTTCGTCATCAACGCCGCCAGCAACGTCCCGGTGCTCTACAGCGCTGTAGGTCGTCGTGACGACGAGTTCGCCGTCGTCCGGGCAGGCCTGAACTACAAGTTCGGTTCGTACTAAGACCAAGCCACTCCAAATCGCCCCGACCTGTACAGCGGGGCGGTTGCGATAGGCGAACGTGAGGGCGGGGTCCCTGTCATCGCTCTCCTACCGCGATGTTGCTACATACTGGTTGGCCTCCGGATCCCCAGCCCGATCAGACTGGCCGCGAGGTCGGCAACGCCTCAGGAGCCCCCCGCTCCTGGGGCGTTTGCCATTTGAAATTTAACTTTCTGCCGCGAGGATAGCTGATTGCCTGAGCGCTACACCGAACGGGGGTAGCGCTCAGCCTGCTGATCCGATGTCAGACGATCCGGGGCGGAGCGTCGGCGGTAAGGCGCCCGACCGGCCGCCAGACGTTCTTGCGCAGGCCGAGCTGCTCCAGCCGGTCGAGCAACCACCACTCGACGCGGGTGCGCCACCGGGCGAGACCGGTAAGGGACCAGATGTCGACCCCGGCCAGCGGCAGGAACGGGTTATGCCGGTCGTAGGCCCAGACCTCGATCCGCACCGCCGGCCGCAGCGACGGGCCGCGGGCGTGGAAGCCCACTGTGTCGCCCACCACCAGCGTGTTGCCCGGGACCGCGAAGGCCACCGGGTCGGCGTAGCCCATCCGCTTCAGCTCCGCCGGCGTGGCCCTGAAGGAGCCGCGGCCACTGAGGCGGTCGCGGCCGCTCGCCGCGTTGATGGCGGTGCGCCGCTCCCAGGCGAGCCGCCGCTTGGTCAGGCGGTGCGAGCCCGGCACGTAGGTGAACGGCCCCTCGTCGGCGGCGACGTCGGTGAGGAACAGCCACGCCTTCATGGTCGGGTGGAAGGTGTCGATGTGGAAGTTCGTCTGCGGGTCCGGCGGCGCGTCGGTGACGTGCGACAGGATCGTCTGCACGGTGAGGATCGGCTCGCAGTTGAAGCTCGACACGTAGCGCAGCAGGTTCCTCCACTCCGGAAGGGCCAGGAGCTGGCGCATGGCCGGCATCCGTGTGAGCGTTCCAGGATCGAGTGGGATGCGGCGGGTGACGGTGTCACCCTGGATCTGCTCCCGGCCCTGTGCGGTGATGCTGGTAACCTCGGCGTAGACCGCCTTGTGCAGGTCGGCCGGCATGAAGTCGGCGCGCTTGATGAAGCCGTCACGGGCGAAGTCGGTCCGGTCCTGCGCATTGACCAGATGTGCGAGCTGACGGCGGCGCAGACCTGCCATGGCGTGGGCCAAGCGCACCCGTACCGTGTGCAGGCCGGCCCGGTTCAACCGCTCCGAACCGAGGATCGGGTTGTCGACGAACGACTTGGCCCCGGTCCCAAGCTGAGCCGCCCAGAGCGGCGACTTGAGGGTGCTGCGTAGGAGCTGAGCGATTGCCATGTGTGCTGACCCTAGTGGGGTTAGCCAGCGCACCCGCTGCCGGCTGCAGCATCCGATCCATGAGTCGAGGCTAAATTTGGGCTAACGACATCTTTGGCGGCCGCAGCGCTCAATTCGGATCGAGTGACAAGGCATGGCGTCTCGATTGTTGCTTGCCGAGCACACCCAACGAACAGCCGTTGCTAGATGCCCGAGCAGGAAGTGGGCGGCTTACAAGAACCTGCTCCCCGAATGCCCCTTGAAGGCGTTGGCTCGCCGGATGTAGCCGACCACCGTGCGTGGGTCCCGGTGGCCTGACTGATCCATGATCCGTGCGAGGTCCGCCCCGCGCTCGGCCGCCGTGGTGATGTATCCAGCCCGCAGCGAGTGCGCCCCGAACGTCGATGCATTGAGGCCCGCGGCCGTGCAGTAGCTCTGCAGGATGTTGGCGACGGATCGGTCTGTCAGCCGCACGCTCTCACCCTGCCGGACATTGTCAGACCGCGACACCGGCCTGAACACCGGGCCCGACGTGATGCCGGCTGCCGTCAGCCAGTCCCGCACGAGCGCCACCGGCCGGACGAACCGGCCGTGGGGGATGGCCTTCTCGAACCCCCTGCCCTCCTGATCCACCTTCGACCGGCGGACCACGACGCGCAGGCCCTCCGGATCCTCGCGCAGGTCCTCGACATCGAGGGCCA
>NZ_JAKSXX010000217.1 GCF_022829385.1 Methylobacterium sp. J-070 | reverse complement strand
GACCGCGATCCTGATCTACGGCGCCACGGGCTATACCGGGACGCTCCTGGCCGAACACGCTTGCACGCTCGGCCTGCGCCCGATCCTGGCCGGCCGTGACCCCGAGAAGCTGCGGGCCCCCGCCTCGCGGCGCGGGGGCCGATGGCGGGGCGGCCCTCACCCCCCCCCGGGGCGCCGTCGCGGGGGGGCCGCCGGCCCCCCCCCGGGGATCCATCCCCCCGGGCCCCCCTCCAGGGCCGGCCGGCCCGTGGCGGGGGGGGGTCCTGGGGCGGGGAGGGCTTATGTCGGCAACACCGGGGAGGTCGGCCGGGGGGGATCTCCCACCGCCCCGGGG
>NZ_JAKSXX010000216.1 GCF_022829385.1 Methylobacterium sp. J-070 | reverse complement strand
GGAAGTCGCCTTTGGCGTCTCGCTTCAGCTTGAGCGCGAGGACGTTGCGGATCATGGGCCGGCTCCGGATCGGAGCGGCAGGCTCGGCGGCTATGACTAACGAGCCGTGAACCTCAGCGCATTCCCGTTTGCGACAGGCCCGCTTGGCGATCCAGATGGCCGGGTTGGGTCGACAGCAGCTGCGGATGCAGGCTGGTGATCAGTGGTATAGTTCTTTCGCGTGAAGGCGCCTGAGCAGAGCGCAGGCTTGCTCCTGGTGAGGCGGTTGTCCAAAAGTGTCGAAGGGCATGCGGTCGCTCCGGGGTTGGCTCCCGCACGCACTCCGTAACGATGCATCTGGCAAGCCGAAGCTGCCCGCTCCGCCGGGGTTCGAGCGGGGACGGATAGCTCGCACGGCCCCTCCTGTCGCGACGGGTCGGCTTCGAACGTGCCGGCCCGGCCAGACGTTCAAGTGCTGGGCAGCGGGAGTTTTGCGGCGAGTGGAGATTCCCTCCGACCTGTGCCGCCCGGAACGGTGGCGGGGTGGTAACGCCCACACGAAGGGTGCCGGACCGATCTTTGGCAGGCCCCGGCGGCCGGGCATTCGACACAGGTGATGCCGCCGCTATCGGAGAGGTCGACCGGTCGATGGACGGCAAATCGGCCGATGGCATGGTCCTCGGCGGCCCGGAGCGGTGGCGCGCCCGTCAGGCGGCGATCTGTCCGACGGCGTCGCGCGCCGCCGCCATCGCGTTGGCCTTGGTCTGTTCGCCGGCCGCCAGACCCTCGACCAGCACGAATTCGGGGGCGATGCCGAGGAACCCGAAGATCGCGCGCAGGTAGATCTCGGCGTATTCCGCCGATACGGTCGCCGTCTCCGGGCCGTAGAAGCCGCCGCGAGCCAGCGCGACGATGACCCGCTTCCCACGCATCAGGCCCTTCGGGCCGGCCTCACCGTAACGGAAGGTCCTGCCGGGCACGGCCAGACGGTCGATCCAGGGCGGCAGCGGTGCTACGCCGGTCGCACGCGCCGGCTGGCGCTTCACCAATGCCGACGCCCCCCATCAAGCGACGCAAACTTTATCCCACATGAGAACCTAGACAGGGCACCGGTGCGAGACGGACCGCTTGTCGTTCCCACCTATCGGCAGGACAATTCCAGGTGTCTCGATTCGAACGCCTCGTCGGCGACGGCAACCAGGGAACCCAGCAATGAGCGACGAAAAGAGCAGCCTCACCGAAACCGAAATCCGTTTCGAGGGCCTGCAGTATACGCTGGAGGAAAGCGTCCCAATGTTGGTCGGCGCGCTCGCACTCCACCTTTCCCGCGCGGGCGTGCTGGACCTCGGGGCGTTCCTGCAGGACATCAGAGCCTGCCACGATGCAGACCTGCGCCTTGAGGATGGCACAGGTGTGCTCTTCTCCTCCCTTGGCGACATCCTCGACGCATACCGCGAGGACGCACGGCTTCCCGCCCGGCGAGGCACCGGGTTCGAGTTCATGGCCGGCACCTGACCCCGCGATGCGGGAACGATTAACGCCTGGCTCCGGTGGCAGAGGGGCACCCTAGGCACCGGCCATGGAACGCGGGTCCTGGCCGAAGCGATGTCCGCGCGGATCCGCTCCCGGTGTCTTGATGCCTTCAGCAAAATGCCGACACGATCTGCCTGGACGAATGGCCTTCTCGTTCGGCAACCGAGAATTGTCGATCCGAGCGGCCCACGTACGAACTTGCGTGCCGGGGGTATTGCGTGCGGCGGCCGGATCGCTTCCTCTAGTCAGGCCGCTGCGATTCGGGGTCGATCCGTTCCCGAAGCATGGCGCAGCCATCGTTCGAGGTGAGTTCGGCAAAGAAGCCGCTGCCTGTTTGTCGGGTATCGTCGCGTGGGCTTTGCTCCGTCGATGCAGTGGGGGAAACCCAATGATCCATGTAGCACACCGAATGGCCGTCCTTGAGCCCGCCGTTCGCAGCCTGGTCCTGCAACTTTCCGGCACGCGGAATCTCAACCCAACGGCCGCTCTGGCTGCCTTTTCATCTCTCCCACTCGACGTGCGCGAACATCTGCCTGTCAAGGATACGGCGCAACTCGTCTTCGACTTGGCTTATGACGTAAGCCGCGCTCGGTCGAGACGAACTTATCGCTACCGCAAAAACCGCCAACTAGACCTCGCTTCGCCCTTCGCGCGCGAACGCGCGACCTTGGCAAAGCGCCTGGACATGCCCTTGACGACGCGGTTTGGCCGGTTCTCGGAGAATGCCGTCATCGCGGCCTCCAAGAGAGTCATGCATTGGGGCGGGGCGGGAGGGACGGAATGGCATGTGGAAGCGGCGACGGATGATGACGTAGGATATTCGATTGGGATTCGCAAAGGGGCCGACATTTACAGGACATCTTACAAGAGACATCCCGCGCTGATCGACAGCCATGTCATCAAAATTCCAGAGCGTTGGCCCTCTCGTGTGTTCGGTATCGGCGATGGAAGCGGCGTCATTCACCGGTACTTGATTTTGAATACCGAGATGATCGGAACAAGTTCGCACGATAAACGCGTCATTTATAAGGCACGCGCGGCACGATCAAGCCGCGGATACTCCGTCGTTGTTGAGACAGTTTACATTTGCTGTTGGGCGAGGGATGCCACGGCGATCTACAAATCCTATCGTCGCGCACTTGACGCGGCCGTCCCAGATATAGTGACGGCCAGGAGCGCTTCGTCAGTCGAAGGCATGTCCGCATCAAAATAGGTGCCTGCGCCATGCTGTGGCCCAGGTCGATCAAGTGCCGGCTGATCGCCTCGGGATGGCCTTGTGGATCGCGGCGAAGCGAGGTTGACCTGACCGGTATTTTGGACCGAGCCGATTGAGAGGCTACTGCATGGTGGCGGCGATGGGTAGCCGGAAGGCCAGATCCGGGTAGCTGACAGGCGCGGGCGGCCGATAGCCCAGGGACGAATGCGGCCGGACGCGGTT
>NZ_JAKSXX010000215.1 GCF_022829385.1 Methylobacterium sp. J-070 | reverse complement strand
AACCGCGTCCGGCCGCATTCGTCCCTGGGCTATCGGCCGCCCGCGCCTGTCAGCTACCCGGATCTGGCCTTCCGGCTACCCATCGCCGCCACCATGCAGTAGCCTCTCAATCGGCTCGGTCCAAAATACCGGTCAGGTCACATCGTACAATGGAGGAGAACCGAGCGCGCGGTAAGATCGTGGTGCTGACGCGTTGAGCGCTTCGACTGCCGAATCGCGCGACGGCAACTTCAGGATCTCGCCGGCCCTGGTGATCGTCAGCCCGTGGCGCCAACCGGCAGTGGACCCCGATACCGACCATGTTGTGAGCTTGTCCAGCCTCTTAGACACCCAGCCAAAACTAAATGCCGCAACAGAGATCGGCGGCTGTATTTCGCGCGCTCAGCAGCACCGATCTTAGAGGTATCGACGCCGTGCTCGCCATGACCCCCAGTATGAAGCAGACAGGAAAAACAAATCATGGTCGATGTTTTGATGCGTAAGAATTACTCGCGACTTGGCATTTCTAAGATGGCTTCTGCGTGTACCGTCGGGATCTACCTGCTGCTCGGCTCGCTCGTTGGCGGTCCTGCCTTTGGTCAGACCGCATCCTCCGCGGAGGGGGCGAGCCAGCTCCCTGCGGACTGGCGGGATGTCAAGGATGGGGTCGGCGGCTATCCCGCGGGGCCGATGCTCGAGATCGCCCTGCGTCGCACGCACTCGGACAAACTCGAGATGTTCAAGTGGCGCTCGGAGTTCATTGCGATGCTGAGCGCGCAGCCGGGCCCGCTGGTCGAGCGCGAGTGGCGTTCGATCTGGGGCCGTCCCGAGAACACGGGCGCAGGCACCTGGACCGGTATGACGTGGTGGGAAAATCAGCAGCGCTGGCAGGACATGGCCAACATGCTGTTTCCTACGCCGGCCGCCGAGAAGTGGCTTCGCACGCTCGACATGACGCTGATTTTCGTGAAGCCGCTCGACAACAGTTTCGACCTTCGCACGCTAGCTCAGTCCGGCGGTCAAGTGCTCGAACTGGGCTTACTTGTCTTCCCCATATCGGGCCCAAACGCGGTCTCTGAGAAAGATCCCGCCGCTCAGGCCTATCTTGATGCTCTCGAGAAAAACGATGCCAAGACCTATCGATTTGCCATCTACCCCAATCCGGCCGGATTTGATGGCCCTTTCACCGTGGCTTACAACAAGAATGGTCCGCCTGCCACGACCGGCGAGAAGTGGTTCGTCTATATGGCGAGTTACCCCTCGGCAGAGGCGCGTACGCGGATTCAATCGATTGATGAGGTCCGTCGTGCGTTCGACGCTATCACGGATGCTACGGTGAAGGAGCATTCGGACATACAGGTCATGACTCGAACGACCTCGCAGGTGTGCATCAAGAAGACGACCCATGCGTGCTCACTCGACCCGGACGACTGCCATGTCGGCGTGATGGGGAGCGGCGATACCTGGGCCGCAAGCTGCAGTGAGCGCCCTCAGCCGTGTGCGACGGCTTACGATGTCTGTTCCCAGCTCTCCCCCAGGACCTGTGATGCGGTGGGCGGCAGCCGCGTCGATGCATGCCGCTGATCCGCTCGCCCCTGATCCGAGGGACTCCTAGTGAACAGCCTCGCTCGACGAGAGCGAGGGCCGTGATGCTGCGCGCCGCCGATGGGAGAGCCGTCGGCAGAGGTCGCAAGCGGGGGCCTTCGGCGCGCAGGCCGAAGATCACTGCTGGGTTCGCCGAGACGCTCGGCGGCCGGCGATGTGGTAGGCGGACGGGACGCGTCAGTCGCCAACTGTGACCATCTCGCCCGACGGATCGCCGGCAAAGGTCCAGATGCCGCTCTTGCGGAATGTCGACCCGGTGCCGAGCGTGTCTTCCATGTACAACATGTACGTGACCAAACCGCCCTTGAGTTTCGCGTGCACGGCGAAGGGCGACACGAAGACCTTGTCGAGGTTCACGGAGTGGACCATAAAGCTGCCGAACATGGCGACGTTCTCGTCGTCGCCGAAGATGTCGCGGATGTCGAAGTCGTCGATCGTCCAGAACGTGTTCAGAGTCCGGAACGTCGAGAGTATCCCCTCGCGTCCGTTCCGGTGCGTGCCGGCCCAAGGCATGAGTTTCTTAAGTTCGGGGTTGTCCCAGGTCAGCGAGATGTAGACCGCATCCTCCGCCATCAGGCGGTCCACGACCTCGGGATCGGTCGCCCCCTCCAGCAGTTCCCGGACGACGTCAATGCTGCGGCGGCTCATGTCCCGTCCTTTCCCGATGTTCCTCAGAATGCCCTCTCTGAGGGCGACTTCGTGGACGAGACCGCCCGAGGTCGTTCCAAACCTCCTTCACGTCGATCCGGCGGGCCCGATCCGTCACCGCCGGGTGTGAGCGATCGTGGGCTCACCGATCACCAGGGCCGCGGACCAACCGCCTGGGAGCAAGTCCAGCATCGATACAACTCTGGCGGCGGCGGACCGAACCGTCTCCCAGAGCGTTGTAGACGGCGATCCACGATCCCAAGGTTTTATGCGATCCTCAGATGTTCTGTAAGCGGCCTATAATGAGAAAGTGTTTTGCCGATATGGGACGATGACGCCTGATTTGAACGCCCTGCTGATCTTCGCGCGGGTTGTCGAAGCCGGTGGCTTCTCGGCAGCCGCGCGGCAGTTGCGCATGCCGGTCTCAACGGTCAGCCGGCGCGTGGCGGATCTCGAGGTTGAACTCGGCATCCGTCTGCTGGAGCGCTCGACGCGCCGGCTGCGCTTGACCGATCTCGGCGCCGCGGTGCTGGATCAGGCCCGCCGCGGCGCCGAGATCAGCGAGGCGGTCATCGGCCTGGTCTTGGACCAAGCCACGCACGTGTCGGGCGTGCTGCGCATCGCGGCGCTGCCGAGCCTCTGCGATACGCTGATGGCACCGCTCGTCGGCGCCTTCCAGGCCGAGCACCCGGACGTGCGCGTGCAGGTGATCGTAATCGAGCGCCACGTCGACCCCGTCGCAGACGGCATCGACCTTGTGCTGCGCTACGGCGCGCTGGCGGACTCCGCGCTTGTGGCGCGTCCGGTGCTGACTTACCGCCACCAGCTCGTAGCGAGTCCGGCATACCTCGCGCAGGCCGGCGCGCCGCGGGCGCCGCAAGACCTGCACCGGCACCGCCTGCTGGCATTCTCGATCGGCCGCCCGGACCACAGCTGGGTTTTGGTCGGCGCGGACGAGCGGCGCGAGACGGTGTCCTTCCAGCCGCACCTGACGATGAACGACTACGCCGGCTTGGCCGCGGCCCTCGCGGCGGGCGCGGGCATCGGCGGGTTGCCACCGGTGGTGCAGCCGCAACTGATGCGTGCAGGCCGGCTGGTCGAGGTCATGCCGGACTGGCGCTTCCGCACGTTCGACCTGTCGCTGGTGCATCTCGGCCACGCGCACACGCCGCGACCGGTGCGGCTGTTCCGGGACTTCGCCGCGCGCACGGCGCCGACCCTGTTCCCGAACTTGCCGGTATGAGCTGAGATGCAGTCGGTGCCGGTTTGCTCATCGCCGGGCGACATCTGCGCCATGACCGCTTTCGAGCGAAACATCCGAACTCGCGGATGACCGCATCGGGCGCGAAGCGGCCGGCGGGAACTGGCCGTTAGCAGAATGACCGCTCCGGAGGAGGCTGCCCGGAAAGGCGGACGGCCTCTTAATGAGCCATCCCGGACGCTGAGAATGTCCCCTTCAAGTGCATTCGAAAGAACGCCAACCCAGCGCCGCGCGACCGCGAAGGCGAGCACGGTGTCGTAGAGCTTGCTCTCGGCATAGGCCTGCGCACTGGCCCAGGTTCGCTTGATCCAGGTCAGGTCGTCCAGCGATAGGCGCACGCAGTGGTGCATGCCAGAGGAGAGATAGACGAGCCGCTGAGGCCGCTCGATCAGCGCGGTTAGCACGTAGGGCGCCATCACGTTGATCGCGAACACCTGCGGAAGACCGTCCGCCGTCTCGACGCGCTTCGGCTTGCGATAGCCAATGCCGACGTTGTGGATGACGGCGTCGAAGCGGCCGAGCCGGTTGGCTGCGTCTGCGACCGCACGCATGCCGGCGAGCGGCGCGACGTCGCCCTCGACGACCGCGTTCGCTTCCGGCAACCCGCGGCGCTCGTCCTCTGCGCGCGTCGCAGTGCGGGCATGAAGCACGACCTCGTGCCCCTGCTCGGTGAGGAACTGGCCGGCGATGAGCCCGAGACCGTCGGACGAGCCTGTGATGAGGATGCGCGACATCGGTGAGCCAGTGCTCCACGGTTCGGTGATAAAGCTGTTCTTCCCGAACGACAGGATGCGGATCGTCTGAAAATCCGAGGCCTCGATGGTCCAGAAGGTCCAGGGCGCGGCCGGCCGTCCAGGCGAAGCGCACCCGCCCGCGGGAGCGCGGGGCGAGGTGCTGGTCGAAGCGCATGCCCAGCATTAGCGCCATGTCGACCTCGCCGTTCGCCCTGAGAGTCTGGAGGTCGGCCGTCAGGGCGACCTGCATTTCCAGGATCAGGCGCGGGTAGGATCGATGAGATCCACGGAATGCGGGAGCCATGTCACCGCGACAATTTCAACCACGCCAAGCCGGATGAGGCCGGACACGGCGTCGCCGCTGCCGATCCGCGTCCGGATCTCGCCGCAGGCTGTGATGGCACGCACGGCTTAGATCCGGAGTTCCCGATCCTTGGCGGTCAGCCGGCCCCTGATCCGGAGAGCCCTCAACAACTGTCAGCCGATGTTCAATGCTGCCTATGGGGTATGATTGACGGCACCGTGGCCGGGGACATCCTTGCGATCAATCGGCGGCCGGGAAAAATGGGCCGCCGAACAAGTGGTTGGCCAGCCAATAGGCCTGCCGAGGGAACGAGGGAACGCCTTTGATCAGTCGCCGCACGTTCGCCGGTGCCGTCCTCGGCGCGCCGGTAGCCCTGCCGTTCCTCGCGCGATCTGGCTTCGCCGCCACACCGACGCATACACTGAAGCTAACCTTCGCCGACACGCAGGCGCATCCGCTCTATGCCGTTCTGAAGCGCTTCGCCGAGAACGTGAGCAAGCGGACCGACGGCGCCGTAGACATCCAAGTGTTCAGCATCGGCCAACTCGGCAGCGGCACCAACATCATGACCGGCATGCAGACCGGCATCATCGATCTCTGTGCGCATACCTCCGGCTTCATCGGCCCGCTCTTCCCGCGGTTTCAAGTGGTGGATCTGCCATTCCTCTTCCCCGATGCCAAGTCCGCCGAGCGCGTTCTCGACGGGCCGATCGGCGGCCAACTCCTCGACCTCATGCCCGCCAAGGGCATCTACGGCCTGTCCTACGGCCACTGGGGGTGGCGTGTCGCATCGACCGTCGAGCGAAAGGTGCCGGAGCCGGCTGACATCAAGGGGCTCAAGATCCGCGTCCAGCCCGGCGCGATCTTCGCGGCGATGTTCCGCACGCTCAGCGCGAACCCGATCGCGATCGACCTCACGGAAGTCTATCTCGCGCTGTCCCAGCGCACGATCGAAGCCATCGAGACGCCGATGATCTCGGTCGCGGCCGGCAAGCATGATGAGGTCGTGAGAACGATCAACACGACCAATCATGTCTACAACGTCGGTGTCCTCATGGCGAGTAAGGCCAAGCTCGACGCGTTGCCCGAGCAGGCGCGGAACGCGATCAGGGCGGCGGCCCAAGATATGACGGGCGATTGGCGCTCCACGATTGCGGCGGCGACCGACGAGACCGCCGCGCGTTTCAAGACGAAGGGCTTGGCGATCCTGCCGGTGGACCAGGACGCGTACCGCAAGCAGGTCGAGCCCGTGTACAAGCAGTTCCGCGACATCATCGGGCCGGACCTAGTCGATACCGTGATGAAGGAGGTCGGGAAAGGTTAGCCCCCGTGTCCGCCGGAGAGCCCACGCTGGCCCACGGTATGATTGAGCGGACGCCGACCACGCTCGCCCTGTCGCCCTACGCCGCGCTCCGCCTGTACGGCCGCGGGCTCGATCTCGTCGAATGGCTCTGCCGCGCCCTACTCGTCGCTGCGCTCGTCGGCGAACTCGGGATCATCCTCTGGGACATTACCGCCCGCTCGACGATCGATCTGTCGCTGTTGTGGGCGGACGAGGCCGCCAAGCTCTGCCTGACGATGCTTGCCTTAATCGGCGGCGCCTTAGCTTACCGGTCCAAGCATCACACCACCGTCGAGTTCGTACGCCAACTGCTGCCGGCCGGTTGGCGCGAGCCCGTCGCGATCGCGATCGATGGTCTCGTCCTCGTGACCGCGGCTACGGTTGGCTACGTCTCCCTCGACCTTCTATCGATCGCCGCGCTGTCCTCGACGCCGATTCTGCAGATCAGCGCGGCTTGGTTCGTCGTCCCACTCAGCGTCGGTATGGGGCTCGTCGTCCTGTTCGCGATCGAGCGGTTCGCGACGGATTACCGCCCTGCCCTCGCCTGGCGCACGCTGGCCGGCGTCGCCGTCACTGTTTCGATCGTGCTCGCCGTCACCGCGCTGCCGGACATTCCGCGCCCCGGCCCCCAGGCGGCGCTCGGCCTGATGCTGGTCCTGTTCTTCGCGGCCGTCCTTCTCGGTCTACCGGTCAGCTTCGCGATGCTGCTCGGCTCGCTGTTCTTCCTCCAACTGACCGGCACAGCGCCGTTGATTGCAGCAGCGCAGAACACCGTCGACGGGACGGGCAACTTCATCCTGCTGACCCTGCCGTTCTTCATCTGGACGGGCCTCATCATGGAACGCGGCGGAATCAGCCTGCGGCTGGTTCGTTTCGCGATGGCGCTCGTCGGCCATCTGCGCGGCGGCCTGCTCCAGGTCGTCGTCCTGACGATCTACCTCGTGTCCGGCATCTCCGGATCGAAGGTCGCCGACGTCGTCGCGGTCGGTTCGGTGCTGCGGGGCGAGCTGAAGAAACAGGGCTACGGACCGAGCGGAGCGCGGCAGTTCTTGCAGCCTCTGCGGCGATGTCGGAGACGATCCCGCCGAGTCTGGCGATGCTGGTCCTCGGCTCCGTCGCACCGATCTCCATCGGGACGCTGTTCATCGCCGGCCTCCTGCCCGCGGCCGTGATCGCTGTCCTCCTGATGATCCTGAACTGGGTCCTCGCCGTGCGCGAGGGAGCACCGCGCATGCCGCGCGCGACCGGACCCGAACTCGCCCTGGCGACTGGGGCGGCCGCGCTGCCGCTCGTCATGCCGGTTTTGATGGTCGTCGGCATCCGCTTCGGTTTCGCCACGCCGACGGAAATCTCGGCGGTGGCCGTGCTCTACGGCCTGATCCTGGCCTGCGGCTTGTACCGCGCCTTCGGGATGCGCGATCTCGTCCGGATCGTGGTCGAGTCCGGAGTGCTGTCCGGGATGGTGCTCTTCATCATCGCCGCGGCCGGCTCGTTCGCCTGGACGCTGACCGCGGCGAACCTGCCAGTCGCCTTGATCTCGCTCCTGCACGCGCTGGGCGACAGCCGGGCGGCGTTCCTGGTCGGCTCGCTCGCGCTGCTCGTCGTGGTCGGATGGCTGCTCGAAGGGCTGCCGGCATTGATCATCCTCGGGCCACTACTCATCCCCATCGCGGGCCAGTACGGGATCGACAGCATCCACTACGCGATGGTCATCATCCTTGCGATGGGGATCGGTATCTTCATCCCCCCGATCGGCATCGGCTTCTACATCGCGTGCGCCGTCGCCGAGTGCCGCATCGAGGCGGCCAGCCGGGCGATGATCCCCTACCTCATCGTGCTCGTCCTCGGCGTCCTCGCCGTGGCGTTCATACCCTGGTTCACGCACGCCCTGCCCAATCTCGTCGGATCGCGCTAACCCCATGACGGACGATACCTGCCTCGCACCCGATCCGGACGTGCGTCCCCCGAGCTTCCGGATGCCGCCCGGCGCGACCGACACGCATTTCCACGTCTTTGGTCCGAACCGCCTCGAGCGGCTCGTGCCGCAGCGCGACTACACGCCGCCGGAAGCGGCTGCCGCGAGCGCGCGCCGGCTGTTCGACGCACTCGGCATCGAGCGGATCGTCGTCATCCAGGCGAGTATCTTCGGGTCCGACAACCGTGATCAGCTCGAGGAAGGCGCCGCAATCGGACTACCGATGCGCGCGATCGTGGTGGTCGGTCCGGACGCCTCCGAGGCTGAAATGCGCGCCCTGCACAAGCAAGGCGCGCGCGGTATTCGCTTCATCATGGCCCATCCGGGCGGCCTCGATCCGTCCGGGATCGAGCGGGCCGCGGCCCGGGCCTTCGAGATGGGCTGGCACCTCCAGTTTCTGCTGAAGCCCGCACACCTCGTGGAGTTGGAGCCGCGCCTGCGGCGGCTTCCTTGCCCGGTGGTCATCGACCACATGGGGTTTCTCGCGCCCGAGCAGGGGCTCGAGCAGCCGGGGTTCCAGGCCCTGCGTCGCCTCGTCGAAGTCGGGACGGGGTGGGTGAAGCTGTCGGGCGCATATCGCCTGTTCCGGGGAGGCCCGCACTATCCGGAGCTTCGCCCGTTCGCTGAGGCTCTCCTCGCGCTCAGACCCGACCGTATCCTATGGGGGAGCGACTGGCCGCATGTCGGGTTGAGAAGCGGGATGCCCAACACGAGCGACCTCTTGGAGCTGTTCGGCTCTTGGGTTTACGACGACGCGGACCGGCAGCGTATTCTCGTCGAGAATCCGGAGGTCCTTTTCGGCTTTTGAGTTTGCAGAAGCGGGCATCAATTGAGATGTTCTGTGCTGCCGTTAAATGGGCTGCGAAGATGACGACAGATCATCTTGGTCGGGGCGCGCGCCGCAGTTGAGCACGACGGCCGACTTGCCCGCTGCCACGAAACGCCGGGCGAGGCGGCGGATGCCGCGCGGCGTGCCCAGGACGGCCCCCCAAGATCGATTGATCGACAGCGGACGACCCGCACGCACGCTCGATTTGATCCGGCGGGCGAGTGAGTGGGCATGATGGGTCTGCGGTCGCTGGCGCCTATATACGCGACGGTGTCGCGACCCGGGTGCGGCGAGAGCCGCCTGGCTCCCGACGCGTCCAGGTCGGATCTCACACGCGCGGATCATCACAGCCGGAGGTCGTGCACAGCGATCCGGAGCGGGAGGCAGGAGAAAGTCATGGACATCGACCGACGCGTCCTCCTGGCCGGTGCGGCCGCGCAGTTCCTGCCCGCCCGCGCCGCCTCGGCCGAGGATCGCCCCATCACCCCGGTCGAGGCCCGGATGAAGGCCGTCGTGGTCGGGCCGGATGGGGCGAGCCTCGCCGAGACCGACACCCCGACCCCGAAACCCGCCGAGGTGCTCGTCAGGGTTCGGGCCGCCGCCCTCAACCGCGCCGATCTCGCCGTCGCCTCTGGGCAGCCGCACGGCCCGACCGGCGGGCCCGGCGCGATCCCGGGGCTGGAGTGGGCCGGGGAGGTCGTGGCGGTCGGCGCGGCCGTGAGCGACTTCCATCCCGGCGACCGCGTCATGTGTTCCGGCGCCGGCGGCTACGCCGAGTATGCCGTGGCGGATCACGGGCGGACCCTTCCGCTTCCCGCGGACCTATCGTTCGAGGTCGCCGCGACCCTGCCGGTCGCCCTGCAGACGA
>NZ_JAKSXX010000212.1 GCF_022829385.1 Methylobacterium sp. J-070 | reverse complement strand
CGAGCGCGGCGACGCCTTCGGTGACGTCCAACGCGTGCTCTCCCCCTTCGTGCAGGGTGGTGCGTTGGATATCATCTTCGTGCCCGCGATCTTCGAGGGTCCGTCTGCGGAGCGCTCCCTGACCGAGGCCTGCGTCAAGGCAGAGGCGACGTGCGCGGTTTATGACGCGCAGTCGGTCACCCGCTTGGTGCGCGGAGACGTCCCGCAGGCAGCCTTCGCTCCGCTCGACGCAGCAGGGGTCGTGCACGCGGCCCTGCGGCTCCCGAACCTCGTGGTGGGCGTCGGCCACGCGGCCACACCAGAGACCGCCCTGGACGCCATCGCCTCCCGCTCAGTGGCCACCCCTGCTGCTGCGG
>NZ_JAKSXX010000211.1 GCF_022829385.1 Methylobacterium sp. J-070 | reverse complement strand
GCACCCCGACGCCGAACTGGTAGCGCTCGGCGAGCGATGGCTGCGGGCCCGTGACGCTCAGGCCGAAGCGATGGAGGCATGGGGCGTCGCCTGGATGCAGATCCACGCCGTCCTCGTCACATGTCCTCAGGACCTGTTCGTGACCCGACCTCGACCTCGCGGCCAAACTGGTTCCTGCGCGAGCGGGCGCTGACCGAGGCGCAATCCGCCGCCCAAGCCGCGGTGTGGCGCACCACGCCGACCACGCGGGCCGGACGCCTTGCCCTCATGGATTACGCCCGGTTTCAGGTCGCGCTCTACACCGGCGGCGAGACTGACCCCGATGTCCCCGCCTACCTGTTCCGGGACATCATGAGCGCCGTCACGGCGGCGTTCGAGGCCGACTGTGCCCCGGCGAGCGACACGGCCACGCACGACCTGTCCGGCTGCGACCTCGCCCAGCTCGCCCGCCTCTACGAGACCTGGGAGGGCGTGTTCCACCACCTGACGGGCGCCAGCGAGATCCCGTGTTTCACCGCCGATCGATACAGCGGGCACACGCCAGCCGGAGAGGCGCTGGACCGCGAGTACGACCGGGCGGGCGCCTTCCTCAGTGACATCGCTGAGGAAGTCAGGGGCCGAACGGCCGTCACCGCCGACGAGCGGCGCGAGCGCCTGGGCGTGCTTATCCGGGACGAGCTGAACACCAACGGCCGGCCGGTCAACGACGCTCTGCTCGCCGAGCTGAACGCCCAGCACGAACGCTGAGCCCACCCTTCTGTCGCCGTGCGTACCGCCCCGGTCGGATCCAGCCGGGTCATTCCATCACACCCGAGACACCACCATGGGCGACGTGCTCACCTTCACCCCGCGTCCAAAAACGGCCGCTCCGGCAGCGCTGGAGCCGCTGGCGGGCGCCGCGCTCCGCGCCAGCTTGGAGGAGGCGGCACAGATCGCCCTCGACGCGGCGGACCGCATCATCGCCGTGCTCGACCGCATGGACGACGATGCGGACCTTGAAGACGGCGCAGACGGCGAGCCGTCTCTGGCGGCTCCCGAGAACGCCACCGGCAGCCAAGTCGTGTACATGCGCGGGAACGACCAGGACCGCGAGACCGAGGCGCCTGAGACCGTGCTGCCGGAGGTAGCGGTCGAGCCGGCGCCCGAGGCCGAGATCCTGCCGTGGCGCGGACGCGGCAACGTTATCGCGGCCGTCGGCGTGGCCCTCCTCGACATGGTGGCGAACCCCTGAGGCCGGTCGTGTGTCTTCCACCGGCCGGTCCTTGCGCACTCAGTGCTGGACCGTGCAACTCGCGATGTCATCGGTCGGAAGGTACTCACACATTGTGACGCCTGGGTTAGTCCTAGCTGCCGAGAAGTTCGCGCTTCTATCCGGCGACGGGATCAACAAGAGGGTGTTGAAAGCGAGCGCAGCAATGGCATACGCGAGCACAAGCATCGTTAGGCTGCGCAGGAATGCGGCAAACAGGGCAGAGGTCACCGAGATCCTCCCAAAGGCGGGTGTGTTGCGCCAACGGAAAGGCTAGGTTTCGGCCTCAGAGGCCGGCATCCACCGACTGGTGGATACGTTCGTAACTTCGTCGTGAGCAGGGCTGGGCGTGCCGGCGATCCCGCCGACGCCGGTTCTGTGCCGGTGATAGGGTAACGAAACGGTACCCCATTGGCATCCACGCCCGCCCTCCGATGCCTTGGGGAGCTAGCGGGCGAGCGTGGAGATCAGCGGGATGAGGACCACCGACTCAGGTACCCTACGCTGATGTCGGCAGATCCGTCTCTGTGACGGATGCGCTGCCCATAAGATGCCGCGGCAGCGATGCTCGGCCGTATAAGGGCTACTTGAACAGATCGCGGAGAGCGGCTTCGAGGCGATCAACCGTTGCGACCGCCTCTTCGTGATCTACCGCGTCTTCAACCTGCTGCGCACGAGCAACCTTCGAGAGTCGCCGACTTGATTTCAGCGATCGGGGCGATTTCTTGGATAAGTGAAATCCGTGATCTCGGTTCGGCATCCTCTAACTCGCTGAAAACTGCTGATGGCAACGAACACAATCAGCAATTCCATTAGTTCCACCGCTTCCTGTGGCTAACTACTGATATGAACAATATGCCGCAGATATGGGCAACGTCCAAGGCTGGAGCGGTCTCGTCAGGTTCAAGGGGCCTTACCGGAACAGAGGCAAGCCCGCACCAATGATGATCAGGCCAAGCACGATGAGACTACCGCCCGCACTCTCAAGAACCGCCTGCTGGACGGGTCTTTTTGAGGCTACACCTGCAAGAACCGCGCCCAAGACAATACAAGCCAGGCTGAAAACAATCATGGCGGGCGCCTCGCCGCCTACAATAAGCGCCAAACAGCAAGAAGCGAACGCGATCATATGGCTAAGCTGAACTTAGCCCGTCAGGAAGGCTTTAAACCGATTGAGTGAATTTTACGGGTGCCGTTGATTTCATCAACCCCTCACGAACGTCACTCGCGCATCCGGTGCGGAGCGCATCATCGCCGGCCTGGACCGTATTGACGGGGATCTGGGCCTTGAGGACGGTGCCGACGACGAGCCATCGTTTGCCGCTGCTGAAAACACTGCCGGCAGCCAAATCGTTTATATGCGTGGCGGGGATCAAGACATAGAGGCCGAGGCGCCCGAGACCGTGCTGCCGGAGGTAGCGGTCGAGCTGCTGCCCGAGACGCAGATCCTGCCCCGGCGCGGCCGGGGCAACGTCATCGCGGCTGCCGGCTCGCTGCTTATCGACCTGCTGGAGCGTGCTTGATGCAAGATCCGCAGAGGGTGGGGAACGGCCATTACTCAACCCGGAAAACGCTCGAAGGCAGGAAGCTCATGTGCAGATGTCATCCACTTCACACGTTCCGCCGTCTGCACCTGAATTTGGGGGATGATTGCATCGGGATCATCGAGCGCTGCGATCCTCACCTGCATCATTCCCATCTTCTTGAGAAGTGCGTTCGTGAAGAATAGGCCGGTGCCACACAACCCGCAAAATGAACGCCACCCGTCTTCGGACGAGTTGTAAACTTTCGGATTACCAGTAACCGATACGGCATCCTCGGGCATCATAGCCCATGCTAACATGGGTGCGCCTGATTGCTTCCGGCAAAAGTCGCAGTAGCATACAGAACTTGCTGCGGCCTTATCCGGCATCTCGAACTGGATCGAGTTACAGTAGCAGCGTCCACGAAGCATGGATTCGGCCCCTCAGTCAGGAAGTCGACCTGTAGCAACGCCGGGTCGCGATGTCTCCTTTAAGTGGAGAACCGTCATTGGGTTGCCGTCCAAAAACCGGCGTTCAGTTTAGCATCCACTGTCGCTGTTCAGCCGAGGTCAACACCACTTTGGAAGCGGATGCTCTAGTAGAAAACCTCATAGATCCTCCCCGACCTGTTAGTTACCGACCCGGGCTTTCGCCATAGCAGCCCGCACGCCTGGACAAGGTAGAGTCTTGAAATCGCTCTGTAAGTCGACAACGTGTTCGAACATCAGTTAGGCGTGGGTCGCCAGTGCTTGAGGCTCAACGGTGTCTGCGACCGCTTCAGGCGTATCGCGCGACACGCCCCCGAAGCGGTCAACCAGGAGAACTGCAACCGTGTTGCCGAAGACGTTTACGGTAGTGCGGCCCATGTCCATGAACACATCAACGGCCGCGAGAACTGCCACTGACTCGACCGGTAAGCCCAACGCGACGAGTACGGTAGTGGCCGCCACGAGTCCGCCGCCCGACACGTTGCCCATGCCCTTCGTCGAGATGAGGCCGGTAACGATGATGGTGAGCATGGCAGGGAGGTCGAGTGCGATGCCGTGAGCTTCAACGACGAATGCGGTTGCGAGGGAGATGTAAAGTGAGGTCCCGTCTTGGTTGAAGGAATAACCGAGCGGGATCACGGTCGACACGACTTTGTTAGGAACGCCGAACCGCTCAAGGATCTCCATGTGGATCGGCAATGACGACTCTGACGATCGCGTGGTGAATGCAAGCAGCAGGGGCTCGGCGATTTTGCGGGTCACGACAAGTGGATTGTGGCCGATCGCGAACAACACCACCCACATGAGCAGGACGACGACCACCAATCCTACATAGAGCGTTCCAATCAGCTTCCCGAGTGCAAGCAGCGTCGTCAGCCCCTGGCTCGCAAACAGCCAAGCCATAACAGCCGCGACCGCGATCGGGGAGAACGCAATGATCCAGCGCACCATTCTCATCATCGCTGCCTGAACAGCCTGTAGCATGACAACGGCGCTTCGTCCGACATCACCGATGGATGCGAGCGCAGCCCCAAATAGAACGCCGAAGAGCAGAACTTGCAGGATCTTCTGCTCGGCCATCGCACTTACGATGTTCGCGGGAACGAGGTCGAGCAGGAAGGACGCGAGGTTGATCTTCAGACCCGCATTTGCCGGGACGGTTCCGGCGATCGACAGGTCGACGCCTATTCCTGGATGGAAAACCGCGTTGGCGGCGAGCCCGACAAGAATGCAGAAGCCCGACGCAACGAAGAACCAGATGAACGCGATGAGAACCATACGGCCGAAGGAAGAGAGTTCTTGGCCCATGTTGAAGATGCCAAGGGCAATGGACGAGAAGACGAGCGGAACAACGATCATTCGGAGCGCTTTGATGAAGGCTTGTCCGACCGGGAGGAGCGCCTTGCCGAGATCCGGGAATGCTAGTCCCAGCACACAACCAATCACGAGCCCAGCCAACATTTGAAGCGGCAAGGTTCGGTTTGTGCGCGTCCGGACTTCGCCGCCGCCCGCGTGCGTTTCCCTCGTCAGCGTCGCTGCCATCGTTCCGCTCCTTCGCTCGGGAGAGGCCGGACGAGACGCCCGACCGGTCAGGTCGGTGAACTACGCTGTGACTTCGAGCGAGTTCTGAGCCGCATTCCGGCCACGCATCCATTCGCGGATGAGCCGCTCGACCCGAGCGATGTCGTCGCGATTGTTGTATAGGCCGAAGGAGAAGCGCAGCAGGTCCCGCCGAATGCTGAGCCGAACGCCTTCTGCTACAAGGTGCTCATACAGCGCCTTCATGCTGAGGTCGGCTGCGGAGTCGTGATCGAAGCCCATTTCGGACCCGATCGTGACGATGTGGGTGCTCTGAGAGCCCGGGCGACCGCCAAAGACTGGCAGACCGAGAGCCAGCATGCGCTCAGCGAATTCGCATGCGAGCCCGAACGTATGTTGTTCGACAGCCTTTGGCGTGAGGTCCAGGATGAGCTTGAGGGCTGCCGTGACGGTTACAATGGCCGGGTAATTGTAGTTGCCGACGTCGAAGCGGCGCGCTCCAGCCGCCAGAGGACCTGAGATTGGATTACCGAGGCTGGCTTCATGGCCTTCCTGTTCGACCCCGAACCGCGACAAGTAAGCGGGGTTAAGCGTTTCGGCTACGCTCCGACGGACGTAGAGGAAACCGAGCCCATAGAGGGACATCAACCCCTTCTGGGTCGACGCGGCTAGTGCATCGCAACCCCACTTCTCCACGTCCGTTTCGACCACCCCGATCGACTGGGCCGTGTCGACCACGAGATGAACGCCGCGTCGGCGGCATTCGGCGCCAAGTTGGGGCACGGGAAACAGGAACCCCGGTGCGAACGACACCGCCGAGATCGCTACGACGCGGCATCGCTCGTCTATGGCGTGCAGAATGTCTTCGAGCGGGACGACGCCTCGCTTTTGGCGCACGTTCTTGACGACGAGGCCGTGCTTCCGGGCGAGACCGTACCAAGGATAGATGTTGGCCGGATGTTCGAGTTCTTCGCAAACGACCACGGTGTCGCCGGGCTTCCAGTCGAGCGCTGCCCCGAAGGCCGCAATCCCGTCCGTAACGTTACGCGTAAAGGCGACCTCGTCCGGATGGCTGCAGATGAGCGCGGCGAACTGTTCCCGACACTCCTCGACCGCTGAGAAAAGCCCAGCCTTGTCGATGGTCCCGTTCGCCATATCATCAAGGTGCTTGTCGAGCGCCGCACGGCCTCCCGTATACAGTAGGGCTCGTGAAGCCATGTCGAAAAACGGTCCCGCACGCGTACCGGCGAACTGCTCCCTTGCAGCGGCGAATAGCTCATCGCGGGGCGACATGGATTTCCTTTGGTTTGCCAGCAGTGTTCGTTCATCAGAATGATGTCATGCCTTGCAGAGCCGGCAACTAGCGGCTTAATGTGCTGCGGTATGAATGCTGCTCATACCGACCCGTTCGCGAGCATACCGGTCAGTAAGCTGCGCGTTTTCGATGCAGCCGCTCGACACACCAACTTGGTCAGGGCCGCGGCCGAGCTTGGCATGACGCAGGGTGGAGTGAGCCGGCACATCAAATCGCTTGAGGACCTGCTTGGGACAGCACTATTTCGTAGGGGTCCGCGCGGTGTCACGCTGACGGAGGCCGGTGACCTCCTCGCTGATTACGTCCGGCGAGGTTTCGACGAATTGGCGTCGGGCCTAGAAAGGATCGGTCAGCCCAGACGGCGAACGACACTAATTGTTGCCGCGCCGCGTAGCTTCGCCCTCCGGGTGTTGGTGGGACGGCTCGGGACCTTCCTACGTGCCAACTCCTGGATTGATTTTCGTCTCGACACGCATCGCTATTACGAAGGCCTGGACCGTTCGCCCGGTGATATCGCCATCCGAGCGGGAGACGGTTCCTGGGGCGACTTCTCCGTTGAGCGGCTCACCACCGACGTCCTGTTTCCAGTTTGCGCGCCGTCGCTGTGGGACGGTTCTCCTGCTGGAGTAGACTTCCTGCACGACAAGCTTCTGCTCCACTACGCAGAACGGCCGACTTGGCCGGCGTGGCTTCGACAAGCCGATTTCGACCCGGCTCTCGGCGTCGTAGGTCCGAGTTTTAGCGAAACGTCTCTCGCGCTTGCAGCAGCAGAACAGGGGCAAGGCGTTGCAATCGGTCGGCGCTCGTTAGTGGCAGATGCCCTTTCAGCTGGGATGCTCGTGCGTCCTTTCGACATTGAGCATGATGATGGCGTCGGCTATTTCCTAGTAAGTCGTAAAGCGGACCAAAATCGTGCCCTTGTGCGGACCTTCTCCGATTGGCTTCTCGGCGCCACGTCCGACTTTAGGTAGCCGGTCAGTTCCACAACGAAAGGACTTTCCTAGCGTCATCTTAACGACGTTCTGCAACTAAGCACTATCTGCTGTTGAGGCTCCAAGGTGGCCCGAAAGCTTGCGTTTAGATCCGCTTATTCGTAGCGATCGAGATTGCCGGCAAGCGGACTTTCTGAATTTCTGAAAAGGGTCGTAAGCAAGCGGCAGAACCTGCTGCACCTGATGCAGCAGTAGTTCAACCTGCACGAGGCCATCACCGCCGTGCTATCGGGCTCAGCTGAGAACGTCGAGGCAATGACTGCACCTGCCCGGCTCACCCTACGTGCTGCAGCCGGCTATCCGGGTCGTGCGGGGGCCATAGATGATCGCGCTGCTGCGCCGCCTGCTGCGTGTCGGTCCCACCCCGGATACAGCTTGGAGTGACGTGGCAATCGCCGCCTTCCTCACAACGCCGCCCGCGCCGATGCAGGAGATCCGTCCGCCGCAGGCCTCGAACGATGACCCGTTGAACGTCCTCCGTGAGGGCTTGGAGCGCGAACTGCGGGCGGTAGCGTTGATCCGGTGAACTATCACGAGGCGATGGGCGCCCTGCTGATGGCCGAGGAGCCGGAAGCCGTCGCGCAGGTGCGGGCGGCAATCAGTAGCCCGACATGTCGCGCACGCCTACAGTGGTAGAAGAATTCGGAAGACTGCCCCAGCTGATAGTCGCTCCCGCTCGCGCGATACCGCTCTGGAAGAGCATACAGCCAATGGACGGAGCGCAGCAGTGATCCGACCGTCTCCGACGAGTCGCCACGTCCGAGCCACCTATCTCGGCTTGCTGCTGCTTCAGATCGCGGGTGCGGGCTGTCTGATTTGGGCCACGCTGCCGATTTTCCAAGATTTGGCTGACAACCCGGGAGAGCAGATTTCTCGGCAAGGCAGTGATTATTTCATGATCTGTGTCTCGATACTGACCATGCAGTCAGCCTACTGGTACGGGTATATCCGTGTTCCCGTGCCGTTTGTTCGCCCAAACGTCTTCCTAAATCATTTGATCGCCTTCTTGGCACGCCTCAGTTTTATCTTCGGCGCGGCGCTTTTCTCCGTCGTGTTTTTTCGGCACTTGCCGGTTCTCACTGTAAACTTCAGCATCGGCTGGCTGGTGAGCCAAGGCGTACTGCTTGCGTGCGCCTTGTTCGCCTTGTTCTGTCTAGCTCTTGAGCTTGAGCGGCTGGCTAGCGCGCTCGCTCGGAAGCCCTCGCCCTAGCATGCGGAGCCAGGGATCATCGTTGCACCGTCCCGGCAACGTTGACTTAACCGTGCCGCCCGGCCGACATGGACCGTTCCGGCCGGATCCGCCCCGGCGAGTCGAGAGCCGGCAATTCAGGAGAGCAACCGCTGCGGAATTGAGACCCTGAAAAGGGGCGTGTCGCAAACCCGGCTGTGAGCCGCGGAAGGGCGTCTACCGTCTCGCTTTCATGCTTTGTTCGTGACAGGAAGGCCGAAGCAGCAGGCGAGCAGCTGGTTCTGCTCGCGCACGGTCCAGATCCCCGCAAACCCGAA
>NZ_JAKSXX010000207.1 GCF_022829385.1 Methylobacterium sp. J-070 | reverse complement strand
GCGACGGTAAAGCAGGTCGTCAAGAAGCCGAGGGGTTTTGAAAGCCACACGGCAAGGCCAATGATCGGACGGTCCAGCATCAATCCTCAAGCTCAGCGCATCGAGCCGCTAAGCAAGTTAGCGCAACCGTGTTTCCAAAATGATCATGTGCCCTCTTTGTCAACTCAGGCGAGCCGAGTAGCACTACCGGCCGGTGCCAATCACGACCGGGAGCCCGGCCGGAACCTGGTCGCACTTCCCGCAGTGAAAACGCTGTGCGACGACCAAAACCTCTTCTGCCCCCTGGGCTTGAAGCTGATCCCAGGTCCGCCACGTCATGGTTCGGCACGACGTGCATCTCGGAATGCGCAGGCCGCGGTACCCCTCATCCGTCCAGTCGCTTACCGTCCGCATGCGGGCTGAGATCACCATCGCAAACCATCTTGTGCAGCATCGCGCCTGTGAAGGCACGAGCGATGGTCTGCAAGAGAGGTGCCTGATTTCCTCGACAGAGGCGGCCGCGCTCGCCATCTTGAGCGTATGCGCGGGCAGCACGGCCAGACCTACGATCCGTAGGAGGCGGCCGGCGCCCCGAGACAGATAGTTCGTGACTTCACACGACCGTAATCCGACGGTGTCCCATGCATCAGCGTACCTGCCTCGACGCGTCCGATGTGCGCATCCTCATGGCTGCGGGGCGCGCGGAGGCCGAACGGCGCAGCCTTCCGGTAGCGTTCGCGGTGGTCGACGAGGCAGGTGTGCTGCTCGCCCTCGAACGCCTCGACGGCGCGCGGCTGCACACGCCGGAGGCGGCTTGGTTGAAGGCTCGGACGGCCGCGATCACGCGCACGTCGACCCAGGATCTTCAGGGGGCGATCCAGGCGAACGCGGCGCTTCTTGCTTTCCCGGGACGCCTGCCTCTGACGGGTGGGTTGCCGCTGCTGGTCGGCGAGGAGATCGTGGGCGGCGTCGGCTCGTCGGGTGGCGAGCCCGAGGATGATCTAGCCGTGTGTCACGCCGTGTGCGCAGCGCTCCGACAACTGCTCCTCGCTGGCTGAACGATGAACAATTGATGGCACTTCGATCTCAGCTGTGTGGCCGAAATTGACCTTCGCATCAAAGAAGTCCACGGTGTTTTAAGTAAATTCAAGGCCAGGAGACAATTTGGCATCCATTGTTGGAATGTCCTGCCTCAAGCCTTCACGCCATGCTGGCGCAGCATCGTGAAGAACTGCGATGGATCAAACATGGCTCTGGCCTGCTGCAGGCCGATCGGCTGCGATCGATAGGGCTGCGCTAGCTTCATCCCGACGCTGCCCTTCTGGCCCTGCTGTTGCTGCTTCACGGCCCCCAGCGCGTTGGCGATGTTGCCGTAGGAATTGCTCAGCTGCGCGGGCAGGCTGGGCACGGTCAAGGGCTGGCCGGATAACCGAGCTACGCAACCGGCCTGTCATGTCCCGCTTGCGTCTCGCCTCGGGCGTGGCGCAGCAACTTCAGTAGCCGTTACAGATCGGCCTGGTGTCTTCCGCCCTTCCTTCTCACGACGGTCCATCGTTTCGCGGTCATTAGGACTGTGGAACGGCCCCAGGCGCAGCACTGCCCTTCGCAACGGCCGACACGCTCGCCGTGCTGGTTGGATCGGCCGCCTCGCCAGACCTAATCTTCGCGAAGTCGGCACGTGCAAGCCTGCTGTCGCCGCTCGCTGCAACAGATCATGTAGCCTCCGTGAACACCAGTAAACATCGGTGGACAAGGGCGAACATAGTCGGGCGATCGTGTCGTTCGGGCAATCGGCCGCACTTATCGAGTGCATTTCTCTTGAAGATGGACTACCTATAACGAATTTGTCAAATTGGCCACCGCAGCATCACTCTTCCGCGGTACCACGATGTCCTTCGCCGAACCATTCTGGGTCACACTCAAATGCTCGTTTGGACAACCGAGGCCGAGCAAAGCTTCGGAAGATCCCCTGTCATCGGTCGGCTCATGCTTAAGCGGCACCCAAATGCTGGACAGTCGCTACTGAGTTCGGTCTCGCACCCGACATGGCTCCCGGCGCATCCCGTGCCGGGGGCTGCTGAGAAGGCAACGGCATGACGTTCACCCGCAAGTACCTCGACGTGCAGTTCCAGCTCGCCAACGGCCAGTTCGAGGGCGGCGGCAACTCCGCGTACCTGAGGGGCCACCGCGTCTCGGTGGTGATCGAACAGGCGGGCGCACCGGACCTCGGCAAGGCGGCCATCGCCATCTACGGCATGACGCTGTCGATGATGAACCAGCTCACGCTCCTGCCGAGCCAGCTCAACGCTGTCGGCCAGAACTACGTCACCGTGCTGGCCTATGAGGATGGAACGTCGCCCTCCGTCGTGTTCAAGGGCACCATCATGGCGGCCTTCGTGGACGCCCGCGTGCAGCCGGAGGTCGGCTTCCGGATCGAGGCGCTGGCGGGGCTCTACACCGCCGTCGCCCCGGCCAAGCCCACCAGCGTTCAGGGCTCAGCCGATGTCGCTCAGACGTTCGAGCAGATCGTCAAAGCGTCGGGCTACCGGTTCGAGAACAACGATGTGAACTGCAAGGTTCAGAACCCGTACCTGTGGGGCGACGCCAACAACCAGATGCGGGCGCTCGCCGATGCAGCCGGCATTCAGTGGGTGATCGACCGGGACACGGTGGCGATCTGGCCCCGTGGCAAGTCTCGGCAGGGCGGTCCGACCAAGGTCTCGCCGTCGACCGGCATGCGCGGCTATCCCGCGTTCACGTCCTCCGGGATCGAGGTGACCACGCTGTTCAACCCCACGCTGCAGTACGGCGGCTCCATCGAGGTCGAGAGCCAGTTACAGCCGGCCTGCGGCAAGTGGAACATCTACAACATCGCCCACGAGTTGGAGTCGGAATTACCAAACGGCAAATGGTTCACGACGGTTTCAGCCTCGAAGATTGCGGCTTGAGGGCGGACATGGGTGAGATCGACCACTTGCTAGCCGACCCGGCCGTTCAGGCCGCCATCGAGGCGCAGCGGACAGCACAACGGCATTGGAAGGTGTCCAAAGCCCCGGATCCTGACCCGGAACTGTATTTCGCCATGTGCACGCTCGCGGCGTTCGCCCGTGCCGGCGGCAGCGTGGAGAAGTTCCGGAACTTGGCCGAGCCCGCCATGGCCGCGTCCCGCCGGGAACGTCTCGGCCTCAGCATCGTGAGGGACTGATATGCCGACCGTTATCGACGCGCTCACCGTCAGCCTAGGCTTGGATCCTTCCGCCTTCGTCAGGGGCGAGAAGCAGGCGATGACCTCCTTCGCCAAGACCCGCGAGAGCGCGGTCAAGGAAGGCAAGGGCATCGAGAAGAGCTTGGACAGTGCCGGCGACGCCGTTGAACGCCTCGCCCGGAACGCCCTCAAGCTGTTCGCCATCTTCACAGCCGGGCGCGAGATCAA
>NZ_JAKSXX010000204.1 GCF_022829385.1 Methylobacterium sp. J-070 | reverse complement strand
TCTGTCGTTCCCTCGCGCATCTCGATCGACTCGGTATTCTGGTCGTAGGAGAAGGTCAGATGGCGGCCGCCGAGGGTGGTCGACAGGATGGCCTTGGCGCCCGCCTCGTCCTGGATCATCTCGGTCGATCCCGGCGCGCCGCGCCACATGATGCCGCCCAGTAGCGCCAGGGTGACCGCCTTCATCTGCAGGGCCTCGCCATCGGCTTGCGCGATGACGCTCACCGCGTACCGTCGCACCGCGTCGAGGTCAGTCTTCTCGGACCTGACGGGAGCAATCAGGGCCATCAGCTTATTCCCGTCTCGTCGTGATGTCCGTGGCGCCGGTTGAGGTGGCGGAATAGCCACCCCAGCCCTCTGTCGAGACCGGCGACGTTCCACCCCAGCCCTCCGCGCGCCACGTCGCGAGGCGCGACGTCGGGTCGACTGAGCCATGGTCCTTCAGAATGCCCATGACGCAGTCCCGCTGGCCGTCCGCGATCACGAGGTTCAGCATCGCCGCGCCCTGCCTCAGCCGCGCGCAGCAGGCCTCCAGCGCCTCTGGAGGTACGCCGATCGTCCCGAGCCTATCTCGAAGGCCTGAGCCGTCGGGAAGCGGTGCTCCCGACTCGGCGCAGCCGGCATCCGGATCGGCGGGGGCGACCACGAGTTGGATCGCTTGCTGAGAGATGCCGGCCGCGACCAGCGTGGCCGTCGCGGCCAGCGCATTGCTATGGCTCTCATACAGCGCGAGAATGCCAAGGCTCGCACCTGCGCTCGGAAGCTGGAGCCCCTCCGGTCTGTCGGCTGTATTGCCCTCTGATGCGATCTCCGTCCGCGCGGCAGCGATGAAGGCGGCACGCTGGTCCGCGCTCAGCGCGAAACCGGCGCTCATCGTGGATCCTTTCATCGGGGATGGATCTGACCACATTCGGTCGCCCGGCCCGTTGTCGAGGAAGTTCCGCTGCGCTCGTTCCAGCACCGCAGCCTCGACCAGATCATCGTTCGCTTTTTCAACCGCCGTCATGGGTTCACGCTACGCACGGCAGGCTGAGGATACGCCGGATTGCCTCCCGGCACGCCCGCACTGTTAGCTGATGACAGAGCATCTGACTTGCCGGTTTCAGAGCCAGTAATCTGCTTGCGTGATGCCGCTTGGCTTTGGCTGGCATAGTCGGGCGGTGAATTCGCGCCCTGCCAGATCATCAGTCCGACCGCAGATGTCAGCATCAAGCCGACACTGACAATCAGGACGTAGAGGGCCGGTCTGCCGCGCTTACCCTGGCGGCTATCCTGCCCAGAG
>NZ_JAKSXX010000201.1 GCF_022829385.1 Methylobacterium sp. J-070 | reverse complement strand
CGACGGCGCTCCTCGGCCGCCTCGCGCCGGCGGGCCGCGGCGGCGCGCTCGGCCTTCTGCTCGGCGACCGCGGCAGCCGCCTCCTCGGCCCGGCGACGCTCCGCAGCCGCGGCGGCCGCGGCCTTGCGGCGCTCGGTCTCGGCCACCCGAGCGTCCTCGGTGGCGGACTTGTCCTGCGCGCTCCGCTCAGCCTCCGCCTTCGCTTGGGAGATCTCCGCCGCCCGGCGGCGATCCTCGGCTTCCCGCTGACGCGCCACCGATTCGGCGGCCTTCGCGCGCTCACGCGCCTCGGCGTCGCGGGCGGCCGCCTCCGCGGCGGCGGCCCGCGCCTGCTCGGCGGCTTCGCGCTGCTTGTCCTGGCTCGCCTGGAGTCGCAACCGCTCCTCGGCCTCGTGGGCGGCCCTGGCGGCGGCGGCGGCACGGTTGGCCTCCTCGGCCTCCCGCCTGCGCGCGGCGATCTCCGCCTCCATCCGCACGCGCTCGGCGGCGAGCGCGGCCGCCCGTTCCTCCGCGTCGCGCTTGCGGCGGGCGACCTCGGCCATGCGGGCGGCCTCTTCCTCCTCGCGCCGGCGCGCCAGGGCCTCGGCGGCGCGGGCCCGCGCCTCGGCCTCCTGCTGCTTGGCGGCGGCCAGAGCCTCCGCCTTCAGGCGCGCGGTCTCGGCGGCCTTGGCCTTCTCGGCCTCGTCGCGCTGGCGTGCGGCCTCCCGGTCGAGGCGCTTGCGCTCGTCCTCCGCGGCTCGCTTCTGGCGCGCGTCCTCGTCGCGCTGCCGCGCCGCCTCGCGCTCCTGACGCAGGCGCTCGTCCTTCTCGTTGGCGAGGCGCTCCAGCGTCCCGAGGCGCTCCTGCGCCTCCGGGATCAGCGGGGACGTCTTGTAGGTCTCGATGAACTTGGCGATCGCCGCCGCGTCCGTGGAGGTCTTGAGCCGGCTCCAGGCGCGGGCCTCGGCGGCCGTGGGCCGCGGCATCGGAACGGCCGGCGGCGCGTCGACGGGGGGCGAGACCTGCGGCCGGACCTCGCCGTCGAGGTCCGGCTCGCTGCGCAGGGCGACGCGGGAGACGCCCGCCATCCCCGGCGCGGCCGGGGGCGCGGCGAGCTTGGCGAGCTGCATGCGGGCGAGATCGGCGTAGAGCCCGGACTTGTGGGTGTTGAGATAGATCTCCCACGCCGCCTTCGAGCCGACCCGCTCGACGATCTCGTAATCTGACTTGGCGAGCACCGCCTCGTCCCGGGTGTTGGCCATGAGCGTGGCGTTCGGTGCCACCGTCGCCACCTCGGTCCGCGCGGGAACCAGCGCGACGGTGCCGCCGCCCAGCGAGCCGTAGACGAACGGTTCCTGCTGGCGATTGGTGGCCTTGAGCACGTCGTCGCGGACGCGGCCGAAGGCGAGGCGGACATCGAGGCCCGGGACGGTCAGGTTGGCCAGCAGCGCCGTCGTGAACGGCGAATGGGTGCCCTCGCCGTCATTGGCCACGGCCTGCGCCTTCGCCGCGTAGGCGATCAGCGTGTCGGTCTGCTGCGGCTCGACCTTTCCGAGGCCGGCGCTGATCGCCCGGGTGGCGACCCGGCGCTTGATCTTGCTGGCGAACGGGTTGTCGCGGCAGGCGTCGAGGATGACGAGCCGCAGGCGCTTGGCCCCCTCCAGGGCGTTGAGGATGCGATCCAGCGGGATCGCCTCGTCATCGGCGTCGCGCTCGTTCACCAGCTTGGCGTCCGTGGGGATCAGGTAATTCGCGTCGCGGATCTCGATGCCGTGGCCGGCATAGTAGACGACGGCGATCTCCGAGTCGGTGACCGCATCCTCGAACTCGCGGATTGCGCGCTTGAATTCCAGGTTGCTCGTGTCGTTGCGCGCCGCCACCACGTCGAACCCGGCGCGGCGGAACAGGTCGGCCATCGCGTTGGCGTCGCCCACCGCGTTGGGCAGCTTCGGCACGTTCTCGTATCCGCCGACGCCGACGACGAGCGCGACGCGGCGCCCTTCGGCGTGGGCCGCCTCGGCGAACAGCGTCAGCAGGACGCTGACGAGGAAGGCGACGGCGGACCGTCTCACGGTTTCATCCTCGAGCGCGACCGGCACGGCCGGGCGGCGCGGCCGATCGGCCGAAGCCGGAAAGCTATGCTCGATTTCAATGTTCCGTGCAAGGATTCGAGCGTGCCTAAACGCACTGAGTACAGTCGAGATCCGGTATGGTCTGCCGATATCGGTCCACCGCTTCGGCGAAGACAATCACCGTTCTCACCGGTCCGATCGATCGGCGGACGGTCATGTCCACCGTAGGGCAACGCGGTTCATCGGGAGCCGTTGATGCCGTCGCCGTCAGTTCGAAGCCTGTGTATTCTGCCGCAACGACCGCGCGGTCGAGTAACGCGGTGCCCGATCAGGGTATTGCGGAGAATAACGGGCGCCGCGCGTTCGACGCGCGTGGGGCGACGCGAAGCCGTTGCCGGCGGGGTGCCGCCGCAAAGCGCGTCGGGGGCGGCCGGAACGGGGGCGGAGGGATCGGCAGGGGCATCGTCCGGCGCCGCGCATCCGACCTGGATCGTTGCCCCTCCCCGGGGCACAGACACGGCGCGCGAAGCGCACCGGTGTCGAAGGGCCCTGCGAACGCCCTCGGCTCGCCCGGGCCTCCGGTCACGCTCCGATCGTCAGAGAACCTCGACGCGCGTCCCCACCGGCACGCGCTCGTAGAGGTCGACAACGTCGTCGTTCATCATGCGGATGCAGCCGGAGGATACCGATTGGCCAATCGTGTTCGGCTCGTTGGTACCGTGGATGCGGTAGAGCGACGAGCCGAGGTAGAGGGCGCGCGCGCCGAGCGGGTTCTCCGGACCGCCGGCCATGTGGCGCGGCAGGTCGGGACGCCGGGCGATCATCTCGGCGGGCGGGGTCCAGTCCGGCCACTCGGCCTTGCGGCTGACCGTCTTCAGTCCGCTCCAGGCGAAGCCCGGGCGGCCGACGCCGATCCCGTAGCGGAGCGCGCGCTGGCCGGGCTGCACGAGGTAGAGGTGCTTGCCCGCCGTGTCGATCACGATGGTCCCGGGCCTCTGCGCGCCAGAGAATGCCACCTCCTGGCGCTGATATTCCGGCGCGACCGCCCGGGCGATCCGGGCCGGATCGGCCTGGGACGCACCGTAGCCGGCCGCCGGCGGCACCCCGTAGACCTGCCGCTGCGGCTGGACGGCCGGCATGGGCTCGGGCTCGGCGGGCAGCAGTTCGCCGGAATAGGCGGCCACCCGCAGCGGCGCTTCGGCCCGTTGCGGCGCCGTGGCGCGCTGGGCGGCGACGCCGCGCTGCGGCCAGCCCCGGGTGCCGTTCCCGGCACCGCCGGTGACGAGATACTCGATCAGGCCGCCGCCGTAGCCGCCCTCCGCGTAGCGCGCCTGCTGCGCCTGCGCGGGTGCGCTCCAGACGGCCGCCGCTACGGCTGCCGACAGACCCAGACGGACCGATCCCCGCATCGCACACTCCCGAACCGGACCCGCTGCGCCCGTGGCCGGAACGATCGCGCCGCAAATCCGCGAATCAGGTGTACGAACGTGGTGAATCGGGGCGGGGCTGCCCCTTCCCCGCCGCCCGGCTGGTCCCAGCGTGAATCAGCGGTAAAGCGGGGTGGTCCGTGTGCGACGCAAAAAAGAATCCGCGTCCCCAGGCAGGCTTCCCGCCGGGTCGCAAGCTTGGCAGTCACAGTCCGTCAACCGATGTGTTAGAGAGTCGCGACGACGGAACACGAACGCCTACGCCCGGATGATGACCCAGAAGCGCTATCGCATCGAAGACAGCCTCGGGCTTCCCGGGGCGCCCCAGCCCGCACCGGGCGTGCCTGCCTCGAGTGAGCGGTTGGAGGAGATCTTCAACGCCATCCAGGACCTGCGGCGCATCACGCAGATGAGCGCCAGCGAGACGATCGAAGCGTGCCGGCGGGATCTGCACGACGCGCTCTCGATGCGGTCCGAGCTCGACCTCATGAAGGAAGCGATCACACGGACGAAGTCGGAGCTGGCGACGCTCCACCGGACCGAGAACACCGGCAAGGGCATGCGCCGCGCCGCCGACGAGCTCGACGCTGTCGTCGACTCCACCGAGCGCGCCACGACCCAGCTCCTCGGGGCCGTGGAGGAGATCGAGGCTCACGCCGGCATGCTCAACGCCGCGATGCTGCCGCCGGGCATGAAGCAGCACGTCGACGTCATCCTCGAACGCGTGATCACCGCCTACGAGGCCTGCAACTTCCAGGACCTGACCGGCCAGCGGATCAACAAGATCGTCGGCGTGATGAAGTTCATCGAGGAGCACCTCGACCGGCTCATCGCGACGTGGTCGGAGCTCGACAGCTTCAAGGAGCTGATCACGCTCATGCCGGTCTCGACGGCCCTGGACGACGAGAGCAGCCTGCTCAACGGTCCGAAGCTCGACGACGATCCCGGACACGTCGACCAGAGCGACATCGACTCGCTGTTCGACTGACGGGACCGGGACGGCGCGTTTTTTTGTCGGCTGCCCCGTCCCCTCCGGCGCCGGGAACGCTTAGATCTGCGGTATGAGCCGCAGAGCCCTCTCAGACCTGCCCCCCGACACCTTCGACGACGGCCGCGACGCCGAGCGGGACGATGCCGAACCCGGCCTCCCCGCCGACGAGGCGCCGGAGATCGATTTCGATTTCGAGCCCGGCGACGTCCGGGCCGGCACGGAGGTCATCCGCCGCTTCTGGTCGACGCTGCCGTCCTCGCCCGGCGTCTACCGGATGTTCGATCATCGCGGAGACGTCCTCTACGTCGGCAAGGCCAAGAACCTGAAAGCCCGCGTCGGCTCCTACGCGAGGGGTCAGGCGCACTCGAACCGCATCGCCCGGATGATCTCGCAGACGGCGGCGATGGAGTTCGTCACCACCGCCACCGAGACCGAGGCGCTGCTCCTCGAAGCCAACCTGATCAAGCAGCTGAAGCCTCGCTTCAACGTGCTGATGCGGGACGACAAGTCGTTCCCCTACATCCTGGTGACCGACGACGGGCCCGCCCCGCAGATCGTGAAGCACCGCGGCGCGCGGCGGCGGAAGGGCAACTATTACGGACCCTTCGCAAGCGTCTGGGCGGTGAACCGGACGGTGAACGCCCTGCAGCGCGCCTTCCTGCTGCGCACCTGCACCGACAGCTACTACGAGAACCGGACCCGGCCCTGCCTGCTCTATCAGATCAAGCGCTGCTCCGGCCCCTGCACGGGGGAGATCGCCGAGGCCGACTACGCCGCGATGGCGGATGCGGCCCGGGCGTTCCTGGCGGGCAAGTCCAACGCCGTGAAGGACCGGATGCGCATGGAGATGCAGGCGGCCTCCGAGGCGATGGAGTTCGAGCGCGCCGCGCGCTACCGCGACCGGATCGCCGCGCTCTCGGCGATCCAGGGGGTTCAGGGCGTCAACACCCAGGGCGTCGAGGAGGCCGACGTGTTCGCCCTCGACGAGCAGGCCGGCCAGTTCTGCATCGAGGTGTTCTTCTTCCGGAACTTCCAGAACTGGGGCAACCGGGCCTATTTCCCGAAGGCCGACCGGAGCATGACGCCGGACGAGGTGCTCGGCTCGTTCATCGGGCAGTTCTACGACGACAAGCCCGCGCCGCGGACGATCCTGACCAGCCATCCGGTCGAGGATGCTGAGCTGGTGGCCGCCGCCCTGTCGAGCCGGGTCGACCACCGGGTCGAGATCCATCGTCCGAGCCGTGGCGAGCGCAGGAACCTCGTCGACTACGCCCAGCGCAACGCCAAGGAGGCCCTGGCCCGGCGGCTCGCCGACACCGCCTCGCAGGGCAAGCTGCTGAACGCCCTCGGACAGGCCTTCGGCCTCGATCGTGCCCCCCGGCGGATCGAGGTCTACGACAACTCGCATATCTCGGGGACGAACGCGGTCGGCGGCATGATCGTGGCCGGCCCCACCGGCTTCATGAAAGCGCATTACCGGACGTTCAACATCAAGTCGGAGGAGCTGACCCCCGGCGACGATTACGGGATGATGCGCGAGGTGCTGCAGCGGCGGTTCAAGCGCCTCGTCAAGGAGGCGCCGCGCACCGAGAAGGAGGCCGAAGCCACCGCCGCGGAGGGCGGCACGCGGGAACCCGGGTCGGCTCCGGGCGAGGAGAGCGAGGCTTTCCCGGCCTGGCCGGACCTCGTCCTCATCGACGGCGGCAAGGGCCAGCTCGATGCCGCCCGGGTGGCCCTCGACGCGGTCGGCGTCTCCGGCGTGCCGCTGGTCGGCGTCGCCAAGGGGCGCGACCGGGATGCGGGTCGCGAGACGTTCTTCGTGCCGGGTCGGCCGGCCTTCAAGCTACCGCCCCGCGACCCGACGCTCTACTTCGTGCAGCGGCTCCGCGACGAGGCACACCGCTTCGCCATCGGAAGCCACCGGGCCAAGCGCAAGCGTGAGATGGTGAAGAATCCCTTGGACGAGATCGCCGGCATCGGGCCCAGCCGCAAGCGCGCGCTGCTGCACCATTTCGGAACCGTGAAGGCGATCGAGCGCGCCGCCTTCGAGGATCTGGCCCGGACGCCCGGGGTCAACGCCGCCACGGCGCGGGCCGTCTACGACTTCTTCCATGCCGGCGCCTGAGAATCCGGCCGCCATGGCCGAGCCGGGCGGCGAGGCGTTGACGCCCGCGCCGCGCTCTGATTTCACCACCGCGATGAACGCCGTCCTTCCCCGACGACGGTCCCCGGCCTGGACGCTCGCGAATTGCCTGACCTACGGGCGGCTCGTCGCCGTGCCGGTGATGGTCGCGCTGCTGTTCTGGCCCGAATCCCACACCGCCCGGTGGACGGCGCTGGGCGTGTTCGTGGCGGCCGCGATCACCGACTACCTGGACGGGTACGTTGCCCGCACCTACCACCAGAGCTCCGCGCTCGGGCGCATGCTCGATCCGATCGCCGACAAGCTCCTCGTCTCCGCCTGCCTGCTGATGCTGACGGCGGACCACACGATCATCGGTTCCAACATCTGGGCGGCGATCGTGATCCTGTGCCGGGAGGTGCTGGTGTCCGGCCTGCGCGAGTACCTGGCCGAGTTGAAAGTCGGTGTGCCGGTGAGCAAGATCGCCAAGTGGAAGACCACGGTGCAGCTCCTGTCCCTGGGCTTCCTGGTGGCCGGCCCGGCGGGCGAGACGGTCCTGCCGGGGACGGAGGCGATCGGCCTCACGCTGCTGTGGCTCGCCGCCGCGCTCACGCTCTGGACCGGCTGGGACTACATGCGGGCGGGGATCAAGCACGTCATCGACGACCCGCGCTGACGGGCGGTGTCCGGGGACACGGGATCCAGGCGTCAGATCGGGTACGGTGGTGCGATGAAGCTCGTCTATTTCGCCTGGGTCCGCGAGCGGATCGGCCGCTCCGAGGAGGAGCTGGCCCTCCCACCGGAACTCGCCACCGTCGCCGACCTCGTCGGCTGGCTGCGCGGGCGCGGCGAGGAATACGCCTACGCGTTCGAGGACCCGGGCGTGGTGCGGGCCGCGATCGACCGGACCCACGCCAAGCCGGACGCCGCGATCGCGGGCGCCCGCGAGATCGCCTTCTTCCCGCCAATGACGGGCGGCTGAGCCGCGGGACAGCCGCGCACGTAGTCGGCCACGCTTGAAACGGGTCGGCTTCCGGCGTCTTTGGCATCGTCGCTCCGGCTGAACCTGATGCCGAACGGCGCGCGGACCGAGCCAAGTTCGTTTACGGGTTCGGGCCGCCTTTACGACCGGTCTTTCGGCGGAACGCTCAAGCTCGGATCACGTTACTCGGTACCGAAATCGGTACTGGAGCCGTAGAATGCGCAAGTCGTTGCTCGCCACCGCCGCCCTGCTGAGCCTCTGTGCTGCCGCGCAGGCGCAGACCACCGTCATCGAGCGGGACCGGCCCGCGGTCGTCGTCGATCGCCCCGCCACCGAGTCGAAGTCCGTGACCGTCCACGACCACGGCGACGGCTGCGTCACCAAGACGGTGCGCAAAGAGAACGAGATGGGCGATTCCAAGACCGTGAAGAAGGAGTCGTGCGACTGAGGCACGACCCGGCGCCGGAACGGGTTTCCCGTCCGGGCTTTGGTATCCGGCGGGCCGCCCGGTGACGAGCCGGCGGCCCGAACCGTGAAGGAGACGTCGATGCCGAGCGATGCGCAGATCGCCGAAATCCTCTCCCAGGTCACCACCGCCACGGTGACGACGATCCTCCTCAAAAAGGGCCTTCGCAATGTCTGGCTCCGGGGCACCCGACCGCTGAGCCCGGGGCAGCCGCGGATCGTCGGCCGCGCCTTCACGCTCCGGTTCGTGCCGGCGCGCGAGGACCTCGCGACCCCCGAATCCTGGTCCTCCCCGACCTTGACCCGCGCGGCCATCGAGGCGATGCCGGCCGGGTGCGTCGCGGTGGTCGACGCGATGGGCGTGACCGATGCCGGCATCTTCGGCGACATCCTGTGCGCGCGCATGGCCCAGCGCGGCGTGGCCGCCCTGGTGACCGACGGCGTGGTGCGCGACGTCGCGGGGGTGATCGGAACCGGCCTGCCGGTCTGGTGCCAGGGCGCGGCCGCCCCGCCCTCCGTCGCCGGCCTGACCTTCGTGGCGTGGCAGCAGCCCATCGCCTGCGGCGGCGTCGCGGTGTTTCCCGACGACGTCGTCGTGATCGACGCGGACGGCGCCGTTCTGATTCCCGCGGCCCTGGTGGAAACGGTCCTGGACCTCGCCCCCGAGCAGGAGCGCTTCGAGGGCTGGGTCATGGATGAGGTCGGCAAGGGTGCGGCGCTGCCCGGCCTCTACCCGCCGAACGCCGACACCAAGGCGCGCTACGAGGCTGGCAAGGGCTGACCCGCGACGCGTTCGGCCGTTCGACCGCCGAACCGAACCGTCGGATGCCGCGGGATCGCCGCTGGGAGGCGCGCCCCGATCGCCGCGGATGCGCGCGTCCGGGGACCTCCGCGTCCCAGGCCTTCGGAGACGCGACCGCGCGACCCCGGTCACGCGGGCTACGGCCTCGGATCTGGTCTCTCACCGCCGGCCGCCTGCGGGGTGAACATCTCCCTGTCCGCGCGCGTGACTTCGAACGCCGGGCCGGCACGGCAGGTCGTTCGCGAAACGTTAACGTTTCGGGCACGAAATCGGGGCGTCTTCTAGAACGGAACACGCCATGCCCCTGCGCCTGGAACTCAAGCCCTTCGAGCGGCTGATCATCAACGGCGCGCTGCTGCGCAACGGCGATCGGCGTTCGACCTTCCTGATCGAGACCCAGTGCAAGTTCCTGCGCGAGAGCGAGATCATCACGGAGAGCGAGGCCGACACCGCCTGCAAGCAGCTCCATCTGACGCTGACGGTGATCTATCTCGCCGATGACCCGTCACAGGGCATCGACCTGTTCTTCCGCCAAGCCACGGACCTGATCCGGCGGGTACCCGCGGCCGCGCCGCAGATCGCCGCCATCGCCGCGGCCGTCGAGGCCGGCGAGTTCTACCGGGCGCTCAAGCTGAACCGGAAACTCGTCGAGTGGGAGAATGCGGCCTCGACGGCGCAAGAGGATCGGGCGCCCCAGATCGTCGCGTGAGCGGCGCCCGGGCTCAGCCCGGGTTGCCCTGAAGCCCGGCCGCGACGTGGTTGTTGATCGACACCAGGGTGGCGATCTTCTCTGGCGTCGGCGCGATCATCGTGTCGACGCAGCTGCGCAGGATGAACGCCCCCAGGCGGCCGACGCCCTGCTTGACCTCGGTGGGGAGCGGGTTCTCGTCCGCGGTCGCCTCGGAGCTCAGCAGCGTCCACACACGCTGGTTGTACGAAAGAGCCTCGTTGAGGCGCCCGGTCTCCCCGGCGGCGATCCCCTGGCTTGCGCTGATCAGGCGCTGCGCCGCCTTGATCAGGAGCGCCGATTCCGCTTCGCGCGGCGTCAGGGCGCTGTGGGCGGTTTTGGCATAGGCGTTGGCGGCATTGTTCATCGGTGACCCACCTCCGGCATCCGGCCCGGCTACAACGCAGGCTTGCGTGTAGCTGTCGCAGAGCAGGAGTTAAAACGGCGTGAGCGTCAGATCCGCCATGATGCCGCCGGGTTGGACAACGACCACGCGTTCAGGCTCGTAGGAACCGGCCTCCGGAACGCCGCACCAATGCTGAATTTCTTTCTCGGAACAGTTGCCGGCGGCCTCATCGCCTGCGTGCTGACGATCTCGGCGGCGCGCCAGCCGGAGATCCAGGCGCGGCTGGGCCTGAAGCCGGCCCCGGCACCGACGACCCTGGCTGCGGTCACCAAGCCGGCGGAGCCGGATTGCGGGCGGCGTACGGAGCCCGCGCCCCGAATCGGCACGCAGGACATGCTGTTCAACCGCCAGAGATTCTGGTCGGTTTCTCCCTGACTACATTGCGCCGAGGAGCACGAGCAGCATCGTCGTGGCGACCGTCGTGCTGACGAAGCCGCACAGAGCGGCCGCGAAGGACGGGCCCGTGCGATCGACGGTAGCCGGCGGGATCTCGGGGGCGAGCGTGGCAGGGGACATTGGCGCAAAACCTTCTCGGCGACGTGAGTCGCGCATGGCAGGATGATGTTGCTGAAGGGGGCCGCCCGAGGTGCGGGCGCGCACCTGTTCAGTCGCAGCGATTGATTTTCTTGGCGATCCGCAGGCCCCGCAGCTCGCTGCGGAGGTCGATCGCCACCACGCCCTCGCCACAACGCTCGAAGGCGTCACGGGCGTCGTCGTAGCGGTCGCCCACCTCGTCGAGCGTGTCGCAGACGCGGTCGTGGTCGCCCACCCGCGCCTCTTGGCGGGCCTGGAAGCGGAGGGCACTGGCTTCGTCGATCTTGCGCTGGGCCTCCAGACAGGCCGGCAAGGCCAGCGCCGACGAGGTCAAGACGAGGCCGGCCAGCATGCTGGCCAGGCCGCGGATCAGAGTGGCCGAACTGGCACTCACGGGAACACTCACTGACGCGTTACGGGGGCAGGCCCGGGACAGGACTGCCGGGTTTCTCGGGCTGGCAGATCTCCACCCCGTCTCTCTCCGCTGAAACGGTGAAGCTGTGGTGAAGGTTCCGGGCGAACTCAGCTCTTCCGGCGCAGGCGGGAGGTGAGGATTGCCGAGAGGGCCACGGGTGCCGGACCCATCGGATCGACGCCGACATCGTACTGCTTGGGCAGCGGCTTGAGCTTGCCGTGGCTGTGACCGTGCAGGTTGAGCGCACCCCGGCTCATCCCGTTCCAGGTGCGGAACGCGTAGTGGCAGAGCACCACCATCCGCCCATCGACATCGAGTTCCGCGTAGTGGCGGACCGAGGCCCAGCCGGGCGCCCCCAATGTGTCCGGCCCGTCGTTGTTGCCGGCGATCAGATGCTTCTCGCCGTTGAGCCCGTCGAGGATCTGGCGGATCCGCGCGCCGGTCGGCCCGAGGGCGAAGTCGCCGAGGTGCCAGACGGTGTCGCCCGGTCCCACCGTGGCGTTCCAGGCCGCGATCAGGCCCGCGTCGTGCGCGGCGAGATCCGGATACGGCCTATGGTCGAAGCGCAGGGCCCGCGGATCGCCGAAATGCGTGTCGCCCGTGAAGAAGATGCTCACCCGTCGGCTCCGCTGAGATCCGCCAACCCGGTCCGCCGATCCGTGCGGACAGCCGCCGAAGCCCGTCGCGGGCGGTCGGGTTCCCGCGAAGCCGTGAACGCCGGCCCCGTTGACGGCCCGGCCCGCGGGGATGAAGCCTGCCTGTCACGGGCGGCGTAGCGGGAGCAAGGGACCATGGCGGGGACGGTGGGCTTCGCGTTCCTGGCCGGCATCCTGTCGGTGCTCTCGCCCTGCGTGCTGCCGCTCGTGCCGATCGTGCTCGGAACGGCGGCCTCGGAGCATCGGTTCGGGCCCCTCGCGCTGGCCGCCGGCCTGGCGATCGCGTTCACCGCGATCGGCCTGTTCGTGGCGACCGTCGGCTTCGCCATCGGGCTCGACGGCGACGTGTTCCGGCGGGCCGGGGCGGTCCTGCTGCTGCTGCTGGGCCTCCTGCTGATGCTGCCGCGGCTGCAGGCCCAGGTCGCGACCGCCGCCGGGCCGGTGGGCGCCTGGGCGGAGGAGCGGTTCGGCGGGTTCGGATCGGGGGGGCTTTCGGGCCAGTTCGGCGTCGGCGTGCTCCTCGGGGCGGCCTGGAGCCCCTGCGTCGGGCCGACGCTCGGGGCCGCCTCGCTGATGGCCGCGCGGGGCGAGCATCTCGGAGGCGTGGCCGCGACGATGCTGGCCTTCGGGACCGGGGCGGCCCTGCCGCTGGTGGGGCTCGGCTTCCTCTCCCGCGAGGCGCTGATGCGCTGGCGGGGACGCCTGGCGAGCGCCGGACGGACGATGAAGGCCGGGCTCGGCGCCGTCATGGTGGCCCTCGGCCTCTTGGTGCTTTCCGGCCTCGACAAGCGGGTCGAGGCCGCGTTCGTCACCGCGACGCCGGACTGGCTCAACACGCTGACGACGCGTTACTGACGGGGCGCCGGCGCGGATCGACCGCCGGACCGGGAGGCAATCTTCAACATTCGCGTCCAGACTCCCGCCCCGCGCGATGCCCGACACGGCGACAGACACGTCTTGACCGAAGTCCCCACCCCATCGCCGGCCGCCCACGGCATCGCCGGCTGGCCGATCGGCCCCGTCGCCATCGGACGTTCCCGCCCGGCATCCCTGCCCGACGGGCGGCCCTGGCCGCGGATCCGCATCGTCACCGTGGCCGGTGCCACGGCCGGTCTGGACGGGACCGTGGCGTCAGTCCTGCGCCAGGACTATCGGGAACTCCGGCACGATCTCCTGGCGCCCGGCTCCGCCGGCGCGGCCGCCGAGCGGCTGATGCGCGATCCCGGCATCGATTGTCTGCTCTGGCTGCGCGCCGGCGACCTCCTGGCTCCCGGGGCCCTCGCCGCCCTGGCGCTGGAGGCGGCGCTCACCGGCGCCGCCGCGGTGGCCGGTCTGCGCGTGCTGTTCGACGACGCGGTCCGGGCCCTGGACTGCCCCACGGAGACGGTGGATCCGGCGGCGTTCGACGGCGGCGAGATCCTGTGGACACGGGCGGGGCTGGCGGCGCGGATGCGCCTCGATGGGGGCGGCGTGCCGGACGCGGTCTTCGCCTGGACGGCGATCCCCGAGGTTGAGCGGGCGCGTATCGGCCGTCCGGTGCTCCTCCACAGGCTGGCGAAGGCGGCGGCGGCCCCGGCGGCGGGCCTGTCGATCGTCTCGCTCACCGGAACGGGCACGCAGGGGGGCGCCGGCGTGGCGCAGCGTCGGCTCGCCGAAGCTCTGGCGCTGGCGGGTCATCGCGTCACCGACGTGGTCCTGAGCGGGCGTCCCGAGGCCGCCGAATGGACCGACCGCTTCCCCCGGGCCGAGGCGGCGATCGAGGCGGTCGCGCCCGATCTCGTCCTCGCCGGCAACCTGCACGGGGCCACCCGCAGCCTCGACGTCGTCCGACGCCTCGCCCGGCGCGGACCGGTCGCCCTGGTCCTTCACGACCTGTTCCCGCTCACCGGCCGGTGCTGCCATCCCCGGGATTGCGGACGCGCCCGGTTCGGCTGCGATGCCGCCTGCCCCGGGCCGGACGAATACCCGCAGCTCGCCCCGGACCGGATCGCCGGCATGCATGCCCGCAAGCGCGCAGCGCTCGCCGAGCCCGGGGGCCCGTGGCTCCTGGCCAATTCCGACTGGACGCTGGCACGCGCCCGGGACCTCGCGCCGCCCGACGCCCGGGCGGATCGGATCCGGCTCGCCTTCCCGACGGCCGTGTTCCGGCCCGGCGACCGCGCGGCCCTGCGCCGCCGCCTGGGGCTGCCGGCCGAGGCCGTCCTGATCCTCGTCTCCGCGGTGATCGTCGACGGTCCGGACAAGGGGTTCGCGGATCTGCGGGCGGCGCTCCGGTCCGTGGCGCGGCCGGGCGTCGCCGTGGTGGCGATCGGCCGGCTCGACGATCCGTCGCGGCTCGGCGTCCCGACCCTGTTCGCCCCGGGCCTCATCGCGGACGAGGAGAGCCTGGCGGCCTGGTACGGCGCCTGCGACCTCCACGTCACGGCGAGCCGCCACGAGACCCTGGGGCAGACCCCCATCGAGGCAGGCCTCTGCGGCGTGCCGACCCTGGCCTACCGCACCTCCGGGCTGACCTCGGCGGTGATCGACGGCGTCTCCGGCCGCCTCGTGCCGATGCGGCCGGGCGCCCTCGCCGAGGCGCTGGCGGCGCTCGTCGACGATGCCGCGGCGCGCGACCGGCTCGGCGCCTTCGCGCGGATCGCCCTGGAGAGCCGCTACAGCCCGGCCGCGGCGTCCCTGTCCCTCGACGCGCTGTTCCGGACACGCGGGCTGCGGGACGCAGCCGCGCCCCTCGTGTTCGCCCCGGCGATGCTCGGCCACTTCCCGTTCGCGACCGAGCGGCAGGCCGGCGCCGCCGGCACGGTTCCGGCGGCCTCGCCGCCGCTCGTGCGCCGGCTGCGGCGCGTCAAGCAGGCGGTCCTCGGGCGCCGGATGCCGCTGTTCGTGCGCCGCTGCCTCTACCTCGCGGGACGCCTCCGGCGGAGCGCGCCATGAGGCGGCGGATCTATCTCGACCAGACGCATCTGCGCGGCCACGTCACCGGGATCGAGCGGGTCACCCTCGACCTGTTCGCGCCCGAGGCGCTCAGTCCGCACGAGATCCGGCCCGTGACCAGCCGATCGCTGCCGGGCATGATCGCCGCGCAGCACGTCGCGCTCCCCCTGCGGGCGCTTCGGGACCGGGACGCGCTCTTCCTGTTTCCCGGGTTCCCGCCGGGGCCGCTCTGCGCGCTCGCGGCCACGCGCTGCCTGCTCTACGTGCACGACACGTTCCTGCTCACCCGGCCGGAGGATCTGAGCCTGCGCAGCCGGGCCTACATGACCCCGAGCTTCGCCCTGGCCCTGCGCTGGTGCCCCAACCTGTTCGTCAACAGCCGCGCCACCGGCGAGGCCGTGCGCGCCGTCTGCGCCCGCCGCGCCCGCGTCGCCCTGCTGCGTCCGGCGGTGCGCGACGCGTTCGGCCTCGGCGACCTGCCGGGGCCGGCCCGCTACGAGTCCGGGCCGCCGCTGCGGCTGCTCGCCATCGGGACGATCGAGCCGCGCAAGAACATCCCGGCCGCGCTCGCGCTGACGGCGGCCCTGAACCGCGCCGGCGTGCCGGCCGAGCTGCACCTCGTGGGGCGGGTCGGATGGGGCCGCCACGACTTCCTGGCGGATCCCCCCAGCTTCCTGCACCGGCACGGGTATCTGTCCGACGGCGCGCTGCGGAACCTCGTCGCCTCCTGCCACCTGCTGCTCTCGACCTCGAAGGCGGAGGGGCTCGGCCTGCCGCTGCTGGAGGTGCAGTATGGCGGCCTGCCGGTGGTGGCGCCGGACGATCCCGTGTTCCGGGAGGTGCTGGGCGCCTCGGGGCTGCTGATCCGTCCCGAAGACCCGGATGCCGCCGCCGGGGCGGTGGCGGCCTGGATCGCCGGAGGCGGTCTGGCCCGCGCGTCCGCCGCCAGCCGCAGCAACGTCGCGCGCTGGAATGCGGCGGCGGCCGAGGACGGGGCGCGTTTCCGCCGCTTCCTCGCCGGCGACGGGACGGCCTACGCGGCGGCCGGATCCAGCGTCGCAGCTCACGAGACCGTGTGAGACCAGGTACGTAGTTCCCGGCAGGACCACGCCTGTTCACGCCTTAAAGCTGTGCCAGTTAGAGTCGACACGCGAGTCGATATCTGTGGGTTTCCTGCTGTCGGACCCTGCATCAACATGAGTGTTCTTGTCCGGTATGCCGATTGCTGGACTGTTGGCGAAGACACTGCCGCAATCCAAAACCTGTCCCGGATCGGCACATTACCGATCGGAAGCGGAACAGGCCCGGGTGGCGGTGGTGGGCGGTCTGGTCCGCCCCGACAGGTCAGGGAGCGAGGCGTATGTTCGACTTCTCGACGCGCATGAGCGGTGAGCAACCGGTCCGCATCGTGCTGCCGCCGACGACACCGCGGACGGAGGTCCGCGTGATCCTGCGGCGCCTGTGGCGCGGCAGCGGTTTCATCCTTCTCGGCGCCCTGTTCATGGTCGCCGCCGCGGTCGCGCTGCTGGGCCTCCTCCCGCCGCGCTACACGTCCAGCATCCAGGTCCTCGTGGATCCGAGCGATCTGCGCGTCGTGGAGAACGACGTGAATGCCCGCCAGCCGCAGGCCGACAGCGGCGTCTCCATCGCCGAGAGCCAGGTGCGGGTGATCCAGTCCGACAACGTCCTGCGCCGGGTGATCGCGAAGCTGCATCTGGAGCAGGACGACGAGTTCGTGCTGCCGGACGGCAACAACGCGGCGGTGAACTGGGTCAAGGGCGCGCTGGGCATGATGCCCCCGCCCGTGAGCCGGGACCCGGTCAACATCGCCCTCGACACGCTCCAGAACCGGCTCAGCGTCCGCCGGGCGGAGCGGACCTTCGTGATCGATGTCTCGGTGCAATCCCGCGATCCCGAGAAGGCCGCGCAGATCGCCAACGCCATCGGCGATGCCTACTTCGCCGAGGAGGCCGCGGCCCGGACCGACACGGCGCGGCGCGCCTCCGATGCCCTCGCCGGTCGCCTCAACAGCCTGAAGCGCGATGTCGAGCAGGCCGAGGGCGCCGTCGTCCGCTACCGCGAGGACCACAAGCTCATGGCCTCCAGCGGCCGGCTGCTCACCGATCAGCAGCTCGGCGACCTCAACCAGCAGCTCGTCACCGCCTCCATCAAGACCGCGGAGGCGAAATCGAGGCTCGACCAGGCGCGCCGGATGCGCTCGTCGGATCCCAGCACCGCCCTGCCGGAGATGCTGCAATCCCTCGAGATGCAGGCCCTGCGGCAGCAATACGCCACGCTCTCCCGCAACACCGCCGAACTCGCGACCCGTCTCGGCGAGCGTCATCCGGCGATGGCCGAGCAGTATGCGCAGCAGCGCGACCTTCAGCGCCTGATCCAGCGCGAGAAGGAGCGGATCATCGAGACGACCCAGAAGGATTACGACCGCGCCGCCGCCAGCGAGGCCGCGATCCGGTCGAGTCTCGACCGGGTGAAGACCGAGACCACGACCAGCGACCGGGCCTATGTCGGCCTGCGGGAGCTGGAACGGACGCTCGAATCCCGCCGCGGCGTCTACGAGGCCTATCTGAAGCGGGCCCGCGAGGCGAGCGAGCAGGAGCGGCTGAACACCACCAACGTCCGCATCATCTCGGTGGCCACGCCCGCGCGGCAGAGGACCTTCCCGCCCTCCCCGAAGATCGTCCTACCCGTGGCCCTGCTGCTCGGCCTGCTTCTCGGCGGCGCCATCGCCCTCACGCTCGGCGCCGACAGGGATCGCCGCCGCACCCTGCGCGCCGCCGCCCGTCCCGCCGCCAGCTTTCGGGCCGCCGATGCGTGACCTCGGGAATATCGGCTTCGACCTGGATGCGCGCGAGCCGCTCGGTCGCGAGGTGCGTAACGTGCGGTTGCCCGTACCCCTGGCGTCCGGACCCGCGCTGGCAAGCGCGACCGTCGACTTGTTCGGCCTGCGGTTCCACACCGGAGACGCGGCCGCGGTGGTCGCCGCGGTCGCTGCCGGGCCCCGCGATGGCCCGCGCATGATCGTCACCGCCAACGTCGACCACATCGTCCAGCTCAGCGAGAATGTCGGGTTCCGCCGGGCCTACGCCCGGGCAGCGGCCCGGACACTCGACGGGATGCCGCTGGTCTGGCTGGCGAGGAAGGCGTGTCGCCAGCCGGTTCATCGCGTGACCGGGCACGACCTCCTGGCCTGCGTCCTGGCAGACCCGCCGCCCTTCGCGCAGCGGATCTTCTTCGTCGCCTCCCGGCAGGACGCGGCGGACAGTCTGACCGATCGGCTCCAGGCCGGCGGCATGCCGAGCGGCTCGGTGGCGAGCGCGGTGCCGCCCTTCGGATTCGAAGCCGATCCGCGCTACAGCCGCGCCCTGGCGGAGCGGATCCGGGCCCACGGCACGACGCTCCTGATCATGGCCGTCGGCGCGCCCAAATCCGAGATCTGGGTCGACCGGCACCGCGCAGTCCTGGGCGACCCGATCGTGTTCTGCGTCGGTGACGCGCTCAATGTCGCCGCCGGCTGCATGGCGCGCGCGCCGGGATTGCTGCAGCACCTCGGCCTCGAATGGGTGTTCCGGTTCCTGCAGGCGCCGCGCAGGCTGTTCCGCCGGTACTTCGTCAAGTCCTGGCGGTTCGTCGGCATCGCGGTCCAGGATCGGTTCCCGCGCTGGGGCCGGTAGCCTCAATCGGCGAACAGGTCCGGGCGCTGCAATTGCAGAGCGAACAGCAGCGCCAGCGACTTCATGTCGGTGAGCGCACCCCGGCGGCTCATGGCGACGAGTTCCTGCAGCGGGATCTCGTGCACGGCGACCGCCTCGCCCTCGGCCGCCAGGCCGCCGCCCGCCCCGGTCCGGTCGGCGGCGCCGTAAGGGGCCAGGAACAGATCCATCCGTTCTGTGGAGATGCCGGGCATCGACCACGCGCTGGCGACGAAGTCGAGCCGACTCAGGCGCAGCCCCGTCTCCTCCATCGCCTCGCGCCGCGCCTCGTCTTCGGCCGCACCCTCGTCGAGAAGCCCGGCCGGCACCTCCACGTGGGTCGGCGGACCGCCGGAATAGAGCACGGCGGCGCGGAACTGGGACACCAGGGCGGCGACCCGCCGGTCCGGATCGTAGGGCAGCACCGCGACCGCGCGGCCGTGATCCTCGATTTCCCGCGTGATGCGGCTCCCGTCATCCTGCATCACCTCGGCCACGAGGTAGCGCGCCCAGCCGTCGTGCACGAGGCGCACGCCCCCGATCCGCGGTGCCATGCCGTTCCCATTTCACCCTTGCGAGCCCGACGGATCGTTCAGGAATGCGGCGGCTTCACGGAGGCCGTGATGCGGAAGCGCACGCGATCCCCGAGCCGTTCCGCCGCATCGAGCCGGGCCCCCTCCTCGCGCACGAGGTTGGGGATGTCGATCATCGCCAGGGGATCCGTGCAGGTGACCACGAGTGTCCCGCCCGCGGGAGCGCCGCGCAGGGCCTTGCGCGTGCGCAGCACCGGCAGCGGGCATTTCAGGCCGCTGAGATCAAGGTCGATGCACTCTGGATCGTCGCGCACCTGGGATCCTCCCGGACCGGCTGCGCGCGTGGGCGGCGACCGGGAGCGGCTCAGCCATCAGGGGTCCGCGGGCGGCGGTTCACCACTCGGAATAGCCGAACGCGGGGCCGTAATACCAGTCCGGCGCCGACCAAGCGTAGCGCGGGCCGTAGTAGCCATACTCGAACCCGGGACGGACGACCGGCGCATAGGCGTATCCGTAACCGAACGGCACCGGATATTGGTATTCGCCATAGTAGCTGTAGCGCGGTCTGGCACGCACGGCGCCGGCCAGGGGGCGGGCCTGCTCCAGCGGCCGGGCGACCGGCGGCCCGTAGGACGGCGGATCGGCGGCCAGACCGGAACCGGCGCTCAAGGGAAGGCATACCGCTCCGGTCAGGAGGGCGGCGGTCAAGCGGGCCATGGAACGGTCTCCTCGAATCGCGACGCGAAACGGAACGTTCCAATAGCATGCCGCGGAGCAGTTCGCCCCTCTACGGAAGCCGCGTCTCAGATCGCCGTCAGAACACGCATTCCGAGAAGGCGGGACGCACGCAAGCGCCCCAGCGTCCCTCGTAGTCGGCGAGCAGGTCGTCGGCCCGCGTCCGGCCGGCCGCGACGATCGCTTCGAGCGGCTGGAGGTGCACCGCCTCGTCCCGCCCCTCCCCGTCGCGGCGGGCCCGGGCCCGCAGGCCGGTCCGGGCGATCGCCAGGGCCTCGGCGGCGACCGCGCCCAGCGTCGTGTTCGCCACCGGGGTCGCGAGGCCGAGGCGCGGCGCCGTCGCCCGCGCAGCCTCGCGGCTCGCCGCGCTCCAGCCCTTCACGAGGTCGAGCGCGGCATCCAGGGCCGACTCGTCGTAGAGCAACCCCGTCCAGAAGGCCGCCTGGGCGGCGATCATGCCGGGGTCGCCGACATCCGCGCCGCGCATCTCCAGGAAGCGCTTGAGCCGCACCTCGGGGAAGGCGGTCGAGGCGTGGTTCGCCCAGTCCGACACCGTCGCGTACTCCCCCGGGAGCTGCGGCAGCTTCCCCGCCATGAGGTCGCGGAACGAGGCCCCCGAGACGTCGTGGTAGGTGTCGCCACGCTTGACGAAGTACATCGGCATGTCGAGCAGCCAATCGACATAGGCCTCGTAGCCGAAGCCCGCATCGAACGCGAAGGGGAGCATCCCGGTGCGGTCGGCGTCGGTATCGCGCCAGATCTCCGAGCGGCGCGACAGGAAGCCGTTGGGCCGGCCGTCGGTGAACGGGGAATTGGCGAAGAGCGCGGTGGCCACGGGCTGCAGCGCCAGCGACGCGCGCATCTTCCGGACCATGTCGGCCTCGGAGGCGAAGTCGAGATTCACCTGCACGGTGGCGGTCCGGAGCATCATGTCGAGGCCCAGCGACCCGACCTTCGGCATGTAGCCCGCCATGATCCGATAGCGGCTCTTGGGCATCACCGGTGTCTCGTCCCGGCGCCATTTCGGGCTCATGCCGAGGGTCAGGAACCCGATCCCAAGCGGATCGGCCGCCCGCTTCGTCGCGGCCAGATGCGTGGCGAGTTCGGCCGCCGTCGCGTGGACGTCGGGAAGCGCCGCGCCGGAGAGTTCGAACTGGCCCCCCGGCTCGATCGAGATCGCCCCGCCCTCGTCCGCCGCGAGGCCGATGACGTGGCCGCGGTCGAGGATCGGCTCCCAGCCGGTCTCGCGGGCGAGACCGTCCAGCAAAGCCCGGATGCCGCGCTCGCCCTCGTACGGCACGGGCGACCGGTCGTCCCGGTAGAACGGGATCTTCTCGTGCTCGGTGCCGATCGCGAAGCGGTCGCGCGGCTTCTCGCCCTCGGCGAACCACGCGATCAGTTCGGCGCGCGCGGTGAGCGGCGTGGTGTCGTTGCTGTCGCGCGCCATGCGCTGCCTGCCCGTGCGTTTGAGATAAAGCCCGGAATCGGAGCGCGCCGGATTGCTCCGGCGGATCCGCCCGCTTCACCCGCATCCCGCGAGCGGGGTCCGGACGGACACCCGCCCCCGACCCCGATCAGCGCGCGGCGCAGGCGGCGTCCGTGCCCGGACATAATCGAGGCGTCGGGAACCCACAACGCGGCGCCGGGGACCGCGGCGCCGCTTCACGTCCGATCCGAGGAGACAAACGCCCGGTGGATCACTTCCATGTGCGCGGGCACACATGATCCGGCGCGGCAGAGGGGTTCAGCGCGCGTCGCCGAGGACCGCCTGGACCAGGGCCAGCACCGCGACCGCCGCGGTGTCGGCCCGCAGGATGCGCGGACCGAGCGACAGCGCCAGGGTGTTGGGCCGGTCCCGGATCAGCGCGCGCTCCTCTCCGGAGAAGCCGCCCTCGGGGCCGACCAGCACGGCGAGCGAAGGCGGCGCCTGCGGATCGGCGGCCTCGCGCAGCGCCCGCACGGGGTCGCGCACCGGTGCGTCCTCGTCGCAGAAGACCAGGAGTCGCTCGGGGGCGAGCCCGTCCAGGACCCGGGGCAGCCGCTCGGGCTCAGGGCAATCCGGGATCGCCAGGATGCCGCATTGCTCGGCGGCCTCCACGGCGTTGGCGCGCAGCCGGTTCATGTTGACCCGCTCGCCCTGCGTGAACCGGGTGATCACCGGGCGGATCGTCCCGGCGCCCATTTCCACCGCCTTCTGCGCGAGGTAGTCCAGGCGCGCGCTCTTCAGGGGCGCGAACAGGTAGTGCAGGTCGGCGGCTGGGGTCTGCGGGCGGGTGCGCGCGGCGACATGGAGGTCGGCGTCCTTCCGCCCGGTCTGCACGAGGTGGGCGCGCCATTCGCCGTCGCGGCCGTTGAACAGCAGCACGGGATCGTCCGGCCCCTTCCGCAGGACGTTGAGCAGGTAGTTGGCCTGGGCCCGGTCCAGGGGCAGAATCACCCCCTCGGCGAGGGCGGCCGCGACGAAGAGGCGCGGAGCGGTGAAGTCGTAGGCCGGCATGCGGGGGTGGTTGCGCGGCCGGCTCGGCCTGTCAACGCACCGCAACGGGCCGAATGTGTTGCCAAAAGATTACGACCGCGGCTTTTCCGCCGCGCACGCACAGGCATCACGGCTTGCCGATTTGCCGCTCGATTGACGCCACAATCCTATGGCGAACCCAGGGAACGGAAGAGAGCCGGCCGCATGCGGATCCGGCAGGGGCGTCGAGGGAGTTGCGGGATGGCTAAGGGGAGCGTGGGTCTGGGGGCAGCGGTGCTGGTCGGCACCGTCCTGTTCGGGTCGGCGGCCTTCGCGCAGGGCGCGGCGCCGGAATGCGGCGCCATCCAGAAGACGCTGGCCGACCGCAAGGCGCTGGTCGCCCGGGCCAACGCGGCATCGACCTCCAAGAAGAAGATGACGCCGCAGGAGGCCTGCGGCCTGTTCGGGAAGCTTCAGGCCAACGGCGCCGAGGGCCTCAAGTGGATCACCGCCAACAAGGAATGGTGCTCGATCCCCGATTCGTTCGCGGAGGGCTTCAAGGCCGACCACGTGAAGGTCAGCGGCATCCGCACCAAGATCTGCAGCGCGGCGGCCCAGGCGACCAAGATGGAGGCCCAGGCCCGCGCCCAGGCGCAGAATGGCGCCAGCAGCGGCCTGCTCGGCGGCCCGGGCCTGACCGGCAGCTTCAAGCTGCCGCAGGGCGCGCTGTAGCATCGTCTGAGAGGATCACGGATCCGGCGCGGACTCCGTTTCGGCAGCGGGGCGGCAGGCGCGTATGGGACGACCGGAGATCCGAGCGATGAGCGGCACGGCGATCGACAACGGGCGGCCCGCCGACGCCGTCTCGGGGCACTGGGTCGACCGGCTCGCTCCGCGATCCTGGCGCCCCTACCTGCGGCTCGCGCGCATCGACCGGCCGATCGGCTGGTGGCTGCTGCTCCTGCCCTGCTGGTGGTCGGCCGCGCTGGCGGCGATCCAGGCGGATCAGCCCTTCCCCGACCCTTGGCACTGCCTCCTGTTCCTGATCGGCGCGGTGGCGATGCGCGGCGCCGGCTCGACCTACAACGACATCGCCGACCGCGACCTCGACGCGCAGGTCGAGCGCACGCGCCTGCGCCCCCTCCCCTCGGGGCAGGTGCGGCCGCGCCATGCCGCCCTGTTCCTCGTGGTCCAGGCCCTGGTCGGCCTCGCGGTGCTCCTGCAGTTCAACGAGCAGGCCATCCTGGTCGGGCTGTGCTCGCTGCTGCCGGTGGCGATCTACCCGTTCATGAAGCGCGTCATGCCGCTGCCGCAGGGGGTGCTGGGGCTGGCCTTCGCCTGGGGGGCGCTGATGGGCTGGGTCGCGGTCTTCGCCCGCCTCGACCCGCCGGCCCTGCTGCTCTACGCGGGCACCCTGTGCTGGGTGATCGGATACGACACGATCTACGCGGTGCAGGACATCGAGGACGACGAGATTGCCGGGATCCGCTCCTCGGCGCGTCTGTTCGGCCGGCGCGTGCGGCCGGCGGTCGCCACCTGCTACGCCCTCGCGGCGAGCCTCGTGACGCTGGCGGCCTGGTGGGCGGGGGCACGCGTCGTCGGGTTTCTGGGGGTGGGGGCCTTCGCGGCGCATCTCGCCTGGCAGGTCCTGTCGCTGCGGGACCGCGACGGACGCGGGGCGCTCACCCTGTTCCGGTCGAACCGGGATGCCGGCCTGATCCTGTTCGCCGGCCTGACCGCGGACGCGCTCCTGCGCGGCCTCTCCTGACTCCGTCCGGGTCTCAGCTGCGGGCGATGATCTCGTTCTCGCCGCGGTGGATCTGCGGGCGCGCCGGCAGCCGGCCGGTCTTGCGGCGGGCGAGGAAGCGCGGCCGGCGGCGGCCGAGCCCCGCATGACGGCGCCGGATCCGCACCTGCCCGAGGATCAGGCGGCCGATCTGCTTGGCGACCGGCACCAGGGCGCCGTCCTCGCGCACGATCATCCGAACCAAGCCGGCGCGGGCCGCGATGTCGCGCCACAGGGCCACCACGTCGGCCTCGTCGAAGCTGCCGAGGCGATGGAGTTCCGCGCCCGCGGCATCGACGAGGATCAGGTTGAAGCGGTCCGCCCCGGTGATCTCCGCATCCTCCGCCGCGTAGGCGAGCGCGATGCCGGCGGCCGGGCGGCCGCCGGCGGCCCGGCCGATCACCGGCAGCGGGGAGGCGGTGAACCCGAGCGCGTGTCCGGCACCCTGCATCGGCTGTCCTGGGCGACCTTCGTCTGTGACCGGGGAAGTGTTCATCTGTCCGCGTCCCTGGAGCAAGTGGCGGTCCCTGTCGGGCCGTCCGTTATGCCAAGCAAAATCGCACCCGAACTCCTCCGTGCCGCTTAAGAGCCGTCGTTAAGCGAATCTGGACAGCGTTGTCATTTGCGGAATGCTCAATGCTTCCTTGAATGCTCAACGTTTCCTTGCGCTGATCGATCATTATCGATCCATCAACCAGCATCCTTGTGGCCGTGCGGGCGGCACCGTACAACGGGTCTGCCGCGCGCGATCCTCACGCGCCCGGCCTCCCCCAGCCCGAGCGGGCCCGGACGTCCGAGCGATCGGACGAACGGCGCAACGAGGTCCCCGCGGGCCCGACCGATTCCATGCGGAGCGCGATGCCCGAGCCCCTCACCGACGACGCCGTATCCGCCCTGATGCCGGAGCTGCGCGCCGTGATGCGCGAGGCCGCCGACATCGCGCGGCCCTACTTCAAGCTCGGCGGACAGACCTCGGCCCGAATCTGGTCGAAGGCCGGCGGATCGCCGGTGACCGAGGCCGACGTCGCGGTGGACGCCTTCCTGAAGGTCCGCCTCAGCGCGCTGGTGCCGAAGGCCGCCTGGCTGTCGGAGGAGACTGCGGACGATCCGGCGCGGATCGGTCACGACCTCGTCTGGATCGTGGATCCGATCGACGGGACCCGGGCCTTCCTGTCGGGCCACCCGGACTGGTCGATCGCGGTGGCGTTGCTGGCCGTCGGGCAGCCGCTGATCGGCTTCGTCCACGCGCCCGTGGGCGGCACGGACTACGAGGCCATCCGCGGACGCGGCGCGACCCGGAACGGCGAGCCGATCCGGGTCGATGACAGGCAGGTCCTGGCCGGCTCGCGGATCACCGGCCCCAAGCCGATGCTCGACCGGCTGACCCGGGGCACCGGCCCGGAGGCTGCGTTCGAGGTGATCGGTCGGATCCCGTCCCTCGCCCTGCGGCTCGCCCGGGTGGCGGACGGGAGCGTCGATGTCGGGATGATCTCCGGCAACGCCCGCGACTGGGACCTGGCGGCCGCGGATCTCGTGCTGCGCGAGGCCGGCGGGATCGTGTGCGGCTTCGACGGGGAGGCGACCCGCTACAATTGCGCCGACCCCGTTCACGGCGAGTTGCTCGCCGCGCCGGTGGCCCTGCGCGATCCCGTGCTGACAGCCTGGAGCCGCTGAGACCTGCGAGGTCTCTGGTGAGCGGCGGCCCTCAGGCCGCCACGGCCTCGCGAAGCTTGACCGCGGTGGGCGCGAGCCCGAGCCGCTCGGCGAGATGCCAGTGCAGTTCCCGTGGGGAATGGTAGTTGTAGGACCGGTCGATCAGGTGGCTGATGTCGGCCCCGGTCTGATCCGCGGTCCGGGCCCGTGCCAGCTTTCCGACCCGGAAGGTCGGCGCGTCGGTGACGGGGGAACGGACGCCGCGGCGGCGTGTGAACTCGAATTGCATACGTGTCTTTTCTTTTCTGGACCGAACGGTGGCTCCGTCCGGCGTCGTTTCTGGGATTTTGCCTCCGACGCCACCGCTCCGGTGCGATCTCGCCCGGTGGGAAGCGTCGGAAGGGGGAACCGCATCACGCGGCCGGTTCAGGGATTCTGCCGGATCTCGCGATCCGGCGGGCGCCCTTCAGCCCCGACGACCGGTCAGGCCGCCTGCAGGTTGCCGGCGGCGTCCTTGCCGCTGCGCTTGTCCGTGAGGATCTCGTAAGTGACCCGCTGACCTTCGATCAGGTTGCGCATGCCAGCGCTCTCGACGGCCGAGATGTGGACGAAAACGTCCTTGCCGCCGTCGTCAGGCTGGATGAAGCCGTAGCCCTTGGTCTCGTTGAACCACTTTACAGTGCCGGTATTCACGTAGTGTACCTCATTCGTCCATAGGCCATCCCCGCGGCACGAGGGCCACGTGATGCACCACGGTCTTTCTGGATCTGGCCAGTGCGGCGGGGCGCGAGTCGCTGAACCTTGAAGAGCGTCAGCCTCGGTGGGTAAGCCCTCCGAGGACCTATTTAAGCGCAGGCTGCGGCGGCAACAAGGCGTCGGCGTCATATCATCGGGGTCGCAGGCGTACCGGTGGGCGCATCCGGGGACGCCGCCCCCTGTGATTTCCGGCCTTCCCGATGCATATACGGAATGCGCTCAAGCAGTTAACGCGCGTGGCTCTGGACGATACATGGCAGGCATCTCGGTCTCGCTGGACGGCGCGAACATCCAGCTCTCCTTCCAGAAGGACGATCAGGCGACGGCGGTGGTGATGGATGCCCGCGCCGCCCGCGCCCTCGTGCGCGCCGTCGGGCAGCTCCTCACGGCGATCGACGACACGGACGAGCCGGATCTGGCCGAGGAGATGGGCGACGAGGAGATTGCCATGCTCGACGTGACCTCTTCGGCGATCGAGATCGGCACCGACGACGAGGGACAGGCCGTGGTCGCGCTCCAGGCGGGGGCGCTCCCGCCCTTCCAGCTACGGCTCACCGACGAGGAGGCCCGCCACGTGGTGACGAGCCTCTCCGAGATCCTCAACGCGCCGCGCGACGTGCGCACCTCGCACGGCGGGCACTGATCGCCGCACGCTACATCCGCGTGCCGGGATCGGTCGGGGCGCCCGGAAAGACATCGGGCTCGGAGCCCGGGCCACCCGGCTCGCCGATGCCCGGATCGTTGACCGGATAGGGCGTGCGCGGGCCGGTGGGCCCGATGTCCGGCTCCTCGTCCGGCGTCGGAGGCAAGGGCGGCAGATCGCCGGGCGTAGGCTCGGGAAGGCCGGGGTTGGCCATGCGCGACTCCTGTCGGTTCGGGATGGGGATCAACAGACAGCGCCAGTGCGGGTTCCGCGTCCGGACCCCCGCGTCCCGGGCCGCTCCATCCTCCGGGGAACCGGCCAATCCGCCTCCCGTTGGCCGGGCAGACCCCAGCAAGGAGGCTCGCCATGCCCGATATCCGCCAAGCCAAGATCCTCATCCTCGCCACCGACGGCTTCGAGGAGACCGAACTCACCGTGCCGCAGGCCAAGCTGGCCCAGGCCGGCGCGACGATCACCGTCGCGGCCCCGCAATCGCGCCAGAGCAGAGGCACGATCCGCGGCTGGGACAAGACCGACTGGGGCAAGGACGTCGCGGTCGATGCCGATCTGGAGCAGGTCGATCCGGCCGCCTACGATGCGCTGGTCCTGCCCGGTGGCCAGATCAATCCGGACAAGCTCCGGCTCGAGCCCAGGGCCCTCGCGGTGATCAAGAGCTTCCTGACGGCCGGGAAGGTCGTGGCCGCCATCTGCCACGCGCCCTGGCTGTTGATCGAGACCGGCGCGGCCAAGGGCCGCGACCTGACCTCCTTCGCGTCGATCCGGACCGACGTGATCAACGCCGGCGGCCACTGGCACGACAAGGAGGTGGTCACCGACCACGGCATCGTCACCAGCCGCAGCCCCGACGATCTCGACGCCTTCTGCGCGAAGATCGTCGAGGAGATCCAGGAGGGCGGCCACGGCGCGCGGCAGCTGGCGGCCTGACCGATCGGGAGGCGGGCGTCGCGAGGCGCCCGCCCGTCAGCCTTGGCCACCCGCGACCTCCAGCACGACGCAGCTGCGGATCGGACGGCCGTACTCGTCGGCGCCCTCGACGGTGACGCGGTGGACGCCCGGCGCGAGATCGTCCGGCAACCGACCGGTCCAGATGTGGCTGGAGGGGATCGCCCGCACCCAGCTCTTCCTGGTTTCCGGGTAGCGCTCGAAGAGTTCGGTGACGAACGGATCCAGGCGGCGGGTGCGCGCTAGCGCCTGCGGGGCGCGGTCGCCGACGCGGACCGACAGGTTGGTGCGCGGACCGCCGTCGAACACGTTGACGACCAGGATCGTGTCGGCGAGCGCGTCCTGCGGGACGGGTGGGCGCAGACCCTGCAGCGGCCGGGTCGAGCGGATCACCTCGGGCGCACCGGCCCGGAGTTCGCTCTCGAACAGGATGCGCATCGTCTCGTCCGGCTGGCCCTGTGCCGGGACGTACCGCGTCGCGTAGTCGGTGCCGCGGACCGAGAGGACGTGGAAACCGTTGGGCGTGCCGTCGCGGCTGTCCGCCGAGGGGATGCCGGTGCGGGTGTCCGGCCCGCTCCACCATGCGCCGGAGACGGCCGTGAGGACATGGTGATGGTGTCCCTCGGCCAGATAATGATGCTCGGTGGTGTGCGTGTGGCCCGCGAGGCTCAGCACCCGGCGCCCGGCGAGGAGTTCGAGGAGCGCGGCGCGGTCGGTGGTCGCGCTGCGGGGATCGTCTGACGCCGTGTCGGTCTGCAGCGGGATGTGCATGGCCAGGACGATCAGGTCGTCCCGCGGGATCTCGGCGAGCAGGTTGCGCAGGAAGGCGAGGCCGCGCTCTCCGATCCGGCCGCGATAGGTGTTGGCGCCCACCGGCACCGGCGGCCCCAGCCACTCGACGTTGTCGAGCATCACGAACCACGCGCGCCCATGCCGGAACGCGTAGGTGGGCGAACCGAAGACCCGCTTCCAGGTCTCGCGGCTGTAGCGGGCATCCGGGGCCTGCATGTTGAGGTCGTGATTGCCCGGCAGGCTGTACCAGGCCAGTCCGATCCGGCCGACGATCCGGTTCGACCGCCCGTAGAGCGACAGGTCGTCGAACAGAACGTCCCCCATGGTGAGGCCGAACGCCGCCGGGATCGCCATGGCGCGGGCGACGGCGGTGTCCCGCACGTGATCGAGTTCGAAGCGGCTCTCGGGTTGGGGATCGGTGAACAGCAGGACGTCGAAATCGGCCGGCTCGTCGACTCGGGTCAGGGTGAAGTCGATCGAGGCCGGCAGCGGTCCGGTGGGGTCGACCCCCCGATAGCGGAGGCCGAGCTCGGCCGGCGTGCCGCCGGGCTGGTGGATGTAGGAGTGGCGCGGCACGTTGTCGGCGTCGCGCGGCAGCGCGTAGCCCGGCGGCTTGATCACGAACACCGCGCCGTCGCCCTGCAGCGGCAGGCGATAGCGGCCCCGATCGTCCGTGCGGACGATCTCGCGGCCGTTGGAGACCAGCACGCCCGGCAACGGGGCCCGTTCCACGCCGGTCGCGCCGGTGGCGGAGACGATCCCGACGGCCTCCGCCGGCCCCTGTCCGGCCTCCTGCGCCGTCGCCTGCCCGGCGACGAGCCCGAGCCCGGCGAGGCCCGCCACGGTTTCCCGGCGGGTGAGGCGTCCATCTCCCGAGAGGGGTTCGCGCGACATGGGTGGCTCCTGCACGGCATCCTGATCCGCCGACCGGCCCGTGGCCGGCGCGGCGGCGCTCGTCGTCGGCCAAGCAGACGCGTTTGACCGCCGGATGACAGGGGGGTTCCCAAACGCGCGAGGCCCGCACCTCGCCGGAGGTACGGGCCTCGCGATCTCTACGTCGGCGCGGGGCGCCGGCGCGCGTGACGCCTACTCCTCGTCGCCGGGCTCGAAGGTCTGCGGCGCCGGCTCGGCGCTGGCCACCGGGGTCGGGGCGCCGATCGTCGAGGGCACGTTCACGCCGTCGCGCTTGTAGATGTCGTCGCGGAACTGCACGAGGCCGTCGGGGGTCGACCAGGCGGTGATGTAGGTCCAGTAGACCGGCACCGGCTGGGCGATGTTGGCGTCGACGCGCTTGCCGCTCTCGATCGCCTCCTCGACCTTCTGGCGGTCCCAGCCGGGCGTGTCCTTCAGCAGCCACGTGATGTACTCGCGCACGTTCTGAACGCGCACGCAGCCCGAGGAGATGAAGCGGAAGTCGTCGCCGAACACGCCCTTGGTGTTCGTGTCGTGCATGAACACGCCGTAGGGGTTCGGGATGTTGATGCGGACGATGCCCATCGAGTTGAAGTCGGCGCCCGAATCCTGCCGGTAGGTGTAGCGGGTGCCCTCGTCGGAGAACCAGTTCACCGCCTTCGGCGAGACCTCCTGGCCGTTCGACAGGATGCGGATCTTGTTGTCCGTGAGGTAGTTCGGATCCTTCTGCATCTTCGGGATCAGGTCCTTCTTCACGATGGAAGCCGGGACCGTCCAGGTCGGGTTGAAGTTGATCTGCGTCGCCTTGGTGTTCATGATCGGCGACTGGCGGTCGATCTTGCCGACGCCCGCGGCGTGGAGCGTCACGACCTGACCGTTCTCCACGGTCTCGACCAGGGCGGCCGGGATGTTGGTGATCACGAAGCGCCGGCCGAGGTCGCCCGAATAGGAGCGCAGGCGCACCACGTTGGTCTCGAGCTGGCGCAGGCGCACGTCGGCGGGCACGTTCATGGCCTGCTGCGTAGCGAGGCTCATCGTGCCGGTCTGGCTGAGGCCGTGGCGGGCCTGGAAGCGCTTCACGCCGGCCGCGACGTAGGAATCGTACACGCCCGATCCGCCGGCCGCGGGATCGAGGTCCCCGGTGACGATCAGCCGCTGGCGGACCGAGGCCACGGCCGGGCCGCGCGAGCCGACCCGGAGGTGCTCGGCAGCGGCGACGGGGCGCCAGCCGCCGCGGGCGACGATGTCCTTGTAGCGCTCGACCATCTGCTCGGTCGCCGCCACCGTCTGCGGCGAGAGGATCGGAACCGTCTCGCGCTGCACCTGCATGCCGGCGGGGGACGCGTAATCCTGCGCCCACTCGGCCTGGGCGTAATTGCCCTGGTCGCGGGCTTCTGCGGCGCCGAGGCCGAGCGCGCCGACGGCGGCGACGCTCAGCAGCGCGGTGAACCGGGTTTGTGCCTTGATGCGCATCGGTGGCTGGCTCTGGTCCGGAGTTCGTCAGGACGTGACGGGAGCGGAGTGTCTCGGGCGCCACGGTGTCGGGATGGCCTTAAGACTCCCTATCGAAGGGGCCGGAATGTGGCATCGCGGTGCGCAAGCGCACGCCGCGTCGCGGTGCGGCAGCCCGGCAACAGCCTTCGGCCCGCGCCTGTGGCAGGGATGCCATAGCGCGCCGGATCGGACGGCGGACACGGGCAGCATGGATCAGGCTCCGGCCATATCGAGGCGACGCGACGCCGGTTCGCGGGCGCTCCTGCGCGGCGCGATCGCCGTCCTGGCACTCTATGCCTTCGTCCTGCAGGCCTTCCTCGGCGGTCTCATGCCGATGCCGGCCGCGGCCGACGGCCTCTGCGCGCAGCATGCGGCCTCCGACCCCGCTCCCGGCAAGTCCCTGCCGCAGGGCCACGGCGATTGCTGCACGGCGGCCCAGGTCGTCGGCGCCGCGCTCCCGCCCCGGATCGCGGCCACCGACGTCGCCTGGATTGCCGGCTCCGGTGCCCCGGCCCCCTACGGGAGGGTCGGCCGGCTCTGCGCCCGCGCCCCGCCCGACCGCGCGGCGTCCCCGCGGGGTCCACCATCCGCCTGAGCGATCGTTCTCCCGACGATTCCTCAGGACGGATGCATACCCATGAAGACTCTCATCTCGGCCGTGATCGGCCTCGGCCTCGTCGCATCGGCGGCGCAGGCCCACGCGGTGCTGGAGCGCAAGGAGGCGAGCGCCGGCTCGACCTATCGCGGCGTCGTCCAGATCATGCACGGCTGCGCCGGCAAGCCGACCAACCAAGTACGCGTCACCATTCCCGAGGGCCTGATCGGCGCCAAGCCGATGCCGAAGCCCGGCTGGACGCTGGCGACCACCCGCGGCGCCTACGCCAAGACCTACACCACCCATCACGGCACCGCTTCGGAGGGCGTGACGGCGATCACCTGGAGCGGCGGCTCCCTGCCCGACGATGAGGTCGACGAGTTCACCTTCCTGGCGCAGGTCGCCGACACCTTCGAGCCGGGCGCCACCGTCTACCTGCCCGTCCAGCAGGATTGCTCGGAGGGCAGCCATTCCTGGAGCGAGATCCCCAAGGCCGGCCAGGATCCCCACGACCTGAAGGCGGCCGCCCCCGCGCTCCGCATCGTCCCGGCCGCGCAGGCGGCCGGGACGACGGCCGCGCCGGCGGCGCCGGTGAAGGCCGGCGACCTGACGATCGAGACGCCGTGGCTGCGCGCGACGCCGAACGGCGCCAAGGTCGCGGGCGGCTACGTCCGGATCACCAACCGGGGCAGCGCCCCCGACACGCTCACGGGTGCCACGGTTCCGTTCGCCCAGTCGGGGGACATCCACGCGATGTCGATGGAGGGCGGCGTCATGAAGATGGCCCCGGTCTCGGGCGGCCTCACGATCAAGCCGGGCGAGACCGTGGAACTCAAGCCCGGCGGCTATCACCTGATGTTCGAGGGACTGAGCGGCGCGCCGAAGGCCGGGGAGACCGTCTCGGGCACCCTCACCTTCCGGCGGGCGGGCACCGTGCCGGTGACCTTCTCGGTGGCGCCGATCGGCGCGAGCGCACCGGGCGGCGGCCACCAGCACTAGCGGCGCCCCTCGGGCGAGCCGGCGGGCGGCCGACATGAGCAGAGCGGGTGAACCGGGCGGACCGGTCGAGGCACCGGGCGCGCGCCACCGGCCGGTCGCCCTCGCCCGGATCGTGGCGCTCGTCGCCCTGTACGCCCTCGCGCTGCAGGGTGTCCTCGGCGGCATGGCCGCGGCCGCCCTGGGACCGGACCGCGTCCTCTGCGTGGCCGACCAAGCACCGGACCGGGCCGGACCGGCCGGCAAGCACCTTCCGGCGCCGGACCACGGGGCCTGCTGCGTCGCCTGCCACGTCGCCGGCGTCGCCCTCATCCCCGCGCCGGCGCCCGCCGCGGCCGAGCCGGTCGCGCGTCCGGTCGCGGCCACCGCGATGCGCCCTCGCTGCGCCGCAAGGCCCCGGGCGCCTCCCCGGTCCGGGCTCGGCGCCCGAGCACCCCCCGCCGTCTGACCGATCGCAACCCGTCCCCGATCGCCAGACACGGATCCAGTCCCATGCCCCGCCCCTCCCGGGCCGGCCGTCGCGCCGCCCTCTCCCTCCTCGCCTGCGCGGTGGCACCCGCCGCCGGGGCCCAGACCCCCGCCGCCACCGCGGTGACACTCTCGGAACTCAGCGTGGTCGGGAGCGCGGCGCCCACCGGTCCGCTCGCGGGCGAGGCCCGCGGCTCGCTCTCGGTGCCGAGCGTCGACCGCCAGCGGGCCACCCTCTACGGGACCGTCGGCTCGGTGGCGTTCGTGGATGCCGCGACGCTCCAGGATCGCTACGCCAACACGATCCGGGACGTGCTCAAGGACGTCCCGGGCGTCTTCGTCCAGGAGCGCTACGGTCAGGAACTGCGCCTGTCGGTGCGCGGATCGGGCGTCGCCCGCGGGTTCCACCTGCGCGGGATCGAGGTGCTGCAGGACGGCATCCCGTTCAACCTCGCGGACGGCAGCGGCGACTTCTACCAGATCGATCCGCTCGCCCTGCGATCAGCGGAAGTCTACAAGGGCGGCAACGCCCTCACCTTCGGGGCGACGACCCTGGGCGGCGCGATCAACTTCGTCACGCCCACGGCCTACACGGCGCTCGCGCCCAACATCCTGCGTCTGGACGGCGGCAGCTTCGGCACGATCCGCGAGCAGGCGCAGATGTCCCGCATCGACGGGCCGCTGGACGCTCTGATCAACGTCACGCTGACGAATGCGGACGGCTTCCGGTCCCACGAGGCGCAGGCGACCCGGAACATCAACGCCAATGTCGGCTACCGGATCGCGCCCGACATCGAGACCCGGTTCTATGTCGGCGCCTACCTGACCGACCAGAAGCTGCCGGGTACCCTGACGCTCGGTCAGAGCCTCACCACCCCGACGCTCGCCAACCCCGCCGCCATCGCGGGCAACCAGTCGCGCAAGGTCGAGACGGAGCGGATCGCCAACCGCACCTCGTTCCTGCTCGATGTCGGCACGCTCGACATCGACACCTGGGCGATCCACAAGAATCTCTATCACCCGATCTTCCAGGCGATCGACCAGGACGGCTGGACCTACGGGATCAGCCCGCACTGGGCCGGGACCTTCGATGTCGGCGGCTTCCGTGACGATGTCGTCCTCGGCCTGCGCGCCTACGCGGGTCAGAACACGGCGCTGCAATTCGTCAACATCCGCGGACAGCGCGGGGCCCAGACGCTAAATTCCCTCCAGAGCGCGGCCAACTACGAGGCTTATGGCGAGAACCGGTTCTGGTTCCTGCCGGACGTGGCGCTGATGACAGGCGCCAAGGCGTTCTCGTCGAACCGCACCTTCAGCGACAAGGGCGGCCTGCCCGGGAACCCGCGTCCGCGCTTCGCCGACGTGACCTACGAAGGGCTCAATCCGAAGGTCGGCCTGCTCTGGCAGCCGCTGCCCGACCTGCAGGTCTTCGGCGACATCGTGCGGTCCCGCGACGTGCCGGATTTCACCGACCTCGTGCAGCAGAACCTCCTCAGCACCACCTTCGTGCCGCTCCGGGCACAGCGCGCCTGGACCTACGAGGCCGGCGCCCGCGGCCGGGTCGACCGGCTCGCCTTCGACGTGACGCTGTACCGGTCAGACCTGCGCGACGAGTTCATCAACTTCTCGACCAATCCCGGCCTCAACATCCCGGCCGCGACCTTCAACACCCCGCGCTCGATCCACCAGGGCGTCGAGGCCGCCGTCACCCTCGACATCGCCCGCGACCTCGTCGGGCCCGGCGATACGGTCAGCCTGACCGAGATCTGGACCCACAACGATTTCCGGTTCGTCCGCGACCCGGTCTTCGGCAACAACCGCATCGCCGGCATCCCGACGGACGTGCTGCGCACCGTCGCGACCTACCGGCATCCGAGCGGATTCCACGTGGCGCCGGCGCTGGACTGGGTCCCGCAGGGCGCCTTCGCCGACCATGCCAACACGCTGCGGGTGCCGGGCTACGCGCTGCTGGGTCTCGAGGCGGGCGTCGATTTCGCCAACGGCGTGTCGCTGTTCGTGGACGCGCGTAACATCACGGACGTGCGCTACGTGTCGGACGTGGCGGTGGTCGCCAACGCCGCGGCGACGGCCGGCGGAGCGGGGGCGCTGGCCGCCTTCTATCCCGGATCCGGTCGCAGCGTATTCGGGGGTGTCCGCGCGTCGTTCTGAGTGCTGGCATCCGCCTCCAGCGGCCTTATGTTAGCCCCGGGCGGGTCGTTAAGGTTAAGAAAGGATGAACCCTGCTGTCGCCCCCGATCGGCGCTAGGATTGCTGCGTCGTCGGACAGCCACGGACGCAGTGTCCCAGATTCGGACGGACAGGGCCGTCGGACGGCACAGGAGAGGCGGATGAACGGCTTCGATGTCACGTTCCGGGACGATCGACACTGGGTCGATTTCGGAAAATCCTACGTCAACTCGGATGCCTTCAGGACGCTGTTCCGCGAAGGGATGACCCTCGTCGAGGAGACCGCCGCCTATCTCGACGGCGAGGGCCGCGACGAGTCGCGCCTCATCTCCCGCGACGCCACGCTGAGCTACGCGGCCGAGAGCATGCGGCTCACCACGCTGCTGATGCAGATCGCCTCCTGGCTGCTCGTGCAGCGCGCCGTGGCCGAGGGCGAGATGACCCCGGCGGAGGCGCTGCTGGAGAAGCACCGGGTCAAGCTCGGCACGTCCGAGCCGTCGAAGCCTCAGGATTTCAACCAGTTGCCGGTGCGTCTCCAGCAACTGATCGTGCGGGCGCGGCGTCTGCACACCCGCATCCTGCACCTCGACGCGCTGATCACCGAGGATCGGCCGACGCCGGCGGCCGTCGAGAGCCCGGTGGCGCGGCAGCAGGGCCTGCTGCGGATGGCGTTCCGGATGGGCGAGGGCTGAGCGGCGGCGTTCGCCCGACACGAAAACGGGCGGCCCCGCGGGGGGCCGCCCGTGTCGACCGGGCCGCGCACGCAGCCCGGCACCCGATGATCGGCCGATCAGCGCTTGCCGAGGTTTCCGAACCGCGAGTTGAAGCGCGAGACGCGACCGCCGCGATCGAGCATCTTCTGCTCGCCGCCGGTCCAGGCCGGGTGGGTGAGCGGGTCGATATCGAGGTTGAGGGTGTCGCCTTCCTTGCCGTAGGTCGACCGGGTCCGGTACTCGGTCCCGTCGGTCATCACGACCCGGATGAAGTGGTAATCGGGGTGCTCGGTCCCCTTGGCCTTCGCGGCCGCGTCCTTCGCCATGACCTGTCGTCCCTGATCTGGCACGCCGGCGGGAAGCGCAGGAGGCGCCGCCCGGCCCGGAATGCGGAAGATATCACCGGTTGCACCGAACCGTGGGTTCGTGGCAACGGCACGTCCAAGCCGACCGTGGTGGCGGCCCGCGGCCATTGAACACACGCAATCGGATGAGCGGCGGCGTATACCGCAGGCGCTCTCCGGTCACAAGCGCCGCGGACCGGAAGTTCGACTGACACGTGAGGCGTGATGGCCCGTAAGAACAAGGCCGCCGAGGGTCGGCCCAAAGCCCCCCTGACTGCCCTCCGGCCGCTGCTGCCGTTCGCGCTGCGCTACCGCGGGCGCATCGCCGCCGGCCTCGTCGCCCTCGTCTGCGCCTCGGCCTCGACCCTGGTGGTGCCGATCGCCATGCGCCGGGTCATCGACCACGGCTTCACCGCCGACGGCTCGGGGGTGATCGACGCCTACTTCCTGGCGCTGCTCGGCGTCGTGGCGGCCTTCGCCCTGTCGAGCGCCGCACGGGTCCACACGGTGGTGACGCTGGGCGAGCGCGTGGTGGCGGACCTGCGCAGCGCCGTCTTCGCCCGGCTGACGATCCTCGACCCCGCCTTCTTCGACCGGGCGCAATCGGGCGAGATCGTCTCCCGGCTCACCGCCGACGCGACGCAGATCAAGTCGGCCTTCGGCGTCTCGGTCTCGATCCTGCTGCGCAACCTGTTCCTGTTCGTGGGCGCCACCGCCATGATGGTGATCACGAGCCCGCGCCTGTCCGTGATGGTGCTGGCGGCCATTCCCGTCATCGTCTTCCCGCTGATCCTGTCGGGACGCGGCGTGCGCCGGCGTTCCCGGGCGGCGCAGGATCGGCTGGCCGACGCCTCCGCGTACGCCGCCGAGGCCGTCGGGGCCGTGCGGATCATGCAGGCATTCGGGCGCACGTCCATGACCGCGGCCCGATTTGCCGCCGCCTCCGAGGACGCCTATGCGGCCGCCCGCGATTCGATCCGGGCGCGGGCGCTGCTCACCGGCGTGGCGATCTTCCTGATCTCCGCCTCCGTGGTCGGGGTGATGTGGTACGGGGCGCAGGGCGTCCTCCTGCACACCATGACCGGCGGCGAACTCTCGCAGTTCGTGCTCTACGCGGTCTTCGGCGCGGGGGCGCTGGGCCAGCTCTCGGAGGTCTACGGCGACCTCGCCATGTCGGCCGGCGCGGCCGAGCGGCTCACCGAGATCCTCGTTACCGAGCCCGCCATCCGAGCGCCGTCTCCGGCGATGCCGCTGCCGGAGCCGGCGCGCGGCGCGGTGAGCTTCGAGGCGGTGCGCTTCGTCTACCCGACCCGTCCGGGCCACGCCGCCCTCGACGGCCTGACCTTCGCGGCGGCGCCGGGCGAGCGCATCGCCGTCGTCGGCCCGTCGGGGGCCGGCAAGTCCACAATCTTCCAGCTGCTCCTGCGCTTCTACGATCCCCAGGGCGGCCGGATCCTGGTGGACGGCGTCGACATCGCCCAGGTCGACCCGGACGCCCTGCGCGCCCGCATCGCCCTGGTTCCGCAGGACCCGGTGGTGTTCTCCGGCAGCGTCACCGAGAACATCCGGTACGGGCGGCCCGAGGCCGGAGAGGCCGAGGTCCGGCGCGCGGCCGAGCTCGCCAACGCGCACGCCTTCATCGCGGCCCTGCCGCAGGGCTACGCCACGCAGGTCGGCGAGCGCGGCGTGACGCTGTCCGGGGGCCAGCGCCAGCGCATCGCCATCGCCCGGGCGATCCTCAAGGACGCGCCGATCCTGCTCCTCGACGAGGCGACCTCGGCCCTCGACGCGGAATCCGAGCGCGCCGTCCAGGCCGCCCTCGACACCCTCATGCAGGGCCGCACGACGCTGGTGATCGCCCACAGGCTCGCCACGATCCGGGCGGCGGACCGGATCCTGGTCCTCGACGACGGCCGCATCGTCGAGACCGGCACCCACGAGAGCCTGTTGGCCCAGGGGGCGCTCTACGCGCAGCTCGCGAACCTGCAATTCACCGACGCCCTCGACGAGACGGCCCGCGGCAAGGAGCCCCGGCTCCGAAGCGAGCGGCTGCCCGCCGGGGAGTAGGCCGGGACACGCGGCGCGCGGCGGTGTAGAGACGGCGCGATGGCCATGCTCGACCTCGCCCGCTTCCCGCGCCTGCCGCTCCTGACGCTGCCGACCCCGATCGAGCCGCTCGACGGGCTCGCGCGCCACCTGGGCGAGGCGCTCAACGGCGTGCGGATCTTCGTGAAGCGCGACGACGTGGCGGGGATCGGGCTGGGCGGCAACAAGCTGCGCAAGCTGGAATACCTGCTCGGCGCCGCCCGCGCCGAGGGGGCCGACACGGTCGTGACCGTGGGCGCGATCCAGTCGAACCACGCCCGGCTCACCGCCGCCGCCGCGGCCCGGGCGGGCCTGACCTGCGAGCTGTTCCTGACCCGGAGCGTGCCGCGCCAGGATCCGGACTACACCGCCAACGGCAACCGCCTGCTGGACGACCTCTTCGGAGCGCAGGTCCGCGAATTGCCGGGGGACGCGGATTCCCTGGCGGCGGCGGAGGCCCGGGCGGCCGAACTCCGGGCGCAGGGCCGCAAGGTCTACGTGTTCCCCTCGGGCGGATCGAGCCCCACCGGCTGCCTCGGCTACGCGAACGCCGCGGCCGAGATCCTGACGCAGGCGGAGGCCCTGGGCCAGGACTTCGCGGAGATCGTCACCGCCAACGGCAGCGCCGGCACCCATGCGGGCCTCGTCGCCGGGCTCGCCGCCATGGGCCTCGATCCGCGCCGGGCGAAATCCTTCGCGGTGCTCGCCGAGGAGGGGCGCGCCCGGGCGGAGGTGCTGGAGAAGGCGAACGCCACGCTCGCCCTGATGGGGTCGGACCGCCGCGTCGCGCCGGACGAGATCACCCTCGACGGGCGCCATCGCGGCTCCGGCTACGGGATCCCCACGGCTGGCATGCTGGAGGCGGTCCGCCTGATGGCGCGGACCGAGGGCAAGCTCCTCGATCCGGTCTACAGCGGCAAGGCCTTCGCGGGCCTGCTGCACGATGTCCGGGCCGGCCTCTACCCGGCGGGGGCGGCGGTGCTGTTCCTGATGACCGGCGGCACGCCCGGGATCTTCGCCTACAAGGACGCGCTGGCGGGTTGAGCGCGCCGCCTCGGCAATCCTGCGGCCTGGAGGGGCGCGTGCAGACCTTCAGGGCGGCCGGGCCGCTCGATATCCCGGCGATCATGCGCCTCGAACGCGGCGACGGCTTCGCCGGCCTGGTCGGGCGCTGGTCGGCGGAGGAACATGCGCGCGCGATGGCGTCGACCTCCGAGTATTGGCTGCTGCTCGACGCCGGCGAACCGGTCGGTTTCGCGATGCTGCAGGAGGCCGTCCTGGCGGAGGCCTGCACGCTGCTCCGACGCATCGCCGTGGCGGAACCGGGACGCGGCCTCGGCGGCGCGCTGCTGCGGGAGGTCCTGCGCCACGGCTTCGAGGCGCGGGGCTCGCACCGGATCGAGCTGATGGTCTACACCGACAACGCCCGCGCCCGGGCCGCCTACGCCAAGGCCGGATTTCGCGAGGAGGGCATCCTGCGGGACATCCGCAGGACGGCGACGGGCGGTTTCCGGTCGATGTACCTGATGTCGATCCTCCGCCCCGAATGGGACGCCCGGGCTACCGCTCCGTGAGCTTCAGCTCGATCCGGCGGTTCCGGGCGTAGGCCTCCTCGGTGGTGCCGGAGTCGAGGGGCTGGAACTCGCCGAAGGCGCCCGCCAGCAGATGCTGCGGCGGGATGCCCTTCCCGGCCATGTACTGCACCACCGCGATGGCGCGGGCGGCAGAGAGCGCCCAGTTCGAGGGAAATTGCGGCGTGCTGATCGGCCGCGCGTCGGTGTGGCCGTCGACCCGCAGGACCCAGGGCAGGTCCGCCGGGATCTCTTTGGCGAGATCCGAGATGGCCGCGGCGATCCGGTCGAGTTCGGGACCGGCCTCGGGCTTCAGAGACGCGGAGCCCGCCGGGAACAGGACTTCGGCCTGGAGGACGAACCGGTCCCCGACCACGCGGATATCCGAACGGTTGCCGAGGATCTGGCGGAGGCGGCCGAAGAAGTCGGACCGGTAGCGGGCGAGTTCCTGAACCTTCTGCGCCAGCGCGACGTTCAGGCGGCTTCCGAGCTCGGCGATGCGCGCCTGGGATTCCCGGTCGCGGCTCTCGGAGGCGGCCAGCGCATCCTCCAGGGCGGCGAGCTGGCGGCGCATGGCGCCGATCTGCTCGTTCAGGAGGTCGATCTGGGACAACGCCCGCTTGGTGGCGCCGCGCTCCGCCTCGAGCTGCTTGTCGAGCGGCGCCACCGCGCCCTGGCTGACGGTGGCGGCCTCGGCCTGGGACTTGGCTTGATCGCGCTCGCTCTCGACGCCGGCCAGCGTCGTGCGGAGGTTGCGCGCCTCCTCCTCCTGGTTGCGGCGGTTCGACCGCTCCAGCGCCAGCAGGTCGGTGAGGTCGGCGATCTGGCGGTTGAGCCTGGCCAGGGTCTCGTCGCGCCCGGTCAGTTCCTGGGACAGGAAGAACTGGCCCACCACGAACACCGTGAGCAGGAACACCACCGACAGCAGCAGCGTCGCCAGGGCGTCGACGTAGCCGGGCCAGACGTTGAGGGTGCGCCGGGAGCGCGCCGCCCGGGATGCCACTAGACCCGCTCCCGCCCGAGCCTGTCGAGCACCTGCTTCAGCTCGCGCTCGCGGTTGGCCTGCGCCTCGACCCAGTCGCGAATCATCTGCTGCTCGGCCCGCATGTGCTGGACGAGGCCCTGGATGCCCTCGGCCAGATTGGTCATGGCGAGGGTGGCGGCGCGGCTGCTCCCCCCCTCGGCCACCATCGCGGTCAGGCGATCCACGGCCTCCTTCAGGTCCTGTGCGCCTGCACCCGTCGCCACCGCGGGGCCCGAAGCCTCGGCGGCGGCCGCCCCCGACATCAGCCAGTCCTGAAGTTCGTTGTGGAACCGGGCATGGGCCTGCCCCGCCTGCAGTTCCAGAAAGCCCGTGATCAGCGAGGAGGCGAGGCCGAACAGCGAGGCCGAGAAGGCGAGGCCGATTCCCGACAGGGGCACGGCCAGACCGGATTTCAGCTCGTCGAACATCACGCCGGCATCGCCGCCGCCGCGCATCCCCTTGATCACGCCGCCCACCGCCGAGAGCGTGTCGATCAGGCCCCAGAACGTGCCGAGCAGGCCGAGGAGGATCAGGATGCCGGCGATGTAGCGCAGGATCTCGCGCCCTTCGTCGAGCCGCGCCGCGATGGTGTCGAGGTAGCCCTCGGTGCCCGGCAGGGTCGACCCGGCCGCGCGGGCGGCGATCATCGGCGCCAGGGGTGCCAGCAGGGCCGGCGGCCGTTTGGCCTGGGCACCGCTCGCCACGGCGTTGACGTAGGTGGTCTCGCGGAACAGCCGCACGACCTGCCCGAACGCGATCACGACCGCGATCAGCAGCACGCCGAGGATGAGACCGTTGAGCCCGGGATTGGCCAGGAACGCCGGCGTGATCTGCTTGAACAGGATGAAGGCCAGGAAGCCGACCAGGATCAAGAAGACCAGCATGCGCCCGAGATAGATCCCGGGCCGCGCCAGCGGTTCTCTCCTGCCTTCGCCGGTCTCGCGGGCAGCCATCGATCGCTCTAACCTGATCTCGAGTTGCGGTCGCCGGCGGCGCCCGTCGCGGTCACTGTGGGGTGGGCCCGGCACGCGATCAAGTCACGCGCAGGCCGCGCCGGAGCCGTCCCCGATCGCGCCGCGATCGTCAACGGCCCCCGGCCGTTAATGGGACGCGCACGGGTTGAGGCGGCGGCGCCGGCGCACGCTAATCCCAGAACTGCGGCCGGCTCTCCTCGAGGTGCGGTCCGAGGCGGATCGCGGCGACGCGGGTGGCAAGGCCGCGCGCGTCCAGCTCCACGGCGATGCCGCTCAAGGTCGCCTCTCCGCCGGCGACCTCCCAGCGGGAGCCCGGCGTCTTCTGGATCATCCGGCGGATCGGCTCGTCCTTCTGCATGCCGATGACCGAATCGTAGTCGCCGCACATGCCGGCATCCGACATGTAGGCCGTCCCGCCCGGAAGGATCCGGTGGTCGGCGGTCGGAGTATGGGTGTGGGTGCCGACGACGAGGCTGGCGCGGCCGTCGAGGTAGTGGCCGAAGGCCTGCTTCTCGCTGGTCGCCTCCGCGTGGACGTCGACCACAACGGCGTCGGCCGCCGCACCGAGCGGGCAGACGGAGATCTCGCGCTCCACGGCGGTGAACGGATCGTCCATCGGGTCGAGGAAGACGCGGCCCATCACGTTGACCACCAGCACGCGGGCGCCCCCTTGCGTCTCGACCACCGTCGCGCCGCGGCCCGGCGTGCCGGGGGGATAATTCGCCGGCCGCACCAGCCGCGGCTGGCGGGCGATAAACACCAGCGCCTCCCGCTGGTCGAAGCTGTGATTGCCGAGCGTCACCGCGTCGGCGCCCGCCTGGAGCAACTCGTCGCAGATCGCCTCGGAGATGCCGAAGCCGCCGGCGGCGTTCTCGCCGTTGACCACTACGCAGTCGAGGCGCCAGCGCTCGCGCAGGCGGGGCAGGGTCTCGCAGACCACGGTGCGGCCCGAACGCCCCACGACATCGCCGAGGAAGAGCAGCCGCATGGGTCAGGCGGTCCCGGCGCAGCGGATCACGCCGGCCTCGGTGATGACGAATCGGAGGGGCCGGTCATGCGGCTCGGCCGGAACCCGATCCACCTCCTGGGCGGCGAAGCCGACGCCGACGGTGAGGACCGGGCCGGTGCGGGACAGGCGCGCGATCGCGCCGTCGTAGTAGCCGCGGCCGTAGCCGATGCGCTGGCCGGTCCGGTCGAAGGCGGCCAGGGGCACGATCAGGGCGTCCGGTTCGACCGGCGGCAGCGACGGGTCCGGCTCGCTGAGGCCGAAGCGGCCGGCGACGAGCGCGTCGCCCGGGCGCCAGGCCCGGAAGACGAGGCCGTCCGGCGTGACCTGCGGCAGCGCCACGGCCTGTCCGCGGGCGCGCAGACCCTCGGCGGCGGGGCGCGGATCGACCTCGCTGCGGATCGGCCAGAAGGCGCCGACCAGACGGGCATCTGCGAGTTCGGGCAGGGCGAGGAGCGCCCGCGCGATGGCGGCGGACGCGGCCTGGCGCGCGGCCGGATCCAGGGCGTCGCGGGCGGCGAGGGCGGCCCGGCGGAGATCCCCCTTGCGCGTCAGGTCCGTCGAGCCGGCGTCGGAAATAGGCGAGTGCGGAGCCACGTGAGCCGTTGGAGGATCGATCCCGGGAAACCTACAGCGTAGGTGGGCGCCGTGTTGGCCAGGTCCAGGGACGAGGCCAGGGACAGCTCCCGAGGGAGTCGATAAGGCCCCGGGGATAGTGCTCCTGACGAACTCTGCAGCCCCGCCACCGACATGTAGCGGTACGGGCCCGCTCCCGCCAGGGCCGCGCGGTCGAAAATGTCGCCGCCTCACGGCCGCGCGCGCGACACGGCGCGCCCGGCTCGGAAGCCGGCGGCCGCCGGAACGCGCTACCGGGAGGCGCCGCAGGCCAGGCCGGGCTCGCTCCGGCTCATCCGCGGGCGGCCGAAGAGCGCAAAGCGCGGTGCGCGCCCGGACCCGTCGATGCATTCGATCCCGCCGCCGGCGTTCACGGTATGCAGGCGGCTCCCGGGCCAGGCCGGGCCGGCCCCGATCCGGGCGATCACGGTCTGGGCGAAACCGTCCAGGTCGAGGCGGTCGATCCGTGCCAGCGCCAGGGCGCGGCCGTATCCCGTTGCGCAGTCCTGGACCGGCCGGATCAGATGTCCCCCGCGCACGACGATCCGTCCGGCGGGGCGCGCCACCGCGGGATCGATCAGGACGGGATTGGCCGGATGCGGCGTGTAGGGGCCGCGGAAATCCGGAGCGGACCAGAGATGGAGCGCATCATGGAAGGAGCCCGATCCGGCGGGCGCGTCGGGCGCGGCATCCCGCACGGTTGCGAAGATCCACCAGCGTCCCGCGTGCGCGACGAGGGTCGCGTCGCTCGCCACCACGTTGGACAGGAGCGTCGCCTCCTTGATCCAGCCGCCGGGGAAGCGCGTGGCGCGATAGAGATCGACCGTCCCGGCTGCCGAACTCTCCGGCACCATCCAGACGCTGCCCTCGCGCTCGAACACGAACGGGTAGGAGAGGTGATGGGCCTCCTCGAGGACCGGAACCGGCGTCCCCTCGGGCCCGTTCGGGCCGAACCGGACCGCCGAGATGATCGCCTTGCCGGTCGCGTGGGGAAAATCCTCGACGAAGACGTGCGTCGTGCCGCCGAAGGCAATCGGAAAGGGATCGGCGTAGAACCGGCTGCCGTCATCCGGCAGCACGGTCCAGCCCGAATCGGGGTGGCGCCCCAGGTCGATCAGGTCGGGTCCGGTCAGCCAGCGCCAGCCGCAGCGCCAATGCGGGGCGTTGTAGCAGAGCCGGTACAGCCGGTGGACGAGGGCGGCGGCGAGCATCCGCCCGGCCCGCGCGCCCAGAGCCGGCACCGTGAGGTCGACGCCGCGGATCGTGGGCGCGGCCGCGTCGGAGGGGTGCCCGGCAATCCGGCGACGCAGGGCCGTGGCGATCAGCGTCACCGTGCGGGCGAGCGCGTCGTCGAAGCTGGCGAGCACGATCCCGGGGCGATCGGCGCCGAGCCGGCCCTCGACGAGGAGGATCCCATCCGCGATCAGCGCGAGGTGCGGTACCGCGTTGGCGAGCAGGCTCGCGAGCAGAGCCTGCTCGCCGAGATGGCCGTCGAAGGCCACCCGCCACGTCGCGGAACCGGCCGGCACATCGCCGCAGAGGTCGAGCACCAGATCGGGCGCCGCGGCGGCCCGGCGCCACGGGTCGAGTTCGGCGGCCGACAGCGGAGCCGAGCCGAGCTGCTGCAGGCCGTGGACCAGCGCCTCCAGCCGGAACAGCAGGTCGGCCGTCGCCGGCCAGGACACGGATGCGGGCGTATCGTCGATGTCGACGGAACTGATCCCGGGCGTATCGGAGAGGCGCCGCAGCAGCGCCGCGTGCCAACGCCGCCTCCGTGCGCCGTCGAGGCGAACTCTCACATGCATCGGCGCGCGGGCTCCCGCTCAGCGCAGGGGATCGGTCGATGAACGAACCGGGCACCCACCTACTCCCCAAACCGTAACAGGAATGATAATCTTCGAGACATCGGTCAGGATTGCCGAGATTGTTCACCATCACTTCAGTAAAGGGCGACCTTTTATGGAGCGTTGGCAGTCTTGACGCCTTGCCAGCTGCCTGCGCGACTCTTGCAGTGAGGACGAGTGCCCGCCCGGGGCTGAACCAGATCGAGACGCCGGTGACCGATCGTGACACAGATCGACCATAACATTGCTGTCGCGACCTGGCTGGCACCCGTGCAGGCGGTGCCGCCCGAGCGGCCGGGCCCGGGCCGGCCGGACACCACGGCCGAGTTCGGCGACCTCTGGCGCATCCTGTGGCGGCGCAAGGCGCTCGTGCTCGGGACGGCCCTGCTCCTCGGCCTCGCCGTCCTGGCCTATGCGCTGCTCACGCCGGCCCTCTACACGGCGACGGCCCAGATCCTGATCGATCCACGGGACCGGCAGGTCGTCTCCAACGACGTCAACCCGGGCGCGCTCTCGCCGGACGGCGGCATCGCCCAGGTCGAGAGCCAGGTGAAGGTGATCGAGTCGGACGCGGTCCTGGGACGCGCCGTGTCCCAGACGGGGCTCGAGACCGTGCCGGGCTTCGGAATCCCCGAGGACAGCCCCCTGGCGCAGGCGCTGGCGTCCCTGCGGGAGCGGATCACCGGCCCGAAGCCGCAGCGGACCGTCGACCCGCGCGGCCGGGCGCTCGACCAGCTGCGCCGCAAGCTCGCGGTGAAGCGGGCCGACAAGGTCTTCGTGATCGACGTGGTGGTCACCACGAAGGACGCCGATCTCTCGGCCGGCATCGTCAACGCCATCGCGAACGCCTACTTGGCCGACCAGACCGAGGCCCGCTCCGACGCCGCCAAGCGCGCCGCCGGGGACCTGCGGGGACGCCTCGACGAATTGCGCACGGCGGTCAGCCGCGCCGACAAGAAGCTGGAGGACTACAAGGCGCAGAACGGCCTGATCACGTCCAGCGGCCGCCTCGTGAACGAGCAGCAGCTCACGGACCTGAACACAAGGCTGGTGGCGGCCCGGGCGCGGACCGCCGAGGCCAAGGCCCGGCTGCAGGGCGTCCGCGACGCGCGGGGTCAGGCGATCGGATCCGGCGCGATGCCGGAGGCGGTCCAGTCCGCGGCGATCGACCGCCTGCGCGGCCAGTATGCCGAGCTGGCCGCCAAGGAGGCGGACCTGCGCACCAATCTCGGCGAGCGCCACCCGTTCATCGCCGCCGCCCGCACGCAGATGCAGGACGTGCGCCGGCTGATCGACGCCGAGTTGAACCGCATCGCCGGCGCCGCCGAGACCGAGTCCCAGCGGGCCCAGGCCAACGAGCGGACGCTCTCGGCCGAGCTGGAGCGGCTCCAGCGGCAATCCGCGGCGACCGCCAAGTCGTCCGTGCAGCTCCGGGAGCTGGAACGCGAGGTCGAGGCGTCGCGCTCGGTCTACAACAGCTTCCTGGTGCGCGCCCGCGAGATCAAGGAGCAGAGCAGCATCGACAGCTCGAACGCCCGGATCATCACGGCGGCCCGGCCCCCGGAGGATCCGAGCTGGCCGCCCCGGCTCATCCTGGTCGCGGCCGCGCTGGCGGGCGGCCTCGGCCTCGGCGCCGGCCTCGCGCTGATGCGGGAATACATGGCCCCGACGGTGCTGTCGCAGCGCCAGCTGGAGCAGCTCTCGAACGCGCCGGTCGTCGGGGTGCTGCCGGGGCTGCGGCCGCGGGGTGCCAATGCCGCGGCGGCGAGCTTCACCCTCGATCACCTCGCGGCGACGACGAGCGACGGCGGCGCGTCCCTGGCGCTGCTGGTGACGTCGGGGGAAGCGGACGAGGCCGCGCGCCGCGCCGTCATCCGCCTGCTGGCCGCCGTGGCGGTCGGGCGCGGCGACCGGGTGCTCCTGGTCGAGGCCGACCTGCGCTCCGACGGCGCCGCCACGGGCGGACTCCTCGACGTCCTGCGCGGCGAGCAGAGCCTGAACGCCGTGATCCAGACCGACCCCAAGAGCGGCGCCCGTTGGATCGGACTGGGCGACACCGAAAAGCCGCTCCGCGACGCCCTGACGCCCGCCAACGTCGCCCGCTTCATCGCCGGCGTGAAGGGCCGCTTCGAGCTGATCATCGTGGACGGCGGCGTGCTCACCGAGAACCTGCGGCTCGGCCCCCTGGCGGCCGCCGCGGACAGGCTGCTGCTGGTCGCCTGCAACGGGGCGACGCGCCAGCGTGACCTCATCGAGCTGGTCGACACCTCGGAAGCGCTCGGGCGGCCGATCTCGGGCTCCCTGCTGCTGAAGCGGCGCAGGGCGTGAGAGCGGTCCGGCAGCCGGCGCGGGGGCGCCCCTACGGCACGCTGCCGCGGACCGGCACGGCGCCGCGCGGGATCGCGCGGGCGGAGTCCCTCGCCCTTGCGCTCTGGACGCTGATCCTCGTCGGGGTCTCGGGGGGCCTGCTCTGGGCGCTGGGGATCAACTACGACGGCATCAGCGGTTCGGCGGCCGCCAAGATCCATCCGGCGACCTACCTGGCTGTCGCCCTGACCGGCTGGACCCTGCTCCGCGCCGGCAATCCGGCGATCCCGGTGGCGCAGGCTCTCACGCGCCGCCCCGCCTCCGTGCTGCTGGCCGTCAGCGGGGTGCTGCTGCTGATCCTGATCGGCGCCCGCGGCGGGACCGGCCTCGCCGGCTCGATCGACACGTTCGTGCTGGCCGGCCTCGTGCCGATCCTGCTCATGGACCGCGACGCCGCGACGCTGGGGCGACTGGAGTCGGTATTCCACGCTGTGATGCTCGCCAACGCCCTGCTCGGGCTGATCGAGCTGGCCAGCGGCCAGCGCTTCTTCCCGTTCCGGTTCGACGGCATGGCGTTCGAGACCGACACCCGGTCGGCGGCGCTTCAGGGCCATCCGCTCGTCAACGCGACCATGACCGCCTGCTACATCCTGGCGCTGGCCCAGGGCGGCGGCCGGCTGGGTCCCGCCGCCCGCGCCGCAATGATCGGCCTGCAACTCGTCGCCCTGGTGGCGTTCGGCGGCCGCTCGGCCACGGTGACGACATGGGTCTTCGGCACCGCCGTCGGTCTCTACGCGCTCAACCGCACGCTGCGCGGCGGTCGCATCCCGCTCGCGGCGGCGGCGTGCGCGTGCTTCGCCCTGACGTTGCTGCCGGTGGCCGTGGCGATCCTGGCCGCGGTCGGATTCTTCGACACGCTGCTCGACCGGTTCGTGTCCGACGGCGGCAGCGCTCAGGCGCGGGTCGACATGCTGGCGATCTTCGGCGCGATCCCGTTCCGCGAACTTCTGCTCGGTCCGGACATCCTTCAGGTGAGCACCCTGCGCCGGATCTACGGCCTCGAATGGGGGATCGAGAATTCGATCATCTCGGACGTGTTCTACCACGGGATCCTGGTGACGGCGGCCCTCGTGCTGGCGGTGGGCTTCTACCTCGCCGAGGTTGCGCGCTCCTGCCGCAGCGGCGTCTGGCTGCCGATCCTGACCTTCGTGATCCTCGTCAATACCTTCGAGGGGCTGGCGGGCAAGACCACGATGCTGGCCAAGTTCGCCCTGATGCTCATCGTGCTGTTCCCGCGGCGCGGCGCGGCCGGCATGCGCCCCTGAGAGCGGTTCAGGGCGCGCTCCGCAGCCCGAGGGCGGCCACCAGCGCGGGTTCGGCGACATGGGCCTCGTCCATCAGGCCGAGGCCGTCGAACAGGTTCCAGAACGACCATGCGAAGCCCGCCCGCTCCGCCGCCACCCGCACGTCCCGGACGTAGGCGGCGCGGTCGGCCGCGCGCGATGCCGTATAGCGGGCGTCGGTGCGCAGGGCCCCGAACTCGCCCATGAGCACGTGCCGGGGCGGGATCCCGTAGAGATCGGCCCAGGTCGAGACCGGAGCCATCGCGTCGGCGAGGTAAGCGGGCCCCGGCCGCCCGTCGAAATAATCGCGCAGCTTGGCTTCGATCACAGCGCGGTCGCGGTCCTTCTCAGCCTGCGGGACCGTCCGGTCGGCCGCCATCCGGGCCTGGACGGCGGCGAGCGTCTCCCGCAGGCTGCCGTGCGAACCCGGCCAGGGCACCGCATTGAGCCAGCGATAGAAGGGTTCCTCGGTGAGCCACGGGGCGCCCTGGTGGGAGAACAGGTACGGCTCGTAGAAGTGGAAGGTGTAGAGAACCGGCGCGTAACGCGCGACCGAGGCCGGATCTAGGGCCGTCAGACCCGCGACGAGGCTGCCGCAGCTCCCGGTCGCCACCAGGGTGAGCGCGGGGGCGGCACTCCGGGCTGCGGCGAGGAGATCGGCCCGGACCCGGTTCCACGCGCCGGCGCCGCAGGCCTGCGGCGGCTCGTTGACCGGCTCGAGCGCCACCCGGTCGCTGCCCTTGCGGGCGCACAGGCGGGCGAGCTCGGCCACGAGATCCCGATAGGCGGGGAAGAGCGGCGCCCGATCGGAGCCGTAGAACGCGTCCGGCGTGTAGTGGTGGGTCGCCGCGTTCGCCTGGACGTTGACCACGACGCGCATCCCGGCGTCCACCACCGCGTCGATGGCGGCCGACAGGCTGCCCAGCAGTTCGGCCCGCCGGCGGCCCGTGAAGGCCACGAAGGGGCCGGGATCGAGCGGCAGCCGCGCGAAGTCGAAGCCGAGAGCGCCGAGGCGGCGCAGGTCGGCCGGGGTCGGCAACGGCCGATCGGCCTGGAACGGCGGCCAGGCGTAATCGGTGCGCGGCGCCGGGAATTCGGTCGTGAGCGAGAACCAGGGCCAGAGGGCGATGCCCCGGCGCAGCGACAGCGGCTCGGGGGCGGCGCGAACCGGGAGCGACCCGGCGCCCGCGGCGGCCAGGCCGCCCAGCAGCAGCGCCCGGCGGCTGGCCGACATCACCCCGTCCAGGCCGTCGCGCCGGCGGGCGTCATGTCGGGCGGGGCGGACCTGTCCGCGTGCGCCGGCGCCGCGGGATAGCCGCCGACGTGCCGGACCTCCTCCTCGTACGCGGCCAAGACGTCGTCCCAACGGAAGCGTTCGGCGCGCTGCCGGGCCGCGAGGCGGGCGGCGGCGACCGCCTGCGTGTCGGCGAGCACCCGGTCGATGGCGGCCGCGCAGGTCTCATCGTCCGAGAAGTAGAATTGCCCGTCACCGGCCGTGCCGCGATTGAAGGGGTTGTCGTGGGCGATCACGGCGGTGCCGGCCCACAGGGCCTCGACCAGCGACGGGTTCGTGCCGCCCACCGTGTGGCCGTGGAGGTATGCCCGCGCGTGCGCCCGCAGGGCCTGCACGCAGTCGGCCTCGTAGATCGCGCCGGGGAACAGCACCTCGTCGGAAGCGGCCGCCTCGATGGCCCGGTGATAGGGGTTGTCGACGTTCATCGTGCCGAGCACGACGAGCCGTAGGCCCCGGGGCCGGCGCGAGAACGCCGCCACGAGCGTCAGAATGCTGTTGTCGGGCTCGATGCGGGCGATCGACACCAGGTAGCGGTCGGCCTCCAGACCCAGCGGCGGCGGCCCGATCCGCCCGGACGGAGGGTCTCCACCGTAGGGTATGGTGGCGATCGCGCGGCGCGCGCGGCGCCGGGCGAGGTGATCGGCGATGGCCGGATGGTCGGCCACCAGCCGGTGCGAGGACCACGCGGCGATCCACTCGCTCGCGTAGAAGAACGCGCGGATGGGCAGCGACCACTTCGGACGCAGCCACTCGATGCCGTCCATGTTGGTCAGGATGCGGGCGCCGCGGGCCCGCAGATAGGGGAGGAACACCGCGCCGTTGTAGCCGAGCACGAGGCAGACCCCGCGGCGCGCCGCCGCATCGTGGGCGCAGAACGCGTCGAACGCGAGCGTCGCGACCGGACCGCGCAGGGCGACTTCCACGGTGATCAGTTCGATGCCGTTCCAGTCCCGGGACGCGACGCGCGTTTCAACCCGCTCGACCTCGTGCTGGCAATAGACGCTGACCCGCCAGCCGCGGCGGACCAGGTAGAGCGCCAGCCGCTCCGCGAAAGTCTCGAAGCCTCCATGGGCAGCGGGGATGCCCCGCGTCCCGAGAATAAGCAGGGAGGGTACACGGTCCGGCATCGTCCATCCTTCCCAATGTCCTGTTCATATTGTAAAGCGGAGCGAATAACCAATCAATGAATTCCGGTGCGCAATTTCAGGTTGCGAGAAGTTCACAGATTCAAGCCTCATGGTAGATAATTCGATACTGAGCTCGACTTACGTAGTGCCCGGGGCACCCCGTGCGAGACCCGCGGCGGCCGGTCCGTCCGATCGGGGCGCATCCGGACCGCGCATCACCTGCGTGCATCAGGGCTTCGAACTCTACGGTTCCGACCGATGCTTCGTCGAAACGGTCCGCACCATCCGGACAATCCATCCGACGGCGCAGATCGATATCGTCCTGCCCCGGGAGGGCCCGATCGTGGCGGCGCTGTCCCCCTTCGCGAGCCGCGTGGTGATCGAGCCGCTCTGGATCCTGCGGCGGAAGAACCTGGCACGCCTCGCGACCCGGGATCTCCTGCGGTTGCCCGCCGCATTGCTGCGCGCGTTCCGGCGCATCCGCGCGAGCGATCTCGTCTACATCAACACCACCGTGGTGGCCGACTATCTCCTGGCCGCGCGGCTTCGGCCGGGGCGCAGCCTCGTTCACGTCCACGAGCTTCCCGAAGGCGCCGTGCTGAAGCTCCTGCGCGCGCTGATCCGCTGGAGCGGCGCCGGCGTGGTGTTCAACTCCCGCGCCACCGAGCGGGTCTTCGCGCTGCCGGCGCACGTGCCGGCCCGGGTGGTCTACAACGGCATCGCCGGGCCGGCGGAGGCGAACCGGGCGGACTACGACGGCAGCCGCCCGCTCCGGATGCTGATGCTCGGGCGGATCAGCGGGATCAAGGGCCAGGACGTGCTGGTCGAAGCGCTGGCCTCGCTGCCGGAGGCGATGCGGCGGCGGATCGAACTCCGCATCGTCGGCGGCGCCTTCGAGGACGAGGCGCGGGAGCGTGCGCTGGCGGCGCGGATCGCCGGGGCGGGCCTGTCGGAGCACGTCAGCCTGGAGCCGTTCGTCCCCGATCCCGCGGCGCTCTACCGGTGGGCCGACGTGGTGACGATGCCCTCGCAGAAGCCCGAATCGCTCGGCCGGGTGGCGATCGAGGCCATGGCGTACGGCGTGCCGCCCCTGGTGACGGCCATCGGCGGGCTGCCGGAGGTCGTCGAGGACGGGAGGACCGGATGGATCGTGCCGCCCGGCGGTCCGAAGCCCCTCGCGGATGCCCTCGCGCGCATGATCGCCGACCCGGCCGCGTGGCGGGACTTCGGACGGGCGGCGCGGGAGCGCTACGAGCGCGTCTTCTCGGAGGCGTCCGCGGCGGACGGCATCGAAACCATGGTGCGGGCGACGCTGCGCCGCTCCCGGCCGGCGCCGGCCGCACGCCCCGCGGCGTGAGGATCCGTCGCCCGGAGGCGAATTCAGCGCGGAATCAGTTTTGCGTCTCAAGCCTGTAGTCTCAGGCACGGGTTTCTGGTCGAAAATACTTTCCGGTGGATATTTTTGATATCAAAAAGATCCGGAAAGCACGAATGGGAGAATTCGCCGGTCGTCGTGACCGGTCCCGGGTCGGCGGCGCCTGCGCCGCGCGCCTGGGGATCGGGACCGGCCCGGCGGAGGGCTTGACGAGGGGAACGCGTGTCGATGGAGATCGCCCAGTTCATCCAGCAGATCACCGAGCGGGTCTCGGCCGAGAACCTGTTCGCGGCGGGCCTGCTGTTCGCGACCGCGCTCGGCTGCGCCCTGATCGCGTATCTGCGGACGGCGGAGACCTATTCGTTCGCCGAGTTCTTCGAGTTCGCGCTCCCGCGTGAGGTGATCACGCACCCGTCCGCGCGGGCGGACCTGCTGTTCTACGTCACCCGCAAGGCGATCATGCCGTTCCTGCTGATCCCGGCGGGCGTGACCTTCGTGGTCGCGGTCGGCTACGCGACGAACCGGGTCCTGGGCGCGCTGTCGGGGATCGACCATCCGGTCCTCGGGTCGCCCGGACCCGTGACCATCGTGGTGTTCACCGCCACGATGCTGCTGGCCTACGACCTGTCCTACTACCTCTATCACACGGCCCAGCACCGGTTCCCGTTCCTGTGGGAACTCCACAAGGTGCACCACTCGGCGGAGGTCATGGTCGGCATCACCAAGGACCGGGTGCATCCGCTGGACGAGCTGATGAACCGCGCCTGGGACGGGGTGATCCCCGGAATCTGCTTCGGGATCTGGAGCCTCGTGGCCCTCGATCCGGTCGAGCTGACCGTGTTCGGGATCAATGTCTACATCATGCGCAACATCCTGATGATGGATTTCGTGCGGCACACGCACTTCAAGATCTCGTTCGGGCCGCTCAACAGCGTCGTGCTGTGCCCCCACTGGCACCAGCTCCACCACTCGACCGCCCCGCAGCACTACGACAAGAATTTCGGGCTGCTGTTCTCGTTCTGGGACCGGCTGTTCGGAACCCTGTGCGTTCCGGATCCGAACGAGGATTTCAAGTTCGGCCTGGTCGACCGGGACGTCGCCGACTACCAGTCCCTGTCGGGCCTCTACCTGCTGCCGCTGAAGAAGATGGGCCGCCGGATCACCCGGCAGGTCCGGCGCCTGCGCGGCGTGCCGGTCCAGTCCCGGCCGGGCGCGTGACCATGCCGCGCGAGCGTTTCGAGACGGTCGGCACCCCCGAGCGGCTGGCCGAGGTCGGTCCGGCCTGGACAGACCTGTGGACCCGCAGCGGCGCGCTGGTCTTCCAGAGCCACGCCTGGATCTCCGCCTGGTGGGCGAGCGCTTCCGACCGGGAGCGCCGCGCGCTCGCCATCGTGCTCGCGTGGCGGGGCGACACCCTCGTCGGCGTATTGCCCCTCGCCATCCTGCGCCGGAAGGGCTTCCGGGTGCTCGAATGGGCCGCCAAGGAGTGCTCGGATTTCGGGGACGCGCTGCTGGCTCCGGACGCCGATCGGGACCTACTGCGGCGGATGTGGCATCAGGCCGGCCGGGCCGGCGGCTTCGATCTCGCCTACCTGAACCGGCTGCTGCCGGACGCCGCGGCGCGGGCGCTGCTCGACCCCGCGGGCGGCGGGATCCGGCTGCGCCTGAACCATCGCGAGGAAGCGAACTGGCGCGTGCGCGGGCCCTGGAAGACCGGCCGGGCCTGGTTCGACGCGCAGTCGAAGAAAACCCGGCAGAACTATCGGCGCGGCCAGAAGGCCCTGGGTGAGCACGGGCCGCTGGCCTTCCGCCTGCTTGGTCCGGAGGAACCGCTCGCGCCGGTGCTCGAACGGCTGACCGCCTTCAAGCGGGCTTGGCTGGCGGCCCACGGACTCGCGTCCTCCGCGTTCTACGACGCGGGGTCCCGCGCGCTGCCCGCCATGGTGCAGGTGCTGGCCGAGACGGGGCTGCTGCACGTGTTCGTGCTGGAAAGCGGCGGCGCGGTCGTGGCGGTGTCGATCAACTTCGTCCAGGGCGGCACCATGATGGCGTTCGTCACCGCCTACGATCCGGCCGTCGAGCGCGGCTCCCCCGGCATGGTGCTGATGATGGACTACATCATGTGGTCGATCGACCGGGGGCTGCACACCGTGGACTTCCTCTGCGGCGACGAGGGCTTCAAGGGCCGCTTCGGCACGCAGAACCTGACCCTGGCCTCGATGACGGCCGCGCGCACGCCCCAGGGCGTCGCGGCGTCCGCGGTGGACCGCGCGCAGCACGCGCTGCGGCGGCGGTTCGGGCGGCATGCGGCCCCCGGGGAAGAGGCGACGGCGGCGGAGGCCCCGGCCTGACCGCAGGCCCGGGCGTCTCAGGCCGGGCGGGCGGGCCGCGCGCCGCGCGCGCTTCCGCGGAACGCCGCCACCGACCACGCCAGGGTGGCGATTTCGGAGGCGAGGAGGCCGAGGAGCGCGGTGGCGGGCGGCAGCAGCAGCAGGGCCGGCACCATGATGGCGAAGCCGAGGGCGGCGCTGGCCACCGCCCCCGCGGTGATCGTCCGGTAATCGGCCGAAGCCTCCAGGTAGGCGCGCGGGATCGCGTAGAGCAGCGAGACGGTCACCACGGCCCAGACGCCGAGCCCGATCCAGCCCATCGGCTCGCCCGCGAAACGCCCCTTGAACAGGATGGCCTCGACCAGAGGCAGGGCCGCCGCCATCGTGAGACCGTAGGCGATGCAGGCACAGCCCAGCACGGCGGCGTGCCGGATCACCAGGCGCCGCGCGGCCTGGATCTCGCCCGTTGCGAGCAGCCGGCTGATCTCCGGCAGGACCATGTTCATCAGCGCCGCCGTGGGAACGCGCAGCGGGGCGTAGAGGACGAGTGTCGCCGCGATGGGCGCGTAGGCGGCGGGGCCGGCCAGCAGGCCGAACAGCAGGGTCAGGCCCTGCCCCTGCACCGTGAGGCCGGTCACGCCGGCGAGCGACCACGCCAGCGTCCGCCAGATCGCCCGGTAGCGCGCCCGCGCCCTGGCGTGGAGCGAGAACCGGAGCCGTTCCCGGAGCGTCCCGTAGGCCACCGCGATGGCGGCGGCGTGCGCGAGGGCGATCGCCAGGAAGGCCCGGTCGAGCAGCGCCGTGCCCGCGCCGTTGAGCCCGCGCGCCAGGAAGAGGCCGCCGCAGACGGCGTAGACGAGGTCGCTCAGGAAGGCGATCCGCGGACGGCCGCGGGCCAGGAGCACGATCCGCAGGTAGCTGCGGAAGGCGAAGAGGCTCACGAAGGCCCCGGCCGCCAGGGCGCCGAGGCCGATCACCGGCACGAGCGCCGCGCAGACGCCGACGCCCATCAGGCCGGAGACCAGCACGGCGCCGGAGCCGAACATGACGTCGTAGCCCAGGGCGGCAGGCCGGCCGAGGCTGCGGGCGAGGTGGAGGGTGGCGGGGACCGCCACCAGGGCGCGGATATACGTGATGCCGACGGCACCCACGGCGAAGACGATCGCGAACAGCCCGTAATCGTGCGCGCCGAGTTCGCGCACCAGCAGGATGTTGAGCACGAAGTGGAACAGGCTCTGGATCAGCTCGCCGGAGAGGATGACGGCGAACCGTCCCGAGACGCGCGCCCGGATCGCCCGCACCAGCCGCGCACGGAACGAGCGACCGGGCTCCGGTGCGCGGAGGATCTCACCCGGAGGCTGCATCGGTCTCGACATGCCGTTTCCGATGACCTTCCTCGAACCCTGTGCCGGCGATGCCGACAATTATTCCGGGCGCGACATCAGCCTCAATGTCCGCACCCCGCCGGAACCGCTCAGCTTAAAGCTGCCGCATGTCCGCGATGTTTCATCTGCGTTCCTTGATGGCGCACCGGAGCGCCGCGATGCAGCGATCGAGATCGTCCTCGTCCACCCAGACATGGGGGCTGACACGCAGGGCGCCCGATCGTTCGCTGACGAACACGCCCCGCCGGGCCAAATCCTCCGCGAGGGCGTCGGGCAGCCCTCCAGGCAGCCGCAATCCGAGGATGTGGGGCGCCCGCAATGAACGCGGCGCGGCCGCGAGCCCCAGAGCCTCGGTCCCGGCGGCAAGCCGGTCCGTGAGCGCCCGCAGCCGAACGGTGACGGAGGGCAGGTCCCAGCCGGCGATCAGCTCCAGCCCGGCCGCTGCCATGGCCAGGGCGACGGGATCGTTCAGCTCCCCCCGGTCGTAACGGCGGGCCCCGGCGGCCGGCGGCCGATTGCCAACATTCTCCTCGATCGCAGCGCCGTCCTGCCGGTGGGGGGCCGCGTACAGGCAGGCGAACCCGTAGGGGCCGAGCGCCCATTTGTAGGTCGGAAAGGCGAGGAAGTCGGGCCGCCAGCGGGCCACGTCCACCGGGACGGCGCCCACCGCCTGCGTCGCGTCGATCACCAGGACGGCGCCCGCCGCGTGAACTGCCGGCGCGAGCCGGTCGAGGTCGATCAGGCCGCCGTCGGTCCAGTGCAGCGGCGTCAGGGTGGCGAGCGCGAGCGGCGCCGCGCCCGGACGGCCGATCGCGGCCAGCAGCGCCGCCGTCCAGTCGCCGTCGCCGGGCCGCGCGACCTCCTCGACGGTGAGGCCGTGGCGGGCCGCCAGGGCGTCGAAGGCGAAGCGCAGCGACGGGAACTCGTCGGCCACCCGCAGGAGGCGACCGCCCGGACTCGGGCGGAGGTTGCGCGCCGCGACCGCCATGGCGTGGCTCACCGAGCCGACGATCGCGACATCGTCGGCGGCCGCCCCGATGAGACCGGCGGCCGCGGCGCGGGCACGCTCGGCCAAGGCGGGAATTGCCGCCCGAGGGTGGTCCCAGGGCCGGCTCTTGACCCGGATACCGGTCTCGCCGGCGGCCCGGACGGCCCGCGGCAGCGGCGACCAGGCCGCCGCGTCGAGATAGCTGACATCCGCCGGCACCTCGAACAGGTGGCGCTGGCAGGGGAACGCGGCGGCGGTCGACATGGCAGGGCGGACCGTAGAGGATCGGGGCGGCCGGGGCCACGGTCCGGGGCTTGATCGCGCGGCTGCGATGCCGCAATCCGGCGCTCCACAGCCCGCGAGGCCGCCCGTGCCGACCCGCCTGCCCCCGATTTCGGCGCCGCCATGGGCCGTCTGAGCGCCGACTGCTTCGACGCCACGTCGACCCCGCTGCGGGTCGCCGACGCGGTGGCGCTGATCCGGGCGCGCCTGCCGGTCCTCTCCGGCATCGAGACGGTGCCGCTCGCGCGGGCGGACGGCCGCGTCCTCGCGGAGGACATCGTCGCGCCGATCGACCTGCCCCCCTTCGACAACGCGGCCGTGGACGGCTACGCCGTGCGGGCTTCGGATGTCGCGGCCTCGGGGGACACCCGCCTGGCGCTCGGCGGCCGGGTTCCGGCCGGCCAGCCGCCGGTCCCGGCGCGTCCGGGCGTGGCGGTTCGGATCTTCACCGGGGCACCGATGCCGGCGGGCACCGATGCGGTGGCCATGCAGGAGGACGTGCGGGTCGAGGGCGGGACCGTGGCGCTGCCGGCCGGTCTGGCACCCGGCGCCAACCGCCGCCGGGCCGGGGAGGACATGGCCCGCGGCAATGTCGCGCTCCGGGCCGGCACCCGGCTCGGGCCGCGCCAGCTCGCGCTGGCCGCCGCGCTCGGCCTCGCTGACCTGCGCCTGCGGACACCCCTCCGGGTGGCGCTGTTCTCCACCGGCGACGAGCTGACGCCGCCCGGACGGCCCCTGCCCCCAGCCGGCATCCACGACGCCAACCGACCGATGCTCGCCGCGCTCCTGAGGCGCCTGGGGGCCGAGCCCGTCGACCTCGGGATCCTGCGCGACACGCCGGGTCCCCTGCGCGCGCGCCTGCTCGCGGCCGCCGCGGAGCACGACCTGATCCTCACCTCCGGCGGCGTCTCGGTGGGCGAGGAGGATCACGTCCGTGCCGCCGTCGAAGCGGCCGGGGCGCTGACGCTGTGGCGTCTCGCGATCAAGCCGGGCCGGCCGGTGGCGCTGGGTCAGGTGGCCGGCACGGCCTTCGTCGGGCTGCCGGGCAACCCGGCCGCCGCCTACGTCACCGCCCTGGCGGTGCTGCGCCCCCTGGTCCTGCACCTGTCGGGCGCGCAGGATGCGACGCCGGCGCTGACCGTGCGAAGCGGCTTCGCACTGCAGAAGCGCCCGGGCCGGCGCGAGTACCTGCGCGTGTGCCTGCGACCGGCGGCCGACGGCCTGCCCGAGGCCGTTCCCGCGCCCGGGGGTGCCCTGTCGGGCCTCTCGGCGAGCGACGGGCTGGTCGAACTCGCCGAGGACCTGACGGAGGTCCGCATCGGGGACGCGCTCCCGTATGGGCCGCATGCGGCGTTCGACTGACCGCGGCTTCTCGGACGCCGGAGATCCGTGCCCGTCGACGGCACGCTCCGCCCGTATCGTCCTCCACGGACTGTACGCCGGACCGTCGACGAGGCCGTGCGGGACGGTCCACCGAGCGGCACCGCGACAGACGGCGACAGCGCTCGGTATAGTCGGGGCCGGCATCCGCATCGCCACCCGGCCCCCGACGCGGAACGCGGGCGATGACGCGCCCGTGTGCCCCGGCAAGTCACCGGGCGGCGATGGCCGACGCGCAGCGGGACTCCGCGGACGCAAGGCTGTAGAGCGTCCGCTCATCCCCGGCTCATCACCCGCCCGAGTTCCCGTGACCCGCCTCGCAGACCGCGCCCCCGCCAAGGTCAACCTGACGCTCCACATCCTCGGGCGCCGCGCGGCCGACGGTTACCACACCCTCGAGAGCCTGGTGGCCTTCGCGGGGGTCGCCGACCGGCTGACCCTCGATCCCGGCGCGCCGCTCGGTCTTACGGTCGGCGGTCCCACGGCCGGCCCGGCCGGCCCCACGGCCGACAACCTCGTCCTCCGGGCCGCCCGCGGGCTCGCAGCGCGGGTGCCGGATCTCCGCACGGGCGCCTTCCACCTCGTCAAGCGCCTGCCGGTCGCGGCCGGCATCGGCGGCGGTTCCTCCGATGCGGCCGCGGCCCTCCGGCTGCTCGCCCGCCTCAACGGGCTGCCCCTGGACCACGCGGCCGTCGTCGCCGCCGCCCGGGAGACCGGGGCCGACGTTCCGGTCTGCCTGGACCCGCGGGCCCGGATGATGCGCGGCGTCGGCGCCGAGACCGGCCCGGCGCTCGACCTCGCGCCCCTGCCGGCCGTGCTGATCAATCCCGGCGTCCCGGTGCCCACCGCGCCGGTATTCAAGGCGCTCGGCCTCGTGCCGGGCCAGAGCATCGACGGCGCCGCCCATCCGGCGATCGCCGCGGATCTCGACGGCGACACCCTGGTGGCCGCCATCGCCCCGGCCCGCAACGATCTCGAGACGCCGGCGCTGACGGTGGCGCCCGTGATCGGCGACGTCCTGGCGGCCCTGCGTGCGCAGGGATGCCGGCTCGCGCGGATGTCGGGCTCCGGCGCGACGGTGTTCGCGCTGTTCTCGGACCGGCGCGGCGCGGTGCGGGCCGCCGCGACCCTGCGCGCCGCCCATCCGGGCTGGTGGGTGGCGCCGACCTTCCTGCGCTGAGCCGTCCGGCGCGCAGCCGTCAGGCCGGCTCGGCCTCGTCGACCACGACGACGCCGGCCTGCGGGCCAAGCACGCGACCGGGCATGAGGCAGCCGGCGCCCGGCGCGAGCCGGGCGAGGGTGCGCCCCGGGACGCGACGCGCCCTGGTCAGGCGCCCGAGCCGGCGCGGCGTGCACTTCGGCGCCTCCTGAAGAACGCCCGGCGCTCGGCCTCGGCCTGCACGACCGTGGCGCGCACCTGCAACAGGTCCTTGCGGGTCAGCAGCCCGACCAGCCGGCCGCTCTGCGGATCCGTGACCGGCAGACGCCCCTGACCGGCCGCCAGCATCACGTCGATGGCGTGCGAGACCATGTCGCCCGGATGGACGATCGCGAGATCCGCGTCCGAGACGCGCTCGCCGAGGCTGCCCTCCGCTACGTCGCCGTTCCGCTCCTCGAGCGTCCAGCCGAGGGCGTCGCCGCGCGAGACCAGCCCGACGGGACGGCCGGTCCCGTCGACCACCGGGTAGGCGTGGTGCGCACCGGCCTCGATGGCGGCGAGCGCCGCGGCCAGCGGCAGGTCGGCGTCCAGGGTCTCGACCGCGCGGGTCATCACCCCCTCGACCCGGGTGAGGTCGTAGGGGTCGATGCCGTATTCGCGGGTCACGTGCTGGCCGCGCCGGGCGATCTTCTCCGTGAGGATCGAGCGCTTGAGGAGCAGCACGGTCACCGCGTAGGCCGCCATGGTGGCGGCCAGCAGCGGCGCCAGAGCGGCGACATCGCCGGTGATCTCGACGGCGAACACCACGCCGGTGAGCGGCGCCGGCAACGTGCCGCCGAGCATCGCGGCCATGCCGAGCAGGGCCCAGAAGCCGTGCGCGCCCGGGAGGACGAGACCGATCAGCCAGCCGATCGCGCCGCCGAGGATCAGCAGCGGCGCGAGCACGCCCCCCGACGTGCCCGACGACAGGGCGGCGAGCCAGATCACGGCCTTCACCACCAGGATCGTCACGACGGCGCCCGCCAGCATCCGGCCGGCGAGCAGGTCGTGGATCACGTCGTAGCCGACGCCGAGCGCCCGGGGCTCCGCGAGGCCGCCGAGCCCGACCACGACGGCGCCGAGGGCCGGCCACCACATCCAGTGCAGGGGAAGCCGGCCGAAGCCGTCCTCCAGGGCGTAGAGTGCGCGGGTGAGCGCGCCGGAGATCAATCCGCAGGCGATCCCGAGGGCCGCGCAGGCCGGCAGTCCCCACCAGGGCAGCGCCGGATTGTCGGCGAAGGGGAACAGCGGCCCGGCGCCGAACAGGGCCGGCCGCCAGCAGGCCGCCGTCACGGCCCCGACCGTCACCGGGACGAGGCTGCGCGGGCGCCACTCGAACAGCAGCACCTCGACGGCGAGCAGCACGGCCGCCACCGGCGTCCCGAAGATCGCCGTCATGCCGGCGGCGGCGCCGGCCACCAGCAGGGTCTTCCGCTCGGCGGCGCTCAGATGGAAGAACTGGGCGAAGAGCGAGCCGACCGCGCCCCCCGTGACGATGATCGGTCCCTCGGCGCCGAACGGGCCGCCGGTGCCGATCGCCACCGCCGACGACAGGGGCTTGAGCACGGCGACCTTGGGCGACATCCGGCTGCCGCCGATCAGGATCGCCTCCATCGCCTCCGGGATCCCGTGGCCGCGGATCTTCTCCGATCCGTAGCGGGCCATGACCCCGACGATCAGCGCGCCGATCGCCGGGATCGCGATCATCCGCGGTCCCGGCGTGGCACCGGCCAGCGACGTGAGGGCGGTATCGAGGCGGCCATGCCACGCGAGGTTGGTCACGAGGCCGATCAGCGTGAGCAGGATCCAGGCCGTGCCGCTCGCGGCGGTCCCGGTGACGATCGCCATGCCGCCCAGCGTCAGGACCCGCCGGTCCGCGCTGAAATCCCCCAACGCCCGGCGCAACGGTCGGTCACCCCCGCGCTCCATCCCGCTTCCGCCGCTCATCGAGGTCCTCGTCCCGCAAGTCTCCGATTTATGTCGTGATACGATATATTCCACAACAGTCCGGTCGCGGCGATCTGCCGGAGGCGCCCCGCGGGCGCAGCGTCGTTACGGCTCTGGGATCATCACGGAGGCGACCATGAAGGCCGACGCGGCGGAGACCGAAACGCTCACGCCCGAGCAATATGCGGCCCTGGCGGATTTCCGCTTCCGGCTCCGGCGCTTCCTCGCGTTCAGCGAGGCGGCGGCGGCGCGGGCGGGTCTGCCGCCGCAGCAGCATCAGGCCCTGCTGACCGTGGCCGGCCATGCCGGACGCGCGCCCGCGACCGTGGGCTTGCTGGCCGAGCAGTTGCTCATCGCACCCCACAGCGCCGCCGAGCTGGTGGCCCGCATGGTGGAGGCCGGATTGCTGTCCAAGGTCCGCGCCGCCGATGACCGGCGGCGGAGCGAGCTGTCGCTCACGCCCCGGGCCGAGGGGCTGCTGAGAACGCTGACGGCCGCCCATCTGGAGGAATTGCGCGGCCTAGCCCCTGCCCTGGCCGAGGCGCTGTCTCCCGCGGCGCATTGACGCAGGGCGGCGGCGATGGTTGGCTCGGCGGGCGAACGGTGGCGAGGACGGTGGGATGGCAGACCTTCAGGACACGGACGGCCGCAGCGCGAAGCTTCGTCGGTTCTACGCCGCGCTGGTGACCGGAGACGCGGCCGGGTCCGACGTCGCGGCCGCCTTCGCCGCTGTCCCGCGGGAACGGTTCGTCGGTCCGGGACCCTGGACGATCCGGGCGGCCGGCACGGGGCGGCCCCGGGAGACCGGCCCGTGCTACGTCGCGACGCCCGATGACGATCCCGCCTTCCTCTATCAGGACGTGCTGATCGCCCTGGATGCCGCGAAGGGCATCAATATCGGCCAGCCGAGCCTCCACGCCGTCTGCCTCGACGCCCTGGCGCCCGTGGCCGGAGAGCGGGTCGTCCAGGTCGGAGCCGGCAGCGGCTACTATACGGCCCTGCTGGCGCATCTGGTCGGGCCGGAGGGGCGGGTACAGGCCTTCGAGATCGATCCGGGCCTCGCGGCCCGAGCGGCGGCCAATCTCACGCCGTGGCCCTGGGCGCGGGTCGAGGCCCGGTCGGGCGTCGCGGAGCCGCTGCCGGAGACCGACGCGATCTACGTCAATGCCGGGACGTCGCGCCCGGCCAGGGCCTGGCTCGACGCCCTGCGGCCGGGGGGCCGGCTGCTGTTTCCGCTCCAGGGCGTCAGCCGCCGGGGCGGCATGCTGCTGATCCGCCGGGGCGCGGGTGACGCGGCGTGGCCGGCCCGGTTCGTCTCCCTGGCGAGCTTCATTCCCCTGCAGGACCTGCCGGACGAGGGGCGCGGCGAGTTATCCGAAGCCTTCGCACGGGGGATGCTCGGGGCGGTCCGCTCGATCCGCTTCGACGACCGCCGGATACGCGATGCTGGTACGACGGCGGCGACTGGTGGTTGTCGACGCAGGAGCCGTGAGACCGCCTCAGCGTGCCCGGGCCACACAGAACTCCACCGCCCCGATGAGCGCGGCCTTGACCGGCCCGTCCGGGAAGATGTCGAGGGCGGCGCGGGCCTGGGCGCCGTAATGGTGGGCGCGGGCGACCGTCTCCTCCAGGGCGCCGTGGCGCTGCAGCAGGTCGAGGGCGGTGCCGAGGTCGTCCTCGCCGATCTCGCCCTGCTGGAGCGTCCGCCGCCAGAAGCCGCGCTCGCCCTCGCTCGCGCGCCGGTGGGCCAGCACGATCGGCAGGGTGATCTTGCCCTCGCGGAAATCGTCGCCGACGTTCTTGCCGAGCTCCGCCGAGGTGCCGCCGTAGTCGAGCACGTCGTCGATCAGCTGGAAGGCGATGCCGAGGTTCATCCCGTAGGCCCGGGCGGCGGCCTGCTCGGCCTCCGGCCGGCCGGCCAGCACCGGCCCGACCTCGCAGGCGGCGGCGAACAATTCCGCGGTCTTGCCGCGGATCACCGCCAGGTAGGCGGCCTCGTCGGTATCCAGGTTCTTGGCGTTGGTGAGCTGCATCACCTCGCCCTCGGCGATCACCGTGGCGGCGGCCGACAGGATGTCGAGCGCCCGCAGGGAGCCGACCTCGACCATCATCCGGAAGGCCTGGCCGAGCAGGAAGTCGCCGACCAGAACCGAGGCCTCGTTGCCCCACTTGATCCGGGCGGCGACCCGGCCGCGGCGCATGTCGCTCTCATCGACCACGTCGTCGTGCAGGAGCGTCGCGGTGTGCATGAACTCGACGCTGGCGGCGAGCTTCACGTCGCCGTCGGTCCCGCCGGCGTAACCGCAGAGCTTCGCGCAGGCGAGCGTCAGGATCGGGCGCAGGCGCTTGCCGCCGCTGTCGATCAGGTGGTTGGCGACCTCGGGGATCATCGCCACGTCGGAGCCGGTGCGCGACAGGATCGTGGTGTTGACCCGCGCCATGCCGTCCGCCACCAGCGCGACGAGGTCGTTCAGCCCCGCCTCCGCCTCGGGCTTCGGATTCTCGATGGAGAGGGCCATACCCAAGATCCGCGACCTCCAGATCGATTGCACCGTGCGGGATGGGCGATCCCTTCGCACGCGCCCCGCGGCGCCGCAACATCGTGCCCCGGGCGATATGGGGTCTTGGCGCCGCGGATCTCACGCGACGAAACCGCCGATCGGAATCTTGGCCTGCGGAGGTCCGCGATGATCGAGCTGATCCGGGCCAACGACGTCGTGCTGATCGGGTTCGCCCGCTCGATCCTCGAGGCAGCGGAGATCCAGGTCCTCGTGGCGGACAGCCACATGAGCCTGATGGAGGGCTCGATCGGAGTCTTCGGCCAGCGGCTTCTGGTACCCCGCGACTGCGAGGCCCAGGCCCGACGCCTGCTGACCGATGCCGGGATCGCCCACGAACTGCGCCAGCCGTGACGCGGGAGGCGGATGCCTTCCTGGGGGGGCTCCTGCGCCTGCACCAGCCGCAGCGGGGGGCCCATCGGGCGGGGACCGACGCGGTGCTGCTCGCGCGGCTGCTGATGCCGGCCGTTGACGACCGTCTCTGCGATGTCGGCGCCGCGACGGGGGCCGTAGGGCTCGGATGCGCGGCGCTGGTGCCCGGGCTGCGGCCGACCCTGGTCGAGCGCGATCCCGGCCTTGCCGAGATGGCCCGGGCGAATGCCGCGCTCAACGGCATCGATGGGAGCGTGATCGAGGTCGATGTCCTGGCGTCCGCGGCCGAACGCCGCGCCGCCGGCCTGATCCCGGACGGCTTCGACGTCGTTCTGACCAACCCGCCTTTCTTCGTCGCGGGCGGCCATCGCGCCTCGCCCCACCCCGGCCGAGCCGCTGCCCATACGTTCGCGGAGGGTAGCCTCGACGGGTGGATCCGGGCCTGCACGGCGATCCTGCGGCCCGGCGGTCGGCTCGGATTGATCCACAGGGCGGACGCGCTGCCCGCCTGCCTCGACGCGCTCAGGGGCCGCTACGGCGGTCTCGCGATCCGACCCGTTCACGCCCGGGCCGAGACACCGGCGATCCGGATCCTGATCGACGCCACCAAAGGCAGCCGCGCGGTACCGAGCCTGCTGCCGCCGCTGGTGCTGCACGAGACGGACGGCAGCTTCACGCCGGAGGCCGCGGCGCTCCACGGCGGCCGGCCCTGGCCGCCGCGCTGACCTGACCGGTCACGCCGCCAGGGCGGCCGGGGCCTCGTCGCGGATGCCGAGGAAGCGCTCGACCTCCGCCAGATCCGGGAAGGCCAGGAATTCCGGCCGCAGCGGCTCTGGGAGGCCCTCGAAGTTCAGGCCGGGGAACGCGTCTGGATGCGGGTAGAGCTGCCAGGCGGCACCGGGCTCCAGGGGCGGGAACAGGATCGCCACCTTCTCGGCCCCGAGCCGCACGATCCGCGACGGGCTGTACGACAGGGTCTCGATGCTCCAGCCCCGGTGGTGATCCCGGCGGGCCTTCAGGGTACGGCGGCTCGTCGCGCGATGCATGGCGGTCTCCTGCGGGTGGGGATTGTTCGGAACGATCACGCGGCGCTGCGGCGGCCGGTGCGCTTGGGCCAGCCGAGCGCCACGAGGCGCGCCTTGGCATAGTCGCGGACCTCGTCGCGGGTGCCGGGCGGCATCGCCGCCAGGATCGCCTGGGTGGCGCCGTCGAGCATCAGGTCGGTGACCGCGTTGATGGTCTCGGCCGCGTCGATGCGGCGCTTCAGGTCGCCCTCGGCCTCGGTGACCTCGTCGAAGGCGGGCGCCTCCTCGAAATCCTCGTCGACCGCCCGGACGGCGGGCAGGTGGGCACGGAACTCGTCGGCCTCCTCCTCCGAGTAGACCAGGCCGTGAAGCTCGATCAGCTTGAGGATGACGCGGTCCTTCCCCCGCTTCTCGGCCATGGCGTAGACGTAGGCCGCCTGCTTGCCCGAGACGCGGTAGTTCACGTTGACCAGGGCTTCGCCCATCGACCACTCGACCCGGTCGGCGGCCGGCTTCGCCCCGGCCTTGGCTCCGGGCAGGCGCCCGGTCACCAGCAGCACGGCCTCGTCGCGCTCGGCCCGGATGACGGTCGGCGGCTCGAATACGATCCCGGCCTGGGCGGCGATCCGCTCCAGGGTCTTGTGGTAGATCACGGCCGTCCCCTGGACGCGCCAGACGTTGCCCCCGAAGGGCTCACCGTAGCGCACGAGGATGTCGGCGATCTGCTTGTCTGCGGTTCGCATGCGGGCTCGTTCCGGCGGGCGCGGTCAGCGTCATCCACAGGATTCTGTGGCCGCGCTGTTTGTTCCTGTTTTGTTTCATCGTATATGCGGGATCGTCGGGCCGTGCGCAAGGGTTTTGGCCGTCAGATCGCGTCGATTGCATGGGCCTGCGTCAGTGCGCGCAGGGGTATCGCATGCGCTCTGGGCGGGTTCGGTCGCGGGCGGGATCGGGGGACCGGTTTGGGTCTGCGGGCGGCGATGGAGCGGTCGTTCGGCTTTTTGCGTCCCGGTGCACGATGAGACATCGTCCGTGCCCGATCGCCCGTCCCTCCCGCCCACCCCCTCGTCCTGCGGCGCCCGCGTCAGAGGGCCTCGCAGGAGCCCTCCGCTCCGCGTCGGCAGCCCAGGATGAGGGCCACGATGTTCCCGCATCGTGTCCTGCAAGGCGCAAGACATCCTCCTCGCCCTTTCGGGGAGGAGCCGGAGGTGGGCCCGGTGCAGACGGGACCGCGATGTGGGTTCCTGCATCCCCCCGGGCCTGGACTTTCCCCGCAGAAGGAGGGGAAAGGCGCTGCGCGTTACGTGCTCGCCACCGGACAGCGCTGACTTGCGAACCCGCTGGGGATGAGGACGCGGGTGACAAAGCGGCGGATTCGCCCCTGCCCCGCCGTTATTGGGCGTGGAGCGGAGCAACCGAGGGTCTGAGCTCGATCCGCTTGTGCGGGAGGGGCCTGCTTGCGTCCCGTGTGAGCCGTCCGGGTCACCTTGCATGCACCGCCGAAGTGGACGCGCGTCATCGTTCGCGGCCCCCGAACGGACGTTGTCGTTGACAGTCAACCGCGCGCTGCCTACCCCGGCCATGGACGTGTAGAAGTCACAGCCCGGTCGGTAGTCCGGGTGGCTGAGCGCTCGTACATGGCGGCCGCCATCAGCGGCCGACTACCAGCGCGTCCTTTCCGATGAACAGGAAAGGTATGTCCGATGAAGCTCAACCACATCAATCTGACGAGCATCGACGTCCCGGCCGACGTCGCGATGTTCGAGACTTATTTCGGGCTGCGCACGTCGGTGATGCGTGGGAAGGCGCTGGCTGTCATGCAGGACGACGACGGCATGCTGCTGGTCCTGAACGACTTCGCCAAAAAACGAGGCAGCTTCGCCTACCCCGAGGACAGTGACGTCCATCACATCGGCTTCATCCAAGACAGCCGGGAGCAGGTCGATGCGCTGAACGCGCGCTTGAAGATCGACGGTTGGGACGTGCCGGAGCCGCGCGAGTACCACGGTGCCTGGACGTTCTACTTCAAGGCCAGGGGCGGCTATTTCGTCGAGGTCGCTACCCAGACCCAGCTCAGGAACGCTGATCCCACGGCTGCCTGACCGGTCCACCGCGACCCGTGGTGATCGCCCCGTACGCGACTCTCATCGAAGGTCCGCTTCCGCCTCATCGCGCGGCGGAAGCGGACCGGTGCAAACCTACACGTCCGGGACATGACCACGGCCGGATCGCCTGAACACCGCCCATAGAGCGACCGGCGCTGCCCGACCTCGGCCTAACCCCCGGGCCGCATCGACGCGCGGTCACGAAGCGGGACCGGCGGACCGCCCCGGGATCCCGATCCCGGCGAGATCGACGGACAAGGCCCACAACCGCCCAGCCTCCCCGGGATCCGCCGCATACGCCTTGACGCCCACGAACGGCTCGGCCGCCGCTTCCGCCCGCACGGCCACGTCGCAATCCTCGCAATGGAGGCCGCCGAGCCCGTCGAGCCGGGGCGAAGGCGCCGCCCACACCTGCGCGGCCGCGCCGTGGGCGGGGGTCTTGAAGGTCGGATCCGCGGGCGCCCCCTGGGCGCCGAGCCAGCCCTCCCCGATCATCTCGCGCAGATCATCCTGCTCCATGTGCTGCGGCTCTGGCTCGCCTCGGAGCGGCCGACCGGCTGCCGCGCTCCGAGGCGCACGTCGCCGAGATCGCGTATGCGGTTGGCTACGAATCCGAGGCCGCCTTCCGCACCGCCTTCCTCCGGCGGATGCTGTGCACCCCGGTGCAATAGCGGCGGACAAAGGCCGCATTGTTGCTGCACCGCACCCTGCGCTAGACCGCCGGGACGATGTCCGAGACAGACGCCATGACGCCCTCCCTCTGGACCCGCCTGTCGAACCCGAGCCACTTCATGCGGTGGTCGGGGGCGCTGGTGCCGTGGCTGGCGGCCCTGTCGCTCGGCGTTCTGGCGCTCGGCCTGTACCTGACCTTCTTCGCGGTGCCGCCGGACTATCAGCAGGGCGAGACCGTGCGGATCATGTACATCCACGTCCCGGCCGCCTGGCTCGGCGTGTTCTTCTACGGAGCCATGAGCGTGTCGGCGATCGGCACGCTGGTCTGGCGCCATCCCCTCGCCGACGTGGCCCAGCGCGCCGCAGCGCCGATCGGGGCGGCGTTCACGCTGATCTGCCTGGTCACCGGCTCGCTCTGGGGCAAGCCGATGTGGGGGACCTACTGGGTCTGGGACGCGCGGCTGACCTCGATGCTGGTGCTGCTGCTGATCTATTGCGGGATCATCGCCCTGTGGCGCACGCTGGACGATCCGAACCGGGCGGCGCGCGCGGTGGCGATCCTGACGCTGGTCGGCGCCGTGAACCTGCCGATCATCAAGTTCTCGGTGAATTGGTGGTCGACGCTGCACCAGCCGGCCTCGATCCTGCGCATGGGCGGCTCGTCCATCGACCCCTCGATGCTATACCCGCTGTTGATCATGATCGGCGCCGCGACGCTGGGCGGGACCACGCTGCACCTCTACGCGATGCGCACCGAGATCATGCGCCGCCGGGTGCGGACGCTCACGATCCGCGAAGCCGAACGCCTCGACAGGATCCAGCCCCGCCTCACGCCGCAGCCGACAGGGGTGCCGGCGGGGCAACCGGTTTAGGGGTGCCGCCATGGATCTCGGGTCTCACGGCGGCTTCATCGTGGCCGCCTACGTCTTCACCGCGGCGGTGATGGCCGCGCTCGTCGGCAACGCCGTCCGCGACCGGCGGGCGCAACTTCGAGCCCTCAAGGGCTTCGGGGAGGAGCGGCGGTGACGATGCACCCCGACGACGCGACCGGACGGCCGCCGCCGGTCCGCCGCTCGCTGCTGCTGATCGTGCCGGCGCTGGCGTTCGCGGCGCTGGCCGCGGTGCTGTTCCTGCGCCTGCGCTCGGGGGTCGACCCGGCCGCCCTGCCCTCCGCGATGATCGGCAAGCCGGTGCCGCGTTTCGACCTGCCGGCCGTGCCGGGGCTCGAGGCCGCGGGCGCCCCGGTGCCGGGGCTGTCCAGCGCCGACCTGAAGGGCCAGATCACCGTCGTCAACGTGTTCGCCTCCTGGTGCGCCCCCTGCCAGGTCGAGCACCCGATGCTGATGCGGCTCGCCCGGGAGCCCGGGATCCGGCTGGTGGGCATCGACTACAAGGAGCCGAGCCCGGAGGCGGGACAGCGGTTCCTGGCCCGGCACGGCGTCCCGTTCGGTGCGGTCGGAGCCGATGCCGACGGGCGCGCGGCGATCGATTTCGGCGTCTACGGCGTGCCCGAGACCTTCATCATCGGGCCGGACGGGGTGATCCGCGACAAGCTCGTGGGCATCCTCACGCCGGAGAACTTCGCGAGCGTGCTCGCCCGGATCCGCGCCGCCGGCAAGGTCGCGGCGGCGCAGTAGCGCCTACACGCCCGGCTGCGGGTCCTTGCGCTCGTAGCGGGTGAGGAGCGGCGTCTGCGCCAGGGCGAACAGCACGGTGATCGGCATGATGCCGAACACCTTGAAGTTGACCCAGAAATCCTCGGTCTGGGTCCGCCACACGACCTCGTTCAAGGCCGCCAGGACGAAGAAGAAGATCCCCCACCGGAAGGTGAGCTTGCGCCAGCCCTCCTCGGTGAGGCTGAACATCGAGTCGAGCACCACCGACAGGAGCGAGCGCCCGAACACGAGGCCGCCGAGCAGCACGGTGCCGAACAGCGCGTTCACGATGGTCGGCTTGACCATGATGAAGGTCTTGTCCTGCAGCGCCAGCGTCAGGCCGCCGAACACCACCACCACCACGCCCGACACCAGCGGCATGATGGGCAGGCGCCGGACCAGGACGTAGTGGATCGCCAGGGCCACCACGGTCGCCGCGATGAACAAGCCCGTGGCGACGAACAGCTTCCGGTCGGGCGCGACGCCGAAGCGTTCCGAATAGGCGTTGCCCAGGAAGAACAGGACCAGCGGCCCGAGTTCCAGCGCCAGTTTCACCAGGGGCGGAAGCTGGCGGCGCGGGGGGACGGATTCGATCTGCATGCGTGTCAGTTGGCTCGAATGCGGCGCTCGCGTTAGGCTGGGGCGCCGGACTGGATTCGTCGGGGTGTGTGTAACGCGGGGCGCGCGATGTCCATCACGATCGAGAATGCCGAGATCGAGGCGTTGCTGGCCGACCTCACGGAGACGACCCGGCGGACCGCGCCGGATCTGCTCCTCGACGTCCTGCGGCGGGAGCGCGCACGGGTGGAGGCGGATCGGGAGCGAGACCGCGCCGAAGCGGTCGCCTCGGGGCGATTGCTCCATGAGCGCACCTACGCAAGCCCGCTGGTCGATCCTCGGCCGATCAACGAGATTCTCGCTTACGACGAGAACGGACTGCCCGTGTGAGCGCCGTCGTCGTCGATAGTTCGGTCTACATCGCGATCCTAAATCAGGAATCGGATGCGGAGCGCCTCAGCTTTGCGATTCGCGACCACCGATATCCCTCGATGGCATCCGCCACGTATCTCGAGTGCGCCATCGTCATGTCGCGGTGGCGTGTCGGCCGGCTCGAACTCGACGACTGGCTCCTGCGCGAAACGATCACGGTCGTCCCCGTCGACCACGCCCTCGCGCAGGTCGCGGCCGACGTCTTTGCCCGCTACGGCAAGGGCCGGCACCCGGCCGGCCTCAACTTCGGCGATTGCTTCGCCTACGCGCTCGCCCGGTCGCTCAACGCGCCGCTCCTGTTCAAGGGCGATGACTTCGCCCGGACCGACGTGTTGCGCGCGGTCGCCTAGTCCTTGTCCAGCCCGGCGATCGCCCGGGCGAAATCGCGGGCCGCGAACGGCTCCAGATCCTCGACGCCCTCGCCGACGCCGATGAAATGCACCGGCAGGCCGAACTTCGCCGCCAGCGCCACCAGGATGCCGCCCCGGGCGGTGCCGTCGAGCTTGGTCATCACCAGCCCGGAGACCGGCGCGGCCTGCGAGAACAGCTCCACCTGCGACAGCGCGTTCTGCCCCACGGTGGCATCCAGCACGAGGATGGTGGCGTGCGGCGCCTCCGGATCCTGCTTGCGCAGCACCCGCACGATCTTCTCCAGCTCCGCCATCAGCCCGGCCTTGTTCTGGAGCCGGCCGGCGGTGTCGATCAGCAGTACGTCGGTCCCGGCGGCGCTCGCCTGTTTGAGCGCGTCGAAGGCGAGGCCGGCTGCATCCGCCCCCTGCGCGCCGCTCACCACCGGCGTGCCGGTGCGCGCACCCCAGACCTTGAGCTGGTCGATGGCCGCCGCCCGGAACGTGTCGCCGGCCGCCAGCATCACGGTGCGGCCCTCGGCCCGGAGCTTCGAGGCGAGCTTGCCGAGCGTCGTGGTCTTGCCGGCCCCGTTCACCCCGACGGTGAGGATCACGAACGGCCTCTTCGCGGCATCGACGGCGAGGGGCACCGCCACGGGTTCGAGGGCCCGCTCGACCTCGGTGGCCAGGATCGCCCGGACCTCGTCGGGCGAGATGCCCTTCTCGTAGCGGCCCTTGCCCACGGCTTCCGAGATCCGCATGGCGGTCTCCAAGCCGAAATCGGCCTGGATCAGCGCGTCCTCGAGGTCCTCCAGGGTGGTGGCGTCGAGCTTGCGCTTGGTGAACAGGCCGGTCACCCGCTCGGAGAGGGCCGAGGAGGTCCGCTTCATCCCGGAGGTGAGACGGCTCCACCAGCCCCGGGCTTCCGGCTCGCGGTCCGGCCCGGCGCCGGCGTCGTGGGCGAGCGCCGCGGCGCTGTCGAGGGGCTGGATGTCGGGGCCCGGCTCGACCACCGGCTCCCGGACCGCCTCGCCCGTATCGAGCGGGTCGGCGCCGTGCGCGGGATCGTCGCCGGCGGTGCCTGCGGGGGGGCGCTCGGGCTCACCCGCGATCGGGAGCAGATCCGCCCCCTCGACAACGTCGGCGACGGGCTCGCCGGTCTCCTCGGGCGGCAGCGGGATATGGGCGACATCCTCCGCGCCGGTGGCGAAGTCGGGCTCACCCTCGGACGGCGAGGCCGCCTCCGCGGGTCCTTCGACCTCGGGCTTGTCGCCGGCCTCGGGCTGTCCTTTCCGCCCGAACAGGCGTCCGAGCCAGCCGGGCTTCTCCTCGCTCGCCATGCAATCGCGTCCTCGACCCACCTTGCCCACCCGGCGTCGACCCTCTAGCCGATCCGGATGCCCAACGCCTTCGACATAGGCGCACGCCTGCTCTACCGCGATGCCCTGCTGCTCGTCATCGACAAGCCGGCGGGATTGCCGGTCCATCCCGGCCCCCGCGGCGGCGAGACGCTCACCGACCACCTCGACGCGCTCCGGTTCGGCCTCCCCCGGCGTCCGGAGGCCGCCCACCGTCTCGACCGGGACACCTCGGGCTGCCTCGCGCTGGGGCGCCACGCCAAGGCGCTGGCGCGGCTGGGCAAGCTCTTCGCCGGGAGCGCCGTCGACAAGACCTACTGGGCGGTCGTCGAGGGCGGCCCGTCCGAAGACGCCGGGCGCATCGATCTGCCCCTCGCCCGCCGCTCGGACGATCCGCGCTCCTGGTGGATGAAGGCCGATCCGTCCGGCGACCCGGCGCTCACCCACTGGCGGGTCCTCGGTCGCGCCGACGGGCTGAGCTGGCTGGAGCTGAAGCCGGTCACCGGCCGCACCCACCAGCTCCGGGTCCACTGCGCCGCCTCCGGCTGGCCGATCCGGGGCGACGCGATCTACGGCGGCGCCGGCCGCGGGAGCGCCCTGCACCTGCACGCGCGGAGGCTCTCGATCCCGCTCTACCCGAAGCGCGAGGCCGTCTCGGTGACGGCAGCGCCGCCGGCGCACGTCGCGGAGACGCTCGCCGCGATGGATCCTCAGGCCGCGATCAACAGCGCGCCGTCGTGAGCGGCGATGGCGACGTCGTGGAGCGTCCCGGGGGCGAGCGCGCCCGAGAGACGCACGGCGGTGAAATCCGCGCTGCGCCCGAGGCCGCCGCGCTCCGCCAGCACCGTGAGCCGCCGGCCGACCTGAGCGCCGAGGTGCCGCCGCAGGGCGTCGCCCCCGGCCTGCCGCAGCCGCGCCGCCCGCGCGCGGATCGCGCCCGGGGCGACCGGCGGCATCCGCGCGGCCGGCGTGCCGGGGCGGGGCGAGTAGGGGAAGACGTGCAGGTGCGTCAGGCCGCATTCCGCCACGAGGTCGAGGGAGCGGGAGAACTGCGCCTCCGTCTCCGTCGGGAAGCCCGCGATGAGGTCGGCGCCGAACACCATGTCGGGGCGCAGCCGCCGCACCGCGTCGCAGAACCGGATCGCGTCGGCGCGGAGGTGCCGGCGCTTCATGCGCTTGAGGATCAGGTCGTCTCCGGCCTGCAGCGACAGATGAAGATGCGGCATCAGCCGCTCCTCCTCGGCGATCGCGGCGATCAGCGCTGGGTCGGCCTCGACGGAATCGATGGACGAGAGGCGCAGCCGCGCGAGACCGGGCACGGCGCGGAGGATCGCCTGCACCAGCCCGCCGAGGGAGAGAGCCGGACCCGGGAGGTCCCGCCCATAGGCGGTGAGATCGACGCCGGTCAGCACGACCTCGCGGCCGCCATGCGCCACGATGGTCTCGATCTGTGCGATCACGTCCGCCGCCGGCACCGAGCGTGAGGCCCCGCGTCCGAACGGGATGACACAGAAGGTGCAGCGGTGATCGCAGCCGTTCTGCACCGGCACGAAGGCCCTGGTATGCCCGCCCATGCCGGCGATCCGGGTCGGCTCGGCCGTGCGCGCCGCCATCACGACGCCCGGTCCGGTCGCGGCCGCCGACCAACCCTCCGGCCGAAGCTTCTCGGCATTGCCGACGAGGCGGGACACCTCCGGCATCGCCGCGTAGGCGGCGGTCTCCACCTCGGCGCCGCAGCCGGTGACGACGATCTCGGCGCCGGGCCGTTCCCGGGCGATGCGGCGGATCGCCTTGCGGGCCTGCCGCCCGGCCTCGGCGGTTACCGCGCAGGTGTTCACCACCACGCGATCCTGCCCGTCCGCCGCGGCGTGGACCCGCAGCGCCTCGGACTCGACGGTGTTGAGGCGGCAGCCGAAGGTGACGGTCTCGACGGCCATCAGTCCGCGCCGGAGAACAGCTCCGGCGCCAGGACCCCCTCGGCGACGAGGGCGACCGGGCCGGTCATCAGGACGTGGTCGTCGGCACGCCACTCGACGAACAGCGCGCCGCCGGGCAGCGCGACCGTGGCCTGCCGGCCGATCATCCGGAGGCGCGAGGCGGCCACGACGGCGGCGCAGGCGGCGGTGCCGCAGGCCAGCGTCAGCCCGGCGCCGCGCTCCCAGACGCGCAGCTTGATCGCCTCCCGGTCCGTGACCTGCGCCACCGAGATGTTGGCGCGCTCCGGGAACAGCGGATGGTTCTCCAGCATCGGACCGATCCGGGCGAGATCGAACGCGTCCGGATCCTGCTCGACGAAGAAGACCGCGTGCGGGTTGCCCATGTTGACGACGCCCGGCGAGTGCAGCACCGGATCGTCGATCGGACCGATCTGCAGCTCGATGCGGCGCGTGTCGGGGAACGGCTCGGCCAGGGGGATCTCGTCCCAGGCGAGCCGCGGCCGGCCCATATCGACCGTGAAGGCCCGTTCGGAGATCCGGCGCACGCCGAGGAGGCCGGCAGCGGTCTCGAGGGTCAGCCGGCCGCCCTCGGCCGGACGGGCCATGGCCGGATCGTCCAGCATGGCATAGGCGACGCAGCGCGTGCCGTTCCCGCAGGCGCCGGATTCCGAGCCGTCTGTGTTGTAGATCCGCAGATAGGCGTCGGTGCCCGCGCTCACGGGATCGTGCAGGACCATCAGCTGATCGAAGGTCGAGCCCGGATCCCGCGCGATCGCCCGCGCCTCCTCCGGCCGCACCCGCACGGCGGAGCCGCGCAGGTCCAGCACCACGATCGCGTTGCCGGCGCCGTGCATCTTCAGGAAGCGTCTGTGGGCGAGTGCGCTCATGCGGTCCCGCGGCGGGAAGGGATTGGGCGCGCTATATCGCAAAAGCCCCGCAGCGACGCGAGGGGCCACGGCGTGGCAGATGCGCCGCATACGCGGATCTGATCCAGCACGGCCTCGCGGCCGCTTCCGATCGTCGCTACCTTGTCGCCGTGAGCCCCGTGGAGATCCGCCGGGCCTCGACCGGAGCGCCCGACGTGATCCGCCTTCGCCCGCTCGCCGCCCTCTCGGCCGCCCTGATGCTCGCCTCCGGCCCTCCGGTGTCCGCGCAGCAGGCCGCGCCGCCGCCCTCGACCGCACCGGCCCCGGCCCAGACCAATCCGCTGCCGACGACGACGGCGCCGAACCCGATGCCCGCCCCGGGCAAGAGCCCGGCTCCGGCACCCGAACAGTCCGTCGTGCCCCCGCCGGCGGCCCAGACCGCGGTGGGGACGCCGGCGACGGCGGCGCCAACGCGCCCGACCCTCATCGAGAAGGCGGGCGAGCCCGGCGACGTGGACGAGGTCACCTTGCCCGCCAAGCCGGCCGCGATCCTCTCCGGCAAGACCAAGTGGGAGGAGGCCGTACCGAACCTGAAGCAGGCTTTCGCGCGGATCGAAGCCGACCTCGCCAAGATCGGCGTCGCGCCGGCAGGCCGGCCCCTCGCGGTCTTCACCCGCACCGACGACGACGGTTTCGAGTTCGAGGCGATGATCCCGGTCGCGGCCGCGCCGAACCCGGCGCCCGCCGACGCGGACGGCCTGCGCTTCGGAACGACGCCCGCCGGCAAGGCCCTGCGCTTCGCCCACAGGGGCTCCTACGAGTCGATCGACAGCACCTACGAGACGCTGACCGCCTATCTGGATGCCAAGGACATCGTGGTGCAGGACCGGTTCGTCGAGGAATACGCCACCGACCTCAAGGACGGCACGGACGACAACCTCGACGTGAATATCTTTGCCCTGGTGAAGTAGCGCCACGCACCCGTCGCGGGCGACCGCGCCGCCGGCGGCGCCGGTCCGCGCGCGTCGGACAGATCGCCGCGCCCGTCCGGCGGCCGGAACACCCGCGACGGCTCGCCGATTCGCCCGGCATGCCCTCTGCTGCCGAGCGAACCCCCACAACCCGGCCCGTGCGCCGCCCGCCCAGCCCCGCCCCGGCCGATCCGGCCGTCGCCGGGAAGGCGCTCGCCGTCCATGCGCGGCTCTGCCCGGTCTACGGCTGCCCGATCCCGTATTTCCACAGCCTCGACCCGGTCAGCGAGCTGGTGTCCTCCCTGCTGTCGCACCGGACCCGCAACGCCGAGTCCGGACGGGCCTTCAAGGCCCTGCGGGCGCGGTTCGCCGACTGGGATTCGGTCATCGAGGCCGGGCTCCCGGAGATCGAAGCCGCCATCGCGGGCGTGACGTGGCCCGAGCTGAAGGCGCCCCGCATCCGCGATGTGCTCCGCGCCGTGCGCGAGCGGTGCGGCAGCCTCGATCTCGCCTTCCTGGCCCGGATGGATGTCGAGGCCGCCCGGGCGTGGCTGCAGGCGATCCCCGGCATCGGGCCGAAGACCAGCGCCGCCGTGCTGTCGTTCTCCACGCTGCGGATGCCGGCCTTGCCGGTGGACAGCCATCATCACAGGGTGGCGCAGCGCCTCGGGCTGATCGGCCCGCGGGTCGATGTCGGCCCGTCCCACGCGATCCTGCGGGCGCAGTTGCCGGCCGAGTGGAGCGCGCAGGATCTATACGACAACCACGAGATCCTGATGCTGCACGGCCAGCAGGTCTGTCACCATCGCCGGCCGGCCTGCGGGCGCTGCGTCCTGGTCGATCTGTGCCCCAGCGCGATGCAGCCGACGCGGGAGCCGTGAGCGGATGGTCCGCCCTCAGAGCGACTTCAGGTACTCGAGGAGGGCTTTCTTCTCGTCGGCGGTGAGGTCCGTGCCGTAATCGTGCCCGCACCGGCTGTTGCCGGAGTTCCGATCCGTGCAATCCGTCGTGTTCAGCGTGTAATCGAACTGCGTCTGCTCCTTGGCGAGGCCGACGGCCTCGATGTCGTAGTTCGACCCGATCTTGAAGGATGGCCGGCGTTTGTCGGGCTTCTCCAGGAGGTCAGCGAGGGTCGCGACGGACCCGTTGTGAAGATAGGGCGCGGCTGCCCAGATCCCTTCGAGGACGCGCGCCTCATACGGGTAGGGCCCGAACTCGATATTGGAGGCGCAGCTCTGATCGCCCGCCTTGGGAAATGCGTTGGCGAGGGATCGCAGCTGCTGCGGCAGCGCGCGCAGGTTGAGCTTCGGGGGAGCCATTCCGGGCGGCGCGGTCCGAAGGGGATTGAAGCTCTGGATGATCGAGCCGGCCACGGAGTTGGCGAGGATGCTGATGGCGCATTCGTTGTCGGCCTTGAGCGGGGCCGCCTGGACGAGGGGGATCTGCGCGCCGGTCAGGACACCGCTCTTCGCGCGCCACTGCATGATCCCGTGCTCGCGGGAATCGGTGCCGACATCTCTAAACGGGGTCTTCCAGGTCTCCACTTCACCGGGCCAACGGGCACCGGGGCTCGGCCAATGGCAGCCCTTGCAGCTGCCCTGCGACGTCTCCCGCTCGAAGATCGTCTTGCCCTGCTCAACCAGCGTCGTCTGCAGGCCCCAGCGCCAGCGCGGCGGCCCGATCTTCTTGACCGCGTCTTCCAGCAGCCGCAGGCCGTTGAAGTTCGCCGAATTGTCGCTGAGATAATCGTATTCAAGCAGGACCTTGAACGGGTCCGGCCGGGGATGGAACCGGCCGAACACGCCGAGCACTTGGCCGAGGTTCCGCGAAAAGGCGAGGCTATCGTTGCCGTTCTCCGCGAAACCCGGCCATTGTGTCCGGTCCTGACGCCATGCGTTCCAGAGGAAGGGATAGCGTGTCGGCGCATCCGCGACCCGGATGTTGTCCGGGATCATGGTGTTGGGCGGGTCGCCGATATCCAAACCCGTGACGCGGTTGAAGATCATCCCCACGGCGTCGAGCCGCGCCGGGCCCCAGGGGGTCTTGGGGAGCGCCCGCGTCATCAGCGTGTGATAGCGGTCGTACCAGGCCTTCACGAAGAAGGTGAGGTTCTGGACCGCATCCGTGTCGTTCGCCGCCTCGCCGAGCACCGCCTTGGCGAAGGGCTCGAAGGCGGCCTCCGACGCGAGGATCGCGCCCACGGCGGCGTCGAGGTCGCCGAGAAGGCTCTGGAAGTCGGCGATGGCGGGGCCGCCGTCGATCCGGTAGGCCGTGCCGTCGACCATGATCTGCCGGGTGTGGCAGGCGGCACAGGTCATCCCGGCGATCTCGGCCCCGGCGGGCCCGGCGAAGGTGAAGCCGACCGGCAGATCGTCGCGGCTGTCGGGATTGGGCAGATAGCCGTAGCGCGACAGGCTTCCGGCCAGGAACGGCGTCCCGTCGGGCTGCTTCAGGGCTTTGAGCCACGCGAGCGGCATCAGCTCGGAGCCCTGGCTCTGGACGTAGAACGCCCGGCGCACGGGGTCGGTCCAGTCCGAGCCCTGATCGACGTGGCCCGGCAGCGTGGATTGCGCCCGGGCGGCGGGGCCGGTCAGGATGGGAAGGAGGGCCCAGGCGGCCGCAAAGAACCCGCGCGCCAGCGACATCAGTTCCTCCCTTTATTGTATTCAAATAGATTATGGCCACGAATCAGACGGCGAGAACGGTTATAACATGTATTAAATTTGGCCATCATCCATTTGGGTGGCGCCTCGCGCGAGGCCGGCCGCGATGGCGGGGACCGCGCACCGGCCTTCCGGTGCAGTCGGAGGCCCCGCCGCGCGCCTTGACCGGTCCCGTCCGCGGGTGCGAGTAACCCGGCGCCCGGACGGCGCGGAGCCCCGGTCTTCCTCTGGTCAGGATCGGCGCCGATGGCCGCGTTCACCGAATTGGTCTTCTCGGGCGTCCAGCCCACCGGCAACCTGCACCTCGGCAACTATCTCGGAGCGGTGAAGCGCTTCGTGGAGATGCAGGATCGCGACGCGCAGTGCCTCTACTGCGTGGTCGACCTGCACGCGATCACCGTCTGGCAGGACCCGGAGGCGCTGCGCGGCCAGATCCGCGAGGTCACGGCCGCCTTCCTCGCATCCGGCATCGATCCCAGGCGGTCGATCGTGTTCAACCAGAGCCAGGTGCCGCAGCACGCCGAACTCGCCTGGGTGTTCAACTGCGTCGCCCGCCTCGGCTGGCTGAACCGCATGACGCAGTTCAAGGAGAAGGCCGGCAAGGATCGGGAAAACGCCTCCATCGGCCTCTACGATTACCCCGTGCTGATGGCGGCCGACATCCTGGCCTACCGGGCGACCCACGTCCCCGTGGGCGAGGACCAGAAGCAGCACCTGGAGCTGACCCGGGACATCGCCCAGAAGTTCAACACCGACTTCGCCGGCTCGATCGCGGCGCACGGCCACGGCGAGGCGTTCTTCCCCGTGACCGAACCGCTGATCGGCGGCCCGGCCGCCCGGGTCATGTCCCTGCGGGACGGCACCAAGAAGATGTCGAAGTCGGACCCGTCCGACAATTCCCGCATCAACCTCACCGACGAGGCCGACACGATCGCCCAGAAGATCCGCCGGGCCAAGACCGATCCGGAGCCGCTGCCCTCCGAGGTGGCGGGCCTGAAAGATCGACCGGAGGCCGACAACCTCGTGGGGATCTACGCGGCGCTCGCCGGCATCACCCGCGAGGACGTGCTCCGCGATTTCGGCGGCGCGCAGTTCTCGACCTTCAAGCCCGCGCTCGCCGACCTCGCGGTGACGAGCCTCGCGCCGATCGCCGGCGAGATGCGCCGGCTCACGGGCGACCCCGGCCACATCGACGCCGTGCTGGCCGACGGCAGTGCCCGCGCCGAGACCATCGCGGCGCAGACCCTCGACGCGGTCAAGGACATCGTCGGCTTCGTGCGCCGGGGTCCGAGCCTGCAGGCGGTGCGATGACCGTCCGGGCGCTGGTCTTCGACGTCTTCGGGACCCTGGTGGACTGGCGCTCCGGCGTCGCCCGCGAGGCCGCGCGGTTGCTGGCCCCCTTCGCGCCGAGCCTCGATGCCGGCGCCTTCGCGGATGCGTGGCGCGACCGCTACCAGCCCTCGATGGAGACCGTGCGCTCCGGGGCGCGGCCCTTCGTGGATCTCGACACGCTCCAGGCGGAGTCGCTGCCCGACGTGCTGGCGCAGTTCGGCATCGCGGGCGTACCGGAGGATGTGCAGCGGGAGCTGGTCCAGGCCTGGCACCGGCTCGACGCGTGGCCCGAGGTGCCGGACGCGCTGCGGCGCTTGCGCGAGAAGCATCTCCTGGCGCCGAACTCGAACGGGCATGTCCGGCTGATGGCCGACCTCGCCCGCCGCAACGGCCTGATCTTCGACGCGATCCTGGGCGCCGGCTATTCCCGCGACTACAAGCCGAAGCCGGCGCTCTACCGCGACGCGGTGGCGGCCTTCGGCTTCGCGGCGGGAGAGACCATGATGGTCGCCGCCCACTCGAACGACCTCGCGGCGGCCGCAGGCCACGGTCTCGCCACCGCCCACATCGCCCGCCCGCACGAGCACGGCCCGGCCGGCGGCGAGAGCGTGCCGACGGTGCCGGTCACCCACGCGGCGCGGGATCTGGCCGACCTCGCCGACCAGCTCGGCTGCTGAGAACTTTCTGCGGAGGGTACCATGGCCGACTGGAACCCCGCTCTCTACACCCGCTTCGAGGATGAGCGGACGCGCCCGGCGGCGGAGCTCCTCGCCCGCGTCCCCCTCGACGCGCCGCGGCTGGCCTACGACGTCGGTTGCGGGCCGGGCAACTCGACCGCGCTGATCGCGGCGCGCTACCCCGACGCGGAGGTGATCGGCCTCGACACGTCGCCGGCGATGCTGGAGAGCGCCCGCGGCCGGCTCCCGGGCCTGTCCTTCGCGCAGGCCGACGCCGCGACCTGGACGCCGGAGCGCGCGCCGGACCTGATCTACGCCAACGCGGTGCTGCAATGGCTGCCGGACCACGCGAGCCTGCTGCCGCGGCTGTTCGGTCTCCTCGCCCCGGGCGGCGTGCTCGCGGTGCAGATGCCCGACAACCTCGCCGAGCCCACCCACCGCCTGATGCGCGAGGTCGCGGCGTCCGGTCCCTGGGCGGTCGCGATCGGCGACCCGGCGGTGGCCGGCCGCCTCGGGCGGATGCTGGAGCCCGCGGCCTACTACGACCTGCTGGCGCCGCGCGCCGCCGCGGTCGATGTCTGGCGGACCGCCTATCACCACCGGATGGCGGACGCCGCCGCCATCGTGGAGTGGGTCAGCGCGACGGGCCTGAGGCCGTTCGTCGATCCGCTCGGCCCGGAGGAGAAGGCCGCCTTCCTGGATGCCTACCGTACCGCAATCGACGCAGGCTACCCGCGCCGCAGCGACGGGCGGCGCCTGCTCGCCTTCCCGCGGGTGTTCATCGTCGCGAAGGCCCCATAGGCGAGCCCCGCTCAGGCCTCGCCGCGGGCGACCAGCGCCTCGTACTCGGAGACCTTGAGCCTGCCTTCCCGGGCGACGCGGGCCTTGTCGGCATCGCTGATCACGTCGCCCGCGAGATCGAGGCGCTTCCAGGCAGCGAGCGGGGTCTCGCGGCCGGGCTGCGGCACGTACTTGTTCTGCTCGAGCTTCCGGTACTTGTGGATGTAGCGCGGACAGTTGACCCAGATCTTCTTCACCGCGACTTTCACCAGGTATTTGGCCTCGGTGTACGCGGCCATCAGGGCGTCGTCGCGCAGCAGCGTCGCGTGGCCCTGCACGCGGATCCGGTGCGGCGTCTCGAAATCGATGAACAGCAGGCCGACCTTCGCCTGCCCCTCGATGTTGCCCATCGAGTAGAACATGCCGTTGCCATCGAAACCCGGGAACACGAGGGTGTTCTCGTCGAGCACCTTCACGAAGCCCGTGGGGCCGCCCTTGTAGGAGACGGTCGGCATGCCGTCGGGATCGACGGTGGACAGGAAGAACATGTCCCGCGAGCCGATGAACGCGCCCTCGTCTGGCTGGATGCTCTCGTGGACCCAGTCCTCGTCGAGGCGCACGGCGAGCTTGGTGGTGCCGAACTCCTCCTGCAGCGCCCGGTGCGTGTCGGAATAGAGCGATGCCATGGTGGTCCCTCCCGGGCCGGTCCTCGTACGGGCGGGACCGCTGCGGGCTTATGGCCGGGAAGGATCGCGTTCAGCAACCTTGGATGTGGGCGGCCAAACCTACCTGCCTGCAAAAAATGTAGCGCGGTCGACCGAGCCCGCCGTGGATCCCTTGATGCGCGCCCCTTTCCCGGGCGCATGGAGCGTCAGCGGAATGTGACCCGGGATCCAGCAGGAATCGTCGCGAAGCGTCTGACTGAAATAATCTGTGCCGCTGCGCGGCCCTTCGTTTGCTGGTTCGAGGATCACCTTCCACTGCGTTCCAGGCGTCCGGGAAAGGGTGCGCCCCGGGAAAAAGAGCAAGCCCGGCCACGCCTTCGCGTGACCGGGCCCGTGACGGCCGAGCGAAGCCCGGCCGCGGGATCCGAAAAAATCAGTTGCGGGTCTTGTCGACCAGCGCCTTCTCGGAGATCCACGGCATCATGGCGCGGAGCTTGGTGCCGACCTCCTCGATCGGGTGGGTGGCGAGCTTGGCGCGGGTCGCCTTGAACGAGGTCTGGTTGACCTTGTTCTCCAGCATCCAGTTGCGGGTGAAGGTGCCCGACTGGATGTCGTTCAGCACGCGCTTCATCTCGGCCTTGGTCTCGGGCGTGACGATGCGCGGGCCGGTGACGTACTCGCCGTACTCAGCCGTGTTGGAGATCGAGTAGTTCATGTTGGCGATGCCGCCCTCGTAGATGAGGTCGACGATCAGCTTCACCTCGTGGAGGCACTCGAAATAGGCCATCTCGGGGGCGTAGCCCGCCTCGACCAGCGTCTCGAAGCCGGCCTTGATCAGCTCGACGAGGCCGCCGCAGAGCACGGCCTGCTCGCCGAACAGGTCGGTCTCGCACTCCTCCTTGAAGGTGGTCTCGATGATGCCGGCGCGGCCGCCACCGTTCGCCGAGGCGTACGACAGGCCGAGGTCGTGGGCGTTGCCCGACGCGTCCTGCGCGATGGCGATCAGGGTCGGCACGCCGCCGCCGCGGAGGTACTCGGAGCGCACGGTGTGGCCGGGGCCCTTCGGGGCGACCATCAGGACGTCGAGGTCCTTGCGCGGCTCGATCAGGTTGAAGTGGACGTTGAGGCCGTGGGCGAACAGCAGCGCGGCGCCCTGCTTCATGTTGCCCTCGAGGGACTCGCGGTAGATGTCGCCCTGCAGCTCGTCCGGGGTGAGCATCATCACCACGTCCGCCCACTTGGCGGCCTCGGCGACCGACAGGACCTTGAAGCCCTCGTGCTCGGCCTTCTTGGCGGTGGCGGAGCCCTCGCGGAGCGCGATGACGATGTCCTTCACGCCGGAATCGCGCAGGTTGAGGGCGTGGGCGTGGCCCTGGCTGCCGTAGCCGACGATGGCGACCTTCTTGCCCTTGATCAGGTTCAGGTCGGCGTCGCGATCGTAATACACCCGCATGTCGGTTTCCTCTCGGTTCGGGTTACGGTTTCGCCTGGCCGTACAGGGCCAGGAACTGCTCCACGGCGCGGTCCGCATCGCGCCGGATCTCGGCCTCGTCGAGGTCGATCGCCTCGCCGAGCAGAAGTCGGATCTGGATATCCCGGCCGACGAGGCCGAAGAAGGTCCGGAAGGCGGTCTCACTGTCGGCGAAGGCGAGGAGCCCCGCGGCGCGCCCCGCCTCCAGCACGGGCTTCACCCGCTCGCCGATGGCGAAGCGCCCGTTCGCCAGGACGATGCCGCCGAGGTTGCTCTTGTGCGACCCGGCATGCGCAATGGCGATGCGGTTCAGCGCAACCGAGGTGGGACCGGTGATGACCTCCAGCCACGTCACGGCGAAATCCTGCAGCCGCTCGCGCAGGGTCGCGCCGTCGAGCACCTGCGCGCCATCGGAGCCGGCATGGACCCGGGAGGCCTGCCAGCGCACCGTCGCGGTCAGCAGGCCGTCGCGGTCGCCGAACCACTTGTAGAGCGTCTCCTTCGAGCAGCTCGCCCGGCGGGCGACGGCGTCCATGGTGAGCTGCTCGCCGTCCTCGACCATCAGGCCGAGCACGGCGTCCAGCACCGCCTGCTGGCGGGCCGACGGCGCGTCGTGCTCTGCTGTGGCGCTGGCCTGCATCATCTCGTTGTAGCGTACCGTACCGTACGGTACGCGCTCTAGGCCGATTCGCTGGTCGCGGCAAGGGGGTATGGCGACCGCGCCGCCTCAGCGCGGCAGAGGCAGATCCTCGCGGGCGAAGACCGCCTGCACGGCCGGCCGCTCGGCGACGCGGCGGGCATGGGCGGTCCAGGCCGGGAACCGGCCGGCCATGTCGAAGCGGAGCGTCGGGCCGTTGGCCCAGAACCAGAAGACCATCAGGTAGGCGTCGACCACGCTGAACCGGTCGCCCACCGCCCAGCCGCCGTGCGACAGGCGCACTTCGGTCATGGTGGCGAGGTCGGCGTAGGTATTGGCGGCCTTGCTCTTGATGCCGGGGAACGCGCCCTCATCCTCGGTGTAGCGCTCGGGGCGGCGGACATGGGCGTAGGTCACGTGGTGGTTGCAGGCGAGCCAGCCGAGCCACTCGTCCGCGGCGGCTTGCTCGCGGAGGTCGGTGGGCCACAACGCCGTCTCCGGCACCTGTCGGGCGACGTGGCGCATGATGGCCGCGCATTCGGTGAGCACCCATCCGTCCTCGGTCAGCGCCGGCACGCGGCCGCGATCGTTGATCGCGAGGTATTCCGGCCGGCGCTGGTCGCCCGCGGCGAGGTCGAGCTTGATGCCCTCGTAGGGGAGCCCGGATTCCTCCAAGATGATGTGCGCGGCGAGCGAGCAGGCGCCGGGGGCGTAGTAGAGGGTGCGGGCGGTCATGTGAGCCTTTTCGCTTTGAAGATTTAGCGCGGATGCTGGCCTTGGCTCATGCGGTGAACCCGAGCAACGTCCTCAGCTTGCCGCGCACCTCGGCGACGATGTCATCAGGCGCGTGGCCGGGACTCCTCAGGATGCGAGCGGCCCTGTCGATCGAGCGAACCTGATCGACCAGCACGGCACCCGCGACGGGGAGCCCGGCCGGCAGGAACACCTTCGTCGGCCAGGGATGCGGGTTGCGCGTGATCGGGCACACGATGACCCGACGCGTCAACTGATTCATGTTCGGATCAGAGACGACGAGCGCGGGTCGGATACCCTTCTGTTCCGTGCCGCGGACCGGCTCAAGGTCGACGAGGAGGATCGCGCCCGGCCTCGGCTGCCAGTCAGTACGGGTCGTTGTCGTCATCGATGATCTCGGACCCGCGATCCGGGCCCCAATCCACCGTCAACGGTTCAGCTTCCGGGCCCAGGCGCCGGGCCTCGGCGACCATCTCTTCCATCGTGTAGACCGGCAGGCCATCGACGTAGCGACGGCCGGCCCATTGCTGCGGCTCGGGAGTGACAGGGCGCTTCGAGACGATCTCGACCGTCTCGCCTTCGCGGATGCCGAGTTCCTCGGCCTCCGCGCTGCTCAGCCGCACGGCGAGATCGTCACCCCAGCGAATGACCTTGGCTTCCATCGCTCCGCCTCCTGCGGGGACGGCGCATCTTAACAGATTCGGGCCGCCGGATCCTACAGCGGCTCCGCCCCGCGCCCCATGGCGCTGATGCCGGTCCGGCAGATCTCCACCAGCCCGATCACGCTCATCAGGCGCACGAACCGGTCGATCTCCTCGGTGGCGCCGGTCAATTCGAACACGAAGGAGTTGAGCGTGGCGTCCAGCGTCTTGGCGCCGAACGCCGCCGCCAGGCGGAGGGCCTCGCTGCGGTGCTCGCCCTCGCCCTTCACCTTCACGAGGCAGATCTCACGCTCCAGCGCGTTGCCCTGGAGCGTCAGGTCGACCACCCGGTGCACCGGCACCAGCCGGTCGAGCTGCGCCTTGATCTGCTCGATCACCGCGTTGGTGCCCGCGGTGACGATGGTGATGCGCGAGATGTGCCGCGCCTCCTCGGTCTCGGAGACCGTCAGGCTCTCGATGTTGTAGCCCCGGCCGGAGAACATCCCGGAGATGCGGGCCAGCACGCCCGGCTCGTTGTCGACGATCACCGCGAGCGTGTGCCGATTGATCGGCTCGACGCGGACGGGATCGGGATAGTGGGTGTTCATCGCGTTCATCGCGGCCTCGTCCTCGTCGTTCGACCCAACGCCGCGCCTGCGGCGGATCGCGGCCCGGCGGTGAGCCGGGCCGCCCTCCCTCACACCAGCATCTTGCCTTCCTCGGAGATCACGTCGCCGAGTTCGACGCCGGTCTCGCCGAGGTAATCGGACAGGAGCATCTCGTTGTGCGCCTTGCCCGAGGGGATCATCGGGAAGCAGTTCTCGGTCTTGTCGACGATGCAGTCGAAGATCACCGGCCCGTCATGGGCCAGCATCTCCGCGATGGCGCCGTCGAGGTCGCCCGGCTTGTCGCAGCGCATGCCCTTGGCGCCGTAGGCCTCCGCGAGCTTCACGAAGTCCGGCAGGCTCTCGGAATAGCTCTGCGAGTAGCGCGACCCGTGCAGCAGCTCCTGCCACTGCCGGACCATGCCCATGTACTCGTTGTTCAGGATGAACACCTTGATCGGCAACCGGTACTGAACGGCCGTCGACATCTCCTGCATGTTCATCAGGATCGAGGCCTCGCCGGCGATGTCGATCACCAGCCCCTTCGGATGGGCGAGCTGCGTGCCGATGGCGGCCGGCAGGCCGTAGCCCATCGTGCCGAGGCCGCCGGAGGTCATCCAGCGGTTCGGCTCGTCGTACTTGAAGTACTGGGCTGCCCACATCTGATGCTGGCCGACCTCCGTGGTGATGTAGGTCTCGCGGTCCTTGCAGGCCTCGTAGAGGCGCTGCACGGCGTATTGCGGCTTGATGATCGTGCCCGACGGCCAGTAGGCGAGGCAGTCGCGCGCCTTCCAGGCGCCGATCTTCTGGAACCACGGATCGAGGTTGGACTTGTCGGGCCGCGACGGCAGGGCGCGCCACGCCTCCAGCATGTCGGCGAGCACCGAGGCGCAGTCGCCGACGATGCCGACATCGACCTTGACGACCTTGTTGATCGAGGACGCGTCGACGTCGATGTGGATCTTCTTGGAGAACGGCGAGAACGCGTCGAGCCGGCCGGTGATCCGGTCGTCGAACCGGGCGCCGACGCAGATCATCACGTCACACTCGTGCATCGCGAGGTTGGCCTCGTAGGTCCCGTGCATGCCGAGCATGCCGAGGAACTTCTCGTCCGTGCCCGGATACGCACCCAGCCCCATCAGGGTCGAGGTCACCGGAAAGCCGGTCTCGGCAACCAGCGCGCGCAGAAGCCGCGAGGCCTCCGGCCCGGAGTTGATGACGCCGCCGCCGGTGTAGAAGATCGGGCGGCGCGCGGTCGCCATCAGCTCGACGGCCGCCCGGATCCGGTCGGAATCGCCCTTGACGGCCGGGCGGTAGGTCTTGTGGCTCGCGATCTCGGGCCGCGCGTAGAGCCCGGAGGCGAACTGGATGTCCTTGGGCAGATCGACCACGACGGGGCCGGGCCGGCCGTTGGCCGCGACGTAGAAGGCCTCGTGCAGGATCCGCGGCAGGTCGTCGATCGATTTGACCAGGTAGTTGTGCTTCGTGCAGTGGCGCGTGATGCCGACCGTGTCGCATTCCTGGAACGCGTCGGTGCCGATCAGATGCGTCGGGACCTGCCCGGTGATGCAGACCAGCGGGATCGAATCGAGCAGCGCGTCGGTGAGGCCGGTGACGATGTTGGTGGCGCCGGGCCCCGAGGTGACGAGCACGCAGCCGACCTTGCCGGAGGAGCGCGCGTAGCCCTCCGCGGCGTGGACCGCACCCTGCTCGTGGCGCACGAGGATGTGCTTGACGGCGTTCTGGTGGAACAGCGCGTCGTAGATCGGCAGTACCGCGCCGCCCGGATACCCGAACAGCGTGTCGACACCCTGATCCTGGAAGGCCCGGATGACCATCTCGGCCCCGGTCATGACCTCGCCGCCCATGCTCGTCTCCTCGCTCTCCGGAGCCACGGCGATCCCTGGACCGCCGCCCTGCCCCGTCCTCTCTCACGGCATCCCCGTCACGCGGGGCGGTCCCCGCCTCGCCCGAAGGTGCCTATCGCCTCGGATACCCGTCCACACCAGTCCCGCCCGCCCGGACGCGGGCAACAAAAAAGGGCCCCGAGGGACCCTGCATGCGCCACCGCCCGGATCGCGGCCCTATCTCAGGGCCGCCCCGTCGGTGACGCCAGCGCTACAATAAGGACCGTGGTCATCGGATATCCGAACCTGCCCCGCGGCGACCGCCCGATCCCCGGATGGGTCACGGCTGGCGCGCGGAGCGTCGGGCCTCATAGCGGAGAGCGCGGGGGCGGTCAACGCATCCGTGCGTCGGTTCGCGCCGGTTCGGTCGTGGAGCCGCGTTCGCGGCGCTTCCTGTGCCGGGCCCCGGATCAGGTTACGCTGTCGCTTCACCTGTCCGGGAAAGGGGGCCGACGAGGAGACAGCACGCGGCCCTCTCCCGGGCGCAGGGAGCGAGAGCGGAACGCGACCTGGGCTCCACGCAGGAACCGCGCGCAGCGGCCCCACTCAGGTCAGCGGCGGCGGCACGCGTCGGACCCAGTTGCTCGCCGCATCGTAGGCCGCGCCGAGTTGCAGGCAGGCGAGCTCGCCGTGGTTGCGGCCGACGATCTGGATGCCGGTGGGCAATCCGGCCTCGCCGAACCCGGCCGGCACGTCGAGGGCCGGCAGGCCCGCCATGGTCACGGGGATCACGGTCTGCATCCAGCGGTGATAGGTATCCATCCGCCGGCCGCCGACGGTCTCGGGCCAGCGCAGCGCCTTGTCGAAGGGGAAGACCTGCGTCGACGGCATCACGAGATAGTCGTACGCCTCCATGAACCGGCGCAGGGTCTCGTACCAGCGCGTGCGCCCCTCCAGGGCCGCGATGATCCGATCGGCGTTCAGCGCGAGCCCCCGCTCGACCTCCCAGGCGGCCTCCGGCTTGAGCAGGGCCCGATGGCGCGGCTCGTCGTAGAGCGGGCGCAGCGCCGCCGCGACGGTCAGCGCCCGCAGCACCAACCAATCCTGCCAGAGCTGCTCCATGTCGTAGCGGGGCACCGCCTCCTCGACGATGCAGCCGATCTCGACGAAGGTCCTCAGCGCCGACCGCCCGAGGTCGAGCACCCCGGCATCGAACGGGATCTGGCCGCCGCAATCGCCGAGCCACGCGATCCGGGTGGCTCGGAAGTCCCGGGCGAGCGGGCTCGCGAAGGCGGACGGATCCTGCCGGATCGCGTTCGGGCAGCGCGGGTCGTAGCCGGCCTGGACGGAGAGCATCAGGCCGATATCGGCCGGCGTCCGGCCGATCGCCCCGAGCACCGCGAGCCCGGGGCTGAACACGTCCTTGGCCTCGGCCGGGATCCGCCCCCAGGCCGGGCGCAGGCCGTAGCAGTTGTTGAAGGCCGGCGGGTTGCGCAGCGACCCGGCATGGTCGCTGCCGTCGGCGACCGGCTGCATCCGCAGGGCCACCGCCACCGCGGCGCCGCCGCTCGACCCGCCCGCACTCTTCGCCGTGTCGTAGGCGTTGGCGGTGGCGCCGTAGACCGGGTTGAAGCTGTGCGAGCCGAGGCCGAATTCGGGCACGTTGGTCTTGCCGATGAAGATCGCCCCGGCGGCGCGCAGCCGGGCCACCATGAGCGAATCCGCGTCGGCGATCCGGTCGGCGAAGATCGGGGACCCCTGCGTGAACCGCAGGCCGCGCACCGGATCGAGATCCTTCACGGCCAGCGGAAAGCCGTGCAGCGGGCCGACGGCCTCGCCGCGCGCCAGGACGGCGTCGGCGGCCTCGGCCTCCTGCAGAAGCGCCGCGTCGTCCCGCAGGGCCACGATGGCGTTCACCTGGGGGTTGAGACGGTGGATCCGTGCGAGATAGGCGCGCATCACCTCGACGCAGGAGACGATCCGGCCGCGGATGGCGGCGGAGAGGTCCACCGCACCCATGGCCGTGATGCCGTCCTGTCGCGCGTCCTGCATCGGCTTCCGTCCTTCGAAGGGATGATTACAGTCCGTGTCGGCTGCGGATACGTCGTAGGGCCGCCATTTGGCGGAGCAGCATCGGCGGCCGCCAGAACGAATTAGAATCTCCGCGGCTCATCTGCGACCTAAAAATTGAAGCCGAAACGAAATCACCGCATCTCAAGGAACTTGAGGTCGACACCCGAGCGGCGAAGGTTCAAGCGGCGATATCCGTCAGCAGCTGCGATATGCCTATGGCAAGCTCAGAACTGCACCACCAGCCGCTCTCGACGCCAACCGCGCTTCGTGCGGTATAAGCGACCGACACAGTTTATGATGCGCATCCGGGTCCTTCGTGCCTTCCGACGGCGCTTCGAAGCAACCCAATCACGTTATATTATAATGTCTTTATAAACATAATGCATATTTAAAGATTACGTATTGAAATTTCTCGATCATTCGACTGATTTTAAGTGTATATCAAAATCGTTGCATGCGCCACAAAGCTATGCTCTGTTGCCACGCAAAGTTAAAATCCTCATTCGAGTCACATATCCTTCGGCCTCGGATGCGCAACGATGCTTAGATGTACAAAAATTCACTGCGTCTCAATTTGAATATCTTCAATAGGGCGCAAGCTTAAAATCAAGGTTCCGCGAGCAAAGATTCATCATGAGCTATGATCTATATTTTGAATTTCACTCGCCAGTCAAAATGCCGACTATTATAGATTACTTTTCAACAAGAAGAAGCTATCAGATATCTGGCAACGAATTTATTTACAAAAATAAAGAAACCGGAGTCTATTTTGCATTTAGATTTACAGAAAATGGGAAAAAAATTTTCAGAAAAAGCCTCATAAACGGACATTTTAACATAAACTACTGCCGTCCAAGCTTTTTTGGGCTGGAAGCACAGCAAGAACTCTCATCTATTGTTGCAGCGCTGCCGTGCAAAATCCACGATCCGCAGATGCATGGCATGGAAAACGGGCCCTATACGAACGAGGGCTTCTTGCGAGGATGGAACTTTGGCAACCGTTTCGCCGTGCAGGCGATCCTATCCCAAAGTAAGCACAAAATCTGGAGTTTACCTACGGCACGTCTTCACGAAACTTGGCGGTGGAACTATGAACTTCCAGCGCGCTCCGCGCAATACGGGGAAAGGCAATTTCTTCCGCGCATCATGTACTTTGGCATCAGTCACGCAGCACAGACCGTAATCGTCTGGGGCGATGGATTGCCTGCATTTTTGCCTAAGGTTGATTTCGTTTTGATGGGCCGCTCAGAGAATGAAACGCCCAGCTTCAGCCTCACCGCATGGAAAACTTTGACTGATCTCCTACAAAGCATCGGCTATCGAGAAGAAATATCTGGCTTCAATCTAGACTACTCGATCACACCGGATGCGATTCTGTCTTTTATCAAAAACATGACGCCAACCGAAAAATCAGCCCTGACGCGAATTCCCGCAGATGATATCTTTGATGAGGAGCTGATTAGAGATATTCCAAATTCAGGCCGAGATCTCAGCGGCCAGACTGCCATAGAATAAACCTATAGGGTTCAAGATCCGTATTCAGAGCTTCGTCATCACCCCCATCTCCTATGATCTTGGTGCCTTAGACGGCGTATCGCCCCGGCCTCCAGCGCTTCTGATAGCACCGGAGCGTTCACCTGATTATACGCCTGCTCGACGGAGCCCCTTCCGCTGACACCTATTCCAATGCCACCGACCAGGGCATCGTCTCCTCGCCGCGGAACACCACGACGGTGGTGTCCTCCACGGAGACTGCCTCGGCGACGCGGCCCGGGCGGCGTTCCAACGTCACGGTCGCGGCATTCGGCTCCAGCCCGTGGAAGCGCGCGCCGTTGAGCGACGCGAAGGCCTCGAACTTATCCAGCGCCCCCTCCTCATCGAACACCTGCACGTAGGTCTGAAGCGCGGAGGGCCCACAGAACACGCCGGCGCAGCCGCAGGACGCCTCCTTGGCGCCGCGGACATGCGGGGCCGTATCGGTCCCCAGGAAGAAGCAGGCCTCCCCGGAGGTCGCGGCCGCGCGCAGGGCCAGACGGTGCCGCTCGCGCTTGGCCACCGGCAGGCAGTACAGGTGCGGGCGCAAGCCCCCCTGGAAGATGTGGGTCCGGTTGATCACGAGGTGATGGGGCGTGATCGTCGCCGCGACGCGCGCGCGGTTCTCCCGGACCACGTCGAGGATCTCCGCCGTGGTGGCGTGCTCCACCGTCACTTTCAGCCCCTGATGGCGGGCGAGCAGCGGGATCAGGCTGCCCTCCATGAAGGCGGCCTCGCGGTCGAAGATGTCGATCTCCGGGTCGGTGGCCTCGCCGTGGATCAGGAGCGGCATGCCGATCCGCTCCATCCGCTCCAGTACGGGGGCGATCCCGAGCAGGTCGGTGACGCCCGCGTGCGAATTCGTGGTCGCGCCGGCCGGATAGAGCTTGGCGGCGATCCAGACTTTCTCCATGAAGCCGCGCTCGATCTCGTCCGGATCGGTGTCGTCCCGCAGGTAGCAGGTCATCAGCGGCGTGAAGTCCATGCCCTCCGGCACGGCCGCCAGGATCCGCGCGCGGTAGGCCTGCGCGGCGGCCACACGGGTCACCGGCGGCACGAGGTTCGGCATGATGATGCCCCGGGCGAACTGCGCCGCCGTGTAGGGCAGCACCGCCTTCAGCATCGCGCCGTCGCGCAGGTGGATGTGCCAGTCGTCGGGACGGCGGATCGTGATCTGGTCGGCGGCGCCCATGATCTCAGGCCTGCCCGAACGAGGAAATGCCGCCATGGGCCGCCGACCACTCGGCCGGGGCGTTGAGGAAGCGCTCGACCTCGGCGAGCGTCTTCGGATCGAAGGTGCCCATCTCCTTGGCCACCGCCAGCACGTCCCACCACGTGGTGAGGTAGTGGAGCTTGATGCCGATCTCCTGCATCAGCGCGGCGCTGTCGGGGAAGATGTCGTAGTAGAATAGCACGAAGCAGTGATCGACCGTGGCGCCGGAATCGCGCAGGGCCTTGCAGAAGTTGACCTTGCTGCGCCCGTCGGTGGCGAGGTCCTCCACCAGCAGGGTGCGGGCACCCGCCACCACCTCGCCCTCGATCTGCGCGTTGCGGCCGAAGCCCTTGGGCTTCTTCCGGATGTACTGCATCGGCAGCATCAGCCGGTCGGCGATCCAGGCGGCGAAGGGGATGCCGGCGGTCTCGCCGCCCGCGATGTGGGTCAGCGACTCGTAGCCGATCTCGCGCACGATCGTGGCGGTGGCGAAATCCATCAGCGTCGCGCGCAGGCGCGGATACGAGATGATCTTCCGGCTGTCGGTGTAGACCGGGCTCGCCCAGCCGGAGGTGAACTTGAACGGCTCGTCCTTGTAGAAGAGGACCGCCCCGATCTCCAGGAACATCTTGGCCGCCTCGCGGGCGATGACCTTCCGGTCGAGGGGCAGGAAGGGGCTGGTCATGCGGCGTGCGCGCTCCGCTCGAGGCGCTCTCCGGGGACGTCAGGACCAGTCCCGCCGGGGAGCGCGCGTGAAAATGGGGCCTGACCGCCCTCCTCTCCCCTGTCTCCGCCAGCGTCAACCCTGATCGCGGCGCTATCCGCGCCTCAGGCGGTCTTGTCGGTCCGCAGGGGCTTGTCGGCCCGCAGATGCGCGAGGTGCCGGATGGCGAGGGCGTAGCCGCCCGTCCCGAAGCCCGCCAGCACGGCGGTGGCGGCGAGCGACACGTAGGACTGGTGGCGAAACGCCTCCCGCCGGTGGACGTTCGAGATATGGCACTCGATCACCGGCACCTCGCAGGTGTTAAGCGCGTCGAGGATCGCCACGGAGGTGTGGGTGTAGGCGCCGGCGTTGATGACGATCCCGGCCGAACCGACCCGGAATTCGTGGATCGCGTCGATCAGCCCGTGCTCGGCGTTGCTCTGGCGAAAATCGATCCGCAGCCCTAGGCCGGAGGCGGTCTCGCGGCACAGGGCCTCGACGTCGGCCAGCGTCTCGCGGCCGTAGATCTCCGGCTGGCGGAGGCCCAGCAGGTTCAGGTTCGGCCCGTTCAGGACCAGGACGGTGTCGTTCATCGCATCCCTCGCGGTCCGAGAGGTGCGGCAAGCGCCGGCCCAACACAAGCCCACCCTGTCACCGGCGCGCGGATGTCCCGTGTCGGGCCCGGCTGTCTCGGTTCGGGCGGTTCTGTTTCCAAGCGCGCGGCGCTATCCCGGGCGCCGGTCCGAGGGACGTGCACGGAGGATACGCGATGGCAGGATCCGGAAACGCCGCAGCCGTGGTGATCGCGGTGGCGATCACCGGCTCGGTGCCGCGCAAGAAGGACAACCCGGCCGTGCCGGTCACCGTGCCCGAGCAGATCGAGTCGACGCATCAGGCCTTCGAGGCGGGTGCCACCCTCTGCCACATCCACGTGCGCAACGACGACGAGTCGCCCTCCTCCGATCCGGAGAAGTTCGCGGCCGTTCAGGAGGGGCTGCGCAAGCACTGCCCCGGGATGATCGTCCAGTTCTCCACGGGCGGCCGCGGGCGCGATCCGTCCGCCCGGGGACTGTCGCTGAAGCACCGACCCGATATGGCCTCGCTGTCCACCGGCTCGGTCAACTTCCCCACCATCGTGTACGAGAATTCCGCGAGCCTCGTGACCGACCTCGCCGGCCAGATGAAGCAGTACGGTGTGCGGCCCGAGATCGAGGTCTTCGACCTCTCGCACCTGCACGGGGCCAAGCGGCTGGTGGAGGCGGGCCTGATCGACGCGCGCCCGCACGTGCAGTTCGTCATGGGCGTCCAGAACGCGATGCCGGCCGAGGAGCACCTGCTCGACATCCTCCTCGCCGAGACCCGACGGATCCTGCCGGAGGCGACCTGGACGGCCGCCGGGATCGGCCGCAATCAGGCCGTGGTGATGGACTGGGCGCTCGCCCGCGGCGCCGACGCGGTCCGCACCGGCCTGGAGGACAACATCCGGGTCACGAAGGACAGGCTGGCGGCGAGCAACGCCGAGCTGGTCGAGCTGGCCGCCGAGGCCGTGGCGCGCCACGGCCGCCGGGTCGCCACGCCCGCCGAGGCCCGGGCGGCGCTCGGACTCGGGTAGAGCGCTGGGCGCTGGGCACCGCGGCGGACGCCGGCTCGGCGCGGGAGGGCAACTGCGGACACCGGCTCTGGGCCGGTCCCGATCGGGTGATCCCGGCCACAGCCACTTCCAGAGGCGCGAACGGGACAGCCGATGCGAGCGGTCTCGGTCCGGTGTCGGGTCCCGTGTCGCGGGGCGATCGGACACCGTCCCGGGCCACCTTCTCAGGCGCCCACCGGCGTGCTAACGGTCCGCCCGCGCGGGTGTAGCTCAATGGTAGAGCAGCAGCCTTCCAAGCTGAATACCCGGGTTCGATTCCCGGTACCCGCTCCATCCCACGCTGCCCGCCCGCGCCGCCCGCGGCCATGGGGGGCCGGCGTCTCCCCGATCAGGCGATCATCATGAAGGTATCGGCCGACCTGTGCATCGTCCCGATGGGCGTCGGGCCGTCGGTCTCGCCCTATGTCCGCGAGATCAAGGCGATCGTCGAGGCCAGCGGGCTCACCGCCACGATGCATCCCAACGGCACCAACATCGAGGCCGAGCTGTCCGAGATCTGCGCCCTGGCCGAGCGCTGCGAGGCGCGGCTCGCGGAACTCGGCGTCCAGCGGACCTTCTTCACGCTGATCTTCTCGACGCGGCGGGACAAGGACCAGTCCATGGCCGACAAGCTCGCGGCCGTCTCCTGACAGAGGCCCCCGCGTCGACGCGGCCGTGATCCGACCCGCGGCCTCGCGCGTTCCACCTGTCCGGTCGCTTGCGTGCCGGAGTGGAGGACGGCATGGCCGAGCAGAAGACCGACGATGTGCGCATCGAGCCCTATGACGGACCGGCAGGCGGCTGGGGCTCGGCCCGGTCCCTCGTCGAGATCCTGACCCGCGAGGGCGTGCCGGTCACCGGCTCGGCGATGCTGCTGAAGCAGAACAAGCCGGACGGGTTCATGTGCGTGTCATGCGCCTGGGCGAAGCCGGCGAAGCCGCTCGCCTTCGAGTATTGCGAGAACGGCGCCAAGGCCACCGCCTGGGAGCAGACGCGTCGGCGCGCGACCCCGGACTTCTTCGCGGCCCACACCGTCACCGAATTGCTCGGCTGGAGCGACTACGCCCTGGAGGAGCAGGGCCGCCTCACGCACCCCATGCGCTACGACCCCGCCAGCGACCGCTACCGGCCGGTGTCCTGGTCGGACGCCTTCGCCGAGATCGGGCGGGAGCTGAAGGCCCTGCGCCAGGACGACCCGAGATCGGTGGTGTTCTACGCCTCCGGCCGGGCCTCCCTGGAGACCAGCTACATGTGGGCGCTGCTGGCGCGCCTCTACGGCAACAACAACCTGCCGGATTCCTCCAACATGTGCCACGAGCCGACCTCGGTGGCGCTGCCGCAATCGATCGGCGCGCCGGTCGGCACGGTGCTGCTGGAGGATTTCGAGACCACCGACCTGATCTTCTTCTTCGGCCAGAACGTCGGCTCGAACGCGCCCCGGATGCTCCACCCGCTCCAGGAGGCAAGGCGCCGGGGCGCGCAGATCATCACCTTCAATCCGCTGCGCGAGCGCGGGCTCGAGCGCTTCACCAACCCGCAATCGCCGGTGGAGATGGTGACGCGCTCGGCCACCCGGATCTCGACCCAGTACCACCAGGTGAAGGCCGGCGGCGACCTCGCCGCGCTCACCGGCCTGTGCAAGATCCTGCTCGCCCTGGACCGGGACGCCACCGCGGCCGGCAAGCCGGCCATCCTCGACCACGCCTTCATCGCCGAGCACACCCACGGCTTCGCGGAGTTCGTGGCGTTCTGCGAGCGCCAGGATTGGGCGACGATCGAGGGGCGCTCGGGCCTCACCCGCAATGCCCTCGAGGCCGCGGCGGCGGCCTATGCCCGCGCCAAGGCGGTGATCGGCATCTACGGGATGGGCCTGACCCAGCACCGCAAGGGGACCGAGACCGTGCGGATGCTGGTCAATCTCCTGCTGCTGCGCGGCAATATCGGCAAGCCCGGCGCCGGCATCTGCCCGGTGCGCGGTCACTCGAACGTTCAGGGCCAGCGGACCGTCGGCATCACCGAGAAGCCGGAGCTGGTGCCGCTCGACAAGCTGAGGGACCTCTACGCGTTCGAGCCGCCGCAGGAGAAGGGGCTCAACACGGTCGAGACCTGCGAGGGCATTCTGGACGGCCGGGTGAAGGCCTTCGTCAGCCTCGGCGGCAATTTCCTGCGCGCGATACCCGATACCGGCCGGATGGAACCGGCCTGGCGGCAGCAGCGCCTGACCGTGCAGATCTCGACCAAGCTCAACCGATCGCACCTGGTGAACGGGGCCGTGGCCTACATCCTGCCCTGCCTCGGCCGGATCGAGATCGACCGCCAGGCGGGCGGGCCGCAGGCGGTGTCGATGGAGGATTCCACCGCGCGCTTCCACGGCTCCCGGGGCGTGTCCGACCCGGTCGGGCCGCACGTGCGCTCCGAGCCCTGGATCGTGGCCGAGATCGCCAAGGCGACGGTGCCGCCGAACCCACGGATCGACTGGGACGCCTGGGTCGCCGATTACGGCCGGGTGCGCGACGCCATCGAGGCGACCTACCCGAAGGTGTTCCACGACCTGAACGGGCAGATGTTCCGGCCCGGCGGGATCACCAAGCCGCTCGGCGCCCGCGACCGGAAGTGGGAGACGGAGACCGGCAAGGCCAATTTCGCCGTGCCGGCGGGGCTCGAGGCCGACCCCGACCTGCCGCCCCGCGGCCGGGACGTGCTCGACCTGATCACCCTGCGGTCGAACGACCAGTTCAACACCACGGTCTACGGCTACGACGACCGGTTCCGCGGCGTGAAGGGCACCCGCGACATCCTGTTCATGAACCGCGCCGACATCGCCCGTCTCGGGCTCAGGGATGGCGGCTCGGTCGACGTGGAGACGGAGGCGGCCGATCAGGTCCACCGGCGCGTCGGCGGCCTGCGGGTGATCGCCTACGACATCCCGGAGGGCAATTGCGGCGGCTACTACCCGGAGCTGAACGTCCTGCTGCCCCTTTGGCACCATGACGAGCAGTCCAAGACGCCGGCCGCCAAGGCGATCGCCGTGCGGGTGACGGCCTCATCCCGCCCCGGCTGAGGAAGCCGCTGGCGCATCGGCGCGCGCTTCGGCAAGGATCCGGCCATGGATCAGGCAACCCCACCCGACGCGCGGCCGGACGCGGAGGCGGACACCCGACTGCGCGGCCTCATCGACCGGATCGCCGCCGGATCGCCCCTGCGGGAGCCGGGTGCGGATCTCGCGCACCTGAGCGCGGGCGCGGACGCCCTCGCCTCTGCGGGCGGCGGGACCGACGCCGAATCCGGCGGCCTGCCGCTCGCCGGGGCCGACCTGTCCGGAGCCCGGATCGAGGAGGCCGATTTCTCGGGCGCGAACCTGCGCCGGGCCAACCTCGCCGGGTCGGTCGGGCGCTCGACACGCTTCGCGGGCGCGATCCTCGAAGAGGCCGACCTGTCCGACGCCGACCTCTCCGGGGCGGACTTCACCGGCATCGTCGCCGGGCAGGTGAGGTTCGCCGGCGCCATGCTGGAGGATGCGCGCTTCGGGCAGGCGGCGATGCGCTTCGCCGACCTGTCCGGCGCCCTCCTCGACGGGACCGACTTCGCCGGCGCCGACCTGTGGGGTGCCGACTTCTCCGGGGCGGATGCCGACGACACCGTGTTCCGCGACGCCCGGCTCGACGAGGCCAAGCTCGCCGACGCCAACCTGACGCAGGCGGACTTCGCCGGCGCCAGCCTGGCGAAGGCGACGCTGGCGGGCTCGCGGCTGCGCGGCGCGAACTTCGCCGGGGCGAAGCTTGACGGGGCGGACCTGTCCGGCGCCGACCTGTCGGACACCGACCTCGTGCGGCTGAACCTCGCGACCTGCCGCCTGCGGCACGCCCGCTTCGCCGGCGCGTGGCTCAACGGCACGCGGATGAGCGTGGAGCAGCTCGGCGGCGCCGTCGGCGAGGAGGTCGCCGGCGCCTACGAGGCCGCCCAGGCGAGCTACCTCGCGCTGGAGCAGAACTGGAAGAGCATCGGCAGCCACGACGCGGCGAGCTGGGCCTACAAGCGCGGTCGCCGGATGGGCCGCTTCCACGCCGGGCGGCAGGCCCGCACCGCCTGGAGCGACCGGGACGGGGCCGGCATGCTGCGGCACGGCTATCGGTGGAGTGCAGACCGGTTCGTCGAATGGCTGTGCGACTACGGGGAGAGCCTGTCGCGCATCGCCCGGGCCTTCGCGCTGCTGATCGCGCTGTTCGCCGGCCTCTACGGCCTGACCGGCGGGCTGTTCATCGTGGAGGGACCGGAGGCCGGGCCGACCTACAACCCCCTGGATCTCCTGAGCTACAGCGCGCTCAACATGATGACCGCGAACCCGCCGGAGATCGGCCTCAAGCCGACCGGGCGCGTCACCAACCTGCTGGTCGGCATCGAGGGCGGGGTCGGCATCATCCTGATGGGGCTCTACGGTTTCGTCCTCGGCAACCGCCTGCGCCGGTGAGGACCGCCCTCACTCGTTGACGCTGAGCCGCTCGATGACGAGGCTCAGGTCCTTCCGCAGGGCGCGGATCTCCGGCTCGCTGAGTTCGAGCTGGCACATCACGCTCTCGCGGACCGACACCGCCTCGGAGCGGAGCGCGGCCCCCGCCGGGGTCAGCGCGATCTCGACCTCGCGCTCGTCGGACTGGCGGCGGGTCCGAAGCAGGAAACCGGCGCTCTCCAGCCGCTTCAGCACCGGCGTCAGCGTGCCGGAATCCAGGCGCAGGCGCCGGCCGATCTCCGAGACGGTGACGCCGTCCTGCTCCCAGAGGACGAGGAGGACGAGGTATTGCGGATAGGTCAGCCCGAGCCGCTCCAGCAACGGCCGGTAGGACTTGGTCATGCGATGCGCGGCGGCATAGAGGGCGTAGCAGAGCTGGTTATCCAGCAGCAGCGGATCCGCCTCCCGTTCCGGCGCCATCGTCTCGGCAGTGTACGCCATATCATTCGCCTATCGCGGTCCACGCGCCGCCATTCCGACCGCGACCGCGGGTTGATCCGTATACCACAACACGGGAAGCCGCCGCACAAGACCCGGTGCGGCAACTGGGTTTCCGGGCACACCCCCGGGTGCACGATCCGCTAACCGCGCGGTTGAAGCGCCGCTAGACTGTCGAGGAAGCCGGCCTCATCCTCCAGCGTCCGGAGATCCAGGAGGATCGCGTCGCCGCTGATGCGGCCGATCACCGGCACCGGCAGGGTCCGCAGCCGCTCGGCCAGGCGCTTGCACCGGCCCCCGGCACCGCGCCGGGGGTCCCCGGTCCCGGCGTCCGGCGTCAGCACCAGGGCGGCGCTGGGCAGGGTCTCCACCGGCAGGGCTCCGGATCCGATCTGGCTGATGCAATCCGCCACCGAGACCGTGGCCGATCCCGACAGCCGGTCCGCCACCGCGGGCGCGAGGTTGCGCGCGCGGGCCGCGATCGCCGCCCGGTCGCGGGTCAACAGGCGGAGCGTCGGCAGCTCCTCGGCAAGCCGCTCGGGGTGGAGGTACAGACGCAGCACCGCTTCGAGGGCCGCGTAGGTCATCTTGTCGACGCGCAGGGCTCGCTTCAGCGGATTCTTGCGGACCCGGGCGATCAGCGCCTTCCGGCCGGCGACGATGCCGCATTGCACGGCGCCCAGCAGCTTGTCGCCGCTGAAGGTCACGACATCCGCCCGCGCCAGGGCCGCCCGGACGGTGGGCTCGGGGGGCAGGCCGTAGGCGGCGAGATCCACGAGGCTGCCGCTGCCGAGATCGTCGGCCAGCGGCACGCCGCGCTCCCGGCAGAGGCCGTGCAGGGCGTCGGGATCCGCCGCCGCGGTGAAGCCCGCGATGGCGTAGTTGCTCGGGTGGACCTTCATCACCAGGCCGGTGCGCGGCCCGATCGCCTCCGCGAAGTCGCGCAGATGCGTGCGGTTGGTGGTTCCGACCTCGCGCAGCCGGCAACCGGCCCGCACCATCACGTCGGGGATCCGGAAGGACCCGCCGATCTCCACCAGCTCGCCGCGGGAGACGATCACCTCCTTGCGCATCGCCAGGGCGTTCAGCACCAGCAGGACGGCGGCCGCGTTGTTGTTGACGACCACCGCGGCCTCGGCGCCGGTGAGACGGCAGATCAGGCTCTCGACGTGGTCGTCGCGCTCGCCGCGGGCGCCGCTGGCGAGATCGAATTCGAGGTTGCTCGCCTGGCCCATCACGGCGGCCACCGCCTCGACGGCCGAGCGGGGCAGCAGGGCGCGGCCGAGATTGGTGTGCAGCACCGTCCCGGTGAGATTGAACACCGGCCGCAGGGAGGGGCGTCGCTCGGCGACGAGGCGCTCCGCGACGGCGGCGCGGAGCGCCGACTCGTCCGGCACGGACGCGCCCTCCGCCCGGATCCCGGCGAGCACCGCCCGGACCGCTTCGGTGATGGCCGTCCGCCCGTAGGCGGCGAGCGCCTCCGGCGCGGCACCGCCGACCAGGCGCTCGACCGAGGGCAGGCGGCGGGGGCCTTGCGCCGCAGCGGGAGGCGAGCGGGTCTGCGCGGAGGAACTCATGCGCGACCAGACATATAGACCCGCCGCGATAGGGTCAGCCCGATCGCGCGCATAAGCCGCGCCGGTTGTCCTGCCCCCGGCGCGACGTTAAGGCCAAACCCGGAAACCAGTCGCTGCCGGCGCGCCGACCCTTGCGGGACCGCCCCGGTCGCGCGACCAAGCCGACCCGCCGAGCCTCCTCGGGAGACGCCGCCATGTCCCGATCTACTGCCCTCATCCACCCGATGATCCTGTGCGGGGGGACGGGGACGCGGCTGTGGCCGGCCTCGCGCGAGAGCATGCCCAAGCAGTTCGCCAAGCTGGTGGATGCCCGCGCCTCGACGTTCCAGGCGAGCCTGGAGCGGGTCGCGGACCCGGCGGTGTTCGCCCGGCCGACCGTCATCGCCTCGGCGGAGGCCCGCTTCATCGTCGCCGAGCAGTGCGGACAGGTCGGTCTGGCCGCCGACATCCTGCTCGAGCCGCAGGGCCGCGACTCCGCCGCCGCCGTTGCGGTCGCGGCGCTGCACGCCGCCCGCCTCGACCCGGAGGCGGTGGTGCTGATCATGGCCGCCGACCACGTCGTCCCGGACACGCAGGCCTACGTGGCGGCCGTGGCCGCCGCCGCCGCCGGGGCCCGGGCCGGCTACACCATGACGCTGGGCATCGAGCCGGACCGGCCGGCCACCGATTACGGCTACATCCGCCGGGGCGAGGCCATCCAGGAGGCGCCGGGGGCCGCCCGGGTCGCCCGCTTCGTCGAGAAGCCCGACCGCGCCGGCGCCGAGGCGCTGATCGCCGAGGGCGCCCTGTGGAACTCCGGCTACTTCCTGTTCCGCGCCGACCTGATGCTGGCCGAGCTGGAGGCGTTCGTGCCCGACGTGCTCGCCGCCGCGCGGGCGGCGCTGGAGGCGGCGGTGACCGACCTCGACTTCGTGCGCCTCGACGCCGAGGCCTTCGCGCAGGCCCCCAAGATCTCGATCGACTACGCGGTGATGGAGCGGACCGCGCGCGCCGGCGTGTTGCCGGTGTCGTTCGCCTGGTCGGATGTCGGGACCTGGGACGCGGTCTGGCAGGTGCTGGATCACGACGCGGCCGGGAACGCGGTGCGGGGCCGGGTGTCGCTGATCGGGACCAAGAACAGCCTCGTGCACAGCCAGGGCGAGGGCCTGACCGCCGTGGTCGGCCTGGAGGACGTGGTGGTCGTCTCCACCCCCGACGCGGTGCTGGTCGCCTCGAAGGCGCATTCGGGGCAGGTGAAGGACCTGGTCAACGCGCTGCGCGCCGAGGGCGCGCCGGAGGCGGACGCGCACCTGCGGATGTACCGGCCCTGGGGCTGGTACCAGCGGATCGACATCGGCGAGCGGTTTCAGGTCAAGCGGATCCAGGTGGTGCCGGGGGGCCGCCTGTCCCTGCAGAAGCACTACCACCGGGCGGAGCACTGGGTGGTGGTGCGCGGCACCGCCGAGGTCACGATCGACGAGCGCGTGGTGCTGGTCCACGAGAACGAGGCGATCTACCTGCCGATCGGCTCGATGCATCGCCTCGCCAACCCCGGCAAGATCCCGCTGGAGCTGATCGAGGTGCAGGTCGGCTCCTATACCGGCGAGGACGACATCATCCGCGTCGAGGATATCTACGGGCGCTGAGCGCCCGCGCGACGCCACCCTGCGACCCGATCACCCGCGGCGCGCCAGGAACATGCGGCCGCCCCGACGGATAGCGGAGGGTGGGCCCGCCCCTTCCTCCACGAAGGCGGTCGCCCGGCAAAGCACGGGGTTACCGCATGAAGCACAAGCCGCTCAACGAGCAGGTCATCGTCATCACCGGCGCGTCGTCGGGCATCGGCCTCGCCACCGCCCGGATGGCGGCCGAGCGCGGCGCCCGGGTGGTGCTGACCGCGCGCAGCGGCGACGCCCTGGCGCGCATCCAGGCGGAGATCGAGGGCGTCGGCGGCAAGGCGATCCACGTCGTGGCCGATGTCGGCAACCGGGCGGAGGTGCAGGCGGTCGCCGACCGGGCCGTCTCGACCTTCGGCGGCTTCGACACCTGGGTGAACGTGGCCGGGGCCTCGATCTACGGCCGGCTGCGCGAGATCAGCGACGCGGACCATGAGCGCCTGATCCAGACCAACTTCTGGGGGACGGTGTTCGGATCCCTGGTGGCGACGGAGCACCTGCGCGCGGGCGGCGGGGCGCTGATCAACGTCGGCAGCATCGCCTCGGACCTCGCCTTCCCCTATCAGGGCATGTACGCGGCCTCGAAGCACGCGGTGAAGGGCTTCACCGACGCCCTGCGCATGGAGCTGATGGTCGAGAAGGCCCCGGTCTCGGTGACGCTGATCAAGCCGGCCTCGATCGACACTCCCCTGCCCCAGCGGGCGCGCAACTACATGGACCGGGAGCCGAGCCTGCCGCCGCCGATCTACCGGCCCGAGGAAGTCGCCTACGCCATCCTGCACGCCGCCGTCCATCCGCAGCGCGACATCTTCGTGGGCGGCGCCGGCAAGGCCTTCACGGCCGGCAAGGAATTCGCGCCCGGGGCCTACGACTATCTGGCCCCGGCGATCGTCGCCCTGCAGAAGCGCGCGAGCGCGCCCCGCAACCCGGTCGGCGCCCTCCACGCGCCGGTGCCGGCCAGCGAGACGCGGGGGGATCCGCCCGTGCCGGTGATGCGCACGAGCGCCTACACGCGGGCGAGCCTGCATCCGGTCACGGCGGCTGCCGGCCTCCTGGGCATCGGCGCGGCCACGGCCTTCGCCGTGCTGGGGACCGCCTCCGGCCGGGGACGGCGCCGTTAAATGGCCGTCCCGGCCGAAGCCCAGCCGGAACCATCCGACCGGGCACGCGCGGCGCGAGCCGGGCATCGGACCGCGCCGGTCGGACGGCAGGCCCGATCCGCCGCTCACGAAGCGGCCTAGAGACGGATCGCCGTTCCGTCGTGAACGAGCGTTCGCGCCGTAGCGGGCCATTCCGAAGCGTTCGTCATGTCGAACTCTGGCGGAAAAGCCGGCGCGTCGAGCGCAACCGCCGAGCGGCGTCCTAATCGACGCCGCCGGCGTTCAACGGGCGGGCGCGGAGGTCAACGCCGCCACGTAATCCGACAATTCGGCGACGGCGGCCGTGAGGAACTGCCGCGCGGCCTCAGCCGGTATCTTGCGCAGACCTTGATCTGGCGTCTCCGCGACGTCCTCGAGCGTCGAGGCGACTACCGCCACGCGCCAGCGTACGTGCTCGAGCTGCCGTTCTGCCACCTCTCGCGCTGTCATGTGCTGGCGTCCCCCGTCGCGGTTATTAGCCGGATCCTCGGCCTCCGCCTGAGTATTTAGCCGTGATTGCAGCGAGGCAATTTGATCTTTCTGCGCTGACCCGACAGCTTTTCGACCGACGCCACCCCGGGCCGCGGGACGTCGGGTCCCGAGGCGGATGCGGTACGGACCGATCAGGAGCGGACGGTCCCGTCCATCCCGGCGGCGCTCTCCTCCAAGCCGAGCCGTAAGACGGTCGCCTCATTCATTGAGGGGATGCGACTCGCACCGACCTCTCTCAAGATCGGCGGACTCGGGTCGGGCGATCGGCTGCACCGAGGGCGGGGGCGACGGGCCGGTCCCGGGTGCCGCCTTCAGCCCGCGGCACATCGCCGAAGCGGAAAGCCTAAAAAATCTGGAACGAAATTCGGGTCTCGGGGCTCTGTTGTGCAACCGAAGTCAGACTGACCGGAGGCGCTTAGTGGCGGAAGATCGCAGAGGCGAACTACAAAGGGCGGCCCTGAAGACCGGGCAGGTCTATTTCGGAGAGCCGCAGGAACGTCGCGGCTGCCTGGTCTGGAACCTCGGTAAATCCGGTGCGATGATCGAGATCGAGTCGGATACGGCTCCGCCATCGAAATTTCGATTGATCTCGGCGGCCTTGTACATCAACCAGAATTGCGAAGTGATTTGGCGCGACGGACGGAAGATCGCGCTCAAGTTCGCCGGCTCGACCGCGTGACCATGCCCGACCGCCTCTCGCATGCGCCGTCGCCGCGGGAGGCCGCGGGAACGTCGGGCCGCATCACCTGGCCGGTCGAGACCTCCGCGACCGCAGGCCGGAGCGACGGACGCGACCCGCCCGCGACGGAATGACGATCGCGCACGCGGCGCTCGGGCGGGACCTCTTCTCACATCGGCGCGGTGATCATTTCCCGGGTCGCCCCCGAATGGGCGCCGACGCCGGCCCGCAGCGGTGCCGCGGGTGCTCCAGGACACGTCGGCCACGAGAGCTTGAGCATACATCGGGGTCACAGCGCGAGCACAGTCGCGAAGCCGATGGAGACGACAATGACCTGGACCAACCGCATCACCATAGGCGCCACCCTGATCGGTGGCGCGATCATGCTGATGACCTACGCGCAGGCGCTCAGCCTGCCGGCGCATTTCGCCTGATCGAGGGGGATCTGGTCCCGACGGGGCCGGGAGGGCTCGCCGCCCCAGCCCGTGATCACCGGCCCAGGCACGTCGCGGGCCGAGACGAAGGCTTCGTCGTCCCGGCCGGCTCTCAACGCATCCGCGCCAGCACGTCGTCCTGCCGGAGCACGCGGTGGAGCACGGCCATCGCCGCATGACCGAGCACCACCGCGAGCAGGATGAACGCCAGCCAGTGGTGGAGCAGGTCGCCCGGGACCGTCATCCAGGCGATCTTGCTGTCCCGCGCCGGCATCACCGGGATGCCGTAGGGCGCGAAGGGCTTCCCCGAGCCGTACTGGCGCAGGAGGGCGAGCGCCGGGACCGCGATCATCAGGCCGTAGAGCACGGCGTGGCCCGCTTGCGCGGCGCGGCCCAGGCGCCCCGGATGGGGCGGCCGCCGCGGGAGGTTCGCGAGGCCCCAGGCCCCGCGCAGCAGCGCGAGCACGAACAGGGTGGCGCCCAGGGTGAAGTGGCTACCGCCGACGAAGCGGGTGAGAGCCGTGTCGCCGATGCCGACATAGAGCAGCGCCCCGGCGAACTGCCACGCGAAGAGCGCGGCCATCAGCCAGTGGAAGCCGCGGCTGATGCGGCCGTAGCGCTGCGGCGCGTCGCGCCAGACCGCCGCGTCCCGGCCCTCGCGGCCCGGCGCCGCGTGCGCGCGCGACGATCCGATCATACGGCCACCCCGCTCCAGAGGTCCCCCGCCATGGCGCGCGTCCTCAGGATCTCCGCCGCCGCGCCGGTGAGGGCCCGATCGGGTGCGGGCTGGCGCAGGTAGGTTGCGAGGTCGCGCGTGAGCCGCTCCAGCGGGTGCGTCCGCAGGAAGCCCTGCAGCCCCACGGAGCGCTGGGCGAGCTGCAGCACGTCGAGGCCGGCCTTCTCCACGGCCAGCCGGGCTAGGTTGACGAAGGCCACGACCCGTTCGGGGGCCAGCATCCCGTCGGTCGCCATCGCGGCTGCCCGGGCCACCCACTGCCGCGCCCCTTCCACCGCGATCGCGCCCTCGCCGAGACGCGCGAGCTGATGCGGATCCGCCTCGCGCCCGGTGCCGACGAGGTGTGCCCGCCACACGTCGAACACCGCCTCGATGCCGCCGAGCTGGACCGCCGTGAAACGCCACGCGCCACTCGAGAAGACCGGCTGGCGGAAGTAGTCATCCGGGTTACCGAGAACGGCATCCGGCAGGAGCGCGAGACCGTTGAAATCGAGGGTCCCGGTGGCCGACGCGCGCATCCCGTGGGCCCGCCACGCCGACAGGTCGGCGCGGGCGCCGGCCGGCAGCGGCACGACGAGCATGAGGGTTTCGCCGCCCGGCGACCGGCCCGTGACCAGGGCGCGAGTCACGAAACCGGACCCCGACGCGAAGGTCTTCACGCCCCCCAGGCGCGAGCCGTCGCCGCAATCCTCGATCACAACGCCGCCCCCCGGCGGCTCGGTGTTCCAGACGCCGAACAGGTGGCCGGCGCCGGCATCGGCGAAGAGGCGCGCGCGCTGGCCCAGGTCGCCGTACTGGGCGATGAGCTGAAGCGCGTTGACGTGGCCCTCGTAGAGCCGTCCGAGCGCGAGACTGCCGTAGCCGACGAGCCGCAGGACGTCGGCGAGCTTCCAGGCCCCCGGCTCCTCGCCGAGACCGCTCCCGCCCAGGTCGGACGGGATCGGCGCCGCGAGCAGTCCGAGGCGGACGAGGTCGGCGACGTCGGCGGCCGGAAAACCGTCGTCGCGATCCTCGGCCTGCGCACGTTGCCCCGCGGAGAGGGATACCGCGCGCGCGGCGGCGACCATGTCGCTGTGAAGGTCGGGCGGCGTCCGCTGGTCCATGGTGTCCCCGTCACGCCGTCGATGTCGCGCTGTCGACGCTCCGGCCGGCCGTTGCCGTCGACACGCGGTCGGCTGCGAGGATAACCCGAACATCGCCGCGATGAGCCGGGGTGCGGTGCGACCAAATCGGCACCGATCGGTCGCGCGGCCGATCTCGGGCGCCCGCGGATGCAGGCCGCCGCACGCCCCGGCTCCCGGACCGCACGCCCGACGCCCGGGTCGCGCACCGCCCGGGCCAGGGCGAGCCGGCTACCGCTCCGCGCTGCCCGGAGGCTCGGCGGCCTCCTGATCCAGCATCGGCTCCACCGCGTCGACGAGGCGGACGCAGAAGCGCGTCATGTCCTCGTTGCGGACCGCGAGGTCCGCCGCGCGCCGCTCCGCCTGCTCGGCGCGATGCTCGGCCGCCGCGAGATCGCCGCAGGTCTGCCGCAGCAGAAATCGCACCTCGGCCAGATCGGCCCGCAGGTGCTCGATCTCGCCGAGCAGCCGGGTCCGTTCCGCCTTCACCGACACCAGCAGGGTCTGGGCCTGCTCGAAGATCCGCTCGCCCTCGTCCTCGACGAAGCGCTGCCGCTCCACCGCCGCCTCGATCATCTGCAGCGTGAGAGCCGGTTCCGGCAGGCGCTGCGGCACCCCGCGATCTCCCTCCGGGACGCGCGGATCTGCGAAGCGGTCGCCGACCAGACCGGTCAGGCTTAAGATCTGCACGTCCATGACCGGCCGAGGATCAGCGCATCACCCCTCCGCCACGTTCGGCGTCTCGAGGAAATCCTGCCCGCCCATTTCGACGGGCGCGAGCGCCGGACCGGGCTTGCGGCGGAACCCGTTCAGCACCGCATCGTGGATGCGCACGAGCCACGTCTCGGCCTCGTTGGCGCGCGCCTCGGCCGTGCGTGCCCGCTCCTCGGCCTTCTGTGCCCGGCGCTCGGCCGCCGCGATCTTGACGTTGAGTTCCCGCATCTCCTCGTTGGCGGTGGTCGTCACCTGATGCAGTTGCGCTTCCAGATCGGCGACCCGCTCCTCGCTGATGCTGATCGCCTCCGTGGCTTCGCGGATCAGGTCGAGCGCCGACGACCAGTCCCGAGACACGCCGGGGATCTTGTGGATCTCGGACGTCTCGCGATGCAGCCCGTCGGAACGGGCCGCCGCCAGCCCCTCCTGCGTCAGGGATACCGGTCCGTCGGGTTTGATCCCGCGCATGAGCCAAGTCGCGGTCATCGATGAATTCGAGTCCTTGAACGCCTGATCTGCCAAAGCCGCCTCCACACGTAGCATGATGGTAATCTCCGATTTGAATCTAGCCTACGCGGTCGGAGGGTACGAAAGGCCGAATATTACTCTTCGGCTCAGTGTCCGACGCGGCCTTCCCGGCCGCGTGTTCGGCGTTCGCCTGCGCGTCGCCGTCGTCGAAGCTGCGGAACCGCCGCGCGTCCCGCTTGAGCACCTCGTACTGCTTCTGGAGGGCGATCCGGCTCTCGCGCGCGATGTCGAGGGCACCCTGCGTCATCGCCCGCTCGGAGCGCTCGGATTGCAGATCCTCGACGAGCCGGCGGTTGGCGACCTCGAGATCCTGGATCTCGGATTCGTGGCGGCGGCTGAGCTGTTCCATCCGCTCCGACAGCAGGGCCGCCCGCGAAGTCGCCTGCTCCACCGCGACATCCTTCGCCGCCAGCGCCTTGGCCAGCATGTCGCAACGGTTGTCCAGGTCGGACCGGAGCCGCTGCGCGTCGAGCAGGCGCTCGGTCTGGCGCGCGAGATCGGCCTGCACCGCCTCGACGCGGCGGTCGGCCGTCGCGCGCTCGATGACGGCCTCCTTGACCGTCCGCTCCGCCACGCGGAGCGCCTCGTCCTTCTCCCGGAGCTGGGCGCGGATCTGCACGAGCAGCTGCTCGGTGGCGGCCGCGCGGTTGGTCGCGGCTTCGAGCTTCATGGTCAGGCTGGCCCGTTCGGTCCGCAGGCCGCCGATCTCGGCCTCGTGCTGCGAATCCGACTTCTGCCGGGCGACGATCTCGGCCGCGAGATCGGCTTCGAGCGTGAGCAGCCGCTGCCGCTCGGCCTCGGACTCCTCGCGCAGCGTGTCGTAGCGGGCCGCCGTATCCGCCAGCCGTGCCTCCTGCTCCTCGCAGAGCATCTGCAGGCGGCGATTGTCCTGGTCGAGGATGGCGAAGCGCTCGCGCATCTCGGCGAGGTCGCGCTCGGACCGCGACAGCGCCTGATCGGCGGCCTGCGCTTCGAGGCGCAGGGCCTTGTTCTCACCCGTCAGCGCCTTCGTCTGCTCCACCTCGGCGGCGAGCTGCCGCTCGTAATTCTCGGTCGCGAGGCTCTTGTCGCGCACCGTGACGCGCAGCTGATCGAGTTCGATATCCCGGTTGTGGAGACTGCTCTCCAGGCGGGTGATTTCCGCGGTCATCGCCGCGCACTCGTTCGTCAGGGCGGCGGTCCGAACGGCGAGCTCGCCGGCCTCCCGCCGCGCGGTGAGGGCGGATTGCTGCTCCTTGGCGAAGAGCGCCTCGACCTCGGCGAGCCGCATCGTCGCGCGGGGCAGCTCCTCCGAGATGGAGATCAGCGGCGTCAGGACGGAGGAGAAGTCTTCCTGCAGGGTCTTCAGCTCTTCGAGGCGGTCGCTCATCTCGGTGACGCGCATGCGCACCAGCTCATCCCGCTGTCCGATGGCATCGAGCGGATCACGGGGCGGCACGTGGACTGTCACCGTCTGCGCAGCACTCCCACGGCTGGGAAACACCTCTTCGCGCAGCGGGTGTTGGACCTGTGATCGCGCGCTGTTGCTACCTGTAGTTTCGACTGCTCGATCCGCTGAAAACAAGCCATTCCGAAACGGCGACCATGCCATCAAACGTCTCCAAGCCGCCAAATTCCGTGACCGTTAATTTCATGCTACTGCTATTTGACCGGGCTTTGTCAATCTCCAGAATCTGTCATCCCTGAGGGGATTGAGGATACGGGAACGCCGCAGGTGAGCCGGGCCGTCGCGACCGTCGCGGGATCCCCGGAAGTCCTCCGGAACGGCGCGTGCGCCAGGCGCCGAGGCCGACGCACACGCGACCGTCACGCCCGTTCCGGCCCCGACACGACCGGAGGTCATCACGGCCGGCTCAACCTGTTCGGCGGGGTGCGGCGGCGCGCCATCCCGGGCGCTTGGTGGGCGGTGAGGGACTCGAACCCCCGACCCTCTCCGTGTAAAGGAGACGCTCTACCAACTGAGCTAACCGCCCGGCGGCCGACCGTTACGGCATGGCGGCAGGCTCCCGCAAGGGTCCGTGCCGCCACTCGTTTCAATGGAAGCCGCCATCGCGCGGATCTGACGGTGGCCGCTGGACGCAGTCCATCGGCGCGGGTCGATCCGTCGCGACGACCGCAGCGGCATGAGCCCGGGCGACGGAGGCGTCGCCTGAAGCGGCCCCGTGCCGCGCGCGTCGATGCCGGCCTCGAAACGGCCGACAACGCAACGCCGCACCACCGGGACGGAGCGTTGCTTGTGAGCGCGCCCGACGACGGCCGGACCGGCCGCGGACGCGCCGGCATACCGGTCGATCGGCAGGACGCCGGCACTGTCCTGCGCGCACGAAAAAGCCCCCGGAGCGCAGCTCCGGGGGCTCGTCTCACACGATCATGGACCGATCAGTGCGCCACGAAGGCGGCGCCGTCCTCCTCGGTCCGGGCGGGCTTGGCCACCGGCAGCGGCTCCTCCCACTCGATCGCCACCGGCTGACGGACCAGCGCCTTCTCCAGCACCTGATCCATCCGCGAGACCGGGATGATCTCCAGCCCGTTCTTCACGCTATCGGGCACCTCGGCGATGTCCTTGGCGTTCTCCTCGGGGATCAGCACCGTCTTGATGCCGCCGCGGAGGGCGGCGAGCAGCTTCTCCTTCAGGCCGCCGATCGGCAGAACCCGGCCGCGCAGCGTCACCTCGCCGGTCATCGCGACATCGCGGCGGACCGGGATGCCGGTCAGCGTCGAGATGATCGCGGTGGCCATGGCGATGCCGGCCGACGGACCGTCCTTCGGGGTCGCCCCCTCCGGCACGTGGACGTGGATGTCGCGGCGCTCGAACAGCGGCGGCTCGATCCCGAAGTCGATGGCCCGCGAGCGCACATACGAGGCGGCCGCCGAGATCGACTCCTTCATCACGTCCTTCAGGTTGCCGGTGACCGTCATCTTGCCCTTGCCCGGCATCATGACGCCCTCGATCGTCAGCAACTCGCCGCCGACCTCGGTCCAGGCCAGACCCGTCACCACCCCGACCTGATCGTCCGCGTCGATCTCGCCGTAGCGGAACTTCGGCGGGCCGAGGAAGACCGGAAGGGTCTCCACGTTCACCGCGACCGTAGTGGTCTTGGTGATCAGGATCTCCTTCACCGCCTTGCGGATCAGGTTCGACAGCTCGCGCTCCAGGTTGCGGACGCCGGCCTCCCGCGTGTAGCGGCGGACCAGCATCATCAGGCCGTCGTCGTCGATCGACCACTCGTGGGTCCCGAGGCCGTGCTTCTTCAGGGCGTTCGGGATCAGGTGCTTGCGCGCGATCTCGACCTTCTCCTCCTCGGTGTAGCCGGCGATGCGGATCACCTCCATCCGGTCCATGAGCGGGCCGGGGATGTTGAGGGTGTTGGCCGTGGTCACGAACATCACGTTCGAGAGGTCGTAATCCACCTCCAGGTAGTGGTCGTTGAAGGTGCTGTTCTGCTCAGGGTCGAGCACCTCGAGGAGCGCCGCCGACGGATCGCCGCGGAAATCCATGCCCATCTTGTCGATCTCGTCGAGCAGGATGAGCGGGTTCGAGGTCTTGGCCTTGCGCATCGACTGGACGATCTTGCCGGGCATCGAGCCGATATAGGTCCGGCGGTGACCGCGGATCTCGGCCTCGTCCCGCACGCCGCCGAGCGACATGCGGACGAACTCGCGGCCCGTCGCCTTGGCGATGGACTTGCCGAGCGAGGTCTTACCGACGCCCGGGGGGCCGACGAGGCACAGGATCGGGCCGGTGAGCTTATTCGCCCGCTGCTGCACGGCGAGATACTCGACGATCCGCTCCTTGACCTTGTCGAGGCCGAAGTGATCGTCGTCCAGCAGAGCCTGGGCGCCGAGCAGATCCTTCTTGATCTTCGAGCGCTTGCCCCACGGAATCCCGAGCATCCAGTCGAGGTAGTTGCGCACCACCGTCGCCTCGGCCGACATCGGCGACATCTGGCGCAGCTTCTTCAGCTCGGCGGTGGCCTTGTCGCGGGCCTCCTTGGTGAGCTTGGTCTTCTCGATCTTCTCCTCCAGCTCGGCCAGCTCGTCGCGGCCGTCCTCGGAGTCGCCCAGCTCCTTCTGGATCGCCTTCATCTGCTCGTTCAGGTAGTACTCGCGCTGGGTCTTCTCCATCTGCCGCTTGACGCGGGTCCGGATGCGCTTCTCCACCTGCAGCACCGAGATCTCGCTCTCCATCAGCGACAGCACGCGCTCCAGGCGCTGCGCCACCGTGGGGGTCTCCAGAATCCCCTGCTTGTCGGAGATCTTGACGAGGAGGTGCGAGCCGATCGTGTCGGCGAGCTTGGAGGGCTCGTCGATCTGCGTCACGGCGGAGACGACCTCGGGGGAGATCTTCTTGTTCAGCTTCACGTAGTTCTCGAACTCCGAGAGCACCGAGCGCGCGAGCGCCTCGGCCTCGACGCGGTCGCCGAGCTCGTCATGCAGGGCTTCGGCGGTGGCCTCGTAATACTCGTCCGAACGGGTGAAGCCGGTCACCTTGGCGCGGCCGATGCCCTCGACCAGCACCTTCACGGTGCCGTCGGGCAGCTTCAGGAGCTGGAGGACGGAGGCGAGGGTGCCGATCTTGTAGATGGCATCGGTCGCCGGATCGTCGTCGCCGGCGTTGATCTGGGTGGCGAGCAGGATGTGGCGGTCGGTGCGGACCGCCTCCTCGAGGGCGCGGATCGACTTCTCGCGGCCCACGAACAGGGGCACGATCATGTGCGGGAAGACGACGATATCGCGCAGGGGAAGGACGGCGTAGGAGCCCGTCGAGCCCGGGACCACCGGCTGCCGCGATTTTGCTTGTGACATGCTGACTTCCTCTCAGGACGCCCGGGTTCGGCACCTCCATGCACGGAGCGCGCCTACAGCCAGGGGCCGACCGGGCCGCGAGGGTCGGAATTTTCGAGAACTTTGCGGCTGGCGACGCGGACCGCGCCTCGAAGGAGCGAGCGGCCACCGCGCTGAGCCTGAAGTGGCTGCGGGGCGCAGCGTTTTCAAGATGATCCCCGCGGCGCGCCCGGCCTGGGCCGGGCGCTTAATGCAACCCTGTCAGGCGCTTATGCGCTGACGCTGGCGGGCGCTTCCTTGTTGCGGTCGCCATGGATGTAGAGCGGGCGCGACTTGCCCTCCACAACCTCCGGACCGATCACGACCTGCTCGACCGATTCCAGGCCCGGGAGGTCGTACATCGTGTCGAGCAGGATGGTCTCCAGGATGGAGCGCAGGCCGCGGGCGCCGGTCTTGCGCTCGATCGCCTTGCGGGCGACGAGCGACAGCGCCTCGTCCTGGAAGGTCAGGTCGACGTTCTCCATCTCGAACAGCCGCTGGTACTGCTTGACCAGGGCGTTCTTCGGCTCCTGCAGGATCTTCTTCAGGGCGGCCTCGTCGAGGTCCTCGAGCGTCGCCAGGACCGGCAGGCGGCCGACGAACTCGGGGATGAGGCCGAACTTCAGCAGATCCTCGGGCTCCACCGAGCGGAAGATCTCGCCGGTGCGGCGGTCGTCGGGGGCCTGCACGGTCGCGCCGAAGCCGATCGAGGTGCCCTTGCCGCGCTGCGAGATGATCCGCTCCAGCCCCGCGAAGGCGCCGCCGCAGATGAACAGAATGTTGGTGGTGTCGACCTGCAGGAACTCCTGCTGCGGGTGCTTCCGGCCGCCCTGCGGCGGCACCGAGGCGACCGTGCCCTCCATGATCTTCAGGAGCGCCTGTTGCACGCCCTCGCCGGACACGTCGCGGGTGATCGACGGGTTGTCGGACTTGCGGGAGATCTTGTCGATCTCGTCGATGTAGACGATGCCGCGCTGCGCCCGCTCGACGTTGTAGTCGGAGGCCTGGAGCAGCTTGAGGATGATGTTCTCGACATCCTCACCGACATAGCCGGCCTCGGTGAGCGTCGTGGCGTCCGCCATGGTGAACGGCACGTCCAGGATGCGGGCCAGCGTCTGCGCGAGCAGCGTCTTGCCCGAGCCGGTCGGCCCGATCAGCATGATGTTGGACTTGGCCAGCTCGACGTCGTTGTGCTTCGTCGCGTGCGCGAGGCGCTTGTAGTGGTTGTGCACCGCCACCGAGAGGACCTTCTTGGCGAAGTCCTGGCCGATGACGTAGTCGTCGAGGACGCGGCGGATCTCCTTCGGGGTCGGCACCCCGTCGCGGCTCTTCACCAGCGAGGATTTCGACTCCTCCCGGATGATATCCATGCACAACTCGACGCATTCGTCGCAGATGAACACGGTCGGGCCGGCGATCAGCTTGCGGACCTCGTGCTGGCTCTTGCCGCAGAACGAGCAATACAGCGTGCTCTTCGAGTCGTTGCCGCCAGTCTTGCTCATATCGGTCTCCGATTCCTCGCGTCCGCGGCCGGCTAGGGGCGCACGCGTGTCATTTGAATGTAGGGGGCCCGTTTAAAGAAACAGTATGCTGCGCGCCTTTGACCGAAGGGCCGGAACTCGGATGCAAACACGCTGCCGCGGCGGGATCAAGGCCGCGCCGCGGCTCTCGGGCATGCGGGCCGGTCAGGCGGCGGCCGGCTCGGGCCGCTTCTCGATCACCTCGTCGATGAGGCCGAACTCCTTGGCCGCGTCGGCGGTCATGAAGTTGTCGCGCTCGAGCGCCGTGTGGATCGTGTCGTAGTCGCGGCCGGTGTGCTTCACGTAGATCTCGTTCAGGCGCCGCTTCAGCGCCTCGATCTCGCGGGCGTGGATCAGGATGTCGGTCGCCTGGCCCTGGAAGCCGCCGGAGGGCTGGTGGACCATGATCCGGGCGTTCGGGAGGGCGAAGCGGTGGCCGGGCTCGCCGGCGGTGAGGAGCAGCGAGCCCATCGAGGCGGCCTGGCCGACGCAGAGCGTCGTCACCGGGCAGCGGATGAACTGCATCGTGTCGTAGATCGACAGGCCCGAGGTCACCACCCCGCCGGGGGAGTTGATGTAGAAGGAGATCTCCTTCTTCGGGTTCTCCGCCTCGAGGAACAGCAGCTGCGCCACGATCAGCGACGCGCCGTAATCCTCCACGGGGCCGGTGAGGAAGATGATGCGCTCGCGGAGCAGGCGGGAGTAGATGTCGAAGGCACGCTCGCCCCGGCTCGATTGCTCGACGACCATCGGCACGAGCGCGTTGTTGTAGACGTCGATCGGATCTCTCATCTCGTCCTGCCCCGGAGTGAGGCCCGGAGCCGCCGCGAATCAGGGCAGCTCCGGACATGTCAGCGAACACCGGCGATGCTTAACCATCGCCTAAACCCTTGCCCGCCGTCCTGGGACAGGGCGGGACTCAGTCGGCCTTGGCCTCGGCCTCGGCCTCGTCAGCCGGCTTTCCGCCGGTCGTCTCATCGTCATCTTCGTCAGCGAAAAGCGCCGCTTTCGAGACGGGCTCCTCGACGAGTTTGACCTGCCCGAGGATGTGGTCAATCACCTTTTCCTCGAACAGGGGCGCGCGGAGTTCCGCGAGCGCCTGCGCGTTCTTCCGGTAGAAGTCCCAGACCTGCTGCTCCTGGCCCGGGAACTGCCGGACCCGGGCGATGAGGGCCTGGTTCACCTCTTCATCCGAGACCTTGATATCGGCGCTCTCGCCGACCTGCGCAAGCACGAGACCGAGCCGGACGCGCCGTTCGGCGATCTTCCGGTATTCGGCCTGCGCCTCCTCCTCGGTGGTGTCCTCGTCCGCGAAGGTCTTGCCGCGGGTCTTGAGGTCCTGCTCCACCTGGGCCCAGACGCTGGCGAATTCCTGCGCCACCAGGGAGGGCGGCAGCTCGAAGGCGTACTTGCCGTCCAGCGCGTCGAGCAGGTCCTTCTTGAGCCGGCGTCGCGTGGCGGCCTCGTAGTCGCGGCCGATCGCCTCCGACACGGCTTCCCGGAGCTTCTCCAGGGAATCCATGCCCATGGACTTGGCGAGGGCGTCGTCGACCTTGGCCTCGCCGGGCGCCTGGATCTTGGTGACGGTCACGTCGAACTCGGCGTCCTTGCCGGCGAGGTGCTCGGCGCCGTAGGCCTCCGGGAAGGTGGCCTTGACGACCCGCTTGTCGCCGACCTTGGCGCCGACGAGCTGCTCCTCGAAGCCCGGGATGAACGAGCCGGAGCCGAGTTCGAGGTCAATCCCCTCGCCCGTGCCGCCCTGGAACTCCGCGCCGTCGATGCGACCGACGAAGTCGATGGTGACGCGGTCGCCGTTCTGCGCCTCGGCGCCCTCCTCCCGCTCGCTGAACGGTCGGCCCTGACCGGCCATGCGCTCGAGGGACTCGGTCACCTCCGCGTCGGAGGGCTTGGCGACGAGCTTGGTCAGGCTGACGTCGGACAGGTCGGCGAGTTCGAAGCTCGGCATCACCTCGAGGGCGACCTTGAAGGCGAGGTCGCCCTTGGCGTCGAGCGCCTTCTCGACCTCGGTCTGGTCGCTGGGGAACTCGACCTGCGGCTCCAGGGCGAGCTTGAGGCCGTTGTCGGTGACGATCTGGCGGTTGGCCTCGTTGACGGCGTTCTGCACCACCTCGGCCATGACCGAGCGGCCGTAGACCTTGCGCAGGTGGGCCACCGGCACCTTGCCGGGGCGGAAGCCCTTGAGCTGGACCTTGTCCTTCATGCCGGAGAGCTCGGTGGTGAGGCGCTCCTCGAGTTCCTGGGCGGCCAGCAGAACCTGAAACTCGCGCTTCAGCCCAGGGGTGGCGGTCCCTTGGGCGTTGATCTCGGTCACCTGCATCGTCGTCGTCGCTCTTCAATAACCTGTGGTCGCCAGCGGGGCCGGCGTCGTGCGGCGTGTTCGCGCGGCCGGGGATGGCAGGATGTCGGGAACGGAGACGGGGCGGTCCGCGGAGGACCGCGCCTACAGTAGACGTCCTGGTGCGGGCGGAGGGGCTCGAACCCCCACGTCTTGCGACACTGGAACCTAAATCCAGCGCGTCTACCAGTTCCGCCACGCCCGCGCGCGCCGACATCCGGCGCATCGCCGGCCGCCGGAAGCGCGCCCTATAGCATGGGCCGGCTCGCCCGCAGCAAAAAACTTGTCCCTGTGGCGCCGGTGGCGCTTCATCCGGCGCGCCGCTATGGAGCGGACCCGTCGCGAGCCGCAGCCGAGATCCCATGCCGCCATCCCGCCCCGAGCCGCCGTCCGATTCGCGCGCCGGCGCGCCCTCGCGCCGGAGCCTGCTCGCCGCGGTGGCCATCGGGCTCGTGCCGGAGGCGGTCCGGGCGCAGGCTCCGGGGCCGGCGGCCGGCAGCCCCTCGGGGACCACGCCGGAACCGGCCCGGGCGCAGGCGGAGCCCGCCATCCTGTCGGCGGCGCCCGGCAAGGCGCGGTTCCGGCCGGAGCCCGCACCGGAGACACCGGTCTGGTGCTTCGACGGCAAGGCCCTGCCGCCCGAGATCCGGGTGAAGCTCGGGCAGCCGGTGCGGCTGAAGGTCGAGAACCGGACCGACAAGGCCCTGTCGCTGCACTGGCACGGGGTCCGCAACGTCAACGCCATGGACGGCGTCGGCGGGGTCACCCAGGCGCCGATCCCGCCCGGGGGCGACTTCCTCTACGCGTTCACGCCGCCGGATGCCGGCTCGTACCTGATCCGGCCGCTCACCGTCGGCGGCGCGAGCGAGCCGTCCGGCCGGGGGCTCGCCGGCATGCTGGTGGTCGAGGAGGCGACCCCGCCGGTCGTCGACGCCGATGTCAGCGTGGTGCTGCAGGATTGGCGCCTTCAGGACGACGGCAGCCTGGTGCCGTTCGGGCAGACGCCGCTCGCCGCCGCACACGGTCGGCTCGGCAATCTCGTCACGGTCAACGGCAAGCCCGTGCCGGCGACCATCGAGGCGCGCCCGGGCGCCCGTCTGCGCCTGCGCCTCGGCAATGCCTGCAACGCCCGGGCGACGCGGCTCCGGTTCGAGGGCGTGAAGGTCTACGTTGCGGCGGTCGACGGCCAGCCCACCGACACGTTCGAGCCCCTGCGGGCGACCCTCCCGTTCCCGCCCGGCACCCGCTACGACCTGATGGTCGATCTGCCGGAGCAGGAGGGCGCCGCCTGCGCGATCCAGGCCCTGGTCGGCAAGGGCCTGACCCTCGCGAGCGTCACCACCAAGGGCGCCAAGATCAGCGAGAAGCGGCCGCCGATCGGCCCGATCGGCGAGAACAAGCGCCTCCCGGCCGAGATCAAGCTCCAGAACGCCCTGCGCCGCGATGTGGTGATCACCGGTGGCGCCTTCGTGCCCAAGGATTCCGCCAAGGAGACATCGAAGGAGGCGCCGAAGGAGGGGCCGGCGCCGGATCCGGTCTATACGGGCGATCCCCAGAAGATCTGGTCGGTGAACGGCGCCAGCGGCGTCGCGGGGCTCCAGCCGATCTTCTCGGTGAAGCGCGGGCAGGTGGTGGTGCTGGCCCTGCGCAACGAGACCGCCTTCCCGCAGGCGCTGCACCTGCACGGCCATTGCTTCCGCCTGCTCCACCCCCTCGACGACGGCTGGGAGCCCTACTGGCTCGACACGTTCCAGCTCTTGGAGGGCCGGACCGCGCGGATCGGCTTCCTGGCCGACAACCCCGGTCGCTGGCTGATCAGCGCCACGGTGCTGGAGCGGTTCGATACCGGCCTCTGGACGCTGTTCGAGGTCACCTGAGGGCGGCCCCCGCGAGGTCCCGCAGCACCGCCGGCATCAGCTCCGGGATATCCTCGGCGATCAGGCCGGGGCCGTGGCGCAGGCCGGCATCCCCGTGGAGCCAGACGCCGGCGGCGGCCGCCTCGAAGGGCGGCATGCCCTGCGCCATCAGGCCGGCGATCAGGCCGCCGAGCACGTCCCCCGATCCGGCGGTGCCGAGATAGGGGCTGGCGTGGTCGTTGATCGCCGCGCGCCCGTCCGGGTCGGCGATGACCGTATCGGCGCCCTTCAGGACCACGACGGCGCCGGCCAGCCGGGCCGCCGCGCGGGCCCGGGTAACCTTGTCGGCGGACGCGTCCGTCGCCTCGGTGCCGTCGAACAGCCGGGCGAACTCGCCGGCATGCGGGGTCAGCACGGCACGTGCCGCGCCGTCCGCGATGTGCGCGGCGAGAACCGGCAACCGCCCGGAGAAGCTCGTCAGCGCGTCCGCATCCAGGACCAGACCCCGGCCGGCGGCGGCCGCCACGGCGACGCGCTCGCGGGCCGGCTCGCCGGTGCCGAGGCCGGGCCCGGCCAGGACGACGTTCAGGCGCTCGTCGGTGAGCAGATCGTCGAGGTCGTCGGCATCCTCGCAGGGCCGCAGCATGATCGCCGTGACGTGGGCGGCGTTCTCGGCCAGCGCGGCGACCGGGGAGGCGATGGTCACGAGCCCGGCGCCGACCCGGAGGGCGCCGCGGGCCGCGAGCCGGGCGGCCCCGGTCTTGGTCACCGGTCCCGACAGCACGAGGGCGTGGCCCCGGGTGTACTTGTGGCTGTCCTCGGCGAGACGGGGAAACGCGTCGGCCCACAGGTCCGGTCCGTTCCGATGGAGCGGCGGGCAGGCCGCGAGGCCGACGGCCAGGGCGTCCGGGCCGGTTCCGATCTGCGACAGGCTGAGCTGGCCGCAATGGCTCCGCCCCGGCTGCAGCAGATGCCCGGGTTTGAGCGCCACGAACGTCACGGTCTCGGCGGCCCGGATCGCGGCGCCGCGCCTGGAACCGGTGTCGCCGTCGATCCCGCTCGGCACGTCGACGGCGAGCACCGGGACGCCGCCGGCATTCACCGCCTCCACCAGCGCCCGCGCCTCCCCGTCGAGGTCGCGGGACAGCCCCGCCCCGAACAGAGCGTCGATCACGAGGTCGCACGCGGGCAGCGCGCCGGGCGCGGCCCGGTGCACGGGCCCCGCCCAGGCTTGCGCCGCACGGGCGGCATCGCCGCGCAATGCGGACGGATCTCCGAGGAGATACAGGTCGATGGCGAAGCCGGCCTCGGCCAACAGCCGCGCGGCCACGAAGCCGTCGCCGCCGTTGTTGCCGGGACCGCACAGCACGACGGCGCGGCCGTCGGCCGGCAGACGGGTGCGGGCGCGGGCCGCCACCGCGGCGCCGGCGGCCTCCATCAAGGTCGCGCCCGGCGTCCCGCCGGCGATCGCCGCGGCGTCGACCCGCCTCATCGCCGCCACCGTCAGCAACCGCATGTCCGTTCTCCGCGTCTGCCCGTGCACCGATCACGTCTGTCTAAAAAAACGCCAAAAATCGGCCAAACGCCCGAAGCTTGTGCGTGGATCGCACACCGAATGGGCAGTAAGCTCCGGCACGCCGAGAAATCGGCATGGCGGATGCGTCACGGGGATGTTAGAAATGCTAGGCACCGTAGCGCAGGCCCGAGCGGCATGAAGAAGATCGAAGCGATCATCAAGCCTTTCAAGCTCGACGAGGTGAAGGAGGCGCTCCAGGAGGTCGGTCTCCAGGGCATCACCGTCATCGAGGCGAAGGGTTTCGGCCGCCAGAAGGGCCATACGGAACTCTATCGGGGTGCCGAATACGTCGTCGACTTCCTGCCGAAGGTGAAACTGGAGATCGTGCTGTCCGACGCCCTGGTGGAGGGCGCCGTGGACGCGATCCGCAAGTCGGCCCAGACCGGCCGCATCGGCGACGGCAAGATCTTCGTCTCGACCATCGAGGAGGCGATCCGCATCCGGACCGGCGAGACCGGGACGGACGCGATCTGATCCGTGGAACCGCGGCGGCCCAGGGCCGCCCGGACGCCTCTGCCTAAGATTTCGCTCTGCACGAATGTCCGGCATCGGCGCGTTCCGCCATGGAGTGCCGCGACCCGCACCCCACATCAGCGGTAACGGCCGGCTCGATCGGTCTCCGAGACCCGATGCAGGAGGATGTGCGATGGCCGGTACGGACCCGCGCGAGACCGCCAAGATCTACGACCTGTCCGCGTTCCGGCGCGCCCGCATCCTGCCGCGGGTCGCCGCGGAAGCGAAGCCCGCGCCGGTGCCGGGTTTCGGGGGCGGCGCGTGGTATCACGAGGCCGCCATCCGCGAGGACGAGCGTCCGCGCCGGCCCTGAACCCGGGCGGTCCCGTCTCGATCTCTCCTGCGCCCCGAAGCGCCGGCGCGGAACCGCGGGACCGGAGCGAAGCCGCCTCGGGTGCGCTTCGCCGCCCGACGCGATCATCGGCCCGACCCCGGAGCGGCTTCCCCTGCCCCGGAAACGGCGAAGCCGGACCCAGGGGCCCGGCTTCGTCGATCCTCACTGGGGCGCCTGCGCCCGGTCGCGTCTCACGCGGCGGCTGCGGCCTCGGTCGGCACGGAAGAGATCGTCTTCAGCACCTGCGAGGCGATCTGGTAGGGGTCGCCCTGGGAGTTCGGGCGGCGATCCTCCAGATATCCCTTGTAGCCGTTGTTCACGAAGGAATGCGGCACGCGGATCGAGGCGCCGCGGTCGGCCACGCCGTACGAGAACTCGTGGATCGACGCGGTCTCGTGCTTGCCGGTCAGCCGCATGTGGTTGTCCGGGCCGTAGACGGCGATGTGATCCTCACGGGCGTTCTTGAACGCCTCCATGAGCTTCTCGAAATAGGCCTTGCCGCCGTGCTCGCGCATGAACGCGGTCGAGAAGTTGCAGTGCATGCCCGAGCCGTTCCAGTCGGTGTCGCCGAGCGGCTTGCAATGGTACTCAACGTCGATGCCGTAGCTCTCGCAGAGGCGCTGCAGGAGGTAGCGGGCCATCCACATCTCGTCGGCGGCCTTCTTGGACCCCTTGCCGAAGATCTGGAACTCCCACTGGCCCTTGGCCACCTCGGCGTTGATGCCCTCGTGGTTGATGCCGGCATCGAGGCAGAGGTCGAGGTGCTCCTCGACGATCTTGCGGGCGACGTCGCCGACGTTCGAGTAGCCGACGCCGGTGTAGTACGGGCCCTGCGGCGCCGGATAGCCGGCGGTCGGGAAGCCGAGCGGGCGGCCGTCCTTGTAAAGGAAATACTCCTGCTCGAAGCCGAACCAGGCACCGGCATCGTCCAGGATGGTGGCGCGCTTGTTCGACTCGTGCGGGGTCGTGCCGTCCGGCATCATCACTTCGCACATCACCAGCACGCCGTTCTTGCGGGCCGGGTCGGGGAAGTGGCGCACGGGCTTGAGCATGCAGTCGGAGCTGCCGCCCTCGGCCTGCTTCGTCGACGAACCGTCGAAGCCCCACATCGGGAGCTGCTCGAGGGTCGGGAAGCTGTCGAATTCCTTGATCTGTGTCTTACCGCGGAGATTCGGGGTCGGCGTATATCCGTCGAGCCATATGTACTCGAGCTTATATTTGGTCATTCCGGTTCTCTCGTCCGTATCGATGCGCGACCTGGGCAATCCTGAGGAGACGCAAACGGATTGCCGCCTTCGTCGACGGCCGGAGCCGCCTTCGCATGGAGCATGCCAGGAGCGGCGCGGCCCGCGGCCGACGGCGCCCCGGGCGCGGGTTTTCGCGATCACGGATGCGAGATTGCGCGGCATCGGCGTCGGATCGTCCCGCCGGCGGACGGATTCCGCCGCCCCGCGGGTGGCAAGGCGGCCCCGCGGCGGATATCAAGCCCCGCTTGCCGGCGCGGCACGACCGAGAGCGGGCGCGCCGCGAGCCGTTTCAAGCGATCCTTGGAGGATGCCCACGATGACCACTGCGGCCGAGGTTCTGAAGACCATCCGGGACAACGACGTACGCTACGTGGACTTCCGGTTCACCGACCCGCGCGGCAAGTGGCAGCACGTCACCTTCGACGTCTCCCTCATCGACGACGAGATCTTCGCCGAGGGCACGATGTTCGACGGCTCCTCGATCGCCGGCTGGAAGGCGATCAACGAGTCCGACATGCTGCTGATGCCGGACCCCTCCACCGCCACCCTCGACCCGTTCTTCTCCGCCGCGACCCTGTCGATCGTCTGCGACGTGCTGGAGCCGGCGACCGGCGAGCCCTACAGCCGCGACCCCCGCGGCACCGCCAAGCGCGCCGAGGCCTACCTGCAGCAGACCGGGATCGGCGACACGATCTATGTCGGCCCCGAGGCCGAGTTCTTCGTGTTCGACGACGTGAAGTTCGCCGCCGACCCCTACCGCACCGGCTTCGAGCTCGACTCCACCGAGCTGCCGACCAACGGCTTCACCGACTACGAGGGCGGCAACCTCGGCCATCGGGTCCAGACCAAGGGCGGCTACTTCCCGGTGCCGCCCCAGGATTCGGCGCAGGACATGCGCGGCGAGATGCTGGCGGCCATGCAATCCATGGGCGTGAAGGTCGAGAAGCACCACCACGAGGTGGCCTCGGCCCAGCACGAGCTCGGCATGAAGTTCGACCGGCTGACCACGCTCGCCGACCACATGCAGATCTACAAGTACTGCATCCACAACGTCGCGCAGAGCTACGGCAAGTCCGCGACCTTCATGCCCAAGCCGGTCTACGGCGACAACGGCTCGGGCATGCACGTGCACCAGTCGATCTGGAAGGACGGCAAGCCGCTGTTCGCCGGCGACAAGTACGCCGGTCTCAGCCAGGAATGCCTCTGGTACATCGGCGGCATCATCCGGCACGCCAAGGCGCTCAACGCCTTCACCAACCCCTCGACCAACTCGTACAAGCGGCTGGTGCCGGGCTACGAGGCGCCGGTGCTGCTCGCCTACTCGGCCCGCAACCGCTCGGCCTCCTGCCGGATCCCGTGGACCAAGAGCCCGAACGCCAAGCGCGTCGAGGTCCGCTTCCCCGACCCGATGGCCAACCCCTACCTGGCCTTCTCGGCCCTGCTGATGGCCGGCCTCGACGGCATCCGCAACAAGATCGATCCGGGCCCGGCCATGGACAAGGACCTGTACGAGCTGCCCCCGCGGGAGCTGAAGAAGATCCCGACCGTGTGCGGCTCGCTCCGCGAGGCGCTCACCAGCCTCGACAAGGACCGCACCTTCCTCAAGGAGGGCGGCGTGTTCACGGACGACCAGATCGACTCGTTCATCGAGCTGAAGATGGCCGAGGTGCTGCGCTACGAGATGACCCCGCACCCGATCGAGTTCGTGCAGTACTACTCGCTTTGAGGTGACAGGGGCCGGGCGCGATGCCCGGCCCTTTTCAGGCGGAAGGCATTGGGAGACGCCCATCGCATCGGCCCTTTGCTTATCGCCATCGAAAGATGAGACCAAACGCACGAAGCCGCGAGATTATCACAATATTATTACTGCAAATGATTTTTCGGACGAAGATTTGCGAAAATTATGGTGGTCATCAGCCGCTAAAATCGTGTTCCACGACGGCGCCGAACTGAGAGCCCTTCTCAAACGGGTGCGGGATAGACTGTGACACCCGGCCTGGGGACCGGCAGAGGATAGACCAGGCGGGTGATTGAGACGTTGATGCGCGTTGCTGCGACTCAGGAATTCATGCGCTTTCGCATTTGAGTCCGATCGTTCGAAGTGGCGGATCAATCCATGCTCACCCTGGACCACCTCGTCGTCGTCGCGCCGGAACTCGCGGAGGGCGTGGCGCATGTCCGCAACTGCCTCGGCCTCGCCATGCCGGAGGGCGGCCGCCACGAGGCGATGGGCACCCGCAACCACCTGCTGCGCCTCGGCGACGCCCTGTTCCTGGAAGTGATCGCCGTCGATCCCGAGGCGCCCGCGCCGCCCCGCGCCCGCTGGTTCGGCCTCAGCGACGCGGCACAGGTGCGGGCGGACTGGGATGCAGGCCGGCGGCTGCGCGGCTTCGTCGCCCGCACGGGCGATCTCGACGGGGTGCTCGCCGCCCAGGGCGACCTGCTCGGCGAGGCCGCCACGGTGACCCGCGGCGCCCTGTCGTGGCGTTTCGGACTGCGCCCGGACGGGGCATGGCCGGCGGACGGCGCCGCGCCCTGCGTGATGGATTGGGGGCCCGGCGGCAATCCCGCCCGGACGATGCCGGATTTCGGGGCCCGGCTCGAGACGCTCGTCCTGACGCATCCCGATCCGGACGCCGCGCGCCCGCTTCACGCCGCGCTCAAGCTGGTGGAGCCTCCGGAGGTCGTGCAGGGCGACGGCCCGCGCTGGACCGCCCGGATCACGACGCCGTCCGGCCCCCGGACGCTGACCTGACGGCCCAGCCGCCGGACGCCGGATCCTCAGCTATGCGCAAAGATGTCCACCTCGGGCCAGCCGTCGAGGTCGAGGCGGGCGCGGGTCGGCAGGAAGGCGAAGCAGGCGGCCGCGAGATCGGCGCGGCCCTCGCGGGCCAGCATGGCGTCGAGCCTGTCCCGGGCGGCGTGCAGGTAGAGCACGTCGGAGGCGGCGTAATCCTGCTGCGCCTGCGTCAGCGTCTCGGCGCCCCAGTCTGAGGATTGCTGCTGCTTGGACAGGTCGACGCCCACGAGCTCCCGGACCACGTCCTTGAGCCCGTGCCGGTCGGTGTAGGTCCGGGCCAGCTTGGAGGCGATCTTGGTGCAGTAGACCGGCCCCGGCATCACCCCGAACGCCTTGAACAGCACCGCCACGTCGAACCGGGCGAAGTGGAAGATCTTCAGGATCTCGGGATCTGCGAGAACGCGCTTGAGCACCACCGGCTCCGGCCCGTCCTGGGGGATCTGGACCACGTCCGCCGTGCCGTCGCCGGTGGAGATCTGCACCACGCAGAGCCGGTCCCGGTGCGGGTTGAGGCCGAGCGTCTCGGTGTCGATGGCCACCGCCCGGCCGGCATCGTAGTCGGCGGGCAGGTCGCCGCGGTGGAGGCGCACGATCGGGCTCGGCATATTTTTCCGTACCATAAGGGTTTTCGGCCGGTAGCATCGGCGCCAAGTGGCGGCAAGCCGGGGGCGGACGGAGGATGCGGGCATGACAGCGGCCGAGGTGATCGCGACCCTGGGGTTGAAGCCCCACCCGGAGGGCGGCCATTACCGCGAGACGTTCCGCGATCCGCGGACCGTGGACGGCCGCTCGGTCGGCACGGCGATCTACTTCCTGCTCGACATCGGCGAGGCCTCGGCCTGGCACCGGGTCGACGCCACCGAGATCTGGCACTGGCACGCCGGCGCGCCGCTGGTGATCACCACGAGCCCGAACGGGCACGACGCGGAGGCCCGGCATCTCGGGCCGGACCTCGCCGCCGGACAGCGCCCGCAATGCGTGGTCCCGGCCGGCCACTGGCAGACGGCGACCAGCCTCGGCGCCTGGACGCTGGTCGGCTGCACGGTTTCGCCGGGCTTCGATTTCTCGGGCTTCGAGATGGCACCGCCCGACTGGCGGCCGACGCCGCGGGGTTAGAGGGCCTTCGGGCCCGCCCGGGAGGCGCGCACCGCCGTCAGCGCGCCGGCGACGATCAGCAGGCAGGCGAGCGCCAGGGCCGGGCCCGGGCTGGCGTAGCCGGTCGCCACCAGGATCAGCGTCGACAGCACCGGCGCCGCGTAGGCCGCGACACCGAGCAGCCGGACGTCGCCGCGCTTGCAGCCGATATCCCAGAGGTAGAAGGCCGCCCCCACCGGCCCGATCCCGAGGAGCAGCACGGCGCCCCATTGCGCCGCATCAGCGGGCAAGACCGTCGCCTCGAAGACGACATGGCAGGCGAGGCTCAGCGCCGCGGTGACCAGGCAGAACCCGGCGACCGCGTCGGTCGGCACCGCGCCGACCCGCGCCGACAGCACCGAGTAGCCGGCCCACACGAAGGCCGCCGCCAGGGAGGCCGCGTAGCCGGGCATCGCGCCGGCGGCGAAATCGAGGTTGCCCCGGCCCACGAACAGGGCCGCGACGCCGGCGAGCCCCAGCACCGCCCCCGCGAGATGCCCGGCGCGCAGGCCGCCCGAACCCGGCAGCCGCGCGGAGAACAGCACGATCAGCAGCGGCCAGAGGTAGTTGATCAGCCCGGCCTCGGCCGGCGGCGCCAGGCGCAGGGCGCTGAAGTAGAGGGCGTGGTAGCCGAACAGGCCGCCGACCCCGAGCAGCCAGACCGGCCAGGGCTGGAACAGCGCGCGGGCGCGGCCCGGACGGGCGATCCAGGTGGCGCAGCCGCACAGGCCGCCGACCAGGAAGGTCATGGCGGCGAGCTGGAACGGCGGCACGGCACCGGACGCCGCGGTGAAGAGGGCGAGCAGCGACCACAGGAGGATCGCGCCGAAGCCCGCCAGCGTGGCGGACGCGTTCGCCGCACGGGCGGAAGAGATCGATGCGGACTCGCTCATGACCGGCCGCTATCACGCCGGCCCCGAGTCGGCGAGGCCGGGTTCACGCCCCTGTCACCGTCGCGCACTACCGGCGAAGCCGAACGGGAGAGTTGCGATGCGTGCGATCATGGCGGGGCTGGCGCTGATCCTGGCGGGAGGCCCGGGACTCGCCGGGGAGGCCGCCCAGCTCGGCCCCCGGCCGTTCTACCTCGTCGACCAGCTGAAGCCCGGCCCCCTCAAGGACAAGCTCGCCGCCTGCGGGGTCGACCGGACCTACACGCCGCGGACCTTCTCGATCTCGCATCGCGGCGCCCCGCTGATGTTCCCCGAGCACACACGGGAGGGCCTGATCGCCGCCCAGCGGATGGGCGCCGGGATCATCGAGTGCGACGTCGCCTTCACCAAGGACCGGCAGCTCGTCTGCCGCCACAGCCAGTGCGACCTGCACACCACCACCGACATCCTGGCGCGGCCATCCCTGGCGGCGAAATGCACGCAGGGCTTCGAGCCGGCCGATCCCGCCACCGGCCGCAAGGCCTCGGCCAAGTGCTGCACCAGCGACCTGACGCTGGAGGAGTTCAAGTCGCTCAACGGCAAGATGGACGCGGCCGATCCGGACGCCACGACGCTCACCGCCTACATGAACGCGACGCCGCGCTGGCGCACGGACCTCTACGCGAACACCGGCACGCTGATGTCGCACAGGGAGTACATCGCCCTGGTGAAGGGCATGGGCCGGAAGTTCACCCCCGAATTGAAGGCCCCGCAGGTCGCGATGCCGTTCGAGGGCCACTACACCCAGGACATGTACGCGCAGCAGCTGATCGACGAGTACAAGGAAGCCGGCATCCCCGCCTCCGAGGTCTATCCGCAGAGCTTCCAGCTTCGCGACATCCTGTACTGGCTGGACAAGGACCCGGATTTCGGCCGGCAGGCGATCTTCCTCGACAACCGCGACGAGACCGCCAAGGGCTTCGACCCGGAGAACCCGGCAACCTGGCAGCCCGGCATGGCGGAGCTTGCCGCCAAGCACGTCCGGATTCTGGCGCCGCCCCTGTGGATGCTGGTCCGCCCGGGCCCGGACGGCGCGATCGAACCCTCGACCTATGCCCGGGCGGCGAAGCAGGCCGGCCTCGGCCTGATCGCGTGGTCGCTGGAGCGCTCGGGGCCGCTGAAGGACGGTGGCGGATATTATTACCAGTCGATCAGGCCGGTGGTCACCGGCGACGGCGACATCCTCCGGCTGCTCGACGTGCTGCACGGGCAGGTCGGCGTCATGGGCGTCTTCTCGGACTGGCCCGCGACCACGACCTTCTACGCCAATTGCGTCGGCGCGCCGTAGGCCGGACTCAGTCGGCCCAGAGCGCGACCAGCGAGAACAGGCCGGCCATCACGGCATTGACCATGAGCAGGCAGGCGATGGTCAGGGCGAGCGTCATGACGGCCTCTTCGGCTTGAGGATTTCGAGTTGGGGGCAGACTGGCTCGGGGGCGGCTCAGAACGGCGACAGGACGTGGATGAGCGCGAACAGGTAGTCGAAGCTCAGCGGCTGCCAGCCGAGCCGGCGCCGGATCAGCGCGTAGCCTGCGCACAGCAGAAGGGTGCTGAGGACGATTGCCAGGGCGAACGCCCGGAGGTCTGCGGTGACGATCCCGATCGCGCTTCCGAAGAGGGCGACGGACACGAAGATGGCCCGGTTGGGGTGCCGGGGCCCGCGGAACCGGTCTTGGTGCGCATCGTCGAGCGGCGATGCGGCACGGCGGCGCGAAGTAGAAGTTTCGCAATCGTCGACATGATGGACACGGACGTTGCGTTCGAATCGGTCGTTCATGAGTCGAGCGGTCCCGTTCTTCTGTCGGCGGCAACAACCGCGCCGCGACGGAAGGAGATCTATACGGGATCGTTCGGAGCGTTGGTGCCTCAGAACACGCGCGCGATCGCGCGGATCGCTGGCCGCCCTATCGGCTTCTCGGCGGACGTGATGGAAGCCGCCGGGTCGGGACTTCGCCGGAATCGGACGGGCGCAGGCGCTTACACGCCCGGATGGGGCGCACCGGCCCGAGGCCCGGCGCGCCCCGGAGCGATCAGACGTAGTGCTGGCCGCCGTTGATGGTCAGCGTCGAACCGTTGACGAAGCCCGCCTCGTCGCTGGCGAGATACTCGACCGCGTGCGCGATCTCGTCGGCCTCGCCGAGGCGCCCGGTCGGGATCGTCGAGATGATCTTGTTCCGGATGTCCTCCGCCACCGCCATGACCATCTCTGTGGCGATGTAGCCGGGCGCGATCACGTTCACCGTGATGCCCTTGGACGCGCTCTCCTGCGCCAGGGCCTTGGCGAAGCCGATCACGCCGGCCTTGGCGGCGGAGTAGTTCGTCTGGCCGGCCTGCCCCTTCTGGCCGTTGATCGACGAGATGATGATGATGCGCCCGAAGCCGCGGTTGCGCATGCCCTCGATCAACGGCCGCGTGCAGGTGAACATCGAGTCGAGGTTGGTGCGGATGACCGCCTGCCACTTCTCGAAGTCCATCTTGTGGAAGGCGCCGTCGCGGGTGATGCCGGCGTTGTTGACCAGCACCTCGACCGGGCCGAGTTCGGACTCGATCGCCTTGATGCCGGCCTGGCAGCTCGCGAGATCGCCCACGTCGAACTTGAAGACCGGGATCCCGGTCTCCGCCTTGAAGGCGTTGGCCGCCTCGTCGTTGCCGGCATAATTGGCCGCGACCCGGTAGCCCTTGTCCTTCAGCCGCTTCGAGATCGCCGCGCCGATGCCGCGTGTCCCGCCCGTGACCAGGGCGACGCGTCCTTGAGCCATTGTTTCCTCCTGTTTGCATCACGTGATGCCGCGTGCGGATGGCGTCCGCACGCGAATTTTTGTGACGTTGGCTTCAACGCCAACTTGTCGAACGCGCCAGGCTTTGACGACCCGTCACGCGCGCTCGAGGCACATCGCCACGCCCATGCCGCCGCCGATGCACAGCGTGGCGAGGCCCTTCTTGGCGTCGCGCCGCTTCATCTCGTGCAGCAGGGTGACGAGGACGCGGGCGCCCGACGCGCCGATCGGGTGGCCGATGGCGATGGCGCCGCCATTGACGTTCACCTTGGCGTCGTCCCAGCCCATGTCCTTGTTCACCGCGAGCGCCTGGGCGGCGAAGGCCTCGTTGGCCTCGATCAGGTCGAGGTCGGACGGCTTCCAGCCCGCCTTCTCCAGGGCCTTGCGGGAGGCCGGGATCGGGCCGGTGCCCATCACCTTCGGGTCGACGCCCGCGGTCGCCCAGGACTTGATCCTGGCGAGCGGGGTGAGGCAGCGGCGCTCGGCCTCCGAGGCCGACATCAGCACGAGGGCGGCCGCGCCGTCGTTGAGGCCCGACGCGTTGGCGGCTGTCACCGTCCCCTCCTTGGAGAAGGCGGGCTTCAGCTTGCCCATCGCCTCCAGGGTGGCGCCGTCGCGGATGTATTCGTCCGTGTCGACCACCGTGTCGCCCTTCCGGCCGGGCACCGTGACGGCCACGATCTCCTCCTTGAACCGGCCCTCGTTGCGGGCGGCCTCGGCCTTGTTCTGCGAGCGCGTCGCGAACTGGTCCTGCTGCTCCCGGGTCAGCTGGAAGGCCTGGGCGACGTTCTCGGCGGTCTGGCCCATGTGGTAGCCGTTGAACGCGTCCCAGAGCCCGTCCTTGATCATGGTGTCGACAAGCTTGATGTCGCCCATCTTCTGGCCACCGCGCAGGTACTGCGCGTGGGGCGAGAGCGACATCGATTCCTGACCGCCCGCCACGATGATCTTGGCGTCGCCGCTGGCGATCTGCTGCATGCCGATGGCGACGGTCCGCAGCCCCGAGCCGCAGACCTGGTTGAGACCCCAGGCGGTGGCCTTCTCGGGGATGCCGGCCCTGATCGCCGCCTGCCGGGCCGGATTCTGGCCCGCGCCCGCGGTGAGGACCTGGCCGAAGATCACCTCATCGACCTCGTCGGGCGAGACCTTGGCGCGCTCGAGGGCCGCCTTGATCGCGGTGGCGCCGAGTTCGTGGGCCGGTACCGCGCCGAAGGCGCCGCCGAACGAGCCGACCGGCGTGCGCGCGGCGCCGACGATGACGATCTCTTCGCTGCCTGCCATGTGAACGTTCTCCTCTCGCGAGCCGGCGCGCCTTCCGCTGTTCGGGCGCGCTCTGATGCCGGCCTGGGGATGAAGGGCGCTGGATCGGCGAAGTCAAGGTTGCGCAACGCGGTGCGAAAAGGCCCGGATGACGTGATCGCGAGACTGAAATGGCGCAGAGCGGCCGCAATCGCCTGCATTATTCTGCGTTGAACAGTTGCAGTTTGCTGTTTTCTGCGCCCATGGAAGGCTTTAAGGATCGTGTTGCGGGCGCGAAGACGGCTCCGCCGGGCCGCACGGCGTGCCCGCAACGCCCCCCAGGTCCCGAGTTCCAGAAAGGCCGTTCCCGATGGCGGATACCGTCAAGGCTTCCCAGACCGTCATCAAGAAGTACGCCAACCGGCGCCTCTATCACACGGGCACCTCGACCTACGTGACCCTCGAGGACCTCGCCACCATGGTGCAGAACGGCGAGGACTTCGTCGTCTACGACGCGCGCACCGGTGACGACATCACCCGCTCGGTGCTGACGCAGATCATCTTCGAGCAGGAGAACAAGGCCGGCGCCGAGAACCTTCTGCCGGTGGCCTTCCTGCGCCAGCTGATCCGCTTCTACGGCGACAGCATGCGCACGATGGTGCCGAGCTTCCTGGAATTCTCGATGGCCAATTTCGCCAAGGATCAGGACGGCCTGCGCGAGAAGTTCGCCCACAGCTTCGGGCCGGCCGCGTTCCAGAACGCCATCGAGCAGCAGGTGCGCGCCAACATGAACTTCTTCGGCGACGCCATGAAGATGTTCACGGGATTCGCGCCGCCGAACGCCGGCGTGCCAGCGCCGACCGCACCGGCATCCTACGGCGGTGGCGAGCTGGACGATCTCAAGCGCCAGATGCTGGAGATGCAGCAGCGCCTGGAAGCGCTCGCAAAGAAATAAATGCCGGCCGGTGCGGCGGTAAAGAAGGTTGACGATTAGTAAACACCGGCCCCATCTTTGCAACATCGGCACGGAAACGTGCGGAGGGTGCTGCGATGGCGCGGATCGGAACAGACAGCCGTCTCGGGCCGGCACAGGTGGCGCCCGTACGGGGCGTGCCGCACGCCACCGAGCCCCAGGCGGAGACGGCGCCCACTTTGGGACGCGCGCTCGTCGTGATCGATGGGGGACGGTCAGGTAGGTCGGTCGCAGAGGCGCGCCCCGCCGCGGGACGCGCCCGCGCCGGCTTCATCGCGCAGTTGCTGACAGTCGAAGACCCGACGCTGCTCCCGTCGCGCCTGGAGCGGACGCGGATGGCCGCCGCGCGCTACGCGGATACCGCGCGCCGCCTCGCGTAAGGCTCCACGCCGCGGATACGCAGCCCCGTCGATCCGGGACCGCGCAGAAGGGTCCGCCATGCCGATTCGCCGACGGCGCCAAACTGGGCGCCCCGTGCGGCTCCGGATCCCGGGCGCGCCTCCCGCGCCCAGGAATGGCTGGGTGGTCGTCGCGCGCGGCTCAGGCCTCGGCGGACTTCACCTTGAGGACCTGACGGCCGCGATACATGCCGGTCTTCAGGTCGATGTGGTGCGGACGGCGCAGCTCGCCCGAATCCTTGTCCTCCACGTAGGTCGGCGCCTTCAGGGCGTCGGCCGAGCGGCGCATGCCGCGGCGGGAGGGGGAGGTCTTTCGCTTCGGAACGGCCATGGCAGTGATCCTTCGTGACGCCGCGGACAAAGCGGCGCGCGGGCGGCTCCTCGATCGAGGATCGCCTCGCACACCGCGGGATACGGATGAGGGCGGGCTTATAGCGCCGGGGCCGGCTCGTGGCTAGAGGCGCCGGACCACAACCGTTAAGCGCGGGTTCAAGCTGGAAGCCCCAGTTCTGGCGGGACGGTGCCGCGGAGCGGGCCGCATCCACGGGAGTAACGCCATGGCTTCCCCCACCAAGACCCTCGCCCTCCTCGCCCTGCTGACGAGCCTCGTGGCGGCCCCCGCGCTGGCCCAGGCGCCCGCCCCGCAGGCGCCCAGCGCGGCGACGCCCGCGGCGCCAGCGAGGCCCACCGCGCCGAGCGCCCCGGTCGCCGGACCGCCGAACGCCGCCAAGGGCGCGCTCATCGATCTCAACAGCGCCAGCGCGGCGGATCTCGACGCGCTCCCGGGCATCGGTGCGGCCCGGGCGGCGGCGATCATCAAGGGCCGTCCCTATCGCGGAAAGGACGAGCTGGTCTCCAAGAAGATCATCCCGGCCAACGTGTACGACGGCATCAAGGACAAGGTCATCGCCAAGCAGAAATAGCCGCCTATTCGGCGATCGCCCCCTGGGGCAGGGAGAACCCGGGGGGTGTCTTCTCGGCCGCCTTCGGGGGCGGCCGCCGGGCGGGGGCCTTCTTTCGGGCCTCCGCCTTGGGCGCCTTCACGGCGGGGGGCGGCTCGCAGGCTTTGAACGCGAGCTGCGCCAGCGGGGTACCGTCCTCGCTCACGATGGCGATGGGATCGGGCAGCGTCGGCAAGGCCGCTTCCCAGCGGATCGGACCGCCCAGCATGGCCTCGATCGCCGCCGGCGCGCTGCCGCGCCGCAGCGTCGTGAAATCCGGCCCGTAGGCGGTCGCGGCCTTGCCGGCCAACACGACCTGCAGCACCTCGTTGAGTTCGGGCGTGAGGGGTCGGAGCGGGTTCGTCGTGCGGATCTGCCCGGCCCGGATGATCACCATCCTGAAGCCCTTGGCGCTCTCGAACCGGGCCGCCTGGGCCCCGCAGGGCTGCTCGAGCACCGGGCCGGCCGCCGGCATCTGCGGCGGCGTCGGAGCCGCCCCGGCGGGCGGCGGGGCGGCCGGCGGCGCCGGCGCGGCCTGGATCGGGGGCTGCGGGGCCGCCGTGCCCGGGGCGGCCAACCCCGGCGGGACGCCCGCCGATCCGGCCAGAATCAGCGCCGACGCGATTCGGACCCGCGCCCTCACGACCCTGACCTCGACCGATCGCGCTCGGGCGCGTTTCCTCGATTCCGCCCGCCGAGCACTCTGATCGGTTCCAATTCGGTCGCTTCCAGGTCGAGCACGTGCGGATCGAGCACCTGCGCCGCGCGGTCGATGGGGCTCCGGCGCGCGTCGACATCGCCGATGACGAGGTGTTCGTCCTCGGCGTCGAGGTCGGCGTCGAGGCGGAGCGGCGCGCGCCGGCCCCGTGCCGCCATCGCGGCGACCGACACCACGGCGACGGCGAAGACCAGTACCGCCAGGATGATCAGCAGGCGCTCCATGCTGCGTGAAGCTCTAACCCGCGCGGAGGGCCGCCGTCACCCCATCGGGCACCCCGTCGCGCGCGGAACGCTCCTTGCGTGGTGCGATGGACCGGATAGACGCGGGTGGGCCGGAAGCGGGATCGATCGATGCAGCACGAGCCGAGTCGCGAACCCGACGAGCTGGAGGGCCATCTCCTCGGCCTGATCGAGGCGGCGCGGGAGCAGGCCCGGGAGGATCCGTTCCGCAATCCGGTGCTGGCCGTGACCCTGGCGATCACGCGGCACTTCGACCGGAACGAGATCACGGTCGACGACCTCGACGGGCTGTTCGCGCGGCTGCGTGCCGCCGCCCTGGAGGCCCGGGCGTCGCGGCTTCGCGCCTATGTCGGTCTGGAAGCCGGCCCGTCCGATCCGCAAGCCGGCATTCCGGCGCGTCTCGTGGCGGCCGTGCCGGACGGTCCCGAGAATTTCGCGGCCTTCGCGACCTCCCTGAACCGCACGGCCTTCGCGGTGGTGTTCACCGCCCATCCGACCTTCGGCATGCCCCGGGCCGTGGCGAGCCTCCTCGCCGAGGCGGCCAGCCTCCCCGATGGCGGGGCGCGCACCGAACTGATCGCCCGCGCCGCCGCGTTCTCGACGCGGCCGGACGCGCCGATCACGCTGGACGTCGAATTCGAGCAGGCCTGCGCGGCGGCCAACAACGGGCGGCTGGCGCTGGACGCCTTCAACGGCGCCCTGCTGCACGCCGCCCGCGCCCGCTGGCCGGACCGGTGGACCGAGCTGACGCCTCGCCCCTTCGCCATCGCCAGCTGGGTCGGCTGCGACACGGATGGGCGGACCGATATCGGATGGTGGGACACCCTGCGCTACCGGCTGATCTCGAAGCGCATGCAGTTCGACCGGGTGATGCGCGAGTTGCCCGAGGGCGCCGCCTGCCGGGACGTCCGCGGGCTGGCCGAGGGCGCGCTGGCGGCGGTGAACCGGCAGCTCGCGGTCGCGCCGCGCCTCGGCGAGCACCCGTCCCTCGAAGCCGTGCACCGGTTCGCCCTGGCGCTGATCATCGAGCGGGAGCGGGCCCAGACCGATGCGGGCGCCCTGATCGCGGGGCTCACCGCGGCGCTGGAGGCCGACGGAGACGAGGCCGACCGGCACAGGATCGCCGTGCTGCGCGCCGGCGTCGCCACCCACGGCCTGTCGAACGCCCTGCCGCACTTCCGGCTGAACGCCAGCCAGATCCACAACGCGGTCCGCCGGGTGATCGATCTGGAGGGCGAGCCCACCGACGCGGCCCGGCGCCGCTCGCACCTCGCCACGATCCACGCGCTTCTGAACGACGTCCGCCCGGTGGCGGTGGATTTCGGCGCGCTCGCCGCCGAGCGCGCCTCGGCCGCCCGGCTGATGATGACCATCGCCCAGATCCTCAAGCACGTGGACGGCACCCATCCGGTGCGCTTCCTGATCGCCGAGACCGAGACCGGCTACACGCTGCTGTCCGCCCTCTGGCTGGCGCGCCACTACGGCATCGCCGACAAGCTGGAGATCACGCCGCTATTCGAGACGGCGAGCGCGCTGGAGCAGGGCATCCGGGTGCTCGACGACGCCCTGCGCAACCCGCACTGGCGCCAGTACCTGAAGCGCATCGGCCGGCTGACCGTGCAGTTCGGCTACTCGGATTCGGGCCGCTACGTCGGACAGCTCGCCGCGACCTTCTGGATCGAGCGGCTGCGGCTGCGCATCACCGAGATGCTGGTCCAGAACGGCTTGGCCGACATCGAGCTGGCGATCTTCGACACGCACGGCGAGTCGATCGGGCGCGGCGCCCATCCGACCTCGCTGCGCGACCGCCTCGCCTACCTGGCCCCCGAGGACGCCCGGGACCGGGCCCGCAAGGCCGGCATCAAGGTCCGGCTCGAATCGAGCTTCCAGGGCACCGACGGCTACCTTCTCTACGGCACCGAAGCCCTGGCGGCCGCGAGCATCGCCCGCATCGCCGAGCACGTCTACGCGCTGGACGTCGCCGAGGACGACACGTTCTCGGACTATGCCCTCAACGATCGTCCGGAGGGGGCCGCGGCCGGGGACGACCCGATCTACTCCGAGGCGGACTTCGCCCTGGAATTCTTCACCGCGGCGCGCCAGGACATGGAGGCGCTGGTCGACGATCCGGGCTACGCCGCGCTGCTCGGGACCTTCGGCCCGAACCTGATCGACCGGACCGGCTCGCGGCCCGTGGCCCGCCAGACCGACAATGGCGGCCCGGTCCGGATCACCCATCCGCGCCAGATGCGGGCGATCCCCAATAACGCGATCCTCCACCAGCTCGGATTCCTGGCGAATTCGCTGCACGGGATCGGCCGCGCCGCCCAGCGCGGGCCCGACCTGTTCCGCGACATGCGCCGGGACTCGGTGCGCTTCTCCCGCGCCTTCCGGCTGGTGCAGCACGCGGCGTCGGTGGGGGATCTCGACGTTCTGCGCGCCTACATCGACACCCTCGACCCGGCCGTGTGGCTGGAGCGGGCGCGCCGCACGCAGAAGGATTTCCGCCGGGACGAGCTCGTGGTGATCTCCGGGGCGCTGGAGCGGCTCGACCTCGCCTCGGCGCTCAGAAGCCTGTTCGGCCGGCTGACCCGGGACTGGCTCGCCCTGACGGCCGCCGCCCCGGACCTGCCCGCCATGTCGGCGCGGCTGACGCTGCTGCATGCCCTGCGGCTGGCACTGATCCACCGGATCTGGTTCCTGGCGGTGCACATCCCGGGCTTCCGGCCGCAGGCGGGCATCTCCCGCGAGCAGTTGCTGGAGCGCTTCCTGCGCCTCGACATCGACGGCTGCCTGAAGCTCCTGGACGAGATCTTCCCGGTCACCCCGGACCCGACGCTGGGCCTGAACTTCGGCGAGACGGCGGGGCCCCGGGACGTCGGCACCTACGAGGCCGAGCACGCCAACCTGTTCCAGCCGATCCGCCGGATGTTCGATCAGGTGCGCGAGATCTCCGGGATGATCCAGCACGAGGTCGGGGCGTTCGGGTAGGCCGAGGATACCGACGGGCGGGGGTCCGTACGCCCGGCTCGGCCGCCCAGCCGGCGCCGCTTTGGGATCCCCGGCGGGTCCGCGTCCGAGGGGCAGCGCACGCGGCGGACGTTGCCGTGCCCGCGCTCCCGACCCGATCGGGACATCCGTCGGCGTGACACCGAAGAACCGGGGGTGCGTGTAACCCTTCGACCCCGACATTCGAACCAGGGGGAGTTTCGGCACCGCCCATAGGCTGCACCGCCGATCTGCGCCACCGCCCATGGGCCCCGGATGGAGACACGCGCCGATGATGAGCCGTCGGGACCTGCATCGCGCGCTCGCAGCCGCCGCCGCATCGGCGATGCTGCCCGCAGCCGCGTCCGGCCAGGAGCCGCCCGGGGCACGCAACGTCGTGCTGGTGCACGGGCTCTTCGCCGACGGGTCGTGCTGGTCGGAGGTGATCCCGCGATTGCAGGCCGCGGGCCTGAACGTCACCTCGGTGCAGAACCCCCTGACCACCCTGGAGGAGGCGGTCGCCTCGGCGCGGCGCGTGCTGGCCCGGCAGGAGGGGCCGACCGTCCTCGTCGGACATTCCTTCTCCGGCATGATCGTCACGGAGGCCGGCGTCGACCCGAACGTCTCGGCGCTGGTCTACGTCGCAGCCCGGGCGCCGGATGCCGGCGAGGACTACGCGGCGCTCGCCAGGACCTACCCGACGCCGCCGGCCTCGGCGGGGATCGTGTTCGACGCGGACGAGGGGCGTCTGAGCGAGGCGGCGTTCCTGAAGGACTTCGCCGGCGACCTGCCGGCGGAGAGGGCCAGGGTGCTGTTCGCGGTCCAGCAGCCCTTCCACCGTGCCCTGCTGGCGGGAAAGATCGGTCAGGCGGCGTGGCGGTCGAAGCCGAGCTACTACGCGGTCTCGACCGAGGACCGCACCATCGACCCGGATCTCGAACGCTTCATGGCCAAGCGGATGAACGCCAGGACGATCGAGCTGAAGGCGAGCCACTTATCCCTGATCTCGCACCCTCGGGAGATCGCAGACCTCATCCTTGAGGCTGCCGGCTATCCGCCCGGCCCTCGCGACTGAGCGGCGGCCTGCGCCAACCGCGGAAACCGAACGGGACGCCCCGACGCGCCTCGGCCTGCCCCGCAGGGGCCGCAAGCCGACGCTCGCGAGCCTGTCCGGCAACCTCCGCTGCCGCCGCCTCAAACCGCCTCCACCCGCAGCACCGTGCCGGCAAGCCCTACCACCCGCACCCGTCCGCCCGCCGGCAGGTCCGGCCCGCTGACCCGCCACAGCGTGTCGTCGAACCGGATGCGTCCCGAACCCTGCACGATCGGCTCCTCCAGCAGGCCCTCGCGTCCGATCAGCCCGCGGTCGGCCCGGTTGAGCCCCGTCCCCGGCGGACCGCCGCGCCGGTGCAGGCGGGTCGCGAGCCCGACCAGGGCGACCGCGAGCGCTGCGAACAGCAGGGTCTGGCCCTGCCAGGGCACCGGAAGGGCCGCCGTCGCGAGCCCGGTGGCGAGGGCCGCCAGACCCAGCCAGATCAGGAACATGCCCGGCACCAGGATCTCGGCGCCCGCCAGCACCAGGCCGGCGATGACCCAGCTCCAGGCGGCCCCGAGGGCCTCGATCGTCCCGGCCATGGATGCCAGCGTCACCGGCGTCAGGTCCGCGGCCGGGCGACGTCGGGCGGCGGTCCTGCCCGCCGCGGCGGCGCACCGTCGCCGAACACCGCGCGGGTGAGCTCACCGATGCCGCCGAGCGTCCCGGCCAGCGCCGCCGCCTCGATCGGCACCACCACCACCCGCTGGTTCGGCGCGGTCGCCAGCGCGCGCACCGCATCGACGTACTTTTCCGCCACCAGGAAATTTGCCGCCGCGATGTCGCCCTCGGCGATCGCCCGGCTGACCATCCCGGTCGCCGCCGCCTCGGCCTCGGCGGAACGCTCGCGGGCCTCCGCGTCGCGGAACGCGGCCTCGCGGCGGCCCTCCGCCTCCAGGATCGCCGATTGCTTGCGCCCCTCCGCCCGCAGGATCTCGGCGGCGCGCTGCCCTTCGGCCTCCAGGATCGAGGCGCGCTTCTCGCGCTCGGCCTTCATCTGGCGCGCCATGGCGCCGGCGAGATCGGCCGGGAGCACGATGTCCTTGATCTCGATCCGGTTGATCTTGACGCCCCAGGGCGAGGCCGCCGCGTCCATCACCCGGAGCAGCCGCTCGTTGATCTCGTCGCGGTGCGCCAGCAACTGGTCGAGGTCCATCCCGCCGACGACGGTGCGGATGTTGGTCATGGTCAGGGTCGTGGCGGCCAGATCCAGCTTCGAGACTTCGTAGGAGGCGCGCGCCGCGTCGAGCACCTGGTAGAACACCACCGCGTCGATGGTCACCCCGGCATTGTCGCGGGTGAAGGCCTGCTGGCTCGGGACGTCGATCACCTGCTCCATCACGTTGACCCGCCGGCCGACGCGCTCGACGAACGGGGTGATCAGGCCGAGACCGGCCTCCAGGCTGCGGGCATAGCGGCCGAAGCGCTCCACCGTGTAGACGTAACCCTGAGGGACGATCTTCACGCCGGCCGCCAGAGTGATGATGACGAGCGCCGCGACGCCCACCGCGAACACGCTCAGGCCGAACGGAAGACCCATCGACGCCCCCTCCCTGCCCGCCCTGCGGGCGGAGACGGCGGAGCGTAACAGCTCGTGGCGGCCGCCGCGACCGAGCCGACCGGCCCCGTGTGAACGGCGGTCCACCGATGTCGATCATGTTGGGTTCAGGCCGCCGGCCCTAGAAATCCGACCAGCGCCGCATCTCCCGTCGCGCCAGTTCCGGGAACGCAACGCTTGTTGAAGAAACAATCGGCATGATAACCGCTAGCTTCGCCGCGGAAAGAAGTCCTTTCTCGCCGCTGCGGGCGGTAGATATCCCCATCCAACCGGATTCGGTGCGCGCGTGAAGATCGCCGTCCTCGCACATCTGAAATACCCGATCGGCCAGCCCTACGCCGGCGGCCTGGAGATGCACACGCATCTCCTCACCGTCGCGCTCAGGCGGCGCGGGCACGATGTGACGCTGTTCGCCAGCCGCGGCTCGGACCCCGCGCTCGATCCCGTGATGCTCTGCGAACCCACCGGCGATGCCCTCCTGGATCCGGAGCACGAGGAGGCGATCGACCGGGCCGAGGAAAACGCCTATCGGCGGATGATGGAGATGATCGCGGCCGGCGGCTTCGACCTCGTCCACAACAATTCCCTGCACGCCCTGCCGCTACGCGAGAGCGCCCGGCTCGGCCTGCCCTGGATCACGGTCCTGCACACGCCGCCCTTCGAGTCCCTCGTCGCCGGCGTCGTGCAGGCCGATCCCGACATGGCGTTCCTGGCGGTCTCGCCATCGCTCGCCCAGGAATGGGCCCGGCTCGTTCCCGGCGCGCAGGTGATCGACAACGGCGTCGACCTCTCGACCTTCGCGTTCTCGGAGCAGACCGACGCTCCACCCTTCGCCTTCTGGTCCGGCCGGATCGTGCCCGAGAAGGGGCTGCACCTCGCCATCGACGCCGCACGGGCCGCCGGGCTGCCGCTGACCTTCGCGGGACCCATCCTCAATCCGAGCTACTGGGCCGCCGAGATCGCGCCCCGGCTCGGGCCGGACCTGACCCATCTCGGCCACCTCCCGCACCGGGATCTCGCCCATCATATCGGCCGTGCCCGCGTGGCGATCGTCTCGCCGCGCTGGGAGGAGCCCTTTGGCCTGGTCGTGGCCGAGGCGCTCGCCTGCGGCACGCCGGTGGCCGCCTTCCGCCGGGGCGCCATGCCCGACATCCTCGACGCGTCCTGCGGTCGGCTTGCCCGTCCGGACGATCCGCAGGATCTGGCGATCGCGATCCGCGAGGCCGCCGGCCTGTCGCGCCGGGCCTGCCGCGACCGGGCCGAGGCGCTCTACGACGCGACCGCCATGACCGATCGCTACCTGGAAGCCTACGATGCCGTGATCGCGCGCTGCTCCGAGCGGGCGCAGCCCGCCCTGCGCGTCGCCGGGAGACGGGGCTGAACGGCCCGGTCTCGTCCCGGAGGGACGCGGGTGGCAGCAGCGGCCCGGGACGACGATCGTGCCGACCTGCGAGAGCCCTGTCCGCCGATGACGGCGGAACCCTGGGAGACCTGACATGACCGCCGAACCCGGCCGACCGGCCCCGCCGCCCTGCGTCGTCTGCATTCCCGCCCGGAACGAGGCGGAGCGTCTGCCGCGCCTTCTCGCCTCCCTGGCCGCGCAGGCCGGCGTCTCGGTCCGGGCTCCGCTCCGGGTCGTGGTCCTCGCCAACAGCTGCACGGACGGGACCGTCGCGGCGGTCCGGGAGGTCGAGGCCTCAGGCATCCTGGCGACGCTCGCGCTGCGCCTGATCGCGGTGGAGCTCACCGGCGCCGAGGCGCATGTCGGCACGGCGCGGCGCATGGCGCTCGACGCCGGCGCCGACTGGCTCGCGGCCGACGGAATCCCGGACGGGATCCTCCTCACCACCGACGCGGATGCCCGCCTGCCGGCCAACTGGGTGGCGGCCAACCTGCAGGCGCTCGAATCCGCCGACGTGGTCGGCGGCCGGCTCGTGATCGACGAGGATGACGGGGCGGCGGACCCGGAACTCGCGGCTCTGCACGCGCGCATCGAGCGCTACTGGTCGGGCGTCCGGCGCCTGGAAGACCTCCTCGACCCGCCTCCGCACGACCCCGCTCCGCGCCACGGCGATCACACCGGGGCGAGCCTCGCGGTTCCGGCCGCGCTGTACCGCGCGGTCGGCGGCCTGCCGCCGCTGCCCTGCGGCGAGGACAACGCCCTCGTCGGGCTGCTGCGCGCGCACGGCGCCCGCCTGCGCCACTGTCCGGACGTGCACGTGATGGTCTCGACGCGCCACCAGGGCCGGGTCGACGGCGGGATGGCCAGCGAGATGGCGCGCCGCGCCCGAGTCCTCGGCGGCGAAGCCTATCTCCTGCCCGAGGCCGGCCACTGGCAGGCGCTGATCCTGCGCCGGGCGGCGCTGCGCCGGGTCTTCCACCTGCCGTCGCCGGCGCGCGCCGCCGCCTGCGCGCGGCTCGGGCTCGGCGCCGACGACCTCGCGGCGGTCGGCGACTGCCCGAACGACATCGCCTTCGTGGAGCGGGCCGACCGGATCCTCGACTCGCGCAGCCCGCCGGCGCGGGAATGCCCCCTCGACCAGGCGCTCGCCGACCTCGACACCCTGGCGCGCGCCCTGAGGGACGCCGCGTGACCCGCGGGATCGGCTGGTACGTCCACCATCAGGGCGCCGGCCATTTCCAGCGGGCCCGGGCGGTGGCGGCCGCCCTGCCGCGCCCCTGCACGATCCTCGGCACGCTCACGGGCTTCGACACGGCCGGTCTCGACATCCTCGACCTGCCCGACGACCGGCCGCTCGGCGACGCGGCCTTTGACGGCCGGGACGGCACGTCGGAGCGGCCCGAGGCGCTGCATTACGCACCCCTGAACCATCGCGGCCTTCGCGCCCGGATGGCCCGCATCGCCGCCTGGGCGGAGCGGACGGATCCGGCGCTCATCGTGGTCGACGTCTCGGTGGAGGTGACGCTGTTCGCGCGCCTGCTGTCGGTGCCGACCCTGGTGGTCCGGCTCGCCGGCACACGGACCGACCCGCCGCATCTGGAGGCCTTCCGCAGCGCGACGCGGGTGCTCGCCGCTTTCCCCGAAGCGCTCGATGGCGCAGGCGTGCCGGACTGGGTGAGGGCGAAGACGCTCTATGCCGGGTTCCTCGGAGCGCCGGCTCACGCCGTGACCGAGGCCGGCCGGGACATCGTGGTGGTGTTCGGCCGCGGTGGTGCGGGCGGCGACGTGGCGCAGCTCGCGGCGGCGGCCCGATCCGTGCCCGACCGGCCCTGGCACGTCCTGGGGCCGGTCTCGGGGGCCGGTGAGATGCCCGACAACCTGCACCTGCACGGCTGGGTCCCCGATGTCGAGGCGCGGGTGGCGCGGGCGGCCCTTCTGGTCGGCGGCGGCGGCGACGGCGTGGTCGCGCTCGCGGCCGCGCAGGGCAAGCGCTTCCTCTGCCTCCCGGAGGAGCGGGCCTACGGGGAGCAGACCGAGAAGGCCGCCGCGCTCGCCCGCCTCGGCGCCGCGATCGTGCACGAGGGCTGGCCCCCGGCGGCGGCATGGCCGGACCTGATCCGGGCGGGTCTGGCGCTCGATCCGTCCGTGATCGGCGGATTGCACAACCCGGATGCGGTGCGCGCCTGCGCCGCCGCGATCGAGGCCCTCGCCCGGGGGGCGATCCGGAGCTGAGTGCGGGCGCCCATCCGCGACGGGCGCCCGGTCGGCTCAGCGTTCCGGTGGAGCGCCTTACGAGATCAGGTCGAGCTTCGAGGCCTGGATCCCGTCGGCCCGGATCGCGTCCGGGATGGCCGAGAAGTCGCGATATCCGGCCTCGCGCGCCATGGCATCGAGAGCCGTCTGCTCGTCGTCGGCCGCGCCCGTCCAGAGCACGGCGCCGCTCTTCGTCTGCTTGATCTGAAAGATGCTCATCGATCCCACCCGCGTCGCGACACCATCACCGCATCGACAACGTGGCCGCCGCCTCCGGGTTGCAGGACGGAACATCGCCGAGACGGCAGCCCCGTGCGACGGCGTCAGGCGCTGCGGCGACCCGGCACGAGCGCCCACAGGATCCCGACGAGCCAGCCGCCCATGAGGGCGAAGCCTCCGGTCGGGGCGGCCATCGGGAAGAGCGGGTGCTGCAGCCACGCCCGCACCGAGAGATCGCCGCAGAACAGGACCAGCCCGACGATCAGCAGTCCCGCCGCCGCCCGGGCGAGGGCCGGCCGCGCCCAACCGGCCGCGCCGAACCCGACGAGGGCCAGGATCGCCGGCGCGTGGAACAGCAGGAACTGCGCCGCCGTCTTCAGCGAGTCCGCCCCCGGGATATGGGCCGCGGCGGCACTGAGCGCGACACCGAGGAGGCCCGCGAGGCAGGCCAGCGCGGCGAGGGTGCGGTCGAGGCCCGCGAGCCTCATGCCCCGCGCTCGACCAGGAGCCTGGCGATCGCCGCGCGCAGTTCCGGAACGCCGCTGTCGTCGCGGCTCGACGTGAGGATCACCTGCGGGTAGGCGGCCGGGCGCCGGGCGAGCCCGGCCTCGATCCCCGCGATGCGGTCCGCCACCTCGCCCTTCTTGAGCGAGTCGCCCTTGGTCAGCACGACCTGATAGCTCACCGCCGCCTTGTCGAGGCCGTCGAGGACGTCGGTGTCGATCGACTTGAAGCCGTGGCGGGCGTCGATCAGCATGAACACCCGGGCGAGGCTGGAGCGGCCCTTGAGGTAGGCATGGATCAGCCGGGTCCAGGCCTCGACCTTGGCCTTCTCGACGGCGGCGTAGCCGTAGCCCGGCATATCGACCAGCGACAGGCGCTCGCCGATCCGGAAGAAGTTGAGCTGCTGCGTCCGCCCCGGCGTGTGCGAGGTCCGCGCCAGGGTGTTGCGGCCGGTGAGCGCGTTGATCAGGCTCGACTTGCCGACGTTCGAGCGGCCCGCGAAGGCGATCTCGACCCCCTCCATGGGCGGCAGCCGGTCCAGGGTCTGGGCCGCCGCGTAGAAATCGGCCGCCCCGGCGAACAGGAGACGGCCGGCCTCCACGAGACCGGCCGCGTCGTCGTCATTCTGTGTCACGGCAGTCCCGCCCGTCAGCCCTTGGTCGCGGCCGTCTTGGTGCCGCTGCCGCGCCGGAACGTGTTCCGCAGGTTGTCCCACAGCTCTACCTTCACGCCGTTGCGCCGCATGATGACGTATTGCTGCGTCACCGACAGGGTGTTGTTCCAGGCCCAGTAGATCACCAGGCCGGCCGGGAACGAGCCCAGCATGAAGGTGAACACGATCGGCATGAAGGTGAAGATCTGCGCCTGGACCGGGTCCGGCGGCGCGGGGTTCATCTTCATCTGCACGAACATGGTCACGCCCATGATCAGCGGCCAGACGCCGAGATGGACGAAGTCCGGCGCCGGGAAGGGCAGCAGGCCGAACAGGTTGACGATGCTCGTCGGATCCGGGGCGGCGAGATCGTGGATCCAGCCGAAGAACGGCGCGTGGCGCATCTCGATGGTGATGAACAGCACCTTGTAGAGCGCGAAGAAGACCGGGATCTGGATCAGCACCGGCCAGCAGCCGGCGACCGGATTGATCTTCTCCTTCTTGTACAGCTCCATCGTGGCCTGCTGCTGCTTCATGCGGTCGTCCTTGTACCGCTCGCGGATGGCCGCCATCTCGGGCTGCACGGCCTTCATCTTGGCCATGGACACGTAGGAGCGGTTGGCGATCGGCAGGAACAGCAGCTTCAGGCAGAAGGTCACCACCAGGATCGAGACGCCGAAATTGCCGAACAGGTGGTAGAAGAAGTCCAGCGCCCGGAACATCGGCTTGGTGATAAAGAAGAACCAGCCCCAATCGATCATCAGATCGAAGTGCTTGATGCCGAGGTCCTTCTCGTAGTTGTTGATCAGGTTGACTTCCTTGGCGCCGGCGAACAGGCGCTGGGTCGACGTCGCCGAGGCGCCCGCTGCCAGGTTCACGGCATCGCCGCGCACGCTCGCCTGGTAGACGTTGGTGGTGCCGTCGGTGCGGTCGGTGAAGGCGCCGGTATAGGGCGCGTCCTGGTTGGGGATCGCGGCCGCCGCCCAGTACTTGTCGGTGATGCCGACGAAGCCGCCGCTCACGCCGCTCCAGGCCTTGCCCTTCGTATTGGCGCCGCCATAGGCGCCCACCTTGGCGAGCTTGTCGTAGGTGAATTCCTGCAGGCCGTCGTTGCCGAGATAGCCGATCATGCCCTCGTGAAGGACGTAGTATCCCTGCGTGTGCGGCTTACCCCAGCGCGAGACGAGGCTGTAGGGGTAGAGGGTGACGGCGCCCGAACCCTTGTTCTCGATCTCGTCGCGGACCGTGAACATGTACTTGTCGTCGACCGCGAAGATCCGCTTGAAGACGAGGCCGGCGCCGTTGTCCCAGGTCAGGGTGACGGGCATGCCGGGCGAGAGCGTCTGGCCGTCGCTGGTCCAGAGGGTGTCGCTGGTGGGCAGCGGCCCGGCATTGGCGCCGACCCAGCCGAACTCGGCGTAGTAGGGCGTCTCGCTGCCGGCCGGCGAGAACAGAACGATCTCCGGGCTCTTGGGGTCGACGGTCTCGTGGTAGTTCTTGAGCGCGACGTCGTCGACGCGACCGCCCTTCAGGGCGATCGAGCCCGACAGCGCCGGGGTCTCGATGCGGACGCGCGGCGAACGCGCGAGGGCCGCCTCGCGGGAGACCGGACCGCCCTGCTGCGTCGGCAGCGTGCCGGGCGCCGGGGCTGCCGGGCCGCCCTCCTTGGGTGAGGCCGAAGGCACGCCGTCCGGGGTCACGCCCGGGGGCTGCTGCTGCTGCGCAGCCTTGTTCTGCGCCTCGATCAGGCGCTGCTGCTCCATGCGCGGGCCGGCCACGAAGTACTGCCAGCCGAGCAGCACCAGCAGCGACAGGCCGATGGCCACGAACATGTTCGTCTTGTCATTGCCCATCAGGGACACCGCCGCACGCGTTCGGAATGGTCTCGGGAGCGGCGCCGGTCCCGGAGGATCCGTGCGCACCCATGATTCGGGGATCTCTGTCGCGCTCTTGCGACGCAGCGATGTCGGCGTCGCCGGGCGGCGCGGGCCGGAGCGCATCGCGGGGGTTAGGTGTGGTCTTGGGCGCCCGCCCGCCAGACCGTCCGGAGGACCGATCGCCGCGGGGCGCGGCCGGACGGGTCACCGCGGGGATCGCCCGGCGCAGATCCTCCGACAGGGTCTCGAAGGCGGCATCCAGGGCCGGACGGCGCGCGATCAGCACGATGTCGGCCGGCAGGTTCGCGAGTGCGTCCGGAAGGTCGGCGGCGACCAGGCTCACGGCGGCGCGGAGGCGGCGGCGGATGCGATTGCGCTCCGTCGCGTGGCCGACGCGCTTCGTGATGGTGAAGCCGAGCCGCAGGCCGGGAACACCGTTCGGGTCCCGCAGCCGGCCCTGCGCGGTCATCCGCTCCGTGTGGAAGCGGCGCCCCTCGGCCGCGGCCAGGAAATCGGGTCGTTTCCTGAGCCGTTCGATCGTCGCCATCGATGGTTCGATCCCGGCCAATCCTCGACCCCGCGACGCGGCCGCCGTCCGGCAGCCGCGACCGCCAGGGTCCGAGCCGGCCTTAGGCCGACAGGCGCTTGCGGCCGTGGGCGCGGCGGCGCGCGATGACCTTGCGGCCGCCCGCGGTGGCCATGCGCGCCCGGAAGCCGTGGCGGCGCTTACGGACGAGCTTGCTCGGCTGGTAGGTTCTCTTCATGGCCCAGAGCCTTCAAAGGTCGAGGCGCGCTCGCGGGCGGCTGATGCCGCACCCGACCTTCACGCGTCCTTGGTTGTCTGCAAACACGAAGGGCGCCCAGGCGGGGCGCCACGTCGCGAGTGGCGGGCTTATGGCGGAAGGGTCTCGCGAAGTCAACGTTTCGCGGGGTTCGATCGGAGCCCCTCCGCGGCAGGTTCCGTGCCGGGTCGGGGTCGCTCAATGACCCTCGAACTGCATCAGGGCGCGCACCTCCACGCCCATGTCGCGCAGGCGCTGGGCGCCCCCGATCTCGGGCAGGTCGATGACGAAGCAGGCGGCCACGATCTCGGCCCCGATCTTCTGGAGCAGGTTCACCGCGGCGGTGGCGGTGCCGCCGGTGGCGATCAGGTCGTCGACCAGCAGCACCCGGTCGCCGGGCTTCACCGCATCGACGTGGATCTCGATCTCGTCGGTGCCGTATTCGAGGGCGTAGGCCATCGAGACGGTCTTGTGGGGCAGCTTGCCCTTCTTGCGGATCGGCACGAACCCGCAGGACAGCTGGTGGGCGATGGCCCCCCCCAGGATGAAGCCCCTGGCCTCGATGCCGGCCACCTGGTGGATATGCCCGCCCGCGTAGGGGTGCACCAGCGCGTCGACCGCCCGCCGGAACGCCCGCGGATCGCTGAGCAGGGTGGTGATGTCGCGGAAGATGATGCCGGGCTTGGGATAGTCGGGGATCGAGCGGATCGATTCCTTCAGCGCGACGTGGCGGCGGGCTTCCATGCGTTCGGCCTTTTGTGGAGAACCGCGGGCTTAAAGCAGAAGCCCGGGGCCCTGACCAGCTTGGGGCGGTTCAGGCCGCCTGCACCTTCTTGAGGATGGCGACGAGCTCCCGGTGCAGCCCCTCGTTGCCGCAGGCCACCGAGCGCGGCGCCAGCGGCTCGGCCGCGCCGTCCGCCGAGGTCACGTAGCCCCCCGCCTCGCGCACCAGGATCACGCCGGCGGCGAAATCGTAGGTCTGGAGGTCGCGCTCCCAGTAGGCGTCGAGACGCCCGCAGGCGACGTAGGCCATGTCGAGGGCCGCCGAGCCCATCCGGCGGGTGCCCCCCGCCACCGCCATGACGGCGCCGACCTCGCGCAGGAGGCGCGGATGGCTGCCGCGGCCGAGATACGGCGTGCCGTAGGCCACCAGCGCGTCGGCCATGTCCTGGCGGCCGGAGACGCGCAGGCGCCGGTTGTTCAGGTAGGCGCCCTTGCCGCGCTCGGCGACGAACAGTTCGTCCTTGATCGGATCGAAGATCACGCCGGCGACGATCTGGCCCTCGCGCTCCAGGCCGACCGAGACCGCGAAATGCGGCACCCCGTGCAGGAAGTTCGCGGTGCCGTCGAGCGGGTCGACGTGCCAGGTGTGGCTCTTGTCGGTGCCCTCGATGATCCCGCCCTCCTCCAGCACGAGGCTGTAGCCCGGACGTGCCTTCATCAGGGCCTCGCGCACCACCTCCTCGGCCTTGCGGTCGGCGGCCGAGACGAAATCGCCCGGACCCTTGCGCGAGACCTGCAGGTTCTCGACCTCGCCGAAGTCGCGGCGCAGGCCGCGGGCGGCCTTGCGCACGGCATCGACCATGACGGTCATGAGCGGTGAGGAGATCATTTTATAAGACTTTTCGCAGGGAGACTTGGCGCCGTGGTTACAGGGGCGCGCCGGAAAAGACGAGATGGGGATACGTGCGGGCTGCCGGCGCGCGTCGGGAAGGGCACCGCGGCGCCCCCTCCCCCCTCTGCGGGGGAGGCTGGCCCCTGCGTCGGCAGGGGTCTGGAGAGGGGAACCCGGGTTCAGGACGGGGCGCGACCGGCAAGGTGGCCAAAGCCTTCTTCCGCACCATCGCTCCCCTCTCCCGCCCCCCTTCGAGGGGCCGCCCTCCCCCGCGGAGGGGGGGAGGGAGATGCGCGGTGAGCGCCCGAATAGGAAGGATTCTACTCCGCCGCCTCGACGAACACCGTCCCGGCGCGCGGGAGGTCGAGGGCCTCCCAGGTCTCCGTCAGAGCCGCGGCCAGGCGTTCGATGTGCCCGGCATCGTGGAACGGCGAGGGCGTGATCCGCAGGCGCTCGGTGCCGCGCGGCACCGTCGGGTAGTTGATCGGCTGGATGTAGATCGCGTGCTGCTCCAGCAGGTGGTCGGCCGCCGCCTTGCACAGCTCGGCGTCGCCGACCATCACCGGCACGATGTGCGTCTCGGTCTCCAGGACCGGCAGGCCGGCCTCCGTCAGGGCCGCCTTGGTGGCCGCCGCCTGCCGCTGGTGCGCCTCGCGCTCGACGTTGGAGCGCTTGAGGTAGCGCACGGAGGCCCGGGCGGCCGCCGCCACCGCGGGCGGCAGCGCCGTGGTGAAGATGAAGCCGGGTGCGAAGCTGCGCACCGCGTCGCAGATCGCCGCCGAGGCGGTGATGTAGCCGCCCACGCAGCCGAAACCCTTCGCGAGCGTGCCCTCGATCACGTCGACCCGGTGCATCACCCCGTCCCGCTCGGCGATGCCGCCGCCCCGTTCGCCGTAGAGGCCGACCGCGTGGACTTCGTCCAGGTAGGTCATCGCCCCGTAGCGCTCGGCCAGGTCGCAGATCCGGCCGATCGGCGCCACGTCGCCGTCCATGGAATAGACCGACTCGAACAGGATCAGCTTGGGCCGGTCGCCGGCCTCCTGCAGCAGCGCCTCGAGGTGCTGAAGGTCGTTGTGGCGGAAAATCCTCTTGTCGCAGCCCGAATGGCGCACGCCCTCGATCATCGAGTTGTGATTGAAGGCGTCGGACAGGATCAGGCAGTCCGGGATCAGCTTGGCGATGGTCGAGATGCCCGCCTGGTTCGAGACGTAGCCCGAGGTGAAGACGAGGCCGGCCTCCTTGCCGTGGAGATCGGCGAGTTCCCGCTCGAGATCGACCAGCGGCGAGTTGTTGCCCGCGATGTTGCGGGTGCCGCCGGCACCGACGCCGCAGCGGGCGGCGGTGTCGGTCATGGCGGCCACCACCTCCTTGTGCTGGCCCATGCCGAGGTAGTCGTTGGAGCACCAGACCGTGATCTCGGCGGTCCTGCCGTCGGGCTGACGCCATTTCGCTGTGGGAAAGCGGCCGGAGATGCGCTCGATATCGGCGAAGACACGGTAGCGCCGCTCGCCGTGCAGTTGCTCCAGGGCGCCGCGGAAATAGCGCTCGTAGCCAGAACCGGCGCGCGTCGATCCCGCGGGGGCGAGCATCGGGCTTGGCATCCGGGTGACGGTCATCGAGCGTCCTTCGTGTGTTCGGCCATGCGGGCGGCACCGCGGCGGTGCTCCGGTCCCGCGATCGAGGTCCGGCCTCGGTTCAGTCCTTCGCGTGATGGGGGGAGGATAAGCGCGGATCTGGAACTGGTTCAAGGTAAGGTTCCGGCATCGCTGCGTTGCATCCGTTGATAGGCCCGTGCAAAGCCGCTAGCCTCGTCGCCTCAGAACCGGTCGAACGCCCCTGCAGATCTTGCCGTCATCGATGCCGCCACGACCGCCGACGGGCGGCGGCCACCTTGCGACTGCCCGGGTTCGGCGCGCGATCTTGCGGCGACGAAGGGTCGCGCGGTGACCCGCGCCGCGGACGAGCGGGCGGCGCGCCTGAAGGCGGCGCTCCGGGAGAACCTGCGCCGCCGCAAGGCGCAGGGACGCGGCCGCGCCGAGGGCGTGCCGGCGCCGGACGAGGCTCGGTCCCGGGAGAACGGGGGCGATCAAAGCGGTCCTGATTCCGACAAATCCGGTCTATAGGGAACGGCCAAGCCTGGGCGCCTCGGCGCCCGCGAGCATTTCGGCCGGCCGCGCGCCCTGCAGGTGCGTCGCCCGAGGACACAGCATGGACCGCATCCACATCACCGGCGGCGCGCCGCTCAACGGCGTGATCCCGATCTCGGGCGCCAAGAACGCGGCGCTGCCGCTGATGATCGCGAGCCTGCTCACCGGCGAGACGCTCGAGCTGATCAACGTGCCCCGGCTCGCCGACATCGCCGCATTGACGCGGATCCTCGGCAACCACGGCGTCGACCACATGGTCGTCGGCAAGCGCCCGGGGCAGACCACCGAGACCGGCCAGACCATCCGGCTCACCGCCTCGAACGTCATCGACACCACCGCGCCCTACGACCTGGTCTCGACCATGCGGGCGAGCTTCTGGGTGATCGCGCCGCTGCTCGCCCGGTTCGGCGAGGCCAAGGTCTCGCTGCCCGGCGGTTGCGCCATCGGCACCCGGCCGGTCGATCTGCTGATCATGGCCCTGGAGAGGCTCGGGGCCGAGATCGAGATCGATGCCGGCTACGTGGTCGCCAGGACCAAGAACGGCCTGCGCGGGGCCGAGATCACCTTCCCCAAGGTGACGGTGGGGGGCACGCACGTGGCGCTGATGGCCGCCGCCCTCGCCTACGGGACCACGGTGATCGAGAACGCCGCCCGCGAGCCCGAGGTGGTCGACCTCGCCGAGTGCCTGAACAAGATGGGCGCCAAGATCCGCGGCGCCGGCACGCCGCGGATCGAGATCGAGGGCGTGGCCCGGCTGGGGGGCGCCCGCCATGCGGTGCTGCCCGACCGGATCGAGACCGGCACCTACGCCATGGCGGTGGCGATGGCCGGCGGCGACGTCACCCTGAAGGACACCCGGGCCGACCTGCTGCACTCCGCCCTCGACATCCTGTCGACCACCGGGGCCGAGATCAGCCAGGTCGAGGGCGGCATCCGCGTCCGCCGCAACGGCGCCGGCCTCGCGGCGGTCGACGTGACGACCGATCCCTTCCCCGGATTCCCCACGGATCTGCAGGCGCAGTTCATGGCGCTGATGACCCTCGCCAAGGGCCAGTCGCACATCCGCGAGACGATCTTCGAGAACCGGTTCATGCACGTCCAGGAGCTGGCCCGGCTCGGCGCCAAGATCCGGCTGGAGGGCGACCTCGCCATCGTCGAGGGCGTGGAACGGCTGAAGGGCGCGCCCGTGATGGCCACCGACCTGCGCGCCTCGGTGTCCCTGGTCATCGCCGGCCTCGCCGCCGAGGGCGAGACCCAGATCAACCGGGTCTACCACCTCGACCGGGGCTTCGAGGCGCTGGAGGCCAAGCTCGGCCGCTGCGGCGCGCGGATCGAGCGGGTCCGGGCGTGAGGCGCTGACACGGGGCGCCGCTCCGGGGCCCCCGCTCCCTCAATCCTCGATCTGCCCGCGCGCGTAGCCGAAGCCCGGGATCTCGCAGCCGCAGGGCGCGTTCGGCGGCGCGGGTCGCGTCAGGCACGTGCCGCGGGCGGTGGCGCAGACGCTGTCATCCCATCGGGGCCGCACGTAACGGTGGCGCCCCGGCGGACGGGGCCGGTCGTAATCGTCCTCGGGCGGCGGAGGGGGCGGAGGCGGAGGCGGTCGCCGGTCATAGTCGTCGGCCGGCGGCGGCGGCGGCCGACGCCCCGGCGGGGGCGGCCCGTAATCCTCGCGGTCCGGGCCGGGCCGACCGTAGATGTAGGGCCTCGCGTCGGGGCCGACCTGCGCGCCCGCGGGACCGGCCGCCGGCATGCCCAGCGCCAGCGCGGCCACGACCGCGCACACCGTACGTCTACCCATCCTCGATCCCGCCTCGGCCCGCCTGCCGATCCCTGTACGCGACGGCGCTGGGCTGAACCTGGGGCCCGTCCGGGATCGCGATCCCCGACCCGGCCGTTGCCCGAACGGATCCGCGCCGCTACCTACGCCCTGCCGCGGGCCGACCGCACCGTGTTCGGCCCGCGTCCCGTTCCTTCCAAGGACCCTCTGCATGGAGCTGCTCAGGCTCGCCGCCCTCGACACCGAAGACCTGACCGTGATCTCCGCCCATCTGCAGGACGCGATCCTGCGCCCGGAAGACGTGACCTACCTCGCCGGCGAGCAGCGCTTCCTCATGGCGGTGCGGCGCTTCGACTGGACGCCGGACGTCCCGCCCCGGCGGCGCCTCGCGGGCGTGCACGTCGAGCGCGTCCGCGGGGCGAAGAGCCGCGGCCTGACTCCGGGCGACGCCACCCCCCTGAGCCTGCTCGCCGTCACCTTCGAGCCGACGGACGCGCCCTCCGGGCATATCGACCTCGTCTTCTCCGGCGGCGCGGCGCTGCGGCTGGAGGTCGAGTGCATCGAGGTCCGCATGAAGGATCTCGGCCCCGTCTGGGAGTCGGTCGCCCGCCCCGGCCACGACATCGACACGTCCGCCGGCACGGCGGCCTGACGCGAGACAGAGGCACCCGATGGTCCGGCTCGACAGCAGCGATCCCAGTTTTTCCGCCGCCTTCGCACGCCTGCTCACGGTGAAGCGGGAGATCGCCGAGGACGTCGACGAGGCGGTGCGCGGCATCATCGCCGACGTCGTCGCCCGCGGCGACACGGCCCTGGTCGAGTTCACCCGGCGTTTCGACCGGCTCGGCGCGGATTTCTCGACGGCGCGCCTCCGGGTCACCGAGGCGGAGATCGCCGCGGCGGTCACGGCCTGCCCGCCCGAATCCCTGGAGGCCCTTCGCCTCGCCGCCGAGCGGATCGAGAGCTTCCACCGGGCCCAGCGGCCGACGGACCACCGGGCCACCGACGCCCTCGGCGTCACGGCCGGCTGGCGCTGGACGGCGCTGGAATCGGTGGGCCTCTACGTCCCGGGCGGAACGGCGAGCTATCCCTCCTCGGTCCTGATGAACGCGCTCCCGGCCCGCGTCGCGGGGGTGCCGCGCGTGGTCATGGTCGTGCCGACCCCGGACGGCCAGATGAACCCGCTGGTCCTGGCCGCGGCGCAGCTCGCGGGCGTGCACGAGATCTACCGGGTGGGCGGTGCCCAGGCGGTGGCGGCGCTCGCCTACGGCACCGACACCATCGCGCCGGTCGCCAAGATCGTCGGTCCGGGCAACGCCTGGGTGGCGGCCGCCAAGCGCCGGGTCTTCGGGCAGGTCGGCATCGACATGATCGCCGGTCCCTCCGAGGTCCTGATCCTGGCCGACGGCCACGCCAATCCGGACTGGATCGCCGCCGACCTGCTGGCCCAGGCCGAGCACGACGTCGCCGCCCAGGCGATCCTGATCACCGACAGCGCCGAACTTGCCGACGCCGTGGAGGGCGCGGTGGAGCGCGCCCTCACCACGCTGCCCCGCCGGGAGATCGCCCGGGCGAGCTGGCGCGACTACGGCGCCATCGTGCGCGTCCGGGACTTCGACGAGGCCGTGCCCCTCGTCGACCGCCTCGCCCCCGAGCATCTCGAGATCGAGACCCAGGACGCCGAGGCGCTGGCCGCCAAGGTCCGCAATGCCGGGGCGATCTTCCTCGGCTCGCACACGCCGGAGGCGATCGGCGACTACGTCGGCGGCCCCAACCACGTCCTGCCGACCGCCCGTTCGGCCCGGTTCTCCTCCGGACTGGGCGTCCTCGACTTCATGAAGCGGACCACGATCCTCGCCTGCACGCCGGAGAGCTTGCGGGCGCTCGGCCCGGCGGCGATAAACCTCGGCCGGTCCGAGGGCCTGGAGGGGCACGCCCGCTCCGTCGCGATCCGGTTGAACCTGTGAGGCTTTGGGGATGGCGGAGAAGCAGCGCGGGCCGAACCGCCTCGCGAAGGTGAGCCTCGACGAGGCATCGATTGCCCGCGGCAATCCCGATCAGGAACATGAACGGGCGATCGCGCTATTTGATATCCTGGAGGACAATTCCTTCACCATCCCCGGCCGGGAAGGTCCCTACGCGCTGACGCTCGGCCTCGTCGAGAACAAGCTGTCCTTCGCCATCACCACCGTGGACGGCGAGCCGGTGATGACCCACCTCCTGTCGCTGACCCCGTTCCGGCGGGTGATCCGCGACTACAAGATGATCTGCGAGAGCTACTACAACGCGATCCGAACCGCCTCGCCGTCACAGATCGAGGCGATCGACATGGGCCGGCGCGGCCTGCACAACGAGGCGTCCGAGACGCTGAAACAGCGCCTTGAGGGAAAGGTCGACCTCGACCACGACACGGCGCGGCGCCTGTTCACCCTGATCTTCGCCCTGCACTGGAAGGGCTAGGGCGCCCTACGCGCCGATTGGCGATGGCTGAGCCGCTTCCGACGCCCCTCCCCCCGCCCGTTCCAAAGAAGCGGCGGGTCCAATCCGTCCTGTTCATGTGCAACTTCAACGCGGTGCGTTCGGCGGCCGCGGAGGCGATCGCGCGGGCCTATTTCGGCAAGTCCACCTACGTGCAGTCCGCCGGGGTGCGCTCCGGCGAACCCACCGACCCGTTCATGATCGCCGCCCTCGACGAGGTCGGCATCGACGCGAGCCGGCACCGTCCCCGCACCATCGAGGAGCTGGAGGATTGGGAGGGGCTGAACTTCGACCTGATCATCACCCTCGCCCCGGAGGCGCATCACCGGGCCCTGGCCCTGACCCACACCCTCGCCGCCGATGTCGAGTACTGGCCGACCCCGGACCCGACGCTGGTGCAGGAGGCCTCCCGCGAGCAGCGCCTGGACGCCTATCGCGACGTCCGCGACGGGCTGACCCAGCGGATCAAGGCCCGGCTAAAGTCCTAGCGGAGGCAGGCCCCGCCTCGAGGTCCGGGCCAAGCCCGCATCCGCACGCGCGCGCGGACCCGATCCCGCGGGCCGAAGATCTCCGGGAATCGAAGCGTTCGGCTGCATCCCACGGGCCCGACATCGCGGCCGATGACATCCGAGGCGCGTCGTCGTGGATCCGGTTCATAGATCTTCTGTCTGAATGCCGCAGGTTCGACTTTCTGGTACAAAGATCACGTCGAGACCGATTCGGTAAATTTCCTATGCGCAACTTGTATAAATTCCATGTGTCGTTTGCGATATACATGCTTCTGACCGCAACTTCCGGCGCTCAGTGGACCCCCGCCGGCGGATTACTGGACGTACCGGTGACGCAGGACTGCTCGATGACCGCCGGCATGGTCGCGTCGGCCAAACCGGATGGCATCATCCTGTGTCCATCGCGCGCGAAGGAGGTCGATGCGCAGGTCCCGGACGCGAGCCATTTCTACCTCGTCCACGCCTATGGCCATCTGGCCATTCACACATCGTCGAAGAAGCTGGCCGATTGCTGGGCGGCCCACAAGCTTGCGGCGGCGCCGAACGGCCAGCACTACGTCAGACAGTGGATCAGACACTGGCGCATGTACGGAAAAAACGATTCCGTCTACGGCGAGCCCGAGGGCAGGATCGCCAACGTACGAAGCTGTTGTGCCTGCGGCGTCTAGGGCGCGCTCCGACGCAGTGGTCCCGGTTCATCGAAGGAGAGCGCGTCACAACACGGGCCAACGCCGGGACGGCGTGGAGCGCCCGCCCGGGCGGCAGGCGTCATCGCGCGCGGTGCGGACGTCAGCCGCGACCGCCGATCAGCCAAGCCCGGATCCGGCCCGCAAGCAACGGACGGGCGCGGTCCACATCCTCATCGTCGAGGAGCGGGGAACCCGCCAACGCGGCGAGATAGGCGTCCTCAGGGGCTCGGCACGCTTTGAAGGCGGCGTCGGCGGCCCGGTCCGGCCCGCTCAGCGCCGCCTCGATCCGGAAGTTGCGGCTGAGGCAGGAGCGCCAGTCCTGATGCCGCGAGGCGGCCGCGTCGTCGGCCCGGGCCGTGCAGGAGGCGCACACGAGCAAGAGGGCGGCGAGCGGCAACACCGGCGACACGGGGCGGGCTGGCGGCATCGATCGAGCACTCCGTCCGGGGACGGAATGGCGCCGACACGGTTAGCATCCGGTTAAGAGGCGGCCACGGGAAGCAGGCGGCGCGCCCGGGACACCGGCTTCGGTTTGGACGGGACCCGGCCGGTGCCCGGCCGTCACGCCGGCCTGGGCGGGTTCGGCTCAGCGGTTTGCGGTGGTGACCGGCGAGGTGACGCCGCCGAGGGACACCCAGGCGACGGAGTCCTGGCTCTCGCGCTTGATGAACACGTAGCCGGTCTTGTGCCAGGGCAGGATCGCGTTGGTCTTGTTGTCGAGCACG
>NZ_JAKSXX010000143.1 GCF_022829385.1 Methylobacterium sp. J-070 | reverse complement strand
CCGCGGGCGACCATGTGCTGATCGAGGTCCGCGACACGGGCCAGGGCATCCCGCCCGAGCTGATGGAGAAGATCTTCGAGCCGTTCTTCACCACCAAGGAGATCGGCAAGGGCACCGGCCTCGGGCTCTCCACCGTGTTCGGCATCGTCAAGCAGTCCGGCGGCACCATCGACGTGCAGTCGTCCGTCGGGGAGGGCACCGCCTTCCGCATCTACCTGCCGCGGCACGTGCCGGTGGCGGAGCCCGAGGAGGTCCCGGCCCTGCCGCCGGCGCGAACCGACTCCGCGCGGGCGCCCGCGGCGGCGAGGGCGGACGGGACCGGCGCGCCCACGGACCTGCCGATCCCCGCCGACAGGCCGGCGCCGCGCAAGCCCGCAGCCGACCATACCGGGCAGGGCACCATCCTGCTCGTGGAGGACGAGGATCCGGTGCGGGCGGTCAACAGCCGGGCGCTCTCGGCCCGGGGCTACACGGTGCTAGAGGCGGCCTCGGGCCTCGAGGCGCTGGCGATCGTGCGCGAGGGCGCGCAGCCGATCGACCTCGTCGTCTCCGACGTGGTCATGCCCGAGATGGACGGCCCGACCCTGCTGCGCGAGGTGCGCAAGCACCAGCCCGACCTGAAGGTGATCTTCGTCTCCGGTTACGCCGAGGACGCCTTCCGCAAGAACCTTCCGGAGGGCGAGACCTTCAACTTCCTGCCCAAGCCCTTCAGCCTGAAGCAGCTCGTCGAGACCGTGAAGAAGACGATGGCGGATTGAGGGGCGATCCCGGCCCGTCCGCGCTCCGCCGGACGCGGTCGGGCCGGGATCGCACCCCGCCGAAGCGCCGATCACGGGTGCTGGGGGCGGCGGCCGGACCACGGGAAACCCCGACCGCAGGCCTTGCCGAACGAGAACAAAACAGGTACGAAAGGGCGTTGCCGACGCGCGTTGTGAACCGCGCCCAACCCCTTCATAAGGAGCCAGCCAGATGGCCCAGCCCGCATTGAAAGTGGTCGACATGCCCCCCGTGGACAAGGACAAGTCCAAGGCGATCGACGCCGCCCTGTCCCAGATCGAACGCGCCTTCGGCAAGGGCTCGATCATGCGGCTCGGCAAGAACGACAAGGTGCAGGAGGTCGAGACGGTGTCGACGGGCTCGCTCGGGCTCGACATCGCCCTCGGTGTCGGCGGCCTTCCGCGGGGCCGCGTCGTCGAGATCTACGGACCCGAATCGTCCGGCAAGACGACGCTGGCGCTCCACACCATCGCGGAAGCCCAGAAGAAGGGCGGCGTCTGCGCGTTCATCGACGCGGAGCACGCCCTCGACCCGGTCTACGCCCGCAAGCTCGGCGTCAACCTCGACGACCTGCTGATCTCCCAGCCCGACACGGGCGAGCAGGCCCTGGAGATCACCGACACGCTGGTGCGCTCCGGCGCCATCGACGTGCTGGTGGTCGACTCGGTGGCCGCGCTCACCCCGCGGGCCGAGATCGAGGGCGAGATGGGCGAGAGCCAGCCGGGTCTCCAGGCGCGCCTGATGAGCCAGGCCCTGCGGAAGCTGACCGGCTCGATCTCGCGCTCGAACTGCATGGTGATCTTCATCAACCAGATCCGGATGAAGATCGGCGTGATGTACGGCAGCCCCGAGACGACCACGGGCGGCAACGCCCTGAAGTTCTATGCCTCGGTCCGCCTCGACATCCGCCGGATCTCGACCCTGAAGGACCGCGACGAGGCGATCGGCAATCAGGTCCGCGTGAAGGTGGTGAAGAACAAGGTCGCGCCGCCGTTCAAGCAGGTCGAGTTCGACATCATGTTCGGGGAGGGCGTCTCGAAGGTCGGCGAGCTCATCGACCTGGGCGTGAAGGCCGGCATCGTCGAGAAGTCCGGCGCCTGGTTCTCCTACAACAGCCAGCGCCTCGGCCAGGGCCGCGAGAACTCGAAGGGGTTCCTGCGGGACAATCCGGAGATCGCCAACAAGATCGAGGCCTCGATCCGGCAGAATTCCGGGCTCGTCGCCGAGAAGATCCTGGAGAACGCCACGCCCACGCCGGACGATCTCGACGAGGGCGAGGCGTAGGCCTCGCGGTCGCACCCCAAGATGGCTTGCGACTGCGTCATCGACGCGAGACATTAGGACGGTTCCGGGGCCTCCCCGGAACCGTTTGCCGTTCCGGAGTTGCCGCGCGCCATGACCGACCTGCTCGACAAGGCCGTCGAAGCCGTCCGCCGCATGCCCCCGGACACACAGGAGACGATCGCGCAGGCGATGCTTGATCTCGCCGGCCTGGGCGCGACCGTCGAGATCGATCCCGACGACCTCCAGGACGTCCTCGCCGGTCTCGATGAGATCGCCCGGGGCGACATCGCGACGGACGAAGAGGTCAAATCTGCCTTCCGACAGTTCGAGCCGTGAGGCTTCGCCTCTCGCGCCGGGCGGTCCACCGTCTGACCGAGATCGGCGCTTATCTCCGCGCTCGAAGCCTGAGCGCTGCGTGGGACGCTCAACACGCGATACGAGACTGCTTCGACCTGCTGGCCCGCTGTCCCGAAATCGGACGGCGCATCCGATTGGACGATAAAGCCGCAGCGCTCCGCGTCGTCGCCGCGCCGCGGTGGCCCTATCTCATCTACTATCAGGTCGACCCGAAGGCAGAGGGTCTGACGGTCGTCACAATCCGGCACGCCGCTCAGCGGCGCCTGACCTGATCCGCCGACGATCAATCGATCGCTTCAGCGCCACCGCCTTTGCGAACAGTGCGAGGCACCGTAGATCGACGGGTGCTTCGCCTCGCTCCTCCGCACGCGGATGACGGAGGGAGCGGCATTCGAGCTGTCGCCGGCTGCGAAACCGCGAAAGCCCCGCGTCGCCGCGAGGCTCTCACCGACCACTCACCATGACCCGTCGTCGGCCCGGCGCGCGCCGAAGCCCGCAGGCCCCGAGCGCGGCCAAATCAGGCGGCTTCGCCAGCCTCGGCCGCGGCGGCCTCGCCCTCGACGAGCTTCCAGGTCTTGGTCTTCGAGAACGGGCGGCACTCCTCGATGAACACCGTCTGCCCGACCTTGGCGGCGTTCGCCTCGTCGTGCGCGTGGTAGTTCTTCGACCGCCGGACGGTCTTCTTCATCACCGGGTGGGTGAAGCGGCGCTCCACCTTCACCACGATGGTCTTCTCACCCTTGTCGCTGACGACGGTGCCCTGCAGGATGCGCTTCGGCATGGTTCTCTCCTAAAACCCGCCTCAGCCCTTGGCCTGCTGCAGCGTCTTGGAACGCTGCAGAGTCCGGACACGGGCGATGTCGCGGCGGACCTCGCGGACGCGGGCGACGTTCTCGAGCTGGCCGGTGGCCCCCTGGAAGCGCAGGTTGAACTGCTCCTTCTTGAGGTTCAGCAACTCGTCGTTCAATTGATCCGGCGACAACGCCTTGAGATCAGACACTCTCTGGGTCGACTTCACGATATCCTCCGTTCAGTCGGCGATGCGCTGGACGACCCGCGTGCGGATCGGGAGCTTCGCGGCGCCGAGGCGGAGCGCCTCCTTGGCGATGGCCTCGGCAACGCCGTCGACCTCGAACATGATCCGGCCGGGATGCACGCGGGCGGCCCAGTAATCCGGAGCGCCCTTGCCGGAGCCCATGCGGACCTCGGTGGGCTTCGAGGAGACCGGCACGTCCGGGAACACCCGGATCCAGACGCGGCCCTGGCGCTTCATCTCGCGGGTGATCGCGCGGCGGGCCGCCTCGATCTGGCGGGCGGTGACGCGCTCGGGCTCCACCGCCTTCAGGCCGAACTGGCCGAAGTTCAGCTCGAAGCCGCCCTTGGCCGCACCGTGGATGCGGCCCTTGAACTGCTTGCGGAAGCGGGTCTTTTTCGGTTGCAGCATGGCTTCCTACCTTACGCGTGCTCGCGCTCGCGGCGTCCGCGCTCGCGGCCGCCCTCGCCATCGCGCTCACGGCGTCCGCCGGAGCGGCCGCCCTCTTCCTGGGCCTTCTTGTCCTGCGCCATCGGGTCGTGCTCGAGGATCTCGCCCTTGAACACCCACACCTTGATGCCGCAGGTACCGTAGGTCGTGAACGCCGTCGCCGTCCCGTAGTCGACGTCGGCCCGCAGCGTGTGCAGCGGGACCCGGCCCTCGCGGTACCATTCCTGGCGGGCGATCTCGGCGCCGCCGAGGCGGCCCGAGCAGTTGATCCGGATGCCCTCGGCACCCAAACGCATCGCCGACTGGACGGCGCGCTTCATGGCACGACGGAAGGCGACCCGGCGCTCGAGCTGCTGGGCGATCGAGTCGGCCACCAGGGTGGCGTCGATCTCGGGCTTGCGCACCTCGACGATGTTGATGGTCACGTCGGCCTTGGTCATGGTGCCGACGAGCTTGCGCAGCTTCTCGATGTCGGCGCCCTTCTTGCCGATCACCACGCCCGGACGGCCCGAGTGGATGGTGACGCGGCACTTCCGGTGCGGACGCTCGATAACGATCTTGGAGACCGCCGCCTGCTTGAGCTGCTTCATGAGGGCGGCGCGGATCGCGACGTCCTCGTGCATGAGCTTCGCGTAGTCGCCCTTGTTGGCGAACCAGCGGGAGTCCCAGGTCCGGTTGATGCCGAGCCGGAGACCGATCGGGTTGACTTTCTGGCCCATCAGATCCTCCTCAGGCCGCTTCGGCCTGGCGGACTTCGCGAACCACGATGGTGAGGTTCGAGAAGGGCTTCAGGATACGTGCACCACGGCCGCGGGCGCGGGCGTGGAAGCGCTTGAGAACGAGCGCCTTGCCGACGAAGGCCTGGGAGACGACGAGGTCGTCCACGTCCAGGTCGTGATTGTTCTCGGCGTTCGCAATGGCGCTCTCGAGGCACTTCTTGACCTCGGTCGAGATCCGCTTGCGCGAGAACTGCAGGTCGGCCAGCGCGGTGTCGACCTTCTTGCCGCGGATCATCTGCGCCACGAGGTTGAGCTTCTGCGGGCTGACGCGCAGCATGCGCGCGACGGCCTTGGCCTCGTTCTCGGGGAGCGCGCGGGGGGTGGCTTGCTTGCCCATCTCAGCGCCTCTTCGCCTTCTTGTCGGCCGCGTGGCCCGGGAAGGTGCGGGTCGGCGAGAACTCGCCGAACTTGTGCCCCACCATCTCCTCGGACACGTAGACCGGGATGTGCTTCTGCCCGTTGTGCACACCGAAGGTGAGCCCGACGAACTGCGGGAGGATCGTGGAGCGGCGGCTCCAGATCTTGATGACCTCGGAGCGCGAGGAACCCCGCGCCGCCTCGGCCTTCTTGAAGAGGTAGCCGTCGACGAACGGCCCCTTCCAGAGAGAGCGTGCCATGGCGATTACTTCTTGCGGTTGTGGCGGCTGGACAGGATGAACACGTCGGTCCGCTTGTTGGACCGGGTCTTCTTCCCCTTGGTGGGCACGCCCCAGGGCGTGACCGGGTTGCGGCCGCCCGAGGTGCGACCCTCGCCGCCGCCGTGCGGATGGTCGACCGGGTTCATCGCCACGCCGCGGACGTGCGGGCGCTTGCCGAGCCACCGGTTGCGCCCGGCCTTGCCGAGCGAGATGTTCATGTGGTCCGGGTTCGAGACCGCGCCGACGCTGGCGAAGCACTGGCCGTGGACCAGGCGCTGCTCGCCCGAATTCAGCCGCAGGGTCACGTAGCCCTGGTCGCGACCGACGATCTGCGCGTAGTTGCCGGCCGAGCGGGCGATCGCGCCACCCTTGCCGATCTTCAGCTCGACATTGTGGACGATCGTGCCCACCGGCATCGAACCCACCGGAGCGGCGTTGCCCGGCTTGATGTCGACGCTCTCGGCGGCCACGACCTTGTCGCCGGGCTGCAGGCGCTGCGGAGCCAGGATGTAGCTCTGCTTCCCGTCGGGGAAGTTGATCAGCGCGATGAAGGCCGTGCGGTTCGGATCGTACTCGATCCGCTCCACCGTGGCGGAGACGCCGAGCTGCTCGCGACGCTTGAAGTCGACGTTGCGCAGCACGCGCTTGTGGCCACCGCCGCGGAAGCGGACGGTGATGCGGCCGAGGTTGTTCCGGCCGCCGGAGGACGACTTGCCCTCCGTCAGCGCCTTCACCGGCTTGCCCTTGTAGAGCTCACGGCGGTCGACGAGCACGAGCTGGCGCAGGCTCGGCGTGACCGGTTTGAATGTCTTCAAGGCCATCGGCTTGGATCCCTAAAACCCGTCCTCAGAGCCCGGTCGTGACGTCGATCGTGTGGCCCTCGGCCAGGGTGACGATCGCCTTCTTCACGTCGGAGCGCTGCCCGCGGAGGCCGCGGAAAATCTTCTTCTTGCCCTTGGTCACGAGGGTGTTCACCGCCGTGACCTTCACGTCGAACAGCTTCTCGACCGCCTCCTTGATCTGAGGCTTGGTCGCCTTGGGGGCGACCCGGAAGACGACCTTGTTCTGCTCGGTCAGGTTCGTCGCCTTCTCGGTGATGACCGGGGCGACGATGATGTCGTAGTGGCGCGGATCGGCACTCATTTGAAACGCTCCTCCAGCGCGTCGACGGCAGCCTTCGTCAGGACGAGCGTGTCGCGGCGCAGGATGTCGTAGACGTTGATGCCCTGCACGGGCAGCACGTCGATCTGCGGGATGGCGCGGGCGGCCCGGCCGAAATTCACGTCGACCTCGGCACCGCCGATGATCAGCGCGTTCGAGAGGCCCATCTTGCCGAAGCGCTCGACGAGGCCCTTGGTCTTGTGATCCTCGATCTTGATGTCGTCGACGACGATCAGGGTCGAGGCCTTGGCCTTCGCCGACAGGGCGTGGCGGAGCGCCAGAGCGCGGACCTTCTTGGGAAGGTCATGGCTGTGGTCGCGCACCACCGGACCGAAGGCCCGGCCGCCGCCGCGGAACTGCGGCGCCGAGGCCGCGCCGTGGCGGGCGTTGCCGGTGCCCTTCTGCTTGTACAGCTTCTTGCGGGTCCGGTTCACGTCCGAGCGGTTCTTCACCGCGTGGGTGCCGGCGCGCCGCTTGGCGAGCTGCCAGCGGACCATGCGCTGCAGGAGGTCGGAGCGGGGCTCGAGACCGAAGATCTCTTCGTTCAGCTCGACCGAGCCGGCGCCGGCGCCGTCGAGGGTTTTGACATCGAGCTTCATCACGCGGTCTCCTCAGCCGCAGCGGCCTCGGGGGCCGTTTGCGCCGACTCGGTGGAAGCGCCGTTCTCACGGAACTTGCCCGGCAGCGGAACGTCGGCGGGGAGCTTGCGCTTCACCGCGTCGCGGATCTGGATCCAGCCGCCGGCGACGCCCGGAACGGCGCCCTCGACCAGGATCAGGCCACGCTCCGGATCGGTGCGGACGACCCGCAGGTTCTGGGTGGTGACCCGCTCGACGCCGAGGTGACCCGGCATCTTCTTGTTCTTGAAGGTCTTGCCCGGGTCCTGACGGCCACCGGTGGAACCGATCGACCGGTGCGAGATCGACACGCCGTGGGTGGCACGCAGGCCGCCGAAGTTCCAGCGCTTGATGCCGCCCGCGAAGCCCTTGCCGGTGGTGGTCCCGGTGACATCCACGAACTGGCCGGGGATGAAGTGGTCGGCGGTGATCTCGGCGCCGACCGGGATCAGCGCGTCCTCGGACACGCGGAACTCGGCGAGCTTCTTCTTCGGCTCGACCTTGGCGACCGCGAAGCGGCCCCGCTCGGCGGCCGAGACGTTCTTCACCTTGGCCTTGCCGACGCCGACCTGCAGCGCGACGTAGCCGTTCTTCTCGACCGTGCGGTGGGCGACCACCTGGCACTGATCGATCTTCAGCACGGTGACGGGGACATGCTCCCCAGCGTCCGTAAAGACGCGGGTCATGCCGACCTTCTGTGCAATGACACCTGAGCGCATAGGTCTCTCCCTCGCGCGATGAAACGGTAAGCTCTAAATCCCAGCGGGACTTAGAGCTTGATCTCCACGTCCACGCCGGCGGCGAGGTCGAGCTTCATCAGCGCGTCCACGGTCTGCGGCGTCGGATCGACGATATCGAGCACCCGCTTGTGCGTGCGCATCTCGAACTGCTCGCGCGACTTCTTGTCGATGTGCGGCGAGCGGTTGACGGTGAACTTCTCGATATGCGTCGGCAGCGGGATCGGGCCCCGGATGGTCGCGCCGGTGCGCCGGGCCGTGGAGACGATCTCCTTGGTCGACGCATCGAGGATGCGGTGATCGAACGCCTTCAGGCGGATGCGGATGTTCTGACCGTTCATGTTCCTGAAACCTTGAGAGGGACGGCGGGGTGTGCGGTGCCTGAACCCCGCCGCGCCCTGCTAAGGATGCTCTTGCGAACTCAATCGTTGATGGCGGCGACGACGCCGGCGCCGACGGTGCGGCCGCCCTCGCGGATGGCGAAGCGCAGCTTCTCCTCCATGGCCACCGGCACGATCAGCGCCACGTCCATGGTCACGTTGTCGCCCGGCATCAC
>NZ_JAKSXX010000142.1 GCF_022829385.1 Methylobacterium sp. J-070 | reverse complement strand
GTGATGCCGGGCGACAACGTGACCATGGACGTGGCGCTGATCGTGCCGGTGGCCATGGAGGAGAAGCTGCGCTTCGCCATCCGCGAGGGCGGCCGCACCGTCGGCGCCGGCGTCGTCGCCGCCATCAACGATTGAGTTCGCGCGGGACCGGCGCGTCGCGACAGAGGACGCGCCGGTCCCGCCCAGTGAAGCTGCCCACGGGCCGCCGTCATTTTCGATTTCGGCCGCATTCCGCGTTCGGGACGTCCGTTTCATGTGAGTCGCGCCGGCCTCCGTCTTGACGGGGTGCCGGCGTTGTCTTGTCCTGCCCTCGCCTTGTCTTGGCGGAGGCTCGGATGATCTTGGGTTCAACGCGGTCCATCAGGCGCGTGCCGGCCTTGATCTGTGCCGGCCTCCTGCTCCTGCCCGGCGGGGCGCGGGCCGACGACCTGAGCGACGGCCGCTTTCGCGACGCGGCGATCGCGCAGATCCGGACCGGTCTGACGGAGCTGACGATCGACCTCGAGGCCGATCCGGCGCAACTCAGCATCGGCACCGAGACGCTCGATCTCACCAACCTCCATCAGCGTGTCCAGGGCCTCAGCGAGGCCGAGCGTCGGAGGGAGGTCGAGGCGTTCCTCGGCATCGCCTTGGCCAAGGCTGCTCCAGCATCGGCGCCGGGGGATTTCGCGGCGATCAAGGCCCGCCTACGGGTGCAGCTGGTGCCGGACGAGATCCTTCAGCAGAGCCCGCAAATCGCCCATCGCCGGTTCTCCGAGACGCTCCACGTCGTCTGCGTGCTCGACGAGGCCGAACGCTACCAATACGTGACCCGGGAGATGATCGCCGGCTGGCGCGTCGATCCCGGCCTGGTGGAAGCCGCGGGGGTGGGGAACCTCGCCGCGACCTCCAAGGACATGCCGTTCCAGCTCATCCTCGCGGACCGCACGCCCATCGCCGCCCTCGGCAGAGGGGACGACGATTACGCCCTGGCGCGCCTGCTCGTGCCCGCTTGGCTCGAGGAGGTCCGTCGGGCGCTGAAGGTCGACGGCATCACCTTGGCGGGACCGACGCGAAACCTGCTCATGGCGTGGCCCGCCGACAGCCCCGCCCGGCGCGAGCTGGCCGCGGAGGCCGCCCGGCAGATGCGCGCCGGACCCTACGGCCGCAGCGACGAGCTGTTCCGCTACGACCGGGGCGGGCTTCGGCCCCTGACCGCGGCCGAACGGAAGGAATACGGCCGATGAGGCGGGCGACCGGCACCGGACCCGATCGCCACCGAACCCCTTGCAAGCCGGGCCGCGATGAGGCATTGGGCGGGTCGCTAGGAGTGTAGCTCAACTGGTCAGAGCGCCGGTCTCCAAAACCGGAGGTTGCGGGTTCGAGTCCCTCCACTCCTGCCAGATATCCAGCCCGATCCCGCGCGGCGGCCCGGTCGACAAGCCGGCGGAGTTGCGCTAGAGCGGGCCCAATCCGAGATCTGAAGCGACCGTCGGTGCGGGCCCATCCGGGTCCTCGGCGCCGACATTCGCATTCCCGGATGCGGTCTCTGCCTCGGGGCCGAACACGCACAGACACTGGCACCATGGCATCGAACGAAGCGACCAAGAAGGTGGACCTGGTGCGCGGCGCAGCCCGCGGTCCCGCGAACCCGCCGCCGCCGGCCCGCCCGGCGACGCCGGCCCGGGCGCCGCAGAAGCGCGCGACGCCGGGCGAGTTCTTCGCGCAGGTTCGCGACGAGGCGCGCAAGGTCACGTGGCCGACCCGCCGGGAGACCACGATCACGACGATCATGGTGTTCGTGATGGTCGTGGTCGCGAGCCTGTTCTTCACGGTCGTGGATCAGGCCCTGCGCTTCGTGGTCGGCCTGATCCTGGGCGTGTGAGGGCGGATCACCGCCGGTCGGGGAGACCCCCGCGGACTTGTCGGAGTTGAACGGAACCGTGTCGAAGCGCTGGTACATCGTCCACGCCTACTCGAACTTCGAGAACAAGGTCGCCCAGTCCATCAAGGACCAGGCGGCCCAGCGCGGGCTGACCGAGCTGTTCGACGAGGTGATGGTCCCGACCGAGAAGGTCGTGGAGGTGCGCCGCGGCCGGAAGGTCGATGCCGAGCGCAAGTTCTTCCCAGGCTACGTGCTGGTGAAGTGCGACCTCACCGACGAGGTCTACCACCTCATCAAGAACACCCCGAAGGTCACGGGATTCCTCGGGGCCGACAAGTCGAAGCCGGTGCCGATCCCCGACGCCGAGGCCGAGCGGATCAAGGGCCAGGTCGCCGAGGGCGTCGATCGCCCGAAGCCCTCGATCGCGTTCGAGATCGGCGAGACCGTCCGGGTCGCCGACGGCCCCTTCGCCAGCTTCAACGGCACCGTCGAGGAGATCGACGAGGCCCGCTCCCGCCTGAAGGTGGCCGTGTCGATCTTCGGCCGCGCCACCCCGGTGGAGCTCGAATACGCCCAGGTCGAGAAGGCCTGATCGTAAGAGGCGGATGGCGGATGGCGCATGGTGCCGAGGGGGCCGCGGGGCCTTCCACGCACCATGCGCCATCCGCCGTTCGCCATCATCCGCGGAAGATCCGCCCGGACTCGCCTCCGGGATCGCCGGATCGCACCGCGACCTGCAATCGTCCGACCCGCCCGCGCCTAGGCAGCCCGGCGGCGGACGCAGTTTGGGAGTCATCCCATGGCGAAGAAGATCACGGGCTACGTGAAGCTTCAGGTCCCGGCCGGCGCGGCGAACCCGTCGCCGCCGATCGGTCCCGCGCTCGGTCAGCGCGGCCTCAACATCATGGAATTCTGCAAGGCCTTCAACGCGAAGACCGCGCAGATGGAGAAGGGCACCCCGATCCCGGTGATCATCACCGCGTATCAGGACCGCTCCTTCACCTTCGAGATGAAGCAGCCCCCGGTCACCTTCTTCCTGAAGAAGGCCGTCGGCCTGAAGATCGGCAAGAAGCCGGCCTCCGGCTCGAAGACCCCGGGCAAGGGCCCGACCGTCGGCAAGATCTCCGAGGCGCAGCTGCGCGAGATCGCCGAGAAGAAGATGCCCGACCTCAACTGCGACTCGATCGAGTCGGCCGTCGCCATGATCCGCGGCTCCGCCCGGGCCATGGGCCTCGAAATCACGGCCTGAGGGAGGACATCATGGCTAAGGAAGGCAAGCGCATCCGCGCCGCCCGCGAGGGCATCGAGGTCACCAAGCTCTATCCCCTCGACGAGGCGATCAAGCTGGTGAAGGAGCGGGCGACCGCGAAGTTCGACGAGACCGTCGAGGTCTCGATGAACCTCGGCGTCGACCCGCGTCACGCCGACCAGATGGTCCGCGGCGTCTGCAACCTGCCGAACGGCTCCGGCCGGACGGTGCGGGTGGCGGTGTTCGCCCGCGGCGCCAAGGCGGACGACGCCAAGGCCGCCGGGGCCGACATCGTCGGCGCCGAGGATCTCCTGGAGATCGTCCAGAGCGGCAAGATCGACTTCGACCGCTGCATCGCGACCCCGGACATGATGCCGCTCGTCGGCCGTCTCGGTAAGGTGCTGGGCCCGCGCGGCCTGATGCCGAACCCGAAGGTCGGCACCGTCACCATGGACGTGAAGGGCGCCGTCGCCGGCGCCAAGGGCGGCTCGGTGGAGTTCCGCGTCGAGAAGGCCGGCATCGTCCATGCCGGCGTCGGCAAGGTCTCGTTCGATGCCGACAAGCTCGTCGAGAACATCAAGGCCTTCGCCGACGCGGTCGCCAAGGCGAAGCCCGCGGGGGCCAAGGGCACCTACGTCCAGCGCATCGCCGTCACCTCGACGATGGGCCCGGGCGTGAAGGTCGAGCCGAACACCGTGCTCACCGCCTGAACCAAGGCACAACGTCTACGCTGCAGAGCGCCCGGCCGGAGACAGCCGGGCGTTTTTCGTGGCGGGGGCGCGGATGGAGCGGCTATCGCACGTCTATATTCTGTGCGAGCCGGCGGAACGGAACGCTCTACACGGGCTCGACCACGGATCTCGCGCGGAGGGTTTGGGAGCATCGGACCGGTGCGATGCCGGGGTTCACCCGGGACTACGGCGTCACGATGCTGGTCTGGTACGACGCTTACCCGCGGATCATCGACGCGCGGGTGCGGGAATACGCGATCAAGCGCTGGCGGCGGGCTTGGAAGCTCGCGCTGATCGAGGGATTCAATCCGGGTTGGCGAGATTTGTACGACGATCTGGTCTGATGAGCCGCTTCGCGGCGATTCCCATGCTGGGTCCCGGCTCGCATTCCGCTGGCGCTTCATGCGCCCGGGAAAGGGCCGGTGAAGAGCAAACCCGCTACCCTTTCCCGGACAGGTGGAGCGATAGCGGAGCCTGATCCGGGACCCAGCACGAAAGTCGCCGCGGATGCGGCGCCACAACCCGCTCCCTCACGCTAATCTTAACCGCCAAGGGGGCGCCAACTCGCGCGGCTGTGCTAGATAAGCCGCCATGCGATGCACCCTGACGGTCTCCTCCAAGCGACGCATCCTGTGCGTCTTCCCCGCCTACACGCCGTCCTTCGGGACGTTCTCCCACGCCTACCCGCTGATGGGCGGGGTGAAGGCGTTCATGCCGCCGCAGGGGCTGCTGCTGATCGCGGCCTACATGCCGGAGGCCTGGGAATGCCGGTTCATCGATGAGAATATCGGCCGCGCGGCCCCGGCCGATTTCGCCTGGGCCGACGCGGTCTTCGTCTCCGGCATGCACATCCAGGAGCCGCAGATCCACGACATCCGCGACCGCGCCCACGCGGCCGGCAAGGTCACGGTGCTGGGCGGCCCCTCCGTCTCCGGCGCCCCCGAGAAATACGGCGACTTCGACTACCTCCATGTCGGCGAGATCGGCGACGCCACCGACCAGCTCGTCGCGCGCCTCGACGCCGACCTGACGCCGCCGCCCGCCCAGATGGTGCTGGAGACCAAGGACCGCCTCGCGCTCGCCGATTTCCCGGCCCCGGCCTACGAGGCGGCGCCGCTCAAGCGCTACCTGATCGGCTCCCTGCAATTCTCCTCGGGCTGCCCCTATCGCTGCGAGTTCTGCGACATCCCGCAGCTCTACGGCCGTCAGCCGCGCCTGAAGAGCCCCGAGCAGATGTGCGCCGAGCTCGACGCCATCATCAGCCAGCCCGGCCATCCGGCGGTGGTCTACTTCGTCGACGACAACTTCATCGCCAACCGCAAGGCGACCCGCGAGATGCTGCCGCACCTCGTGGCCTGGCAGAAGAAGAACAACTACCCGCTCCAGTTCGCCTGCGAGGCGACGCTGAACATGGCCAAGCAGCCCGAGATCCTCGAGCTGATGCGGCAGGCGAACTTCATGACGGTGTTCGTCGGCATCGAGACGCCGGAGGCGGACGCCCTCAAGGGGATCGACAAGACCCACAACGCCGCCGTGCCGATGTACGAGGCGATCGAGACCCTGAATTCCTACGGGCTGGAGGTGACCTCCGGCATCATCCTGGGCCTCGATTCCGATTCGGACCAATCCGAGCAGAACCTGATCGACTTCATCGACCGCTCGGCGATCCCCGTGCTGACCATCAACCTGCTCCAGGCGCTGCCCAAGACCCCGCTCTGGGACCGGCTCACCCGCGAGGGCCGGCTCGTCCACGATGCCAGCCTCGAATCGAACGTCCTGTTCAAGCGCCCGCACGACACCGTGGTGGGGAGCTGGCGCCGGGCCATCGCGCACGCCTACACGCCGGAGAAGATCTTCGAGCGCTTCAAGCACCAGTGCGCCGTGACCTACCCGAACCGGATCACCACGCCGACGGCGGGCAAGCTGACCTTCACCAACCTGCGCCGCGGCCTCATCCTGGGGTTCAACATCATCACCCGGGTCGGGATCGTTTCGGATTATCGCAAGCCGTTCTGGAGCGCGGCCGGCTACGCGCTGAAGCGCGGGCAGATCGAGGCGGTGTTCAACATGGGCTTCGTGGCCCACCACCTGATCCGCTTCACCCGCGAGGCCCTGCGCGGCGAGCACAACGCCTCCTTCTATGCCGCCAAGGCCGCCGAGGCGAAGGAAGCCGAGAAGGCCGCCCGCGAGCGGACCTGGTGGGAGGCGGCCCGGCGCAAGCTGGTGCCGGAGCGCGAGGCGGCGTAGCCTAAGGGGCCTGGCTGTCCGGGATGCGGACGCTCAGCATGACCGATATCGACCTGGCGCCCGATCTCGATCGCTTCGTGCGAAGACAGGTCGAGGCCGGCCGATTTCGGGATCCGTCCGACGTGATCGCCGCGGGATTGCGCCTCTTGGAAGAGGCCCTCGCGGCTCAGCCGGAGCATCGCGACCATCTTCTGGCTTCGATCGTCGCTGCATTCGATGATCCTCATCCCGGACTCAGCATCGCCGCCACGTTCGACCGGCTCGAAGAGCGGCACGCGCGTCGGGTGAGCATCGGCAGTGAGCCTTGAGGTCACCCTTCGGCCCGAGGCTGTGACGGATCTCGAATCCCTTTACGACTATATCGCCGCCGACAGCCCGGAACCGGCGATCGCCTTCATCCGCCGGATCCGGAGCCGCTGCGAGTCGCTGTCGGACCTTCCCAAGGCGGGGCGTGCCCGGGACGATGTCAGGCCCGGGCTGAGGCTTATCGCCTTTGAGCGTCGCGTCGTCATCGCCTAACCCCTGCGCGAGACGCGTATCGATGTCCTGCGCATCCTGTACCGTGGTCGCGACGTCGAGGCGCTGCTCGGTCAGGTCTGAGCTGTCGGAGCGTGCCGGGAGGTTCAGCGGCGGCCCACAACCCCTTGCCTGCGGCGGAAAAGTCGCGCTTCGGCCCTTGGCAGGCGGCTTGCTAGGCTCTATACACCGCGCCTCACGCATTTCATCCTCATGGAAGGAGACGGCCGATCGGCCGGTTTCCGTTCGAAATGTCGCCCGGGCAACCGGGTGGCACAGGCCGGCAGGACCCAAAGGGCGACGAGCCCCGCGGAGCCTTGTCCGGCCATGTCCTGTCCGAGACTGCAGGTGCCGGCTCGCCGGCTTAATCCCCACCGCCTGCACAGACGGGGAAGACCGAATTCCAAGTAACCTCGCTGTGGCCTCGGCCGCGGAGGGGTGTCGGTTTGAACCAACTCGCCCGAGGCGGCCTCCAGGGGCACGTGCGGGGACAGGGCCGCGAAGCGTCGTTCGGACGTTCCCGGTCTCTTGAAGGCCGAGACGACGTCCGGGCGGCATGTGCAACCGGCGGACCCGAGACCGGGTTCCGCCAACCGGAGAGAGCCCAGTGGACCGGACAGCAAAAGCTGACCTCGTCTCGACGCTCAACGGCGTGTTCAATCAGAGCGCCGTCGTCGTCGTGGCCCACTACAAGGGCCTCACGGTCGCCGACATGCAGAAGCTGCGTTCGCAGATGAAGCAGGCCGGCGCCACCGTGAAGGTCGCCAAGAACAGCCTCGCCGGCATCGCACTCGATGGCACGGACGTCGCCTCCATCAAGCCGCTCCTCAAGGGCCCGACCCTGCTCGCCTATTCGGGCGATCCGGTCGCCGCCGCCAAGGTCGCGGTCGATTTCGCCAAGACGAACGACAAGCTCGTGATTCTCGGCGGCGCGATGGGGACGACAACCCTGAACCCGGACGGCGTGAAGGCCCTCGCCTCGCTCCCGTCCCTCGACGAACTGCGCGCCAAGATCGTGGGCCTCATCCAGGCGCCCGCGACCAAGATCGCCCAGGTTGTCAATGCGCCGGCGGCCAAGCTCGCCCGCGTGTTCGGGGCCTATGCCACCAAGGACGAGGCCGCCTGAGGCCCTTCAAAAATCACCTGTTCGAACCGATATCTGAGAGGAATTGAAAATGGCTGATCTTGCCAAGCTCGTCGACGACCTGTCCTCGCTGACCGTTCTCGAGGCCGCCGACCTGGCCAAGATGCTCGAAGAGAAGTGGGGCGTCTCGGCCGCCGCTGCCGTCGCCGTCGCCGCCGGCCCGGCCGCCGGTGGTGCCGCTGCCGCCGTCGAGGAGCAGACCGAGTTCACGGTCGTCCTCGCCGCCGCCGGCGACAAGAAGATCGAGGTCATCAAGGAGGTCCGCGCGATCACCGGCCTCGGTCTCAAGGAGGCCAAGGACCTGGTCGAGGGCGCGCCGAAGCCGGTCAAGGAAGGCGTCAACAAGGACGAGGCCGAGAAGCTCAAGGCCCAGCTCGAGAAGGCCGGCGCCAAGGTCGAGCTCAAGTAAGTCGACGATGGGCCGGTTCCGGCCCATCACCGCACGCGGGTCCGTTCCGGGCCTGTCGTGATTGGAGCCCGCGGGTGCAGCACCCGCGGGCTTTAGGCCGCTTCGGCGGACGGTCCCGCAGGGGACTGGAGACGAAATTCGGTTCGGTGGCGCGGCCCGGCGGGGCGCGCGTCACGGCCCGGTGCGGGAGGTTCCCTTGCGGGAACGCTTCCCCGGGCGCGAGGCACGCGGGTAGGAGCGAGGTCACATGGCCAACACGCTGGTCGGTCGCAAGCGCATTCGGAAATTCTTCGGCAAGATCAAGGAAGTTGCCGAGATGCCGAACCTCATCGAGGTTCAGAAGGCGTCCTACGACCAGTTCCTGATGGTCGACGAGCCCGAGGGCGGGCGCGGCGACGAGGGCCTGCAGAGCGTGTTCAAGTCGGTCTTCCCGATCTCCGACTTCGCCGCCACCGCACTGCTCGAGTTCGTGCGCTACACGTTCGAGGCGCCCAAATACGATGTCGACGAGTGCCGCCAGCGCGGCATCACCTTCGCGGCGCCGCTGAAGGTCACGCTCCGGCTGATCGTGTTCGATGTCGATCCCGACACCCAGGCGAAGTCGGTCAAGGACATCAAGGAGCAGGACGTCTACATGGGCGACATGCCCCTGATGACGGAGAACGGCACCTTCATCGTCAACGGCACCGAGCGCGTCATCGTCTCGCAGATGCACCGCTCGCCGGGCGTGTTCTTCGACCACGACAAGGGCAAGACCCATTCCTCGGGCAAGCTCCTGTTCGCCGCCCGCATCATCCCGTACCGGGGCTCCTGGCTCGACGTCGAGTTCGACGCCAAGGACATCGTGCACGTCCGCATCGACCGGAAGCGCAAGCTGCCGGCGACGTCGCTGCTCTATGCCCTGGGCCTCGACGGCGAGGAGATCCTGTCGACCTTCTACAACCGCGTGGTCTACGAGCGCGACGGCGCCGACTGGCGCGTGCCGTTCGACGCCGAGCGGATGAAGGGCATGAAGGCCACCGTCGACCTGATCGACGCCGATTCCGGCGAGGTCGTGCTCGAGGCCGGCAAGAAGCTCAACGCCCGCAACGCCCGCCAGATCATGGACAAGGGCACCAAGTTCCTGAAGGCGACCGACGAGGATCTCGTTGGACAGTACATCGCCGAGGACCTGGTCAACGGCAAGACCGGCGAGATCTGGGCCGAGGCCGGCGAGGAGATCACCGAAAAGCTCCTGAAGAGCCTGGAGGATGTCGGCATCTCCGAGCTGCCGGTGCTCGACATCGATCACGTCAATGTCGGTCCCTACATCCGCAACACGCTGGCGGTGGACAAGAATTCCAGCCGTGAAGGCGCGCTGTTCGACATCTACCGGGTCATGCGCCCGGGCGAGCCGCCGACCCTCGACACCGCCGAGGCGATGTTCCACTCGCTGTTCTTCGATTCCGAGCGCTACGATCTCTCCGCGGTCGGCCGCGTGAAGATGAACATGCGCCTCGACCTCGACGCTGCCGACACCGTGCGCACCCTGCGCAAGGAGGACATGCTGGCGGTGGTGAAGGCGCTGGTGGAGCTGCGCGACGGCAAGGGCGAGGTCGACGACATCGACCACCTCGGCAACCGCCGCGTCCGCTCGGTGGGCGAGCTCATGGAGAACCAGTACCGTCTGGGCCTCCTGCGCATGGAGCGCGCCATCCGCGAGCGCATGAGCCAGGTCGACATCGACACGGTGATGCCGCAGGACCTGATCAACGCGAAGCCCGCGGCCGCGGCCGTGCGCGAGTTCTTCGGCTCGTCGCAGCTGTCGCAGTTCATGGACCAGACCAACCCGCTCTCCGAGGTGACCCACAAGCGCCGCCTCTCGGCGCTCGGCCCGGGCGGTCTGACCCGCGAGCGCGCCGGCTTCGAGGTGCGCGACGTGCACCCGACCCATTACGGCCGGATCTGCCCGATCGAGACGCCGGAAGGCCCGAACATCGGCCTGATCAACTCGCTCGCCACCTTCGCCCGGGTGAACAAGTACGGCTTCATCGAGACCCCGTTCCGCCGCGTGCGCGACGGCGTGGTCACCGACGAGGTCGCCTACCTCTCCGCCATGGAGGAGGCGAAGTACTACGTCGCCCAGGCGAACGCCCAGATGGACGAGAAGCGCAAGCTCACGGAGGACCTCGTGGTCTGCCGCCGGGCCGGCGAGGTGATCGTCGTCGGGCCTGAGCGCGTCGACCTCATGGACGTGTCGCCCAAGCAGCTGGTCTCGGTCGCCGCGGCGCTGATCCCGTTCCTGGAGAACGACGACGCCAATCGCGCCCTCATGGGCTCGAACATGCAGCGCCAGGCGGTGCCGCTGGTCCGCGCCGACGCCCCGTTCGTGGGCACCGGCATGGAGGCGGTGGTCGCCCGGGATTCCGGCGCCGCCATCGCGGCCCGCCGGGCCGGCATCATCGATCAGGTGGACGCCACCCGTATCGTGATCCGCGCGACGGAAGAGGCCGACGCCAACAAGCCCGGCGTCGACATCTACCGCCTGCAGAAGTTCCAGCGCTCCAACCAGTCGACCTGCATCACGCAGAAGCCGCTGGTCCGCGTCGGCGAGTTCGTGAAGAAGGGCGAGATCATCGCCGACGGTCCCTCGACCGAGTTCGGCGAGCTGGCGCTCGGCCGGAACGTGCTCGTCGCGTTCATGCCGTGGAACGGCTACAACTTCGAGGACTCGATCCTGCTCTCCGAGCGGATCGTGAAGGATGACGTGTTCACCTCGATCCACATCGAGGAGTTCGAGGTGATGGCCCGCGACACCAAGCTCGGGCCGGAGGAGATCACCCGCGACATCCCGAACGTCTCCGAGGAGGCGCTCAAGAACCTCGACGAGGCCGGCATCGTCTACATCGGTGCCGAGGTGAATGCCGGCGACATCCTGGTCGGCAAGATCACCCCGAAGGGCGAGAGCCCGATGACGCCGGAGGAGAAGCTGCTCCGCGCCATCTTCGGCGAGAAGGCCTCGGACGTGCGCGACACCTCCCTGCGGGTGCCGCCGGGCGTCACCGGGACCATCGTGGAAGTCCGCGTGTTCAACCGCCACGGCGTCGACAAGGACGAGCGCGCCCAGGCGATCGAACGCGAGGAGATCGAGCGGCTCGCCAAGGACCGCGACGACGAGCAGGCGATCCTCGACCGCAACACCTACGCCCGCCTGGCGGACGTGCTGATCGGCCAGGCGCCGGTGGCCGGCCCGAAGGGCTTCCGGAAGGACACCACGCTCACCCGCGAGCTGATCAACGACTACCCGCGCTCGCAATGGTGGCAGTTCGCCGTCATCGAGGACCGTCTCATGACCGAGATGGAGGCGATGCAGAAGCAGTACGACGAGTCGAAGAAGCGCCTGGAGCAGCGCTTCCTCGACAAGGTCGAGAAGCTGCAGCGCGGCGACGAATTGCCCCCCGGCGTCATGAAGATGGTCAAGGTCTTCGTGGCGGTGAAGCGCAAGATCCAGCCGGGCGACAAGATGGCCGGCCGTCACGGCAACAAGGGTGTCGTGTCGCGGATCGTGCCGATCGAGGACATGCCGTTCCTGGAGGACGGGACGCATGCCGACATCGTGCTCAACCCGCTGGGCGTGCCCTCGCGCATGAACGTCGGCCAGATCCTGGAGACGCACCTGGGCTGGGCGGCTGCGGGCCTGGGTCGCAAGGTGTCGAAGGCGGTGGATGCCTATCTGAAGTCGCAGGACATCGCGCCGCTGCGGGAGGAGATGACGGCGATCTACTCCCCGGGCGAACTCGACGGCCTGACGGACGAGGAGCTGGCCGAGGCCGGCAACAACGTCCGCCGCGGCGTGCCGATGGCCACCCCGGTGTTCAACGGCGCCAAGGAGGCCGACATCGAGCAGATGCTGGAGATGGCCGGGCTCGACCGCTCGGCGCAGTCGACGCTCTACGACGGGCGCACCGGCGAGCCTTTCGACCGCAAGGTCACCATGGGCTACATCTACATGCTGAAGCTCCACCACCTCGTGGACGACAAGATCCACGCCCGGTCGATCGGCCCGTACTCCCTCGTCACCCAGCAGCCGCTGGGCGGCAAGGCGCAGTTCGGCGGTCAGCGCTTCGGCGAGATGGAGGTCTGGGCGCTGGAGGCCTACGGCGCGGCCTACACGCTGCAGGAGATGCTGACGGTGAAGTCGGACGACGTGGCCGGCCGCACCAAGGTCTACGAGGCGATCGTCCGCGGGGACGACACCTTCGAGGCCGGCATCCCCGAGTCGTTCAACGTGCTCGTCAAGGAGATGCGCTCGCTCGGCCTCAACGTCGAGCTCACCTCCTCCAAGAAGGCGGCCAACGACCAACTGGAGCCGCCGGCGGACGCCGCCGAGTAGCGGTCTCGCGAACAACCTCCCGTGGCGGCCGCGTGCCGCCACGGTCGAGCATGGAGGGGCGGGGCCTCCGACGATGACGGCCAGCGGCGCCCGAGCAGGGCGCGGCGTCGGATGCATTCGGTACGCGGCGGCCCTGGCGCAGGGCGGTCGGCGTCAACAGGGAGCGGATCATGAACCAAGAGGTCATGAACCTTTTCAATCAGCAGGCCACACCGGTCAGCTTCGACCAGATCAAGATCTCGATCTCGTCCCCGGAGAAGATCCTCTCCTGGTCGTACGGCGAGATCAAGAAGCCCGAGACCATCAACTACCGGACCTTCAAGCCCGAGCGCGACGGCCTGTTCTGCGCGCGCATCTTCGGCCCGATCAAGGATTACGAGTGCTTGTGCGGCAAGTACAAGCGCATGAAGTACAAGGGCGTCATCTGCGAGAAGTGCGGCGTCGAGGTCACCCTCGCGCGGGTCCGGCGCGACCGTATGGGCCATATCGAGCTGGCCGCCCCCGTCGCGCACATCTGGTTCCTGAAGTCGCTGCCGAGCCGCATCGGCCTGCTGCTCGACATGGCGCTCAAGGACCTTGAGCGGATCCTGTACTTCGAGTCGTACTGCGTCATCGAGCCGGGCCTCACCCCCCTGAAGGAGCGTCAGCTCCTTTCGGAGGAGGAGTACCTGCGCGCCCAGGAGGAGTACGGCGAGGACTCGTTCACCGCCATGATCGGCGCCGAGGCCATCCGGCGCATCCTGCAGGAGCTCGACCTCGACAAGATCGCCAACGATCTGCGCGAGGAGATCGCCGTCACCACCTCGGAGCTGAAGCCCAAGAAGCTCCTGAAGCGGCTCAAGATCATCGAGGCCTTCCAGATGTCCGGCAACAAGCCGGAATGGATGATCCTCACGGTCGTGCCGGTGATCCCGCCGGACCTGCGCCCGCTGGTCCCGCTGGACGGCGGCCGCTTCGCGACCTCCGACCTCAACGACCTGTACCGCCGGGTCATCAACCGCAACAACCGCCTGAAGCGGCTGATCGAGCTGCGCGCCCCCGACATCATCATCCGCAACGAGAAGCGGATGCTGCAGGAGGCGGTCGACGCGCTGTTCGACAACGGCCGCCGCGGCCGCGTGATCACGGGTGCCAACAAGCGCCCGCTGAAGTCGCTCGCCGATATGCTGAAGGGCAAGCAGGGCCGGTTCCGCCAGAACCTGCTCGGCAAGCGCGTCGACTATTCCGGCCGCTCGGTCATCGTGGTCGGCCCGGAGCTGAAGCTGCACCAGTGCGGCCTGCCGAAGAAGATGGCGCTGGAGCTGTTCAAGCCGTTCATCTACGCGCGCCTCGACGCCAAGGGTTTCTCCGCCACCGTCAAGCAGGCGAAGAAGCTGGTGGAGAAGGAGAAGCCGGAGGTCTGGGACATCCTCGATGAGGTGATCCGCGAGCACCCGGTGATGCTGAACCGCGCGCCGACGCTCCACCGCCTCGGCATCCAGGCCTTCGAGCCGAAGCTGATCGAGGGCAAAGCGATCCAGCTGCACCCGCTGGTCTGCGCCGCGTTCAACGCCGACTTCGACGGCGACCAGATGGCCGTGCACGTCCCGCTGTCGCTCGAGGCGCAGCTGGAAGCGCGCGTCCTGATGATGTCGACCAACAACATCCTGCACCCGGCCAACGGTCAGCCGATCATCGTGCCGTCGCAGGACATCGTCCTCGGCCTCTACTACCTGTCGATCGTGGCCGAGGGGGCGCCGGGCGAGTTCAAGCCGGGCAACACCAAGAACCCGATGCAGGGCGTCTACGGCAACATGGGCGAGCTGGAGCACGCGCTGGCCGCCAAGGCCGTGTCGCTGCACTCCAAGATCAAGTGGCGCTGGACCGGCATCGGCCCGGACAATCAGCCCCTGACCAAGACCTACGAGACCACCCCGGGGCGGGTGATCCTGTCCGGCGCGCTGCCCAAGCACGCCAAGGTGCCCTTCGACGTCGTCAACAAGCTGATGACCAAGAAGGAGATCTCCGCGATGATCGACACCGTCTACCGCCACTGCGGTCAGAAGGAGTCGGTGATCTTCTGCGACCGGATCATGGCGCTCGGCTTCAACCACGCGTTCAAGGCCGGCATCTCGTTCGGCAAGGACGACATGGTCGTGCCGGAGAACAAGTGGTCGATCGTCGACACCACCCGCGCCCTCGTGAAGGACTACGAGCAGCAGTACAACGACGGCCTGATCACCCAGGGCGAGAAGTACAACAAGGTGGTCGATGCCTGGGCCAAGTGCTCGGACAAGCTGGCCGCCGAGATGATGGGCCGCATCTCCGCCGTCCAGAAGGACGAGCACGGTGCGGACAAGCAGGTCAACTCGATCTACATGATGAGCCACTCGGGTGCCCGTGGCTCGCCCGCCCAGATGAAGCAGCTCGCGGCGATGCGCGGCCTCATGGCCAAGCCGTCGGGCGAGATCATCGAGACCCCGATCATCTCGAACTTCAAGGAAGGCCTGGACGTTCTGGAGTACTTCAACTCCACGCACGGTGCCCGTAAGGGCCTGGCCGACACCGCCCTGAAGACCGCCAACTCCGGCTACCTGACCCGCCGTCTCGTCGACGTGGCGCAGGACGCGGTGATCCGCGAGGTCGATTGCGGCACGGCCAACGGCATCAAGATGCGCGCCATCGTGGATGCCGGCCAGGTCGTGGCGACGCTGGCCACCCGCATCCTCGGCCGCGCGACGGCCGAGGATCTCGTGGCGGCGGACGGCACGGTGATCGTCAAGACCGGCGAGACCATCGAGGAGCGGCACCTGCCGGCGATCAATGCCGCCGGCATCCAGGAGGTGAAGATCCGCTCGGTGCTGGTCTGCGCCACCAAGAGCGGCGTCTGCGCCACCTGCTACGGGCGCGACCTCGCCCGCGGCACGCCCGTCAACATGGGCGAGGCCGTCGGCGTCATCGCGGCGCAGTCGATCGGCGAGCCGGGCACGCAGCTCACGATGCGGACCTTCCACATCGGCGGCGCGGCCCAGATCGCCGACTCGTCGTTCATCGAGTCGAGCTTCGAGGGCACGATCAAGATCCGCAACCGCGCCGTCGCCAAGAACACGGACGGGGACCTGATCGCAACCGGCCGCAACGTGGCGGTGGTGATCGTCGGGTCGGACGGTGTCGAGCGGGCGGTTCACCGCCTGCAATACGGCGCCAAGCTCCGGGTCGACGATGGTGACAAGATCAAGCGCGGGCAGCGGATCGCCGAATGGGATCCCTACACCCGTCCGATCCTCACCGAGGTCGACGGGCTCGTGGCCTACGAGGATCTGGTCGACGGCCAGTCCATGACCGAGACCACCGACGAGTCGACCGGCATCGCCAAGCGCGTGGTCGTCGACTGGCGCGGCTCGGCCCGGACCTCCGATCTGAAGCCGGCGATGATCGTCGTCGACAAGGACGGCAAGGCGCTCAAGCTGCCGCGCGGCTCGGACGCCCGCTACTTCCTGCCCGTCGACGCCATCATCGGCTACGATCCCGGCGCGAAGGTGAAGGCCGGCGACATCCTGGCCCGCGTCTCGACCGACTCGGCCAAGACCCGCGACATCACCGGCGGTCTGCCGCGGGTGGCGGAGCTGTTCGAGGCACGGCGCCCGAAGGACGCGGCGATCATCGCCGAGAAGTCGGGCACCATCGCGTTCGGCCGCGACTACAAGAACAAGCGTCGGCTCACGCTGACGCCGCATGACGGCTCGGAGGCGGTCGAGTACCTGATCCCGAAGGGCAAGCACATCCACCTGCAGGACGGGGACGTGGTCGAGCTCGGCGATTACATCGTCGACGGAAACCCGGCACCGCATGACATCCTGGCGATCAAGGGCGTGGAGGAACTCGCGGCCTACCTCGTCAACGAGATCCAGGAGGTCTACCGGCTGCAGGGCGTGTCGATCAACGACAAGCACATCGAGGTGATCGTCCGGCAGATGCTGCAGAAGGTCGAGGTGACCGACGGCGGCGATTCGGACATCCTCGCGGGCGACCAGATCGACCGGACGGAGCTGACCGACTTCAACGAGAAGCTGCTGGCCGAGGGCAAGAAGCCGATCCAGGGCGTTCCGGTCCTGCTCGGCATCACCAAGGCGTCGCTGCAGACGAAGTCGTTCATCTCGGCGGCCTCGTTCCAAGAGACCACCCGCGTCCTCACGGAGGCGGCGGTCAACGGCAAGGTCGACACCCTGGAGGGGCTGAAGGAGAACGTGATCGTCGGCTCGCTGATCCCGGCGGGCACCGGCTCGATGGTGGCGGACATCCGCTCCATCGCCCGCCGCCGCGACGCGATGATCCTGCAGCAGAAGCAGACCGACAGCGGCGCCACCCCGGTGGAGGAGCTCTCGCCCGCCGCCGAGTGAGGCGACAGGCCCTTCCGCGACGACAGAGGGCGGCCTTCGGGCCGCCCTTTTTCGTGGTGGACGGAGCGGACCGGCTACACCGCGACGCCTGCGCGGGGCCGTCGATCCGGCGCGTCCGGGACCGCTTGAGCGTTCTCCATCTGGTGTGCATCGCGAAGCGCGACGCGCTCTCCTCCCCCTTGCGGGGAGGGGATTGGCGCCCGGACCGTCGAGTGCGGGATCCGATTCAATCCGACACTGCTCACACCGCCGCTTGTGCAGGGATGCGGGCGTCGGCCGGCTCCGGCTGCGCTTTGCGGTCCCGGGACGGCCGGAGCGAAGCCGGTTGGGACGCTCGCGTGTTCGGGGCGACGGCTGGCCCCGCACGAGCCCGGGACGCCGCCCGAGGCATCGGCTTAACCGGCCCTCAACCATACCGGGCGATAAATCCTGTGCGGCCGCAGAAACACCCTGGAAACGGGGAGGATGGGGCCGGTTCGGGTGCGTGGGTACGGGTCTGGCGTCGTGGGCACGAGACGACAACGACGGGAATCGAGCCTGCGCTGGCTCTCGGCGGCCCTGACGCCCTGGATGGTCGGGCTCGGCCTCCTGGTCTCGTTCACGGCCGATGCCGGCACGGAGAACGCCCTCGGGGCGAGCCGGCTCGGCGTGATCGAGGCCGGCGCCGTGCCGCCGCTGCCCCCCGGCACATTGCTGATCGGATCCGCCCTGCGCCGCCTCGGCGACGAGCCGCCCCAGGCGGTGTTCAAGACCGGTGCGCACGTCTTCCCGGTGGTGCAGCGCGGCGGCAAGGGCAGTCCCGCCCGGCCGCCCGCCGAGAGCTTCGCCCGCCGCGCCGCATCCCTGCGCGACACCGGAGGCGCCCTGGTGTTCGGCGACGTCACCGGCGGCGTCAGCGGCATGCTGACCCAGGGGCCGGCGGTCTGGGATCCGGACTCCGAGCCGGAGGCCGCCTTCGTTCCCGTCCCGGATCTCGGCCTGACCACCGGCGCCGGCAGCGCCGCGTCGACCGGGGCGGGCACCGCCGACCTCACCGAGGAAGGGGACACCCGGCGCCTCGACGGCTCGACCCCGCCGGTACCCCGCGCGGTCGCCCTGTCGTCCACGACGCCGGCACCGGCGGACGCGATCCCCGTGGAGATCGCGGCGGCCAGCCTCGCGCTGCCGGATTTCACGATCCGCTCCGAGCGCCCCGACGGCACCCAGGCGATCCCGGAGGATGCGCGCCGGCGCTACGCCGACCTGATCGACCCGGAATCCCTCGACAAGGAGCAGCGCTGCCTCTCGGAGGCGGTCTATTTCGAGGCCCGGAGCGAGCCGGAGGCGGGCCAGGCCGCCGTGGCCCAGGTGGTGCTGAACCGGGTGAAGAGCGGGCTCTACCCGAGCAGCGTCTGCGGCGTCGTCTACCAGAACCGGCACCACTACATGGGCTGCCAGTTCTCCTTCGCCTGCGAGGGCAAGTCCCTGCGCATCACCGATGCCGGCGCCTGGGAATCGGCCACCCGCATCGCGCGCTCGGTGATCGAGGGCCGGACCTACCTGGCCGAAGTCGGCGCCGCGACCCACTATCACGCGGACTACGTGCGGCCGGGCTGGGCCCGCCGCCTGCGCAAGATGGACGTGATCGGCCGCCACATCTTCTACCAGCTCCGGGCCGGGCAGACCTGAGGGGACCCTGCGGCCCGGTTTTGGTAAAGGATACTGTCGAAGAACCCGAGAATTCTACCTAAGTAGGCGACGACTAAGCAGTCGAAACCGAGGGTTAATTTTACCTTCATTTCCGATAGTGCTTGCGAGTCGAGCAACGAGTCTGGCCTCTAGTGCGTCGAGACCCGCGCCGCTTCCGCGTCGCGTCTCGCAGTATCGCGTACCAGAGGACTTCCATGACCGCGCCGGTCGCTCGCACCGCTCTCCTCGCCGCCGCCCTCGGCGGCCTGTTCCTCGCCGCACCCGCCCAGGCCGGCGGCTGCTACGGCTCCGAATGCTACCGCCACGTGGTCACGCCGCCGGTCTACGACACCGTGCAGGAATCCGTGCTGGTGCGCCCGCCGCGGACGGTCTACCGCACCGTCCCGCCGGTCTACGACACCGTGTCGGAACGCGTGCTGGTCTCGCCCGGCGGCCGGTTCTGGCAGACGAGCCGCGGCCCCGGCGGCGAGCTGATCGGCTGCTGGGTGACCACGCCGCCGCGCTTCGCGGTCCGCAGCCGGACCGTGCTGGTCCGTCCCGCCCAGTCGATCCCCGAGACCATCCCGCCGGAATATGCCAGCGTGAGCCGCCGCGTCCTCGTGGCGCCCGCCCGCGCCGGCTGGGTGCCGGTCGGCGGCTACGGCGGCTACGGCTATCGCCCCGCCGCGTATGGCGGCCCGCTGGTCGGCTCGATCCCGGACGCGCTGGGCATCACCGGCGCCAGCTCGTCCGATATCGGCGTTGCCCTCGGCTTCTCGAACGGCAGCCGTTACGAGGGATACTGATCGGCTCCCGGTCGCCTTGATTCCCGACCGCCCGGCCACACCTCATCGCACAACACGGGAGGTGACCATGGGAACGTTCAAGGCCTGGGTGGTCGAGAAGGCCGAGGCCGGCCAGAGCCTGGCCTTCCGGGACTTCGACGACGCCGACCTCATGGACGGCGACGTCACCGTGCGGGTGACGCACTCGACCCTGAACTACAAGGACGGGCTCGCCCTCACCGGCGCGTCGCCGGTGGTGCGCCGCTTCCCGATGATCCCCGGGATCGATTTCTCGGGGATCGTCGAGACCTCCGACCATCCCGAATACAAGCCCGGCGACGCCGTCGTGCTCACCGGCTGGGGCGTCGGCGAGACCCATCTCGGCGCCTACGCGCAGCGCGCCCGGGTGAAGGGCGACTGGCTGGTGCCCCTGCCCGAGGGGCTCACGCCCGAGCAGGCGATGGCGATCGGCACCGCGGGCTACACCGCGATGCTGTGCTGCATGGCGCTCGACGCGCACGGGGTCACGCCCGGGCACGGGCCGGTGATCGTCACCGGCGCGTCCGGCGGCGTCGGCTCGGTGGCGGTGGCGCTGCTCGCGCGGGCGGGCTGGCACGTGATCGCCTCGACCGGCCGCGACAGCGAGGCGGACTATCTGAAGACCCTCGGCGCCGCCGAGATCCTCGACCGCGCCGAGTTGTCGAAGCCCGGCAGGCCGCTGGGCAAGGAGCGCTGGGCGGCGGGCGTCGACGCGGTCGGATCGACCACCCTGGCCAACGTGCTGGCCATGACCAAGGCCGACGGCGCCGTCGCCGCCTGCGGGCTGGCCCAGGGCATGGATCTGCCGACCTCCGTGGCGCCGTTCATCCTGCGCGGCGTCTCGCTGCTCGGCATCAACAGCGTCACCACCCCGCAGAAGAAGCGGCGCGAGGCCTGGGCGCGGCTCGCCCGCGACCTCGACCTCGACAAGCTCGCCACCATGACCAGCAAGGTCCGCCTGGAGGAGGTCGGCCGGCTCGGGGCGGACATCTTGGCCGGCCGGATCCGGGGCCGGACCGTGGTGGAGGTGGGTTAGCACGGGCCTGCTGGAACCGGTGCCGTTGCAGAGCTGTTTCTCTCGTCATGAGCGTCGCATTCGTTAAAGAGCCCGAGGGCGGGGAAGCCTTCGAGAACCTGCCCGACCGGCCGGTCTCGCCCCACGCCAACTTCGTCACGCCCGAGGGCCTCGCGCAGATCGAGGCCGAGGTCGCGCGCCTGGAGAAGGAGGCCGCCGCGCTGGATCACGCCGACAAGGCCGAGGATTCCCGGATCGGGCGGGATCTCCGCTACTGGGCCGCGCGCAAGAACACCGCGCAGGTCGTGGAGACTAAGGGCGGCGACACCGTGCAGTTCGGCTCGACCGTCACGGTGGTGCGCGAGGACGAGGCCGGCCAGGAGACCCGCCAGTCCTTCCGGATCGTCGGCGAGGACGAGGCCGACCCGCACAAGGGCTCCATCTCCTACGTGGCGCCGCTGGCCCGGGCCCTCACCGGCAAGACGGTCGGCGATGTGGTCGAGGTCAACGGCCACGAGGTCGAGCTGGTCGAGATCCGCTGAGCCGGCTCAGCGGCCCTCGAAGCGGGGCCGCAGCGGCAGCATGGCCTCGGCACAATGCTCCATGAACACCCGGACCCGCGCGGCGTGGCGCAGGTCCGGATGCGTCAGCACCCAGAGGTCCGCACCGAGTTCCGGGTGGGGGCCCGACAGGCGGCGCAGCGCCGGATTGGCATCGGCCGCGAAACAGGGGAGCGGACCGATCCCAAGCCCGGCCGAGACCGCGGCGTCCAGCCCCGTCACCGTGTTGATCCGCAGCCTGACCCGGTCGGCCGGCACCCGCGCCGCCAAGAACCGCGTGAACGAGCCCCCTGCGACGCTCGGATCGGGGCTGATCCAGTCTTCGGCGGCGAGATCGCCGTAGGCGCGGTCGGCCAGGCCGTAGACGGCCCAGGCCACCGCGGCCAGCCGGCGTCCGACGAGGGTTCCGCGCGGATCCCGGCTCACGCGGATCGCCACGTCGGCATCCCGGCGCGACAGGTTGAGCGCCTCCTCGGAGAGGATCAGCGCGATCCGGATGTCGGGATAGCGGGCTCCGAACGCCGCCAGGATCGGCATCAGCAGATCCGCCGCGAAGCCGGCCGGCGCGGTCACGCGCAACTCGCCGGACGGCGTGTCCCCCCGCCCCGCCGCCGCCCGCTCGAAGCGGGTGACATCGGCCTCGATCCGGGTGGCCGCCTCGATCATCGCCTGCCCGCAGGCGGTCGGCACGTAGCCGGTGCGCAGGCGATCGAACAGCTGCACCCCGAGGCCGGCTTCCAGCGCCGTCAGACGCCGGAACGCCGTCGAGTGGTTGATCCCGAGTTGCGCCGCCGCAGCGGTCAGACCGCCGCGATCCGCCACGGCCTTGACGAAGCGGAACTCGTCCCAGCTGAGCGGCATCGCCGGCTCCTTGCACAGATGCAAGATCACTCTTGCAGACAAAGGCATTCTTGCAAGACGCGAAATACGTCATGGAAGGGCACCGCGCCGCCGTGCGAATCGCTCGGCGCTCCGAAATCCGTCTGGAGATCACCCCATGGCCAAGGTTCTGGTGCTGTATTACTCGACCTACGGGCACGTGGAGCAGATGGCCTACGCCGTCGCCGAGGGCGCGCGCGAGGCCGGTGCCGACGTCGTCGTGAAGCGCGTGCCGGAACTGGTGCCGGACGACGTGGCCCGGCAGAACCACTTCAAGGTCGATCAGGCCGCGCCGGTCGCCACCGTCGCCGAACTCGCCGACTACGACGCGATCATCTTCGGCACCCCGACCCGCTACGGCAACATGGCCGCGCAGATGAAGCAGTTCATCGACCAGACCGGCGGCCTCTGGATGAAGGGCGCGCTGGTCGGGAAGGTCGGCTCGGTCTTCACCTCCACGGCCTCGCAGCACGGCGGCCAGGAGACGACGCTGACGAGCTTCCACACCGTGCTGTTCCACCACGGGATGGTGGTGGTCGGGTTGCCCTACAGCTTCCAGGGCCAGGCCGGGGTCGAGGCGGTGAAGGGCAATACGCCCTACGGTGCCAGCACCATCGCGGACGGCGACGGGTCCCGCCAGCCGAGCGGCGTGGAGCTGGAGGGCGCCCGCTACCAGGGCCGCCACGTGGCGGGGATCGCCGCCAAGCTGGCGTGACGCGGAGCGGGCAAGAAAAAAGGCTCGGATTGCTCCGAGCCTGAAAGGAAAAAGGCCATTGGGGGCTGAGAAGGCCTTCGTGATCAATGAACGGGTGGCGGGACAGTCTGTTCCGTCGCCTCTAAAAAATATCTCCAATCAAGTCTCCGGACATCTCACCGCGGCGCTGCGGCGCGGGCGAGGCGGTCGCGGATCGCCTCGCCGAGTCCCTCGGCGGGGATCGACACCACCGCGATGCTGGCGGCGCCGGACGCGTCCAGCGCGCGGAGCGCCCCGAACAGGGCCGCCGCGGCCTCCGCGAGATCCCCCGCCGGGCTCAGGTTCAGGGTCGCCGCCGCGGCGAGACCGCCGGCCGGGCGCGCGGCGCCGAACAGGAGCACCGCTTCCCCCGGCTCGACCTGCGTCACGTCGAGGCGCACCCGCGCCCGGGGCGCGTAGTGCGAGGCGAGCATGCCGGGTCCCGCCGGCCGGTCGGGATCGGCGGCGTCGGGCGCGGCCGGGTCCAGACCCAGGACATCGCGGAGCGCGGCACGGGTGATGCCCCCCGGCCGCAACAGCCGCGGCACGCCGCCCAGACAGGCCACCACCGTCGATTCGACGCCCACCGGCGTGTCGCCGCCGTCGAGCACCCCGGCGATCCGGCCCGCGAGATCGTCGAGGACGTGGCTCGCCCGGGTCGGGCTGACGCGGCCCGAGCGATTGGCCGAGGGCGCCGCCACCGGCCGGCCGACATCGGCCAGCAGGGCCCGGGCGAGCGGATGCGCCGGCACCCGCAGGGCGACGCTCGGCAGTCCGGCGCGGGCGAGATCGCAGACGCGGGTGTCCGGACCGGCCGGGACGACCAGGGTGAGGGGCCCCGGCCAGAAGGCCTCGGCGAGGCGGCGGGCCTGCGCATCGAAGACGCCCTCCGCCAGGGCCGCATCCACGCCCGGCAGATGGGCGATCAGCGGGTTGAAGCGCGGGCGCTCCTTGGCGGCGAAGATCCGCGCCACGGCCGCGGGGTCGGTGGAATCCGCCCCGAGCCCGTAGACGGTCTCGGTGGGGAAGGCCACGAGGCCGCCCGCCCGCAGGAGCGCGGCGGCCTCCGCGAGGCCGGACGCGTCGGGGGCCAGCCGCCGGGTCGCGGCCGGGACCGTTGACCCGGGATCATTCATGCGGGAAGCCGTCTCCGAGGTGTTGGCGACGCGGAGCCCGCGCGCCTATCCTCGGGCCGCCGTAGCCCCGGTGGCCGGGCGCGGTCAAACGCGCCCGGCCACCGGCCGGCCCGCGACGAGGGAGGATCGTATGAGTTACCGCGCCCCGGTCCCGGAGATGCTCTTCACCCTCCGGCACGTGGCCGGGCTCGACGCGATCGATCCCGAGGACGCCGAGGCGATCCTGACCGAGGCCGGGCGGATCGCCGCCGGCGTGATCGCGCCGCTCAACCGGGTCGGCGACCGGCACGGCACCCCGTTCGCGGATGGACGCGTCACCACCCCGCCGGGCTGGCGGGAGGCGTACCGGACCTTCACCGAGGGCGGATGGAACGGGCTCACCGCCGAGGCCGATCACGGCGGCCAGGGGTTGCCGAAGCTGATCGAGGCCGCCTGCACCGAGATGTGGAACGGCGCCAGCCTCGCCTTCGGCCTCTGCCCGCTGCTGACCCAGGGCGGGATCGAGGCGCTGACGGCCCACGGCTCCGACGACCTGAAGGCCCGCTACCTGGAGAAGCTCGTCTCGGGCGAATGGCCCGCCACCATGAACCTGACCGAGCCGCAGGCCGGCTCCGACCTCGCCCTGCTGCGGACCCGGGCCGAGCCGGCGGGCGACGGCTCCTACCGGATCACCGGTAGCAAGATCTACATCACCTACGGCGAGCATGATCTCGCCGACAACATCGTCCACCTCGTGCTGGCCCGGCTCCCGGATGCGCCCTCCGGCACGCGGGGCATCTCCCTGTTCCTGGTCCCGAAGGTCCTGCCGGACGGGTCGGCCAACGATCTCCGCTGCTCCGGCATCGAGCACAAGCTCGGCATCCACGCCTCGCCGACCTGCTCCATGGCGTTCGGCGACCGGGGCGGCGCCACCGGCTGGCTGATCGGGCAGGAGAACAAGGGCCTCGCCTGCATGTTCACGATGATGAACGCGGCGCGGCTCGGCGTCGCCCTGCAGGGCGTGGGGGTCGCCGAGGCCGCGACCCAGCGGGCGCTGGCCTACGCGCAGGAGCGCCGCCAGGGCAAGGCCGTGGGCGCCGCCGAGGCGACGAGCGCGATCGTCGCGCATCCGGACGTGCAGCGGATGCTCCTCACCATGAAGGCCTCCACGGCCGCCGCCCGGGCGATCTGTTACCTCACCGCCGCCGCCCTCGACGCCGCCAAGGGTCCGGAGGGGCGGGCCGCCCTCGACCGTGCGTCCCTGCTGACGCCGGTGGCCAAGGCCTTCTCGACGGACCTCGCCAACGAGGTGACGTCCCTGGGCGTGCAGGTCCATGGCGGGATGGGCTTCGTGGAGGAGACCGGTGCGGCGCAGCTCATGCGCGACGCCCGCATCCTCGGCATCTACGAGGGCACCAACGGCATCCAGGCCATCGACCTGACCGCCCGCAAGCTGCCGCTGAACGGCGGCGCCACGGTCCGGTCGCAGATCACCTGGATGCGCCGGGCCGCGGAGGGCCTGGTCAAGGCGGCCGATCCGGCCTTCGGCCACATGGCGGCGCGGCTGCGGGACGGGATCGGCAGCCTCGACCGGGCGACCAGCCACCAGCTCGCGGCGTTGGCCTCCAACCGCCCCGAGGGGACGCTCGCGGGCGCGAGCCCGTATCTGCGCCTGTTCGGCCTCGTCCTCGGCGGCGCCTGCCTCGCCCGGAGCGCGCTCGCCGCGGATGCCGCCCTGAAGGCCGGCGAGACCGACCCGGCCCATGCCGGCCGCATCGCCCTCGCCCGGTTCTACGCCGAGAACCTGCTGGTGGCCGCGGCCGGGCTGGAGCAGGCCGTGGTGGCGGGCGGTGCCTTCACCGACGGGGCTGCGCTGGCGCTGGCGGTTTGAGGAGGGGACCATGGCCGAGACCGTCGCGATCACCGATCTCCAGGGCGGCGTCCGCCTGATCACCCTGAACCGTCCGGAGAAGAAGAACGCGCTGACCGGCGCGATGTACGACGCCATGCGCGCGGCGCTGGCCGAGGCCGACGCCTCGGAGGCGGTCGGCGCCGTGGTCTTCGCCGGGCAGCCCGGCATGTTCAGTGCCGGCAACGACCTCGCCGACTTCATGGGCCATGCCGAGAACGGGTTCAGCGCCTCGCCGGCCCTCGCCTTCATCCGCCAGCTCGCCCGCACCCGCACCCCGATGGTGGCGGCGGTCGACGGGATCGCGGTCGGCATCGGCGCGACCCTGTGCCTGCACTGCGACCTCGTCTACGCGAGTCCCGCGGCCCGGCTGCGCATGCCCTTCGTGGAGCTCGGCCTCGTGCCGGAGGCGGCGTCGAGCTACCTTCTGCCCCTGCGGGTCGGGCGGCTCCGGGCCACCGAGCTGCTGCTCCTGTCGCGGCCGCTCGACGCCGACGAGGCCCAGGCGCTCGGCCTCGTGAACGCGGTGCTGCCGGCCGACATGCTGATGGAGCAGGCGGTCGCCCAGGGCGCGCGCCTCGCCGCCCTGCCGCGCGGGGCGCTGGCCGCCTCCCGGGCGCTGATCCGCGGGGATCAGGCCCGGGTCGAGGCGGTGGTCGAGGCGGAGGCCGAGGCCTTCGACAGGCAATTGCGGTCCTCCGAGTCCCAGGAACGGCTCGCCGCCTTCCTGTCGCGGTCGAAGCCCGCGTCCTCGGCGTGAGCGCGCCCGACCTGTCCGATAGGATCTGCCTCGTGGCGGGTGCGTCGCGGGGCGTCGGGCGCGGCCTCGCCCGGGCGCTCGGGGAGGCGGGCGCCACGGTGATCGTCACCGCCCGTTCCAGCGAGACCGGCGCGCGCACCGAACTGCGCTCCGAATCGATCGAGGACACCGCCCGTCTGGTCGATGCCGCCGGCGGGCGGGGGCACCATTATCTCTGCGACCACCGCTCGGAGCGGGCCACCGACACGATGGTGCACTGGGTGCTGCGCCGCTTCGGGCGGATCGACGTGGCGGCCTGCAGCGTCTGGGGCGGCAACGAGGGCTATGACGGCGAGCGCTACCCGGACGGCGCCGGGTGGGGCACCCCGTTCTGGCGCCGCTCGGCCGAGCCGTATCTCGGGTTCCTGCAGTCCGGGCCCCTGCCGGCGCTGCTGCTCGCCCGCGCGGTCGCACCCGCCATGGTGGCGGCCCGCTCCGGCCTGATCGCGCTGGTCTCCTTCGGGACCGAGGATTACCTCGGCGACGTGTTCTACGATTCCGCCAAGGCCGCCACCAACCGGCTGGCCCTGGCCTTCGCCCGGGACCTCGCGCCGCACGGCGTCACGGCGCTCGGCCTGTCGCCGGGCTTCGTCGCCACCGAGCGGGCGCAGGACCTCGGTCAGGACGGGCGCGCCACCGAGGGGCCGCTCTATGCCGGCCGGGCGCTGGCGGCGCTCGCGGCCGACCCGGACGTGCGCACCCGGGCCGGCGCGGTGCTGCATGCCGGCGACCTCGCCCGGATCTACGGGTTCACCGACGCGGACGGCACGCAGCCGGAGCGGTTCCGGGTCGTGCCCTGACCGCGTGCGGTGCGGGCGCCTGTCGCCGAAATGGCGCAACCGCGCGACAATCGGGCCGCCTTCGCGGCCGCGTCGCCCCCCGGGCTTGATTCGCCGCCCCCGGACGGGCGTCCTGCCGCCCTCTGCGATCCGGATCGCCGAGGGAGCGAAAAACGGCCTCAATTCGCCCGCAAGTCAGGGGTCGAGCTTCTGCCCGGTCCGACTGTGCGTGGGTCCGGACCGCCTGTGTGAACGAGGAATCTTGGCATGTCGGATGCGAACACGGCCCCGCGCGTGCTGATGGTGTTCCCGAAGTTCTACGAAAACTCCATGTGGAACTTCAAAGAGGCGATGGAGCTGCAGGGCGCCCGCGCCCCCGCGCCGCCGCTCGGCCTGATCACGCTCGCCGCGATGCTGCCGTCGCGCTGGCAGGTGACGCTGGTCAACCGCAACTGCGAAGACCTCACCGACGAGCAGATCCGGGCGGCCGACCTCGTGATGACCGGCGGCATGCTGCCCCAGGAGCCGGACTGCCTGGTGGTGATCGACCGGTGCGTCGCGCTCGGCACCCCGGTCTGCGTCGGCGGCCCCGCGCCGACCTCGACGCCGGAGGTCTACGACAAGGCCGACTTCCTGGTGCTGGGCGAGGCCGAGGGCATCCTCGACACCTTCGTGGCCGCCTGGGAGGCCGGCGAGCGCCGCGGCCGCTTCACGGCGGAGAAGTTCAAGGCCGACGTCACCAAGAGCCCGATCCCGCGGTTCGACCTGCTGACCTTCAGCCACTACCTGTACATCGGCGTCCAGTTCTCGCGCGGCTGCCCGTTCACCTGCGAGTTCTGCGACATCATCGAGCTCTACGGCCGCGCACCGCGGACCAAGACGACGCCGCAGATGCTGGCCGAGCTCGACCGGCTCTACGGCCTCGGCTACCGCGGCCATGTCGACTTCGTCGACGACAACCTGATCGGCAACAAGAAGGCGATCAAGCTGTTCCTGCCGCACCTGATCCGGTGGCAGGAGGCGCACGGCTACCCGTTCAAGTTCTCCACCGAGGCCTCCCTCAACCTCGCGGACGACGACGAGCTGCTCGGGATGATGCGGGACGCGAACTTCTTCGCCCTGTTCACCGGGATCGAGACGCCCGACGAGGCGACGCTGATCCAGACCCAGAAGAAGCAGAACACCAAGCGGTCGATCGCCGACAGCGTGCACAAGCTCTACGAGCACGGCATGTTCGTCACGGCCGGCTTCATCGTCGGCTTCGACACCGAGAAGGACAGCATCGCCCCGGCGATGTCGCTCTGCATCAGCCAGACCGGCATCCCGATCGCCATGGTGGGCCTGCTCTACGCGCTGCCGAACACGCAGCTCTCGCGCCGCCTGCGCAAGGAGGGCCGCCTCTACGAGAACTACGCGCTGACCACCGCCGACCAGGGCGACCAGTGCACGCAGGGCCTCAACTTCGTGACCCTGCGCCCGCAGCGCGACGTGCTCGCCGATTACCGCGACGTCCTGCAGGAGGTCTACGACCCCGCCAATTTCTTCGACCGGGTGCGCGCGGTCTCGCGGCTGGTGAAGCGGCCCAAGTTTGCCGCACAGAAGCTGAACTGGCGCCACATCGCCCACGACCTCTGGTCGCTGGCGCGCGTGTGCTGGCGGATGACGGTGCGGCGTCCGGAGCTCGCCAAGCACTTCTGGAGCGTGTTCCTGGAGACCGCCCGCCGCAACCCGGCCGCCCTGGAGGCGGTGGTCACCAACATGGTGCTCTACCTCCACGTCTACCCGTTCTCGCGCTACGTCATCCGCGAGATCAACGGCCGGATCACCGAACTCGACGCCGGCCGCTGGGTGCAGCCGCCGGTCCTCGCCCCCGAGGTCGAGACCGGCAAGGCGGCGCCGGTGGGCAAGGTGGTGGCCAAGGCGGAGGTCAAGCACCTCGCCGCGGTGGCGTAGCTTCAGGCCGGCCGCGGCGGGGCGGCCCGCGCGGCGCCGTCGGCCCGAGGCGACACGGTTCGCACATCTCGGCGGGCCTGCGCTCGTCCTCGGCCGCGGCGGCTGACGGACCGACGGCGCGGACGGCCCCGGCCTCGGCCGGACGACGCGGTCGAGCCCCGGCCGCGCTCAGGCGGCCCGCACGGTCGCCAGGAACGTGTCGATCTCCCGGCGCAGCGCGGCGGATTGCTCCGACAGACTCGCGGCCGAGGCCAGCATCCGCGTGGCGGCCGTGCCCGTCGCGTCGGCGGTCCGCGCCACGTCGTCGATCGTCCCGGTGACCTCGCCGGTCCCGGCGGCCGCCTCGGCGACGCTGCGGGCGATCTCCCGGGTCGCGGCGCCCTGCTGCTCCACGGCGGCCGCGATGGAGGTCGCCACGCCGTCGATCTCGCGGATGCGCGCCGCGATGCCGTCGATCGCCCCCACGGTCTGCCCGGTCGCCCCCTGGATGCGCCCGACCTGACCGCCGATCTCCCCGGTGGCCCTGGCGGTCTGGGCGGCGAGTTCCTTCACCTCGGCGGCGACCACCGCGAAGCCCCGGCCGGCCTCGCCGGCCCGGGCCGCCTCGATGGTGGCGTTGAGCGCCAGCAGATTGGTCTGGCCGGCGATATCGGAGATCAGCCGGACCACGTTGCCGATCCGGTCCGCCGCCGCGCTCAACTCCTGAACCAGGCCGGCGGTCTCCTCGGCCTGGACCACGGCGCCCCGGGCGAGGTCGGTGGAGCCGTCCACCTGGCGGCCGATCTCCTGGACCGAGGCGCCGAGCTCCTCCGCCGCCGCCGCAACCGTGCCGACATGCATGGCGGCCGCCTGCGCGGCGCCCGCCACCGTCGCCGAGCGTTCCGCCGTGCGGGTGGCCGTGCCGCTCATCGCCTCGGCATCGGCGCGCAGGCCGACGGCCGCGTCCGCCACCCGGGCCAGCACGCCGCCGACGGCGGCCTCGAAGGACTCCGCCATCGCGTGGACGGCGTGCCGCCGCTGCGTCTCCGCCCCCGCGCGGGCGAGGGCGGTCTCCTGTTCCAGGGCGCGGCTGCGGAGCAGGTTGTCCTTGAAGACCTGCACGGCCGCCGCCATGGCGCCGATCTCGTCGCGCCGGCCCGTATGCGGAACCGCCACGGTCTCGTCACCCTCCGCGAGACGCCCCATCGCGCGGGTCATGCGCTCGATCGGCCGGGCGATCCCGAAGACGGCGAACAGCATCGCCGCCACGGCGACCGCGAGACCCACCACGGTGGCCGACAGGGCGATGAGCTTGGCCCGCGCGGCCTGCTGCGCGGTCTCGGCCACGTTGGACTCCGTCTGGGCCCGGGCCGAAGCGATCGTCTCGGTGAGGCTCGCCACGGCCGCGTCGTTCTGGGCACCCGTCGCGGGGTTCAGCACCAGCGCGAGGGCGCCCGGCTGATCGCCCGCGATCATCAGTTCGACCACCTGGAGCTGGATGTTCTGATAGGCGTTCCAGGCCGTGGTGAAGCGTTCGTAGAGCGCCCGGTCCGAGACCTTCGTCAGGCGGCTCTGAAAGGCTTGGCGCAGGTCGGAGAGCGTCCCGAGGGTGTCGGTGAGCGCCGTCTGGTTCTTGTCCAGGGCGGCGGCGTCGGGTGAGGCAACCGCGATCCTGTAGAGGTTCAGCCGTGCATCCCGGACGGCCCGTCCAATGGATTCGGCGAGGTTCTGCGTGGTCAGCGCCTGCTCCGAAACCGCGATCGTATTCGCCTCGATCTCCGACAGGGCCACGACGCTGGCGACCCCCTGTCCGGCAGCGGCGAGGGCGAGGAGGCCGATCGCGCCAGAGAGGACCGTCTTGAGGGAGAATCGCATGGCAGCTTCTGTCTTCGCGTTCGGGATGCGGTCGCCGGCCCGAACGTTCTCCCAGAGACTTATTAATTCTTTATCGGCACTGTACCAGCATCTTTGCCTAAAGCCACTTCTTCCACCGGAAGAAGAAGTACGGGAATACGGCCGCCACCACCATCATGACCAGCGCCATGGGGTAGCCGTACGGGAGATCTAGTTCCGGGATGGACTTAAAATTCATGCCGTAGATCGAGGCGATCAGGGTCGGCGGCATGAAGACGACGGCCATGACCGAGAACAGCTTGATGATGTTGTTCTGCTCAAGGTTGACGAGCCCGAGCGTCGCGTCGAGCAGAAACTGGATCTTGTTGCTCAGGAACGTCGCGTGTTCCTCCAGGGATTGAAGATCCCGCAGGGTCGAGCGGACGTCCTCCCGCAGATCGCGCGGCGCCTTGTTGGTCCGGTAGGTCGCCGACAGCGAGAGCAGGATCCGCTCCATCGAGACGAGGCTCTCGCGCTGCTTGGAGATGAGGTCGCCGTGCCGCCCCAGCGCCCGCAGGGTGTCCTGGAGGGCGGTGTTGCGGGCGGAGGGATCGTCCTGCACCTCGAAGATCTTGCCCGACAAGCGGTCGATGCGCTCGCCCTGGAGCTGGAGCACGTCCGCGGCCCGGTCGATCACCGCCTCGATCAGCCCGGCCAGGATGGTCTCGCCGGAGGTGGCGGAGCTGCTGCCGTTCCCGGTCGAGCGGCCGGCGCGCTGCGTGTACATCCGGAAGGCCTGCGGCTCCTCGTGGCGCACGGTCACGAGGCGGTTGCCGCGCAGGATGAAGGTGATGCCGGCGAGTCCCGGCTCCTCCGAGTCGCTCACCTTCGAGAGCACCCGACCGGTCATGTAGCGGGCGCCGTCGTCGACGTAGAGCAGTTCCGAAGGCTCGATGTCCTTCATCTCCTCGCGGGTGGGCACCTCGATGCCCGCGAAGGCCTCGGCCTTGAGTTCCTCCTCGCGGCTCGGCCGGATCAGGTCGAGCCAGACGGTGTCCTCGGGGATGGTGTCCTGGAGATCGACGACGCGGCGGTCGAGTTGCGTGGATCCGACGCCGATAGCGGGCTGGTGAATGAAGATCACGAATGGGTCTCGGATGCAGGACGGTCACGAGGCAGCGCAGGGCTCAATCCGCATCCGGCACGGCGACTCCCGGCGCAAGCTGAGCCGCGGGTGTGGCGGTGTTTTCTGACGACTCCGTGACATTGCCGCCCGCCCGCGGGAGCGAGGGCCGCCGACCGGCCCCGGTGGACCGCCCGATCACCGGCGCGACTCGACCCGCCGCGCCAACGCTGGGAGCGCTCTGAGCGCGCCCCTCAGTTGCAGCCGTCGCAGATGCTGCTGTCGATCTTGTCGGTCACGGCGCGCTCGCGCCGCCGCTCCTCGCGGGACGGAACCTCGCCGGGGCCGAGCGACGTCCCCGGCGGCTTGGTCACGCCGAGGGTGTTGGTGTTCGGCGCCGTGATCGTCGAGGCCGGGCCGCCGCCGGTTCCGGTCTCATCGGGGGCGACGGTCTGCGCCGCGAGCGCGCCGGGAAGGGCGAGGCTCAGCGCGGCCAGCGTCAGGGGGCGAAGGCATCCTCGGCTCATGGGACCTCCAGTCGTCGGGAGAACGTGAGACGGGCCCGCAGGTTGCGTTGCCGACGATCGGCGGCTCACCGGCGCCGCGCCGCGGCGGCGCGCCGGAACACGCCGACCATCTCCACATGGCCGGCATGGCGGAACTGGTCCACCGGCGTCACCGTCTCCAGCCGGTAGCCGCCGGCCACGAGCGTCGCCGCGTCGCGCGCGAAGGTCCCGGCATCGCAGGCGACGCCGATCACCAGCGGCAAGCGCGAGGCGGCGAGCTGCCGGGCCTGCGCCTCCGCGCCGGCCCGCGGCGGATCGAACACCACCGCGTCGAAGGCATCGAGTTCGAGCGGCAGGAGCGGCCGCCGGAACAGGTCGCGGCGCTCGCCGGTGACCGCGCGCAGGCCCGTGGCCGCGCGGGCGGACCGCACGAGGCCGGCCAGAGCCGCCGCGTCGGACTCGACGGCGTGGACCGCCGCAATCCGGGCCATCGCCAGGGTCAGCGGCCCGCAGCCCGCGAACAGGTCCGCCACGCGCCGGACGCGCGATCCGAGGGCCGCGCGGGTGAGATCGGCGAGCGCGGCCTGCCCGGCGGCGGTCGCCTGCAGGAAGCCGCCGGGGGGCGGGTAGAGACGGATCTCGCCGTCCGTCACCGAGACCGGCTCGGCCTCCATCAGGCGCTCGCCGTGGAGCGACAGCCGCGCCAGGCCGAGGTCGCCGGCGATCCGCACCAGGGCGGTGCCGACGCCCGCGCTCACCGGCCCGTGGCCGCGGATGTCGACGTCGAGGCCCTGGTCGGTGGCGGTCGCCGCCACGTCGAGGGGCTTGCGGCCGTGGCCGAGGGGCGCCGCCAGCCGGCGCGCCACGTCGGGCGCCGGGTGGAGCGCCGGCACGGTGATCGGGCAATGGTCGATCGGGACCAGGTCATGGCTGCGGGCCGCCATCAGCCCGGCCTCGGCCCGGCCGTCGATCTCCCGGACATGCAGGGTGATGCGGCGGCGCCCGGCGCCGTGGGCGTCGCGCGCCGGGGCGGGCTCGACGTCGAGCCGGGCCTGCGACAGGGCCTGGGCGATGAGGCCGCGCTTCCAGGCGAGTTCGGCCGGCCGCGCCAGATGCTGCGTGCGGCAGCCGCCGCAGCGCATGTAGTAGGGGCAGAACGGCTCGACCCGGTCGGGGGAGGCCTGGACGATGTCGAGCAGCTCGGCGCGGCGGCCCTCCGGCCGGATCGTGACTCGCTCCCCCGGCAGTGCGTACGGTACGAGGATCCCGGTCTCACTGATCCCGTCGCCGCGGGCGCCGAGGTCCCGGATCGTGACCGTCTCGGTCATGGTCTCGCTCATGGCAGCCGCGCGCCGATCAGGAATTCGGAATTGCCGTCGCCGCCGGGGACGGGCGAGTCGATCAGGCCCAGGATCGTGGCGCCGAGTGCCTCCAGCGTGTCCCGCACCGCGGCACAGACCTCCGCGTGGACCGCCGGGTCGCGCACGAGGCCGCCGCGCCCCACGCGCCCCCGGCCGGCCTCGAATTGCGGCTTGATCAGCGCGACGAGGTCCGAGCCGGGCGCCAGCAGCCCCGCCACGGGCGGAAGCACGAGGCGCAGGCCGATGAAGCTCACGTCGACGCCCGCCAGGTCCGGACGCGGCCTCAGCGCCGCCGGGTCGAGGCCGCGGATGTCGGTGCCCTCGCGGTTCGTCACGCGCGGGTCGGCGGCGAGGCGCGGGTGGAGCTGCCCGTGCCCGACATCCACCGCGTGGACGTGGTCCGCGCCGCGGCCGAGCAGCACGTCCGTGAAGCCGCCCGTGGAGGCGCCGACGTCGAGGCAGGTGCGGCCGCGCGGGTCCAGCCGGAACGCCTCCAGGGCGGCGGCGAGCTTGAGGCCGCCCCGGGAGACATAGGGGTGCTCAGCGGCCGCCTCGACCCGGGCGCCCGGGGCGACCGGGTCCGAGGCGCGCGCGAGCGGCCGTCCGTCGATCCGCACCAGCCCGGCCCGGATCGCGGCCTGGGCCCGGGCCCGGCTCTCGAAATGGCCGTGCTCCACCAGGAACAGGTCGGCGCGCCGGGACGGCGGCCCGCCCGTGGCGGGACGATCCGATAAGGGCCGGTCTCGGGTCATCAGGGCTTCGTGCGGTCCCGGCAGAGCTGCGGCGGCGGTTCGGAGGCGTCGCCCTGTCGAAGGCCGGCGCGCTCCCTAACTAGACCGGGCCGTACAGGAGAGCCACCGCATGAGTCGTACCCTGCCGCTGTTCGCATTGCTCGGAACCGTCGCCGCGGGCGGCGCCCTGGCGCAGGAACTCGCGAAGGAAGCCCCGAAGGAGGCCGCCAAGGCCCCCGAGGCCTACGAGGCGCCGATCAAGAACGCCAAGGGCGACGCGATCGGAACCCTGGCGATCCGCGACGGCGCGAACGCCCTGGTGCTGCGCGTCACGATCCAGCCGGGCGGCCTGGCGCCGGGCTGGCACGGCCTGCATTTCCACGCGGTCGGCGATTGCTCGGACCCCAAGTTCCTGAATTCCAAGGCGCATGTGAACCACGACCAGAGCAAGCACGGCCTGCTCAACCCGGAGGGTCCCGACGAGGGCGACCTGCCGAACATCCACGTCGCGCAGGACGGCTCGGCCCAGGCCGAGGTCTCCAGCGAGACCCCGCTCACCGGCGAAGGCGGCCTGAAGGACGGAGACGGGTCGGCGCTGATCATCCATGCCGGCGAGGACGATCACGCCAGCCAGCCGATCGGCGGCGCCGGCGACCGGGTCGCCTGCGCGGTGATCAAGTAGACGCGGTCGGGGACGGCACCGCCGCCGGGATCGGCCGCGGCCGGCCGTCCTCGTCGATGGCCACGAAGGTGAAGGTGGCCTGGGTCACGCGCTCGCGGACCTGGGTGCAGAAGCGCCGTGCCCAGGCCTCGACCTCGATCTTCATCGAGGTCCGGCCGACATGCGAGACCCGGGTGTAGACGCACAGCACGTCGCCCACCCGCACCGGCCGGATGAAGGTCATGGCATCCAGCGCCACCGTGACGACGCGGCCCTGGGCCCGGTCGACCCCGGCGATGCCGCCGGCCTGATCCATCTGCGACAGCACCCAGCCGCCGAAGATGTCGCCGTTGGCGTTGGTGTCGGCCGGCATGGCGATGGTCCGCACCGTCAGGTCGCCCTGCGGCAGATCGACCTCCCGGCACGGCGGCGCGCTCACCGCCGACGACAGTTCGACGTGCTGCATGCCGTCCATCCGCCCGTGCCCGCCGTCAGGGAAGGAGGCCGGCGAGCTTGAGGCCCGCCGCCAGCAGGACGGCGACGGCGCTCAGAATGCATTCCAGCGGGATCGATTGCCAGAGGTCCTGCGTCGCGGCTGCGGGCCCGGCGCGTTGCGCGATATCGTTCATCAGGCGTCCTCCCGGGCGGAGCGATCTGTCGCCGTCCGTCCCGTCACATGCACGATAACGCACGCATGCCGTTCATGCACCCCGAATCGGGATGCGAAAAAGCCCGGCGGCTCGAAGGAGCCGCCGGGCCGATCAAGGCTGCGAGAGCTTAGTAGTAGAACCGGCGACGGTAGTACGGACGGCGCCAGTAGGGACGCGGGCCGTAGAACCGGCGCCCGTAATAGGGACGGCGCCAGTACGGACGCGGGCCGTAGAAGCGGCGACGGTAGTAGTACTGGGCCTTCTCGGTCACCGCCGGCGCAGCATCGGCCGGCAGGGCGAGGCCCGGACCGATGGGCGCGGCAGATGCGCCCTCCGGCGCCGCAGCCGCGAAGCCCAGCACCAGCAGGGCCGCGAGCAGGAATTTCCTCAGCACGGTCTCGACTCCCTTCGTGTGGTTTACGTCTCGAACGACGAACCGCACGGGAAGCGTGGTCCTCCGTCCGGTCCGAAACGCTGCAACGCATGGGCGAGGCGAAGCGTTGCAGCGTAACCGCTACGGAGTGTCGGACAGGGTTGACGGCGCGTTCGGATCGGGAGGATCAGGCGATCTTCGTGGTCATGTCGTCGATGCGGGCCTCCGCGCTCTGGCGCACCAGGGCGATGCCGTGCTCGCAATCCTCGCGGCGGACATACCCCTCCCCCGATTCGGCGATGATCTCGCCGTTGCGCGCCCGCAGGCGCCAGCGCCATTCGCCCTTGGCGTCCCGGTAGAGTTCGAACCGCATGGTGCCGGCCCCCTGTGGAATCCGGCAGGAGATGGGTCGTCCCCCCTCAGAAGAAAAGATCGCCGCTGCGGCTTCCGGTTGCGGGCATCCAACCGGCGCGGGCGGCGCCGCGATTCCGGAGCGCCCGAGGTCGGGAGATGGGGCATCGACGGAGTCGCTTCGCTCCGTGTGCCCGGGATGGCCACGAGTGCCGATCGGACACCGGACGGGCCCGGCGCCGGCGGCAGGCCGAAGAAAGTCGCCCGGGACGGAGCCGTCCCGGGCGACCTATGATGCTCTTGATCGTGCCGTCAGGTCAGGAGCGGGGCGCCCGCTCCAGCCAGCCGATGCTGCGGCCCTCGTTGCCGCCGCCGCCGCCGCTCCGCGGACGGGCGTCGGCCCGCTGCGGCCGGCCCTGGCTCGGCCGCTGCTCGCCCTGCGGACGGGCGGGCCGGTCCGCACGGGCGTCGCGACCCTGCACGGCGGGGCCGCGCCCGTCACCGCGAGCGCCCTCCGGGCGACCCTGGCGCGGGGCACCCTGGCCCTGGCCGCCGAACCCGCGGCCGCCCTCCGGCCGCCCCTGCTGGGGACGGCCCTGCTGCTGCCGGGGCCGCTGGCCCTGGCGGCCGCCGCCCGGGCGCTGCTGCTGCCGCTCGGGCCGGCGCTCCTCCTCGCGGGCGATCTCGGCCGCCTCCTGGCGCGAGGGCGGGGTGAAGCCCTCGGGGAAGCCCGCCACCGGGACCTTCTGCCGGGTGATGCGCTCGATGTCGCGCAGGTAGGCCTTCTCCTCGTCGTTGCAGAACGAGATGGCGAGCCCGTCCGCGCCCGCCCGGGCAGTGCGGCCGATCCGGTGGACGTAGCTCTCCGGCACGTTCGGCAGGTCGAAGTTGACCACGTGGCTCACGGCCTCGACGTCGATGCCGCGGGCGGCGATGTCGGTGGCGACCAGGACCCGGCAGGACCCGTCCTTGAAGCTGGCGAGCGCCCGCTCGCGCTGGGGCTGGCTCTTGTTGCCGTGGATCGCCGCCGCCGCGATGCCGACCTTGTCGAGCCCGCGCACGACCCGGTCGGCGCCGTGCTTGGTGCGGGTGAAGACGAGGACGCGCTCGATCGCCGGATCGCGCAGGATGTGGCCCAGCAGCGCCTGCTTGGCGCCGGTGTGGACGAAGATCACCTGCTGCTCGACCCGCTCGGCCGTGGTGGCGACGGGCGTCACCGCGACCTGGACCGGATCGGTCAGGTACTGGCTCGCGAGGCCGGCGATGTTCTTCGGCATGGTGGCCGAGAAGAACAGGCTCTGCCGCTTCTGGGGCAGCATCTTCACGATGCGCTTGAGGGCGTGGATGAAGCCGAGGTCGAGCATCTGGTCGGCCTCGTCGAGGACGAGGATCTCGACGCCCTCCAGCGTCAGCGAGCGCCGCTCGATCAGGTCGATCAGCCGGCCCGGGGTGGCGACCAGGATGTCGACGCCCGGGGCGAGCGCCCGCTCCTGACGGCTGATGGTGACGCCGCCGAACACCACCGTGGTGGTGTAGGACAGGTGGCGGCCGTAATCGCAGAACGATTCGGCGATCTGGTTGGCGAGCTCGCGGGTGGGCGAGAGCACCAGCACCCGGCAGCCGCGGCGCGGGGCGCGGCGGTCCGAGAGCGACAGGCGGTGCAGGATCGGCAGCGCGAAGGCCGCGGTCTTGCCGGTGCCGGTCTGGGCGATGCCGCAGAGGTCGCGGCCCGTCATGGCCGGCGGGATCGCCTGGGCCTGGATCGGGGTCGGCGCGACGTAGCCGGCCTCGCTGAGCGCCCGCAGCACGGGCTGGGCGAGGCCGAAATCAGTGAACTGGGTCAAGGATGTATCCGATGCAGCAGGACCGGCCGGGCGCCTCGCGGTCCTCGCGAGCGGCCTTGGTTAGGGGTCGGTCCGTTGGCAGGGGGCAGCCCGCGTGATGGGGCGGCCCGGGTGCATGCACGTTATGAAGAGGGGGGCCGGATCACGCCGGGGAGGCGCCCGATCCGTCACGCAGCCCCCTCAAGCGGGCCATGACGGCCGCTGACGCTGCACCGCCGATATGCCGCTGTGCAGCTGCGAAGTCAATGCCGGCCGACGCGGGTCCGGGGCGACGAACCCACGGGGACGGCCCACCGCGGCGTCGGCCGCGGATGGGGTCTGCGGCGGCACTCCGACGTTCCGGGGTGCCGTCGGCGATCTCGGGATCCGGAACCGCCGCCGAGGGCATCCCGGCCGCACGCCTCAGGCGGCGCTCTTCAACGTGGAGCCGTAGAGTCCCGCCGCGAGCGCGGAGAACAGCAGCAGGCCGAGGATCAGCCCGAAGCCGTTCGCCCCCTCCGCCACTAGGGCGAGGGGCGCGTCGCTGCCCGAGAGGTAGACGACGAGCGCGAACGCGACGCCCCACAGGCTTTCTCCGACGATCAGGCCCGTGGCCATGAGCGTGCCCAGGCGCAGGGCCCGGTCCGGATCGGTGCGGTGCCGCGCCCAGCGCTCGTAGGCCGTGCCGATCATCGCGCCCACGACCAGGAGCAGCACCAGCTTCATCGGCAGGTAGATCCCGAGCGCCACCGCCAGCGGCGGCAGGCGCAGGCACCGCAGCCGTCCGAGGCCGGCATCCAGCGCCACCAGAACCACGCCGACGGCGGCACCCCAACCGAGCATGCGCCAGTTGGCGGCCCCCGTGAGAACGCCCTTCGCCAGCGCCGAGATCAGCCCGGCCTGCGGCGCCGCGAGGGCGTTCGGCCCGGCTCCGGGTGCCCCCGCGAAGCCGAAGCTCGCCCCGAGGAGGTTCAGCACCGGCGGGATGACCAGGGAGCCGAACACCACGCCGATCACCAGGGCCACCTGCTGCTTCCACGGCGTGGCGCCGACCAGCTGGCCGGTCTTGAGATCCTGCAGGTTGTCGTTGGCGATGGTGGCGACGCCGAACACGATCCCGGTCACCGCCAGCGCGTAGGCGACCAGGGCCGCCGTGGCCTGCGGGTCGCCATCGCGCCCGAACAGCCACAGCAGGAGCACCGCGCTCGCCAGCGCGGCCAGGATGCCGATCCCCGACAGGGGCGAGTTCGAGGCACCGATCAGCCCCGCCATGTAGCCGGTCACCGACGCCACGCCGAGCCCGACGACGACGACGAGCAGCAGGGCCCCGGCGATCAGCATGATGGCATGGCCTTCCAGGGGCGTGCCGGCCAGCACGCTCCACAGCAGCCCCCCGATCGGCGCCAGCAGGCCGAGCGCCACGAGGATCACCGCGGTGATCGGCAGGTCGCGCTCCTCGACCGCCAGGAGCCGCCCATCGCCCCGCGCCCTGCCGGCGGCGAAGGCCGAGCGGACGCCGCCCAGCACCGGGCCGGCGATCCGGACCAGCGTCCAGACCGCCGCGACGCCCATCACGCCGGCTCCGAAGAAGCGCACCTCCTGCCGGAAAATCGCGCCGACCCACGCCTCGAGCTCCGATCCCGGCATCGGCTGCTCGGCGGTCAGCAGCAGGACCAGCCCGCCCCAGCCGATCGCCAGCCCCAGGGCCATCGCGGCGCCGACCGACGGCCCGACGAGATGCCCGACGCCGATGAGTGCGAAGGACAGATTGCCGGCGATGCCGGTCGCGCCCGCCCCGACGCGGAACCAGAGCGCGGCGGTGTCGAGCACGAGCCGGGTCTGCGCCAGCGCGGCGAACGCCGCCGAGGCGAGGCCGTTCCAGGCGAGGATGCGCAGGCCCAGCGCGCTGTCCGCCTCCCCGGCGCGGCTGCTGGAGCCGACCCGCAGCACCTCTGCGGCGGCGCGGCCCTCGGGGAAGGGCAGGTCGGAATCGATCACGAGCGCGCGGCGCAGGGGCACCGAGAACATCACGCCGAGGATCCCGCCCGTCATGGTGATGCCCGCGGTGGTGAGCCACGGGAAGCCCTGCCACCAGCCGATCATCACAAGCCCCGGCAGCACGAAGATGATGGAGGCCAGGTTGCCGGCCGCGGAGGCGACGGTCTGGACGATGTTGTTCTCCAGGACCGTGGCGCCGGGCATGCGGCGCAGGACCGCCATGGAGATCACGGCCGCGGGGATCGAGGTCGCGAAGGTGAGGCCCACCTTGAGGCCGAGATAGGCGTTGGCGGCGGTGAAGAGCAGCGTGAGCACCGCGCCGAGGGCGATGCCGCGCCAGGTGAGTTCGGCGGGTGGGGCGGCACTGGACATGCGGATCGGACTCGCGGGCGTAATTCCGCCAGTCTACGGCCCGGACCGAAGCGACGAAAGCGGAATCGTCCCTTGTCCGGGAGTGTTCAGAAGCGTCACGTCGCAGTGCACGTACCGCATCGTGCGGCAGAGGAAACGATATCGTTTCCGGCTCTGACGGGCGAATGACTTGGAGAGGGGGAAATTTTACGCGCGTAGTCTGGCGGATGGATGCGCGGCGCGAGCCCGAACCTGTGCCTCACCCCGGTGGCCCGCCGAGGCGCGGCCGGATCGCGTGCGGACGCGGTTCATCCGTCCTGCGCAGCGGTGCGGCGCCGGTTCAGGCTCCCGCCCTCGTAGAGGATCACCGGACGCGGGCCGGCGAAACTGACGCCGAGATCGAACTTCGCCGAACCGCTCTTGCCGGTCCGCCGATCCGGATTGGCGACCGTGAAGTCGATCGTGGAGCGCGCGGCACATTTGCGGGCCTCGACGTTGCAGAGGACCCGCATCGTACCCGGCCGGTGCACGTAGTGCCGCACCGGCCATTGGGCGATGGCGCGCTGCTTCTCCGCCTGCAGATCGGCGCGGGTGTAGGTCTTGCCGTAGAACGTCACGGTCCGCCCGTACATGTACGGCACCTCGGCGACGGGGCTGAGGTTGTTCGAGGACCAGATCTGCAAGTAGCGATCCGCGATGAACGCCGTGCGGGTGCGCATGTCCTCGGGGCCTAGGGCCTCGGCCGCGCGCGGGAAGGCGAGGGCGACCGCACCGACGGCCAGGACCCGGAGTATCGTCATGCGAGCCACTGCGAATCCTTCAGGAGGAGGGGAGGTTCAAGGCACCCCGAGCCAGCGCATGACGCCGCCGGTCTCGGCCGCGGTGACCCTGCGCCGATAGACGGGTGCCCGGTCTTGCGGCCAGTCCGGCGCATCTCGCTCGTAGCGGTCGAGAAACTCGACATGCCGCAGCGGATACGGCCCGGACGCCATCAGCACCTCGTCCCGCCGCGCGCGGACGAGCCGCCGCGCCGGCCTCTCGGGGGCGAAACGGGCCTCGTCCTGGTCCACGTCGGTCGACGCGGTGCGGACGCCGCCGGGCTTACGCTGGGGACCGGCCGCTTGCCGCGGCGCCTGCTGTCTGGGAGCCGGCGCAAGCGCCGACGGACGGGCTGGCGAGGGCCGGTCCGCCACGTCTGGCGCGGGGGCCGGGTCGCGGCGATCCTCCAGCTTCGCGAGCAGGTCGGACGGTTTCGGCCGGCGCGGCGGGACGCGGGCGGTCGCACCGTGGTTCGCGGCATCGTCGTCGGGCGGCGCGCTCACCCGGGCCGCATTGTCCTGTGCCCGCTCCTGTGCGCGGTCCACGTGGAACACCAACGGGGGCAGCGGCGGCCTGGCGGCCGGCGCCCCAGCGCGCTGCCGGACCGGGTCTGTCCAGGCATTCGACGCGGACGGTGCGACGCCACTCGACGGGGCCTCCGGCGCGGGCGAGAGGGCGGCGACCGCCGTCGGCGCCCCGGTCCCGGCCGTCTGGGGGCCTGCCCGCATCATGCCCTGCCGGACGGCCGCCGTCTCGGGCCGGGAGCCCACGATGGCGGCGGTCGCCGCCACCCCTGCGGCGAAGGCGACCCCGACGGCGAGAACGGACTTCAGAGGCGCGCGCATAGGCACTCTGTTCGTAGGGTTGCAGATCCGGAGTTCGACATAAACCCCAAGCTGTCCAGGCTGGTTCCGGCGTCCGGCCGTCCCGGGCCGTCCGGCTCAGCCACCGCCCCTCGATTGCGCGTGTGTCAGATGCCCGGCGTCGTCGTCCCAGGATGGGTGATGTCGTATCCGGTGGCACAGGCGACCGACGCCCCCCGTCACCTCTCCGGGATCCAGTCCGATATCCTCGAGGCACCGGCAATCGAGCCGGCACAGGGCACGGACGTTGCGCCTCTCGACCAGCCACGACTTCAGAGAAAGAACGATCCTGTTCAACATCGGCCGCCTCCTCGATGGGATCGAGGGTTCAGGATGAGCGAATGCTGTTTTTACGGCGGTGCTGATCCGCACGCCTCCGACTAAGTTGAGTATTGGTGCCCAGAGACTTGCCTCCCGCGGTCGCCTTCATGCTATGACCGTCCCAATCGAGGGCCGCGTCCGAAGAGCCGCGCGCGTGAGGCCATACGGAAGATGACGAGGCGTCTGGCGGCGATCCTTGTGGCCGATATCGTCGGCTACAGCCGGATGATGGGCGCCGACGAGGGCGGCACGATCCGACGTCTGAAAGCGCTGCGCCGCGAGGTCACCGACCCGGCCATCCAGGCCGCCCAGGGCCGGATCGTGAAATCGATGGGCGACGGCCTGCTGGTGGAGTTCCCCAGCCCCCTGCGGGCCGTGGCCTGTGCGGTGCGCATCCAGCAGGCCCTGGCCGGCCGGGAGCCGGCCCTGCCCGAGGACCGGCGCTTCCGGCTGCGGTGCGGCATCACCGTCGGCGACGTGGTGGCGCAGCCCGACGGCGACCTTTTCGGGGACGGCGTCAACGTCGCCGCCCGGCTCGAGCCGCTGGCCGAGCCGGGCGGCTTGTGCGTGTCGCGCTCGGTCCACGATCAGGTGCGCGACCGGCTGCCCTGCCGGTTCGAGGACCGGGGAAAGCTCGATCTCAAGAACATCGCCCGCCCGGTCGGCGTGTTCGCCCTGTCGGCCGCGGCGGTGCAGGCGGTGGCCCTGCCCGACGACGCGGACGACGACGCCGAGGACGGTCCCGACGCGGCGCAGGGGGCGATCCGCTCCGTCCCGTCCCCGGCGCCCCCGCCTTCGGTCCGAACGGGCCGCAACCTGCGCGCCGCGGCGCTCCTGGTCGTCGCGGCGGCGGCCGGATCGGTCGGGGCCGCGATCTGGTGGATGGGGCGTTCGCCGGGGCCCAGGGCCGAGACGACGCTGGCGGTCCAGAACGGCCTGCCGCCGCGACCGCTGCCGTCCCTGTCGCTGGTGGTGCTGCCCTTCGCCAATTTGAGCGCCGATCCGGAGCAGGACTTCTTCGCCGACGGGCTGACGGAGGATCTGACCACCGACCTGTCGCATCTGGCCGGCAGCTTCGTGATCGCCCGCAACACGGCGTTCACCTACAAGGGCAAGGCCGTCGACGTGAAACAGGTCGGTCGCGACCTCGGCGTGCGCTACGTGCTCGAGGGCAGTGTCCGCCGGACGGACAACCACATCGTCCTCAACGCGCAGCTCATCGCCACCGATACCGGGGGGCATGTCTGGGCCGATCGTTTCGAGGGTGAGCGCAGCCGTCTCGGGACGTTGCAGACGGAGTTCGTCGCCCACTTGGCGCGCTCCCTCGACGTGCAGTTGACCGAAGCCGAGAGCCTGCGCTCGCTGCGGGAGCGCCGCGCCAATCCGGATGCGGCCGACCTCGCGCTGCGCGGATGGTCCTTCCTGAACCGTCCGCGTTCGCTCGCGAACACCACCGAGGCGGCGGCGCTGTTCAAGGCGTCGCTGGCGCTGGACGCGAGCAGTCCCCGGGCGCTGATCGGCCTCGCCCGCACCGATATTGTGCGGCTCGGGATGTCCTGGAGTGCCGACAAGTCACAGGACATCATGGAGGCCGACAGCCTCGTGACCCGGTATCAGGCCGCCTACCCGGACGATGCCCTGGGCTACGTCACCAAGGGCGATGTGCTGCGCGCGTCCAGGCAGTTCGAAGCGGCGCTGTCGATGTACGAGGCGGCCATCGCCAAGGATCGAAACTACGCGATGGCGTATGCCCTGCGTGGCCACATCGCGACCCTGACGGGTCATGCCGCGGCGGCCATACCGAGCGTGTTGGACGCGATACGCCTGAGCCCCAAGGACCCGTTGCTGAACGTCTGGTACTATTTCGTCTGCCATTCGTACACGCACCAGAAGCGGTGGGACGAGGCGATCCCCTGGTGCCACAAGTCGGTGGCCGCCGGCCCCTACTGGCTGTCCTACGTCGATCTGGCCGCGGGCTACGCTTGGCTCGGGAAAAAGTCCGAGGCCGCGGCGGCGGCCGCGGAGATCCTCAAGCTGATGCCGGGCTATACCGTGCAGCGATGGGCCAACGAACGCTGGTCGGACAATCCGACGTTTCTGGAAGAGTACCGGTCGATCGTGGAGGGGCTGCGGATGGCGGGCCTTCCGGAAGGCTCTACGGACTGACCGGCGACCGGCCCTGCGGCGCCGGACGTCGCGTCGGAGCCGGCTCGCCGGTATCGGCGCCTACTGCCCCGAACCTCGTCTCAGCGTTCGAGAAAAGGTTGGTGCGGCCAAGAGGACTCGAACCTCCACCCCTCGCGGGACTAGCACCTCAAGCTAGCGCGTCTACCAATTCCGCCATGGCCGCATCGGACGCGAAGATCCGCCCGTTCGCTCGACCGCCGCGACCCGCGGGAGATCCCTCAGGGCGTCGCCGTGTCGGCGGCGCAGCGGATAACAGATCGCCCCGCTGCCGACAAGCGCTTCGCTCACACCGGATCGTAGCCCGCGTCCAGGAGCGACGCCGCACCCTCGCCGATGCAGGCGCCCGGCTCGACGATCGACGCGGCCTTGCGGATCAGCTCCGTCACCTCGACGGAGATGCGGTCGCCCGTCACCACGATCTGCCCGCGGGCGATCGGATGGTCGTTGGCCAGGATCTCGACCATGTCGCTCTCGCTGGCCTCCAGTTCGATCACGGCACCACGGCCCATGCGCAGCAGCATGTGCAACGGCATCCGCGCGCGGCCGAGCACCACCGTCAGATCGACCTTGAGGGTCTCGAAGACCGCCACCGTCCGCCATCCCGTCTCGCAGCCGGTCCCGTTCGGGCGAACCCTTGCAACCGCCGGCCGCGGGTGTTGAAGGCTTCGACCATCGACGCAGGATGGTGAAGTCTTGGTAAACGCGCCCCGCCTCACGGTCAGCCCGCATGCCTTCCCGAAGCGGGCCGGCTCAGACCCGGTCGCGGGGCCGGTGGGCTGGCGCGTGAGCGACGGCCCCGTGGGCTACGATGCGGCGGTCGCCTGGATGGAGGCGCGTGCGGACGCCATCGCCCGCGGCGCGGCGCCCGAATGCGTCTGGCTGCTGGAGCACCCGCCGCTCTACACGGCCGGGACCTCGGCCCGGCCGGGAGATCTCGTGGCGCCGGGGCGCTTCCCGGTTCACGCCACGGGCCGGGGCGGGCAATACACCTATCACGGCCCCGGCCAGCGGGTCGCCTACGTGATGCTGGACCTCGACCGGCGCAGCCGCGACCTGCGCGCCTACGTGGCGAGCCTGGAGGCGTGGCTGATCGCGACGCTGGACGCCTTCAACGTCCGCGCCGAGCGCCGGGAGGACCGGGTCGGCGTCTGGGTGCGCCGCCCCGAGAAGGGGCCCGGGGTCGAGGACAAGATCGCGGCGATCGGCATCCGGGTGCGCCGCTGGGTGAGCTTCCACGGGATCAGCCTGAACGTCGAGCCGGACCTGTCGCATTTCGACGGGATCGTCCCGTGCGGCGTCCGGGAGCACGGGGTGACGAGCCTCGTCGATCTCGGACTGCCGGTGAGCTTGGCCGAGGTCGACATGCATCTGCGGGCGGCGTTCGAGGCTATTTTTGGGGCGACCGCGATGGAGGGGGCCGAAACGTCCGATTGACCGTTCACCGAAGGGGCGGCGTGCGTCGGTGCTGACGGCGCGCGCATCTCGGAAGTCCGGTTCATGCCTCCCCAGGCGGATGTCGCCGAGGCCGCCCGGCGTGAGGCGGCGGATCCACCCACGCCGGAACAGCCCGCTCAGAAATCCGCGTGCAGCCGCGAGGCGAAGAAGTGCGCCGGCCCGCGGTCGCGGTTGTAGCCGGGGTTGTCGATGAACTGGTAGTCGAAGGTCAGGGTCACGAACTTCGTGAGGTTGAGGGCGTAGTAGGTCTCCAGCGCCCGCTCGGTGCCGTAGTTCAGGCGCCCGTCGCCGATGAGCAGCCCGAAATAGCCCGCCGCGAAGGCGGCGCGGTGCGAGGGCGAGAGGCCGTTCATCGCCGCGCCGATCCCGACCGTGTCGTCCGGCCGGTCCCAGGCCCTGCCCTTGAGCGACAGGCCGCCGGAGAAGCTCTGGTCGATGTCCGTGAAGGAGATGTTCTCCGTCCGCCCGTCGTTCAGGCTGGCGCGGGCGAACAGGCCGAGTTCCGGCGTCAGCGCCTGCTCCAGGTTGATGTAGCCGCCGGTCTTGCGGCGGGGGCGGCGGGTCGCCCCGACGGCGTCGTTGATGTCGTCGAAGGCGCCGAGCTGCGTGAGGGTCACGACCTCCCGGTTGTCGGCCGAGACGCCGACATTCGAGAACAGGCCGAAGCGCAGCTTGCCGGGCTGGTCCAGCCCCGGCAGGACGTAGCGCTGCTCGAACTCGGCGTTGAGCCCGGCGCGCCGGAACACCCGCGGGTCGAGCACGTCGCTCGACGGCTCCTTGGGCACCTGCGTGTAGGCGGCGCGGATCGCGAATTCGGGGCGGTTGTACTCCGCGTAGACGCCCTGGGTGAAGCCGGGCAGGTTGGCCGGGAAGTCCCAGGCCGATGAACCCCAGAGCGACCAGTTGAAGAAGTCGACGCGCGGGTCATGCGCGTAGACGTTGCCGTCGAAGAAGTCGCCGAGCGCGAACTTGCCGGCGATCAGCGTGATCCGCTCGGCATCGTAGCGGGTGGCGACCTGGTTCGGCCCGTCGGGCACCTCCACGGTCTCGCCGCCGAGGCCGATCGTCTGCTTCACGTAGTAGCGGTTCGAGCGCAGCTTCGGGAACGGGGCGCCGGCCTTCTGGGCCTCGCCGTTGACGAAGCCGGCGACCCCGAGCGTTCGCGACAGGCCGAAGCCCTGGCTGAACTCGGGATTGTAGTAGATCTCGGTGCTGTCGGTGAGCTTCAGCCCGAGGAAGATCGTGGCCGTGGTGGTCTGACGGGCCTGGTGCGGGATCAGGCTCTGCGCGCCCGCGTAGGGCGAGCGGAAGCCCGGCACCCCCTGGGCGATCAGGGTCGTCTGACCGTGCAGGGAGAACCGGCCGGTATCGCCGTTGTCGGGGTCATGCGGGGCGGTCTCGTCCGGATCCGGCGGGACCCTCAGCCCGTCCGGGAACCACATCAGCCGGGCGAAGAGCTGGTTGGAGGTGAAGCTCGCCCGGGTCGAGACCGGTCCGCCCGCATCCCCCGGCACGACGCCGAGCGGGAAGCGGCGGCTGCCACCCAGGTCGACGTAGCGGTAGTCGATCCCGAGGGCGAGCGTATCGGTGATGGCGTATTGCACGCCCGCCCCCAGGGTGAAGCCCAGGTAGCCGAGGTCCCGCCGCGCCGTGTTCTGCCCGCCCGCGTCGAGATCCGGGTAGTTCGCCAGGACGCGCGCGTTCGCGCCCGCCAGCCCGAACGTGCCGTAGATCAGGTAGCGGTCGAAGCTGTAGCCGATCCGGGCCCGCAGGGTCCCGTAAAGGCTGGTCTTGGCGCGCACGATGTTGAAGGCCGGGTCCACCTCCGCGTAGCCGAAACCCGGAATGGTCGAGGGGACCGGCCGCTTCAGGTTCGCCGCGTCGAGGCTCGCCTCCGCCCCGTAGACCCACGGTCCGGTCTGCCAGTTCCAGCCGCCGAAGGCGCCGCCGACCGCCGTGGTGGCGTTCCGCCCCTGGTCGCTGCGGCCGGTGGCGTCGCCGCTCTTGAAGGCCGGGACGGGCCGGCCGCCGACCGTGGCCGGGCCGAAATTGTAGGCTCCGTAGGATCCGCCGGCGCTGCCTTCGAGGCCGATATAGCCGCCGGACCAGTCGGCGTAGGCCGCGACCTCCGCGGCCGGGCGCGGGGTCGCGGGATCGGCCGCCATCGCGGCGGGGACGGGGAGGTAGACGGTCAGGGCGAGAGCCGCCGCGCAGGCCAGGGGTCGGGATAGGGTTCGCATCGGACTCACGGCAGAATTATAGCACTTGCTAAGTCGGGCCCGCGCGTCGCGCAAGCCGTGATGCGCCCTCTCGCCACAGGCTCCGTCGCGGTTCCTCGCCGTCGGCGCGACATCCTCGATTGCCCGCATGGCAGTGGCGTGACGATCCGCAATCCGATGAAACAGTCAAGATCCGTCCGGTCGAGACGTATCGGATAACTTCGCGCTACCCTTCGAAAACTGTCACCTCATGTGAAATTGACGGAGGACTGCGTCCAGTTTGTCGCAGTTCGATTGTAGATTAGAATTGTTATTATTTGATAGAACTCGGCCGCCTATTTGAACTTCGCGCCGGACGGGTTATGTGCGGACGCATGCACGAGCCGAACATCGTTCCGATTCTCCGCGGCCTGGCCGTGGCCTGCCTCCTCGGGTGCGCGGGCGCTGCGGCCGCCAAGGAGGTGCCGATCGGCCCCCATGTGACCCGGAACGGCCTGGAGGTCGCGGCGGTCTACCTGCAGCCGATCGAGATGGACCCGCCCGGCATGATGCGGGAGGCCGCGCAGTCGGACATCCACCTCGAGACGGATATCCGCGCCGCCAAGGACAACCGCAACGGCTTCGCCGAGGGCGACTGGGTGCCGGCGCTCGATGTGCGCTTCGAAGCGGTGAAGCTCGACGGCGACAAGCCCACGGAGCAGAAGGTGTCCGGCATGCTGATGCCGATGGTCGCCAATGACGGGCCGCATTACGGCGACAACGTGAAGCTGTTCGGCCCCGGCCGCTACCGCCTCAAGGTGATCTTCGCGCCCCCCGGCAAGGACGGGCATTTCGGCCGGCACGTCGACAAGGAGACGGGCGTCGGCCCGTGGTTCGAGCCTTTCGACGTGACCCAGGACTTCACCTTCGCCGGCGTCGGCAAGAAGGGCGCCTACTGAAACTCGGGGATCTTGCGTGTCTCGCCAGTCGTGTTCCGTCCGCCTCGTCATCGCCCTGCTCGCCCTCGTGGGCGCTGCGACGTCCGCGCGCGCGGATGACATGCCGGTCATCAAGGTCGAGATGCGCGACGGCGTGATACTCCCGGCGGTGATCGAGGTGCCGGCCAACACGCGCTTCAAGCTGGAGATCGCGAACACCGGCCAGAGTCCGGTGGAGTTCGAGAGCGTGGAGCTCAAGCGCGAGAAGGCGCTTGCCGCGGGCTCGACCTCGGCGATCGTGTTCCGCACGCTCGATCCCGGCACCTACCAGGTGTTCGACGACTTCCATCCGGAGGCGAAGGCGGCCCTGGTGGCCAAATGAGCGCGTCGACGACAGCGCAGGGCCCGCTCGCCGTCGCCCGGGTCCAGCCGCGCCGGGCCGCGATCGACGCGCGGCTCGCCCGGTTCGGCGACGGGCTGCGCCGGTACGGCTGGATGATCCGCGCCGTGCAATGGCTGATCGTCGCCGTCTACGCGGTGCTGGTGATCGTGCCGGCACTGCTGCCGCTCCCCGGCAACGCCGCGCATATCTGGACCAATTTGACGCTGGCCGCTCAGTTCGCCTTCTGGGGGATCTGGTGGCCCTTCGTGCTGGTCAGCATGGTGCTGGTCGGCCGGGCGTGGTGCGGCGTCCTCTGCCCCGAGGGGGCGCTGAGCGAGTTCGCCAGCCGCTGGAGCCGCGGCTACGCGGTGCCGCGCTGGATCGCCTGGCCGGGCTGGCCGTTCCTGGCGTTCGCCGGCACCACGGTCTACGGCCAGATGACCAGCGTGTACGGCTATCCGAAGCCGGTCCTCGCCATCCTGGGCGGCTCGACGCTCGCGGCGATCGCGGTCGGCCTGCTCTACGGGCGCAACAAGCGGGTCTGGTGCCGCTACCTTTGCCCGGTCAACGGCGTCTTCGCGGTGCTCTCGAAGCTCGCCCCCGTGAGCTTCCAGGTCGACCATGCCGCCTGGGCGGCCTCGCCCAAGCCCGTCCGGGGGGGCGCGGCGTTCAACTGCGCGCCGCTGGTTCCGGTGCGGCGGATGCGCGGCGCGGGCGCCTGCCACATGTGCGGCCGCTGTAGCGGCCATCGCGGCGCGGTGAGCCTCGCCCTGCGCTCGCCCAACCACGAGATCGTGCACGTGGCCGGCGCCGAGCCGGACCTCGACCAGACCGTACTGATCCTGTTCGGCATGATGGCCCTGGCGGTGGGCGCCTTCCAATGGTCGTCGAGCCCCTGGTACGTCGACGCCAAGCAGGCGGCCGCGACCTGGCTCATCGAACGCGGGGTGACCTGGCCGCTGGAGCACTCGGCGCCCTGGTTCGTCCTGACGAACTATCCCGACCGCAACGACGTCATGACCCTCCTCGACGGCGGGTTGCTGCTGGCCTACATCGGCGCGGCCACGGTAATCCTCGGGCTCGCCCTGTCGGGGATCGTGGCGCTCGCCACGGTCGCCCTCGGGGGATGGTCGCTCCGGCGCTTCCACCACCTGACCCAGACGCTGATCCCGGTGGCGGGCTGCGGCGTGTTCCTGGGCCTTTCGGCGCTGACCGTCACGTTCCTGCGCGGCGACGGGATCGTGCTGCCCCACGTGGCGGAGATCCGCGCGGCCCTGCTCGCCGGGGCGAGCCTGTGGAGCGTCTGGCTCGCCTGGCGGGTCGCCGGCCTCAGCGCCGGCGGCCTCCGTCGGATCGCGGCCGCCGCCTGCATCGCCGGGGCGGCCACCCTGTCGGTGGCCAACTGGGTGCTGCTGTTCTGGATCTGGTAGCGCGGTCCGCGCGCAACGTTTGGAGATCGCCATGATCGGCGCCTTCGTCATCGCCTTCCGCGAAGTCATCGAGGCGGGACTCATCATCTCGATCGTGCTGGCGGCGACCCGCGGGATACCCGGGCGGATGCGCTGGGTCCTGCTCGGCGTCGCGGGGGGGCTGGCCGGCGCGGGCCTCGTCGCGCTGTTCGCCGAGAAGATCTCCGACGCCTTCGAGGGCAACGGGCAGGACCTGCTGAACGCGGCGGTCCTGATCGTCGCGGTGCTGCTCCTGATCTGGCACAACACCTGGATGAGCAAGCACGGCAAGGAACTCGCCGGCGAGTTGCGCGCGGCCGGCGAGGCCGTGCGCTCGGGCGAGCGGGAGGCCGCGGCCCTGTCGATCGTCATCGGCGCCGCGATCCTGCGCGAGGGCGCCGAATTGGTGCTGTTCCTCTACGGCCTCGTCGCCTCGGGCACCTCGGGGGCCGACATCCAGTTCGGCGCGGTCGCGGGCATCGGGGCCGGCGCGCTCCTCTCCGCGGGGACCTATCTCGGCCTCGCCGCGATCCCGAGCCGCTACGTGTTCTCGGTGACCAGCGTGCTGATCATCTTCCTGGCCGCGGGCCTCGCTGCGCAGGCCGCCCAGTTCCTGAGCAACGCGGGCGTGGTGGAGATTCTCGGCCAGACCCTCTGGAACAGCTCCGGGATGATCGCCGAGACCTCCTGGCCGGGCCGTGTCCTGCACGCCCTGGTCGGCTACACCGACCGGCCGACCGCCCTTCAGGGCCTCGTCTATGTCGCCACCATCGCGCTCATGGTCGGCCTGATGCAGTGGAGCGCCGCCGACAAGCGCCGGGCCATGCGCACGGCCTGAGGTCCGGTGACCCCGGCCGGCCCGCGGCCCGGGCTCCAGTCCGGAGCGGTCAGACCGGCTCCGCCGCACCGGTCATCGATGCGGCGGAGCCAGACGTCAGGGAAGCCCTCAGGCCCGCATGGCCCATTTCGCGGGGTCGGCCGGCTTCTCCTTGTAGATCGTGCCGGCGAAATCGACGTGCAGTTCCGTGGCCGCTCCATCGCCTCGGTGCGCCAAGACCTCGAAGTGCTTCGGCTTGCGACGCAGCCCCTCCGTGACCGTCCAGCCGGCGGAGGCCGCCGCCGCCAGGGCGCGTGCGGGATCGGCGGGCGCGTCCGCCCGCTCGTCCGCCCCCTTGTCCGCTCCCTTGGGACCGGGAGGGTGATGGGGCTTCTTGTGATGGATCTCCACCGGTTCCCGGCCCGCGGCCGAGATCCGCGTGACCTTGATCTCCGACGGGCGGCGTTCGCCCTCAAGGGTCACGTGCAACCCGGTCGCGAGGGCGAAGGCGTCCGCTCCCTTCGGGCCAAGATCGGCCAAGTGTGTGTCGCCGTCCGCCTCGATGGTGAACCGATGGGCGAACACGTGCCGGATGGTGCCCGAAAGGGCAGTGGTGTCGTGAAGCGGCATGATTTTCTCCGTGGAGCGCCCAACCGCAGGCGCATTCGATATATCGAAATCGAATGCGCGGGGTTCAAGGGCCTGCCGTGTCGACACGGGTGTCCGGTCGACGCGGGCGTGTCGACCGGACATCAGCGGCCCAACGGCCGGGGCTTTACGGCCCAGCCCATTCACAGACGCGCGAGGCGGGATCGGACGTGACGGCGAACCCCGCCTGAACACGCTGGCCGCCGGCCGGGTTCCGGCTCGGTCCTTCTACCCGTGTCTCAGGCGCCGGTCGCGACGGCGCGGGCCGGATCGGCGCCCCATTCGGACCAGGAGCCGTCGTAGAGGCCGCGGGCCGGGCGGCCCATGGTCTCGAGCGCCAGCGCGATGATCGCCGCGGTCACCCCCGACCCGCAGGTGGTCACGATCTGCCGGTCCGGATCGACGCCGCTCTCCGCGAAGGCGGCGGCCAGCTCCTCCGGGCTCTTCATCCGTCCGTCGCGCTGGAGCGCCGCGTAATGCAGGTTGCGGGCCCCCGGCATGTGCCCCGGCCGGACGCCGGCCCGGGGCTCCGGCTCCTCGCCGCGGAAGCGCGTCGCCGAGCGGGCATCGACCACCTGAGCGGAGCCGGTCTGCAGCGCGCGGGCGACGTCGTCCGCGTCCGCGACCGCGCCGTGATCGAGGCGGGCGGTGAAGTGCCGGCGCTCGTGCGGGCGCGGGTCCCCGTCCTCGGTGGCGTAACCCGCGGCGGTCCAGGCCGGCAGGCCGCCGTCGAGTACCAGCGCGTCACGAACGCCGAAGGCCTTGAGCATCCACCAGACCCGCGGGGCAGAGAACAGGCCCTGGCCGTCATAGACCACGATCTGCATGCCGTCGCCGACGCCGAGCGCCCGCATCCGGGCGGCGAACACCTCGGGGCGCGGCAGCATGTGCGGCAGGCCCGACTCCGTGTCGCTCATGGCGTCGAGGTCGAAGCGCCGCGCCCCCGGGATATGGGCGGCCCGGAATTCGGCCTCCGGGTCGCGGCCGGCGGCCGGCAGGTACCACGAGCCGTCGAGCACGACGATGTCGGGAGCGTCGAGGCGGTCATGCAGCCAGTCGGGTGACACGAGGGGCGCGTGGGCCATGATCGGCGGGTCCGGCTCTGTTCACGGAAAACGCGCACCAAATCACAGGACGGCCGGGGTTGCACGCGCGGGCCTCGGCCGATCCGCGGCGTTCGGTCGGTTTCGTAAGGTTTGGCGAAGGCCAGTCGCTGCGGCGCCGATAGAGCCGAGATACGCATCCTGCACCGTGGTCGGATGCGCTCAACGCAGGTTGGTCTTGTTTTAAAATGTCGTAACCCCAGTTACGACGACACGATGACGCCGTTCGCTTCGGTCCCCTGGGCCGGCATCGCGCTGGCCGCCGCCGATGTCGCTCCCTCGGGACGCGCGCCGGGGTCGCCGTGCGACGGAAAGGCGTCTCCCTCTCCCTGTCTGCCGGGGCGTACGTGCCTATCGAGCAGGATGATCATTGAGCCGATCGACACCATGAATCAACTCGTCCGCATGTCCCAGATCGGCGATTCCGAGAGCGTCAAGGAACCGTCGGCCGATCTGCGCGTGCCCTTCGCGCAGTCTGGCGCCTTCGTGTGCAAGTACATCATCGGCGAGCCGAACGACCGCGCCATCTGCTGCGGCGCGCCCGTGGCCGATGGGAAGAGCTGGTGCGCCTATCACCGCCGCATCGTGTTCGAGCCGACCCGCCCCGGCCGGATCCGCTGAAGCCGATCCGCGCGCACCCCTGAACCGGTCGCCGCCTCGGCGGAGCGCGCGTCAGGCGCCCCGTCACCGTTCTCATAATTACTGGCAGAGGCGGCATTGAAAACGCTTGCGTTTTTTTGTGCCGTTCTCATCGACGCCTCGTTTCTTTCCCAGAATCGCAGACATCTCGATCGGCGGTTCTCATAATTTTTGCCGGCTCACTCCGTGCGCTTGTCGGTCGGCTGTACCACGGACCTTCCAGCCCTCGGCACGCACTTGAATCGGTCGACGGCGATTCACGCAGGCGCTGGTCTTTTCCATTGCGCTAACGCGATCCCGAGCGCTGGCCAGCGATCAAGCGGTCGCTGCGACACAAGCTCCGTCTGCGTCCGCAGCGACAGGGATCCGAGCCTGCCGCTATGGTGTGTCGACTTGGGAGACACACAGCACATGCGGCGACCGTTCCTGTTCCTCGCGGCCGGCCTGATGGCCTGCAGACTGACCGGAGCGTCCGCAGAGCCGGCGGGTGATGGCGTGGCCGACCTCGGCAGCTATGCCGCGCGCGTCGAGATCCATCCGTTCGAGAGCCTGACGCTGACTGACCGGCAGTTCCTCACCGGCACGTCGGACGATGCCAAACCGGTGACCGTCACAGGCGTCCTGCGCATTGCGAAAGCGGGGACGGAGCGCCTGCCGACCGTTATCCTGATGCACGGCTCGGGGGGCTTGAGTGGCAACATCGAGTTCTGGCAGCGGGCGCTGGGCGCACGGGGGATCTCGACCTTCGCCCTCGACGGTTTTACCGGTCGGGGCCTGACGTCGGTCAACACCGATCAGAGCCTGCTGTCGCGCACGAACCTGATCCTCGACATCTACCGGGCGCTGGGCATGCTCGCGAAGCACCCGCGGGTCGACCCGGCACGCGTCGCCGTGATGGGCTTCTCGCGCGGCGGGCAGGCGGCGCTGTACGCGAGCCTCAAGCGTTTCGATACGGCCTGGAACCGCTCCGGGATCACGCCGGCCGTCTTCCTGCCGGTCTATCCCGACTGCTCGATCCGTTTCCAGGACGATACCGCGACGGTCGGTCGGCCGATCCGGATGTTCGGCGGCAGCGGCGACGACTACAATCCGGCCGCGACCTGTGCCGCCTACTTTGAGCGGTTGAAGGTGGCTGGGGCTGACGTCAGCCTGACCGTGTTCCCCGGCGCGCAGCACGTCTTCGACAATCCCGTGGGCCCGCCGCAGCCGACGGTGGCCAAGGGCGCGCAGACGGTGCGCGCCTGTTCGCTTCACGAGGCATCGGACGGGGTGATCGTCGAAGGGCCGAAGGACACACCGTTCACCTATGCCGATCCGTGCGTGCAGCGGGATCCGCACATCGGCTCCGACGAGGCGGCCCGCGCCGCAACGCTCAAGGGCGTCACGGACGCGCTTGAGGTCGTCTTTGGCGGTGGCTGAGCGACCCGATTGTCACGCCGCTTCGCGGACCGGCTGTGCTGCGCGGTCGATCGCGGCGACGACCGCGTCCGGTGCGAGATGCTGGATCATGTGGCCCATGCCGGGGACGATGATGAGATCGCTGTCGGGCAGCTCGCTGTGCAGGCGCTTCGACTGCCGGTCGACGTCGGCGATCTGATCGTCGCCGCCGGCGATGATCACCACCGGGAGCTTGAGGTCGCGGTAATGCTTCTCAAGCTCGACCGTGACCGGCGTCATCAGCACGGCGTCCTCCGCCGAGGCACGCAGCTGTAGCGGGCGCAGCATCATGGCCTTCGGGAACTCGCGGTCGAAGCGCTCCGTGACGGCGGCGGGCGCGAACATGGCCTTGATCAGGGCGGGCTGCATGAGCCGTCCAAGCACGGGCGACACGGTGTGGCGCATCAGGTCGCCGATGCCCGGGATCGCGACCGGGGAGGACAGCATGACGTCGGCGCGCAGCGTCGGATAGTAGTAGCCGGAGGCCAGGACGAGGCTCCGGACGAGCTGCGGGGCCTGAAGTGCGAGGGCAACTGCGACCAGCGCCCCCCAGGAGTGACCGAGCACGACGGCTTGCGTAACGCCGAGCTGCTGGAGCGCCTTCTGGAACAGCGTGGCGTGGGCGCGCGGCGTCCAGAGCCCGCGCGGACGGTCGCTGTAGCCGTAGCCGGGCCGGTCGATGATGATCACCCGGTAGCGCTTGGCGAGATCGTCGACGATGCCGCTGACCAGGAAATCCTGGATCATCATGCCGTTGCCGTGGATCAACACGAGAGCCGGTCCGCGTCCGCGCTCGACATAGTGCAGCCGCACCCCGTCGACGGTGATGAACTCACCGATCGGTGGGGTCTCGTGCTCGGCGTCCCGCGTCTTCACGGCCGTGTAGAACGCCGATGCGGCGAGGGCTGCCGCTGATCCGAGCACGGTCGGAGCAAGCCACGCTGGGCTGTCGAAACGTTGCGTCATGGTGGGCTCCTGGATGGTGAGCAAGGCGCGTTGTGATCGGACCATCACCGTGGCGCGACGGAGCCTATGCGGACGGATGTACGACCTGCGGAGCAGACCCGTGGCGGCCCTCCCTCGCGGGATCGGGACCGTATCCTTTCGCATCCGCAGCGGATGCTGCAGTGCAACAAGTCCAACGCCCGCTGCTGCTGAACGATCCGTCCCATCCGAAGGATTGTTGGCTTGCGCCCTCTACGGCCGGCCACGGTTGCGATAAGATCGACCGTGAGTGGCTGTCCGTGATCGCCGGATTATTCAGACAAGCGCGGGCGAAGATTGCCGAAGCAGCAGGATCAAGCGAGCGATCTCGAACAAGCATTTTTGCCGCATCGGTTCACGTCGCATGATCACTGTGCGTGATAACCAAGCTATACCAAGACGATCACCGATGTATGCAAATTCGCCTATCGAATACAGGGATCGAGATCTCGGCGATCGAGCGCGGTTCGCGACTGACCGAGCGCTGCTAAGGACCGCATCCGACCCCGAGCAGGCTTTCACAATGCCTGCTGCGGGACATTCCGGCTTGCTGGTCTGCTATGATTGGTTCGCTCGAGAAAGTTCGTGTTGGATGCTCGCAATGAACATCCAAACAGACCGGTGGCTACGGTTCGCTCAGGCCATACCTAAACCGACCTACGTTGCGCGCAGGCACGCGCGGCCACTCAGTAAAAATACTTTATTCGATCGGCTTCTAGACTAATATATCGTGCCAAATCACACGTACGGCATCCAGTTGAATTGCATATATCAGTCTTGACCCACGTATTCGGGGCGGGAGGCGACTATGCGCTTGTACGTGATAAAGATCTCGCATTTCTGCGAGCGAGCGCGTTGGGGCCTCGATCATCAAGGCATCCAGTACGACGAGCGTGCATGGATGCCCGGCTTGCATGTCCCCCTCGCTCGTCGTTTGGCAAAAGACACCTGCCTCCCGATCCTCGCCACTGACAATGGCGTTGTGCAAGGAAGTGGTGCCATCCTGACCTGGGCGCGTCTCGACGGCGGCGATGCTTCCTTGGAGCACCGCTTTGAAACCGTGATCGGCCCTCTCATCCGCGAGTATTTCTACTCGGGCACGCTTCACGACCCGCGCTCCGGTGTTCGAGACGTACTGCTTCAAGGTGTTTCACCTGTCCAAGCAGCTCTCGGCCGCATCGGTTGGCCTGTGATCCGGCATGCGATGGCCGCTCACATGGCCATACAACCGACGCGTCTGCCCGAGCTTGAGCGCCGTATCGATGATGAACTCGATTGGGCGGATACTCTACTCGCAAACGGCGGCCCGCTAAGCCGCGACGATTTCGGAAGAAATTCGATTACGGCGGCCAGCATCTTAGCACCTCTAGCGCGGCCGGATGCTCTACCCCTCCACCGACAGATTTGCCTTCCGCCTGACATGGAACACGCCTTTGAACGTTGGCACGCTCATCCGGTCTTGCATTGGGTATCCGACACGTATGCTCAATATCGGCACTGAACGAAGTGCCGGACTGGCGGACGAACTACAATCGTGGCACAGACTATAGTGCCGACGGTTGATTCCATTCGTCGGCGAGCCCGACGCGCATGAATGTATCCGCCCTCTCGCGATGGATCATCGAGCACGCCACGGGCAGTGACGACTGGCACGGCTTGCTCGACGGTACGTGCCGGGCACTGGTCGCCATGGACTTGCCGCTCTGGCGGGTCAGCCTCGGCACGATGACCCTCGACCCGAGCACCCGTGCGTTCAGCCTTCATTGGTATACGGGGCAAGGGGTCTCGGCTTGGAGACCGGATCCACACGGCCCCGTGCGGGAAGCCGCGTTTCAGCGCAGCCCAATCCAAACCCTCGTTCAACGCGGTGAGAATATCGGACGCTGGCGGCTCGACGCGCTGCGGACCGATAATGATCTACCCCTCCTGCATGAACTCCGTGCGCAGGGAGGGGCAGATTACGTCTTGCATCGGTTCGCCTTTGCGCCGGGCACCGCCCTGACTGGCGGGATGATCTCATTCGCTACGCAGCATGCCTCCGGCTTCACGGAAGCCGATCTCGCCGCCATCGAAGCGCTGCGGCCCGCGCTCGGTCTGGCCATGGCCAAGCTCAATCTGTCACAAACGCTGCGCGAAGTGCTGAGCATCTACGTCGGGCGCACGACCGGTGCACGTGTACTTGAAGGGCAAATCCGGCGTGGACAAGGTCGTACTGTTCCGGCGGCGATCCTGTTCATGGACTTGCGCGGCTTCACAACGCTGACCGACCGTAACGATCCGCTGGCGGTCGTCGGCTGGTTGGACGAGCACTTCGACGCGCTTGGAAAGCCCGTGACCGAACGCGGTGGCGAGATCCTGAAGTTTGTCGGGGACGGTTTCCTGGCGATCTTCCCGATCCAAGATCCTGCTGCGCGACCCTGCTCAGTTTGTGACGATGCCCTGGACGCCGCCACGGATGCGCTGCACGCCAATACCGCCCTCAATGCGCGTCGCCAGACGGCCAACCTGCCGGAACTCGCAGCCGACTTGGTTCTGCATTTTGGTGAAGTCGTCTATGGAAACGTCGGCAGCGATCGGCGGCTCGATTTCACGGTCATCGGCCGGGCGGTCAACGAAGCGAGCCGGATCGAGGGACAGTGCGAGGCACTCGGACGCGCACTGCTAATTTCGGACGCCTTCGCCGCACGTTGCGGTCGCCCGCTTGAAGAGGTTGGGACTGTTAGACTGCGTGGTTTAGCCAATCCACAACGCGTCTGGAGCGTAGCCAGTCTGTTTTAGCATACCCAAACCATACCGTGCGCACCCTCGCGATGGGCCGCTGCGGGATTAGGCATTCCACACTTGGTGCCATAGTATACCCGTTGGCTCCGAATTTAATGGAGCGGCGACATCGCCATGCCGGAGTGCTCCGAGGCTCCTCGTCCTGACGACTGTAAGTCTGGAGTCAGGAGTAGGCCCGGTGATCGTCGAGAGCAGACCTGTTGCCCTCCTCGTCGCGGAAGCGATCCCGCTCCTGCGTATGCTCACTTCCGAAATGCTGTCCGAGGCAGGCCTCCGGACTATAGAGGTGCGCACAGCTGTTGAGGCGTTGGTAGTACTCGAGGAAAATTCCGCGGTGCGCATGCTGATCACAGGGCGGAACATCATGGGCGGCGGCGTTGCCCTCGCTCACCTCGTTCATCACCGTTGGCCAAAGGTTGGCATCGTTGTCACCTCAGGAGCCGGAGCGGATCTCTACCCCGAGTTGCCGCCGGGCACACGCCTGCTTCGCAAGCCGTACAACTTTGAAGACCTCATTCACGAGGTGGAAGCTGGCCTCGCAAAGATCCAGGAGGAACTCTCCGCCGCTCCCGTACTGCCGGTCGGTGTACCGCCTCATACAGGGACAGAGATAAGCAGCGGCATGGGAGCTGTTGCCGCCCCCACTACAGAGCCGGACAAAACATAACCACCGCTCTCCTCATTTCTCATGCTGGATCACTCGACGCCGACAAGGACCGCCCGGATGCGATGCGCGCGCTCACCGGTCGCGAGCATGCGCAAATGGCGGTCTGCTATAGGTGCACCCAAATCACACCAACCGCTACTGGATTGAACGTCCGGTTCCGGCCATAGGGCCGAAGTCCGCTCACCACCGTTTGCAGTCCTTCGCATGGGGTACGGATCGTGAGATTTTGACCAAGAGCGCTTCCGCGCAGTATTGCCTCTCAGGCTATTTATCTGCCGAGCGCAGCAACACACCGCGTCCTGCGAGCGTTTTAAGGACGGCCTGCTCGCGAAGGTCTGCTACCTGTTCAACGATCGCGACTGCGGGGGTCTCCTCCTCGAGCCATGCCACCGCACTCTCGGCGTCGGCAAATCCGAGAACATCGTAACCCTTCTCGCTCAGAAGAAGGCAGTCACGGTCTCGCTGCTCGGCCCCATGCGACAGAACCAGGGCGAGCGGCCGATATCGCAGCTTCGCTCTCATGCAGCCTTCCTGGCTTTGGAAGCGGGCTTGCGTGCGGTCTGCTTCGATCCGGCCGCTCGTTCCGAGCCCGAAGGCTTTCTTGCCGACGGCTTCGCTGTCGTGGTCGACTTTTCGGTATCGATGCTCCGCTTGAGCGCTTCCATCAGGTTGACGACGTTGCCGGAGGTCGGAGCTTCGGCCTTGGCGCGTCCTTTGCCCTTCGCAGGCTTCGACGCCTTGCTCTTGACCAGAGTGATTAGCGCCTCCTCGTATCGGTCCTCGAACTTCGAGGGATCGAACTTCTTCGTCGCACGGGAGATCAGCTCCTCAGCCAACGCGCGCATCTCGTCCGTGGGCTTGCCGTCAGGCATGTCCTCGAAGTACGCCGTCGGGGACCGGATCTCGTCCTGGTAGCGCAACAGCGTCGCCAGCAGGCCTTTGCCGTAGGGTTCGAGCAGAACAACCCGCTCGCGCTTGTAGATGACGAGCCGTCCGAGGCCGGCCATGCCCTTCTTATTCATCGCGTCGCGGATCACCGCAAAAGCCTCGCGCGAGACCTTGTCCTCGGCGGCGAGATAGTACGGCCTGTCGAGGTAGCGCTCATCGACTTCCTCGCGCTTGCAGAACGCCTCGATGTTGATCGTGTGCGTGCTTTCCAGCGCGATCTCGCTGAGCTCGTCGGCCTCGATCGGCACGAGTTCGTCCTTGGCGACCTCGCAGCCCTTGATCTGGTCGTCGCGATCAACGGGTTCGCCCGTCACCGCGTCGACGATGAGCTGCTTGATCCGGTTGCCGGTCTCACGATTGATCGTGTGACACTTGAGATCACTCGAGGAGCTCACCGCCGGATACAGCCCGACCGCACACGAGACGAGGGAAAGTCGCAGATGACCTTTCCAATTGGCACGAGCCGCCACTGCCGCCTCCAACATTCACTCAGGTGTTCACGAGTCTCGTCGGATCTGAACAGAGTCGATCTCGATTTCGTCGACTCAACGAGGAGTCAGATCGACTCGTTCCGCCGCCCCGTCACCTGTGGATAACTTACGAATGCTGGGTGATCAGAGTGATTACGGAACTTCTGTCGGAACCCCGGGGCGAGCGTCGCCGTTGCCGAAAGCTATGGTCAAGCTCCTCGAACCCTATCGCGCCAAGCGGGATTTTGAGGTCTCTCCCGAGCCACTGGCGCGGCGTGGCCGGAAGGCCAAGAAGGCCCGCTTCGTGGTGCAGAAGCACGATGCGACACGCCTGCACTACGATCTGCGGCTCGAGAGCGACGGCGTGCTGAAGAGCTGGGCGGTGACGCGTGGACCGAGCCTGGTGCCCGCCGACAAGCGCCTGGCGGTCCAGACGGAGGACCATCCCCTCGATTACCTGCGCTGGGAGGGTGCGATCCCGAAGGGCCAGTACGGCGGCGGCACCATGATCGTCTGGGACACCGGACACTGGGAACCGGTCGGGGACCTCGCGGCCGGATTGGCGAAGGGTCACGTCGAGTTCGTCCTCCACGGTCAGCGGCTCAAGGGCCGCTGGCATCTCGTGCGGATGAAAGGCCGCGGTAGCGAGAAGAAGGAGCCGTGGCTGCTGCTGAAGGCCGAGGACGAGCATGCGCGTGTGAAGGGCGACGCAGACATTCTCACGGAACACGACACCTCGGTCCTCTCGGGCCGCACCAACCGTGACCTCGCGTCAGGCGGACCAGTCAGGGCCGATCACGAAGCTCGTGCACACGTCGCGGCCAGCCGGACCACGAAGGGGGCGACAAACCGGTCCACGCGTGCGCGCAAGGCGATCCTCCCGCCCTTCGTAGAGCCGGCGCTGGCGACCTTGGTCGACGCCGCGCCGTCCGGCGATGGTTGGCTGTACGAGATCAAGCACGACGGCTACCGGATGCAGGCACGCATCGACGGCGGCTCCGTCAAGCTTCTGACGCGCTCGGGCCTCGACTGGACGGCCAAGTTCAAACCGGTCGCGGCGGCGCTCAAGGCACTGAAGCTGCCCTCCGCTCTGATCGACGGGGAGATCGTCGCTGAGACGGAGAGCGGCGTGTCGAGCTTCTCAGCGCTGCAGCAGGCGCTCACCTCGGGCGAGATCGGGCGGGCGGTCTTCTACGCCTTCGATCTGCTCTACCTGGATGGGAAGGATCTGCGCGCTCTGCCGCTGATCGAGCGCAAGGACCTGCTGCTGCAGAGCCTCGACGACGCAGGTCCAGACAGCCGCATCCGGTTCAGCGAGCATCTCGTCGAGGACGGCGCGGCCATGGCTCGCCACGCCTGCAAGCTTGGGCTGGAGGGCATCGTCGCCAAGCGCGCGGATGCGGCCTACCGCTCAGGGCGAAGTGATCTGTGGCGCAAGGTGAAGTGCACCCATTCCGAGGAGTTCGTCATCGCGGGCTACATGCCCTCGACCTCGGCGGCCCGCTCCGTCGGTTCGCTGATTCTCGGATCGTATGAGGGCGAGAGCCTCGTGCACGTGGGACGGGTCGGGACCGGGTTCAGCAATGCGGCTGCGCGCGATCTGTGGACGCAACTCGACCCGTTGCGGCTCAAGGCTTCGCCCTTCAGCGAAGAGCTGCCCCCGCTCGCGCGGCGCAATGCGAGATGGGTCGAGCCGCAGCTCGTCTGCGAGGTGACATTCCGAGGCTGGACAGCCGACGACCAGCTGCGGCACGCTTCGTTCAAGGCGCTCCGGCCGGACGTGCAGCCGCACGAGGTCGTCCGGGAGGCAGCGGTGAAGCGCGCGAAGCCCGACGCACCGAACTCACAAGTGAAGAGCGCACCGAGCGATGGCGTGAGGCTGACACATCCCGATCGCGTGCTGTGGGACGATGTCGGGCTGACGAAGGAAGGCCTAGCCGCCTACTACGCCGAGGTCGCCGAGCACATTCTGCCCCACGTGGTCGACCGACCGCTGTCGCTCGTTCGATGCCCCGACGGCGTCGGCTCGTGTTTCTACCAGAAGCATGGCTGGGCCGGGATGGATGACCGGCACCTGCATCTCGTAGGGGCCGGCTCCGAACAGGCGGTGGTGGTCCGCGATGGCGACGGTCTCCTCGCCTTGGTGCAGGCGAGTGTTCTCGAGATCCATCCCTGGGGCGCAAAGGCCGCCGATCCGGATCGGCCAGACCGCTTGGTCTTCGACCTGGATCCCGGCGAGGGTGTCAGATGGGGCGATCTCGTGGCTGGCGCGCTTGAGGTCCGCGAGCGGCTCGACCGTTTGGGGTTTGCGGCCTTCGTCAAAACCACGGGTGGCAAAGGTGTTCACGTCGTCGCCCCCCTTAAGCCGCAGGCAACCTGGACCGAGGCCAAGGCCTTCACGAAGCGCCTCGCCTCTGCGATGGCCAAGGACTCACCTGAGCGCTACGTTGCGACCGTCTCGAAGGCAGCTCGAGACGGGCGGATCTTCGTCGACTACCTGCGCAATCAGCGCGGTGCGACTGCCGTGTCTGCCTTCTCGACCCGTGCTCGGGCCGGAGCGCCTGTGTCAGTCCCCGTCAGCTGGAACGAACTTCCCGCGCTCGGCTCCGGCGCACGCTTCAGCGTCGCGAGCGTGCCGGGTCGCCTCGCCGCGTTGAAGCCGGATCCATGGGCTGACTTTGCCCGTGCAACGCGTCCGCTTGATTTGGCTGGGCATCGAACGAGAGCCTTGCGGTGATCGCGGCAGCCCCACACAGGACTTGGTGGCAGCATCGTGTTCGGCACAATCGGCCTCGCCGGCCCGCCGTCGTGGAAGATTGCTGGACTGTACGCCGAGCCGCCTCCTGATATGGCGCTTCGTCTTCACGGTGATGGCGGCGCGGTCGAGCGGGTTGCTTCGCGCAGCAAAGTCCAAACGCTGAAACCCACGAAGCTGTTGTCAGAGCAGTCTGCTTTGTCAGACCCGGTGTCACGATCTCATAAAGCGCGAACGTGATACGGCTCGGTCTTCTGAGCGCCTGACGAAGGGGTCAATAGCGACATAAGCCTGGCTGCTAGCGATATCGCCGTCTCGTTCCTGATAGGGTGATTGGTGCCTTTGTTTCCGCACGACCACGTCAATTGCTCCACACCCTCATTCATGCGACTGCGGCGCATGGACAGAACACCGATCCGCTGCATCAATCCGACTGACGTGTCGGGGGCAGATCATCGTCCCCCATCGACGCGCGTGCGGCCTGGGGCCGAGCGCGGTCCGGTCTGAACCGTCATGTCGTTTACGGCCGCTGTCGTCCAGGATCCATCCCGGCTCGCTGCGCTCACCGCGCTCGACATCCTCGACACCGTTCCCGAGGAAGGTTTCGACGACATCGTCCGCTTGGCCGCACGCCTATGCGCGACGCCCGTTGCCCTCGTCAGCCTCGTGGCCGCTGACCGCCAGTGGTTCAAAGCTCGGGTCGGGTTCCCGGACTGCGAGACCGACCTCAATTCCTCGGTCTGCAAGTTCGCGCTCACCGAGCCCGACCTGCTTATCATACCGGACCTGGCCGTCGATCCGAGGACTGCCGCCAACCCGTTGGTGACAGGGGAGCCCGGCATCCGCTTTTACGCGGGCGCTCCGTTGCGGACATCGGAGAGGCAGGTCCTGGGCTCGCTGTGCGTGATCGACCTCGTGCCGCGTCCCCAGGGCCTGACACCGGAACAGGCCGATGACCTGCGTGCGCTCGGACGACAAGTCGGAGGTCTCTTGGAGCTGCGCCGCGGGCTGCGGCAGCGCGACGGACTGATCGCCGAGCAGGAAGGATTGATCCGGGAGCGGGAGGCTTATGCCCGCGCCCTGGCTGCGGTTTCGTCGGGCGACGGCGACCTCGATCTCATCCTCGACGCCGTGCTGGCCGGGGCCATGGATGCCTTGCCAGCCGCCGAGGGCGGGGTCATCGAACTCATCGACGGCGACGCTTTGGAATACCGCGCCGTACGCGGCAGCCTCGACCCGCACCGCGGATTGCGGGTACCCCTGCGCGGCAGCAGCTCCGGCGAATGCGCACGCGCCAATGCCCCGATCCTTTTGACCGACGCCCAGGTCGATCCGCGGGTCGGGAAGCACCTGATGCGGGTGATCGCCATGCGCTCGGCCGTGCTCGCCCCGATCGCTCGCGCCGGCCAAGTCCTGGGCGTACTCAAGCTCCAAGCGACCACGCCGGACGTGTTCTCGCAGCGCGATCTAGAACTGGTGCAGCGCTTCGCCATGGCGGCCTCGGCCGGTCTGACAGAGGCACGCGAGGTCTCGATCCAACGCGCACTGGCGATGAGCGAGGAGCGGTACCGGACCCTGTTCGACACCATCGATCAGGGCTTCTGCGTCATCCGCTTTATCGACGGCCCGCACGATCCCTGGAGCGACTACGTCCACGTCGAGGCCAACGCGGCGTTCGAGCATCACCTCGGCATCGCGCACGTCGCTGGGCAGACGCTGCGCGATATCGCCCCCGACAGCGAGACCGGCGGGTGGCTCGAGCGCTACGGCGACGTGCTGCGCACGGGCCGTCCCGCGCGCTTCGACCGCATGTTCGCGCCGACCGGGCGGCACCTCGAAGTCTCCGCTCATCGCGTCGAGCCGGCGAGCCGGCGTGAGGTCGCGGTGCTGTTCACCGACATCACCGCCCGCAAGGTGGCAGAGGCCGCGCTGCGTGCCAGCGAGGCACTCGCCCGGGAGAACGTGCAGCGCGTGCAACTCGCGCTTGCGGCGGGCGCGATCATCGGCACTTGGTTTTGGGATCTGCCGAGCGACCGCTTCACGGTCGATGAGGCGTTCGCGATTGCGTTCGGCCTCGATCCGGCCCTCGGACGGGAGGGCATCCCGCTCGCCCAAATCGTCGCGACCGTGCACCCCGACGATCAGGATGGGCTGTCGGCGGCAATCTCAGAGGCCATCGCCCGAGGCGGCGCATATGCGCATCAGTACCGCACGCGGCGCGCGGATGGGATCTACTACTGGCTGGAGGCGAATGGCCGGGTCGAGCACGCGCCCGACGGCACGCCACTAAGCTTCCCCGGCGTGCTCATCGACGTGGAGGCGCGCCGTGCCGTGGAGGCGGAGCGCGACCGGGCGGCAGCCGAACTGCGCGTCCTCAACGAGACCCTCGAGCAGCGCGTCGCTGAGCGGACGGCGGAGCTGATGCGGGCCGAGGAGCAACTACGGCAGTCGCAGAAGATGGAGGCGGTCGGGCAACTAACCGGCGGTCTCGCGCACGACTTCAACAACCTGCTTGCCGGTATTTCTGGTTCACTGGAATTGATGCAGGCCCGGATGGCGCAGGGTCGGTTGATGGATATCGACCGATACATGACGGTTGCGCAGGGGGCGACCAAGCGCGCCGCCGCGCTGACGCATCGCCTGCTGGCCTTCTCCCGCCGCCAGACCCTCGATCCGAAGCCGACCAACGTGAACCGCCTCATGGCGGACATGGAGGAATTGATCCGGCGCACCATTGGGCCGGAGATCGCGTTGGAAGTGGTCGGGGCAGCGGGCCTGTGGCCGACGCTGGTCGACCCGGGACAGCTCGAGAATGCGCTGCTCAACCTGTGCATCAACGCCCGCGACGCCATGCCGGACGGCGGCCGCATCACCATCGAGACCGCCAACAAGTGGCTGGATCGACCGTCCGCGATCAAACACGAGATCCCCGAGGGGCAGTACCTATCGGTGTGCGTCACCGACACCGGGACCGGCATGACCCCGGAGGTCGCGGCGCGGGTGTTCGAGCCGTTCTTCACGACCAAGCCCATGGGCCAGGGTACCGGTCTTGGGCTGTCGATGATCTACGGCTTCGCCCAACAGTCGGGCGGGCAGGTACGGATCTACTCGGAAGTCGGGCAGGGCACGACCGTTTGCCTGTACCTGCCGCGGCACTACGGAGAGACCGAGGAAGACGAGGCCGTAGACCGGCTGACCCAGGCAGCTCGCGCCGGGCAGGGCGAGACCGTGCTGATTGTCGACGACGAGCCGTCCGTGCGGATGCTGGTGACCGAGGTGCTGGAGGATCTCGGCTACACGGCGATCGAGGCCGGTGACAGCGTCGCCGGGTTGAAGGTCTTGCGCTCAGACGTCCGCATCGACCTGCTGGTGACCGACGTCGGGCTACCGGGCGGCATGAACGGGCGGCAGATGGCCGACGCGGGGCGCATGCAGCGCCCTAGCCTCAAGGTCCTGTTCATCACCGGCTACGCGGAGAACGCGGCGGTCGGCAACGGGCATCTCGCGCCCGGCATGCAGATCTTGACCAAGCCGTTCGCCATGGAAGCGCTCGCGTCCCGGCTCAGGGATCTGATCCAATCGCCGTGAGCGTGCCGAGAGCGTGATCGTCACGCCAGGAACGATCTGAACCAGGTCGTGTTCGGTCACAGTTCTGGAGACCGACACCGCATGGTTATGATCCTCATCTGTATCCTCGCGCCATGGCTTGCCATGTTCCTGCGCGGGAAGGTCGTCCAGGGGATCCTGTGCATCCTTCTGCACATCACCCTGATCGGCTGGATCCCGGCGACGATCTGGGCCCTGGTGGTCACTCGGAAGGAAGCGACTTGACGCACGTCGTTCCTCCGGACTCGAGGATCGAGGATCACACTATGCGCGCGCGTCGGAGATCAGCAGGCAAGGCCGCATCGATGCTCAGCTTGGGCACCGAACTCGCGATGCTCGGCGTCGAGGCGCAGATGGTCATCGGCCAGCGGATGGCGATGTTCATGCTTGGCGGCCCGAAGGCGCGCAAAGAGGCGCGGCTGATGGTGACCGAGAAGGTCAAGGCCGCCGGCGAAGCCGCGGCGACGATCGCCTTGGGCGGGACGCCGCGCAAGGTCGTGCGCGGCTACCGGCGGAAGGTTCAGGCCAATCACCGGCGACTGAGCAAGGGCTGAGCGCCGCCTCAACCGTTCAGGATGCGGCGTCGCCGCTGCCAGGTCGCGGCCTTGCGCAGGACGCGGGAGAGCTGCTCGACCGAGTACGGCTTGTGCAGCAGCTCGAACCCATAGGTGCCATTCTGCGCGAGCACGTGGCTGTAGCCTGAGGTCAGCACCACCGGCAGATCGTGGTAGCGCTTGCGGATCTCCTGTCCGAGCTCGATCCCGGTCATGCCCGGCATCACCACGTCGGAGAACACCACGTCGAAGCGGCCGGCATCCTCGGCGAGCTCTGCGAGGGCCTGAGCCCCATCGGTCGCCCAGACCGTTGTGTAGCCGAGTTCCTCGAGCGCCTGGGCCGCGAACGCCCCGACATCGGTGTTGTCCTCGACCAGCAGCACGCACGTGCCGTGGCCGTCGACCAGTGACTCCACCGCGCTCGCTACGACCGCCGCGCGGCTCATCCCGGCGACCCGCGGCAGGTACAGCGTGAATGTGGAGCCCTGTCCCGGCGTGCTGCTGACCCGGATCTCGCCGCCCGACTGCTTCGCAAATCCGAACACCTGGGAGAGGCCAAGCCCGGTACCATGGCCGACACCCTTTGTCGTGAAGAACGGCTCGAAGATCCGTTCCAGGTCGGCCGCTAAGATCCCGATCCCGGAGTCGGTGATCTCGACGGCCACGAATCCATCGCCGGGGGCGGACGAGGCTGCCCCCGGGATGCCGGGGTGCGCTCCGACGGTGACCGTCAGCGTCCCCTCACCGGACATGGCATCGCGCGCGTTGACCGCCATATTGACCAGGGCGGTGTCGAACTGGCTCGGGTCGGCATCGACGAAACACGGCTCGTCGGGCACGCGGACCGCGATGCGGATGCGCGCGCCGGTCAGCGTGCCGATCATCTCGGTGATGGCGGTCACACTCTGGCCGACGTCGAACACCTCCGGCTTGAGCGATTGCCGGCGTGAGAACGCCAGCAACTGTTCGGTCAGCTTGGCGGCCCGTTCAGCTGTCGTGGCGATGGCCTCGACGTAGCGGAGGCGGCGCGGTTCCGGCAGGTTCGGGCGGCGCAGCAACTCGCTCGACGAACGGATCACCGTGAGCAGGTTGTTGAAGTCGTGGGCGACGCCGCCGGTCAATTGACCGATGGCCTCCATTTTCTGCGATTGGCGTAGCGCGTCCTCGGCCTTCAGGCGTTCGCGCGTCTCGGCGTCGAGCGCCTCGACCCGTCCGGCGAGATCCCGTTCGAGGACGGTCCGAGCCTGGGTGAGGACGGCGTTGCGGCTGCGTCGCTCGCGATCCAGGTCGTTCTGGACGCGCCCGTCCCGCAGGATGAGCAGGATCAGCACCGCGACGGTGAGAGAGACGAGGAGGGCCATGGCCATGCCCGGCCCGACCTTCTGCGCGTTGGTGGCGCTCAGCAGCACGGCTCCGAGAACGGGGATGAACAGAGTCACGACGAGTTGCCGCCGCGTCGGCGAGCCGCCGGCCAGGGTGGAGGCGATCACCGCTGCCGTGCCGCGATCCGGTCGGACGACGACCGCCGCGACGGCGAGCAGGAACAGCGCTGTGGCCGTGTGCAGGGCGATCGTGTTGAACGGATTGAACGCGTAGAGATCGCGCACCCCGTAGGCGTAGCCGATCAGGGCCAAGCCGCTGATCAAGCCAGCTAGCCCGGCGCAGGTATCCCCGATCGCTGAGGATTGAACTTGCGCCCGAGCACCGAGCAGCACGCTGATCGCGATGAGCAACAGGCCCGTCGCCGTGGCGATGGACGTTCGCCCAGCCAGGGCCGGGTCGTAGCCGAACAGATCCGTGGCCAGCGGACCGCTGACGGCGTCCACGCCCGTGATCGTGTGGCTTATGAGGATCGCGACTGCGAGAACGAGGACCAGCGCGGACGTGAGGCTGGCGATCCGCCGCCATCCCAGGCTGCTCGCGCTGACAGCGACGGCTGACAGGATCAGGCCGGTCGCGGTGATCACCGACATCGCCTGGAGTGTGGGATGCAGGGTCGTCAGGATCGACCGGTGCAGGGCGTACCCGCTGAGAACCGCGAGGCCGACGAGCACCACCACGGTACTCGATGCCTGCACGAAGCCGATGAACCCGCGAGCAGCCGTGCTGCTGATGGGATCGACCATCTGTGAGGGGCCACCGTCGAGCTTCGCGGAGGCGTTGCGATCGATCATCGACCGTTGATAGCACCGGAGCGCGAACAACCGGCGAAATTAATCTTCTCATGGCCCGGCGTGCCGTCGCGGCCTGAGCGAAGGTTTGACGAACGGATCCCGTCGCTCTGAGCCCGGATATCCGACGCATCGGAATTGCTGGGCTGCTTTGACGTTCGCAAAACGCGATCTCGTCCCAGTTGCCAGCCATGGGTGAGGCAGGACGGCGCCAGCGGCCGACCCGCCGCGGACGTGGCTAGTCGGGATGGCTTGGCGATGTCCGACGAAGTTGTGGCGGGTGTTTCTCGGCAGGCATCGTCTTGCGGACGTGGTGGTGGACGACTTCGGCGCTGAACGGCTTGGCGATAAACGTCGCGCCCTCGGGTAGATCGTCGGGGCCGGGCTTTGCTTCCCCAGATGCGACGACGATGGCCACGTGCGGAAAGCGCTCGGCTGTCCGACGCGCCAGCGCGAACCCGTCCAGGTCGCCCGGCATGTGCACGTCGGTAAACAGCAGTTGGATATCGCGGTGGTGCTGATCCAGCATGGCGAGAGCGTCGGCGACGTTCATCGCCTCGAACACCCGAAATCCTGCGTCCTCCAGGATCTGGATAGCATCCATCAGGATCAGGGTGTCATCGTCGACGACGAGCGCGCAGGGCGGATCCGAGGTGAGCTGATCAGACACGCTGGCGATTCCAAGCCTAGGATGGTGGGTCGTTCGCAGGGACCGCTGCGGAACGGGATGTCGGCGCATTACGTTTCAGTGCACGATTTGATCCCGGAGTTTCGACATGCGCACGCTGACCGCCGTTTCCATCCTCGCCCTGACGGCCTTGGCCGGCATCGGACAGGCCGAGGCCAAGGGCTGCCTGAAGGGCGCTGTCGTCGGCGGTCTCGCCGGCCATATGGTCGGCCATGGCGTGGCAGGTGCCGCCGCCGGCTGTGCGGTCGGTCATCACCGCGCTAACCGGGCGACGACCACAGACGGGACTGTGCCCACGTCCGCCGGTACCGCCACTACCTCGACCGCCAGCGGCCGATCATACTGATCGCTACGGTTCAAGCTTCGTTTCGAAAGGCTCCGGTCTATGACCGGAGCCTTTTTCTTGTCCGGCAAGCAGACCTATTGTCAAAATCGTCAGGAACGTCAGGCGATGCTGCTATTATCGGGCACGGGGCTGAGGGCGAGGCCGCCGCGCCGCGCGGCGTGACCGGCGTCGCGACCGCCCGGAAGTGCTGGATCGACACCGAGTAGTCGAACCCGTCCTGCGCCCCGCTGATGCGGCCGAACTGGTTGAAGGTGCCGAACGAGCCGCCCTCGGTCCGCAGGGTGACCCGCGACGGTCCCTCGCCCCGTTTGGTCGTGAAGGAGATCACGCCGCCGATGGCGTCGCTGCCGTATAGGCCGGTCTGTGGCCCGCGCAGGACCTCGATACGCGAGAGGTCGTCGGTCAGCAGCTGGCCGAAGTCGAACGAGCCGTTCGGGTTCGAGGGGTCTGTGGCGTCGATGCCGTCGATCAGGACCTTGGTCTGGTTCGAGTTCGCGCCGCGGATGAACACCGAGGTCTGGCCGCCGGGCCCGCCGGTCTGCACTACGTTGTGGCCGGGCACCTGTTGCAGGGCGTCCGGCACGGTGCGCCGCTGCTGCTCCTCAAGCACCTTGTCGGTCAGGACAGTGACGCTCGATCCCGTAGCGGCGATGGGCGTCGGCAGCCCGGTGGCCGAAACCGAGATCTCGGCGAGGCTGACGGCAGCTTCGGCCGCAGCCGCTTGTGTGGGAGCGTCCGCGAAGGGTGCGGCGACCTGCTGGGCCAGGGCCGGCGATACGGACACGATCGCGCTGCCGATACAGGACGAGCGAAGCGCACGCCGGAGCGTGACGGAGAGGAAGCGGGACACGGGACGGCCTCGGGGGACGGCTGTGGCACGTCACCGCGAACGAGGCCTCGGCGGTCGCGTCCTCAAGGGAACCACGACGCCGCGACACCTCCCAGGACACCCCGCCCGGCAAGCTCCGCGTGTGACCACGGCTGACGGCAGGTCTCCTGGCTCGCGGGTCGCCGCCCTCTCATCGTCTTCCCGGGCGAGGCCGCCCAGTGACGTGGTGATGAAGGGCTCACCGCTTACAGTTGCGGGGGCAGCCGCGGGTCGCTTCCTCGACATCGATCCGTCCTCCAGGCTCAAAGCCATACCAAAGGGCGGACCACTCTCGTGGTTCTCCGTCGGGTTTGGTGGAAAGTTAGCGTGACGGTTGGCCCGTAGCGAAGGTCGTCGTCAGGACGCAGATCAGGGCATGACCCTGCTTTGCCCACTGCCCGCCTGTCGCTTCGTTCGTGTCGTACGGGACGGCCCCGGGGCCCTCACCGTTCTCGCCCAAGCTCGGCACGATCATGCCCGCTGCCCGACGTGTCGGACCCTCAGCACGTCGGTCCATAGCCGCTACCATCGACGGCCCACCGACCTGCCGGTCAGCGGCAATGCGGTCCGGCTGCAACTGGCGGTCCGGCGCTTCTACTGCCGCGACCCGGCCTGCCCCCGCCACACCTTCGCCGAGCGCTTCCCGCATCTGCTCGCCCGCCATGCCCAGCGCACCCGGCGGCTCGTCCAGGCCCAGGCTCGAACCGGTCTCGCACTCGGCGGCCAGCCTGCCGCCCGGCTGCTCGCGCAATTGGCCATGCCGACCAGCGCTACGACGCTGTTGCGGACAATCCGGAGCGTGCCGCTGCCGGCTGTCGACCGGCCGCAGGTCGTCGGCGTCGACGACTGGGCACTGTGCAAGGGTCGAACCTACGGAACCATCGTGGTCGACCTCGAACGTCATCGTCCCATCGATCTACTGCCCGACCGCTCCGCCGAGACCTGGGCCGCTTGGCTCCGTCGCGAGCCCCAGATCCAGCTCGTGGCGCGCGACCGCTCGACCGAGTACGCGCGCGGCACCACCCTGGGCGCGCCCGAGGCCGTGCAGGTCGCCGACCGCTGGCACCTGCTGCTCAACACCCGCCAGATGATCGAGCGCTGGCTCGCCCGCGTCCACCCACGTCTGAAGCTGTTACCTCCGGTCGGGACACTGATCCCTTCGACCCGGCGCACCAAAGCCTACCCCCGAGCCCCCGCCGAGGCGCTCGCCCGCGCCGCCGCGGTCGAGCGATGGGAGGTGCGCTACGACGATGTCCGTCGCCGCCGCGCGGCCGGGCAGTCGCTTAGGCAGATCAACCGCGAGACCGGCTTGGCCCGTGCCACGGTGCGCAAGTACGCCTTCGCCGAGCGCTTCCCGCGCCATGGCTGGCGCGGGCCGGGGCGCAGCATCCTCGATCCTCATCTCGATCACCTGCACACCCGCCACCGTGAGGGCTGCGAGAACGCTATGCAGCTCTGGCGTGAGCTTCGCCGGCTCGGCTTTCCCGGCACAGCGAAGCAGGTCCGGCGCTGGTTGTCCGAGCGGCGTACGCGACCGGCCAAGACCACGATCCGGCGCCTGCAGGTGCCGTCGGTTGGAGCGCCGACCGCGCCGACATCATCCCCGCCACTACCCTCACCGAAGCAGTTGTCGTGGCATCTCCTGCGCGAGCCAGAGGATCTCGATGCCGACGCCGCCGCTGCGGTCGTGCGTGTGCTGCAGGATGACGAGGCCGCCCGGGTCGTCGATCTCGGCCGCCGGTTCTGCCGGATCGTTCGCAGAGGCTGCGGCGGCGCGCAGGCCGAGCCTGGCATCATCCCCGCCTTCGATGCTTGGCTGGCCGACGCCCAGGTCTGCGGCGTGCGGGTGGTCGAGAGATTTGCCGTCAGCCTCGATCAGGACGGGGCTGCCGTTCGCGCCGGCCTTCGCCTGCCTTGGAGCAGCGGGCAGGACGAGGGACAGGTCAACCGCCTCAAGCTGCTCAAGCGCTCCATGTACGGCCGAGCCAAGCTTGACCTGCTGCGTCGCCGCTTCCTCCTTGAAGCATGATCCACCAAACCCGACGGAGAGCCACTCTCGTGGGGGCGGATCACCTTTGCGCGGGCCGTCACTGCGTCCGCATGATCTGGATGACGGCCGGGGTGATGATGACGACGAACAGCACCGGCAGGAAGAACAGGATCATCGGGACGGTGAGCTTGGGCGGAAGGCCCGCCGCCTTCTTCTCCGCCTCGTTCATGCGATGGTCGCGGCTCTCCTGGCTCAGCACCCGGAGCGCCTGGCCGATCGGCGTGCCGTAGCGCTCGGCCTGGCTCAGGGCGGTGGCCACGGCCTTCACGGGGTCCAGCCCGGTCCGCAGCACGAGGTTCTCGTAGGCCTGCCGCCGGTCCGGCAGGAACGACATCTCGGCGGTCATGAGGGCGAGTTCCTCGGCCAGGACCACCGAGGAGGTGGCGATCTCGGTGCTCACCTTCCGGAAGGCATGCTCGATCGCCATGCCGGATTCCACGCAGATCAGCGTGAGGTCGAGGGCGTCCGGCCAGGCTTTCCGGATCTCCGTCTGCCGCTTCTTGGCGGCGTTCACCAGGAACAGCTCCGGGGCCTTGATGCCCCCGTAGGCCGCCCCGATCACCAGCCCCAACCGGACGAGGTAGGAAGTGTCGATTGCCTCCAGCACGAACAGGTAGAACAGGGCGGCGATCACCGTGGCGGTCGGGACGACGAGGCGGAAGAACAGGAACGCCGTCTCCGCCCCCTGGCCGCGATAGCCCGCCATCATCAGCTTGCGCTTGGCCGTGTCGGTGCCCAGCCAGCGGTGCAGCTGATACCGCTCGACGATGGACTTCATGTAGGCCTTCGGCGCCACGCGCAGCGTGGCTTGGTTCGGGCCGCGCCCGCCCTGCGCCCGCTCGCGCCGCCGGATCTGCTCGCGCTCGTCGCTGACGACCTTCATCCGCTTGGCGAGCTTGTCGGTCTCGAAGAAGGGCTGAGCCACTGCGAAGGCGGTCGCCGCCGCCGCCACGGAGGTCAGCAGTATCCCCATGAAGCGGGGATCGAACAGCTTCGCCGCGATGGCATCGATCATGGGGCGGGATCCGGAAACACGCGCGGCGAGCCTCAGAACTCGAAGGCGATCATCTTCTTGATGGTGAAGACGCCGATCGACATCCAGATCGCCGCCACCACCAGGGCGATCTTGCCGGTGTCCGTCGTCCAGAGCAGCGAGATGTAGTCGGGGCTGGTCAGGGTGGTGATGCCCGCCACGCCGAAGGGCAGGCAGGCGATGATCGAGGCCGAGGCCTTGGCCTCCATGCTCATCGCCTGAACCTTGCCGCGCATCTTGGCGCGGTCGCGCAGCACCACGGAGAGGTTGTTCAGCGCCTCCGACAGGTTGCCGCCGGATTGCTGCTGGATGTTGATCACGATGGCGAAGAAGTTCACCTCGGCGGTCGGCACCCGCTCGAACATGCGCGAGACCGCCTCGCCGAGCGAGAGGCCCATCGCCTGCGTCTCGACCACGGTCTTGAACTCGCTGCGCACCGGCTCGTCGGCCTCGCGCGAGACCATGCGGAAGCAATCCCCCACGGGGATGCCGGTGCGGATGCCGCGCACCACCACGTCGACGGCGTTCGGCAGTTCCTTGTTGAACTTCGCGATGCGCCGGAGCCGCAGATGGCGCAGCAGCCACGTCGGCAGGCCGAAGCCCCCCGCGAAGGCCGCCCCGAGACCCGCGATCGGGCTGTCGGTGATCAGGAAGAGCAGCAGCCCGAGGACCCCGGCGCTGACGCCGGACAGGATGTAGAAGGTCTTCTTGGTCCAGTCGAGGCCGGCCCGGGCGAGCTTCAGCTCGACGGTGGCCTTCGACGCACCCTTGGCCTTGGCCTCGATCTCGCTCAGCGTCTTGGCGACCTGCTCGCGCCGGTTGATCGCGACGCCGCGGATCGCCGCCCCGGAGGCGGAGACGCCGATCGCCTTCAGGCGCTTGCTGGCCCGGCGCTCGTCGCCGAGCAGGGGCAGGACCGCCACGTAGGCCACGGCCGCCACGGCGATGCCGATGAGGCCCGCCGCGATCGGCAGGTTGGAGGCGGTGGCGGCGGCCAGGTCCGGCATGGGTCGGGTCCGCGCTCAGGTCCGGTCGACGACTTCGGCGGCGTCGAGCGCCTCGCCGAGGCGGCGTTCCAGGCCGTAGTAGCGGGCGCGCTCCCAGAATTTCGGCCGGCCGATGCCGGTGGACCGGTGGCGCCCGATCAGCTTGCCGTTCGCGTCCTCGCCGACGATGTCGTAGAGGAACACGTCCTGCGTGGTGATGACGTCGCCCTCCATGCCGAGCACCTCGGTGACGTGGGTGATCCGCCGCGAGCCGTCGCGCAGGCGGGTCGCCTGGATCACCACGTCGATCGAGCCGCAGATCATCTCGCGCAGGGTCTTCGACGGCAGCGTGAAGCCGCCCATCGAGATCATCGACTCGATGCGCGACAGGCACTCGCGCGGGCTGTTGGCGTGGAGCGTGCCCATCGAGCCGTCGTGGCCGGTGTTCATCGCCTGGAGCAGGTCGAACGCCTCGGGTCCGCGGACCTCGCCGACGATGATCCGCTCCGGCCGCATGCGCAGGCAGTTCTTGACGAGGTCGCGCATGGTGACCTGGCCCTGGCCCTCCATGTTGGGGGGGCGCGTCTCCAGGCGGACCACGTGGGGCTGCTGGAGCTGCAGCTCCGCCGCGTCCTCGCAGGTGATGACCCGCTCGTCGTGCTCGATGAAGGCGGTGAGGCAGTTCAGCAGGGTGGTCTTGCCGGAGCCGGTACCGCCGGAGATGACCACGTTGCAGCGCGACTGGCCGATGATCTTCAGGACCTCGGCGCCCTCCGGCGAGATCGCCCCGAAGCGCACGAGCTGCTCCAGGGTGAGCTTGTCCTTCTTGAACTTCCGGATGGTCAGTGCCGGGCCGTCGATGGCGAGCGGCGGCGCGATGACGTTGACGCGGGACCCGTCCGGCAGGCGCGCGTCGCAGATCGGCGAGGCGTCGTCGACGCGACGGCCGACCTGGCTGACGATCCGCTGGCAGATGTTCATCAGCTGCTGGTTGTCGCGGAAGCGGACGCTGGTCAGCTGGATCTTGCCGTTGACCTCGATGAAGGTCCGGTTGGCGCCGTTGACCATGATGTCGGCGATGTCGTCGCGGGCGAGCAGCGGCTCCAGCGGCCCGTAGCCGAGGACGTCGTTGCAGATGTCGTCGAGCAGTTCCTCCTGCTCGGCGATCGACAGGACGATGTTCTTGAGACCGATGATCTCCGTGACGATGTCGCGGATCTCCTCGCGGGCGGTCTCGCCGTCGAGGCGCGAGAGCTGCGTGAGGTCGATCGCCTCGATCAGGGCGCCGAAGATCAGGCTCTTGGTGCGGTAATAGTCCTCGGACCGCACGGTCTCGACGACGACCGGCGCAGCGGGCTCCGGCCGCTTGGGCGGGGCCACCGTCTCCCGGGGGGCGGGGACGGACGAGGCCGTGCTCCGCGCCTGCGGCACCGGCGGGGGCGCCGCCGACGGGGCGCCGGTCTGCCGCCTACCGAACATGGATCGGGTCCTGGGCGAAGCGCCGCCGCATCACGAGGCCTTCCGTCCGGGGAGCTTGGCGCTGGCCAGCTTGGCGAGCAACGGCTCCAGCAGGCTCGGGCGCCCGCGCCGCGCCTCCGGCCGGCCGAGGGTCGCGGCCGCGAGGTCGTTGAACAGGTCCGCCACCTTCGAGCCGGACTGGATCTCGGCGATCATCTGGCCGTTGTTGGCGGCGGTGCCGAACAGGGTCGGCTCGAACGGGATCGTGAGCGCGATCGGAGCCTCGAGGGCCTTGGAGAACTCGGCCGCGCCGATCTCGGGGCGCTTCGGCACGCCGACGCCGTTGAGCAGGATCCGGGGCGCCTGGTCGTTCGGGCGCCCGTGCTTGAGGGCGCCGAGCAGGTTCTTGGCGTTGCGCAGGCAGGCGAGGTCGGGACCCGCCACGATCAGGATCTCGTCGGCCGCCGTGAGGACGCGCTTCGTCCAGGCGTTCCACTGGTGCGGGACATCGAGCACCACGCAGGGCACGCTCGCCCGCATGTACTCGATCAGCGCGTCGAAGGCCGGCTCGGACAGGTCGATGGTCCGGTCGAGGCTCGCCGGCGCCGAGAGCAGGCTGAGGTTGTCGCTGCACTTCGACAGCAGCCGCTCGACCAGCGCCGAATCGAGGCGCTCGGGGGCGAACACCGCCTCGGCGATGCCCTGCGGCGGGTCCTGGTTGAAGTTGAGCGAGGCGGTGCCGAAGGCGATGTCGAGATCGGCGATCACCGTCTGGACACCCTGGTCCCGGGCCACCGACCAGGCGAAGTTGTGCGCCACTGTGGAGGCGCCGATGCCGCCCTTGACGCCGTAGACCGCCACCGTGCGGCCCACCGGCTTCACGCCCGGCGCCGTGTACAGGTCGGAGATCGCCGCGATCAGGGTCAGCGGCTCCACCGGCGCCATCAGGTAGTCGGAAACCCCCCGGTGGATCAGCTGGCGGTAGAGGGCGACGTCGTTGAGGTGGCCGATCACCAGAACGCGGGTGCCCTCGTCGCAGAACTCGGCCAGGACATCGAGGCATTCGATCGGCTTGGAGCGCGATCCCTGCGTTTCGATGACGATGACGTTGGGGGTCGGCGCGTGCCGGTAGGCCTCGATCGCCGCGGCGCCGCCGCCCATCCGGACCTTGACCTGCGCCTTCTGCATGCGCCGGTCCAGGGCGGCGCCCTCGATCATCGCGGCGGTCTCGCCGGTCTCGCAGAACGCCTGGATGGTGATCCGGGGCACCGGGGCGATCGTGCGCTCGCTCGTCTCGGACAGGTCTGCCATGACGGCGCTTTCAGGTTGGCGTTCGGGTTACGGCGTCGGGGTTGGACGAGGCAGTTCTATTGGCCGACCTGAGACTTGACGGCGGTCTGCCCATCTTGCCGCCATGTGGTTGACGGATCCTTGCCATCCCGCAACTGACCGATGTCGCGAACCCGCTTGACGGTGTCGATCCGGCCCTCGGGCCGGCCGCGCACCAGATCGACCGGGTCGGCCACCTGGGCGGCCACCGTGGACTGCATGGCGCAGCCCAGGTTCCAGCTCGGCCGGTTGCTGTAGTCGAACTGGAAGCTGGAGGTCCCGAGATCCTGCGGCCACAGCCCGCACTGGTCGGCGACCTTGGCCTGCATGCGCTGGAAGCTCAGCCGGATCGGCGCGGCGAGGGTCGGCGCGCTCGCCGCGTAGCCGGTCACCGCGATCTCGCGGGCGCCGACGCCGCTCTGACCGCCGAGGCGGCTCAGCGCCGCCGCCGTCCGCGCGACGGCCTGCGCCACGGCCGGGGGCACGCCCTGGGGCACTTCCATCAGCAGGATGCCGCGGCCGTAGCGGCGATATTCCAGCATGAAGGCGTCGATGTCGGCGGTCTGGCGCGGATCGAGATGGCCGATGCCCGTGGGGAACACGTCGAGGCTGCGGGTGCCGTCGGCCAGCACGATCGGGTGCCGGGCGCGGTAATCCGACACCGTGATGTCGCCGGTGGTGGCGGGGTCGGTCTTGCAGGCGGTCGCGAGGGCGCCGAGCGCGCAGGCGGCGAGCAGGCTGCCGAGGCGGGGCAGGGCGGGCGGGTGGCGTCGGGTCATGGATCCGGTCCTGAACCTTACTCGACGATGAAGCCGACGTGGCCGCGATAGCCGCGTCCGAGCGGGGCCGCGGCGGCGGGGGCGACACGGCCGTAGAGGCGGTTGATCTGGCCGAGCAGCACGGCCTGCCCGTCGGTCGAGTCGACGAAGTTGTCGTCGGGCCGGCTCACCTGCTTCGGCTCCATGACCCGGGCGATGTAGGGGGTGCACATGATCATCAGCTCGGTCTCCTGGCGCTGGTAGTCCCGGGACCGGAACAGCGCGCCGAGGATCGGCAGGTTGATCAGGCCGGGCAGGCCGGAGATCGCCTGCTTGTTCACCTGCTGGATCAGGCCGGCGGTCATCATCACGCCGCCCGAGGGCAGCTCGACGGTGGTCTCGGAGCGGCGGACCCGCGTGCCCGGCACGGCGACCGAGTTGTTGCCGAGCACGTAGTTGAAGCTGTTCTGCGGATCGATCTCGGTCACGTCGGTGGCGACGCGGATCGAGATGCGGTTGTCGGCCAGCACCACCGGGGTGAACGACAGGGCGACGCCGTAGGGCTTGTAGGTGATCCCGGGGGTGCACGATCCGATGGTGCACGAGGCGGAGGAGGGGACGGGGAACTCGCCGCCGGCCAGGAACTTCGCGGCCTCGCCGGAGATCGCGGTGAGCGTCGGCTCGGCCAGGATGCGCGAGACGCCCGCCTGCTCGAAGGCCTTCAGGGTGGCCTGAAGCGAGAAGCCGGCCCCCTTCACGGAAGCCTGGAGCTGGTTGCCGGTGGGGAAGTTCGTGTTGATCGGGAACGGCAGGTTGTTGCTGATCGTGGGGGAGGTGATGGCGTCTCCGAGCGGGTTCAGCGCCGACCAGTTGCCGGTCATGTTGATCCCGAACTGCTTCAGGACGTTGCGCGACACCTCGACCACGGTGACGCGGAGCATCACCTGGTCCTTGTTGCGGATCGTCAGGTTGTTGATCACCGCGCCCCGCGCGCCGGCCGCGACGCCGCCGCTCGCCGCGCCCGCCGCCCCGGCCCCGCCGGTGCTTCCGAGCCCCACGAACGCGTTGGCGATGTCGATCGCCTGCTGGGCGTCGGCCGACGAATTCACCGACCCCGAGAGCAGCACCGAGGCCCCGGAGGAGCGCACGTCGAAGCGCCCGCCTGGGATGCTCTGGTTCAGCAGCTCGCGCAGGGTCCCGAGGTTGAGGTCGCGTGCCACCGTCACGTCCAGGGCGGCGATCTGGCGGCCCTCGGCGTCCATGATGAAGATCGAGGTCGCGCCGTCGGCCATGCCGATCACGAAGACCTTGCGGGTCGAGCGGACCACCGCGTTGGCCACCGCCGGGTTGGCGACGAAGACCTCCTTGGCGTCCCGCGGGAGATCGACGATCACGGAGCGGCCGGCGGTCAGCTCGACCCGGCGGGTCGAGGCGGCCTCCGCGGAGCCGACCGTCAGCATCGGCGCCGGGCCGAGCGTCGACCGTTCCTGAGCGGGCGCAGGCGTGATCAGCGCGGCCATGAGGGCGAGGGCGCCGGCCGCGTGGCGGGCCCGGCGGGGGAGGGGCAGCGGAGCGGTCATGGCGATCACGGCGTCTGCTGCCGCACGACGCCGAAGCGCACGACGGTCAGGGCGGGGTCTGGCATCTGCGCCTGGGGCGCGTCGGCCTGCGGCGGTGCGTCGGGCGACTGCCCAGCGTCGGAGAGGCTGCGCAGCGCCAGCGACAGGGCACCCACCTTGTTGGCGAGCGCCAGGGTCTCGGCCTGGGCGGGCGTGACCGCCAGCGTCGCGGTCTCGCCGGTGACGACGTTGGTGCCGTTCTTCTCCTGGATCAGCTGACCGATCGCCAGGACGCGGATGTCGGTCAGGATCGTCTGGGAGAGTTGGACCTCGGTGTTGCTGGCCCGCGAACGGGCCTCGTCGCGGACGATGCGGATCACGTCGACGCGGTCGTTGGGCAGGATGAAGCCGCCCGCCGAGTTCGTCCCGCGGCTGTCGGTGATGATGGCGACGGCGCGCATCCCGGCCGGCAGGATCGCCGCCATGAAGCCGCTCTCGGGCCGCACCAGCTTCTGCGCACGGATCGGCTCGCCCGCCAGGAAGCCCGAGCGGACGGCGGCGCCGGCGGTCTCGTCGAGGGCCTTCGGATTGAGCTTGCGGGACATGTAGCCCGGCGACAGGGCGCCATCCGGCCACGGCTGCCAGCGCAGGTCCGCGGCCCGCAGCACCTGGCCCATGGGCATGTCGGTGGCGGCCACGAGCACGTCGGTCATCGGCACCGGCGGCGCCTCGGCCTTCGGCGGCGGGGGCGGCGCAGGCGGGTCGCCGCCGCTCATCAGGAAGGCCGCCCCGCTGCCCGCCGCGAGGGCGATGCCGAGGACGGCGAGACGGGCTGGTTTCATCGCCTGAACACGCGCGGGAGGCGGCTGAATTGCCGCCCATGACCCGAACCTGCCCGCGGATTCGTGTAATTATGGTTAAGCCATTATAACTTCCCCGGCGCGACTGCTTGAAAGCGGGCCCCTGTCCGGCGACCCGTCACAACGGGCGCGATCCTTCAGCATCCGGGCGCGCCTCGCCGTGGCCTGGCACGTCCGCGTGACCTATTCTGCCTCTCGAGCCGCCTGAGAAGCGGTCTGGTAAGCCGGGGAGCGACATGATCAGGACATTCGGCGGTGCGGTATTGGCGGCGGCCCTCGCCGGGACGTCGGTCGGCGCCGCCCCGGCCCTGGCGCAGGGCGGCGGCGCGGGGGCGTTCTCCGGGAACGCGGTGCGCATCGGCATCCTCAACGACCAGTCCGGCCTCTACGCCGAGTACGGCGGCCAGGGCTCGGTCGAGGCCGCCCGCATGGCCGTGGAGGACATGGGCGGGAAGATCGGCAGCGTGCCGATCGAGGTCCTGACGGCCGACCACCAGAACAAGCCCGACATCGCCTCGGCGATCGCCCGGCAATGGTACGACCGCGACGGCGTCGACGCGATCATGGAGCTGACCACCTCCTCGGTGGCGCTGGCGGTCCAGGGCCTGTCCAAGGAGAAGAAGAAGATCACCATCACCACGGGGGCGGCGACCAGCGACCTCACCGGCAAGGCCTGCACGCCCTACGGCTACCATTGGGCCTTCGACACGCGGGCGCTGGCGGTGGGCACCGGCGGCGCGCTGACCCGGGCGGGCGGCAATACGTGGTTCTTCCTCACCGCCGACTACGCCTTCGGCTCGGCGCTGGAGGCCGACACCAGCCGGGTGGTGACCGCCAACGGCGGCAAGGTGGTGGGCAGCGTCCGGCACCCGCTGTCGAACCAGGATTTCTCCTCGTTCCTGCTCCAGGCGCAGGGCTCGAAGGCCAAGGTGATCGGGCTCGCCAATGCCGGGCTCGACACCTCGAACGCGATCAAGCAGGCGGCCGAGTACGGCATCGTCGAGGGCGGCCAGAAGCTCGCGGCGCTGCTGTTCACCCTGTCGGAGGTGCACGGCCTCGGCCTCAAGGTGGCGCAGGGGCTGACCCTCACCGAGGGCTGGTACTGGGACGCCAACGACGAGACGCGCGCCTTCGGCCAGCGCTACATGAAGCGCACCGGCCGGATGCCCAACATGATCCAGGCGGGCACCTACTCGGCGGTCCTGTCCTACCTGAAGGCCGTGAAGGCGGCCGGCACCGACGAGACCGACGCGGTCAACGCCAAACTCAAGGCGCTGCCGGTGGACGACGTCTTCGCCCATGGCGGCGTCGTGCAGCCCGACGGCCTCATGGTGCACGACATGTACCTGTTCGAGGTCAAGAAGCCCGCCGAGTCGAAGGGCGAATGGGACCTCTACAAGCTGATCTCGACCATCCCCGGCAAGGAGGCCTTCGCGTCGCCGACCGAGAGCGGCTGCCCGCTGACCGCGGCGGCGAAGTAGGGCCGCGGGACTATCCGAAGACTTCGCTGTGCGCGCCGTACCAGGTGTCGAGGCTACGCTCGGATCAGGCGGTGGCGCACAGCGGCGCGGAGAGGCCCGTTCAACAGCGTCGATCCAACTCTCATCCTCATCCTGAGGTGCCGGCGCGCAGCGGAGGCCTCGAAGGAGCCCTCTAGATGTCTCGCGATCCCTGGAGCCCTCCTTCGAGGCCCGCTGACGCGGGCACCTCAGGATGAGGCTGAGGGTTTGATATCCGTTCGCCTGAAGTCCCGATCGAACTGGGTCGACCGTTCACTCGTCCGCATGCAGGTCGGCCATCAGGGCGTCGACGTCGGCGACGCGTTTGCCTTGCCCGGCATCGAGTTCCGCGAGGGCTGCGCGCGCCGTCGCGTTCGGCACCTTCACGGCGAACGGAAGGCGCTGCTCATCCGCGATCTGAACCATCAGGAGCCGGATCGGGTCCGAGATCGAGAGGCCCATCGATTCGTGGGCCTCGGCCAAACGGTCCTTCGCGGCAGCGTCGATGCGGGCGCGAACAACCGTCTCGCTCGCCATGGCTTTCAGCTCCTGTCGTGACCGCAACGTCGCTACGCGCGGCGCGGATTGCCAGTCTCCGCAGCCCTGGCTTCCCCCGGGCTCACCCCGCCCAGACCCGCCGATACAGCGCCACGATCTCGTCGGCGCTGGGCTCCACCGGGTTGTTGGCCGGGGAACCGGAGGCGAGCGCCTGGGCCGCCATGGTGGGGAGCAGCGCCTCCCAGCGGGCCGGGTCGATCCCGTATTCCCGGGGGCCGGGCACGTCGAGGTCGTCGTTGAGCGCTTCGAGTTCCTTCACCAGGGCCGAGACCGCCGAGCGGTCGTCGCTGTCCGGGGCGGCGATCTTCATGGCGCGGGCGCAGGCGGCGTAGCGGTCGATGGCGGCGGGGGCCGAGAAGGCCGTGACCACGGGCAGCAGCATCGCGTTCGACAGCCCATGGGCGACGTGGAAATGCGCGCCGATCGGTCGGCTCATGCCGTGGACCAGGGCGACCGAGGAATTGGAGAACGCGATGCCGGCCTGGGTGGCGCCGAGCATCATCGCCTCGCGGGCCGCCCGGTCGCCCGGATCGGTCCAGACCCGCCGCAGGCTCGGGGCCAGCAGCGTCATCGCCTGCAGTGCCAGCCCGTCCGAGAACAGGTTCGACTTGCGCGAGACATAGGCCTCGATGGCGTGGGTCAGGGCGTCGATGCCGGTGTCGGCGGTGAGCCGCTTGGGCTTCGTGAGCGTCAGCTCGTAGTCGACGAGCGCCGCCACCGGCAGGTAGGCCAGCCCGATGCACAGCATCTTCTCGTCGGAGGTCTCATCCGTGACGATGGTGAAGCGGGTCGCCTCCGAGCCGGTGCCGGCGGTGGTGGGGATCGCCACGATCGGCAGGCCGGGCGCGTCCTGCTGGCGGGGCGCCTTGTAGTCGCGCATGTGGCCGCCGTGGCGGGCGAGGACCGCCACGGCCTTGGCCGTGTCCATCGGGCTGCCGCCGCCGAAGCCGACCACGCAGTCGAAGTCGCCGGCCTGGAGGGCGGCGAGCGCCGCCTCCACCGACGCCACGGTCGGGTCCGGCACGGTCTCGGAGAAGATCGTCGCGCGGGTCCCCGCGCTGGACAGGCGCTCGAGCAGCGTCTCGGTCCGGCCGCTGCTGACCAGGTAGGGATCGGTGACCACGAACGGCCGCGACAGGCCGAGCTGGCCAAGAACCTCCGGCAGCAGCCGCGAGGCGCCGGCGCCGATGCGCATCAGCCGGGGCAGGGCGATCGAGGCGACCATCGTTTGATCCTCACACCCGGCTCGTGTCCTGACCTGCCGGAGGCGGCCGATCTTAGGGCGCCGCCGGATCCTGCGAAACCGCCGTCGCTTACACCGCCGGCCCGGCGAACAGCGCGCCCGCCGCCTCGACCTCGCCGGCGATGAAGCCCGCCACCGCGCGGATATGGGCGGCCTTCCGGTGGTCCTCGTGGATGTGCATGTGGAACGAGCGCGTCAGCGAGACCGCCCCGGGCAGCACCGGCACCAAGCCCGGATGGGCCGCCGCGATGAAGGCCGGCAGGACGCAGAGGCCCGCGCCGCCGAGGGTGGCATGGACCTGGGCGAGGAGGTTGGTGGAGCGCAGACGCGCCGTCACCGCGGGGCCGAGGGCGCCGAGATAATTCAGCTCGCGCGCGAACAGCATGTCCTCGATATAGCCGACGAAGGGATGGTCCGAGAGGGCCGCGATGTCGGTGATCGGCGGGGCCGCCGCGACATAGGACGCGGCCGCGTAGACGAACAGCCGGTAGTCGGTGAGCTGGCGCGCCACCACCCGGGCCTGCTGCGGGCCGGACAGGCCGATGACGATGTCGGCCTCGCGCTTGGACAGGCTGAAGATCCGGGCGGTCGCCATGATCTCGACCTCCAGGCCCGGATGGCGCGCCGTGAGGCGATGCATCCGCGGTGCGAGGAAGACGCTGCCGAACCCGTCCGGCGCGCCGATCCGCACGGTGCCGGAGACCGTCTGGGCCGCCTCCGTGGCGGCGCTCGCCGACAGGAAGGCGCTCTCCATGGTCTCGGCCACGCTCAGGAGATTCGCGCCGTCCTCGGTCAGCGCGTAGCCGAGGTTGCTCCGGTGGAACAGGCGGGCGCCCAGCCCCTCTTCCAGGCCGCGGATGCGGCGCCCGACCGTGGTGTGCTCGGTGCCGGTCCGCGCCGCGGCAGCGCTCAGGGTGCCGGTGCGCGCCACCGCCAGGAAGAACCGGAGATCGTCCCAGTTGGGCCCGGTCTTGGCCATGGCCGCACTCCCGCTGTGCATCGATGCACAACGGCTGTAAGCGCATCCGGCTTTATCGCTCAAGCGATCCTGTTAGGTTGGGCCAAAATCGAACCCACCACAGGGAGGCGCGCATGCGCACGATCGGGCATTACATCGGCGGCCGGAACGTCGGCGGCGAGAGCGGGCGGTTCGCCGACGTGTTCCACCCCTCGACCGGCGAGGTCCAGGCCAAGGTCGCGCTGGCCAGCAAGGCCGAGATGCGCGCCGCGGTCGAGAACGCCGCGGCGGCGCAGCCGGCCTGGGCGGCCACCAACCCGCAGAAGCGCGCCCGGGTGATGATGCGCTTCCTCGAGCTGATCCGCGCCGAGAACGATTCGCTCGCCGAGCTGCTCGCCTCCGAGCACGGCAAGACCGTGCCGGACGCCAAGGGCGACATCCAGCGCGGCGTCGAGGTGGTGGAGTTCGCCTGCGGCATCCCGCACCTGCTCAAGGGCGAGTACACGGAAGGCGCCGGCCCCGGCATCGACGTCTACTCTCTGCGCCAGCCGCTCGGCGTGGTCGCCGGCATCACGCCGTTCAACTTCCCGGCCATGATCCCGCTGTGGAAATGCGCCCCGGCGATCGCCTGCGGCAACGCCTTCATCCTGAAGCCGTCCGAGCGCGACCCGAGCGTGCCGATCCGCATCGCCGAGATCTTCCTGGAGGCCGGGCTGCCGCCGGGGATCCTGAACGTCGTCAACGGCGACAAGGAAGCCGTGGACGCGATCCTGGACGACGAGGACATCAGGGCGGTGGGCTTCGTCGGCTCCTCGCACATCGCCGAGTACATCTACGTGCGCTCCGCCCAGACGGGGAAGCGCGCCCAGTGCTTCGGCGGCGCCAAGAACCACATGATCATCATGCCCGACGCCGACATGGGCCAGGCGGTCGACGCGCTGATCGGCGCCGGCTACGGCTCGGCCGGCGAGCGCTGCATGGCGATCTCGGTGGCGGTGCCGGTGGGCGAGCAGACCGCCGACCGGCTGATGGAGCGGCTGATCCCCCGGGTCGAGTCCCTCAAGATCGGCCCGTCGCACGACGGCTCGGCCGATTACGGCCCGCTGGTCACGGCGGAAGCGGTGCGGAAGGTCGCGGGCTACATCGACAAGGGCGTCGCCGAGGGCGCGACGCTCGCGGTGGACGGCCGCGGCTTCAAGCTCCAGGGCTACGAGAACGGCTTCTACATGGGCGGCTCGCTGTTCGACCGCGTGACCCCCGACATGACGATCTACAAGGAGGAGATCTTCGGGCCGGTGCTCTCGGTGGTGCGGGCGCAGAACTACGAGGAGGCGCTGGCGCTGCCCTCGACCCACCAGTACGGCAACGGCGTCGCGATCTTCACCCAGGACGGCGACGCGGCCCGGGACTTCACCGCCCGGGTCAACGTCGGCATGGTCGGCGTCAACGTGCCGATCCCGGTCCCGATCGCCTACCACACCTTCGGCGGCTGGAAGCGCTCGGGCTTCGGCGACCTGAACCAGCACGGGCCGGACTCGATCCGGTTCTACACCAAGACCAAGACCGTGACGCAGCGCTGGCCGAGCGGCATCAAGAGCGGGGCGGAGTTCTCCATCCCGACGATGCGGTAGCGCCGCCCGTCTCTCCTCCCCCTTGTGGGGGGAGCCGGAGGTGGGGATGGTGCAGGATCAAGCGCAGCGGTGCCGTCTGCACCACCCCCACCCCTGACCCCTCCCCACAAGGGGGAGGGGAAGTGCCTGCTCTTCCGGGCGCGCCTGTTCTGACCTTTGGAGCCACGCCCATGCGTTTCGGGCTCGACGAGGACCGGACCGCGATCCGCGAGATGGCGCTCGGATTCGCGGCCGAGCACATCGCGCCGCACGCCCTTGACTGGGACCGGGACAAGACCTTTCCGGTGGAGACCCTGCGGGCGGCCGCGGCGCTCGGCATGGCCGGCATCTACGTCCGCGAGGATGTCGGGGGCTCCGGCCTCTCGCGCCTCGACGCGACCCTGATCTTCGAGGCGCTGAGCACCGGCTGCCCGACGGTGGCGGCGTTCCTGTCGATCCACAACATGTGCGCCTGGATGATCGACGCCTACGGCGACGACACCCAGCGCCGGCGCTGGCTCCCGTCCCTGATGGGCCTGGAGACGATCGCCAGCTACTGCCTCACCGAGCCGGGCTCGGGCTCCGATGCCGCGGCCCTGCGCACCCGCGCCGCGCGGGACGGCGACGATTACGTGCTCACCGGCGAGAAGCAGTTCATCTCGGGCGCCGGCGCCAGCGACCTCTACGTCTGCATGGTCCGCACCGGCGAGGCCGGCCCGGCGGGCATCTCGGCGGTCGTCGTGGAGAAGGACACGCCCGGCCTCTCCTTCGGGGCCGAGGAACGCAAGATGGGCTGGAACGCCCAGCCGACCCGGGCCGTGCGCTTCGACGGCTGCCGGGTGCCGGTCGCCAACCGCCTGGGCGCCGAGGGCCAGGGCTTCCGGATCGCCATGAGCGGGCTCGACGGCGGACGCCTCAACATCGCCGCCTGCTCGCTGGGCGGTGCGCAGGCGGCCCTCGACAAGGCGCTGGCCTATATGGGCGACCGCCGCGCCTTCGGGGCGAAGCTCACCGACTTCCAGGCCCTGCAGTTCCGCCTCGCCGACATGGCGACCAGCCTGGAGGTGTCGCGCACCTTCCTGCGCCACGCCGCCGCCGCGCTCGACGCCAAGGATCCGGCCGCCACGCAGCTCTGCGCCATGGCCAAGCGCCACGTGACGGATGCCGCTTTCGAGGTGGCCAACCAGGCGCTCCAGCTCCACGGCGGCTACGGCTACCTCGCCGAGTACGGCGTCGAGAAGATCGTCCGGGACCTGCGGGTGCATCAGATCCTCGAAGGCACCAACGAGATCATGCGGGTGATCATCGCCCGCGGGCTGACCGGGGGACGCCGATGAGCGACGTCATCGTCGAGCGCGTCGGCGCCCTCGGGCGCCTGCGCCTCGACCGGCCGAAGGCCCTGAATGCCGTGACGCACGGCATGGTGGGGGCGATCGACCGGGCGCTGGACCGGTTCTCCGCCGATCCCGGAATCGTCGCGGTGCTGCTCACCGGCGAGGGCGAGCGCGGTCTCTGCGCCGGCGGCGACCTGCGCGGCCTGTACGAGAGCGCGGGGACCGCCTTCGCCGAGGCGTTCTGGCGGGACGAGTACCGGCTGGATGCCCGCATCGCGGCCTACGACAAGCCGTTCGTGGCGGTGATGGACGGCATCACCATGGGCGGCGGCGTCGGGCTCGCGGGACACGCCGCTCACCGGATCGTCACCGAGCGCTCCCGGGTCGCCATGCCGGAGACCGGCATCGGCTACCTGCCGGATGTCGGCGGCACCTGGCTGCTGCCCCGGGCGCCGGGCGAGATCGGCACCTATCTGGGCCTGACCGGCGCGCCGGTGGCCGCCGCCGACGCGATATCGTGCGGATTTGCCGATGCGATGGTGCCGTCCGCAGCGCTGCCCGGCCTCGTCGAGGCCCTCTCGGCGCTGGCGCCGGATGCCGGGGACGACGGCGTGCGCGACGTGATCGCGCGCGTTGCCCGGGATCCCGGCCCGGCGCCCCTGGCGGAGCACCGGGCGGTGATCGACCGCTGCTTCGCCTTCGACATGGTCGATGAGATTCTGTCGGCCCTCGCGGCGGACGGCTCGGCCTTCGCGGCGGCGACCCACGAGACGCTGCTGGCCAAGTCGCCGTCGAGCCTTGTCCTGACACTCTGCCTCCTGCGCCGCGGCCGGGGCGCGCCCAACCTGGAAGCCTGCCTGGAGCGCGAGTTCCACGCCTCGCTGGCGCTGCTGGCGGAGGGCGACTTCCGCGAGGGCATCCGCGCCGCGGTGATCGACAAGGACAAGACCCCGCGCTGGAACCCGCCGACCCTCGAGGCGGTCGATCCGGCCCGGATCGCCCGGTGGCTGGAGAAACGGGCGGAGCCGGTCTTTTCGAAGGCACGGACGGGGGTGGTGTGATGAAGCTGCGCCTTGTCCCACCCGCGCCCTCCCTCCCCCCTCTGCGGGGGAGGGCGCGTGGGGGGGCTAGTCGGGCCCCGGGAAGAGGGGACGGGTCGGAAAGGCGATCAACACCAAGGGCGGAATGGGATGGCACAGACCATCGGGTTCATCGGTCCCGGCAACATGGGCGGCCCGATCGCCGCCAACCTAGATCGGAGGAGCGTCGTGTGGGGAGAGAGGTCTGAGACCGGGGGGAGGCGCGGGGTCGGCATTGATGCGAATGCGCTCGATCCGGCTGCCGTATGGCCCCTTGCAGTCGAAGCCAATCCTTAGCGCAGATAGACGCGCCGGCTTGACGATCGCCGAGGTCGGGATGGGCAACGAGACGCCCGCTTCCCGACA
>NZ_JAKSXX010000122.1 GCF_022829385.1 Methylobacterium sp. J-070 | reverse complement strand
TCAGCCACGAGGGCTTCGAGCCGAAGGCGATCCGAGGCGGGAAGCGTGAAGGAGAGGCCGCTGCGCATCCCGCCAGACTCGCAGGACAAAGCCCAAACCGAAACCTGGGACGGACTCAACCGTCAGGTTTTGACCACTAGGGTGGCACCCTCTCGATGTCGCATGATATGTGCGGGCCATGGCCGCTAAGCATGCACATCACGTCGCACTGACTGCGGCGCATTCACAATATGTCACAAGACAGGTCGCCAAGGGTCGATACGCCTCGGTGAGCGAGGTCGTGCGCGCGGGACTGCGCTTGCTCATCGAGCTTGACGACGCCCGGACGGACCCGACCGCCACCACGGAACCCCGCAAGCGCGGAGAAGCGTGACCCGGCCATGAGTTCAATCCAATCCGTGGTCATCGATCCGTCCGGCTTCTTCGACGCTTCGCCCAACCCCTACCTCGTACTCGACCGACGCCTTCACATCGTCGGGGCGAACAAGGCGTACCTCGCCAGCGTCAAGCGCGAGTTGGTCGACATCGTAGGTCGTTGGGCCTGGGACGCGTTTCCGACCGACCCGGAAACGCTGAGGCAGGCCATAGCCTCGTTCGAGCGGGTCATCCGCACGAAGCAGCCCGACACGATGCCGCTGCTGCGCTTTGACGTACCTCTACCCGCCTCGGACGGCGGCGGCATGGAGGAGCGCTATTGGAGCATCACGCACAGCCCCGTGCTCGATGCCGAAGGCGAGGTCGAGACGGTGCTGCAGCACCCCATCGACGTGACCGAGCTCCAGCGCCTGCGGGACGCGGTCGGGAATGTCGAGGGTGCGGGCGATCTGAACCTCCAACCCGCCCAGTCCCGGATCTTCGACCGCGCCAGGAGCGTCCACGAGGCCAACCTCGCCCTGAAGGCGGAGAGCGACCGCCTCCGCGACATGTTCCGGCAGGCTCCCAGCTTCATGGCGGTCCTGCGGGAGGCGGACCACCGCTTCGAGCTGACCAACGATGCCTACCGACGGCTGATCGGCGACCGCGACGTCGTCGGCCTGACGATCCGCGAGGCCCTCGGCGAGATCGAAGGGCAACCGTTCTTCGAACTTCTCGATCTCGTCTACGCCACCGGCGAGCCGTTCGTCGGCCGTGGCATCGAGATCCACCTGGGGCACCGGAAGGGCGAGGGGAAGGAACGACGCTACCTCGACTTCATCTACCAGCCGATCCGGAACCCGGCCGGAGAGGTCGTCGGCATCTTCGTCGAGGGCAATGACGTCACCGAGATGAAGATGGCCACGGACGAGCTGCGCGAGCGCGAACAACGCCTGCGCCTCATCGTCGAGGCTGCCACCGACTACGCGATCCTCACGCTCGATGCCGACCACGTCGTCACGACCTGGTCGGCGGGTGCGACGGAGATTTTCGGGTACGCTCCCGGGGAGATCGTCGGCCGCAGTGCCGACGTGCTGTTCACGCCGGAGGACCGGGCGGCGGGACAACCCGTCAAGGAGGTCGAAGGCGCTCGCGAGGACGGTCGGGCCCCGGACGTGAGGTGGCACCTGCGCAAGGACGGGGGGCGCGTCTTCCTCAACGGCTCCATGCGCGTCCTCCGCGATGCATCAGGCAAGGAGCTCGGCTTCCTCAAGATCGCCCGCGACGAGACGGAGCGACGGCGTGTCGACGAGACGCTGCGACTGAGCGAGGAACGCTTCCGGACGATCATCGATACCGTCGAGGCGGCCTTCGCCATAGTGGAGGTCAAGTTCGACGGCACCGTGCCGGTGGACTACCGGTTCGTCGAGGCCAATCCCGCCTTCGAAGGCGAGGCGGGGGTCAACCTGCGCGGCAAGTGGGTCACAGAGTTCGCCTCCGACCTGGAACGCTTCTGGTTCGAGACATACGGCCACGTCGCGAGGACCCGGGAACCTACGAACTTCGAGAGCTACGCCAAGGCGTTCGGGCGCTGGTTCGACGTCCGGGCCGTCCCGGTCGGGGACGCGGCCGACCGCCAGATCGCGATCATCTTCAACGACGTGACCGAGAGGCGAGACGCGGAGGAACGCCTCCGCGATAGCGAGGCGCTCGCGCGCAAGAACGCCGAACGCGTGCAACTCGCCCTGGCAGCGGGCGCCATCATCGGGACGTGGCACTGGGACCTCCCCACCGACCGGTTCACCATCGACGAGGCGTTCGCCCGGGCCTTCGGCCTGGACCCGGCGCTCGGGCGGGAAGGCATCCCGCTCGCCCAGATCGTCGAGACCGTCCATCCCGACGACCAGGCTGGATTGGCCGAGGCGATCAACGATGCCATCTCACGCGGCGGCGCCTACGCCCATCAGTACCGTACACGGCGCGCGGACGGGAATTACTACTGGCTGGAGGCCAACGGACGCGTCGAGCACGCGCCGGACGGTGCGCCGCTGAGCTTTCCCGGCGTCCTGCTGGACGTGGAGGCGCGCCGTGCCGTCGAGGCGGAACGCGACCGCGCCGCCGCGGACCTGCGGGCCCTCAACGAGACGCTTGAGCAGCGCGTCTCGGAGCGCACCGCCGAGCTGATGAGGGCCGAGGATGCACTGCGGCAAAGCCAGAAGATGGAGGCGGTAGGGCAACTGACCGGCGGCGTGGCGCATGACTTCAACAACCTGCTGACCATCATCCGCTCGTCGGTGGACTTCCTGAGGCGTCCGGACCTCGCCCCGGAACGCAAGCAGCGTTACCTCGACGCCGTGTCCGAGACCGTGGACAGGGCCGCCAAGCTGACGGGACAACTGCTGGCGTTCGCGCGCCGTCAGGCGCTCAAGCCCGAGATCTTCGACGTCGGTCAGAAGCTCAGGGGCGTCGGCGAGATGCTCGACACCGTGACCGGCGCGCGCATCCGCGTGGTCACGGACATGCCGGACGAGCCGTGCTTCATCCGGGCCGATCTGAGCCAGTTCGAGACGGCCCTGGTCAACATGGCCGTCAACGCCCGGGACGCCATGGACGGCGAAGGCACCCTGACCCTCCGGCTCCGTTGCGGAACGTCCCTGCCGGTCATCCGTGGCCACGCCGGCAGTCCGAAGCCGTTCACGGCGGTGTCTCTCACCGACACCGGTTCTGGCATACCGGCGGACGCGCTCGCCCGCATCTTCGAGCCGTTCTTCACCACCAAGGAGGTCGGCAAGGGCACCGGCCTGGGCCTCAGCCAGGTCTTCGGGTTCGCCAAGCAATCCGGGGGCGACGTCGACGTGGAGAGCGAGCCGGGTCGGGGCACCACGTTCACGCTCTACCTGCCGGAGATCGAGCCGGAGAACCGCCCGGACGGCGAGGCCGAGCGCGTCGAGGGGCCGTCCCCGCTCGGGACCGGCCAATGCGTGTTGGTGGTGGAGGACAACATCGAAGTCGGACGCTTCGCGACCCAGATCCTGGAGGATCTCGGGTACCGGACGACCTGGGCTGCCAACGCCGAGGAGGCGCTCGACAGGATTGGCAGGGACGGCGCCGGGTTCGACGCGGTGTTCTCCGACGTCGTCATGCCGGGGATGGGTGGCGTCGCGCTCGCGAAGGAGCTGCGCCGGCGACTGCCCTCGCTACCAGTGGTGCTGGCCTCGGGATATAGCCACGTACTGGCTCAGGACGGGGCCGACGGATTCGAGTTGCTGCACAAGCCGTACTCGGCCGACCAGCTATCCCGCATCCTGCGCAAGGTCACCGCGGTCTCAGTCAGGCCGCGATGAGCTTGCGACGGTCGTTGCGACGACGGGCATCGGGCCACCGGGATCACGGCCCGGCGATCAAGTCCCGGATGCGTGTGGCCAGCGCCTCCATCACGAACGGCTTGGTCAGGACGGCCATGCCGGGTTCGAGGTGGCCGTTGCCGACGACCGCGTTCTCGGCGTAGCCAGTGATGAACAGGACTTTCAGGTCGGGGCGCGACACACGGCCGGCGTCGGCCATCTGGCGACCGTTCATGCCGCCAGGCAGGCCGACGTCGGTGACCAGCAGGTCGATGCGCACGTCCGATTGCAAGACCTTGAGGCCGGCCTGGCTGTCCGCGGCCTCGATGGCCGTGTAGCCGAGGTCCTCCAGCACCTCGGTGACCAGCATCCGGACGGTGGGCTCGTCGTCCACGATCAGCACGGTCTGATCCTGCTCGGCACGGGGTGCGTCGCTCAGCGAGGCCATCACGTCGGCTTGCTCGGTCTCGCCGTAATGCCGGGGCAGGTAAAGGCACATGGTGGTGCCCTCGCCCATCTCGGAATAGATCCGCACCTGCCCGCCCGACTGACGGACGAAGCCGTAGATCATCGACAGGCCGAGCCCCGTGCCCTGGCCAATGGGCTTGGTCGTGAAGAAGGGGTCGAAGGCGCGCTCGACGACCTCGGGCGGCATGCCTGTGCCGGTGTCCGTGACGCAGAGCGAGAGGTACTGGCCGGGCGGCAGGTCGCGCTCCTTCGCTCCACGCTCGTCGAGCCACTTATTGGCGGTCTCGATGGTGATCCGGCCTCCGTCCGGCATCGCGTCGCGGGCGTTGATGCACAGGTTCAGCAGGGCGTTCTCAAGCTGCGGCGGGTCGACCAGCGCCGGCCAGAGCCCCGACGCACCGACCACCTCGACATGGACCGACGGACCCACCGTGCGGCGGATGAGCTCCTCCATGCCGCCCACGAGCCTGTTCACGTCGGTGGGCTTCGGGTCGAGGGTCTGGCGACGCGAGAAGGCCAGGAGGCGGTGCGTCAGGGCGGCGGCGCGTTTCGAGGCGCCCTGGGCGGCGTTGACGTAGCGGTCGATCTCCGTGAGCCGGCCCTGGCTCATCCGGGTCTGCAGCAGTTCGAGGCTGCCGGAGATGCCGGCGAGCAGGTTGTTGAAATCATGCGCCAGGCCCCCGGTGAGTTGCCCGACGGCTTCCATCTTCTGGGATTGCCGAAGCTGCTCCTCGGCCCGTCGCAGCGCCTCCGCCTGCTCCCGCTCCGCCGTGACGTCGCGACCGACAGCGTTGATCAGCCGGTCGTCGGGATGGGTCGACCACGAGATCCAGCGGTAGCTCCCGTCCCTGTGGCGGTAGCGGTTCTCGAAGCGGGCAAGCGACTTGCCGTCGGCCGAGCGGCTCGCTCCTTCGAGGGTCTTCTCGACGTCGTCGGGATGGAGAAGGTCGAACAGCGACGTACCGACGAGCTCGTCTTCGCGCCAGCCGAGCATCGTCAGCCAGGCCGGGTTGACCGCGACGATGCGGCCGTCGAAGCCGCATCGCAGCATGATGTCGGTCGACAGCTGCCAAAGTGCGTTACGGTCGGTTGTCCGTTCGGCGACCTGCCTTTCAAGGGTGGCGTTCAGCTCGGCGAGTTCGGCCGCCTGGCGCCGCCGGTCATCGATGTCCGTGTTGGTGCCCACCCAATGCGTGATGCCGCCGTCGCATGCCCGGATCGGTTCCGCCCGGACCAGGAACCAGCGATACGCACCATCGGCCCGCCGGATGCGGAACTCGGTCTCGTAGACCTCGCCGGTCGCGAGGGACCGGCCCCAGGCCTCGCCGGCGGATGCGAGATCGTCGGGATGGACGATGCGCACCCATTCCGAAACGCCGTCCATCGAACCGGGCAGTCTTCCGGCATAGGCGTAGGCCTGCTCGTTGAACCAGTAGAGGTAGCCGTCCGGCCGCGCCGCCCAGACCTGGTTCGGGACGGCCTGGGTGAAGACGCGGAACTGCTCCTCGCTCTCGCGCAGGGCCCGTTCGGAACGCAGGCGCTCCGTCGCGCCTCGAACGCGCTCTGCGACCTCACGCATCAACGCGACCTCCCCAGCGCTCCAGGACCGGGCGACCGCGTGATTGACGTAGAACAGGGCCACCGAAGAGCCTTGCTCGACCACGGGCATGTTGACGAAGGCCCGGGCGCTGATGTCCTCAAGGGCGGCCGCGGTGTCCCGTGTGCGGGGGTCGAGGGCCGCGTCCGCGACGATGGCGGTCTCGCCGCGTTTCAAGTCGTCGATGTACGTCCCGTAGTCGCGGAAGTTCAGGACGCCCGCCAGGCTCCGGATGCCAAGGGCGTTCCAGTCCCGCTCGATGGTGATGGTCTCGGCGGCCTTGTCGATGATGCCGTACCCGACCCGGCTCACGTCCAGGGCAGTCCCCAGCACCTCGCAGGCGGCGTGGCTCAGGTCGGCCGGCTCGCGGATGTCGCGCAGCCTGTCGGTCAGCTCCAGCAGGGTGGCGCGCCGCGTCTCGGCCTCGCGCAACGCTTCCCCGGCCTCGCGCGCCCCGGTCCTGTCGCGAAGGATCTTGAGGAATCCGACGTGCTCGCCGGAGGCGTCCCGGAGCGGCATCATCTCGCCGCTCGCCCAGAACCGGCTCCCGTCCTTGCGAAGATGCCAGCGCTCGTCGGCGGCCCGGCCTTCCATCAGGGAAAGGCGCATCTCGACTGCCGGGCGACCCCCGGCGCGGTCCTCGGGCGTGAAGAACCGGTCCACCGGTTCCCCGGTCATCTCCGACGCGGACCAGCCCAGCACGCGCTCGGCCCCGACGTTCCAGGCGATGATCCGGCCGTCCAGGCTGGTGGCGATCATCGCGAAGTCGACGGCACTCTCGAAGATGGACCGGTGGAGCACGTCCGACGAGAGACCGCTGGCGTCAGGGTACGGATGCGGCGCCCGACCCATGGCTTGTCCGGACATCACGCCTCGCCTCCCGACACCGTTGATCCCACGACCCGACTTCCGCTCCCGATTTGTCTTTCGCACCGATGCGCTCGGCTTGGACCCATGTCGCCTTATCCGCCCAGGATCCGCCTTCGGCGCTGCCAGGTGGCGACCTTGCGCAGCAGGCGCGAGAGCTGCTCGATGGAGTACGGCTTGTGCAGGAGCTCGAACCCGAAGGCCCCGTTTTCGGCCAGCACGTGGCTGTAGCCCGAGGCCAGCAGCACCGGCAGGTCGTGGTGCACCGCGCGGATGCGATGCGCGAGGTCGATGCCGTTCATGCCCGGCATCACGACGTCCGAGAACACCACGTCGAAGCGGTCGGCATCCCTCGCGAGCTCGGCCAGCGCCTCCTCGGCGTTCGTCGCCAGCACGGTGACGTAGCCGAGGTCGGTCAGCGTCTGGACCGCGAAGGTGCCCACGTCCGCGTTGTCCTCGACGACGAGCACGCAGGTGCCATGCCCGTCCATCAGCGGCTCCGGCTCGCTTACGTCCACCGCCCTGCCTTCGCCGGCGACGCGGGGCAGGTAGAGGGTGAAGGTGGTGCCGCGTCCGACCTCGCTCTCAACCGCGACCTCGCCACCAGACTGCTTGGCGAACCCGAAGACCTGGGACAATCCGAGCCCCGTGCCCTGGCCGACGGCCTTGGTCGTGAAGAACGGCTCGAAGATCCGTTCAAGGCCATCCGCCGGGATCCCGACGCCGGTGTCGCTGATCGACACCGCGACGAATGCTGCGGGGACGGCGGCCTGGCCGCGCATCGCCGGCATCGCATCGACCGGCCTGACGCGGATCAGTAGTTGGCCCTCACCGTCCATGGCATCGCGCGCGTTGACCGCCATGTTGACGAGCGCGGTATCGAACTGGCTCGGGTCGGCGTGCACGAAGCACGTCTCCTCGGGCAGGTCCGTGACGATCTGGATGCGCGAGCCGGTGAGCGTGCCCATCATGTCGCCGATGGCCCGCACGCTGTCGCAGGCGGCGAACACCTCGGGCATTAGGGCCTGGCGGCGAGCGAACGCAAGGAGCTGTCCGGTCAGCTTCGCGGCGCGGTCCACGGTATCTGAGATCGCCCCGATATACCGGACACGCCGGTCCTCGGGAAGGTTCGGCCGCTTGAGCAGGTCGGTCGACGACTTGATGACGGTCAGCAGGTTGTTGAAATCGTGCGCCACGCCGCCCGTGAGCTGCCCGACCGCCTCCATTTTCTGCGACTGGCGCAGGTTATGCTCCATCCGCTCCCGTTCAGCCGCCTCGGTCAGGAGGCGCACGTTCGCGTCCGCGAGCTCCGCCGTCCGGGCGGCGACTTGGCTCTCAAGGAGGGCTCCAGCCTCGCGCAAAAGCGTGGCCTGCGCCTCAAGCTCGGCGTGGAGGGCCACCACGCCCCTGTTCGTGTCGGCGAGCTCCCGGTTCAGGCGCTGGGCCTCCTCCTGGCGTTCCGCGAGTTCGGCGAGGCTGCTCAGGAGCTCGCGGTTCTGCTCGCGCAGGGCGACCAGCGGCTCCGCCGTCCGGGCGCGGGCGACGTCCTCGGCCAGGGCCGCGAGTGTCGGTCCAGTGAAGCTCTCGGCGCCGGGCGGGAGCCGCTTGCCGAACGTCACGACCGTGCCGTTGCCGGATACGGTGTCGACCTCGAAGCAGTCCATCAGCCGGCGCGATCCGGTGATACCGATGCCGAGCCCGGTCGTCGAGCGGAAGCGACCCTCCAGGATGGCGTCGAGCTCGGCGATGCCAGGGCCCTTGTCGCTGACCCTGACCACTAGGAACTGCCCGTCCCTTCCCTGGTCGAGGCCGTACTCGATGCGCCCGCCGCCGGCGTAGCCGTAGGCGTTGCGCGCGATCTCGGACACGGCCGTGGCGATGCGGGTCTGGTCCTGGACCTCGAAGCCGAGGCGCTCGGCCAGTCGGCGAACGCGCTGGCGCACCGTGACGATGTCGTCCTCGTGCTTGACGGCGCTGGTGAGGAGCGGCCACCTCATCGGCCCTGTCCCCGCACGACGAGCACGGTGGCGTCGTCGCGGGCGCGGGCGAAGTCCCGGAAGATCACGCCGGCCACGAGCGACGGGTGTGCCTCGGCAAGGCCGGGATGGGCGTCGAGCGACCAGTTCGTCGCGATACCGTCCGAGCACAGCACGAACAGGTCCTCGGGACGCATGGGGTACTCGAACTCCTGGATGCGTCGCGCCGCGTGCCCTGCCGTCCCGGCGAGGCTGACCGTGCGCTTGGTCACCGTGCCGGAAACGACGGCACCTAAGACGTTCCCTATGCCGGTGAACGTGAGGGTGGAGGTGTCCCGATCGTAGCGTGCGACGGATATCGCGCCGCCCCGCGTATGCGACAGGCCCGCGTGGATGGCGGACAGGATCGCGGCTGGCGGCTTGCCCTGGTTGCGTCGGAACAGTCGAAGGGCCTCCCCGGATGCCTTCGCCGCATCCGGACCATGCCCGAGGCCGTCCGCAACGATGGCCGTCCAGCCGTCCGCGCGCTCATGGATGCCGTAGGCGTCGCCGTTCGCGGTCTCCCCCTTCAGGGGCACCGTCACGGAACCGAAGGTCGCCTCGGCTTCCGGGGAGGTGGAACGAACGCCGGACATACGGGCCAGCACCGCCGTTCCGGAGCCTGGCCGAGACACGATGTCGAACGCGTCGGCGAGACGGCGTACCGCCCCCAGGCCCTCGCCGGCGCTGCCGCCGGTCGAGTGACCGTCCCGCAACGCCGAAGCCAGGTCGTGGAGGCCAGGCCCCTTGTCCAGGGCGAGAACCTCGACGCCGAAACCGGTTCCGTCCTCGTAGGTGCCGATGAGGATCTCGCCTGGAACGCCGTACTTGACGATATTCGTCGCAAGCTCGGTCACAACCAGGGCGGCCCGTCCGGCGGCGATCTCGTCGAAACCGATGGCCTGCGCCACGGCGACAGCGCGCCGCCGCGCCTCGGCCACCTGGCTCGCTTCGGTGACGATGACCCGGTCCATGCCTACTTCCACCGCGCGATGGTTACGCGCGTGCCTGCCCCGGGCGTCGACTCGATGTGGAACTCGTTCGAGAGCCGCTTGGCTCCGCCAAGGCCGAGTCCGAGGCCGCCGCCGGAGGTGTAGTGATCGGTCAGCGCCTGCTCGATGTCGGCGATGCCGGGGCCCTGATCCTCGAAGGTGAGGCGCAGACCCTTGCGCATCCCGGCCAGGACGATCTCGGCCCGCATGTCGCCACCGCCGCCGTAGTCGAGGGTGTTCCGGGCGAGCTCGCTCGCCGCGGTGACGATCTTGGTCTGGTCGACGAGCCCGAGCCCGATCTCGATGGCGAGGGCGCGCACCCGCTGGCGCACCCGCACCACGTCGTCGCCGGAGCGGATTGGGAGGGTCTCAGCCTTCGTGACGGTCACGGTCACCCCCGTACCCGTCCTCCTCGTCCTTGGAGAGTCGCGCCTGTATCAGCGCCATGCCACGCTCGACGTTGAGGGCGGTCTTGATGCCGGTCAGCTCCAGGCCAAGCTCGACCAGGGTGATGGCGACCGCCGGCCGCATGCCGGCCACGACCGTCTCAGCGTCGAGCACGCGCGAGACGGCGGCGATGCTCACCAGCATGCGCCCGATGAAGGAATCGACGATCTCCAATGCCGAGATCTCGATGAGAACGCCGCGCGCGCCGGTGCGCGCGATCATCGCGGTGAGATCCTCCTCCAGGGCCAGCGCGAGGCGGTCGTGCATGTCGACTTGGATGGTGACGATGAGGGCGCCACCGAGCTTGAGGATCGGGATACGGTCCATGGCCTCAGCGCCGCTCCTCGGCCACGGCCGCCTGCTGGCGCACCACCTTGCGGCCGGTCCGCCTCAGGGCGACGGCGAAGGCGTCGGCCAAGGTCGCCTTCGAGACGACGTTCAGCTCGACGCCGAGATGGACCATGGTCTGCGCGATCTGCGGCCGGATGCCGGAGACGATGCAGTCGGCGCCCATCAGGCGCGCCGCAGCGACGGTCTTCAGCAGGTGCTGCGCCACGAGGGTGTCGACGGTCGGCACGCCCGTGATGTCGATGATGGCGATCTCGGCCTCCTCATCGACGATCGCCTGGAGCAGGTTCTCCATCACGACGCCGGTCCGGGCGCTGTCGAGGGTGCCGATGAGCGGCAGCGCGAGGATACCGTCCCAGAGCCGGACCACCGGGGTCGAGAGCTCGGCGATCTCCTGACCCTGGCGCCCGATCACATCCTCGCGGCTCGCCAGGAACACCTCCATGGTGTGAAGGCCGAGCCGGTCGAGCACCTTGCCTCCGGCCCACACTCCGGCCGCCAGGGCGGAGGCGTCGGCGGCGGACGTCCGCCTGAGCGCCTCGAAGACGGGCTCCTTCAGCGAGAACACGAAGTTGGCCGTGTCGGTCGGCGTGAACCCCTGGATCGCCCGGGAGCGGGAGATGTCGGCAAGCGTTTCCCGCAACGACGCGTAGCCCTCGCCGTCCGCGTCGAGGCCTCCGGCGGCCAGGGCGTCGCGGAACTGGGCCAGCACGGCCTTGGCCTGGGTCTGGAGCTCGGCCTCGCGGATGCGGCCGCTCTGGAGCGACCCGCTTTCCCTGAGAGCCCCGGTCCAGTCGCCGAGGATCGCGGCCTCGTCCTCCGTCACGGTCCTCTTGAGGACCTCCGTGCCGTCCATGGTCATCCCGTCATCCTTCGTCGTCGTTTAGCATCTAGCCTGCTCGGTCTATGGTCGATAGCCGTCATCGCCGCGGTGGGCCTTGCCAATAGAAGTTGTTCCTGGCCTTCCGGATTGCGACGCCGCTCAACCGGCCCGCAGAAGCAAGGCTACGGCAGCCACAGCGATGACGCCCATGGTGGCAAGAATGCCGCCGCCGCGGCAGGCGAACTGCACCGGCGAGTTCTTCGCGGCGAACATCCCGAACGGATGCAGGACACGACCGACCAGGAGGACGATCAGAAGGGTCCGCACCAGCGTCGGTCCGCCGCCGCCCGCTTCGAGCAGGGCGGCGAGGATCAGTGCGAGCGGCACGTACTCGCCGAAGTTGCCTTGCGTCCGGATGCGCTTCTCCAGCGTCTCGTTGCCGCCGTCTCCATGCAGCGTGTCCGAGGACACGCGGCTCGCCATAACCCAGGCCGAGAGGCCGACGTAGATGAGCGCGAACAGGCCGGCGTAGGAGGCGGTCAGAGCTGGATAGGTCATCGGCTTTCCTTATGAGGCATCGTGACGGATCGCGGCATGGTCGACCGCGAGCGCGGACGTGACGGAAAGGGGCGCGACAGTAAGGGCCACGATCAGGATCTTCGCCATGGCGTTTCCCCTCGACGATGGACCCTTGATCGGGGTCCCGTCAGATTGACCGGCACAAGACCTTGATCCTCCACCGCTTGACACATTCGTTCACGCGTGGATCATCCAGACCTGAACGGAATTTGAGCTATGGGTTCGAAGAAGTCCAGACTGCGGTTGGACGACCAGCTCTGCTTCGCGCTCTACGCCGCGACCAACGCGGTGGTGCGTGCCTATCGTCCGATGCTCGCCGAGCTCGGCCTGACCTATCCGCAGTACCTCGTGATGCTGGCCCTATGGCAGGATGGAATGACAGCAATCCATGCCTTGGCCGAGCGGCTGCAACTCGGGTCCAACGCCGTGACCCCGCTCGTCGACAAGCTGGAGGCGGCCGGTTTCGTCACGCGCACCCGCGGCGTTGACCGGCGCGTCGTGCTCGTCGCCCTTACCGAAGTGGGCATCCAACTTGAGGCCGATGTCTCAGCCGCGCAGCAATCCGTCGTCTGCCGGACCGGACTTGACGACGGCCATCTGGCCGACCTGCGTCGGGAACTGAAGGATCTCAGCGAACGCATGACCGCAACCGGTGCGGCATCGCAGAACGAGACTTCCTAGGGGGCCCACCGGAGGAGCCGGGGGGGGCGCCCGCCAGGAAGAGCACCTGCCGCCCGGCTTATCTCGTTCCAGGCGCTCACCGTTCACCGCGTTCGCCTACTATTCGGGCAAGTGGGTGATCGCGACGTCGACCCCCGCGCGGGCGAATGCGATGGCCCGCCCGATGCGGGTATCGCCGCCCGTGACCGGTGCGGCCTTTCCATCGAGCTTGCCCGGCCCCTCGGGCTCTCATCGCCGTGGTCGGGCTCGCGCCATCCTGCCGGTCTTGGAGGAGAAACTCGCGGCAGGTCCGGACCCTACCGCAGCGTCGCGGATTCCCCGTCCTCCAGGGGACGATCCTCGTTGGCACCCTCTCCCAACGAGACGTGTGAGTTCAGGCGGCCCAGATGCTCGAAGACGTGCTCGAAGGCGCTGGTGACGGCCTGCTCGAACGCGCCGTCGTTCTTGCCCATGGCAGCCTTCAGGCCGTCGAGCAGCTCTCGGTGTTTCTCGATATCGCTCGGCATGGCGTTCCTCGTGGCCGGACGGGACGCCGGCATCGTGGGCCAAGCCCGCTGTGGGACCGAGGTTCCCCGGGTGGGTTGGGAACGCCGAATGGCAGCCTGGATCGACCGGCCGATGTCCGGCGAGCCATGCCCGGACGGTCTCAGATGCCCGCGTACCACGCGTAGCCCTGGTCCTCCCAGTAGCCGCCCTTGCCCTCGCCGATCCCGGCGAAGCTCTCGACCACCTCGATGCGCATCACGTACTTGGCCTGCTTGTAGCCGAGGTTGCGTTCCACGCGCAGGCGCAGCGGGGCGCCGTTCGAGACCGGGAGCGCCTTGCCGTTCATGTCGTAGGCGAGGATGGTCTGCGGGTGGAACGCGTCCACCAGGTCGATGCTCTCGTAGTACCGGACCGGCGATCCGCCACCGGCCACGGTATCCTTCGAAGCCTGTTGCCCGCCGGAATCCTTCCTGCTTTCCCCGCCACCCGATTGCTTGGTCATGGCTGGGGTGGCGTTGCCGGCGGGGACCGCCTCGTCCGCGTCGTCATCCTGCGCGGTGTCCGCCCCGCCGTCGTCCTCGCCCTGGTCCATGGTGTCGGCGCAGTGGAACACCACGTAGCGCGCCTCAGGCCTCAGCTTGGCCCGGGACAGGAGGTCGGCGAGCGGCATGCCGGTCCACTTGCCGATGGCGCTCCAGCCCTCGACGCAATCATGGCGGGTGACCTGTGTGCGGGACGGAAGCTTGCGCATCTCGGCCAGGGACAGCTTGAAGGGGGCTTCCACGAGGCCGCCGATCTCCAGGCGGTACTTGGCGAACTTGCCCCTCGCCAGGGCCTTGTAGGCCTTATCCGGCGGATCCTCGGTCCCGTTCGGCTTGAACACCGGCGAGATGTCGGCGTCCGCGAACTCGGGTGCCAGCGTCCGTTCGGTGAGAAGCAGGCGCTGGACGAACAGGTTGGCGTCCTCCCCGGTCTTCAGCGTGCGCTTGAACCACTCCGCGTCACCCAGCCGGTCGCAGCCGCCGAGCATCGCGGAACCGGCGGCGGTGGCGCCGAGCAGGAGGGAGCGGCGGCTTGGTTGCCGGATCACGAGGCGGCCTCCGTCGACGTCCGCTCCGGTAACGGCTCGACCTTCCGCTCAATCACGAACCAGCCGGTGATCATGCCGCGCATGTTGTTCCGGAAGCCCGAGAGGACGACCAGGGCGACGTGCACGGCGACGAACAGGACGAGCAGGGCCGCCACGACGAAGTGGACCGTGCGCGCCGACTGGCGCCCGTCGAACAGCGTCAGCAGAAAGGGAAAGGCCGCATCCATTGCCGGCGACATCGCCAGCCCTGCCAGGACCTGAGCGGGCAGGAGCACGAACAGCACGACGAGGTAGGTGAGCTTCTGGATGACGTTGTAGCGTTTGGCCTCGTCACCTTCAGGGAAACGCAGCGTCAGGTGCTCCCATACCGAAGCGCCGAAGTGTCGGACCTGGTCGCGCGACGGGATCACGCGGAAGCGAAGCTGCCCGCTGACCAGCCCGTAGAACAGGTAGGCGAGGCCGTTCAGGACGAAGGCCCAGGCGAAGAAGAAGTGCCAGCTTCGGCCGCCGGTTAGGTCCTGGTCGCTCGGCAGGGTCGCCCAGGACGGGAAGCCGCGGTCGGCCGCCTCGCCGTCGGCACCCGCCGAGGAGCCCAGCCAACCGGTGGTGTCGAAGGTCCGCCCAAGGATGGTGGTGACGCCCTTCGGCGGATCGTCCTCCGTCGAGGACATCGCCATCAGCGGTGTGTCGAAGGTGGAGACCTTGCCCCAGTACAGGGCGGGGTGGGCGTTGAAGATCTGCAATCCGCTCATCAGCAGCACGAGGAGGCAGATGCTATTCGCCCAATGCGTGACGCGGATGACGACCGGGTGCCGGAACATCCAGCGTCGTGTCTCGACCTCACCCGTGTCGGGCGCGGAGCGCGTCAGGTAGGTGCGGGGCAAACGGTCTTCCTCGGGGCGATCCTCGAAATGGGTGGAGGCCCCTGGATCGGGACCTCCGGAAGCGTAGGACGCCTCGAAATCACATGCCGCGCTTCATCATCATGCGCTTCTTCATCATCCGGCGCTTCATCATGCGCTTCTTCATCATCATCCGGTCGCCGTGCATCATGCGGACCTGGGTCACGCCGGTATCGGACTGCAGGCCATTGACGGCCATCGGGGCGGCCGTTGCGGCCCCGGGTGCCAGGGACGCGCCGCCGAGAGCGGCCAGGGCGGTGAGGGCGAGAGTAAACTTCTTCATGCGGGATCTCCTGCAGTGCTGAATGTCTCATTCAACCTTCGTGAAAACAGGATAATTCCATACTTGTTCCGAATTAAGCCGAATGATTTAACATCAAGCTTGCCAATTAGACAAGTTAAGGCACGCTCGGAAGCTTATGCTTCGAACATGCTTGGGTCGGGGTCTTCGAGGAGCCTTACGGGATCGAGAGGCCGCAAGTTTCAGCCTCGCCATCAAGTTCCGGAGAACGCCTCCGGTCGACGGCCCGTATGAGCGCCAATCCCCGCACGTCATCTCGATGCAGGGCCCGCTGGCTTTGCTCTCCGACGCGGAGGCCGCCACCAAGCGGGTGCCGGCTCCGGGACGGGCCGGTGGTGACGGGCGCATTCCTCGTCGTGTCGATCAAATGAGCAATCGGTTCCCGGGCTTCATGCTAGGGCTGAACTCGGTTCTTCCCGTGAACCGTTCTCAACTCACCTCGGCGCGCCCTGACCCGGCGCGCCTTTTTGATTGGTATCGGTATAATATTATCAAATTTAGGTGAGCATTGTTAAATCTTCGCTAACCTCTGATTCGAGCGGACGACCTGACCCATCGTGCTCTCACGAACGGAGGGGCGTGATGCCGACGAACTCGAAACACATGAGATTTGCCGATCTCGACCGGCTACCCGTGCCACCGTGCTATCATGCCTTCCTGGTCAACGCTGACGGGCGTGTGGCGAGACTGGAAAACCTACCCGCCCTCGACGATCAAGACGCACTACGTCAGGCTGAGGCGTTCGTGGCCGGTCACGCGGTCGAGCTATGGGACGGCATGCGGTTCATGGAGCGCTTCCCGTTGAGGGGATGAGGCGCATCAAGCCAGCGCCGCTGGCCAAGCTCGGGCTGTGGCCTATCTCGCCTCGATGGGTGAGGCCGTTCTGGAACTGATGATCACGTTGGCTCAGGCGGCCGAGACCGACGATGTTTGCGCGTCTCAGCTCGCTGCCATCGCAATGGACGCTGCCGATGCCGGCGAAGGGCTCGTTGCCCAGGGAATGATCCAGTTGGCCCGAGGTCACCGTATTCGCGCCTTGCGACTAAGAAGTGACCTCGCTGCGCTCAGCGCCGAGTAGGGCGGGATCTTCCATCCAAACCCCACCGAAGACTGACGCGCTGGGCGAGGCGGGCAGGTGAGCTTGCTACCTGGTACCGCAGCGTCTTTCACCAAGGCGGCGGAGGCCCGCGATGGCAGAGGACTCGGATCGGAAGCGGCAGGTCGTGGCTGGATGGGCCATGGCGGAGGCAAGGGGGACCGGTTGGTCCCTGGACAGGACGAAGGTTTGACCGCGACATCACGGCAAACCCAGAATGGAGCCGTCTTCGGTGCGGGCGCACGTCCTTGAGCCGGCTGAGCCAGCGAGGCCACGATGATCTGGGTTACGGACGACGAGGGCCGGACGACCTACATGTGCCCTGAGTGGTACGCCGTCACCGTGCTGCGGCCCCCCGCCGGCCTGTTCTCGGGCTGGGCGAGCGTCATCCACCCCGACGACCGTGACCTGATGGTCGAGACGTTCCGGCATGCCTGCGCGGCGCGATGCGAGTTCACCCTGCAATACCGCCTCCGGCGCCAGGACGGCACCTACGTGTGGGTGAGCGACTCCGCCACCCCCTCATGGTTGCCGAAGCGACGGGGCTTCCTCGGCTTTTTCGGACAGATCACCGACGTGAAACCCGAGGGACGGAGACTGATCGCGCAGGCGGAGCTCGAAAGGTTCGAGGTGACCCCGTCCGCCGGTGAGTTCGCGCCGGTCACGGCACTCGACGCCCTCGCCGAGCACGTCCTCATGGCAAGGTCGCTGGCCCTGGGAGGCGCCTCGGACCATCTCCTGCCGATGGTCGACGCGTTGCTGTTCGCCGTAGGCAAGGATCTGGCCCGGCGGCAGGCCGGGGACGATGCGTCGGTCAACATCCACTGATCCCGGCGAAACCGATCCGTCGCGAGGCATCACCCGGCGCGGGTCGGATCTCCTTCGACCCATCTAACCGCAGCGTCGGGGGCACGAACCTGATCCTGGTGGCGGTGAGCGACAGCAGGCAGGCGATGTTGCTTGGCAAAAGCTTCGCAGCCCCCTCCGATGCGGCGCCGGGGATGTCCGTCAGCGGGAGCGGGTCCGGTCAAACGTGCGCCCGTGCCAATGAAACGCCAAGTGGATTCAGGTTTCGAGAAGTGCGAGTTGCTTCTCCCCGACCGCCACTGTCGCGGGCAGGATGAAGCCGAACTTGGTGCCGCGACCGGGCACGCTTTCGACGGTCAGGGTGCTTCCCTGGCGCTCCACGAGATCCCGGCAGAGCAGGAGGCCGAGGCCGCTGCCCCGCTCGCCGGCGGTTCCGTTCGTGGTGGTGCGCCGGTCGAGCCGGAACAGGTCGGCGACCTTGTGGGTCGTCATGCCGACCCCGGTGTCCGAGACGGTGATCTCGACGCTCTCGCCGCGAGGTTCGGCGGCGATGGAGATGGTGCCCCCCGGCAGCGTGAACTTCACCGCGTTGCTCACGAGGTTGCGCATCACCGCCGCCAGCATGTCGCGATGGCCCCGTACGTGACGGCCGGCACACTTGGCCCTGAGGATCAGGCCCTTGTCCGACGCGTTCTCGGATGCGCCCTTAAGAACCTCATCGGCCACGGCTCCCAGGTCGACATCGCCGAGGGTCACCGCGACGGTGTCCATCTGCAGGCTCGCCCACGCGAACAGGCCCTCCATAAGGCCGTAGGCCTGGCTCGCCGCCTCCTGGATGCCCTGCGCACGGCGCTCGACAGTGGCGTGGTCGCGTTCCGCGACCGCTTGGCTCAGGACTTCGGACAGACCCAGAAGCGCCTGGAACGGATTGCGAAGGTCGTGGGCGATGATGGAGAACAGCAGCGACTTCTGCTTGTTCAGCAGGTCGAGTTCTTGTGACTTCGCCTCCGCCTCACGCCGCGCCGTGCTCAACTCAGCCAGGAACTCGCGGCGTGCCTTGGCGTAGCGGATTGCCCGCGCCAGGCTCGACGGCGTTGCCTCGCCCTTGGCCAGGTAATCAAGTGCACCCGCCCGCATCAGCCGGAAGGCGACGTCCGGGTCATCCTCGCCCGTCAGCATCAGGACCGCTTGGTTGCCGCCCTCGGGCGACAAGAGCGAGGCCAGCAGCGCGAAGGTGTCGACGTCCGGAAGGCGATAGTCGAGCAGCACGCAGTCGAACGCCTGCCCCTGCGCGAGCCTGAGCCCGGAGGAGCCGTCCGGCGCCTCGGTGAGCTCGTGGGCCAGGCCGGACTTCCCCAGCGCCCGGCGCACGGCGGCGCGGTCGACCTGATCGTCATCGATGAGGAGGATGCGCGTCGGCATCTTCGGGTCGGCTCCGGAAGTGGCTACTCGGGGAACTCGACGATCTTCCAATAGTGCTCTAGCAGCGAGACCGCCTGCATGAAGGTGTTGGCCGGGTCCTGCTTGACGATGTAGCCGGCCACGTGGTGCCCGTAGGCGCGCGCCTTGTCCTCCTCGGCCTTCGAGGTAGTGACCATGAACACGAGCGCGCTCTTGAGGTCCTCGTCGGCCCGCAGCGCCTCCAGGAACTCGATGCCGTTCATGCGCGGCATGTTGAGGTCGAGCAGGATCAGGTGCGGCTTGGCGAGCTTGGTCCGGCCATTCTGGCCGCGCAGGATCTCCAGCGCCTCGATGCCGTCGCGCGCCACCGTGATGGGGTTCGCGATCTTACTCTTGTTGAAGGCGCGTTTCAGTCCTTGGACGTCGACCTCGTCGTCATCGACCAGCAGCAGGTTCACGGTCGGCGCCATCGGCAGTTCCCTTCGTACCATTGGGCCAGGTGAAGTGGACCGAGAGGCCACGACCGTCCCACCCTTCGCTCAGCCAGACCTTGCCGCCCTGGCGCTCGACCAGCTTCTTGACGATGGCAAGCCCCATGCCGCTGCCCTCGACCTCATCGCGGGGCTTCAGGGTCTGGAACATGCCGAAGACCCGTTCACGAAACTGCTCGGGAATGCCAGCGCCATCGTCCGTCACGGTGAACTCTACCATGTCGTCCACGGGGCATGCATCGACCCAGACGTGCCCGGTGGCCGGGTGGTCATGGTGCTTAATCGCATTGCCGATGAGGTTCTGGAACGCCTGCGTAAGGGGCGCCCGGGCGGCATCCAGGGTCGGCAGGCTCTCTCCCGCCGTGATGTCGAACCCCTCGGGCGGGCTGACCAAGCCGGCGAGATCCTCGACCAGTGCCTTGGTGTCGACCGTCTCGGTCGCGACGTCGCCGCGCCCGGCCCGCGAGTATGCCAGGAGGTCGTCGAGCAGGCTCTCAAGGCGCCGCACCCGGCTCTTCAGCAGGTCCATGTTCGTCCGGGTGTCGGCCGTGAGGACCTCCTCCAGGTCCTCCTCGATCCAGGTCACCAGGTTCTCGATGCCGCGCAGAGGTGCCTTGAGGTCGTGAGAGGCCACGTAGGCGAACTGTTCCAGCTCCTCGTTGGTCCGACGCAGGTCGCGCGCATGCAGGGCGAGGCGCCGCTCCATGGCCTTGCGCTCGGTGATGTCCGTCAGGAGCGTGACGACCCCGAGCACCGCACCGTCCGGCCCGCGATGCGGGCGGTAGAACCCTTCCACCATCCGCCTGTCCGCACCACGTCGGGCGAGGCGGTGCTCGAAACGGGTCTCGGTCCCCGCGAAGGCGGTCTCCAGTTCGCGTCCCGTCCCGGGGAAGGGCTGGTTCGTGAAAACCTGCGCCAGGGGGCGGCCGTCGACTTGGGAGACATCCCCGACCTGAAGGTCGAACCAGCGCTCGAACTCTCCGTTCAGGAACCCGACGCGCCGCTGGGCATCGACGTAGCCGACCATCGCCGGCAGCGTGTCGGCCGTCGCCCGGAGCAGAGAGGTGCGGTCGAGCTCGATCAACCCTTCCTTGAACACCTGCACCGCCCGCGCCATCGCACCGACCTCGTCGCGCTGACGAATGCCTGGCACCTCTATCGTGAGATCGCGACGGGCCAGATGCCGCATCGCCTCGGCCAGGCGGATCAGGGGGGCAACGATTCTGCGCCGGATGGCTATTCCGATCCCGGCGCAGATGAGGAGGGTGAGCAGGGTGCCGCCCCAGGAGACGATGCCGGCATCGCGCTGGGCCTGCGCGAGAAGCGTCCCATTGACCTCACGCCGGCTCTCCTCCTCGGCCTGAATGGCCTGGAGCTTCGTCCGGAACGCGTCGAAGTACGCCTTGCCCGTACCGCTGCCCTCGATCCGGATCGCCTCGGAGCGGGTTGCCGGGTCGGCCATGCCGTGGATTGCGGCTTCCCCGACTTTTTCCTGCCAAGCCCGCGCTGCTTTCTCGGCTTCGGCGAGCCAGCCCTGACGCAGGGGGTCGTCGCCGATGAGGGCGTGAAGTCGTTCGGCGGCCTCCTCGAAGGCCGACTTGCCGATGCGGTAGGGATCGAGGCTGTCCTGGTGACCGGTCAGCAGGTACCCGCGCAGGCCGGTCTCCTGGTTCAGCATGGCGACGCGGAAGGCATCAAGCGCGCGCATGACCAGGTTCGACCGTCCGCGGGCATCGATGGCCGTCTGAAGGTGTCCGAGGGACGCGAGCACCGCGCCGCTGCCGAGCACCGCCACGAGGGCGATAATGCCGATGGCGCTTCCGAGCGAGCGGTTCAGACCAAAACTCTTCGTCATGCCGGCATCGGTTCCGCAGCGGTCGTGGTGTGGGGGTGCTCGGTCGATAGCACGGATGAGCATCGCGCGGCCGCTCTAGGGCTAAGCCTGGTATGCCGGCATCTGGTTGGACGAGCTGGGGGGCGACCCGAGCCCTCGGACCTGGAAAACGCGACTCCGATGGAAGCGGACACAGGAAAGCGCTTTCCGATGCCCGCTTCCGGAATCAACGGTTCGTTCACCATGCGTTGGCTGATCGAATTCGACGGCGATCCGTTAGGCCCGAATGGCATGCCCTTCGACCATCACCTTCGACGTCTACGGAACGCTGACGCGTTGGGACGAGGCGGTTGCTGATGCTTTCGCCGAAGTGCTGGCGGGCCATGGTCGGGCTGATGCCGATGTCGGGTTTGCCTGCGGGGCCTTTGAGGCCGCGAGCCGCCGATTGCAGGCCGAGGATGCCTTCCGCCGAACGAACACCGGCTCGCCATCGTTCAATGACGGGCCGGTGTTACTCTAGGTTTGCTGAATGCGGAACTTTGAGGTCCGAATGCAGAACTTTGGTTCGGCTATCAACTGGGTAGCTCGGATAGGTCTCATCGCAGTCGCGACAAGCCGTCGCTTGCGTTCGATCATCCCCGCTGGCGCTCGAAGCACAGGCCACACGCCTGCAAAAGGATCCGCGGTCAGGCACGTAGTGCGTATCGTGTAACGTAATGCGTTACGGAATACAGAAAAGCATGTTTCGTTAACCGTATCTGCCTCAAACTCGTGCCCGGAGGGCGGCACGCGATGGTGACCAGGCACGATGTTTACAGAGCCGCGGACGCGATCCGCGCCGGCGGAAGAGCGCATGTCACAACCCACACGGTCAGGGCGTGGCTCACGGAGAACCTGGGGAAGGCCGGCTCGCCCAATAACGTCGCGCCCCTGCTGAAGGAGTGGAAGCGGGAGCGGGAATACAGTCCGAAGATCGAGCTCGCCGCATTGCCCGAAGCGGTCTCGAACCGACTGGCCGCGGCTGGAGTGGCGCTATGGCAGGCGGCGCAGGCCGAGGCGGCCGCCGTCTACGTCCGCGACAGGGAGCGCATGCAGCAAGAGATCGGCGTCGAACGCGAGATGTGTAGCGAAGCCCTCGCCTTGCTGGGGGGCCATGAGGCGGAGGCCCGGCTCTTGACCGAACGCGTGGTGGCGCTGGAGGCCGAGCTGGAGGAGGCACGGAGGCACCTGCAGGCCGTCCGGGCCGATGTCTACTGGGAGCGGGTCGTGCACGAGATCTGGAAGGCGCTGCCGGAGAACGGCGCGTTACCGATCCAGGATATCGAGCAGCGCCTGGGAGCTGATCTCGTGGAGGAGTGCAAGGGTCACCAGGAGGAGTGGAACCACGACACTCTGAGAAAAAAGATCAACCAGCGGATCCACCATAAACGGCTATTCGCTCGGGCTGAACGCGGGCGCTATCGCAGGAGGCAGCCCGAGGACGACATACATGTCGGGACAGGCTCGGCCGCGTAGTCGGGCGGACGATGATGCCGGTTCGGAATTGTCGCGACCCGCGGTGCGGCATGCCACAGGACCTCGCCGTTATGGAGCTTGATCCGAGGCGCTTCCCGTTAGGCTTGCCCCAGCCATTTCGCCCGACGGGCTAGCTCGGCTTTGGTGGCGCGATACGGGATGCCGGTCATGGCGCCGACGGATGGCACCCAGATCCGGTCGGCCTCGTTCCACCAGTAACCGTCGCGGAAGGCGTGATACCCGCCATCGATTGTGAAGATCTCGATGTTGCCGTCCGGGTAGCACCACATGTTTTCGAACGTGTCGCGGATGATCTGCCGGATCCGCATTCTCGCCGCGAAAACCTCCTCGTCAGGCGCATCCGTCCTTTTAAGTTCGCTCAGGTGTTCGATGGCCGCGGAGCGCTCCTCACGCCCTCCGCCGTGACGCAACGCGGTTATCTTGCCCGTCAGGTCGGTGATGCCGGCCTCACACGCTTGCATGGCGGTCTCGATCTCGGCGAGAGGTGCCTTGGCAAAACGACTGCCGGCACCGATCCCTCGTACGATGGCCTCGCCCCGAACCTGCAGCTCGTCACGCTCCGCGACCTTGGTCCGCAAGGCTTCCTCGTGGCGCGCGAGCTCGCCGGGTGCTCCGCCCGTCAGGTCGAGCTTCACGAGCCAGAGGAGGATGGCGACCTCGGTATCGTAGTAGGGGATGCGGTAGGCGTTGGTGCAGGTGCCGGCCCGCTCCGAGGAGCACCGCAGGACGGGCGTGGAACGCGCCCCTCGGTCGCGGTAGTTCATCGGCTTCATGCACACACCACACGTGGCGACCATGCCGAACAGGTTGGTGATCACCGTGCCCTGCTGGCCTCCGGCGTTGGGCGCGCGCCCGAGGCGCCGCTTGTTGGCAACGCGGCGTGCCAGGGCCCAGAGTTCGTCGCTGACGGCCCGGGGGAAGTAGTTCGGGATGGGGTCACCAACCGGGACGCGTTTCGCGACCAGGACACCCTGTCGCTCCACGTGTTCGAGCTTGTGAGGCTGAAATTCACCCAGCAGCGCCCTGTTGTCGGTGACCTTCTGGACCGTGCCGCCGTGCCATGACCGGCCGTGCCCCCAGCATTCCACCTTGTTCTCGTTCAGGTGCCTTGCAATGCGGTCGCGGCCCCATCCGTCCGCGAGCAACTTCATGATCAGCTCGACGACGGGGCCACGTTCGGGATGCACTTCGAGGTTGCCGTCGACCATGTGCAACCAGCCCGGGGTCTTGGTCGTCAGCCTTCTGGTCCCGATATTCTTCCGCTTTTCCTCCCACGTCGCCTTGAGGCGCCTGGACTTCAGCGCCGACTCCTCATGAGCCCGCATGAGGGTCATCACCGAGACTAGGAAGGCAGCCTGTGAGACGGGATCGTCCGGCGCATGTTGGTAGGTCATCTTGTCGGCGATCGAGACGACGACGATGCCGGCGTTGACCAAGCCCAGCAGCATGTGCTGCGCGACCGGGACGCTGGCGCGCGTCATTCGGTCGAGGTTCTCGACGAGCAGGTAGCTGCCCTTGGCGATGCGTCCTTCGTCGACGGCCTGCTGGAACAGGGCGAGCTTGCCTCCGCCGCCCTTGGCCATGTTGGCCTTCGTGAACGCGGACACGCCGATGTCGTGGAGCGAGAGCTTGGTGTCGAGCGTGAGGTGTGGGTTGGCGGCGAGATACTCGTCCCGCAAGGCGGTCTGCCGCCTTAGGCCGTCACGATAGGCCTTCTTCTCGTCGGTGTTCGACTGGCGCTTCGAGCTCAGCCGAATGTAGGAATAGGCGGTTGCCGGGGCTGGCGCCGCATCGGTCCCGATCTTGTCACCCATCTCACCGCCCAGGCTTTTCCGCGCCTTCCTTCCCTAAAACAAATGCCGGCCTACTCATAGCCATGTCGTGTCGATCTCGGGGCTCCACATGGTGCTGGCCGCCGGCGTGGTGTTCTGGCTGGTGCGGGCGACGCTCGCGCTGGTCCCGTATTGCGCGCTGGTCTGGCCGATCAAGAAGATCGCGGCCGGCTTCGCCATGCTGGGCGTGAGCGCCTACTGCGCCTTCTCGGGCTGGGATATCGCCGCCGAGCGCTCGCTGATCATGACCCTGATCATGCTGGGCGCGATCCTGGCGGATCGGCCGGCCCTGTCGATGCGCAACCTCGCCCTCGCCGCGCTGATCGCCCTGGCGCGCGAGCCGGAGGGCCTGCTCGGCCCGAGCTTCCAGATGTCCTTCGGGGCGGTGACCGGCCTGATCGCCTGCGCGCGGCTGATCGATGGGCGGCTGTTCACGCGCCCCGGGGCCGGTCCCGTCGGACGGCTCGTCGGAACCGGTCTCTCGGCGGTCGCCGGCACCCTGGCCACCACCCTGGTGGCGCAGGTCGCCACCGCGCCCTTCGCCACCTACCACTTCCAGACGATGCAGCCGTTCGGGATCGTCGGCAACGCCCTGACCCTGCCGCTCGTCTCCCTGGTGGTGATGCCCTGCGCGGTGATCGGGGTCCTGGCCTATCCCTTCGCCCTCGACCGGCCGATCTGGTGGCTGATGGGCCAGGCGGTGGGCGGCATGTTGGCGATCTCCGAGTGGATCGCCGGGTTCGAGCGCGCCACCGTCGTGCTGCCGGCCTTCGGCACCGCCGCGCTGACCCTGCTCACCGCCGGCCTCCTGCTGGCGACGCTCCCGGTCTCGCGCCTGCGCTGGCTCGCCGTACCGCCCCTCCTGCTGGGGCTCGGGCTCACGGCCCTGCCGGATCGCTACGACCTCTTCGTCGACCGACAGGGCGGGGGTGCCGCCGTGCGGGGGCCGGACGGGCGCCTCACGGCCCTCGGCCGCCCCTCCGGCTTCGTGCTGGAGCAGTGGCTGAAGGCGGACGGCGACGGACGGCGGCCGGACGCGCTGATCGCCGCGTCGGGCGGCGGGCGCTGCGATCCGCTCGGATGCACCGCGCGCCTGGCCGACGGACGGGCGGTCGCGCTGGTCCGGGACCGGCGCGCCTTCCCGGAGGATTGCGCCCGGGCCGCGGTGCTGATCACCGGCCTCGCGGCGCCCCCGACCTGTACCGGCCCCCTGGTGATCGACCGGCGCGTCCTCGCCGCCCACGGCGCCGTCGCGCTCCGGGCCGGCCGCGACGGCTTCACCACCCGTTACGCCCGCGCCGACAGCCGGGACCTGCCCTGGCGGCTGCGCCCGGACCCGAGGCCGCGGCGACCGGCCGGAGCGCTTCCGGAAGGGCCCGAACAAGCGGACGCGCCGGCGGCTTCAGGGTCACCGGACACCGAAGCACCGGACGGGGGACGTGCCCCCGCCGACGCGCCGGCCGAGCCGCTTCAGTAGCGCCGGACGAGGCTGACCAGGCGCCCCTGGATCTGCACCCGGTCGGGCCCGAGGACCCGCGTCTCGTAGGCCGGGTTGGCGGCCTCGAGGGCGATCGACGAGCCGCGGCGGCGCAGGCGCTTGAGCGTCGCCTCCTCGTCGTCGATCAGGGCCACGATGATGTCGCCCGTGTTGGCGGTGTCCTGCTTGCGGATCACCACGAGGTCGCCGTCGAGGATGCCGGCCTCGACCATCGAGTCGCCGCGCACCTCCAGGGCGTAGTGCTCGCCACCGGCCAGGAAATCCGGCGAGAGGGTGATGGCGTGGCTCTGGTTCTGGATCGCCGAGACCGGCGTGCCGGCGGCGATCCGGCCCATGACGGGGATCGAGACGGCCCGGCCGGCCTCGTCGATCATGCGCGCGTTGGCGGGGAGCGGCGGCTGCTTGGACTTGCCGCCCTCCACCACGCTCGGGGTGAAGCGGCGGGGCTCCGCGGCCGGCGCGGGCGCCTGCGTCAGGCTCTCGGGCACGCGGATCACCTCGATGGCCCGCGCCCGGTTCGGGAGGCGGCGGAGGAAGCCGCGCTCCTCCAGGGCCGTGATCAGCCGATGGATGCCCGATTTGGACTTGAGGTCGAGGGCGTCCTTCATCTCGTCGAACGAGGGCGGGACACCGCATTCCTGCATGCGACTCTGGATGAAGCGCAGGAGGTCCAGCTGCTTGCGCGTGAGCATCGAAGGGGGCCTCGTGGCTGAGCGGACCGCCCCGGGACGGTCGCGGAAACAAATCACGAACAGGTTAAACGTTCCGCAAGTGTTCCGCAAGTGCGATACGGCCACGCTCGCGATGCGACGGGTCCGGCGCGGCGAGAAACGCATTGACGGCACAAGCGGAGCCGTTTCAATGCATCCCGCTGCCCGTGGGAGCGGGCGGATCCGGGATGCGGGCTGGGATGACGAGGATGCGACGACCCGCAGCTCTGCGGCCCCTCCGGCGGATCGCCCGCGGCCCCGTCGCCCTCGGAGCCGTCACCGTCGCGGTCGCGCTCGCCGGCTGCAACGCCACGGGCTTCTCCTACATCTCGCGGAACTACGTGGCGCTCACCCCGCAGGTGGTGACGATCGGCTGCAAGGAACCCTACGAGGTCTACGACAACCGGCAATTGCGCCGGATGCTGATCGTGTCCAACGCCCTGCGCGAATATGCCGGCTGCAATCTGAGCGAGATCCGGATCGATCCGGACCCGCAGGCGACCCGCGTCAAGCGCTTCCGCACCGCCGCCCGGGCCTATCTCGACGAGACGGTGCGCGAGGATTGCCGGATCACCGGCGAGACCGTGTTCGATCCGCTGAAGTCCGAGTTCGCCTATGCCTGCGACGCGCCGATCGAGAAGCGCGGCACCGTCGTGCCGCGGCTGCCGGGCCGCAACCCGGGTCAGATCCTGCGCTGATCCCGGCCCCGCGGCGGGCTCGCCGCCGGTCAGGCGTCCGGCTTCGGGAACGTGCGCTCGGCCGCGTCCCCGGCCGCCGCCAGCAGGGCGCGGGCGAAGGCCCGGGCCTCCGACCGGTCCAGAACGATCGCGGCGGTGACCGGGCCGCCGCCGAGGTCGGACAGGGCGAGTTCCAGGCGCACCCCGCCGGGCACGGCGCTCGCCTGAAGGCTCCAGCCGGAGCCCCGATCCGTGCTCTCCGCCATCCCACATTCCTCCGCGTGTCCCGGGAAAACGCCGCAGGCGCCCGCCGGAACTGCCTCCGCCCGGAACTGTTCCCGGGCCGTGCCCAGCGCTTCCCTGCCTCGCTTGTCCGCGTTCCTCAAGGCCGCCGGTCCCGGACTGGTCGTGATGCTCGCCGATACGGATGTCGGCAGCCTGATCACGGCGGCCCAGAGCGGGGCGCGCTGGGGCTACTCGCTGCTGCTCCTGCAGATCCTGCTGGTGCCGATCCTCTACGTCGTCCAGGAACTGACGGTCCGGCTCGGGACCGCCACGGGCCGCGGCCACGGCGAACTCATCCGGGCGCATTACGGGCCGGTCTGGGCCTGGATCTCCTACGGGGGCCTCGTGGTCGCCGGGATCGGCGCCATCGTCACCGAGTTCTCCGGCATCGCCGGCATCGGCGACCTGTTCGGGGTGCCGCGGCTCGCGAGCCTCGGGCTGCCGGCGGCCCTGCTCCTCGGGCTGGTCTTCACCGGGAGCTACCGGCGCGTCGAGGTCGTGGCGATCGCGGTCGGCCTGTTCGAGCTGGTCTTCATCGGGCTCGCCGTCGCGGCGCGGCCGAAGCTCGGGGAGATCGTCGCCTCCTTCGGGCACCTTCCGCTCGGCGACGGCCAGTACCGGGTGCTGATCGCCGCCAACATCGGTGCGGTGATCATGCCGTGGATGATCTTCTATCAGCAGTCGGCGATCGTCGACAAAGGCCTCGGCTGGGAGCACGCGCGGCGCTCGCGGCTCGACACCCTCGTGGGTGCGGTGGTCTCGCAATGCGTGATGGGGGCGATCCTGATCGCGGCCGCGGCCACGATCGGCCGGGCCGGGCAGGGCACCAAGGACGGTCTGCAGACCGTGGGCGACCTCGCGGGCGCCTTCACGCCGGCCCTGGGGCCGTGGCTCGGGCAGGTCGTGTTCGGGATCGGGATCCTCGCGGCGGCCTTCGTGGCGCTGAACGTCGTGGCCCTGGCCCTCGCCTGGGGCTTCGGCGACGTCACCGGCCGGCCGCACTCGCTGGAGCAGTCGCCCCGGGAGGCGCCGGCCTTCTACGGCGCGTTCGCGCTGGCCGTCGGCGCGGGGGCGGGGGCGGTCCAGCTTGTGCCGAACCTCGTGGCCCTCAACATCGCCGTGGAGGTGATGAACGCGCTGCTCCTGCCGCTGGCCCTCGGCCTCCTGATCCTGCTCGCCACCCGGGCGCTGCCGCCGGGACAGAGGGTGGAGGGCGCCTACAAGTGGGTGGTCTACGCCGTCTCCGGCGTCACGATCGCCTTCGCGATGGTCGGCGTCCTCGACGGAGTCGGCCTGCTCTGAGCCGATTGACGCGCGCGATCCGATGATGTCTCCCGGGGCTTCCGATACGGTGGAGTCGACACATGCAAGAGATCTGGTTCCGCACGGGCGAGGCCACGGTGCTGGCGGCCGAGGGCCAGTACACCGACGCGATGCCGGAGGTGCTGATCGGCTCGGTGCGCGGCCCCGTGGGTCAGGCCTTCGCGTCGATGATGGGGCAGGTGCAGGGCCATACCCGGATGTTCGTGGTGCGCGACCTCAACCAGCTGGTGCGCCCGGCCACGATGATGACCACCAAGGCCACGATCCACACGGCCGAGTACGTCGAGCTGCTCGGCGGCGTGGTCCAGGCGGCCACCGGCGACGCCATCGTGGATTGCATCATCGAGGGCGTTCTGCCGAAGGACGGGCTCGACGAGCTGTGCATGATCATCATGATCTGGCTCGACCCGCGCTGCGCCGAGGACGACAACCTCGACCTGAAGGACCTCTACCGGACCAACTACGAGGCGACCAAGCTCGCCATCGCCCGCGCGCTGAAGGGGGAGCCGACGGTGGACGAGCTGATCGCCAACCGGAAGACCGTGAAGCACTACGCGCTCGAGGACGTGATCGAGTACTGACCGGCCCGGCGCCCGCAGGGAGCGCGGAGATCGGCCGGCGCGCAGGCGAGGCCGGAGCCGGGGCTGCCCGGCCCGGCGGATCCCGCCGACCCGCGCGCCGGTCGAGGAGGCCTAGCCCGGCGGGATGCGCCCCACCGAGCAGAGGGTGCGCATCGTGGTGCTGCCCGGGTCGGTGTAGCAGGAGGCCGACCAGCCGCTCTGCTGGATGAACGACTTGCGCCGCTCCGACAGCGACGTCCGATAGGCGTTGGCGATGATCGGCTCGACGGTCGCGGCCGGTTCGCCGATCAGGATCTCGGAGGCCACCGACAGGTCGCGGAAGAAGGTCGCCGAGGGGGCGGCCTCCGCGGAGGTCGCCTGCACGATCGGCTCGGCCCGGCAGGTCACGTCGAGCTTGATCGGGCCGGCGAGACGGATGTCGATGCTCGGGCCGGCGCGCCGGCCGACCTTGCCGCCGATGGCACCGGCGATCTGCCGGGCGAGGTCGTCGCAGGTATCGGCCCGGGCAGGGCCGCCGAGGAGGAGGCCCGCTAGGAGGAGCCCGGTCAGGAGCCGCGGCCCCGCCGAACGCAGGGGGCCCAGGGGGGCGGCGGGGACGGGACGCGGCGGGGCAGAGGCAAGCATGGCCGCACTCTACGCGGGTCGCGGGACCTGTCGAGGGGTCAGGTCCGCATCTCGGCAAAGCTCGCCAGCCAATTCGGCGCGACCCGCATCCCCTGGGGCACCTGCTCGACCGGGGGCGGCCGGCGCACGCAATCCTCGAGATAGGCCAGGGACGCCTCCAGCACCTTGCCGGAGAAGGGTTTGGCGATCACCGCCGTGGCGCCCTCCATGTCGTCGGAGAGGGCCCGGGCATTGGCGGTCATGAACGCGGCGGTGATGCCGCCGAGGTCGCGCACGGCATGCGCCACGTCGATGCCCGAGGAGCCGTCGCCGAGGCGCAGGTCGATGAGGACCAGCTCGGGCCGCACCGCGGGGATCAGCGCGATGGCCTCGCTCGCGGTCACGGCGGTGCCCACGACGCAGTGGCCGGCATCCTCCAGCATCATCTCGATCTGCATCAGGATAGGGGCTTCATCCTCGACGACGAGAATCCGCAGTGGCTCGCTCACGGTGCCTCCGGACTGCCGGCCATCTCGCGCGGCAAGTGGATGTTGACGAGGGTGCCGGGATCGTTGGTCTGCCAGGCGATGCTGGCGCTGAGCTGGCGGCAGAGGGTGCCGATCAGCCGCTTGCCGAAGGAGCGCTGCTCCATGATCTGGACCGGCATGCCGACGCCGTCATCGGCGATCTTGATGGTGAAGTACGTCTTGTCCGGCGCCACCGTCACGGAGAGCCGGCCGGCGCGGTCGTCCGGGAAGGCGTGCTTGAGGGCGTTGGTGATCAGCTCGTTCATCATCAGGGCCACCGGCGGCGCCTTGGCGACCGGGATCTCCACGGTTTCCAGGTCGAGATGCAGGCGGATGCGGTCTGTTCCGGAACCGCGGACCAGGTCGGTGGCGAGGTCGCGGGCGAATTCGGCCACGTCGAACCGCTCGACGTCGTTGGACTGGTAGAGCCGGCGGTGCACCGTGCCAAGGGCCTCCACCCGGGTCAGCATCGACTCCATGGCGGCGCGGGCGGCGGGATCGGTGATCGCCCGGGTCTGCATGGACAGCAGCGCCGCGATCATCTGGAGGTTGTTCTTGACCCGGTGGTCGACCTCGTGGACCAGCATGGTCTGCGCCGCGAGGGCCTCGGTCAGGTCGCGGGTCCGCCGGGCGACCTCGGCCTCGAAATGATCCTTCTCGTGCTGGATCCGCAGATGCGCGTCCACGCGATCGGTCACGTCGAGCTGCGAGGCGAAGAAGAACAGCACCGCGCCGGCCTCGTTGGTCACGGGGCTGAGATACAGCGCATTCCAGAACGGCGTCCCGTCCTTGCGGTAGTTCAGCACGTCGATGGCGATGTCGGTCTCGGCCGCGACGGCCTCGCGGATCAGCGCGACGGCGCCGCGGTCGGTGTCCGCGCCCTGGAGGAACCGGCAGTTCCGGCCGAGCACCTCGGACCGGGCATAGCCGCTCATCCGCAGGAAGGCGTCGTTGGCGTAGACGATCGGGTTGTCGTCCAGGCGCGGATTGGTGATGATCATCGCCATCCGCGTGGCGCGGACGGCGGCGGCGAACGGATCGCCCTTGCCCTGCTCCGCATCGAGCCGGTCCGTCTGATGCCAAGCGTCGGGCTGTTCCATCGAAGCTGCTCTTCCATGCCCGGCGTTCGTCACCTCCGGCAATCGGCTGATGCCTGCAAGGACGCAGGCAGCAACCTTAACGGACGATATCGCGATCGGTTTCGGGGCGCCGCGATTTGGCCTCGGAAACGGACAGACAGAACGCCGCATCGGGGCAGCGCCGGCGGTCGGCGGACCTCCTCGTCTCCCTCCGAAGCCTTCGGCTGAGGCAACCCGCCCCGTGATCCCGCGCGCGGCGACGGCCCGCGCGAGGACGGCAGCCCCGCAGCCGGGACCGGTCAGTGAAAGTCCCGGCTGGGATACACGCGCCGGTCCGGGGGCGTGCCGAAATCCGTGGTCTCGGGCGGCAGCCGCATCCCGGCGGCGCGCAGGTCGCGCAGGGATTCGGTGAGATCGCGAAACCCCTCGGCCACGAGGTGGACAACGCCGTCCGCCCGCTGCACCCGGCCGCGCACGGCCAGGAACCGGGCCTGCATGGCGGCCCGGCGGTTCGCCTCGAACACCGCCTTCCAGACGATCACGTTGGCGATGCCGGTCTCGTCCTCCAGGGTCAGGAACACCACGCCCTTGGCGGTGCCCGGCCGCTGGCGGATCAGCACGAGGCCCGCCACCGTGACCCGGGCGCCCTGGGGCAGGGCCGGATCGAGATGGGCCCGGGCCGGGATCGCGCCGATCCGGGCGAGCCGCCCCCGGAAGAAGGCGACCGGGTGCCCCTGCAGCGAAAGGCCGGTGGCGGCGTAATCCTCCGCCACCGCCTCGGGCAGGGGCAGGGCCGGGAGGTCCACCGCCGGCTCGTGCCGGAACAGGCCGTCGTCGGCGTGCCAGGCGAAGAGCGGCAGGGGCGCGTCCAGCAGGTGGGCCCGGCGCTCGCTCGCGTCCGCCCGGGCGGCCGTGCGCGCCGAGGTTCCCTCCAGGGTGCGGACCATCCACAGGGCGGCGCGCCGGTCGAGGCCGAGCGACCGGAACGCGTCGGCCTCGGCCAGCCGCTCCAGGGCGTTGCGGGGCAGGGCGAGGGAGGCCTGCAGGCCTTCGATGCTGGCATAGCCGTTGGCCCGCAGCCGCACGAGCCGGCGCATCGCGGCCTCGGGCAGGCCCCGCACCTGCCGCAGGCCGATCCGCACGGCCAGCCGGTGCGGCGCCTCGGGGGGCGGATCCGCGGCCGGCTCCAGGGTGCAGTCCCAGTCGCTGGCGTTGACGCAGACGCCCCGGACCTCGACTCCGTGGGCGCGGGCGTCCCGCACCAGCTGGGCCGGCTGGTAGAAGCCCATCGGCTGGGCGTTGAGGATCGCCGCCAGGAAGACGTCGGGGTGCCGGCACTTCATCCAGGCCGAGGCGTAGACGAGGAGCGCGAAGCTCGCCGCGTGGCTCTCCGGGAAGCCGTAGGTGGAGAAGCCCCGGATCTGCGCGAAGCAGCGCTCGGCGAAGTCCTGCGGGTAGCCCCGGCGGGTCATGCCGCCGACGAACTTGTCCTGGAAGCCGCCGATCGAGCCGACATGGCGGAAGGTCGCCATCGCCCGGCGCAGCCCGTCCGCCTCCGCCGGTGAGAAGCCCGCCGCCGTGATGGCGATCTGCATGGCGTGCTCCTGGAACAGGGGCACGCCGTATGTCTTTTGGAGAACCTCCTTCAGCTCGTCCGCCGGCCCGTGGTCCGGATGCGGGGCCGGGTATTCCACCGGGTCGATCCCCGAGCGCCGGCGCAGGTAGGGGTGGACCATGTCGCCCTGGATCGGGCCGGGGCGCACGATCGCCACCTGCACCACGAGGTCGTAGAACTCCTTGGGCTTGAGGCGGGGCAGCATCGACATCTGCGCCCGGCTCTCGACCTGGAACACGCCGACGGAATCGGCCTTCGCCAGCATCGCGTAGGTGGCGGGGTCCTCCTGGGGCAGGTCGGCCAGCGTCTCGTAGAAGTCGCCGTGGTCCTTCTCCAGGAATTCGAGGCCGCGCTTGAGGCAGGTCAGCATGCCGAGCGCCAGCACGTCGACCTTCATCAGGCCGATGGCGTCGATGTCGTCCTTGTCCCACTCGATGAAGGTCCGGTCCGCCATGGCGCCGTTGCCCACCGGCACGGTCTCGTCGAGGCGCAGCCGCGTGAGCACGAAGCCGCCGACATGCTGCGACAGGTGGCGGGGGAAGCCGATCAGCTGGTGGGCGAGGTCGAGCGCCTGCCGGATCGCCGGGTTCTCCGGGTCGAGACCGGCCTCGCGCACGTGCCGGTCCGGCATGCCGGTGCCCCAAGAGCCCCAGACGGTGTCGGCGATCGCCGCCGTCACGTCCTCGGTCAGCCCCAGGACCTTGCCGACCTCGCGGATCGCCATGCGCGGGCGGTAGTGAATCACGGTGGCGCAGAGGGCGGCCCGCTCCCGTCCGTAGCGGGCGTAGAGGTGCTGGATCACCTCCTCGCGGCGCGCATGCTCGAAATCGACGTCGATGTCGGGGGGCTCGCCCCGGTTCTCCGAGATGAAGCGGGCGAAGAGCAGCCGGTGCTTCGACGGGTCCACCGCGGTGATGCCGAGGCAGAAGCACACGGCGGAATTGGCCGCCGAGCCGCGGCCCTGGCAGAGGATCCCCTTGCCGCGGGCGAACTCGACCACGTCGAACAGGGTCAGGAAGTAGCGGGCATACTTCATCTTGGCGATGAGCCGCAGTTCCTCGCGGAGCGTCGCCTCGACGGAGGCCGGGATGTCGCCGGCGTAGCGCCAGCGCGCCCGCTCCCAGGTCTTCTCCTCCAGGTATTCCTGCGGCGTGCGCCCGGGGGGCACCGGCTCGTCGGGATACTCGTAGTGCAGCTGCGAGAGGTGGAAGTCGCAGGCCTGCGCGATCTCCACGGTGCGGGCAAGGGCCTCCGGATGGTCGGCGAACAGCCGCGCCATCTCGGAGGGCGGCTTCAGGTGGCGCTCGGCATTGGCCTCCAGGCGGTAGCCGGCCTCGGCGATCCGGCAGCCCTCGCGGATGCACGCCACCACGTCCTGGAGCGGGCGCCGCTCGGGATGGTGGTAGAGCGCGTCCGAGACCGCGACCATCGGGGCGCCCGAGGCCGCCCCCAGTTCGGCGAGGAGCCCGAGGCGCCGCCGCTCGTCGCCGCGCCGGGTGTGGCTCGCCCCGAGCCAGGTCCGGCCCGGGGCGGCGGCGGCCAGCGCCTCCAGCCGCGCCCGGAACCCTGCCGGAGGGTGCCGGGCCGGGGGGAGGGCGATGAACACCTGCCCCTCGGCGGCCTCCAGCATCTCGGCGAAGGAGAACCGGCAGTCTCCCTTGCGGACGCGCCGGTTGCCCAGGGTGAGCAGCCGGCAGAGGCGGCCCCAGGCCGCCCGGTCCATCGGGTAGGCGACGGCCTCGAACCCCTCCTCGGTGACGAGGCGCACCCCCGGCAGGATCCGGATGACGGCGCCGTCCGCCTCCAGGGCCTGCGCCGCCGCGTGCGCCCGCACCACGCCCGACACGGTGTTGCGGTCGGCGATGCCGATGGCCCTGAGGCCGTAGGCCGCCGCCTGCACGACGTATTCCTGCGGGTGCGAGGCGCCGTGCAGGAACGAGAAGTTCGTGGTGACGGCGAGCTCGGCGAAGGGGATCCCGGAGCCGCTCACGCGAACAGCCCGTGGACGTACCAAGCGGCCGGGCGATCGGGGGCGTGCGGCCCGTCGCGGTAGAGCCAGAGCCGGTGCCCGGCCTCGCACTCGATGCGGTAGTAGTCGCGGTCCTGCCCGGGTTCGCGCCACCATTCGGCGGCGATCCGCTCCGGTCCCTCGGCATGGGCGACCCGGTGGATCTGCGCGCGCCAGCGGAAGCGCCGGGGCGGACCTTCCGGGACGGTCGAGAGCACGTCGAGGGCGGCCTCGCCCCGGGGGAAGAGCACCAGCGGCCGGGGCGGCAGGAGGTCGGGCCAGGGGGAGGGTACCCTGCGAAGCAGGAGGGGAGAGGGGAGCGCCGCTTCAGGCAAGGGCTCGCCCGACGTGAAGGCCGAGCCGCCTTCTGCACCGTCGCTCCCCTCTCCCGACCCGCTTCGCGGGCCACCCTCCCCCGCAGAGGGGGGAGGAAGACGTGGGTGTATCCGACCGCCCACGCCCGTCGACGATCCTCCCCCCTCTCCGGCCACCCACACCCGGCCCCGGTCGGCCCGCTCCGGCAGGTGGCTCGCCCGCGGTTCGAGCCGCAGCAGCGCCCGCCCCAGGCGCTGCGCCAGGGCATCGGCCAGGAACCCGACCCCGTCGCCCTCGGCCGCGGCACCGAGATCGGTCTGGCGGGCCGGCATGTCCCCCGTCACCGTCACGGTGAGCGTCACCGTCTCGAAGCCGAAGCCGGCATCGAGGCCGGCCCCCAGCCGGTCGAGCCGCAGGGCGACCAGGGCCGCGACCCGCTCGGGGCAGCGCTCGGGGCGGGACAGGCCGAGATCGAGGGCGCGCACCGCGCCGTCGACCCGGTGGAGGGCGAGGCGCAGGGCGCAGGCCCCGAGCCCGTCCCGCTCCAGCCGGGGAACGAGCTCCGCCATCAGGTCCCGGGCGGTCCGGACGATGTCCGATTGCCGGCCGATCGGATCGAGGAAGCCGCGCAGGGCGGCGTAGTCCGCCGCCTCCGCCAGGGGGGTCAGCGGCTCCGGTCGGCGCCCCAGGGCCTGGTCGAGGCGCAGCAGCAGGATCTCGCCGAAGCGGCGGGCGAGGGGACCGCGGGGGAGGGCGTCGAGCTCGCCGACCCGGCGCAGGCCGAGGCGCCGCAGGCCCGAGGCCATGTCGGGATCGAGCCGCAGGGCCTCGACGGGCAGTTCCCGCAGAGCCGGAGCGGGCTCGCCCGGGGGCACGACGATCCGGTCGGTCCCGCCGTGGCGGGCCAGCGCGAAGGCAGCGCCGGGCGTATCGGCGAGGGCGATCCGCGCCGGGATGCGGCCCCGGTCGAGCCGGGCGGCAAGATCCGCGAGGAGGTTCGCCTCGCCGCCGCGCAGGTGGCTCGCCCCGGCGACGTCGATGTAGAGCCCGTCCGAAGCCTCCGCCGATCCGAACGGCGCCACGAGCGGCGCGTAACCCGAAGCCCAGCGGCAGAGCCGCAGCAGGGCTTCCCGGTCGGCATCCGGATCGGCGGGGTAGACCTGGAGGGGCACGCCGATCCGCGCCCGGACCCGGCCGAGGGGCTCGCCGGGCCGCAGGCCGAGGGCGCGGGCCTCCGGGTCGAGGGCGACGAGCCGGAGCCCGCCGGAACCCTCCGCCGCCACCGCGAGCGGGCCGCGCTCAGGCGCGAGACCGGCCCGGCGCAGCCGCGTCACCGGCCAGTGGCTCAGGCAGATGCAGACGATGCGCGGCATGGTCCCACTCCAGAAGCCAGTCGCCGCCCCGCCCGTTGCGGCAGCGTTCGAGCCGCGCCCGCCAGCGCGGCTTGTCGAGGGTGCCGAAGCGGTCCCGGGCCGCGGGGGCCGGGGCGATCCGCCAGCGGGTGGCAGCCCCGTTGGGCATCCCGGCCTCCGCCGGCCGCAGGATCAGCAGGAGCGGCGGCGCGGACCCTTCCGCGGCGAGCTGCAGGCGCCGGCCCGGCTTCAGCGGCATCCCGTCCCGCAGGAGCCCGATGAGGGCCGGGAGGGCGCGCGCGTGGAGGGCCGCCTCCAGCGCGCGGAACACCTCCGGGTCGCTGCCGGCCTCCAGGAGCAGCAGCCGCGCCGGGTCGAAGCCGAGACCGGCCAGCCCGTGTCCGTAGGGGAGGGGCTGGCCGGGCGCCGCGGCGATCAGCGCCCCCCCGGGCCGCCCGACCAGGTGGCGGGCGCAGAGCGCCAGGGCGAAGCCGAGGGCCGCGACCCCGTCCGCGGGTCCGGCCGGCGCGATCTCGTGGGGCGGTCCGAGGACTAGGCCGCCGCCGGGCAGATGGGCGTCGAGGGCCGGGAGACCGAGCGTCAGGACCGGGCGCGGGGCCCGGCCGTCGAGCGGGGGCGCCAGGCGCGCCCGCAGGGCCGCCAGGCTGGCCCGAGGATCGCCGCGCGCAGGCGACCGCTCGGTCTCGTCCGCAGGGTCCAGCCCCATCTCCGTCGGCTCCGGTCATGCCGGACGATAGGAACATATCATGAACATGCACAAACCGATTCCGCCCGGTCCCGGAATCGCGCATCGATTCAGCGCCTTGGCCTGTGGACGGCTGTGGACGCGTGTGGACTCAGGGGTCCTCGCTGGGGTCAACGGCCACGGTTGACCTCAATCGCAGGGCGAGAACAATGTCGGTCGCCGCGTGCGTGACGCGGTCGATACGGACCGCGCATGCGCCCAGCCCTCGCCTTGACGATCCTGCTCGCCCTGTCGAACGCGGCTCTCGCCCAGCAGCCCGCGGATCCGGAGGCCCCGGCCTCGGATCCGTCCGCGGCGGCGCGCCCGCGCCCGGTCCGGCCGCGGGCCCGGCCCCCGCAGATCCCGAGCCAGCCGATCATGGTGTACGACGCCCGGATCGAGGCCGGCGACCTGCGCATCTCGGGCTCGGTGCGCAAGCCGGGCGGCATCGTGGTGCTGGACGACGACATCTCGATCCAGGCCGACCGGCGGGGACGCTTCACCTTCCGGCTTCCCTACCGGCCCCCGACCTGCGTGGTGACGCTCAAATCCGAGCCGGACGAGCGCGAGGCGGTGGTGGCGAACTGCGCCCCCGAGGGCCCGCCGGGCCCCCCCGGCACCCAGGGCGCCGCGGGGCCGCCCGGCGAGGCGGGGGCCAAGGGTGAGACGGGACCCCAGGGTGAGACGGGACCCAAGGGTGAGACGGGCCCTCGGGGCGAGGCCGGGCCGAAGGGCGAAGCTGGCCCCCAGGGTCCGGTCGGCCCTCAGGGCGCTCCGGGCCCGGCGGGCGAGACGGGTCCTCAGGGCCTCCAGGGTGCTCCGGGTCCCGGGGGGCAGGCCGGGGCGCCCGGCGGCCCGGGCCCTCGGGGCGAGGCCGGCGCCCCCCTGCGGCCGGTGCGTAAGTCCGACTGCGCGGGCGGCTGCGCGGTGACCTGCGGGACCGGAGAGGCGCTGGTGGCCGCCCATTGTCTCAAGGCCGGCGCGCCGGTCTACGACGGCGAGGGCGCCAGCTGCCCCGCAGAGGCCGCGGGGATCGTCGGGTTCTGCGGGCGGCCCTAGGAAGGCAGCTCAGCCGCCGGCCTCCCGCAGCCAGTCGAGCATCCCGGCGGCGGTCGCCCGGCCGCCCGCGATGGCGCCCTGGAGCAGGTAGCCGCCGGTCGGGGCTTCCCAGTCGAGCATCTCGCCGGCCAGGAACAGGCCGGGACGGGCGCGCAGCATGGACCGCCCGTCGAGGGCATCGAGCCGAACCCCGCCCGCCGTCGAGATCGCCCGCTCGATCGGCGCGGAGGCGGTGAGGGTGAGCGGCGCAGCCTTGATCAGCCCGGCCAGCGCCCCGGGATCGGCCGGGAGGGCGGCGCCGGCCGCTTCGCGCAGGAGGCCCGCTGCAACCGGCGGGAGCCCCGCGGCCTTGCGCAGCCGGGTCGCGGCCGAATCCCCCGTCCGGGTGCCGGACAGGCGGCGGGCGAGGGTCTCCCGGGTGAGATCGGGCCGCAGATCCACGAGGAGCCGGGCGCCCCCCCGGGCGGCGATCGCCTCACGCGCGATGCGCGAGAGGGCGTAGACCGCCCCGCCTTCGAGGCCGAAATCCGTGATGACGGCCTCGCCGCGCACCGTCGTTCCCTCGCAGGTGAGGGCCACCCGCTTCAGGGGGGCGCCGGAGAAGCGCTCCCGGAACAGGGCGGACCACGCCACTGCGAAGCCGGCATTGGCCGGGCGCAGGGGCGCCACCGCCACCCCGAGCCCTTCGAGGAGCGGCACCCAGCGCCCGTCCGAGCCGAGCCGCGGCCAGCTCGCCCCGCCGAGCGCCAGGAGGGTGGCCCGGGGCCGGGTCTCGAGAGGGCCGTCCGGCGTCTCGAAGCGCAGACCCCCGGCCAGACCGGTGAGCCGGTGGCGGGTGCGGATCCGGACCCCGAGGCCGTCGAGCCGCGCCAGCCACGCCCGCAGCAGCGGCGAGGCCTTGAAGCTCTGCGGGAAGACCCGTCCGCTCGATCCGACGAAGGTCGGCTCGCCGAGCTCCGCGCACCAGTCCCGCAGGGCCTCGGGGGGGAAGGCCGCGATGGCGGCGTCCAGGACGCCCGCAGGATGGTAGCGGGCGAGGAACGCCGCCCGCGCCTCGCCGTGGGTGATGTTGAGGCCGCCCCGTCCGGCGATCAGCAGCTTGCGGGCGACCGAGGGCATGCGCTCGTAGACCGTGACCGCGCGGCCGGCCTCTCCCAGCACCTCGGCCGCGGCGAGGCCCGCGGGGCCGCCCCCCACGACGGCGATCTCGTCCCTGTCTTGCAGCATCCGCCCGGAGAGCGGCAGGGCACCGTTTCTGTCAAGGGTACGGCTTCAGGGTCGGCGGATGACGTTCGAGCCGCTTCGCGACGAGCCCCGTGCTCGGTCCCGGGTCGCCATCCGCTCTGGCTGCATGCGCCCGGGACAGGGTCGGCGCTCGATCCCGCACCGCCCTTTCGCGGACAGGTGGAGCGATCGCGGAACCTGATCCGGGACCTGGCACACCAAGCGCCGCGCAGGCGGCTCCACCCCGCCGGAACCCAGACCCGCAGAACAAAATTCTCCTTCATCCCCGAAGCTGCCGCTATCGACGCGCTACGCTCGGCCGCGCCCCTTCACGCCGCCCGCCCCCGGACGTGCACGACCCGAACCGCAGAGGCTCAGACACGTGGCCAGCCCCGTCGCCATCACCGGGATCCCGAGCATCCCCGCCCCGCAGGCACAACTCGGCCCCGGCGAGATCCGCGCGATCGTCTACGGCCTCATGACCGCGATGCTGCTCGCGGCCCTCGACCAGACCATCGTGGCCACCGCGATGCCGACCATCGGGCTCGACCTCGGCGACGCCGCGAACCTCCCCTGGATCGTCACCGCCTACCTGCTGGCCTCCACGGCGGTGACCCCGCTCTACGGCAAGCTCAGCGACATCCACGGCCGGCGGATCATGCTGCTGATCGCCATCGCGACCTTCGTGCTCGGGTCGCTGGCCTGCGCGCTGGCGCCGACGATGGTGACGCTGGCGCTGGCCCGGGGCCTCCAGGGGATCGGCGGCGGCGGCCTGATCGCCCTCTCCCAGACCATCCTGGCCGACATCATGGCGCCCAAGGAGCGGGCGCGCTACCAAGTGGTGATCGCGGGCGTGTTCGTGGCCGCGTCCGTGGCGGGTCCCCTGCTCGGAGGCCTGTTCGCCCAGCACCTGCACTGGTCGCTGATCTTCTGGATCAACCTGCCGATCGGCGTCCTCGCCTTCGCGCTGACCAACGCCAACCTGAAGCGCCTGCCGCGCAACGAGCGCCGCCACCGGCTGGACTGGCCCGGAGCCGCCCTCTTGGTGCTGGGCTCGATCGCCCTGCTGCTGGCCCTGAGCTGGGGCGGCGTGCGCTATCCCTGGGGTTCGGCGCCGGTCCTCGGCCTCCTCGCCCTGTCGGCCGTGCTGGGCGGCGGCTTCGCGGCGCGGCTCGCCACGGCGGCCGAGCCGCTGATCCCCACGGAGGTGCTGAAGAACCAAGTGGTCTACAGCGCGACGCTGGCCGCCTGCTTCGCCATGGGCACCTTCATCGGGCTGACCATCTACGTGCCGATCTTCCTCGAAGGCGTGATCGGGCTGACGGCCAGCGAATCCGGCGTGGCCCTGGTGCCGCTGATGGTCGGCACCGTCACGGGCGCGACCCTGTCGGGCCGGTCGATGATCTACTTCCGGCACTACAAGCGCCTGCCGCTCGCCATGATGAGCGTCAGCCTCGCCTGCTGCGCCGTCATCGCCTGGCAGGGGCGGACGCTGCCCTTCTGGCTGATGGAGCTGCTGTTCGCGCTGCTCTCCATGGGGATCGGGACGATCCTGCCGCTCTCCACCATCGCGATCCAGAACGCCGTGGAGCGGCACCAGCTCGGCATCGCCACCGCCGCGATGAACTTCTTCCGCTCCCTGGGGGGCGCCCTGATCGTGGCGGCCTTCGGTACGATCGTCCTCGGGGGCGCCGCGGGCGGGGCAGGGGGCCACGACGTGGAGAGTCTGATCCGCGGCGCCGATCCGGCGCAGCTCGCCCTGACCTTCCGGTTCGTGTTCCTGGCCGCCTGCCTCGGCCTGCTCGCGGCGTTCGGGTTCCTGGCGCTCATGGAGGAGCGGCCCCTGCGCGAGCACAGTTCGCCGAAGATGACCGGGACGCCCCCCGAGACTTCGGGCTGACGTCAGCTCCCGGCGGCCCCCCGCGTGGCCGCTCGCGCGGCGCGCCCCCGTCTCAGCCGTGCCCGCCGCAGCCCGCGTCATGCGCGCGTCCCGCCCAGGGCGAGGACCGGATCACGCTGCAGAAGTTCCCCGTGCGGAATCCCGGCTCCTTGTCGGCGATCACGTCGGCCTTGACGTTGCCGAAGGTGGTGTCCGGCTTGTGCCGGATGCCGTCGTAGAAGGCCTGGATGATGTCCTCCTTGAAGTCCGGCGTGCGGGGAAAGGCGGAAACGACCGCCTCGCGCTCGACATCCGAATACTGCCCGTAGGTCAGGCCCAGCACGTCCATCTCGACGCCGGCCGTGACCAGCGCGACCACCGGGTGCATGTGGACCGGGATGCCGGGCGTGGTGTGGAGCGCGATGGCCGTCCAGACCGTGTCAATCTCGGCCTCCGGCACGCCGTACGCCTTGAGGAAGGCGCGGGCCGCGTTGGCGCCGTCAACCTCGAAGCGCTCCCCGGGGCTGCTGTGGTCCGGCATCAGGCCGAGGTCGTGGAACATCGCGCCCGCGTAGAGCAGCTCGCGGTCGAAGGTCAGGCCGCGACGGAGGCCGGCCAGGGCGCCGAACTGGTAGACCCGGCTCGAATGGTTGAAGAGCAGCTCGGTCTCTCCGTCCCGGACGAATTCGGTGATCGCCCGGGCGAGGCTGCTGTCGGGGATGGCGGCTTCGGAACGGATGCTCATGGAGGGGGGCTCCTTTGCGTCGGCGGTCCTTCCGAGCTACGGGACACCGGGCTTGGCATCAATCGCCGTGTTACGACGTTTTCTGCCAACGTGTCGTCATCCTCGGCCACGGACAAACCATGGCGTCCCGATCGGTCGCGATTCTCGCCCTTCCCGGCGTCCAGCTCCTGGACGTCGCCGGCCCGCTCGACGTCTTCGCCGAGGCGAACGCCCAGAGCGGCCGGGACGCCTACGGCCTGGCGCTGATCGGAACCGAGCCGGGCCCGATCACGACGTCGTCGGGACGGCGCCTGATCGCCGACCTCGTCGCGCCCGCAGCGGAGCCCGCGGGCTTCGACACGCTGCTGGTCGCGGGTGCGCCGCGGATCCACGAGGCGACCATCGGGGCCGATCTCCGCGCCTGGCTCGCCGGCGCCGCGGCCCGGTGCCGACGCTACGGCTCGGTGTGCAGCGGGGCCTTCCTGCTCGGGCAGGCCGGCCTGCTGGACGGGCGCCGCGTGACCACGCACTGGGCCGTCGCCGAGATGCTGGCGGCGCGTTACCCCCGGGCGCGGGTCGAGGCCGACGCCATCTGCCTGTTCGACGGTCCGCTCAGGACCGCGGCCGGGGTCACGGCGGGGCTCGACCTCGCGCTGGCCCTCGTGGAGGAGGATCTGGGCGCCGAGATCGCCCGCCGGGTGGCGGCGCATCTCGTCATGTTCTTCAAGCGCGGCGGCGGCCAGATGCAGTTCAGCCGCCGCGGTGTCAGCGCACCCACCGGCCGCTCGGCCCTCCAGGAGGCGCAGCGCTGGGTCGCCGCCCATCCGGCGGAGGATCATGGCGTCGCGCGGCTCGCCGCCCGCACCGGCATGAGCCCGCGCCACTTCGCGCGCCTGTTCCGGGCCGAGACGGGCCTGACCCCGGCGGCCTATGTCGAGACCGTGAGGATCGAGGCCGTGCGCCGCCTGCTCGAGTCCGACGCCGTCGCCCTGAAGCAGGTTGCGGGCGCCTGCGGGTTCCGGGACGCCGACACGCTCCGGCGGGCGTTCCAGCGGCAGGTCGGTACGACGCCGGCGGAGTACCGGCGCCGGCACGCCCGCGCCTGAGGTTCCGGCCCGCGGTGCAAGGCGGGCTCGGTCCGGCGGAGCCGCGCGGAGGGCCACCCTGGCCCTGCCCTTGATTCGCCCGGTTCCCCCGCTTAACTCGCCCCTATCGGCTGCGGGCCCCTCTGGCGGGCGCTGTTCAGCGCCCGTGATGTCGGAGCCGATGCTTTCCATCCGGAGTCAGCATCAGGTCCCGTACATGTTGGACGTCCTCAACGTCGAATGGCTCGGCAAGCCATTGTGGATGTGGCTCGGCTTCCACGCCCTCATCGCGTGCCTGCTCGCCTTCGACCTCGGCCTCCTGCACCGGGACAAGGAGCACGAGATCGGCGTCCGGGAGAGCCTGGCCCTCACCGGCTTCTACCTCGCGCTCGGCCTCGCGTTCGGCGGCTGGATCTGGTGGTATCTCGGGCCGCAATCCGGCGAGGAATACGTCACCGGCCTGGTGGTCGAGAAGTCGCTGTCGATGGACAACGTCTTCGTCATCGCCATGATCCTGACCGCGCTGGGCATCCCGCGCGCGGCCCAGCACCGGGTCCTGCTCTGGGGCATCCTGGCGGCGGTGCTGCTGCGCGGCCTGATGATCGGGCTCGGCGCCGCCCTGGTGCATCAGGTGCATTGGGTGCTGTCGCTGTTCGCGGCGTTCCTGATCTACGCGGGCCTGAAGATCCTGCTCTCCGGCGACGATGAGGCGGGCGACTTCCAGAACGGTGCCGTCGTGCGCTGGTTCAAGAAGAGCTTCAGGGTCACGCCCGACCTCCACGGCCAGCGCTTCGCGGTGCGCAAGACCGACCCGAAGACCGGCCGGGTCGCCCTGTGGTTCACCCCGCTGGCCCTGGCGCTGGTCCTGGTCAACGGCGCCGACGTGATCTTCGCGGTCGACAGCGTGCCGGCGATCTTCGCCATCACCACCGACACCTTCGTGGTCTACACTTCCAACATCTTCGCGATCCTGGGCCTGCGCGCCCTCTACTTCGCGCTCGCCGCGATGGTCGACCGGTTCGCCTATCTCAAGACCGCCCTCGCCTTCATCCTGATGTTCATCGGCATCAAGATCGTGGTCGCCGACACGTTCGAACTCGTCGCGGTGCCACCGTGGGTCTCGCTGGTCGTGACCCTGACGCTGCTGGCGGCGGGCGTCGCCTACAGCCTGTGGCGGACCCGGACCGATGTGCCGGCCCAGGCGGCCCCTGAGCCGGGCCACCCGCGGTCGGCGCCGGCGCATCGCGCCTGAGACCGGCGGCGCGGAGCGTCAGCCGGGCGGCAGGGCCGCGATCAGGTCGCGCAGGGTGGTGATGGTCGAGGCATCGGCCACGCCGTCCACCCGCGCCTGCCGGAAATGGCGCTGGAAGGCCGTGGCCACCGCATGCGTGCGCGCGTCGAAGATGCCGGTCACCGGCAGATCGTAGCCATAGAGCGCGAACATCGCCTGCAGGGCCTCGACCGGCTGGCCGGCATCGCCCCGGGCAAAGAAGCGGCCGTCCCGGATCGGGGCGGGCGGCACGACATGGCCCACGCCCGCCGCCGCGAGGCGGTCCCACGGGAAGGTCTCGCCCGGATCTTCCTTGCGCTCGGGGGCGATGTCGGAATGGGCGAGCACCCGCTCGGGCGGGATCGGCCAGCGGCCGAGGATGTCCCGGGCGAGCGCTATCACCGCGCCGACCTGCGCGTCCGGGTAGGGCGGCAGACCGCCGGCATGGCCCGGATGGACGATCTCGATCCCGATCGAGCACGAATTGACGTCGGTCTCGCCCTTCCAGGTGCCCGCACCCGCATGCCAGGCCCGGCGGCTCTCCGGCACCAGCTGGACGATGCCGCCATCCTCGAACACGAGGTAGTGGGCCGAGACCTGGCTCAGCGGGTCGCGCAGGCGCGCCAGGGCGGCGGCCCCGCTCGCCATGCCGGTATAGTGCAGGATCAGCGTGTCGAGGCGGCCGGCGCGGCGCGCGCCGTGGTTCGGCGAGGGGGCGACGCGGCGGGCGAGGGGCGTGTCGGGAACCAGGCTCACCGCAATCCCCGCTCCTGCGCGATCCGGTCGTAGGCCGCGTTGATCGCGGCGAGGCGGCGCGTGGCGATCGCCACCGCCTCCGCGGGCAGGCCGCGGGCCAGCGCCCGGTCCGGGTGGTGCTCGGCCACCAGCGCGCGGTGGCGCGCCTTCACGGCGGCCTCATCCGCCGCGCGATCGAGGCCGAGAACGCCGTAGGGATCGTCCGGAAGCCGCACGTGCCGGGCGGCGATGCGCAGGAAGGCCGCCTCGTCGAACCCGAAGATGCCCGAGACCGCGCGCAGGTAGCGCTCCTCCGCCTCGTGCAGCGCCCCGTCGGCGGCCCCGATCTGGAACAGCCCGTCGAGCACGTCCTCGAGCAGGGCCGGCTCGTCGCCGAAGGTCGTGGCGAGCTGACGCGCGTAGGCCTCGAAGCCGTTCGTGGTCTTCTTGGCGAGATCGAACAGGCGCTCCACGCCGGCCCGCGCGGACGGCTCCACCTGCACCACGCGCCCGAAGGCCTCGACCTCCGAGGGCAGCACGACGCCGTCGGACTTGGCCATCTTGGCGGCCAGCGCCACCAGCCCGGTGGTGAACACAACGTCCCGGGGGGTCCGGCCGAAGGGCGCTCCCACCCGGTCGAGCAGGAAATGGCCCGCGACGCCTCCGACCAGCGCCCCGAGCGGACCGCCGATCGCGAGGCCCAGGCCGGCGCCGCCGAGCTTGCCCCAGACCCCCTGACCCTTGATGCCGGAGGTCATCGGCCGGCCGGCCCCGGCACGGATCGTGGACTCGGTGCGGTCATCGGCGGCGGCTTGCGTCCTGCACCCGGGACTCGACCCGGGCCGAGCGACGGGATAGCCGCTCCGTACGCCGCGCGGAAGGGCCCGGACGCGCGTGGTCCGGGCCGGTCCGCTCAGCGGCAGTAGATGTTGCCGTAGGCGTCGCGGTAGGTTCCGTAGGGGCAGCGCGGCGCGGTCGAGGCGCCCACGATGGCGCCGCCGGCGCCGCCGATCGCGGCTCCCGCCAGGGCCCCGCCCGCGCGGCCCGTCGCGGCCGCGCCGATCGCCGCGCCGGTGAGCGCGCCGAGGCCCGCACCGCCGAGGGCCCGGTCCTCCGGAGTGTTGCAGGCGCCGAGCGACAGGGCGGCGATGGTGGCGAGGGCGGCTGCCGTGAGCTTCTTCATGGTCTGGAGGACTCCCTTGGGCCGCCGGTCCGGCCTTCGGCCGTGATCGTGGCGGATAATGCCGAGCTTAGCAGTAAAGAAATGACGACCCTACGGCTAAGGTTCCCTGTCGAGGAACCGGAGTTGCGCCGGGTTCCCGTCTCGCCCTATGCCACCGGACGGAAGCGGCGCTCAGACCGGCGCCGCCGCGGCATCATGTCCGAGGGTTCCACGTCCATGGGTTCCATGCCGACCGCCAGCACGATCGTTCGCAGGGCCGCGGTGCGCGCCGACCGCATCGCCGACACCGTGCGCCTCGACCACGCGGCCCGGGCCGCGGCGGCGGGATCCCTGGTCGCCGAGGGCGGGCTCGCCTTTTCGGTGGCGCTGACCAAGGCCGCGGCCCTCGAGGATGGCGACGCCCTGCGTCTCGACGACGGGCGGCTGGTTGCGGTCCGGGCCGCCGCGGAGGATCTTCTCGAGGTGCGTGCGGAGAACCCGGCCCGGCTGATGCGGCTGGCCTGGCAGCTGGGCGGCAGCCACGTGGCCGCCGAGATCGCCGCGGATGTCCTGTACGTCCCGGCATCCTCCGCCACGGCCGAACTGGTCCGCGGACAGGGGTGCCTCGCCACGCCGGTGTCCCGCACCTTCCGCCCCGAGCACGCCGCCCACGACCACAGCACCTGCGGCCACGACCACGGGCATGATCACCCGGCCCACGATCATCCGGATCACGATCACCCGGCTCATGGGCACAGCCACGATCACGCGCACCAACACGACCACGATCATCACGATCACGATCATCATGGACACGTCCACGGCCCCGGCTGTGGCCACGACCATTAGGATCCATTTCTCCGCCGTGGATGCCGGTTCGGCCGGGAGCGGCGCATCGAACGTCCCGTCACCGCGAGTCGTGTGAACCGCGGACACTGCCCTGCGTCGAAGGTCCCAATTTAGGAGCGGCGGCGGGCCGCCGGCGCTCCCGTTCCAGCACACGCGGCTGCGACAGGGTCCGCATTTCGGGCAATTCACGAAGGAGTTCAGAAGTATTACTGAAACTATTTTCCGCTCAATTCGTCAAAAAGGCTTCTCTGAGGACAATAAGTCCGACAAAAATTGATGTAGATCGCAATCAAGCGAAGAAATACTTTTCGAATAGACTGATTTTTTGCTGTTGCATTTGCGTGACAGACAGTCGATCTGCATCGTTGTACATCGGTAGAGGTTTCTTAATCTATGGAAGATCCGACGTGCACAAGTTCGTCCTATCCGTGTCCGCGTTCGCCGCATTGACAGCCGCGGCTTCAGCGGCAGACCTGCCCCGCCGGGCGCTTCCGCCGGCGGCGATCCCCGTGCCGATCTTCACGTGGACGGGCGCGTATTTCGGCGTCAACGCCGGCTACATCGCCTCGACCAAGGATGTGTTGAACACGGCCGGCGTGTTCCGGTACGCCGATGGAACGCCGATCGCCACATACAGAGATACTCGGAAGCTGCCGCGGGACGGCTTCACCGGCGGCGGCCAGGTCGGCTACAATTACCAGCTCACCCCGGGCTCGGGCTTCGTCGTCGGCGTCGAGGCCGATGCGGCCTACACGGGCCTGCGCCGCACCTACAGATATAACAGCATCATCCTCGGCACGAACAGCTACCGTCAGACCGGCGACTACCTCGGGACCGTGCGCGCGCGCGTCGGCTACGCCATCGACCGCACCCTGTTCTACGCCACCGGCGGCTTCGCCTATGCGGGCGACACGTACCGCACCAGCCTCTTCCAAGTGGGAGGGCGACCGTTCGTCTTCGGGACCCGCTCCACCACCGAAACCGGCTACGCTGTCGGTGGCGGCGTCGAATACGCCCTGCCCACCGATTCCGTCCTGAATTTCGTCCATTCCAGCGCGGTGACCCTGAAGGCCGAGGCGCTCTACTACGATCTCGGCAGCCGCACGATCCCGGTCCTGGCGGTCGGGCGGGGCGCCAGCACCTTCGCGACGCGCTTCCAGAACGAGGGCGTGCTCGGCCGCGTGGGCCTGAACTACAAGTTCGGCAGCTGAGATCCGGGTCGGCCTGGCGTTCGGCTGGGCTTCCCCGGCCCGATCACGAAGGGTCGCCCCATCGCAGGCCGCCCCAGGTGTCACCGCCCGGGGGCGTTTTGCGTCGCCAAGGGACGCTTCCCGCCCCCTGGGGCCGGATCGGTTCAGAGCCGTTTCGGCACGGGTTGCCGGCAGTAGGCGCGCGCGTCCTCCGGGGACAGGCCGTTCTGGACTGCAACACATTGGTCGAGGGTCAGCCCGATGCTGGCCGCGTAGGGCTCGTTCGGAGAGAACGCCGCGCGGGCGAGGGCGGCCAGGTAGAGCAGGAAGGCTGCGACCCCTAGCACGACGGCGGCGAGGACGACACGGTTCAGCATCGCGACCGCTCCCCCGCGGCAGCCCGCGAGGCGGCCCGAGACGGCGCGCGCCGTCCGATCCCGGGCGCGTGCACGGCGACGCCGATGACGACCAACCCGCGCGCCGCGGCCGGATTACTGCAGCAGGCCCCAGGCGCCCGCCGCCAGGCCGAAGGTGAGCGAGAGCATCGCCGCCGCCACGAGGGCGCGATCGATCAGGCGGGCAGCCCGGTCCTCCGGCTGGAATTCGATCATCGCGGCGCCTCCTCGTCCCGCAAGACTGCGGGACGCCTGTTGCTGTCCTGTGTCGACGCAGCGCTACGGCTTAGGTTCCGGACAGCGGACACCTGACGGCTGGGTTCGATGACGCGCGCGGCGGCGCCGCGGCGGGACGTCGTGGGCCGGAACACCCCGGTTGCGCCGGGGTTGGATCGGACATCCCACCGGAGACCACGCGTGACCACGGATCCGCTGCACAAGTACCCCCGGCCGCCCTTCGAGGCGCAGCCGCAGAGCTTTCCCGGCAAGACCGGCCGCATGGTCCCGGAACCGGATCACGGCGAGGACAGCTACGCGGGGTCGGGCCAACTCACCGGCAAGGCCGCGCTGATCACCGGCGGCGACAGCGGCATCGGCCGCGCGGTCGCGATCGCCTTCGCCCGGGAGGGGGCCGACGTGGCGATCTCCTATCTGCCGGAGGAACAGGCCGACGCGGAGGCGGTGGGCGGCTGGATCGAGAAGGCCGGCCGGCGCGCGCTGCTCCTGCCGGGAGACCTCAAGGACGCCGCTTACGGGCGCCAGATCGTCGCCCGCACCGTGGAGACCTTCGGGCGCCTCGACGTGCTGGTGAACAACGGCGCATTCCAGCAGCCGAACGCGGATCTCGCGGCGATCGACGACGCCGTGTTCGAGGACCATTTCCGGACGAACGTGTTCGGGTCGTTCTACGTGACGAAGGCGGCCCTGCCCCACCTGAAGCCCGGCGCCTCCGTGATCTTCACCTCGTCGGTGAATTCCAAGCATCCGATGCCGTCGCTGTTCGCCTACAGCGCCACCAAGGGTGCCCTGAGCAACATGGTCCTGAGCCTCGCGCAGCTCCTCGCCGAGAAGGGCGTCCGCGTGAACGGCGTGCTGCCCGGACCGATCTGGACGCCGTTCATCCCCTCCGGCATGAGCCAGGACTCGGTCACGTCGTTCGGCAGCCAGGTGCCGTTCGGCCGCCCCGGCCAGCCGGCCGAACTCGCCTCGGCCTACGTGATGCTGGCCTCCGAGGGGAGCAGCTTCACGTCGGGCGCGCTCATCACCGTGGCCGGCGCGATGCCGGTCTTCTGACAGGCGACACGCCGGCCCGGGCGAGGCGGTGTCGCGACCCGGACCCGTCTCCCGTGTCGTCGCGGTCCGTCCGTTCAGGCGGCGCGCACGCTGCGCCGCGTGGGCCTCACCCGCACGGTGACGACGGTGAGCGGTGCTGACCGGCACCGGGCCGTCCGCCGGCCTCCTCGGCACCGCGCCGCCGGCAAGCGCCGGCCCGAACGCGTCCGGCGGCCTGCTCGGGGCGCTTTTCGGGAGCCTGTTCCGGGTGAATGGCGGTCCGTTCGCGGCCGGCCAGCCGGTGACGGTCGGCGAGATGGGGCGCGAGCTGTTCGTGCCGAACGCGGACGGCCGGGTGGTTCCGATCGCGGATCTCCGGGCCCGCGCCCGCCGGCGCCGACACGTTCACGGCGAAGAACGGCGCCGCGTTCCAGCGCGTCGCGGCGCTGCCGGACGTGGCCGCCGCGCTGATCGACGCCGGGTTCGAGGCCTTCGTGGCCGGCCTGCCGCAGGACGCGCCGGCGAACCCGGGGCGGCGGTATTCCAACCACGGCACCCCGACGGTGTCGTCGTGAGGGTGCTCCACTACGCCTTCCGGCTCCCCCGCGGCGGCGTGCCGCCGTTCCTCGCCGTGCGGCTCGGGGGCGCGATCCGCGGACCGGCGCGGTGCGCTGCCTGCCGGTCCCGGGCGTGGCGATCGCCTGGACGATCGACTGACCGGGACGGCCGGAGGTGCGCGGCTCCGACCCCGCGCCGGACGGGCTGACGATCGATCCGCGGACCGGGTTCCTGCTCTTCCCGCTCTCCCGGGCGGGGGCGGCGGAGCTCGAGGCCGCCGCCGCGCCGATCGCCACGCGGATCCGGGCGCTGATGCCAGACGGCAGCCCGGTCCCCTATCTCGCCGGCACGATCGCCCTGGAGGACTAGGATGGCCATCGGTCCGCTCGATACCCCGGCCGGCGGCGCCCCGGCGATCGTGGAGCGCTACGAGCCGCAGGTGGTCGAGGTCGTCGTCCACTACCCGTTCGGAGCCGCCGACGAGGCCGTCGCGGCCGCCGCCGCCACGGTGCAGGCGCCCCTGGACGGACCCGCCCTGGGCGCGGCCACCGCCGACACGCCGCAGGCCGACGACGACAGCCCGCGCGTGGCCACCACCGCGATGGTCCAGGCGGTGGCCCGCGCCGTCCTGGCCGAGACGGCGCCCGCGGTCCGGCGGGCGCTCGCCCAGCTCCTGACCACGCCGGGGGAATTGCGGGCGCTTCTCCCGGCGGCGCCGCCGGACACCCCGGACACGCCCTGGCTGTCGCGGGACGCCCTGGTGCTGACGCCCGGCGCCTGACACGATCCGCACCCCGAGGAACGACCGAGATGCGCCTCCGCCCCATCGCCGCGGCCCTCCGCACGCTGCTCGCCCTGCTGCTGCCGTTCGAGGCCGCGGCCTGGGACGCGGCACGGGCGCCGCACTACCCGGACGCCGACTTCAGGACCCTGGAGGCGAACCGGGTCGTCATCCACGGATCCGGCTCCACCGGCGACGGCTCGCGCCTCACCGTGACCCTGCCGGACGGGACGACGACGAGCGTCGCCCAGGCGCTCGCGGCGCGCCAGCCGCTGGACGCCAGCCTGAGCCTCCTGGGCTCGATCGGCGCGCCGCTCCTGCGCGGAACCGGCTCCGGCTACCAGGTCCAGCCCGATCGGACGATCCAGGGTCCGGACGGCCGGCGCTTCATCGTCAAGGGCGTGACCTTCCTCGACTACCTGTTCGTCTCCCTGGAGACCCGGTCGGACTACCGCTACCGCGCGGTGCCGGGGATCGCGGTCACCGGCGGCGGCAGCACGCAGTCCGGCTTCGAGCCGTCGGTCTGGGGCAAGCCCGACGGCTCCGACGTGCGCGCCCGGATCACCGACTGGGCGGCGGCCGGCGTCAACCTGCTGCGCGTCGCCGTCGAGCCGGCGGTGGCCTACACCGCGGCGGCGAACGGCTATCCGTCCCACTGGCAGATGATGGACGTCATCGTCTCCGAGGCGAACCGGCTCGGCTTGGTGGTCCAGTGGCAGTCGGCCAACGACAGGGCCCCGGCCGACCTCAACGCGGCGTTCCTCGCCCAGCTGCGCGACCGGTACTGGACGGCCCGCAACGTCTGGATCAACACCGGCAACGAACTCGGCTGCGCGGCCGGCGGCCCGGCCTGCACGGACGTCGCGACCTGGAACGTCAAGCAGACCCAGTACCTCCAGGCCGTGCGCGGCGACGTGACCGGCCAGCCCGCCGGCACCCGGTTCACCGGGCCGGTGGTGCTCAACGCGCCGAACTACGGCGAGGCGGTCGACACCGTCGCGGCGCTGCTGGCCAACGGTGCCGTCTACGCCAAGGACCCGAATCTGATCCTGGGCGTCCACACGTACCGGATCGGCGAGGCCACGTTCGGCGCAAGGCTGCGCGCGCTGCAGCCGGCCTGGGTCGACGCGATCGGCACCGTCGCCCTGTTCATCGACGAGACCGGGCCGAGCAACGACGGCACGCTGCGGGATCCGTCCCTCGACCCGAAGGCGGATCCGGCGCTCTACCCGGTCTCCCCGGCGGCGACGCTCGCCACCGCCTACGACTGGACGGCCGACCTGCTCGCGTGGGCCCGGCGCCTGTCCCGGGAGACGGCGTTCTCGGGGGTGACGTTCTTCTCCGGCTCTGCCTACATCCCGGGACTCGGCATCCACGACCCGAACAGCCTCAAGCGCCGGGACGGCACCTGGACGCCGTTCGGCCGGATCGCCCGGGACGGCTGGTTCTCGGCCTCGGCCGACGGCACGAGCTTCGCCAGCCGGCCCTTCGTCACCCTGCTGTACGATGCCGACATGAGCCTCAACGCCCGGGGGTTCGCCGGCGGCGCGGCGGCGAACGGCACCGGCACCTACGACGGCTGGATCTCCCTGGACGGGGCCACCAGCCTGACGCGGGGCTCGGACGGCACCATCACCCTGGCGGGGGGCTACCTGCGCCAGACCGTCCGGGGCCGCGGCGCCGAGATCGCCGGCTCGGCGATCGTGACCTCGTTCGGCGACCTCACCGGCTCCGTCGAGGTGGGGATCGACTGGCCCGGCAGCGCCGGGCCGGCGCTCGTGCAGGTGAACGCCGCGCACGGGCGCGGCCGCGGCGGCGCGGTGACGCTCCCGGCCTCGGTCGCCGGCGACATCACCGTCACGCTGCATCCCCTGGGCGGCCCGATCACCTTCCGGGACGTCCAGGTCGAGGGCGGCTACCGGCCGACGCAGCTCGACCGCCGGCCGCCGGCGATCGAGCGGGCGCACGTCCAGAGGCTCGCCGACCCCGCGGGGGCGTACCTCGTCGCCGGCACGCTGATCGCGGCCGCCGCCAACACGCTGACCTTCGCGGTGCCCTACCCGGTGCCGATGCGGGCGATCCCGGCGAGCGCGACCTTCGCCGGCACGGCCGACGCCGATTACGGGATCGCGGTCTCGGGCCAGGGGCAGGCGGGCTGGACCTTCGCGATCCAGAACCCGGGGGCGGCCGGCCTGCAGGTGCTGGCGACGAAGCCGAACCACGGCCTGACGGCCGCGCAGCTCCCCGCCTTCTACACCGCGGCCGGCGGCATCCTGGTCTCCGCCGAATAGCCGCGCCGTTCCGGCCATCCCCGACCGCATGAGGACGCCATGACCGCACCGATCGTGCGGGAGGGGTGAGGCCCGCTTCCGGCGCCGGGCCGTGACGGACGGGAGGTCGCCCCGGGGCTGGCCGGGGGACGGCGCGCGGAGGAGCGGGGCCATGGCCGACCACCTGCCCGAATGGATCGGGCGCCTGATCGAGCGGGTCGAGGCCACCGGCCGCCAGATGGACGCCCTCGGCGGCAAGCTCGACCGGATGGACGAGAAGCTGGAGGGGGTGGCCTACCGGCGCGACATCGAGCTGTTCGTGGCGCGCGACGAGATCGAGCGACGGATCGACAAGGCGGTAGAGGGCGCGCGGAACGAGGCGGCGAAGGGTCTGGCGGAGGTGAACGGGCAAGTGCGGCTGCTGTACCGGATCGGCTCGGGGCTGGCCTCGGCGGCGCTGCCGGCCTTCGGGGGAATCGTGCTGGCGAAGGTGGGGCTGGCGCCGCACTGAGCGGGACCGCGCGTTCCCTATGGTTCTGGAGCCTGCGCCGGCTCCGGCCCGGGCGCATGGTCGATTCCGGCCACTTACGGCATCGTGACGCGAACGCCCTTGAAAAAAACGGCCCGCCGATGCCTCGCTCGGTCATGCGCTCGATCTGCACCGCCGTCCTTCTCGCCCTGACCGCGACAAGCGCCCTCGCCGGCGATCCGTCGCCGGGCGGCCCCGTCTCGGCGGGCGGCTTCGGGATGGGCGGAGCGGACTACTACGGCGATGTCCGCAGCCACATGCCGTTCACCCGGGAGGCGCCGCCGCACCCGATCGGCCTTGCCGAGATGGCGCGCGTTCGGTCGGCTCGCCGCCGGGCGGAGGTCGCCGCGCGGCATGCGCCGCATCGAAGGCTTCCGCACGGCTGACCGGGACCGCCGCTCCGCCCGCGCGTCTTTGCAGCATTGCAAGGCCGGCCGGTTCAGCCCCGCCGGCCGCCGCCGCGCGGGGCTGTTCTTCGCCCGCCACCGATCTACGATCTCGGCGGATCCGGGCTCTCCCCCTGGGGCCTGGATCCGGGGAAGCCCGCCCGGCCCAGCGCCGCGGCGGGCTTTTCGTGCGCGGTCCCGACCCGGGACGCCCGCCGCCCGGCGGCGGCACCGCCCGCTAACCGCGCTCCCGCATCCTGCATCCCGAGCCGCGTTGCGTATCGGCTCGGCTCACGCTGGTGAGATCGGACGCTCCCCCGCCCCGTGAGCAGATCGGGGCGGGGCCGAGCCAACGGCTCGTTATGGGTCCGGTTCGACCGCGGCCGGCCTGTCTATCAGCCCCGCATGCGCCGACCTCCTGCCCGCCGTCGCCTGATGGCGCGACGAGATCGAGCGCCTTAACCTTTCAGATAGGATTTTGCCCGCGAGCCGAGACCATGTGCAAAGATCAGGCAAGACAAGGCGTTTTAGCCTAGGGCCGATCTCGAGCAAGGCTCGCATCGTGATCCTGCCAATGTACGGATAAGGCGATGCGAGGCGCGCGGCTCGGCTATATCGATACCATCCGCGGCCTTGCCGCGCTTGGGGTGATCTATTACCACTTTGCCCAGTATCTGATGAGGACCGGCCAGATTGGCAGCGGGGTCGAGCAAAGGATATTCGTAGCACTTACCCAGTACGTAGATCTGGGAAAGGTTGCGGTCATCATGTTCTTCGCCGTTTCCGGATTTGTCGTTCCGTATTCGCTCGATGCGCGCAGCAGCGTACCGATAAGACAATTTGCAATCACCCGGTTCTTTCGCCTCTATCCGGCGTACTGGCTCTCGGTTCTCTTGGGGGTCATTGCCTTCTACCTATTGCCTGGACGCATCATATCGACGGCAACGATCTTAACGAATCTGACGATGCTCCAGCAATTCTTAGGTATAGAAAACATCATTCTTCTGTACTGGACTTTGCAGATTGAGCTGATCTTCTACGCCCTATGTGTGATCCTGTTCTTAGCTGGCCTTCTTCAGCGGACTTCCGGCATTGCGATTTCGGCAGCGACGATGCTCCTGGCTGCCCTCGCCATGGCAGTTGTGCGTTACCAGCTTGCCAAAGCTCTGCCGGTCGCTCTTCCCCTATCCCTTGCAATCATGTTCTGGGGTGCTGTCTGGCGCCGTTGGCGGGTTGAGCAACGGGCCGATGCGAAACGAGCCGCCCTTACCCTTCTGGTTCTCATCGCGCTCGCGGTGCCGCTCATCTCGGTTCTCGCCTATGGACGCGACGTCGGCTTCGGTCAGAATTGGTATCTCTACATCTCGACGTATTGGGCAGCTCTGATCCTCTTCGTCTTGCTGACCACGCGGTTCCGGATCGAAGGACCCACATTCGCCTGGCTGGGAGCGATCAGCTACGGGCTCTACCTCTTCGGTCCCATTGCCCAGGAAGCAGTGATCGCGGTCGCGCCATCGTTGGGGATAGAAGGCCACGGCCACCTCATGATTGCAGCCGCGATGATCATAACGATTGCCTTTGCCGCTCCAGTACACCGCTGGATAGAGCGGCCCTGCGTTCGGCTCGGCCGGCGTCTGGTGAGAGCCCTCGAGCAAAACAGGGAAAGGGTAGAAGCCAGTTCACCGGATCATCCCCAGCCACTCTCGGCGCGCTAGCCTGAACTCCGGGCAACCACGCTGGCCTTCGCGAAGCTCGTCTCCCGGGCCGGCCGATCGCTCACGGGTGGGCCGGGCGGCGGCCTGATCTGACGCGCCGCCACACCCAAACCGATTTCGCGCGGGGTCCTAGCCGCCCTGCAGGCTCTCGGCGAAGTCGTCGGGGATCTCGCCCCATTGGCCCAGGATCGTCACGCCCTCCAGTTCGCCGGTCACGTCGTCGGCCACCACCTTCAGCGCCGCCGCGCCGGGCATGCGCTTGGCCAGGTTCTCGGCCTTCTTTAGCGCGCCGCTCTCGGTCTGTGCGGGTTCCTGCCGAGCCGGCCGAAGCCGCTTCCGATGGATCTCGAACGGCTGCACCACGAACGCCGTCTTCATGGCCATCTGCGTTTCCCCCGCCCGCCGCGACACGCGGCTTCCGAATGATTTCTTCTCAACCGATCATGCTTACTAAAACCTGATAGGGATTGGTCTTTTCCCGCCCTATTCACATTCGTCCACCGCCCGGGGAGAAACATCCCGACCGCGGATTGAACCGAGGCGCCGCATAGGATTTGTTCTGCATCCGTTCTAGCACGACGGAGTGACGGGTGCACCTCAACCGCATCGACGAGCTGTTGGTCCGCAGCCCGGATGCGGTCCGCGTCCCGCTGATCGGGCAGGCGCTGTGCGCCGGCTTCCCGTCGCCCGCCGACGACTTCCTCGAGGGCGCGCTGGAGCTGCCCCGCTGGCTGGTGCCGAACCCGCCCGCCACCTTCCTGTGGCGCATCGCCGGCGCGTCCATGGAGGGGGCCGGCATCTACGACCGCGACCTCGCCTGCGTCGACCGCAGCCTCACGGCCGGCCACGGCAGCATCGTCGTCGCGGCGGTCGACGGCCAGATGAGCTGCAAGCGCCTGGTGATCGACGGCAACGTCGCCCGGCTCGCCTTCTGCAACCCGGACCTGCCGGCCTTCGCGGTCGACGACCTCGGCGAGGGCGTGATCTGGGGTGTGGTGCGCTTCTCGATCCGCTGGCACGTCGCCCGCGGACAGCTGTCGTGAGCGCGCCGGAGGCCCGCCGGCGCGACCGCATCGGCGGCGGCCGCGCCGTGGCGCTGATCGACGGCAACAGCTTCTACTGTTCGTGCGAGCGCGTGTTCGACCCCAGGCTCGCCGCCGTGCCGGTGATCGTGCTGTCGAACAACGACGGCTGCGCCATCGCCCGGACCGCCGAGGCCAAGGCGCTCGGCATCCGGATGGGCGACCCCTACTTCAAGATCCGCGACCTGTGCCGGGCCCGGGGCGTGCGGGTGTTCTCGTCGAACTACACCCTCTACGGCGACATGTCGGGGCGCACCAACGCGGTCTACCGGCAGTTCAGCCCGCAGGTGGAGATCTACTCGATCGACGAGAGCTTTTTGAACCTCTCGGACGTGGCGCCGGCGCTCCGGGTCGAGCTCGCCCGGGACCTGCGCGCCACGGTGCGGGCCTGGACGGGGATCCCGACCTGCGTGGGCATCGGCCCGACCAAGACGCTGGCCAAGCTCGCCAACCACATCGCCAAGTGCGTTCCGACGCTGCAGGGGGTGTGCGACCTGACCGATCCGGCCGCCTACGCGCACTGGCTGTGCCGGATCGACGTCGCCGAGGTCTGGGGCATCGGCCGGGCCTCGCTCGCCAAGCTCCAGGCGATGGGCGTCGAGAGCGTGGCGGACCTGCGCGACCTCGACCCGCGGCCCGTGCGCAAGGGGCTGACCGTGGTGGGCGAGCGGATCGTCCACGAGCTGCGCGGCCTGGCCTGCCTGCCGCTGGAGCTGGTGCCGGCCCGACGGAAGGGCTGCGCGGTGACCCGCTCGTTCTCCGCCCGGATCGAGGACCGCGCGACCCTGGAGGAGGCGGTGGCCACCCACGCGACGCGGCTCGGCGAGAAGCTGCGGCGGGAGGGGCTGGGCACTGACCATGTGACGGTGTTCTACCACACGAGCGAGCACGACCGGGGCGCGCCGATGCGGTCCGTGTCCACCACGGTGAGCCTGCCGGAGCACACGTCGGACACGCTGGCGCTGATCAAGGCGGCCCGGCACGGGGTGGCGAAGACCTGGCGCGCGCCGGGAGATCGGCCCTGGCGGTACTCGAAGGCCGGGATCGTCACGAACGACCTCGTGCCGCTGTCGCACAGCCCGCGGGCGCTGATCGGCGCGCTGGATCGCGAGCGGTCTGGCCCGCTGATGGCGGCGATGGACGCGTGCAACGCGCGCTGGGGCCGTGGGGCGGTGGTGCCGGCGCGGGCGGGGCTGGTGAGCCGGCGGGACTGGAGCACGAAGTTCGAGATGCGCACGCCGCGCTACACGACGCAGGTTGGGGAGCTGCCGGTGGCGCACGCGTGATTGAGCGCTGAGTAGTGGTTAAGCCCGGTTCGGGTGGATTTGCGACGGTCCGCTTTTGGGCGGCCGACGCTTAGAAGCGGACCTCGTCCAACCCGCTAAACTCTCAAAGAGTGCTCCGCGCAGCTTTGGTTAAGATAGTGACCGGGTCGAAATGGATCAGCGGTAGCGTTGTCGACGAATGCCATGAGATGTCATCATAGACGCAGATATGTTTCAGATACTCGGAGCGGCGACGCTCCCTCGAACATATAAGATCCCTCGCATCTCGGGTGCGGAAGTGGCGGCTGCGCGGTCGGTAAAAGACGTTAACAGCCCCGGCAAAAAAAACGCCTCGCCCAGGCAGGCCGCCTCGACCGAGAGGCACAGCGCGCGGGCCAGGGCATATAAATCAGGGCTTGATGTCGATTAATAGACGTGTAAACTGTACGTTGATAGCCATATTGTTCGTACATCTAAATAAGGTGCGAAAGGAAGTATAAATATGAACGTTTTTAAGCATTCGTTATTTGCAGCTTCCGTCATTTTAACGATGCCTGCAACTTGCGAAGCCTGCGACGCATTGGTCGGTAGTATTCTTACTGCCAATTTGAAGCCTGCCATTGAGGATTTAGACTGTTCAATCTTAGGCAAGGCGGGACTCGACAAGAAGGGGCATAAGCTGGTCAGTGTCTGCTACGAATCCTCTGGCCCAGCATCGCACGTCCGCGTCAATGCGAGTCTTAATTGTCATACAAGTGATCGGGCGTTAATCCCAGCCAGCGTCTCTGAGAACGTTTCAGTCGATGCCGACGTGAGCGGTGCAGATTGTCAAAGTAAGGACGTGCGCGTCCAGGCTTCCGGAGAAATTACGAAGGGCTTACTTAAAGCATTCGGCGCCAACGGAAAAGCCGGTGAAGCCCTCCAGAAAGGCCTGAATCAGGCCTGTAAGCGATAATTGGCATACAGAATCTATCGATATAGAATATTTCGGGACCTTCAGGGTTGAATGAGCAAAGAGCATCTCACTCGCATCTGGCAATGGGCGTCAATCACCGGAATTCTGTTTGTACTCGCAAGTGTCGTGTCGATCCAAGGTGGGTCTTCGTTCCTCGGTAAGCTGGTCGGGGACGCGGCTAGTGACGCTGCGGCTAACCGGCCCGCAATCGGGTTCTTCGCCGCGGTCGTTGGAGCTGGGTTACTCTTCGTCGCATCGTTCGCGCTCGTGTTGCACGCGTTGAGGCATGGAGATCGGTGGCACGAGCGGGTGCCGGTCGTTTGGCTGGAGGGCCTTCGGACCGGGACTTGGGACGGCAGCCTTTACCAGGCGATCGTGCTATTGCTTTTCCTCGCTTTACCCGCGATGGGCATCGGCAGGTCTATCGAGGTCGCCGAGACGGGCGACATCTGCGAACTGAACACCGCGCATTTTTACAAGGGCTCTGAGACGACGCTGCTGGCGCCACCGCAATCGGCCTCCGGGAATCAGATGAGGCTGCGCCGGGAAGGAGCCGGACAATCCCCTTGTACGGACGGGATCGAACTGCTGCCGCGCTTTGGGACGCCTGCGCTCGTTTATGGCCTTCCGCTCCTCGGCGGCGGTATGGCTCTTTTCGCGCTTTGGGCGATCTTCGTGCGCAGGTCGGCATCAACGAGGAATAATTCCGACGACGTAGCGCCGCTTCCTGAACCCGGCGCCACTTTATGACGAGACGCGGGCGGCCCTAAAGCGGGAACCGACCAGTCTGAATCGTCTGGGGTTTCGGCGCGAACGGCGGTGTGATTCGGTGCGCGGCTTTCGCCCTGCCAGTGCACCTGCTCGGACGAGATGGGCTAACGAATGACAGCTTTCGAGAAGCACTTGCGGCTGTCTTTATGACCGGCGTGGGTCGCAAGCAGCCGCACTACGGCTTCGTCGCCACGGTGAGCCACGTCCAATTGACCAATCGATCGCCGGTCTGCCGGATGGGGGTGTAGCGCTGCAGGCTCTGCCAGGAGCGGTGCCCGCTCACAGAGGCGGCGAGCGGCACGGTCCGGCCCATCTCGAACAGGCGGGTCACGCCGCAATGCCGGAGATCGTGGAAGTGGAGATCCGCGATCCGGAGGAACGCGCAGGCCCGGGTGAAGGCCGCCGAGATCGCATCTGTGGTGTAGGGGAAGATGCGCGCCTCGCGGCGCGGCACAGCCGCGATGATCGCCAGCGCCTCCGGCGGCAGCTCGCACCACACGTCGTTGCCGATCTTGTCGCCCCGGTTCTTCATGTCGCGCACCAGGACGCGGCTGTGGGGCCAGTCGAGGTCGGCCCAGGTGATGCGGACGATCTCCTCCTGGCGGCGCGTCGAGTACAGCGCGAAGGCGACGATCCGCTGCATCGGCAGGGACGACGGCCGGCGGCTCCGCACCGCGCCGAAATGCGTCATCAGCCGGTCGAGCTCGTCGAGCGTCGGCAGCCGCTTGCGGCGCTTCGACTTGCCGACCAGGCCCATGCGCCGCGCGACGAACGCGGCATCCTTCAGTGCCTCCGGATCGAGCGGCCAGCCCCAGCCACGACGGGCGCTCGTCATGACGGCCGACAGGTGCGACAGGTAATTCCCGACCGTCGACGGATCGCGCCCTTGCCCAGCGCGGTGATGAAGGCGGTGATCTCGGCGCCCGTCACCGCGGAGCAGGGCAGGGCGGCCAGCGGATAGCCCTTGATGGCCTGCAGCACCTGGGCCTTGGTCCGGCCGATGCTCTTGCGTGATTCGGCGACGTAGCGGTCGATCGCCGCACCGAGCGTCGGATCCTCGACCTTCGCCTGGTCATGGGCACCGGGCGCGTCGAGTTCCGTCTCACGCTTCCTGATCCAGGCCGCGGCCGCCGCGCGCCGGTCGAAGGTCCAGGTCTCCCGGTGGACCTTGCCGTCTCTTTTGACGACGATCTGGGCGTGATACCCCGTCGTCCCGTTCTTCCCCGCGCGCTCGACGATGGTCCCCATCGCGCGCCCCGCGGGGGTACAGCACGGGGTCGAGCCGGTACAGCAAAGCTGTACAACGAGCAATCCAAGGCCCGATGAGGCACGCCGAGGCCCGGCGAGGTACAGCACGAGAGCGACGGCAAGTGATTGACGGACCGGAAGAACCCAGAAATCTCGAAGGATGGCGCTTTTCCGTCGCCCCGATGATGGACTGGACGGACCGCCATTGCCGGGCCTTCCACCGCACCCTGTCGCGCCGCGCGCGGCTCTACACCGAGATGGTGACCACCGGCGCGGTGCTGCACGGGCCGCGCGAGCGCCTGCTCGGCTTCTCGGCGGCCGAGCACCCGGCGGCGGTCCAACTCGGCGGGTCGGACCCGGCGGAGCTCGCGCAGGCCGCGCGGATCGCCGTTGCGTTCGGCTACGACGAGGTCAACCTCAATGTCGGCTGCCCGTCGGACCGGGTGCAGGAGGGGCGCTTCGGCGCCTGCCTGATGCGCGAGCCCGTCCTCGTGGGCGATTGCGTGGCGGCCATGAAGGCGGCGGTCCGCGTGCCGGTGACGGTGAAGTGCCGGATCGGGGTCGACGATCAGGACCCCGAGGCCGCGCTGGACGCCCTCGCCGACGCGGTGGCGGCGGCGGGCGTCGACGGCGTGATCGTCCACGCCCGCAAGGCCTGGCTGCAGGGCCTCTCGCCCAAGGAGAACCGCGACGTGCCGCCCCTGGATTACGGCCGGGCGGCGCGGCTGAAGCGCCGGCATCCCGGATTGCCGGTCTCGGTCAACGGCGGCCTGCGCGATCTCGACACCGTGCGGGCGCGGCTCGCCGAGGTCGACGGCGTCATGGTCGGCCGCGCCGCCTACGCCGAGCCGGCCCTGCTGCTGGACGTCGATCCCGCGCTGTTCGGCGTGGCGGCGCCGGCGGCCGACGCCTTCGCGGCCGTGGAGGCCTTCGAGCCCTACCTGGCGCAGATCCTGGCCGAGGGCGAGCGCCTGCACGGGGCGACCCGGCACATGCTCGGCCTGTTCAACGGCCGGCCCGGGGCGCGGGCCTATCGCCGCCACCTCTCGACCCACGGCGTGCGGCCCGAGGCCGGCCTCGCGACCCTGCGGGAGGCCGTTGCCCTGGTCTCCCGCGAAGCCCCGGAGGCTCGGGCCGCCTGAGGCCCGGGACGGTCACGGGCGCCGCAGGATCAGGCGGTCGCCGCGGACCTCGTAGCCCGAGAGGCGCGTCAGGAAACTCTGGCCGAGGAGGTTGGCGGAGAGCGCACCGGGCTTGGCCACCATGGCGTTCACCCGCCGCTCGGTGATCGTGCCGACGCTGAGGGTGTCGAGCTGGATCGGCGCCGCGTAGGTGATGCCGTTGGCGGTCGAGACGCGCGCCGTGAACTCCGAGGCCGCCGGCGCGAGGCCGAGGGACGCGGCATTCTCGGCGGTCAGCACGACGCTGCTCGCCCCGGTGTCGAACAGGAAGGGCTGCACCCGGCCGTTGACCTCGGCCTCGACCCGGAAGTCGCCGTCGGCCCGCCGGGTGATCGTGACGGCGCCGTCGGCCGTGGAGGCGGCGGTCCCGGGCCGGAGGTCGCCGAGCACCTGGGTGCTGACACCCTGGATCCGGTCGCGGTAGCTGTAGCCGATCACCAGGGCGAGGCCGATCAGCGCCCAGGCCAGGAGCGCGCGCAGATTGGCACCGAGCCGGGCCCTGAACTGCCGCCAGAACCCGGCCACCACCAGGAGCAGGATCGTGCCGGTCCAGGCGAGGCTGGCGAGCTGGTCGGGCTCGATCACGCCGCCGATGCTGTCGCCGCCGTCGCCGAGCATCAGGGCGGCAAGGACGAGGGCGAGGGCGGCGAGGCCGAGATAGATCATGTCGGCAACGGGGCTTCGAGCGGTGTCATATGGGCCGCGCGCATCCGCGCTTCGAGACCGGACATGATGGTGCGGCGCTGCGCGTCCGACAGCGCCCCCCAGGCGGCGATCTCGTCGCGGGTCCGCCCGCAGCCGCAGCACAGGCCGGTCGCGGCGTCGAGCACGCACACTTTGGTGCAGGGCGAGGCGGGTTTTGGAGCGGGCGACATCAAAAACCTTGGCCGGGGGATCGTGGCCGGGTCATGACATCCGATGCGTCCTCAACCCGCCGCCGCCACCAGGGCCAGCAGGGCGGCGATCTCCGCGACCTGCTGGCAGGCGCCGATCACGTCGCCGGTCTGGCCGCCGATCCTGTCGCGGGCGATCCGGGTCAGGCCCAGCGCCCCGAGGCCCGCGGCGACGAACGCCAGCGCGACGCCCCCCGGCGACAGGCCGAACGGCACGGCGGCGAGCCCCAGCGCGGCGCCGAGGCCGAGGGCGGTGGCCAGGCTCCCCCGGTCCGGACGGCCCACCGCGGCCGAGAGGCCGCCCGGCCGGGCCGGCGCCAGCAGCACCATCGGGGCGAGGGCGGCGACCCGCGACAGGGCGGCGGTCAGGACCAGTGCGGTGACGGCGGCGTAGCCGGTCCGGTCGAGGAGCGTCGCCAGCGCGCCGATGCGCAGGGCCAGCGCGAGCACCAGGGCCGCCGCCCCGTAGGCGCCGATCCGGCTGTCGCGCATGATCTCGAGGCGGCGCTCCCGGTCGACGCCGCCGCCGAACCCGTCGGCGACGTCGGCAAGCCCGTCCTCGTGGAGGGCGCCCGTGGCCACCACCAGGACCGCGACCGCGAGCGTGGCGGCCAGGAACGGCCCGAGCCCGATGCTCCAGGCGGCCGCCAGCGCCAGGCCGGCCGGCAGGGCCAGGATCACGCCCGCCAGCGGCAGCATCCGCGGCAGGCGGGTGAAGTCGGGGGACCGGTGCGGGTCCGGCTCGCCGGGCATTTGCGGCACGGGCAGGCGGGAGTAGAAGCGCAGGCACCCGGCGAGGTCGTAGAGGGCGCCGCGCCCGGGCCAGTCGGCCTCGCCGCCGGTCTGCCTGTCCATTGCGGTCTCTCGCATCCGCCCGCACCCGCGCCCGTCCGGGCGCCGATCCCGAACGGTCGGGCGGGCGGCAAGTATAGATGTCTTGACCCGGCTTCGTCCGCCCGTCCGCGGGTGCCCACAGGAAATCATCGCTGCCATGACCGCAACGATTACGGCTGAACCCAATCCGTTCGACGATATCCGCAATCTGCTGCGGGCGATGCCCGGCCCCGACGCGGAGGCGCAGGCGGCCGTCGCGGCCCGGGACGCCACGCTGACCAAGCCCGCGGGCGCGCTCGGTCGCCTGGAGAGCCTCGTGTCCTGGCTTGCCGCCTGGCAGGGCAAGGCGCCGCCGAGCCTCGACCGGCCGCTGGTCTGCGTCTTCGCCGGCAGCCACGGGGTGACGCGCCGGGGCGTCTCGGCCTTCCCGGACGCGGTCAACCGGCAGATGCTCGACAATTTCGCGGCCGGCGGGGCGGCGATCAACCAGATCTGCGCGGCCTACGGGCTCGGCTTCAAGGTGTTCGACCTCGCCCTCGACATGCCCACCGGCGACATCACCGAGGGTCCCGCCCTCGACGCCCGCGCCACGGTCGCCACCATGGCGTTCGGCATGGAGGCGGTGGCCGCCGGCACCGATTGCCTGGGCATCGGCGAGATGGGCATCGGCAACACCACCGTGGCGGCCGCCCTCTACGCCGCCCTGTACGGCGGCGATCCCGCCCACTGGGTCGGGCGCGGCACCGGCGTGGACCGGGACGGCCTGTCGCACAAGGTCTCGGCCGTGGCGGCGGCGCTCGCCCACCATGCGGGCCATCTCGACGATCCGCTCCAGGTGCTGGCGCGGCTCGGCGGCCGGGAGATCGCCGCCATGGCGGGGGCGATCCTGGCGGCCCGGCTTCAGCGGATCCCGGTGGTGATCGACGGCTACGTGGCGACCGCGGCGGCGGCCGTGCTGCACGCCGCCGACCCGCGCGCCCTCGACCATTGCCTCGCCGGCCACGTCTCGGCGGAGGGCGTCCACGCGGAGGTGCTGGAGCGGCTCGGCCTCGTGCCGCTGCTGGCGCTCGGGATGCGGCTCGGCGAGGCCTCGGGCGCCGCCCTGGCGATGGGCCTGCTGAAGGGCGCGCTCGCCTGCCACACCGGCATGGCGACCTTCGCGCAGGCGGGGGTTTCGGAGACGGGCTAGGGCCTGAATTCAATCAGCTTGGCCGAGGCGATGTCCGGAGCGGGTGGGTAGCGGAAGTCAGCCACTAGCCTCGAAGCGGACGTTCCGCATCCGACTCAATTCGGTCGTCCGAGACAATTTGCTTATTGCCCGAAAGCGGACGACGGAGGGTGTACCGATCCGGCATGCGGTACTGAGGGGGACCCCGAAGAAGCGATCAGCTGAGACTTCCGAACGCTGCGAGCTCCCGGGTCCAGGTCAACGCCTGCTCGCTGAGGCTGATGCCGAGGCCGGGGCGCGTCGGCACCAGCATCCGCCCGTCTTTCAGCTCAAGGCGTTCGTTGAATAGCGGCTCCAGCCACTCGAAATGCTCCACCCACGGCTCCCGCTGCATGGCAGCCGCGAGGTGGATGTGCAGCTCCATCGAGAAGTGTGGGGCGATGGTCATGCCGGCGAACTCGGCCAGCGTCGCCACCTTCAGGTAGGGCGTGATGCCACCGACCCGGGGCGCGTCCGGCATCAGGAAGTCGGCGCCGTTCTGGCGGATGAAGTCCCAATGTTCGGACACGCTCGTCAGCATCTCGCCGGTGGCGATCGGCGTGTCGAGGGCGGCGGCCAGAGACGCGTGGCCGGCGGCGTCGTAGCAATCGAGCGGCTCCTCGATCCAGATCAGGTTGAACTGCTCGAAGATCCGGCCCATCCGCATCGCGGTCGGACGATCCCATTGCTGGTTGGCATCGACCATCAGCGGGAACGCCTCGCCAAGATGTTCCCGAACGCGGGAGACGCGCTCGATGTCGAGGGCCCAATCCGGTTGCCCGACCTTCAGCTTGATGCCGCCGATGCCCTTCTCACGGGAGCGGTCGGTGTTGACCAGAAGCTCCTCCAGCGGGGTGTGCAGGAACCCGCCGGAGGTGTTGTAGCAGCGCACGCTGTCGCGTTGCGCCCCGAGGAGCTTGGCGAGCGAGAGGCCGGCGCGCTTTGCCTTCAGGTCCCAGAGGGCCACGTCGAAGGCGCCGATCGCCTGCACGGCGAGACCGCTGCGGCCCACCGAGGCCCCGGCCCAGGCAAGCTTGTCCCAAGCCTTGGCGATGTCGCTCGGGTCTTCCCCGAGGAGCGAGGGGGCTATTTCGCAGGCATGGGCGAACTGCCCCGGCCCACCGGCTCGCTTCGAGTAGTTGATACCGAGGCCGCGGTGACCGTCCGAGGTCTCGACCTCGCAAAACAGGATAGCAATCTCGGTCATCGGTTTTTGCCGGCCGGTCAGCACCTTGGCGTCGCTGATCGGGGTCTTGAGCGGCAGGTAGACCGAGCGCAGGCGGATGCCGGTGACAGTGTCCTGAGCCATGAAGTCCTCCAGAGTTTGGGGTTGGGGCGCTCAGGCCCGGGCGGTGCCGACGTCGCGCGGCAGGACGGGTTCGGCATCCGGGGCGTGCTCGTCGCTGCGGATTTCCAGACGGTTCAGCGGTCCGACGATGACGAGGTAGGAAAGAGCGCCGATCAGCGCGACCACGCCGATGTAGACGAGGGCGAGGTCAAAGGAGCCCATCTCCTTGACGATGATGCCGATGGCGAGCGGCGTGACGATGCTGGCGAGGTTGCCGCACAGATTGAAGATGCCGCCGCTGACGCCCATGATCTGCTTTGGCGAGACATCGCCGTCGATACACCAGCCGAGATTGCCGATGCCTTTGGCAAAGAAGGCGACACTCATCACCACGATCACGAATACGTCGGACGGCACGTAGTTGGCGAGCACGATCGTGCTGGAGAACAATAGGCCGACGATGATCGGCGTCTTGCGCGCCGTCGTGAGGCTGAAGCCGCGTCGGAGCATCCAGTCCGACCATAGGCCGCCCGCGAGGCCGCCGAGGAAGCCACAGATTGCCGGGATCGCCGCCACGAGGCCGACCTTGAGGATCGACATGCCCCGCGCTTCGAGCAGGTAGGTCGGGAACCACGTCAGAAAGAACCACGTGATCGTGGTCAGGCAGAACTGACCGATATAGATGCCGATCATCATGCGGTTGCTGACGAGGGCCTTGACCTCGGACCAGCGGATCTGATCGCGCTTGTCGCCCATGTTTGGCAGGCCGCCACCGGCTTCAATGTAGTCGAGTTCACCCTGGTTCACGCCTCGATGGTGGCGCGGCTCGTGGACGTAGAGCAGCCACACGACGCCGAGGATGATGCCGACGCCGCCAGCCCAATAGAAGATCGCCTGCCAGCTATGGGCGTGCAGGATCCACGTCATGACCGGGGTGAACACGGCCAGCGCAAAGTACTGGGCGGACTGGAAGATCGAGGTCGCGAAGGCGCGTTCCTTCGTGGGGAACCACATCACCGTGAGGCGGCTGTTGGCCGGGAAGGCCGGCGCCTCCGCGATGCCCATGAGAAAGCGCAGGGCGAACAGCGCCAGGAAGGTGAAGGAGACGACGTGGACGAGGCCCTGCATCATCGTGAGGGCTGACCACAGGATCAGCCCGATGCCGTAGACGAGGCGAGCGCCGTACTTGTCGAGCACCCAGCCGCCTGGGATCTGCATCGCCGTGTAGGCCCAGCCGAAGGCCGAGAAGGCGAGGCCCATTGTGATCGCGTCGAAGCCGAATTCGGTTCGCATCGATGAGGCGGCGACCGACAGGGTAGCGCGATCGACGTAGTTGAAGGTCGTTGCGAGGAAGATCAGGGCCAGGATGACATATCTGACCTTGGTCTGCTTGAGCGCTTGCTTTGCCTGAGCCACGGCGATCCTCCGATGTCGAGGCCCGTCTCGGTGCTCACGGAGCAACGGCAGCCTTTGTTCAGCGGGACTCGTGGAGCAGAGCCGTTTACGTGTCCAACATCATTCTTGGATCGATTGATGCGCAATCGGCATCGATGCGTGGAGGCGGCTCACAAACTTGTAGTTTCGAGCTGCTGTCGAATGCCCTGTATTCGCGAATGCAAGCCAAGAGCGGCCAATCCATTTTCCACCCGACTCGGTCGCCGGCCTGTGTTTCAACAGCCTGTAAGCAGACGTTCCGTGCGCCAGCAAGGGGTCGGAAGCAGCCCCTGAAACGGTCTAGCTGATGGAGTTCAGGCCCGAGAGCCGTCGCAAGCGCGTCGACGCCCCCCCTGGGTCAGGCGGTCTTCTCGATATTCCAGAAGAACTGCACGGGCGCCATGACCATGCCCTTGAGCTTCGTGCTGACGGCCATCGGCTGCTGCACGAGGCCCGCCGGGGCGTAGGGCACCACCGCGAAGGCCCGCTCCTCGATGCGCGCGGCCAGCGCCTTCTGCTCGGCCTCGTCGCTCGTGGCGATCCACGCGCTGCGCAGCGTCTCCAGCGTCGGGTCGTCCGGCCAGCCGAACCAGGCGGCCGAACCGTTGGCCCGGATCAGCGGGTGCAGGGCCGGGTTCAGCACGTCGGCGCCCGACCAGAGGGTGTGGAACAGGGACCAGCCCCCGGCCTCGACGGGGCCCCGGTTGCCGCGGCGGGCGATGAAGCTGCCCCAGTCGGTGGAGACCAGATCGACGTTCATCCCGAGCTGCTTGAGCAGGTCCTGGGTCACGAGCGACTGGTTGTAGGCGATCGGCTGGTCGGCCGGGGCCAGCAGCACCACGCGCTCGCCGGTGTAGCCGGACTTCGCCAGAAGCGCCTTGGCCTTGGGGAGGTCCTCCGTCATGGCGGCGGCCCCGCCGGCGCCGGTCGACATCGGCGAGCCGGGCGTGAAGAAGGTCTTCGCCTCGCGGTAGTATTCGGGGCTGCCAACCACGGCCTGCATGTAGTCGTCCTGCCTCATGGCCATCATCACGGCCCGGCGGATCTCGGGATTGTTGAACGGCGGCTGGGTGTGGTTGAACCGCATCAGCAGGATCAGCCCCAGGGGCACGTTGCGGATCTCGATCCCGGGCTTGCCCTTGAGGACGGGGATCAGGTCGATCGCCGGCTGCTCGTACCAGTCGACCGCACCCTGGATCATCGCGCCGACCGCCGCCGACGCCTCGGTGATGGCGAGCCACTCGATCCGGTCGACCCTGGCGACCTTGCCGCCGGCCGCCCAGGAGGGCGCCTCCTCGCGGGGACGGTAGCCGGTGTGGCGCGTGTAGATCGCGTTCTGGCCCGGGATCCATTCCCGGGCCTCGAAGCGCCACGGCCCGGAGCCCATGGCGTCGGCGATCGGTTTCGAGGCATCCTGCCGGGCGATGCGCTCCGGCATGATGAAGGGCACGTTGGAGGACAGCTTGCCGAGCGCGGCCGGGAGCAGGGGGAACGGCTTCTTCAGACTGATGGTGAAGGTCCGCGCATCCTCCTGGCCGTACGCCTCCACGAAGCCCGCCAGGGTCTGACCGAAGGCGTCGCGCTTGGCCCAGCGCGCCACGGAGGCGATGCAGTCCTTGGCCTCGACCGGGGAACCGTCGTGGAAGCTGAGGCCGTCGCGGAGATGGAAGCTCCACCGCAGACCGTCGGGCGCGGTCTGCCAGTCGCCGACCATCTGGGGCTGGATCCGGAAGTTCTCGTCGGTGGCGAACAACGTGTCGTAGACGAGGTAGCCGTGGTTGCGGATGACGTAGCTCGTGGCGACGATCGGATCGAGGGACGGCAGGGGCGTGGACGGGATGAAGCGCAGCACGCTGCCGCCGGGCTGGGCCCGGGCCAGGTACGGGCGGCCGATCCCGGCTGCGGCGGCGGCGGCCAGCAGGTGGCGACGGTGGAGCGTCATCGCGGGCAGCCTCTCGAGATCGGGCGCCGATGCCCGCTGATTTTATACAATTTCAACACCTGAGCGCCGCCGTCAAGGGCTCGGCCGGCCGCCCGGAACCGACGCGGGGGGAGACGATGAAGAACCGCACCATCGCGGGCGCGATCGGCACCGAGATCCGGCGGCGCATTCTCGACGGGCGCTATCCGGCCGGGTCGCAGCTCCGCCAGGATGGCCTGGCGTCGGAGTTCGGCGCCAGCCGGATCCCAGTCCGGGAAGCCCTGTTCCAGCTCGAGGCCGAGGGCCTGGTGCGGATCCTGCCCCATCGCGGGGCCATGGTGGCGCCCCTCTCCCCGGCGGATGCGGCCGAGGCCCTCGAACTCCGGGCCGCCCTCGAACCGCGCCTCCTCGCCCTGTCGGCGCCCCTGCTGACGGGCGACGATTTCCAGCGGGCCGACGCCCTGCTGGAGGATTACGCCGCGGCCCTGCGGGACGGGGCGACGGCGCGCTGGGGCGCGCTCAACACGGAGCTGCATCTCCTCCTGTACAGCCGGGCCGAACGGCCCCGCACGCTGGGCATCGTCACCTCGCTGCTGGCCGAGTGCGACCGGTATACGCGCCTGCAGCTCTCGACGGATGCGGCGGAACTGGAGCGGGCCGACCGCGAGCACCGCGAGATCGTCCGGCTGTGCCGGAACGGCTACGCCTCGGCCGCCTGCACCCTGCTGGTCGACCATATCGGCCACGTCGCCGCCGCGCTGATGACCTTCCTCGGCGAGGCAGCCGCGCCGGACTCGCGCCCGTGATTGTATAAAATCCTTGCCACTCCGACGCGTCGCTGGCATGCAGTGCCGCGCCGTCCCGCGGGTTCCCCGGCCGGCCGAGACGATTCTCCTCCGACCAGGCGAGCCCGCCGATGGCCTCAGACCGACACATCTTCTCCGGCACGATCCCGGCCCTGATGACGCCCTGCCGGCCGGACCGCTCGCCCGACCTCGACGCCCTCGCCCGGAAGGGACGGGAACTCGTCGCGGCCGGGATGTCGGCGGTCGTCTATTGCGGCTCGATGGGCGACTGGCCGCTCCTGACCGACGCGGAGCGCATGGCGGGCGTCGAGCGGCTGCTGGCGGCCGGCGTCCCGGTGATCGTCGGGACCGGCGCGCAGAATCCGAAGCGGGCGGCGGAGCTGGCCGCCCACGCCAAGGCGGCCGGCGCCCACGGCCTGATGATCATCCCGCGGGTCCTGTCGCGCGGCACCTCGCCGGCCGCGCAGGAGGCCCATTTCGCCGGCATCCTGGAGGCGGCGGTCGACCTGCCGTCGGTGATCTACAACAGTCCCCATTACGGGTTCGAGACCCGGGCGGACCTGTTCTTCCGCCTCCGCGCCCGCTACCCGCACCTCGTCGGGTTCAAGGAGTTCGGCGGTGCTGAGGCGCTCACCTACGCGGCCGAGCACATCACCGGCCAGTCGCCCGACCTCACCCTGATGGTCGGGGTGGATACGCAGGTGGTGCACGGCTACGTCAACTGCAGCGCCCGGGGCGCCATCACGGGCATCGGCAACGTCCTGCCGCGCGAGGTCCTGCATCTCGTCGCGCTGTGCGATAAGGCGGCCACGGGCGACCTCGCGGCCCGGCGCCGGGCGGACGAACTGGACGCCGCCCTGGCGATCCTGTCGAGCTTCGACGAGGGCACCGACCTCGTCCTGTACTACAAGCACCTGATGGTGCTGGAGGGGAACCCGGAATACGCGCTCCACTTCAACGCCTCCGACGCGCTGAGCGCCGGGCAGTGCCACTACGCGGAGACGCAGTTGCGGCTGTTCAAGGCGTGGTACGCGCGCTGGTCGGACGAGGGCGCGCGGGCGGGCCTGACCCCGGACGGGACGGGCGGCTGACCACCCGCGCCGCGCCGGCCCGCCTTTGCACGGGATGGCCGGTCGGCGCTATGGCGGGCGCGAGATCGGTCACAACCCGCGAATCCCGCCCATGAAGATCACCCAAGCCTTCACCTTCGAGGCGGCCCACCGCCTGCCGAACGTGCCCGCGACCCACCGCTGCCACCGGATGCACGGGCATTCCTACCGGGTCGAGCTGACCGTGGCCGGCCCGGTCGATCTCCGCACCGGCTGGGTGATCGACTTCTACGACATCGAGTCGATCTTCGGCCCGCTGCTCGCCCGGCTCGACCACCATTGCCTCAACGAGATCGAGGGCCTGGAGAATCCCACCGCCGAGGCCATCGCGGCCTGGATCTGGCATCGCCTGCGGCCGGACCTGCCCGGCCTCGCCCGGGTGCGGGTCGCCGAGACCCCGATGTCCTGGGCGGACTATGATGGCGCGGATGTCTGACCACACGGCTGCAAGTCCGGGCGACCGGTCGGCGCTGGTGCTGTTCTCCGGCGGCCAGGATTCGGCCACCTGCCTCGCCTGGGCCCTCGACCGGTTCGACCGTGTCGAGACCGTGGGGTTCGATTACGGCCAGCGCCACCGGGTCGAACTCGACCGCCGCGCCACGCTCCGGGACGGCATGGGCCGCATCGACCCGGCCTGGGCGGGGCGCCTCGGCGACGACCACACCCTCGCGCTCGACGCCCTGGGACAGATCTCCGAGACGGCGTTGACCCGGGACGCCGAGATCGGGTTCGAAGCCTCGGGCCTGCCCAACACCTTCGTGCCCGGCCGCAACCTCGTGTTCCTGACCTTCGCGGCGGCGCTCGCCTACCGGCGGGGCCTCCGCCACGTGGTCGGCGGCATGTGCGAGACCGACTATTCCGGCTATCCCGACTGCCGCGACGACACCATCAAGGCGCTGCAGGTGGCGCTGAACCTCGGCATGGACCGCCGGTTCGTGCTTCACACGCCGCTGATGTGGCTCGACAAGGCGCAGACCTGGGGCCTCGCCGAGACGCTGGGCGGCCGGGCGTTGGTGGACCTGATCGTCGAGGAGAGCCACACCTGCTACCTCGGCGAGCGCGGGCGGCGCCATCCCTGGGGCTACGGCTGCGGGACCTGCCCGGCCTGCCGCCTGCGGGCGGACGGCTACGCGCGGTTCACCGCCGCCTGAGCCCGTCGACCAGCACCGCCAGCGTCCCCCGGAAGGCCGCGGGGCTGGCGAACAGGCGCTCCATCAGCAGCGCACCCTCCAGGGTGGCGATCACGTAGCGGGCGAGGGCGGCCGGATCCGCCCCGGCGCGGACGGTGCCGTCGACTTGGCCGTCGCGCAGGACTGCTTCCAGCCAGGCGAGATGACCTTCGAAGAACGCCGCGATGTCCCGGCGCAGGCGCTCCGGAAGCGCCTCACCCTCGATGGCCAGCGCCGCGCACAGGCAGCCGAGCCCCTGCTCGACGCCGCCGAGATACAGACGGCCGTAGGCCTCCACCCGCCCCGGCCCGTCCGCCACGTCGCGGCGGATCGCCTTCAGGGCGGCGGCGTAGCGGGCCGCGTAGGCCGCCACCAGGGCGGCGCCGAGATCCGCCTTGGTGGGGAAATGGTGGTGGATGCTGGCCTTGCGGATGCCCACCGCCTCCGCGAGGTCGGCGTAGCTGAAGCCGGCATAGCCCCGGCCCCGGACCAGGGTCTCGGCCTGCATCAGCAGCTCGGCACGGGTATCCCTCATCGCGGCGATCGCCTCTCCCGCCGACCCGGTCGGGCTCACGCGAACGTGCGGCCCGCCCCGGCCCGACTCCCGCTTGCCCCTTGACGAGCCCGGAATCTACCTACCTAATGGTAGGCAAGCAAGAGCGGGACGATCGGGAGGTATCGGCATGACGGCGTTCGCCGTCCATCCAAGGACGTCTGCCGCCGGCCGCGCCCCGTCGCGGCGGCACGCCCTGTTCGCCGGCCTCTGCCTGTGCTGCCTTCCGACCCTCGGCCGCGCCGCCGAATCGTTCGCCATGGAGGAGGTCGGGCCGGGCATCTTCGTGCGGAAGGGCCTGATCGCCGACGCCACGCCGGAGAATGCCGACGCCATCGCCAATATCGGCTTCGTCATCGGCCGGACCGGCGTGCTCGTCACGGAATCCGGCGGCAGCCTCGCGGACGGCCAGTGGCTGCGGGCCGAGATCGCCAAGCGCACGGCCAAGCCGGTCACCCACGTGGTGCTGACCCACGTCCATCCGGACCACGTCTTCGGGGCGGGCGCCTTCGTGCAGGACAAGCCGGTCTTCATCGGCCACGCCAAGCTCACCGAGGCCCTCTCCGCGCGGGGCGAGTTCTATCGCAAGCGCCTGGTCGACCTCCTCGGGGAGGAGCGGACCGGGCCGGTGGTCTACCCGACGATGACCGTGACCGACACGGCCGAGATCGACCTCGGCGACCGCCGCCTGACCTTCACGGCGCACGGGCCGGCCCACACCACCTCGGACCTGTCGATGATCGATTCAGGGACCGGCCTGCTGTTCCCCGCCGACCTTCTGTTCGTGAACCGCATCCCCTCCCTCGACGGCAGCCTGAAGGGCTGGATCCGGGAGGCCGAGCGCCTGAAGGCCCTGGGCGCCGCCCGGGCGGTGCCGGGCCACGGCCCGGTGACGGTGGATCTCGCCCCGGCGCTCGCCGACCTCGCTGGCTACCTGACGGCGCTCCGCGACGGCACCCGTGCGGCGATCGCCAAGGACGTGCCGATCGAGAAGGCGGTCGACAGCGTCGCGAAGGCGCAGCGGGACAAGTGGGCGCTGTTCGACACCTACAACGGCCGCAACGTCACCGTGGCCTACCAGGAACTGGAGTGGGAATAAGTTTTCGGCTCGCCATATCGGATCGCATCGGGAGACACGCCATGACCCACAGGATCGGAAACACCGTCATCGCCCTCGGCGTCGCCCTCGCGACGACGGCCCTGTCCGGACCGTTCGCCCCCCCGGCGCGGGCCGCGGGCGCCTCCGACACCGACCAGGAACGGGCGGCGCGCTGGCAGGAGATCGCCAAGTCGATCTTCGGCGACCGACAGATCGCGCCGACCGAGACCCTCGTGAAGATCGACGCGCCGGTCCGGGCGCTGGATGCCGCCCTGGTGCCGATCACCCTGACCATGCCGGATAGCGCGCAGATCAAGGCGGTCTCGCTGATCATCGACGACAACCCGGCGCCCTACGCGGCCAAGTTCGAGTTCGGACCGGCCGCCGATCCGGCGGAACTGAAGCTGCGGGTGCGGGTCAACAACTACACCGACATGCACGCCGTGGTGGAGACCCAGGACGGCAAGCTCTACGAGGCCAAGCAGTTCGTGAAGGCCTCCGGCGGCTGCTCGGCCCCGATGGGCATGAGCGACGAGGAGGCCATGAAGGGCATGGGCGACATGCGGATGAAGTTCGCCGATGCCCAGCCCGGCAAGCCCGTGGAGGCGACGCTGATGGTCCGCCACCCGAACTTCTCCGGCATGCAGATGAATCAGGTCACCCGCGAGTTCACGCCGGCCCGCTACATCGACAAGCTCACCGTCTCGGCGGGCGACCGGACGGTGTTCACCATGACGGGCGACATCTCGATCGCCTCGAACCCAGTGATCAACTTCGCGTTCAAGCCGGACGGCAAGCCGCTCCAGGTCGCGGCGAGCGACAATGCCGGCGGCCGCTGGCAGCACAGCTTCACCCCGCCGAGCCCGACGAACTGAGCGATGCGCCGCACGCGCATGATCGGCCGGGTCGCGGCCCTCTTGGCGGCGACCTGCTGCCTCGCCGCCGCCCCGGCCGATTCCCCCGTCAACGTGCCGGAGCCGGACGGGCTCTACGCGGGGCCGCCGAAGGGCTACACGCCGCAGACCCTCCAGGGCGCCGCGGTGATCGATGCCGACACGCTCGCCGGCCTGATGGCCGGGCCTGACAAGCCGGTCCTGATCGACGTGGCTGCCCCCGACCGCAAGCCGTCGAACTTCCCCGAGGGCCGACTCTGGCTGCCGGTGCATCCCTCGGTTCCCGGCGCGGTCTGGATGCCGGAGGCGGGGGCCGAGCCCCTCGCCCCGGCACGCGAGGCGCTGTTCTACGCGCGGGTCGCGGAGCTGACCGGCGACGACAGGGCCAAGCCCGTCGTGGTGTTCTGCCACGTGGAGTGCTGGGGCAGCTGGAACGCCGCCAAGCGCTTGGTGCGCAAGGGCTATACCGGCGTGCGCTGGTTCCCCACGGGCGTCGAGGGCTGGCAGGAGGCGCACGAGACCGCGAACCTGCGCGTCGATCCGGCCTGGGCGGCGGGATCCGAGCCGCAGGCGGGGCGCTGACCCGCAGGCGGGGCGCTGACCCGCGGCGCCGGGCGGTGTAGGAGGGGCCGAGGAACCGAGGGCGCCTCGTGTCCGCCGGGGCGGTCGATCCTGGACCACCCCCATCCCGGGCCTCGCCCCGCGAGGGGGAGGGGAAAGAGCCGAAAGAGGTCTGAACCATGTCGCAGGTCGTGCAGTCCCGCCGGCTCAGGGCGGTGGATATCGGCAAGCGCAAGGCCGAAGGGCGCAAGATCACCGCCCTCACCGCCTACCACGCCCACACGGCCGGCATCGTCGATCCCTATTGCGACTTCATCCTGGTGGGCGATTCCCTCGGCATGGTGATGCACGGGATGGAATCCACCATCCCGGTGACCCTGGAGATGATGATCCTGCAGGCGCAGGCGGTGATCCGCGGCACCGAGAAGGCCCTGGTCGTGGTCGACATGCCGTTCGGCTCCTACGAGGCGAGCCGGGAGCAGGCCTTCCTCAACGCGTCGCGGGTGCTGAAGGAGACCGGCGCGGGCGCGATCAAGATGGAGGGCGGGGCGCACTTCGCCGAGACGGTGGCGTTCCTGGTCCAGCGCGGCGTGCCCGTGATGGGCCATATCGGGCTCACCCCGCAGGCGGTGAACACGATGGGCGGCTTCAAGGTCCAGGGCCGGGCGCCCGACGACGAGCGCCGCCTCCTGGAGGACGCAAGGGCGATCTCCGAGGCGGGGGCCTTCGCGATCGTGCTGGAGGGCATCGTCGAGCCGGTGGCCCGCGCCATCGCGACCTCGCCCCGGGTCACGGCCGCCACGATCGGCATCGGCGCCTCGGCGGTCTGCGACGGGCAGATCCTGGTGCTGGAGGACATGCTCGGCCTGTCCGAGCGCACGCCGAAATTCGTGCGCCAGTTCGGGAGCCTGCGCGCCCATATCGAGGAGGCCGTGAAGGCCTATGCCGAGGAAGTCCGGGCCGGACGGTTCCCCGCGGAGGACCACACCTACGGGTAGGGACCCGGGCGAAAACGCCGGCGCGACCGCGTCGGGCGCGGGTCCCGGCAACCCGCCCGGGCGGGTCCTCGTCAACGGGATGGCTTCGGGCCGGATCGGCCTGCGCGCCCCGGGCCGGCAGGCCCGGGAGCCCCAGGCGGTCAGGCGACTTCGCCCATGATCCGCTTGCGGCGCTGCCAGGTCGCGACCTTGCGCAGGAGGCGCGAGAGCTGCTCGACCGAGTACGGCTTGTGCAGCAGCTCGAAGCCGTGGGTGCCGTTGCGGGCCAGCACGTGGCTGTAGCCGGAGGCGAGCAGCACGGGCAGGTCGTGGTGGTCCCGCCGGATCCGGTGAGCCAGATCGATGCCGTTCATCCCCGGCATCACGACATCCGTGAACACCACGTCGAAGCGGTCGGCGTCCTTGGCCAATTCGGCCAGCGCCGCCTCGGCGTCGATCGCCCAGACGGTGACATAGCCGAGCTCGGCCAGGGTCTGGGTCGCAAACGTCCCGACTTCGGCATTGTCCTCGACCACCAGGACACACATGCCGTGCCCATCGACGACGGGTTCGGGCTCCACCTGCGGCACGTGGCCGGGAGCCTCCACCCTCGGCAGGTACAGCACGAACGTCGTGCCCTGTCCGACCGTGCTCTGCACCCGGACCTCCCCGCCGGATTGCTTCGCGAAGCCGAAGACCTGGCTCAGCCCGAGCCCGGTCCCCTGGCCGACGCCCTTGGTGGTGAAGAACGGTTCGAAGATGTGCTCGATCTGCTCGGGCGCGATGCCGGAACCGGTGTCCTCGATGCACACCGCGATGAAATCACCGGATACGGCCGGGTGCGTGCGGATCGGCGGAATGGTCGAGACGGGGTTCACCGTGATGGTCAGGGTGCCCTCGCCATCCATGGCGTCCCGGGCGTTGACGGCCATGTTCACCAGGGCGGTGTCGAACTGGCTGGGATCGGCGTTGATGAAGCACGGCGCGTCCGGGATGGCCGTGACGATCCTGATGCGCGAGCCGCTCAGGGTGCCGACCATGTCGCTGATCGTGGTGACGCTCCGGCCGGCATCGATGACCTCCGGCTTGAGGGCCTGACGGCGCGCGAAGGCCAGAAGCTGGCCCGTCAGCTTTGCCGCGCGGGCGACGGTGTCGGAGATCGCGCCGACGTAGCGCTGGCGGCGCTCCTCCGGCAGGCCTGGCCGCTTCAGGAGATCGGTGGACGACTTGATGACGGTCAGCAGGTTGTTGAAGTCGTGGGCCACGCCCCCGGTGAGTTGGCCGACCGCCTCCATCTTCTGCGCTTGGCGCAACGCCTCCTGCGCCGAGGCCAGCTCGGCCTCGCGCGTCTTGGCGATGGTGAGGTCGCGACCGACCGCGATGAAGTTGGCGCCGTCGGCCTCGGGCGCGACCGTCCACTCGATGGGCTTCCATCCCCCGGCGCTCGTGGCGATGCGGTTCTCGAACCGCGTCGGCTGCGTCGTCTTCCCCATCTGCGCGAGGGCAGCCAGCGTCGGGCCCATGTCGTCCGGGTGCATGAACGTCCCGTAGGGCCGTGACAGGAGCTCGGCTTCGGACCAGCCGAGCACCCGGGTCCAGGACGGGCTGACCGCCGACATCATCCCTTCGTAGTTGGCCCGGGCCAGCATGTCCTCGGACAATCTCCAGAGCTGGTCGCGCTCGGCGGTGCGCTCGTGGACCTGCTGCTCCAGGGTCGCGTTCAGCACCTGAAGCGCCTCCTCCATGCGTTTCCGCTCGGAGATGTCGCTGAAGAACACCGCGACCCGGCGGGCGGCCGGATCGCCGACGCGCAGGGCCCGCACGTCGAACCAGCGCCCGAAGACGTCGGCTTTGTTCTCGATGTGGGCGGGTTCGCCCGTCAGCGCGACGTGGCCGTACGTGTCGAACCAATGGCGTTCGAGATCGGGGGCGAAGTCGCTGACCCATCGGCCGGCCACGTCGGCGCCGGTCTGGCGCTCGAAGGCTGGGTTGGCTTCGAGGATGCGGTAGTCGACGGCCCGGTCGGCCGCGTCGAACGTCACCTCGATGATGCAGAACCCGACATCGATGCTCTCGAACAGGGTTCGGTAGCGACCCTCGCTCTCGGCCAGGGCGACCTGCGACCGGATCTGATCCGAGACCTCGTAGCCGCCCGCGAAGATGCCGATGACGGCCCCGGCCTGGTCGCGGATGGGCTGGTAGATGAAGTCGAGATACCGGGTGCTGTCCTCGCCGACGAGCCGGATCGGCTGCGAGCGCGCCACGAACGGCTCGCCCGTCGCATAGACCTGGTCGAGCAGCTCGTAGAATCCCTGGCCGACCAGCTCCGGAAACACCTCGCGGACGTTGCGGCCGATATAGTCGCGGCGCCCCGCCACCGTGATGTAGGCGTCGTTGACGTACTCGAAGATGTGGCTGGGGTCGCGCAGCACGGCGACGAACCCGGGCATCTGCTGGAGCAGGGCCTGCTGGCGCCGGCGTTCGGAGGCGGCCTGCCGCTCCGCGAGCACCTGGCGGGTCGTCTCGGTGCAGGCGCAGAACAGGCCGACGATCGTGCCGTCGTCCCCCGGCACGGGCGTGTAGGAGAAGGCGAAATGCGTCGCCTCGGGATAGCCGTTGCGATGGAGGGTGAGCGCCAGGTCCTCCATGTGCACGGGATCGCCCGCGAACACGCGATCCATCAGCGCGCCCACCGCGTCCCGGACCTCGGGCCAGGTCTCGAAGAAGGGGCGGCCCAGCGCCGCGGGGTGCCGCTCGCCGAGGATCTGCGCGTAGGTGTCGTTGTACACCAGGGTGCGGTCCGCTCCCCAGGCGATGAACATCGGCTGGCGCGAGTTGAGCATGACCCGCACGAGGGTCAGGAGCGGTTGAGGCCAGTGCTCCTGCGGACCGAGCGACGTGGTCGCCCAATCGTAGGCGCGCATGCGTGCCCCCATGAGGCCGCCGCCGAGGAGGGCCGACGTCTGCGGATCCATGGGCTCAGGCCTGTCCGCGGCCGCGCGCCGACGGGGAAGAAGACGGGAAGGCGCGCCGTCTCGCGTCCTCCGGGCGCGATCCCCGGACGGCCGTGCGGATGAGATCGCCGGCCGCGACGGCTTTTGCCTCGGCGAACGGCGCGTCGATCCGGGCGGCGGGCGTCTCGGTCATGAGGGCGGGGCGGGGGTATCGGCTGCGGGCGTATGGAGCGGGCATATCGGTCCCATAACGCATCCGGCGGGCAGCGTGTTTCGATATCAAGCCGCCTATGGGAAAACCGGGTCTCCGGGCTTCCGCCGGAAGACGGGCGTCTGCGGCGAGCCTGTCCGGCTCTGTCCCCACGGCTCCGAACCGGGATCGTCGGGAGGATGGCGCCGCCGCCGGCCGGACGGGAACGTCCGGTTCGCTCGCTCGGCCGCTCGAAGCTTGAGCGTCGTCAGGCCGACCGGCCGCCACGCCGCAGAGCCGCCGGGCGCATCGGCCCGGTCACCCCACCCGCCGCGACGGCAGCCGCAACCCCGGCGCCGGGCGCTCCAGCAGGACCTCCCGGCGGAAGCGCACGAGGCGTGCCGGCCGGCCGGCGGTGCCGCTGGTGATCGCTTCCGTCTCCTCCACCAACCCCTGCTGCGCCACGAGGCGGCGAAAATTCTGCTTGTGCAGCTGCGTGCCCGACAGGGCCTCCACGGTGCGCTGGAGCTGGAGCAGGGTGAATTCCGGCGGCATCAGCTCGAACACCACCGGGCGGTACTTGATCTTGCCGCGCAGGCGCCCGATCGCGGTGGCCAGCACCCGCCGGTGGTCGAACGCCATGGGCACGCCGGTCGGGTCGTTGGGCAGCGCCGGGCCGGCATTGCCCCGCGCCTCCGGGATCAGTCCGGCCTCGAACAGCAACTCGTAGCGCTCCAGCACGCGCTCCTCGTTCCAGGTGCCGCCGTTCATGCCGAAGGTCAGGCCGAGACGGTCGAGGCGGCGGGTCCGCGTCGCGCAATCCTCGGGCTCGGATGCCCAGGCGGAGAGCCGCGCCGCGATCGCGTCGAGCTGCCGCGGCCGGCCCTGACGGAAATCCTCGTAGGGCAGGTAGCGGTACCAGTTCTGCCACGCGGCCTCGGCGAGGCCGGCCGGCCGCTCCTCGCGGACGAGCGCCAGATAGGCCACCGAGAGCGAGTGCACCCCCGACATGCTGGAAGTCCCGGAGCGGTCGCGGTCGCCGAAGGTGTAGAGCTGCTCCACGTAGCCGAGGCGCTGGTGCGTCTGCCGCTCCACCCAGGCGCGCAGGCCGCGTTCCAGGGTGGCGTGCTCGGGCACCAGGGGACCGGCCGGCAGGCCGTCGCCGCGGCCCGGCGCCTGATCGGGCACACGGATCGTCAGGGCGCGCGGCTCCCCCTTGGTCGCCGCGACGATCACCGCGACGAGGCCCACGGAGGAGCGCTCCGGCAGGGCCTGCGCCCCGCCCGCTCCCGTCTGCACCGCGGCCACCTTCATCGCCCCTCGAACGCCTCTCCCTTCGCATGCGGTACCGGCATGGCGGATCCCCATCTATAGGGGCACAGCATCGCCGCGCGTCAACGCCGCCGTATGACGGTGCTGCGCCGTGACGCTATGCCGGACCTTTCCCGGGACCGGTGTCGGGGTGCTTGCCATGGTGCTTGCCAAGCCGGTGGGGCCTGCCCAAACAGGGGGGGCCCATGAGGGCCGGCGCCGGGCCGGCCGGGACCCTGATCGAGCGACGACAGCGATGCCAGCCAGCGCGAGTCCCCCCGCGACCGGAAGCCGGGCGGTCGACCTGCGGCTCTACGGCCTGCTCGACGTCGGCGTCTGCGGTGCCGACGGGGCGCGGCTGGCGAAGCTCGGCGCCGAGGCGGTGGCGGGGGGCTGCACCCTGCTCCAGTACCGCGAGAAGGACATCCCGGATGCCCGCGCCGCCCTGGCGCGGATCCGGGCGATCCGGGAGGCCGTGCACGGCCGGGTCCCGGTGCTCGTCAACGACCGCGTCGACCTCGCCCTCGCGGCCGGGGCGGACGGGGTGCATCTCGGCCAGAGCGACCTCCACCCGGCCGACGCGCGCCGTCTCCTGGGGGAGGGCGCGATCATCGGTCTCACCCTGAAGAAGCCGGCCCAGGCGGACGAGCTGTACCGGCTTCCAGTGGATTACGCCTGCATCGGCGGCGTCTTCGCCACCAGCAGCAAGGACAACCCGGATCCGCCGCTGGGCCTCGAGGGCTTCGCCAGCATCGCCTTCCGGGCCCGCCTCGCCCGCGGTTCCGGCCTGCCGCTCGGCGCCATCGCGGGGATCGGCCTGGACAACGCCGCCGGGCTGATCGCCGCCGGGGCGGACGGCGTCGCGGTGATCACCGCGCTGTTCGGCGCGGAGCCGGTGCGCCAGCGCGCCCGCGACCTGCGCGCGCGGATCGACGGCGCCCTGGCCGACCGCGCGGAGCGGGCGCGATGAGCGGTCCCACGCCCATCGCGGTGACCATCGCGGGCTCGGATTCCGGTGGTGGCGCCGGCATCCAGGCCGACCTCAAGACCTTCTCGGCGCTGGGCGTCTACGGCGCCAGCGTGGTCACGGCGTTGACCGCGCAGAACACCCTGGGCGTCCAGGGCATCCACGACGTGCCGGCGGATTTCGTGGCCCGGCAGATCGACAGCGTGTTCACCGACCTCGCCGTCACGGCCGTGAAGATCGGCATGCTGGCGCGGGACGCGGTGATCGCGGCGGTGGCGGACGGTCTGGAGCGCCACGCCGGGACGATCCCGGTCGTCCTCGACCCCGTGATGGTCGCCACCAGCGGCGACCGGCTGATCGCCGACGACGCCGTGGCGGCGCTCCGCACGCGGCTGCTGCCGCGGGCCGACCTGATCACCCCCAACCTGCCCGAGGCGGCGGCGCTGCTCGGCGAGCCCGTGGCCGAGGATGCCGCCACGGCGGTGGCGCAGGCCCGGCGGCTCGTGGCGCTCGGGGCCCGGGCGGTGCTGATCAAGGGCGGCCACGGCACGGGGCGCGAGAGCATCGACCACCTCGTCACCGGCGACGGCGCCCTGCGGACCCTGGCGGCGCCGCGGATCGCGACGGCCAACACGCATGGCACCGGCTGCACCCTTTCGGCCGCGGTGGCGGCGGGTCTCGCGCGGGGCCTGTCGCTGCCCGAGGCGGTGGCGGGCGCGAAGAGCTACCTCACCGCGGCGCTTGGCGCGGCGGACCGGCTGAGGATCGGGACGGGACACGGACCGGTCCACCACTTCCACGCCGTCTGGCCCTGAGCCGGCGCTTTCGCGGCGCCGGACCCGCGCACGCCTTGCAACCGGGCGGCGATTGCGTTTGAAGAAGCGTACAATCGTTCGGATAACGGAACGGTGCAGGCGGACCGGAGACGATGCAGGACCAGGCGGAACGGCCCGACCGGGGGCGGGGGCGTGACCTCCTGACCGGGGCGCAGGCGCTCTCCGGGCAGCTCGGCAAGACGATCCAGCGTCTGCGCAAGGCCTACAACCTCTCGCTCTCGGAACTCGCCGAGCAGTCGGGCGTGGCCAAGTCGATCATCAGCCAGATCGAGCGCAACGAGACCAACCCGACCCTGGCGACGATCTGGCGGCTCTCGCAGGCGCTGGACGTGTCCATCGAGCGCGTGCTGGCGGCGGGCGACGAGGAGCCGTTCATCGAGAAGACCTCGCGGGCGGACACGCCGATCCTGGTCTCCGAGGACGGGAAGGTGCGGCTGGCGATCATCGGCTGGCTCAAGACGATCGAGTGGCTGCAATGGTACGAGGTCACGGCGGACCTCGGCGGGGTTCTCGATTCCGATCCGCACCAGCGCGGCTCGGTGGAGTCGTTGTCGGTCTCCGAGGGGGCATTCGAGGTCGAGATCGGCGGCGCCGTGCAGCGGGCGCGGGCCGGCGAGACCCTGCGCTACCGCTGCGATCGGCCCCACCTGGTCCGCTGCACCGAGGCGCCGGCCCGGGCCACCATGGTGGTGATCATGAAGGCCGCCGTGATGGAGTGATCGGGCGGATGGGCGCCCCTGCAGGCCGGGGCGGGCCGCAGCGAAGCCGTCCCGTCAGCAGGCGATCGGCGGAGACAGCGCCCGGTGGCGATACTCGCGCGGGCTCATGCCGTAGCGCTCCTTGAAGCGGCGGGAGAAATGCGGCTGGCTCGCGAAGCCGCAGCCATACGCCAGGGCGCCGAGCGACAGGTGGAGGAATCCCGGATCGGCCAAGCGCTTGGCCGCTGCCTGCAGCCGGCTGTGCCAGATCCAGTCGGAGATATGCTGCTCGCGCTCCTGGAACAGCTCTTGGAGCCGCCGCAGCGACACCCCGGCGGCGGCGGCGAGCTGCGGCGGATCCAGGGTCATGTCGTGGAGGTTGGCCTCGACATAGGCCTTGGCGCGCTGGACCACGAGGCTTCCGTGCACCGGCCGGGGCACGTCCTGGGCGAGGCGTTCGGCGAGGCTGGCCACGACGAGATCGATCCCGACCGCGGCCAGGCGCTCGGCCGCCTGAGGCGTCAGACGATCGCTCATGCGCGCCAGGTCGCACAGGAACGACCGGGCCAGGGCCGCGGCCGGCCGGTCGCCACCGACGGTCAGGCCGGCGTATTGACGGGCCGAACCGAGCACGCGCTCCAGGCGATCCCGCGGGATCTCGATGGCCAGCACTTCGCTGTATCCGGTGTGATCGATCGTCCACGGCGTATTGGTGTCCCGGATCGCGAAGTCGCCGGCTCTGTCCGTGCTCGACCGATCGTTCTGGTCCGCACGCACGGTCCCGGACAAGACCATGCTCATGAACAGATGATCGGTCTTGTGATTTTCGTGCCGGAGTGTTCGCGGCGTCGTCGAGGCCCTGAGATTGCTCAGTTCGAATTTCGTAAAGGACAAACCGCCAATATTGGCACCCTGGATGATTGCCTGGAACGGTCCATCATCCAGGCAGTTCTGCGCCATCGGGACGATGCGGTCCTCGCAGACATCACGCCAATGGCGAAACCGGTCCTTCTCCGGCACGCCATCAGTTGAAAAAAGCGTCTCCATCCTGGCAAATCTATGACCGCGATCGTTGCGATACGCAACAGCGCCGCCTTTCATCCACGAACGTGTGTGAGAGAATGAAATTCTACCACCAGCCGTCGTCAAGAGAACGCTTTTCGCCACCGGTGGACCGGCGGTTCCGGAACGTCGTCTCGGAAGGCGGCCGGCGGCTTGAGCGGCACCCGGTTCGGCGCGCGTGCGCGCCAGAACGAGCGCCGAGATGGCTTCCGAGCCGGTCGGGTATCTGTGGTACGAACGGCAGGACCGTCCTGCCACCGTGCTCACGCAGGCGCGCCGACGGATCTACGTCCACCACTTGGCGGTCCGCGAGTCGGCGCGTCGCGCCGGCGTGGCGACGGCGCTCCTGCGCGCGGTGGAGGTGGAGGCCATGGCCCACGACGTGGATCGCCTCGTGCTCGACGCGTGGACGCGGAACGAGGAGGCGCTTCGCTTCTTTCAGGCGCGCGGCTTCCGGCCGCTCAACATCCTGCTCAGCAAGACGCCGCGATAGCGCGCCGAGCCGCAGCGACACCGCCGATCCGACCCCTGCTCCGGATCAGCACGCGGACGGGGCGCCGGGCGTCCCGGCGTCGTGTCCGCCGACGAGGGAGGGACGCCGGGGACGCGGCCTCACCGTCCCGTGTTCACCCAGCGGACCACGTCGGCCAGCACGGCGACCAGCGCCTGATCGAGGGCCCGGGCGCCGTTGCCGGCGTCGATCTTGGCCACCGGCACGCGGGCCGTGAAGATCCGGGCCGCGGTCACCTTGCCGGTGCCGTCGGCCACGAGCTTCAGCGACAGGTCGACCACCGCCTCGCCGGTCCCGGCCTGGACGTCGAAGGCGCGGATCTCGCTGATCAGTTGGTAGTCGGCCACGACCTTGTCGCCGGGCCGGCTCACCGAGCGGAGCCGCCCGGAATTCTCCAGGCTCTGGATGATCCGCGTCTGGATCAGCCGCGGCAGCCGGTCGGCCCACTGGCCGCCGCCCAGGAACGAGAGGGCGCCGCCGGGTTCGCGCACGATGATCCGATCGGCCTCGAACGGCTGAAGTCCCACCGGCTCCGAGACCGCGATCGAGCGGCCGGCCGTGACCGGCCGTCCCGTCGGCGGCAAGGCCGCGAGGTCGAAGGTGAGGGGTGCCGCGCCGCCGCCGCAGCCGCCCAGAAGGGCGGCGAGCAGCGCGGCGGCGGCGATGTGGGACGAGCGGACCATGCGCACAACCTGAGAGGCCCCACCGGCGGACGGCAGAGCTGTAAAAGCTATGCGGTTAAAACTACGCGGTGCCGGAATGCGTGTCGTGCGCGGGGACACATCGGCCCGCGGAGACATGATTTCAGCGGCCGCCGTTGTATTCGGGCAACGATGGCTTGCCGCCGAAGATCACCTGGCTCGGGTCGCGCTCCAGGCTGCGCACCGTGCGGTTCAGCGTGCTGAGGGTGCGCTGTCCGTCGCCCGACAGGGCCTCGACCTCCCGGCGTCCGCTGCCGCTCAGCCGGCCGAAATTGGTCGTGATGCTGGCGGTGCGCTTGTCGAGGTTCTCCGACATGGTGCGGAACGCCTTGCCGGCATCGCGCACCGAGACCGCGGCCGCGCGGATCTCCGCGAAGGTGCTGGAGCCCTCCTGACCGGAGGCGGAGCCCAGGAAGCCCTGGGCGCCGTTGAGGACCGCGTCGATCTTGTCGGCGGAGGCGTTGAGCTTGGCGGCGAGCGAGCGGGCGTCGTGCAGGCCCGCCTCGATGTCGGGGCTTGCGCCGGAGAGCGCCGCGGAGAAGCGGTCGGCGTTGTCGATCACGTGGCCGAGCTTCACGCCGTCCACCGCCTTGACCAGCGCCGCGATGTTCGGACCGGCATCGGAGAGCGTCTTCGAGAAGGTCTCGACATTGGCGAGCGAGCGGTTGATCGCGCCCTCGTTGGCGGAGACGAGCCGGTCGAGCCGGGCCATCATGTCGTCGGCCCGCTGCGCCACTTGGCGCGCCAGCGCCATCATGTCCTGCATGTCGGACGAATCGGCGAAGATCGTCGGCGGCTCGCCGTTGGCCGACGGGGCGAGCGCCGGCGCGTCGGCGTTGCCGCCCGACAGGGAGATCACCGAGACGCCGGTGAGCATCGCGGAATCGAGGCGGGCGCGGGTGTCGGCCCGCAGCGGCGTCGTCGGCTCGACCTTGATCTGGGCGAGCACCCGGCGCGGGTCCTGCGGCGCGAGGCGGATGTCGGTGACCTCGCCGACCTTGATGCCGTTGAAGTTCACGCTCGATCCGCGGGAGAGCCCCCCGACCGAGCCGGAGAAGACGATGCGCACCGTCTGGCTGACCTGCCGGGACGAGCCGCCGGCCAGCCACAGCACGGTGCCGAAGCCCGCCAGGATGACGGCGATGGTGAAGGCCCCGATGAGGGCGTAGTTCGCGCGGGTTTCCATGCGCTCAGCCTGTTCTTCTGCCCGGCGGAGATCCGGCCGGGCCTTTGGCCCCGGCTTCCGGAGGAGAGCGGGGCGGGATCTGGATGGGGCGGCGCTCAGGCATGGGCCGAGACGCCGCCCGGGGCGATGGCGCGGGCGCGCTTGCCGTGGAAGTAGGCGCGCAGCCAGGGATGGTCGCTCGCCAGCATCTCGTCGATCGTGCCGGCCGCGATGATCTGGCCGTCGCCGAGCGCCGCGATGCGGTCGCAGGCGGTGTAGAGGCTGTCGAGGTCGTGGGTGACCATGAAGACGGTCAGCCCCAGCGTTTCCTTGAGGGTCGAGACGAGGTCGTCGAACTCGCCGGCGCCGATCGGGTCGAGGCCCGAGGTCGGCTCGTCGAGGAACAGGATCTCGGGATCGAGCGCCAGGGAGCGGGCGAGCGCCGCGCGCTTGATCATGCCCCCCGACAGCTCCGAGGGCAGCTTGTCGGCCGCGTCGGGCTTCAGGCCGACCATCTCGATCTTGAGGCGGGCGAATTCGTCGAGCAGGCGCTCGGACAGGTTCAGGTGCTCGCGCATCGGCACCTGGATGTTCTGCTTGACGGTCAGCGCCGAGAACAGCGCGCCCTGCTGGAACAGCACGCCCCAGCGCTGCTCCATCCGCCGCCGCTCCGCGTAGGTCAGCGCGTCGACATCCCGGCCGAACACCTCGATCGTGCCGGCGCGCTTCGGGTTGAGGCCCAGGATCGTCCGGGTGAGCACCGACTTGCCCTGGCCCGAGGGCCCGACGAAGCCCAGGATCTCGCCGGCCCGGATGTCGAGGCTCAGGCCCTTGAGGATGTTCCGGTCGCGGAAGCCGACCACCAGATCGCGCACGCGGATGATCGGCGCGGGGGCCCGTGTGGCGGCGGTCTCGGGCATGGCGGGGGCGATCACCAGGACGGGCTCAGAAGTCGATCGCGGCGAAGAACACCGCGAACAATCCATCGAGGACGATGACCATGAAGATGGACTTCACGACTGAGGCGGTGACGTGGCGGCCGAGCGACTCGGCCGAGCCCTCCACGGCGAAACCCTCGATCGTCGCGATCACCCCGATGGTCAGCGCCATGAACGGCGCCTTGATCAGGCCGACCATGACGTGGTGCACGCCCACCGCCGCCTGGAGCCGGGCCAGGAACTGGTCGAGGGTCAGGCCGCCGTAGAGCATCGCGGTGAGGCCGCCGCCGGCGAGCGCCGAGAGGTCGCCGATCAGCGTCAGCATCGGCAGGCCGATCATCAGCGCGAGCACCCGCGGGACGATCAGGATCTCCACCGGATCGAGGCCCATCACCCGGAGCGCGTCGACCTCCTCGCGCATGCGCATGGAGCCGATCTCGGCGGTGAACGCCGAGCCCGAGCGTCCGGCGACCATGATGGAGGTCAGGAGGACGCCCATCTCGCGCAGGATCAGGAGGCCGATCAGGTTGACCACGAAGGTCTGGGCGCCGAAGCGCTGGAGCTGGAAGATGCCCTGCTGCGCGACGATGCCGCCCACCAGGAACGAGATCAGCACGATGATCGGCGTGCCGTTGAGCGCCACCTGCTGGATCTGGTTGATGAGGGCGTTGCCCCGGAAGGTGCCGGGCCGCAGCGCGACGCGCCCGCAGGCGGCGATCAGCTCCCCCAGGAAGGCGAGGGCGGTGACCAGTTCCCGCCCCCCGCGCTCGGTCTGGCGCCCGGTGGCGTCGAGGACGCCGACGATCCGCCCGTGCCGCCGCGGCGCGGCGGCCTCGGGCTCGCGCAGGCGGACCTCGCCCAGCAGGGTGCGGTGCTCCGGCCGCGCCTCGAGATAGGTGAGGGCGCTCCCCGCCCGCTCGATCTCGGCGCGGGTCCGCTCCAGCACCCAGGCGCCGAGCGTGTCGAGGCGCTCGATCCCCGACAGGTCGACCGCCACCGGTCCGGCCCGGCCGGCCGCCGCGATCCGCGCGGCCGAAGCCTCGACGGCGGGCGCCTGGTCGGCGGTCCAGCGGCCGTCGAGCACCAGCCGGCCGTCGGCCGCCCGGTCCCGCACGGATGCGCCGGGAACAACGCCCTCGCTCAGCAAGACCTCACTCCTCGATCGAGGCACCACCCTGCCGGGTGGTTATGTCGACATTACGGTTGACGATCCGTGTCCGACGGCATCCCCGGGGTGCGGCGGGACACCAGCGCCAGCCCCAACCCGGCGGCGGCCAGCGGCGCCATCATCAGGAAGGCGAGGGGGCCGCCGGCCCGGTAGGCGAGGCCGCTCACCAGGGTGGCGACCACCGAGACGCCGGCATTGACGGCGCTGAGCGTGCCCTGCGCCCGGCCGCGGGCGCCGTCGGGCGCATAGGCCGAGACCGCCGCCATGGCGCCGAGCTGAGTCGCCCCGAAGGTCAGGCCGTGCAGGCTCTGGAGCGGCACCAGGGCGGCGAGGCGGTCGCCGAGCAGCGCCATGCCGACGGCGCGCAGGATCGCCGCGGTGGCGCCGACGGCGAGGAGCCGGACCGGGCTGCGCCAGGCGGGCGGCAGGACGGGCACGGATGCGAACAGCACGATCTCGGCGAGCACGCCGGTCGCCCAGAGGGCGCCGACCCAGCCCGCCGGGATCCCCCGGCTCGTCCAGTAGATGCTGCCGAACCCGTAGATCGCCCCGTGGCTCGCCTGGATCGCGGCGGCCGCGCCGATGCAGAGCCACAGCCTCGACGGCAGGCGCGGCCGCGCGGCGCCCTCGCCGGCCTGCGGCAGGGCCGCCACCGCGCGGCTGCGCCACGCCACGAGGGCCGCCCCCAGGGCGAGGCCGGTGAGCAGGAGCGGCACCGCCAGCCGGCCACCGAGCGCCGAGAGGAGGAAGCCGCCCGCGAGGTTCGCCAGAAGGAAGGCCACGGAGCCCGCCATCCGGATCCGCGCATAGGCGAGGCGCGCGTCGAGGCGCACGGCGGCGAGCGTCAGGTAGTCGATGCAAGGCACGAGCGGCGCGCCCGCGACCGCGTTGAGCACGATCAGCACGGCGAGGCACGGCCACGCGATCCCCGCGGCGGCGGGCATCAGCGCGTAGGTCAGGCTGAGGGCGAGGCTGCCGCACAGGATCAGGCTGCGCGGGCCCAGCCCGCGGTCGAGGAGGCTCATCAGGGGCGCCGTCGCGGCGATCCGGGTGGCGATCGGCAGGGCGAGGAGCAGGCCGATCACCCCGGCATCGAGGCCCAGCGCGTCGAGCCACAGCGGCATGAACGGCATCGCGATGCCGATCTCGGTGAACACCACGGCGTAGAGCAGCGACAGGCGCGCCGGGCCGGACGGGCGGGGCAAGGCGGGTCTCGCGGAGACGGAGTCGGGGATGCCCGGCAGCGGGGCCGGCCCGTAAGCGCCCGTTAAAGGCCGCGTGTCAAATTGCCGGCGGTGGACCCGCGCGCCGGCCGCCGCGCCCGCCGTCAGCGTCCAGAGAGGCCCATGTCCGGTCCCGCCACCCCGAGCGCGCACGCGCCGGCCGAGTACGAGGCGATCGCCGCGACGATCGGCGCCACCGAGCGCGGTCGCTGGTTCCTCGCCGAGCATGCCCGCCGCAACCGGGGCGCCGACACCGAGACGCTGCTCGGGGCGATCGCCCGGCTGGAGCGGACCGTCTCCCAGGACCGCGGCCACGACGCGTTCGGACACCTGCACGGCAACCTCGTCGACATGGCCGACGCGATCAGCCGGACCAAGGCCGAGATCGCCGCGATCAGCGCCGCGAACAGCGACGAGACCCGCCTGACGGCGGCGTCGCTGGCGCTCGACGGCATCGTGCACCAGACCGAGCAGGCGACCTCGGACATCCTCGGCTCCGCCGAGGCGATCCAGGAGGCGGCCTGGATCCTGCGCGAGCGGGACGTCGATGCGGCCGCCTGCGACGCCCTCGACCGGCACGCCACCGCGATCTACACGGCCTGCTCGTTCCAGGACCTCACGGCGCAGCGCACGGCCCGGATCGTCTACACCCTGCGCTACCTCGAGGACCGGCTCTCCGCCATGATCGCGATCTGGGGCACCGAGTCCGTGCGGGTCCCCGCGCCTCCGCGCCCCCGGGGGGCCGGCGACGAGGCGCAGCCGTCCGACCTGTGCCAGAGCGACATCGACCGCTACATCAGCCTGGAGGTCCCGGCCGTCACGGCCGCCGCCCTGGTGGCCCGGCCCGGGGACCTGGCGCTCCACGAGGATCTGGTGTTCCTGCCGGTCTCGGACCTGGCCGCGGACATCGATGACGCCGGGGCGTCCGCGCCCGAGACCGACGAAACCGGTCTCGACCCGGCGGACCTCGACCCGACCGATCTCGACACGGCCGATCTCGACTGGGCCGCTCTGGTCGCGGCGGCCCCCGAGCCCGACGGGGCGCAGGCGGAACCGGCACCGGACTTCGCGGCGATCGACGCCCTGTCGCCGGAACAGCGGCTCGCGCTGTTCGCCTGAGGCGCGCGCCCGGATCCAGACCCTGCTATCAGGTGCGCCCCGCCGAGCGTCCCGAGAACCCGCGTCCGTGGCCCTGCACCTGATCAAGCTCAGCGTCGGCCCCGCCTCCATCGCCGATCTCGCGGCACGGCAGGCGCGGGGCATGGAAGAGGCGCTCCGGGCGAGCCGCCCGGCTGCGCCGTCCCACGTCACCCGGACCCTGCCCAAGCGCCACCGCGAGATCACCGGGGGCGGCTCGATCTTCTGGGTGATCCGGGGCACGCTGTCCTGCCGGCAGGCAATCACCGCCATCGAGCCGCTGACCGGTGCGGACGGCATCCCGCGCTGCCGGCTGGTCTTCGACCCGCGCCTCATCCCGGTGGCGCCGCGGCCGTACCGGCCGTTCCAGGGCTGGCGCTATCTCACCGCGTCCGACGCGCCGGCCGACCTCGGCGCGGAGACGTCGGGCGAACTCGCCGAGATGCCCGAGGCCCTGCGGCGCGAGCTGGTCGGCCTCGGCCTGCTGTGACGGGGATTGGTCGATCCGCCCCTCCGGAGACGGGCGGGAAACCGGCGTCCCGCCATGGACACGGGCGGACGAAGCCTCGGTCTGCCGAAGCGAGCCGGCCTAGAAGTCGACCGCCAGACCCTTCACCTCCCAGTCGTCGTAGCGCACCGGCTCCAGGCCGCCGCGGCCCTGGCGCTCGGGCTTGGCGCTGATCGCGGCGGCGCGGGCGTCGATCGCCGCCCGCCTTTCGGCGGCCTCGGCCAGGGCGCGCTGCGCCGCGGGACTGAGCGGGCGCGCGGCGCCGGCGCGATCGTCCGCCGCCTGGAAATTCGGGTCTCGTCCATCCGGGTCTTGCATCGGGCTCGCTCGGGTGTGAGGGCGTGGGTCCGGTAGAATTCGGCTCTGGAGCAGAAGTGGCATCGCGGGACAAAGGTCGCAACACGCGGGACGAGGCACCGACGCGCACGGCGGGGCCGGAGGCGGCGGGCCTGGGGGCGCGCCGCGCCGCGTCGCTGGCGGTCGCCGCCCTGATCGGCCAGGAGCGTCCGCCGGCGCTGGACGACGCCGTCACGCAGGCGATCCGGGCCGAGGCGCTGGCGCCCGCCGATGCCGCCCTGGCGCGGGCCATCGCGGTGGCGACCTTCCGGCACTACGGGCTGATCCGCTCCGCGCTCGCGGCCCGGCTGGAGCAGGGCCTGCCCGCCGCCAAGCCCCATCTCACGGCGCTGCTGGCCACCGCGACGGCCCAGATCCTCGACCTCTCGGTCCCCGACCACGCGGCGGTCGACCTCGCCGTGCGCCTCGCCAAGACCGACAACCGCACCGCGCACCTCGCCGGCCTCGTGAACGCCGTCCTGCGCCGGATCGCCCGGGAGCGCGACGCGATCCTCGCCGAGGGCGCCGAAGCGCTGGCGGTCAACACGCCGGACTGGCTCGCCCGCCGCTGGATCGCCGCCTACGGGCCCGAGCGCGCCGGCCTGATCGCGCAGGCGCATCGCGCGGGGGCGGCGATCGATCTGACGCTGCGCGGGGATGCCGCTGACTGGGTCGAGCGGCTCGGCGCCGTGAGGCTGCCGTCGGGCTCCCTGAGGCTGCCGGAGAACGGGCCCGCGATCCCCGACCTGCCGGGCTTCCAGGAGGGCGCGTGGTGGGTGCAGGACGCCGCCGCGGCGATCCCGGCCCAGCTCCTGGCGCCCGAACCCGGCGCCCGCGTGCTCGACCTCTGTGCGGCTCCGGGCGGCAAGACCATGCAGCTCGCCGCCGCGGGGGCGCGCGTCACCGCGATCGACCGGTCCGCGCCGCGGCTGGAGCGCCTGCGCGAGAACGTCGCGCGGCTCGGCCTGGACGTCGAGATCCGGGTCGCCGACGCCCTGGCCCTGGAACCGCAGGACCACGACGCCGTGCTGCTCGACGCGCCGTGCTCGGCCACCGGCACGATCCGGCGCCATCCGGACGTGGCCTGGACCAAGGTGGAGGCCGACATCGCGCGGCTCGCCGCGCTTCAGCTCAGGCTCCTCGACCAGGCGGCCGGGCTGGTGCGGCCGGGCGGGCGGCTCGTCTACTGCACCTGCTCCCTGGAGCCGGAGGAGGGCGAGGCGCAGGTCGCGGCCTTCCTGGCCCGGGACGCCCGGTTCACCCGGGTCCCGATCCGCCCCGAGGAGGTCGGCGGCGCCGCCGCGCTGATCGACGGCAACGGCGACCTCCGGACCCTGCCGTGCCACCTGCCCGATGTCCCGGGCGCCCGGGGCGGCCTCGACGGCTTCTTCGCGAGCCGGCTGGAGCGGCGCGGCTGACGTGCCGGGGCCGCTTTGGCGACTTGTCCGCGTGCTGGATCCCGGGCCGCATTCCGCCGGCGCTTCATGCGCCCGGGAACGGGCCCCGCGCGACAGCCCGAAGCGACCCTGTCCCGGACAGGTGCGGCGAAGCGGAACCTGATCCGGGACCCAGCACGGGAAGTGCCGCGAAGCGGCTCCGGTCCTGGGTGGCCGCCGACACACGCCCAGGTCGGCGCCGCGCGCCGTTCCCTCGCCCGGAGAATCGGTCTACACGGCCGCTCCCCCGAAGTCGCTTACCTGCCCCGTATGCAGGACTGAGCCCGGAGACGCGTAAACCATGCCGATTCTCACCTTCCCCGACGGCAACACCCGGGAGATCGCCGCCGGCACCACCGGCCGCGCCGTGGTCGAGGGCATCGCCAAGTCGCTGGCCAAGCGCACCGTCGCCATGGCGCTCGACGGCACGGTCGCCGACCTCGACGACCCGATCGACCGCGATGCCCGCATCGAGTTCCTCGACCGCACCGACCCGCGCAGCCTGGAGCTGATCCGCCACGATTGCGCGCACGTGCTCGCCGAGGCGGTGCAGGCGCTCTGGCCGGAGACCCAGGTGACGATCGGTCCGGTGATCGAGAACGGCTTCTATTACGACTTCTACCGCGAGACCCCGTTCACGCCCGAGGACTTCCCGAAGATCGAGGCGAAGATGCGCGAGATCATTGCGCGTGACGCCCCGTTCACCAAGGAAGTCTGGACACGCGCGGACGTGCGCGCGCTGTTCGCCGACAGGCAGGAGAAATTCAAGGTCGAGCTGGTCGACGCCATTCCCCCGGGCGAGGACCTGAAGATCTACCGCCAAGGCGCGTGGTTCGACCTGTGCCGCGGGCCGCACATGACCTCGACCGGCAAGGTCGGCGCCGCCTTCAAGCTGATGAAGGTCGCGGGCGCTTACTGGCGGGGCGATTCGAACAACCCGATGCTCACCCGCATCTACGGAACCGCCTGGCCATCCCAAGCGGATCTCGACGACTACCTGCACCGGCTGGAGGAGGCCGAGCGCCGGGACCACCGTCGCCTCGGCCGGGAGATGGACCTGTTCCACTTCCAGGAGGAGGGGCCGGGGGTCGTGTTCTGGCACGCCAAGGGCTGGACGATCTTCCAGGAGCTGATCGCCTACATGCGCCGGCGCCTGAAGGGCGACTACGCCGAGGTCAACGCCCCGCAGATCCTCGACAAGGCCCTGTGGGAGACCTCCGGCCACTGGGGCTGGTACCGGGAGAACATGTTCGCCGCGCAATCGGCGGGCGAGGAGGCCGAGGACAAGCGCTGGTTCGCCCTCAAGCCGATGAACTGCCCGGGCCACGTGCAGATCTTCAAGCACGGGTTGAAATCGTACCGCGACCTGCCGCTCCGCATGGCCGAGTTCGGAATCGTCCACCGTTACGAGCCGTCCGGCGCCATGCACGGTCTGATGCGCGTGCGCGGCTTCACGCAGGACGACGCCCACGTCTTCTGCACCGAGGACCAGCTCGCCGACGAGTGCCTGAAGATCAACGACCTGATCCTGTCGACCTACGCGGATTTCGGCTTCGACCAGATCGTCGTGAAGCTCTCGACGCGCCCCGAGAAGCGCGTCGGCTCCGACGCCCTCTGGGACCACGCCGAGGCGGTGATGACCCGGGTGCTGGCGCAGATCGAGGAGCAGTCGGCCGGCCGGATCAAGACCGCGGTGAACCCGGGGGAGGGCGCCTTCTACGGGCCGAAATTCGAGTACGTCCTGCGCGACGCCATCGGCCGCGACTGGCAATGCGGGACCACGCAGGTGGACTTCAACCTGCCCGAGCGGTTCGGCGCGTTCTACATCGACGCCGACGGCGCGAGGAAGCCGCCCGTGATGGTCCACCGGGCGATCTGCGGCTCGATGGAGCGCTTCACCGGCATCCTGATCGAGCATTTCGCCGGGCATTTCCCGCTCTGGCTGGCGCCGGTGCAGGTGGTGGTGGCGACGATCACCGGCGACGCCGACCCCTACGCGCGGGAGGTGGTGCGCGCCCTGGAGCGCGCCGGCCTGCGGGTCGAGGCGGATCTGCGCAACGAGAAGATCAACTACAAGGTCCGCGAGCACTCCCTCGCCAAGGTGCCGGTGCTGCTGGCGCTCGGTCGGCGCGAGGCCGAGGAGCGGACGGTGTCGATCCGGCGCCTGGGCAGCCAGCAGACCCGCACGCTGCCGCTGACCGAGGCCGTGGCGACCTTCGTGGCGGAGGCGACGGCCCCCGATACCCGCCGGGCGCAGGCCGTCGCCGAGGCGGTCCCGACCAGCGACACCGTGCTGGACGGGCATCACGGCCCGGCCGATGGGGCCTGATCGGCTTCGACACGACCGCCGATGCCGGCCGGAGTAAAATCCGCACCGTTCTCAGCCTTTCTGCATCGCTAATTGCGGGCGGTCGGCGGTGGCTGAATGGATGACGGGGCGGCCTGCGGGACCGTCCCGTCGCCCAGGCGCCGGGCGAGACGGTCGCCCCGGCCTCCGTGTCCTCCGCCGTCCGGCCTGTCCGGATGGCACGACTGGTGGCGCAACAGCGACGGCGGCCCGCGCTGAGGGGCGAAGCCGTCGCGGCGGGGCTCGGGGTCAGATCACCGCGCCTTCTCGTGCTCCGCGAGACCGACCGCCTTGTAATCGTAGCTCGGGTAGAACTCCGTGCGGTACGCCCCCCAGGCCGTATCCTCGAGGACGCGGTTGACCTCGCGGAGCCGGGTGGCGGGCAGGCGCAGGGTGATGATCTGCCCGATGCCCATCACGACATTCCAGGAGACGACCTCGATCCCCGGCGGCGGGAACGCCTTGTAGAAGCCCTGCTTGGCGAGCTGCGCGTTCAGTTCGGCCAGCGGTCGCGACTGGTCGTGCCGGAGGAAGACCGTCAGCAGCACCGCGTCGGCGGCGGTGGCCACGGCCGAGCCCGCCTGCGGTGGCGGCGCGGTCTGGGCCGTCGCCGCCGGGTCGCCGCCGCAGAGAAGCGCGAGCGACGCCGCCAGCGCCCCGATGGCACGCGTTGAATGTCGTGTCGAACGTCGCATCCGATCTCCCTCGCCGAGCGCCCGCGCCGGCCCAGCGTCAACGCGGCCGGGCGCCGCCTTATCCCGAGGGCGTGCCGGGACACGCGCCCTCAGCCGGGCTCGACGTCGTAGGACAGCCGCAGACGCAGCCGGACCACCCCCTGCGCGTCGCGGACGGCGATGATGAAGTCCTGCCGGTCCTGCGGATCCGTCAGCCCCTGCGCCAGCCGGGTCATCATCCGGACCGCCTGCGCCCGGGCCGCGGCGAGGTCGGGGAGGTCGGATCCGTCCTGGTCGCGCACGAGATTGGTGCCGTCGTGGAGATCGATGAAGTAGCGGGGCACGGGCTCTTGCTCGGCGAGCGTCTCGGCCCGCAAGGATCCACCTCCGTCGTTTCTACGTAGTTTCCGCGCCGCCGCAAATGCGTGTCGCCCGCGTCGCACCGCGACACGGGCGGATCTGTCAGGCGATCGTCGGCGGGCGGTCAGCCGCCCTGGAGGCCCTCGGCGAAGTCCTCCGGCACGGCGCCGAACTGCCCGAGGATCGTCACGCCTTCCAGTTCGCCGGTCTCGTCATCGGCCACGACCTTCAACGCCACGGCCCCCGGCATGCGCCCGGCGAGCGCCTCGGCCTTCTTGAGGGCGCCGAACTCGCTCTGCGCGGGCTCCTGGCGGGCGGGCCTCAAACGGTTCCGGTGCAGCTCGAAGGGCTGCACCACGAAGGTGGTCCTCAGGGTCATGCCGGTCTCTCCGGGGAGGAGCCGCAGGCGCGGCGGGGCCGGCAGCCCGCCGTCACAGGCTGCGGGTCGTGACCCCGAGCGCCAGCAGGACGTAGGCGCCGATGAAGAACCATTGCCGGTGCGCGACGACCGTTCGCCCGACCATGGGGATCCGTGTGTACAGGCTGGCGACCGCGAGGCCGATGAGCAAGGCCGACAGCAGGAATGTGAGCAGGCGCGGGGCGGAAAGCGTGGGCATGGCCCATGCTCGCGCCGCCACGCTTACCGGACCGTTACCGGTCGAGTCCGGGGACCAGGGGCCGGTTCGCCGTGAGGGGCCCCTTGGACCCCGGGAGCAGCCCGACTTCGGCCAGCCACAGGGCCATGATCGCCCCGGCGATGAGCGTCGCCAGCGATGCGAGACGGCCGGTCCATCGCCGCAGGACGATCATCGCGACCAGAACGGCCAGGAGAACCAGAAGGAGCGCGAGCAGGAGCATCGTGGCGCAATGCCATGGACGGGCCTCCGCGTCACCGCCGATCTCAATGTCCAACACCCGTCTCATCCGCTGCGACGAACCCGGTCGGCAGGCGGCGGACCCCGAGGGAGGCTGCGGCTTCCCGAGATGCGCCGTCCCGCAGTCCTGCAGAAGGAAAACAGACCCGCAGTCGACCGGTTTTCCGGGATCGCCTGGGAAAGGTCTCACGCCGAAATTGCCAGACGTTCCCGACCGCACGCGCCGGCAGGCATACCAATCATGCGCCGATTGCTGGACGCCGGTCGGTTTTGTAACTTGCATTCAGCGATCAGAAGTAGCAAATCGCATGCGAGGGGTACATTAGGAATCTTGAAGTGACAGAAGAAACGATTGGGCCCAATCCGAACTTCATCGAGCTGGCCGGTGACATCGTCGCCGCCTACGTGTCGAACAATCCCGTGCCGGCCGCCGAGCTTCCGGCGCTGATCGCCCGGGTGCACGGCGCGATCGCCGGCCTCGTCTCCGGCACCCTGACGGTCGGAACCGAGGCGACGGCGCAGGTCGAGGTCGAGAAGCCGGGCGCGGCCCAGATCCGCAAGTCGGTTCGGCATGACGGCATCGTCAGCTTCATCGACGGCAAGACCTACAAGACGCTCAAGCGCCACCTCACCAGCCACGGGCTCGACCCGAAGGCCTACCGGGATCGCTACGGCCTGCCGGCCGACTACCCGATGGTCGCCC
>NZ_JAKSXX010000091.1 GCF_022829385.1 Methylobacterium sp. J-070 | reverse complement strand
TCCCCGCTGCGATCGATGCTCTCGACCGCCTCGCCGGTCTCGATCGCCGCCACGTCCTAGCGAGCTACGCCGCCCTAAACCGCCCCGCAGCCTGAGGAGCCATCATGCCCTGCAAATCCGATCCTGATCGCCTGCCCCATCCCGGCCGCACGTCGGCCGAGCGCCGCGCCCTCGATCGGGTTGGTTGCGGCGAGCCCCCATCCTGTTCGCCGAAGACGTTGAAGGCGCTCCTCGACGCTGGGCTGATCGTCGATGCGGGCGGCGAGATACGGCGCGATGCCCTCGGGGCCTATCGGGTCCCGTCCTACGCCATGCCGATCGCCGTCCACTACCAGTGGTGCAGCGCCGTTGCCTTCACCGACGAGGAGATGGCCGAGTTCGAGGCCGGTCTCCGCAACAACGCCGCCTGAAAGGATCAGCATGAACGCCACCCAGATCGACACGATGTGGTTCCAGGCCCACCCGGACCGGGAATACCGCCTGCGCCGCCAGACGGCCGCCGAAGTGGCCCGGTGGCCCGTCCATCCCGGTCCCGACTTCGACCCTTGGTGCATCATCCGCCGCGCGGACGGCGTGATGGAGGTGTTCGCCCTCATGGTCGGCGACACCTGGGACGATCACGACCTGGAGCTTGAACTGTTCTTCGACAGCCTCCGGGATGCCGCATGAGCGCTTCTCTCACAGTCGAAACCGCCGCCGATGCCCTCCTCCGGGTCATCGTGAAGCGAGATCTGGAGCGCCGTCACGCGGTTTCCCCTAAGGCGACCCAGGGCGACGCCGCATCGTGGCACGACGTGACGACGATCCCCCACTACGGAGAACTGGATCTGCCCGGGCTCACCACGGACCCGATCGGCACCGCGTGCCGGGCTGAGCTTCGCCGGATCGGTCACGCCATCCATGCTGCCGGTGGTTCCGAAGCGTTGAACCCGGCGATGATCACGATCGCTCAGATGGACATGACGCACGCGGACTGGCGCACGATCGTCCTGAAGAGCGTGTGGGCCGGCGTCGGAGCCCGCGTGTCATGACCCAGCACCGGCAGGCTCGCGACCTACCTCTCGCCTCCTGCTGGCTCGGTCTCCTGCGGGTCACTCTTGAGGCTGTGCCTCACGGTCGTCTTGGTGCGGTCGGCTGCGTCCTGCTCCTTGGGCGTGGGCCGCATCTGCGGGTGCCCATTCTCACCGAGCCGCTTCCGACCGGCGCACTCACTCGCTTTACGTTCGTTCTCGGACAGATTTGCACTGCCGCTTTGGTCGTAGGCCATTGGGCCCTCCTGACCCTGAACCAACGCCTCGATGAGACAGTGGTTCGAAGTGTCGGCCCTAGCAAGAGGGGAAGACCATGACGCCCCGAGAAATCGCCGCTTTCAACGCCGGTATCCGTACAGCCCGTGAGGCCGCGCTGATCGTCGCCGTCACCCTGGAGACCCGCGAGGGCTCGACCTGTGTCCGGGACCGCGCCGCCATCCAGGCGTTGCAGGGTTTCGCCGAAGATCTTGATGCTCTGGTTCTCGGCCGGGAGGCAGAGCCGATGCAGCGCGTCCTCGTAACGACTCCGAGGACGATGAAAGACTTGTGCTCGCTCACGAACCTAGACCGTGCGTGTCGTCGGGCCTCCAAGTCCCGAATGAGTCGATAATCCAGGTGACGGTCGAGCGTGCGAGACAGTCATAATTCCGAATACCGTATGGATTGATCCGAGCTACCAATCTGATAAGTTTCTATTCCTTTGCATCGCGCCTTTACGAAATATTATGCCAGAATGACTTTAGATTTCATATAACGCGGCTTGGTGGCACGCGACCTGGAACAGAAGTGGTGGGTCCGATTTCATAAATCTGCGTCAGAGATAAATTCTGCGTCTAGATATATCATTTAGGAATTTCGGCGGATTAGCAAAGTGTCGGAGAGCATCAGCGACGCTCACCGCTTCCGTAAGCGGAGTGTGACTTCCGAACTCGTCGTCGCCGGGCGGGCGATGGTCGTAAATGAATGGGAGTTCGCCTGCTCATGACGAAGCCTCCATATCTCGCTTCACGGGACAGTCGTCGCTCTGAACCCAGCCGCAATCCCGTCCGTCGGGGTGCGCGTGTGGGTTGTCGCCTTACGCTGCCGTGGTGAGGCCTCTGAGACACCATCGCGGTTCAGTTCGCCAAGCCGTTCACCGCTGACACCTTCGGAGAGCACGTGCGGCCATGAGCTTGAACCGCCCTACAAAGCTGCGCTGGCGCCGCCTCCCCAGCACCCTGAAACGGAATGTCGCTCGGTGGAAGGGCTGGCGCGGCCGTCTCGCGACGGCGTGGGCGACGATCCCAGCCATCACCGTGTTCGCAGCCTGCCTGATCGTGCCCTTCGTCGTCCTGTGCGCAATCATCGGCTACAAATGGACTGCCGCCGAGCAGGCGCGATCGACGGCGCAGATGACGACACTGGCCGATGCCGCAGCCGACGATATCACCCGCTTCCTCGACGGCCATGTCACGATCCTGCGGGCGCTGGCGACCTCGCCCGCCCTCGATCACGGCGACTTCGGCCGCCTCGCGCAGCAGGCTCGCGAGCTTCTGGAGCACGAGGGTATCGGCGTCACGCTGCGCGACCCCTCCGGGCAGATCCTCCTCGACACGTCGGGGGTCTCGTCCGCCGATTACCCGGACGCGGTGGGCCAGCTTGCGGAGGCTGCGCACGCCTCGCACGTGTCGGATCTCGTCGAACGTGGGGCGGGCAAGAGCCCGATCGTGACCCTCGAAATGCCCGTGGTGCGCGACGGTATGCGCCGCTTCACCCTCAGCGCCGTCCTGCATCCCGTCGCATTCAATGATCTGCTGCGGCGCGGCGGTGTCGGGAAGGACCTGATGGGTGTGGTGGTGGACCGGCAGGGCCGGGTGATCGGCCATTCCGCCACCAGCGATTTGCAGGTCGGCCAATTCGTGAAGGGCTTCGACCAGCGCAAGGGCGATCAGGGTTTCTGGTTCGGTACAAGCCCCAGAGGGCTGCCGCTCCGTGTGGCCTACCGGCGTCTTCACGACACCGGCTGGATGGTCAACATCGCCATGACGGAGGCGGCCTTCCGTGCGCCGCTGGAGCGCTCGCTCTGGGGACTCGGGAGCCTGACACTTGCCCTGATCCTGGGCGCTGCCGTCCTCACCGTCCCGGTCATCCGGCGCATGGACGCCGCACGCCGGAAGCTGAACGAGACTTCGGAACTGCTGCGCCTCGCCCAGGCGGCGGCGGGCGCGGGCGTGTGGGATTGGGATGTGCGCGGCGACCGCGTTCGCCTGTCGCCCCTCAACGCTCGCATGCACGGCCTGCACGTCCCGGACGACGCCCTTGACGCGCGGGTCGTCATCTCGGTCGCCGCATGGGAAGCACGGGTCTTCCAGCAGGACCTCCCCGGGGTCTGGGAGGGCATCGAGCGCGCCAAGACCGCGGGAGGGACCTTCAGCGCAGAGTTTCGCACGCACGATCCCGAAGCGACGAAAGGCTATCGCTGGGTGCAGACCCTCGGCAGCGTCGTGCACGACGAACACAGCGGCGAGGCCATCCGCTTCGTCGGCCTGCACCTTGATGTGACCGCCCGGCGCGAGGTCGAGGAGACCCTGCGCGCGAGCGCGGCTCGGTTGAGCGCCAGCGAGGAGCGTCTGGCGCTGGCCCTCGACAGCGGCCAAGGCGGCTTGTTCGACTGGGACATCGCGGGCAAGGAGACGTGGTTCTCGCAGCGCTGGCTCGACGGTCTTGGCTACAGCGACGATCCGAGGCTTCACGCCGCCGACTACTGGATGGACACGGTCCATCCCGAGGACCGCGAACACGTCCGCGCGCGGATGCGCACGCACCTGAAGGACCTGACACCCGCGTTCGAGTGCGAGTACCGGCAGAGGCGCACGGACGGAAGCTACATCTGGGTCCTGAACCGCGCACGCGTGACCGCTCGAGCGGCAGATGGGCGGGCGCTGCGGCTTGTCGGCACGATGATCGACATCTCACAGCGCAAGACGGCCGAGCTAAGCATCGAACACATGGCGCTGCATGACGCGTTGACCGGCCTGCCCAACCGAACCCTCTTCCGCCAGGACCTTGACCGTGCCGTGCGACGGGCGGCCTCCGCCCCTCATCGCCACGCCTTGCTCGCGCTCGATCTCGACCGCTTCAAAGCCGTCAACGACACCTATGGTCATCCCAAGGGCGACCAGATGCTGTGCCTCGTGGCTGAGCGTATTCGCGCGGCGGTGCGTGATCAGGACACCGTGGCCCGGCTCGGCGGCGATGAGTTTGCGGTGATCCTGAGCGACATCGACGGCGAAGCGGAGACCTGCCGCATCTGCGAGCGCATCATCGCTGCGGTGGACGAGCCGATCCTGCTCGACGGTGTGGCGATCGACATCGGCGTGAGCGTCGGCGTCGCGCTCATGCCTGACGACGGCGCCACCGCTGAGGAGATCTTCCAGCGCGCCGACGCGGCGCTGTACGAAGCCAAGGCGGCGGGCCGGAACACATACCGGATGTTTGAGGCAGGGGCCTATGCCCGCACCGCTACGCGCAGCCTGCTCGCGCTAGACATGAAGGAGGCGATCCGGCGGGGCGACTTTTTCCTCGCCTACCAGCCGATCATCGACGTGACGAACGGCTCGGTCGTCAGTTTCGAGGCGCTGATGCGCTGGCGGCATCCGGTTCACGGCCTGATCCCGCCCAATGAATTCATCCCGGTGGCCGAGGAGACCGGCCTGATCGTGCCGCTCGGCACTTGGGCGCTGAAGGAGGCGTGCCGCGAGTCGATGAACTGGCCCGAGCCCCTGCGTGTCGGCGTCAACGTCTCGGCGGTGCAGTTCCGCGGCGGTCTGGAAGAGGCAGTCGTCGCCGCGTTGTCGAGCAGCGGGCTGCCCGCGGGGCGCCTCAAGCTTGAGGTGACGGAAAGTCTTCTGGTGCAGGATTGGGAGCAAGCCGTAGCGGTGCTGCACCGGCTGCGCGCACTCGGTGTGCGGATCGCACTCGACGACTTCGGGACCGGGTATTCGTCGTTGAGTTACCTGCGCCGCTTCCCCTTCGACAAGCTGAAGATCGATCGCGCGTTCATCCGCGACATCGCGGACCCGGATGCGGCAGCGATCGTGCGGGCGGTGGTGGGCATCGGCGAGCGGCTAGGTATGGGCGTCGTGGCTGAGGGCGTTGAGACCGCCGAGCAGCTTGAGCTTGTACGCCGGGAGGGTTGCACGGAGGTGCAGGGGTACTTCTTCAGCAAGCCATTGTTGGCCACCGAAGCGCGCGCGTTCGTCCGTGACCGGTTCACCAGCGTGGCGGCTTAGTCCTCGCAAGAGGGAGGGTTAAACCTGCTTCGGCCGCTGTGTCCTACGCTGTGCCTCGCGCCACTCGCCACGGCCTCCTGCGCCAGCATCCTGTGCCGATACCGCCCATTGCGGCTACCCTTGGGCGCGCCGTTTCCGGAAAATCAAACCGTCTTCAGGTGCCCGTCTGCCTGGATCTGGTGTTAGGCGTTGTCTATTGATAAGAATTTGATCGATAGGCTCTTACATGCAAAACCTTCTTACCCGCCTCGGTCGCTTGGAAACCGCGATCGTCGTCAAGCCGCCGGGTCAGGTCCGCCGGTTCGTGGTGCAGGGCCCGCACGGCATGTCCACGGACGAGGCCACGGCCTTCCTTCAGGAGCAGGGGCACGACTTGGGCACCAACGGCATCAACATCGTTCGGGTGATCGTCGGCGCCGAAGATGGCCGTCCTGTCGATCTGCCGCTTTCGGACCTCACCCCGAGGCAGCCGGAATGATGCTGCGCCCTGTATTTTCCCTGTTGTTTACAGGAAATGGCCTCCTGCCGAGGTGCTGCTGATGGCGAACGAGGCGACCCAGTTCGAGCCCGGCCAGAGCGGCAATCCTGGCGGCCGTCCGCGAGGTGCCCGCAATCGCTCGACCAAGGCCCTTGAGGCGATCCTCGACGGCGAGAGTGAGGCCCTGACCCGTCGAGCTATTGAGCTTGCCTTGGACGGCGACACGGTCGCGCTGCGCATGTGCATGGACCGCCTGATGCCCGTCCGGAAGGACCGGCCGATCACCTTCACCTTGCCCGAGATCGAGACCCCGGCCGACCTGACCAAGGCGACCCGCGCGCTGATGCAGGGCGTTGCGGACGGCGAGATCACCCCCTCAGAGGCGGCCGAGCTGTCGAAGCTCGTGGACGCTCACGTCAAGGCGATCAGCGCCGCTGACTTCGCCGAACGACTGGCCGCCCTAGAGCAATCCGCAGGTAGCAAGGGAGCACGTCGATGACGCCACGCGCGATGGACAGGCTGGCCCGTTTGGAGGCGAACGCCGCCACGCCTACGACCGGAAAGCACCTCATCTTCCGGGTAGAGGCCCCGCAGGGGACCCCGGTCAGCGAGATCGTCACCTTCCTGAAGGATCAGGGGCACGCCATCCACGAGGGTGACGACGTGTTCGTGATGAACCTCGGCGCCCACCAGATGGCCGAGGGCGAGGCCCCACGTGATCTGTCGCCCGTTCTGCTGACCGAAGAGGCGCGGGCGGTGGCCTCGTCGGCCGGGCAGTGGCCGAAGTGCTGCAAGGAATTCACGTTCAAGCTCGACAGCCCGCGAGACCTGCAATGACCCCGAAGCTTGAGGACCGGCTCGCCCGACTGGAGCAGGCGCAAGCGGCTGAAAGCAATCGGGTGACGATGCCGCCCGGCCTGTATGAGCACATGCTGTGCAACGCGGTTCAGCACCTCAGCGACTACCCGAACGGCGAGACCGATACCTTGAGCGACGGTCTAGCCCGCCTCCTCGGCTACCGCGATCAGATCGAAGCGGATGCCGCCACGGAGACAGATCCCGAGACATTCCGCGAGCGAGTGGGGACTGTCTGGCCGCGCTTGGTTGAGCGGTATGCCCCGCCGGGATCGGGTGAGGAGAGGGCCTACGACAACCTGCTGTTCAAGACTTGGGTCGGCATCCTCGGCGGGGTGCCTCCGTTCAAGGACTACCAGCACAAGACGGCGGACGCCTTCTACGGCCCGAACGGACTGCTCCGGCTCGACTACTCGGCCGCCTGTGTGCGGGCCGCGTTCGCCTACTACGGCACCACCGCCGAGGAAGTGGAGGCAGAGCATGTTGAGCACCGACGCCCTCAATAAGCGCCTCGCCCGTTTGGAGGCGGCCCGCGCCGTGGCGCCCGCCCGGTTCACGCCCGAGGAAGCTGCTGAAGCCGCCCAGCGGTACGAGGCGTCCCTGCACGAGCCGGAGGAGTCGGACCCGCGCGCCGAAGCGTACTGGGCGACGGCGACCCTGCATCAGATCTCGTCCGATTACGACGCGATGCTGAAGGGTGCCCCGGCACCGTGGGAGTGAGGTGGACTAGTCAGGTCGCCGGGCGGTTGAGGGTCAGCTTGAACGACCCGTTCACATCTTCCGATCGTGTCTTGAGGGCGAAGCCTGACATGTCGCCGATCTCGAAAACCATAGGCTCGTCCCCCGCCTCGGCTGTGAGCAGGCAGACGCGGTACTCGTTCTGGTAGGCGAACGGCATCTGCTTCCTGAATAGGGCGACCTCGGTCTCGAAGTCGCCGTGGAAGGTTTCGGCTTCATAGTATTCGATACGATCCGCCTTGTACCAGTGACTGGTGCCCTCCAGTGCCCTGCGAAGCTGGGTAATGAACTTATTGGCATCGACAACCACGGCGTGCGGACCGAAGTGAAGGCACCTCGGGTCAAGCCGTAATCCAGCCCGCATCTGCTCCTCGATTTCTTCGTGCTCTCCAGACAATTCGGCCGGGTCGAGCATCCTCACCGTGGACATGCAGAAGACGTACAAGTCGGAGTAGATGGTTCTCGTGATGGCGACAGGCCCAGCCAGATCGGCTTTGGTGATCTTGATCGGATCGAAGCCCTCGAAGTTGATCGTCAACTCGGTGCGATCGGGCTGATGCCATGAGACCACGCCCTCGTGAGCGTCGGGCCTACCGTCACCCGTCTCCGCGGCCTCAAGGCGCTGGAAGTACCCCAGCTTCCGCATGAAGAGACTGCCCCTCAGGAACTGATCGGCATGAGCCTCTTCGGTGAAGAACTTCACGAAGGCCGCGGTTCGTGACGGCATTCCACACTCCCAGGAAGTGCCCGGACTACGCCGAGGTCATGGTCACCGACCCATCGTCGGGATCGACCGCCTCGACCCGAGGGCTGACGAGCCCGATCGCGCCGACAACGTCATCGAGGCCGCGGTTGCAGGCTCCCGCGAGTATGTCGCTCGACCGGGTTGGCATGACGGCCAAGAGGCTGCGCACCAGCACGGACACGGTGGCCTCACGGGCGGTGGGATGGAACTCTGCGCCGTCCTGTTCGCGCTCGAAGGCCGAGACGACGTTGGTGGCGATGAGGGCGGCGAACTGCTCAAGGTCAGGGCTCGGCATCATCTCAGCGGGGCCTAAAGTAAAAGATTTCTCTCAAGATAACGTATTGCATTTTGTCGCGCGACAACAGACTGTGCTGCCTTCTCCAAAATCAGGTGCACCGTGAACGAGAACGCAGGGACAATCGAGGCGACTGCCGTAGATTATGTAGAGCTGACAGCCAGCATCGTCGCAGCCTACGTATCCAACAACTCAGTGCGACCGGCCGACATGGCGGAGCTGATCGCTAGCTTGCATGCTGCGCTCACGGGGCTCGGCAATGCCGGCGCACCCGCTGCTCCTGTCGCTGAGAAGCTAACGCCCGCCCAGATCCGCAAGTCGATCACACCGGACGCGCTGATCAGCTTCCTCGACGGCAAGCCGTACAAGACGCTTAAGCGGCATCTCACCGGCAACGGCCTGACCGTGGAGCAGTACCGCGAGCGCTTCGGCCTGCCGCGCGACTATCCCACGACGGCGGCCAGCTACTCGGCGCAGCGCTCGGCGTTGGCCAAGAACCTCGGGCTCGGCCAGCAGCGGCGGAAAGCGGCTCCGAAGGCTGCTGCTGCCTCTGAGACCGTCTCGGAGAAGCCGAAGCGGGCAGGCCGGCCGCGGAAGGCCAAAGAGCCGGCGGAGGCCTAGAACGGCCGTAGAAATGCAACCCCAATGATGCGTCACTTGAACAGGTCACGTAACGCCTGTTCAAGGCGATCCACTATAACAATAGCCAAGTCACGGTCCGTCTCTCGGCGCTCTTTCCGACGCTTGCTTCGGGTGGATGAACTATCAACTGAGCTGACCGCGGACGGCCTCTGCTCTTCTCGCTGCTGATTTTCGGCATCTGACATACGCCACTCCATACGCACGCTAACCAGGTACCCTCCCACCTCGTAAATGGCAGCGGATGGTCAGCTGCCAGAAACCGCCTCTACCTCGAATTATTCAAATGGTTACTGCAGGCCGACGGTGACGAACTTTCCGTTCTCGTCGAGCTGCGTCCCCCAGATCATGTGCGACGCCTGGTGCTCGCTCGGACCGAACTTCAGCGCGGTCCCGAGCCCCAGATCGAGGTTGCCTAAGCCTTCTAGCGCGTCAGCCAACCGCTCGCCGTCGATTGTCGACCCCGGAGTCGCCGCAATACGCCTGACCGCTTCGATAAGGATCTTCGCCTCGATAAACGCCTCAAGCGACACATAATCCGGCTGCTCGCCGGGGAAGGACTTCGCCAACGACGCCTTGAACTCGAGGACGGCCTTCGAGTAGCCGGCCACTGCGGGGACCACCTGGGTGACCAGGACGCCGGCGCCGACACCGTGCCCGACCAGGGCGAGTTCCTCCGCCAGGGCGGTGGCGCCGACCGCGGAGACGTCGGTGTAGATCATCCGCGGGTGCAGCGGCTGGGTCAGCTTCATG
>NZ_JAKSXX010000088.1 GCF_022829385.1 Methylobacterium sp. J-070 | reverse complement strand
GGCGCACTCGCATCGAGGCAGGTGGCTACTCCATCCCAGGCGGCAGAGGCCGTGGTACGCCCGACTCGGTCAGACCGAGGAACAGCGCCAAGCGCGTGAGTGCGGCGAGCGATAACGTGCTGTTGCGACCGTTCTCAAGGTCCGCTAGACCCTCGAGCGTGAGATCAGCCAAGCGGGCCGCGTCGGGCAGTGAGAGACGCAGCCGGGCCCGAGCTTGCGCAGCGTGCGTGGCGAGGTTGTGCAGCACGATCTGCCGCTGCGCTCCAACCTCGGCCATGAAATCCGCTCAACCTTGTCCAATCCTCGTGTAATCACGCGATTGTTACAGCATCATCTGATCCTGCCAACACGCGAAGCTGCATCGATTTAGGTCTCAGGTTGAACCGGCTGTCCGGTCGTCCACACGCCTGCAAATTGTCCCAGTCTCGCTAAGGCATTAGCAATCAGTCCGTGCCTTATTGCCTCAGGGTTTTATGCCGCGCAGGTCTGAGGTGGTGCACGCTGAGACCAGCCCGCCCGGGCACCGTGATCGCTCGTGGCTCGGGTCGTCCCTGACCCGATGGCTCGTTCTCGGCAATTTTCTGACGGTGGCCAGCCTGATCGGCGTGGCTGCGCTCCTGCTCTGGCAGATGCGCACGGACGCAGAGCGTCGCAGCGTGGTGAATGCCAACAGCCTTGTGCAGGTGCTCGGCCGCGATATCGCCCGCAACGTCGAACTCTATGACCTGTCGCTGCAGGCGGTCGTCGAAAACATCGGACGTCCCGGCGTCGCCGAAGCGACACCTGAATTGCGCCAAATGATCCTGTTCGACCGCGCCGCATCCGCACCTGGGTTCGCGTTCCTCCTGCTCCTCGATGCGAACGGCATCATCGTCTCCGGCTCGGATCACTTGGTCCCAAAGGGTCTGGACCGGTCCGAGACCGAGTACTTCCGTCACTTCGTTGCCCATTCAGATGACGACAGCCTGCACATCAGTCCGCCCACCATCTCGCGGGTGAGTGGCGAGCGGATGATCATGCTCTCCCGCCGCCTGTCGAACCCAGACGGCTCGTTTGCCGGTGTCGTGGTCGGCGGCATCAAGATCGATTACCTGCGCAGCCTGTTCGCTTCGGTCGATGCCGAGCATGCCGGAACCGTGACGCTCTACGGACCCGCGGGCATCATCCTGATGCGCGAGCCCTTCGATCAGAGCACCATCGGCGCGAGCGTGGCCGATACCCCGAGCTACCGCCGTATGATCGCGATGCGGGACGGCAGCTTCGTCGGACCGGCGATGCTCGGGGACGGCGAACGCCGGTTCACCTTCGCGCGCCTCGGAATGGAACCGCTCACCCTGAGCATCGCGGTTGCACCGTTCGCCATCTACGCCGAATGGCAACGGCAGGCGCTGAGCCTGGGGATGGTGCTGCTCAGTCTGTGCGGTGTCACGGCTGGCCTGACTTGGCTGCTGCGCCGCGAGCTGAGTCGACGCGAGCAGGCCGAGGCCAAGCTGCTCGCGGCCAATGCTCACCTTGCGGCGCAGGCGACCACCGACGCGCTGACCGGTCTCGGCAACCGGCGGCGCTTCGACGAAGCACTCAAGCAGGAATGGGACCGCGCTACGCGGGGCGGACGGCCGCTGTCGTTGATCCTGGTCGACGCCGACTGCTTCAAGGGCTTTAACGACACCTACGGCCATCAGCGTGGCGACGAGGCGCTCCGACTGATCGCCGGCTCGATCCGGGCGGCCGCCAACCGCGCAAGTGACACGGTCTGTCGCATCGGCGGCGAGGAGTTCGCGGTGATCCTACCGGAGACCGATACGACGGGCGCCAAGATCGTCGCCGAACGCATCCGTGCGGCAGTCGCGAATTGGGAGATGCCGCACGAGTTAAACCCGCACATGGTGCTGACAATGAGCTGTGGCGTGGCCAGCGTTCCTGAGGTCTTGGCGCACAACGCGTCAGCGCTCGTCGCTGAGGCGGATGCGGCGCTGTATGCTGCCAAGAACGCAGGCCGGAACCAAGTTCGTGCCGCCGAACCGAGCAAGACGGCCCTGCGCTTGGTGAGCTGATCAAGCCACGCGAGCGGCGAGGTAACGCCGTTCTCGATCAGCGGCTGACACCTGACCCCCGTACTCCCCCGTTACTCCGTATCAGCGGCTGGCACGAGCTTCCGGACAGCGGGCAATTCAGATCTGGGTGATCAGGGCTTGTGCCTTGCCGTGTGCGCCCAATTCGGGCCGACGTCGGGCGCCGCAACGCTTGGGCTTGATGAACCTTGAATACACACGCCAGCGTTGTGCAGCGCAGGCAGATAGGTTCAGCATCGCAGGAGGGCGGATGCCACGCTACTTTTTCGACGTCCTGCACGATGGTGAGGACGTGACGCGCGACGACGATGGGGTCGACCTGCCCAACCTTGAGGCGGCAGAGATCGAAGCCTTAGAGATCTGGAAGCGTATCCTCAGGGAGCGCACCGCAGGGGCCACAGACCCGTTCCACTGGCACGTGGCCATCCTGGATGAGAATGGGACGGCCATGGCTAAGGTCCCCTATCCATCCGATCTCGCGACCGAAGCATGACACTGGGCTGAGGGTTCGGTCCCGCCCACACCTTTAGTGCGTGTGGTGCGATACCTCCGCTCCTACCGTGCCGCTGCCGTCAGCAACCGTACCTGTTGTAGCCTACCGTGATCCTGCTGGCAGAGCCGGTCAGCGCAGACATTAGTCCCCGCCGATCTTACCTGGAACGGAACGCTCCATCGCGCGCCTCGGTTACTGCGGCTTCCGGGTTGAGCCCGCGGTGGTCGAGGACGATGTCATGAGCCTGTTCGGATCAATAATCTCGAAGATTTTTGGCGGTGGGGGCGCGAGCGCACAAGCATCCACTTCGCATGCGTCGGAGTCCCCGACCGTGGCACCCGCTGCTACGGGAGCGGGTGGTGCTGGCAGCGGTTCAAGCGGCGCCGCTGCGCCGTCAATGAACGGTACGCCTTCGCCCACCAGTGCCTCTACGGGTTCGGCAGCCAGCGTCGACGTCGGTCAGGTCTTGAGCGACATGGCTGCCAAGAAGGGGGAGAACCTAAACTACAAGCAGTCGATCGTAGACCTCCTAAAGCTGCTCGACCTCGACAGAAGCCTTGCCGCTCGCAAGCAGCTCGCTGACGAACTGCACTACACGGGCGACAAAGACAACTCAGCCACGGTGAACGTCTGGCTACACAAGCAGGTGGTGCAGAAACTCGCCGAGAACGGCGGCAAGGTCCCCGCTGATATGCAGCACGCGTGAGGCGATAGGCATCGGGCATTCTCAACGAAAGCGCCCGGTGCCTCTGCGTCCACCATGCCGCTGAGCATCCCTTGCGTATGCTCAAGCAGCAAGCCGACCTACGATCCGCAACCTTACTGATGAGCGACGGTCAACTCGCTCGCCGCGACCAACATGCCCGCCATCGCCTCGGACGCAGCGCTGAATGCCGGCGTGCCTGTCTCCCAGTCTCGCTTCGCCAACGCCGCTATCATCTGCGCCGCTTCGGTGAGGGCCAGCTGTTCCGCTCGAACGAACCGCGTGAACGCCGGGCGCTGTTCGACCGCCGTGTCCTTCAACTGCACGGCAAGCTCGGGCGCCGACTGGTCCCGCATGGCAGCTGCGGTCGTATCCGGTGCGGCCTGCCCCAGCAGGATATTTGCCAGCCGCCGCTTCCACGCGCCGACGTCGCCCGGAAGCCGCACGAGCTGATATGCCGGAGCAGTCTCATCCGCTGCGTCGAGCGCCTTCAGTGCCGTGGCCTCCGCTGCGACGAGCCGCGCGGTGATGCTCGCGATCTCGCCGCGGGTCTTGGTCGCCTTCTCGGCGATGCCCTGCACGTTCTGCGCGATCTCCTGAGTGGCTAGTCGCTGTTGGCCGAGCGTGTCGGCCAGGGCGCGGTTCAGATCGCTCGTCTGCCGAATGCTGGCATCAGCCTCCTCGACACAGGCGCCGAGCTTTTCGACAGTCGCCGAACCGGCGATCACCGCAGCACGGCTGTCGCTCACGGCATGCGCGATCTGGCTCATCTCGGTTTGCAGCGTCCCGAGCCAGGTGCGGATCTCATCCGTTGACTTGGCGGTCTGAGCTGAGAGCGCCTTCACCTCAGCGGCGACGATCGCGAACCCCTTACCAGCTGCTCCGGCGCGGGCAGCTTCGATCGTTGCGTTCAAGGCAAGGAGGTTGGTCTGGCCGGAGATGCCGGCGATGGTGCCGGCCATGGTGCCGATCTGCGCGACGGCACCCTGTAGGACGCTCATTCGCTCGTCGATCTGCGCAGTGCGCGCGTCGATCGCCTGCATGGCCTGTCGGACCTGTTGTAATTCACCCAGGCAGGCGAGCATGGCCGTGCGGGCAGCCTCCGCCGAACTGCCGGCAGCCTCGGAGGTGTCGGCGACCTGAGCGATGGAGGCGACCATCTCCTCGGTGGCGCTGGCGATGGTCTGGGCAGAGCCGGCGACTTGGCCGACGTCGTGGGTGGTCCATCCGACGTTGATGGCTGCCTCTGAGGCTTCGTGAGCCACGCTCGCAAGGGCGCCGAGGTGGGTATACCGCTCTCGACGTCCCCGTGTGAGCAATCGCGAGAGCACCTCCCGCAACGGGCCCTCTGGCAGATCGGCGATGGTCAGATCCTGGGTCGCGGCCAACCGCTCTACGGCTGTGAGGAGTCGCTGCTCCTCAGCACGCCGAAGACGGTCTGCGCTACCAGTATCCGGTTGGATCGAAGGCTTGGCCGACTGGCGAAACGACAGGCCGATCATCGCGCGCTTCCAAGAAAGGTTGCCAGGATGCTGCCGAGGGTTGGTTAACGAGCTGTCAAGTACCGGATCTCGACAGCCGCCCCGCCGCTCGCCATCTTGAGCCCATGCCCGTCCAGTAAGGTGAGACCTACGATCCGGAGGAGCCTGCGCTTAGGGGCTTTGATCAGCTTCGTCAGGAAAGCTTATGCGGCTGTCCGACGAAGCTCATCAGCGCCTTACACGGCCTACGGCGAGGCGAGAAAGCGCGGTGGTTGTGTCCGGAACGGAGCAGTCCGTAACTCGTTCGGCAGCACCAACCCGCTCCGCGAACCGCTCAATCGGCTGCGGCCTGCCGATCAGGTAACCCTGCGCTTCATCGC
>NZ_JAKSXX010000086.1 GCF_022829385.1 Methylobacterium sp. J-070 | reverse complement strand
GACCGTATCCCGAACCCCGCGGCGTTGCGGGGTCTTCCGGAGTCGGATCTTCAGGCGGTTGCGGACGCGGTGCGGGCGGAGATGATCGACGCGGTGTCGATCACCGGCGGCCATCTGGGCTCGGGGCTGGGCGTGGTCGAGCTCACCGTGGCGCTGCACCACGTGTTCGACACCCCCGACGACCGCATCGTCTGGGACGTCGGGCACCAGTGCTACCCGCACAAGATCCTGACCGAGCGCCGCGACCGGATCCGGACGCTGCGCCAGGGCGGCGGGCTGTCGGGCTTCACCAAGCGCTCCGAGAGCGTCTACGACCCGTTCGGGGCCGCCCATTCCTCGACCTCGATCTCGGCGGCGCTGGGCATGGCGGTGGCCCGCGACCTCGACGCCGCCGCCGCCCGGGCCAAGGGCCGGGGCGTCAAGCGCCGCAACGCCATCGCGGTGATCGGCGACGGCTCGATGTCGGCCGGGATGGCCTACGAGGCCCTGAACAACGCCGGCGCCCTGCACTCGCGCCTGATCGTGATCCTCAACGACAACGACATGTCGATCGCGCCCCCGGTGGGGGCGATGTCGGCCTACCTCGCCCGGCTGGCCTCGGGGGGCGCCTACCAGTCCCTGCGCGAGACCGCCAAGCAGCTCGGCAAGCTCCTGCCGAAGGCGCTCTACCAGCGCGCGGCCGCGGCCGAGGAATACGCCCGCTCGCTGGTGGTCGGCGGCGGCACGATGTTCGAGGAGATGGGCTTCCACTATGTCGGCCCGGTCGACGGGCACAACCTCGACCACCTGCTGCCGGTGCTCAAGAACGTCCGCGACGCCGAGCACGGCCCGATCCTGCTCCACGTCGTGACCCGCAAGGGCAAGGGCTACGCCCCGGCGGAGGCCTCGGCCGACCGCTACCACGGGGTGGTGAAGTTCGACGTGGTCTCGGGCGTGCAGGCCAAGGCCAAGCCGAACGCCCCGGCCTACACCCGGGTGTTCGGCGAGAGCCTGATCAAGGCGGCCGACGCCGACGACAAGGTGGTGGCGATCACCGCGGCGATGCCCGGGGGCACCGGCATCGACCTGTTCGGCAAGGCGCACCCGGACAAGACCTTCGACGTCGGCATCGCCGAGCAGCACGCGGTGACGTTCGCGGGCGGTCTGGCGACCGAGGGCTACCGGCCGTTCGTGGCGATCTACTCGACGTTCCTGCAGCGGGCCTACGACCAGGTGGTGCACGACGTGGCGCTGCAGAACCTGCCCGTGCGGTTCTGCATGGACCGGGCGGGGCTGGTCGGCGCCGACGGGGCGACGCATGCCGGGGCGTTCGACCTGGCGTATCTGTGCTGCCTGCCGAACATGACCGTGATGGCGGCCTCCGACGAGGCCGAGCTGGTGCACATGGTGGCGACCGCCCACGCGCATGACTCGGGCCCGATCGCGCTGCGCTACCCGCGGGGCGAGGGCGTGGGGGTGGAGCTTCCGGAGCGGGGCGAGGTCCTGGCGATCGGCCAGGGCCGGGTTGTGCGGCGGGACCCGGAGGCGCGGGTGGCGATCCTCAGCCTGGGCACGCGCCTGGCGGAGGCCGCCAAGGCGGCGGACGCGCTGTCGGAGCAGGGCGTGGCGGTGACGGTGGCGGATGCGCGGTTCGCCAAGCCTCTGGACGCGGCGCTGATCCTGGACCTGGCCCGGACCCACGAGGTGCTGATCACGATCGAGGAGGGCTCGCGGGGCGGGTTCGGCGCGATGGTGCTGCACCTGCTGTCGGAGCGGGGCGCGCTGGACGCGGGGGGCGTGCGGGTTCGGACGCTGACGCTGCCGGACGCCTACCAGGACCACGACAGCCCGGAGAAGATGTACGCCGA
>NZ_JAKSXX010000083.1 GCF_022829385.1 Methylobacterium sp. J-070 | reverse complement strand
CACGGCCTACGGCGAGGCGAGAAAGCGCGGTGGTTGTGTCCGGAACGGAGCAGTCCGTAACTCGTTCGGCAGCACCAACCCGCTCCGCGAACCGCTCAATCGGCTGCGGCCTGCCGATCAGGTAACCCTGCGCTTCATCGCATGCTTCTGCTGCCAGAAAGCGCATCTGCTCCTCTGTCTCGACGCCCTCTGCCACCACGCTCATCCCCAAGCTGCGGCCGAGCCCCAGAACCGCACGCACGATCACCGCCGCCTGCGGGCTGCCCTCGACGTGACCCACGAACGAGCGGTCGATCTTGATCTTGTCAAACGGGAACGCCTGCAAGGTCGCCAGCGACGAGTAGCCGGTACCGAAATCGTCCATCGCGATAGAAATGCCGAGTGCCTTCAGACGACGCAGGATCCCGAGCGCCCGCGCCATGTCGTTGATGATCACGGTCTCGGTAATCTCAAGCTCCAGCCGCATGGGCGAAAGGCCCGTCTCTGTCAGAATGGCCAGCACGCGCTCTGCCAAGTCCGCTTGCTGGAACTGGTGCGGCGACAGGTTCACCGCGACCTTGAGCGGACGTTCCCATCGCGCCGCCTCGCGGCAGGCCGCACGCAGCACCCACTCGCCCAGCGCGAGGATCAGCCCGGTCTCCTCCGCCAGCGGGATGAACGCATTCGGCGGCACCAAGCCGCGCTCTGGATGCATCCAACGTACAAGCGCCTCGAAGCCTACAAGGTCGCCGCCACTCGTGGTCACTTGCGGCTGATAATACAGCGTGAGTTCGCCGCCTTCGATCGCGTGACGCAGGTCGCGTTCGAGGTCGCGCCGCTCGGCCACCACTTCGTCCATCGCGGGCTCGAACACGCGGTACGTGTTCCGGCCCTCGGCTTTGGCGCGATAGAGAGCGAGGTCAGCGCGCTTAAACAGGGTCTCGCCGTCGACGCCGTGGGCCGGTGCCAGTGCGATGCCGATGCTCAATCCTACCTGCATCTGCTGCTCGCCGAAGGAGACTGGCGCCCGTACCGCATCGATCAAGCGCTCGGCGAGCGCCTCCACGCGGCGCAGATCGCCCACCTTCCTCATCAGGACGGCGAACTCGTCTCCACCGAGGCGTGCCACCGTGTCTTCGGCCCGAAGCACGACGCGGATGCGGTGGGCCACCGCGCGTAGGAGAGCGTCACCGGCAAGATGGCCGAGGCTGTCATTCACGGCCTTGAAGTGGTCGAGGTCAAGGCACAACACCGCGCAGGAGCCGTCGTCAGTGCTCAGGTCTGCAAGCCGGCCCTCCAAGCGCTCGTAAAACAGAGCGCGGTTCGGCAGGTCGGTGAGACCATCGTGGCGAGCCATATGAGCAATTTGCCCCTCGGCCGCTTTGCGCGCGCTGATATCGATCTGCGTGCCGATGAACCGCAGCGCTCGCCCATCGCAATCAC
>NZ_JAKSXX010000080.1 GCF_022829385.1 Methylobacterium sp. J-070 | reverse complement strand
GACCGTCGCGGAGGCGTTCTTCGGGCTCTGGGTCGCCACCAAGGTCGGGGCGGTGCTCGCGCAGATCGGCCTGATCCGCGCGGCGCTGGTGACGGGCAACACCTCCCTCCTGGCAGCCATGCTGCGGGTTGGTCTGCCGGTTGCCATCGGTGCCGTCGCCACAGGCCACGGCTACCAGACGCCGGAAGAGGCCGCTGCCGATCCGGATCAGGCGCAGTTGCAGCGTGAGGGCATCGAGCGCCGCGGACGGGTGCGCGGCGCGATCAGCAAAGGTTGGAATAGCGTCAAGCGCATGTTCGGCGGTGGCGAGGCCGAGGCGGCTGACGGCGGGGCCGGCATTCGCACGCGGGCGCGTCGCGCCGCTCGCGGCGTCGAGGCTGATCCATCTGGCGACTACACCGGCAACGACGGACGGCGGTCTCGGGGGGCCACTTCGGCGCAGGGGCGCGCCAACGTCGCGTCGTGGATGGAATTCCTGCAGAAGCCGGTATCCGAGGGCGGCCTAGGCATGCCGAGGGGCAAGGCCCAGGCTTCCATAGCCATGATGCAGGGCGAGAGTGGCGGGAACCTAGATCCCGGCGCCGTTGGCGATAGCGGGCACGCGCACGGTACAGCTCAATGGAGCGATGCCAACGGCAACCCCCGCTTCCCGCTGCTGAAGAAGTTTGCGGCCTCACAGAACAAGGACTGGCGAGATCGAGGCGTACAGCAGCAGTACTTCCGGATGGAAATGTTGGGCCTGCCCGGCGCTGTCAGCCACAATCACGCTTACCGGGCGATGATGGCTGCACCGACCGATGAACAGACCTTGTATCAGGGTATTTCGAAGTTCGAGAACCCGCAGAAGCATGCGCTCGCCTACCAGATCCGGAAGCCGTTCCTGGACCGCCTTCGGCGCATCGAGCAGCATGACCAGGACATCGCCACCATCCAGGCGGCGGGGAAGGATCTGCGGTCGGGCGCCTCGAATGCGCGCCGTCCCGACGTGCTGGCTGATCCGAAAGATGAGCGGCGTCAGGTGCCCGCAGCAGCACCGGCCCCGTCAGCCTGGAACGGCATCCCGAACGCCGGCCTGTTCGTGGCCCAGGCTCAAGCCGCACAGGCGGCTCAGATCGCCAACACCACCAACGACAACCGGCAGAGTTCGGTCCGGACCGACACCACACACATGCACGGCGACGTGATCGTCAACAGCAGCGCCTCGAATGCGGATGGCCTGATCGGGGACCTGAAGCAAAGCTTGAAAGGCCGGGCCTACGCGATGTCGTCGAACACTGGGCAGGCGTGAGAGCATCCACTTCCGCGACATCGTGCAGAACCACGGGCGCCAGATGGCGAAGGCGGACGGGGATAGCGACGACTGCGGAACCAGCCAGCCGATCGGGCGTATGCCGTATTCACGAGAGACAAACTCAGCCCGCTCAGTTCGCTGCGCGGGCTTCTCTTTGCGATATGTATGCCTCCAACAACCTGTTCGAGGCAGTGGAGCTAAGCCGGAGGTAGCCGTTTCTCTTAATACCCAAGCGACCGAGACCGGTCGCGAGGATCGCGGACCCAGTTCTGACCTGCGTCGTGGTGCCAACCGTAGGCGTGGCCGCTGCGAATGGCGTCAGCGACGTTCCGGGGCCCCGCAAGACCCTCTGTCCCACCAGGCGCGGTTGCCGCCAGCTGCCCGCCAGGAGGTGTAGCGCCGCCGCCGCGTGCCATGCCAGTTCCGCCAGTGCCGATGAGAGCCATGGCGGATGCAGCAAGCAGGATGCTCATTCTAGATGGCACGCGCTACCGCCCACGTAGAAAAAACAGCCACAGCAGGATGACGATGGGGATCGGCACTCCGATGAGCCACAGCAGGCTGCCTGTCAGCATGTCGCCCTCTCTCCAACCTGCCGAGCAACTCGGCGATCGAGAGTCCGTTCC
>NZ_JAKSXX010000079.1 GCF_022829385.1 Methylobacterium sp. J-070 | reverse complement strand
GTGCAAGGGTGAGACGTACCAGCTGGGGGCGGCAGCTTCCGCCAGGAAACTGTTTCGCCGCCGCGTCCGTTCACCATAGGCGTGGCCAACCTCGGTGGCGCAACCGTTGGAGCCATCTGTGACACGCATCTCTCTCTTGATCATTACGGCCAGCCTGACAGCAGGCGCTCTGAGCCCGGCTAATGCTGCGACGAGGAAGGTCCGAGTCCCGAACAAGTACGACGGCTCTTGGACCATCGTGGCCAACACGGCAGAAGGCCCGTGTGCGGCCAGTACGACCTATCGGGTGCAGATCAAGGACAGCGACGCTTCGATCCCCGGCGAGGAAGTGGATATCGACGGTGGTGTGTCGGCCGGTGGTGCCGTGCAGGCCACGATCACCAGCGGCACGAACAAGGTGCCGATCTCCGGCAGCCTCGATGCGAAGGGCGGTGGCAGCGGCACGTGGCACACGTCCGGCGGGCTGGTCGAATGCAGCGGCAGATGGAACGCCAAGCGCGCAGGATGATGAGCGAGGAGCCATCCCCGCACGATCGGGCTGCCACACAGAACACGGTGAGACGCCTCGCTGAGCTTGCGGCCAGGCACGGCGGTCGCAACCAGAAGGATCAAAGCTTGCTCACCCGGCGTTCTTTCTGGATCCCAGCTCCTGACGGGAGGTAGCTATGGGTCTAGCAGCTTTTGTTGTTTTCGTCGTGCCGTGGATGATATTCGCGGCGTGGATGTTCCGCCTACCCAGCGCCATCCGCTTGGGCGCGCCCTCTGCCCCCTGGCGCCCGCTTACAGATTTCGCTGGCTCCGCCCGCGACCAGCGGCGCGAAATCAACCCCCACAACTCCGGAAGTAACGACGGATCGGGCAAGACCGGCGGGGACAAGCATAGCCCGATCGAAATCCCCGGCGAGGGAGCGCTAGGCACAAGCGTGGAGCCAACTGAGCCCACCGACAAGGTCAGCTAGTAGTTTGAGTTGGAAGTTCGTTGGCAGAAGCGTTTGACGCTGGCGAGGATGGCGTCGGCTGACTTGGTCCAGACGAACGGCTTCGGCTCGGCGTTGGTTTGATCGATGTAGGCGTGGATGGCCGCTTCGAGATCGCCCGTGGTCTCGAACACGCCGCGTTGAAGCTGGCGCCGCGTCAGCAGTGCGAACCAGCCCTCGACGAGGTTGAGCCAAGAGGCCGAGGTCGGCGTGAAGTGCAGGTGCCAGCGCGGGCGCTTCAGCAGCCAGTCGTGGATGAGCCTGGTCTTGTGCGTGGCCGCGTTGTCGAGAACCAGATGCACATCGAGATCCTTCGGCACATCGGCCTCGACCTGATCGAGAAAGGCGCGGAACTCGATGGAGCGATGACGCCGAGCGCAATGGCCGATGACGCGCCCGGCCCGTATGTCGAGCGCCGCGAACAGGTCGGTCGTACCGGCCCGTCGGTAATCGTGGGTATGGCGCTCGGGCTGGCCGGGGCGCATTGGCATCAACGGCGCGGTGCCGGTCAGCGCCTGGATCTGCGGCTTCTCATCGACGCACAGCACCACGGCGCGGTGCGGCGGGGCCATGTAGAGGCCGACGACATCTCGGACCTTATCGACGAAGGCCGGGTCGGTCGACAGTTTGAAGGTCTCGATCTTGTGCGGCTACAGCCCGAAGGCACGCCAGATCCGCGAGACCATGCTCTGGCTCATGCCGACCCGCCGGGCCATGGCGCGTGTCGACCAGTGGGTGGCGTTCTCCGGCTGGCTCTCCAGGGTGCGCGTGATCATCTGCTCGATCTCGGCATCCTCGACCTGGCGCGGAGCGCCGGATCGGGGCCGGTCGACGAGACCGTCGAGGCGGTGCGCCAGGAAGCGGGCGCGCCATGTCGTGACGCTCATGCGGCTGACGCCGAGCGCGCGAGCGATGCCACTGTTGGTCGAACCCGGCTCGGCGCAGGCCAGCACGATGCGCGCACGCTGGGCGAGGGCCTGGCCGACATTGCGACGGCGCACCAGGCCTTGCAGACACGTGCGCTCATCCCCGGTCAGATCAAGTTGCGCCGGCTTGGGACCACGGGCCATCGCAGCGACTTCCTCGCAGAAGGCCACCACATGATGCTCGCACGCCAAAACTGCAAGGAAACTTCCAACTCAGACTACTAGCGCCTCTGATGCATGGGCCTGAAACGGCAGAGCCCGCCCTGTTTTTCCCAGGTATGGGCTTGTTGCGACTGCGCCGACGAGGCTGAACCTCACAATTTCGGTGCCGCTCTTCCAACGCTGAGCCCCCAACCGATCGCGGACAGCTACCTCGACGGTTATGGTTAACAGATCGTTGGCGCTGGTCGGCGCCCCGCGGTGTTGTAAGCCCCGCCGCCCGATCCAATCACGGGCTAGAGCTGTTCCCGGTCAGGTAGCGACGGCTAAGTCATCCTCGTAGCCAGCTGCGGCAAGGTAGTTGCGGCACTCCTGCGGAGTGAAGCACGTGAATGCTTGGCGGATCGCCGCCCAGAGATCCGGGATTGTGCGGGCTGCCGCGCTGCGTAGCAGCGCCTTCAGCTTTGCGAAGGCCTGCTCAATCGGGTTGAAATCAGGGCTGTAGGACGGAAGGTAGAGCAGCCGCGCTCCTGCG
>NZ_JAKSXX010000078.1 GCF_022829385.1 Methylobacterium sp. J-070 | reverse complement strand
GAGGGTGCGCGCCTGGAACACCACGCCGAGGCGGGCGAGCGCCCGGGACGGTTCCCGGTCCAGCGCGTGGCCGAAGATCGAGACCCGTCCGGGCTGGTTGGTGTAGAGCCGGGTGCTCACCGAGAGCAACGTGGTCCCTGCGAGGCCCCGCGCGCCGGTGGCGGCACCGCCGGAGCGGACGATCCGGCGGCGTCCGGTGTCGGCCTCCAGGCCGCGGGCGAGCAGCCCGTCGTTGGTGCGGTCGTACGGCCCGGCGATCCCGACCCGCCAGTCCACGCAGCCGGACCCCGCCCACGCGCCC
>NZ_JAKSXX010000074.1 GCF_022829385.1 Methylobacterium sp. J-070 | reverse complement strand
CGAGGCGCTGGCCCTGCGGGTCGAGACCCTGGCGCCCTGGTTCGACGCCGCCCACTACCGGCGCGGCCTCGACGAGGCCCAGGCCGAGGCGCTGGCCGGCGCCTCCGACGCCGCGCTGCTGCGCCACTACGTCGAGGGCGGCTGGCGGGCCCTGGTGAGCCCGCGCCCGGACTTCGACCCGGCCGGGTTCGTGCAGGCCCGCGCCGGCAGCCGGGCGGTCCGGGACGACCCGTTCTTCCGCTACGTCGCCGAGGCGAAGCTCACCGGGCAGACGCCGTTTGCCGAGCCGCACCGGCTGAACCTGCCGGCGGTGGACGCGGACTGGTACCGGGCGACCTATCCGGATGTCGGGGCGATGCAGCCCTACCTGCACTTCGCCGGCGCGGGCTGGCGGGAGCTGCGCGATCCGGGCCCGGGGCGCTCGACGCTGGCGGCGCTGCTGCGGGTCTGCGGGCTGCGCCTGGCGCGGGCGCCGGTCGAGGACACCGGCTGGCTCGGGGCGATCGGTGAGCCCGCGGACCGGGCGGCCGTGCTCGACCTGCAGGCGCGGCTGGTGGCGGGGCATTTCGACCACGCGTTCTACCGGGCGCGCTACGGGCTGTCCGCGGAGGCGGATGCGGTGCGCCACTATTGCGACGCCGGCTGGCGCCAGGGCCGCAACCCCAGGCCCGACTTCAACGGCTGGGCCTATCGCGCGCATCATCCCTACGTGGAAGCTACGGGGATCGCGCCCTTCGTCCACTTCCTGGCGACGGCGCTCCTGCGCGGCGCGGATGTCTCGGATGCCGGTTTCGATCCGCGCTACGGCACCATGCCCACCGAGGAGGATGCGGAGCTCTTTGAGCAGGCCCGGCTGGTCGAGCCCCTCTTCGACGCGCCCTGGTACCTGAGGCGCTATCCCGACACCCGCGGCTTCGAGAACGGGCCCGTCATCCACTTCCTGTCCCACGGGCAGGAGGAGGATCGCGATCCGAGCAAGGCCTTCTCGACCCGGTTCTATCGCCGGGCCTACGGGCACCTGTTCGGTCTGGGGGAGTCGCCGTTCCTGCACTACGTGCGCACGGGCCGGGCCGCCGGGCTGATGGCCGCGCCCGAGGACCTCGGCACCTATCCGCCCATGACGGCCCCCGAGCCGCACGACTGGGACGGCCTGCCCCTGGCCCTGCCCATCGCCGAGGCCCGCGTCGTCGTCGTCGTCCCGGTCTACAAGGGCCGCGGCGAGACCCTGCGCGCCCTCCACGCCTGCCTGTCGGCCCCGCAGGCCACCCCCTTCACCCTGCTCGCCGTCAACGACCGCTCCCCCGACCCCGCGCTCGCCGCAGACCTCGCCGCCCTGGCCGCGCGCGGCCTGTTCCACCTCGTCGAGAACCCGCACAACCTCGGCTTCGTCGGCTCGGTCAACCGCGCCCTGTCCCTGCGCCAGGGCCGCGCCGTCGTCCTGCTCAACTCCGACGCCCAGGTCTTCGGCGACTGGCTCGACCGCCTGGTCGCCCATGCCGAGCCCCCTGCCGAGCCTCAGGCGGGGGCCGAGGCCGGCGCGGGGCTGCCCGTGGCCAGCGTCACGCCCCTGTCGAACAACGCCACGATCTGCTCCTACCCGCGCTTCAACGCCAACAACACCATGCCGCTCGAGATCCCCCGGCCCGACCTCGACCGGATGGCCGCCCGGATCAACCGCGGCCGCGCCGTGCCCGTGCCCACCGGCGTCGGCTTCTGCATGTACATGACCGCCGCCGCCCTCGACGCCGTCGGCCCCCTCGACGCCGAGGCCTTCGGCAAGGGCTACGGCGAGGAGAACGACTGGTGCCTGCGCGCCACCAAGGCCGGGTTCGTCAACCTGCTCGCCGAGGACGTGTTCGTCCACCATGCCGGCCAGATCTCGTTCGGGCTCGACCCGGGCGGCGAGTACGACCGGGGCCAGGCGGCGCTGCTGGCCAAGCACCCGGACTACCCGGCCCGGGTCGGCCAGTTCGTCCAGGCCGATCCGGGCCGGCGCGGCCGGGCGCGGATCGACCGGGCGCGGCTGGCCCGGCACTTCGCCGGCCGGGCGCTGCTGTTCGTCACCCACAGCTGGGGCGGGGGCATCCAGCGGCACATCGACGACATGATCGCCCAGGCCCGCGCCGAGGGCGCCAGCGTGGTGCTGCTGCAGATCGACCGGACCCGCAACCTCGAGGTGCACGTCTCCTACCGCAGCGCCGAGTTCCTGTACCTGCCCAACCTCGACAGCCTGTACCTGCCGCGCGACGCCGACGAGCTCGCCGGGTTCATCGCGGCGCTGGCGCCGCGCCTGATCCACGTGCACTCGCTGGCGGGGCTGCGCTGGGCGGCGGCGCGGGCGCTGATGGACCTGGTGGCGGGCTCGGGGGCCCCGTACGCCTGGACGCTGCACGACTACTCGCCGGTGTGCCACCGCAACCACCTGGTGCAGCCGGACGGGCGCTATTGCGGGCTGGCGCCGGTCTCGGCGTGCCGGGCCTGCCTGGCCGGGGACGCGGACGGGTTCGAGGAGCCGGACCCGGGCGAGCGGCGGGCGGCGTTCGGGGCGTTCCTGGCCGGCGCCGCGCGGGTGTTCGCGCCGTCGGCCGACACGGCGGCGCGGATCCGGACCGTGTACCCAGACCTGCCCGTGACGGTGCGGCCCCACGCCGAGCCCGAGCGCGCCGTGCGCGACACCACCCTGCACCGCCCGGGCCGCATCCGCCGCGTCGCCGTGCTGGGGGCGATCAGCGCCACGAAGGGCGGCCTGTTCCTGCAGGCGCTCGCCACCGACGCGCAGGACCGGGAGCTACCTTTGCGGTTCTCGATCGTGGGCTTCTCCGACCCGGCGCTCGCCGTCGGCCTGGAGCGGGTCGGGGTCACCCAGACCGGGCGCTATCACGGCGACCCCGAGGCGCTGGACCTCGTCTGGCGGCTCTCCGCCGACATGGTGCTGCTGCCGGCGATCTGGCCGGAGACCTACTCGTACGCCCTGACGCTGGCGCTGCGCACCGGCCTGCCGGTGGCGGCCTTCGACCTCGGCGCCCCGGGCGAGCGGCTCTCCGCCTGTCCGAACGGACACCTGATGCCCACCGCGCTCGCAACCGACCCCGCCGCCTTCAACGACCGGCTGCTCGCCATCGACGTCTCGGAAACCGGCCGGCGCTCCGGGCCGATCCGGGCCGCCGAATACGGAAACCTGCTGCGCGACTATTACGGCCTGGACCCGGTACCGGCCGGGACCGAACGCCCCATCGACGAGGACGCCGCATGATCTCCGTCAACGAGGACATGAAGCAGGCCATGCTTCAGCGCGGCATCTCGGCGCTGCACCCGGCCCCGTTCGGCCTGCCGGAGGACTGCACCTTCGAGCCGCCGTGCAGTATCAAGTGGATGGGGATCGACTACTGCCTCACCATGGGGGCGTTCTCGTACGCGGTGAGCGGCTACTATTTCGGCGCCGACATCGCCCGCTACTGCTCGATCGGCGAGAGCGTGCAGGTCGGGCGCGGCAGCCACCCGGTCCATTGCGGCTCGACCTCGCCGCTGTTCTACACGCACCACTCGGCGGTGTTCGACCGCCTCGACCCGCGGGCGGCGGATTACGAGATCTGCGGCCCCTACCTGTGGCCCAAGCGCGTGCGCATCGGCAACGACGTCTATATCGGCCACGGCGCCTTCCTGATGCCCGACATCACCATCGGCGACGGGGCGATCATCGGCGCCATGGCGGTGGTGACCAAGGACGTGCCGCCCTACGCGATCGTGGCGGGCAGCCCGGCCCGGGTGGTGAAGATGCGCTTCCCCGACGCGCTGATCGAGCGCTACCTGAAGGTGCAATGGTGGCGCTACGCCTTCTGGGACCTGCGCCAGTGCTCGATCACCGATCCCGAACAATTCCTCGACGCCGTGGAGGAGAAGATCGCCGGCGGGATGCAGGAATACCGGCCGGACTGGATCCCGATCCAGTCGCTGGTGCCGGGGGGGTGAGGATCGGCGCCGGCGCGAGACGACGCCGAGTCCGGCCCCGTGCGTCCCCCCCTCCTCAGGTGCGACCGAGCACGAACCGGCGTTTCTCGTCCTCCGGGAGTGCCTCCCAGTAGATCTGCGACGACCGGACATAGGCGAGATCCACCGTCCCGCTGGGCGGAGGCTCGCCCCGGCCGGTGTAATGGACAGCCCATTTCGTCTTGTAGTTGGTCGTGGCCAGCTCGGTCCGGGCGATCCTGAAGCCGCGGCTGTTGATCGCCGCCCAGATGACGCGATCCCCCATGCCGCTGAGCTGGACCGGCATCGTCGCCCAGGCGGCCGCGATCTCGATCGCCGAACGGCTCAGCATGACCGTGCCCGTGTCGGCGAATGCCGAACCGTCGCTCTCCCAGTCGAAGGGGTCGAGGATGCTGCGGTCGAGGCGGCGCAGGATCCTCCGGCACACGCCGATATCCGCGTGCGCGCGGGTCATGAGTCCGTGGAGGCTCGAGACGTGGTCGCTCTGGAGCCAGTTATCCGCATCCAGGAAGCCCACGTAGGCGGCACCGGTCTGAAAGGCATGCAGGGCGCCTACGCCCCGCGCGAAGTTGCCCGCATCCCGATGGGCCGAGGGCAGAATGACATGTTCGCAATCCCACTCCGCGACCGCCGAATTCGGATGCCCGTCCGCCACCATGATGTGGCGCACCGTCATGTCCTGCCGGAGAACGCTCTCATGCGCGACGGACAGTTCCTCCGTGTCTTCCTTGTAGTAAGGCGTCACGATAGCAACATTCATAATCCGTCACCGAAAAAACGCGCAGTCTCAGAATACATCTCGCGGGATCGGACTATATGTCGTTGTAATTAAAGCCATCATGGCAATATGAACGGCAGATCGACACGGATATCGTAGCCCATGCCGGCTTGCGCGGAGCTGTCTTCGCGGTGATGCGCTATCGCTTTCTCGGCCTGACCGACCGATATCCCGTCGGGGGAAGGCGAGTCCTTGCCTGAAACCCGATGCGACGCGCGACCCTGGCGGGTCGAAGCCTGCGACGCGCGTGGTCTGAGATCGGTTGGCGCCCGCTTCGACGCCCGGACTCATCACGCCCCGGCGCCGGCCGGGGCCCGTCCCTCACCCCGCCAGCACCCGCGCCGCCGCCGCGCCCAGCGCCCGCACGCCGTACACCAGGTCGGCGTCGGCGGTGTCCTCCGCCCAGTGGTGGCTGATGCCGCCGATCGAGGGCACGAACAGCATCGCGGCCGGCAGGATCCGGGCGACGTTCTGGGCGTCGTGGCCGGCGCCCGAGGGCATCATCTGCCAGCCCCCCGGGCAGACCGCCTCGGCGGCCTCCGTGAGGGCGGCCATCAGGCCGGCGTCGCAGGCGGCCGGGACCGCCTTGGAGAGGGCCGTCAGCGTCGCGGGGCAGCGCTCGCGCCGGTTCGATTCGCGCACCAGAGCCTCCAGGCAGGCCTCCATCCGCTCCAGCACCGGCACCGACACGTCGCGGAACTGGAAGGCCACCTCGGCGTGGCCCGGGATGATGCTGTAGCCGCCGGGATCCAGGGTGATCCGCCCGGTGGTCCAGGTGCTGCGCGGCCCGCAGACCCGCGGGAAGTCCCGGTCGATCGCCGCCAGCAGCCGGACCGCCGAGAGGCCCGCGTCCCGGCGCTCCGCCATGGTGGTGCCGCCCGCGTGGTCCTGGTTGCCGGAAAACTCGATCCGGAACTGCCAGATCGCCACGATGCCGCTCACCACGCCGAGATGCAGGCCGGCGGATTCGAGCTGCGTGCCCTGCTCGATATGCATCTCCAGGAAGCCGCGGTAGCGGGCCGGGTCGAGCCGCATCCGGGGCAGGCCGGCGAGGCCGGCGGTCGCGAGCGCCGCGCGCAGGGGCGTGCCGTCGGTGCGGTTGCGGGCGGCATCGATCTCGGCCTCGGTCAGGTCGCCGATCGCCGAGCGGCTGCCCAGGAAGCCGCCGGAGAAATGCCCCTCCTCGTCGGCGAAGGCGACGACGTCGACCGGCAGCCCGGCCCGGGCCAGCGCCACCCCGGCCACGACGCCGAGCGCCCCGTCGAGCCAGCCGGCCTCGTTCTGGGTCTCGATGTGGCTGCCGACCAGCAGATGCGGGCCGGGGCCGCGATGGCGCCCGAGCACGTTGCCGATCCCGTCGATGGCGGCCTCCAGCCCGCAGGCCTCCAGCCGCGCCATCAGCCAGCGGCGGGATTCCATGTCGGCGGCCGAGAAGGTCGGCCGGTGGACGCCGGTGCGGAAGCGTCCGATCGCGCGCAGTTCGTAGAGGTCGGCCAGGAAGGCTTGGGTGTCGATCTCGGTCATGCGGTCCCCGGAGGCTGAGCATTCCAGCCGTGCAAGGCCTGTGCGCACAGTCGGGGTTTCCAAAGGGCTTGCAGCCCTTCGGCGGGGTGTCGGGGCTTGGCCCCGACGCTCGGGCTTGGCCCCGACAGCAGGGCGCTGCCCTGCACCCGCAAACGGTCCCGGACCTTTTGAATCCGGGACTTTGAAGACGCGACGTGGCGCTATTCCGCCGCCGCGGGTTTCCAGTCCATCGGCGGCTCCGCCGTCATCCAGGCGGCGAGGTCGGCCCGGGCCCGGTCGGTGAGCGCGCGCTTCTTGAGCGCCGCCTTCTCGGGCCCGCGCAGGCGCCGGCCGGTCTCGTTGCGGGGCGCCTGGGCGAGCGGCGGGAACAGGCCGAAATTGACGTTCATCGGCTGGAACGAGCGCGGGGCGTTGGCCTCGCCGTCCGCCGCCACGTGACCGCCGGTGATGTGGGTGATGAGCGCGCCGAGCGCCGTGCTCTGGGGCAGGGGGCTGAGCGGCCGGCCCGCCGCCTCGGCAACCGCGAAGCGGCCGGCCATCAGCCCGACCGCGGCGCTCTCGACGTAACCCTCGCAGCCGGTGATCTGGCCGGCGAAGCGCAGGGCCGGCCGGGCCTTCAGCCGGAGGGTGGCGTCGAGGAGGCGGGGGCTGTCGAGATAGGTGTTCCGGTGCAGGCCGCCCAGCCGGGCGAACTCGGCCCGCTCCAGGCCGGGAATCGTGCGGAAGATCCGCACCTGCTCGGCATAGGTCAGCTTCGTCTGGAAGCCGACCATGTTGTAGAGGGTCCCGAGCGCGTTGTCCTGGCGCAGCTGCACGATCGCGCAGGGCTTGACCAGGGGGTCGCGCGGGTTGGTGAGCCCCACGGGCTTCATCGGGCCGTGCCGCAGGGTCTCGGGGCCGCGCTCGGCCATCACCTCGATCGGCAGGCAGCCGTCGAAATAGGGGGTGCCCTCCCACTGCTTGAACCCGATCTTCTCCCCCGCCACGAGGGCGGCGACGAACCCGTCATACTGCTCGCGGGTCATGGGGCAGTTGAGATAGTCGGCCCCGGTGCCGCCCGGTCCGGGCTTGTCGTAGCGGGACTGGAACCACGCCACCTCCATGTCGATCGAGTCGCGGTGGACGATCGGCGCGATGGCGTCGAAGAAGGCGAGGGAGTCCGCGCCGGTGAGCCCGCGGAGACCCTCGGCCAGGCCGGGCGCGGTGAGCGGGCCGGTGGCGACGATGCAGGGCCCCCACGCCTCCGGGGGCAGGCCCTCGACCTCGCCGCGCACGAGGGCGACGTTGGGGTGCTGCTCCAGCGTCCGGGTCACCGCGGCGGAGAAGCCCTCGCGGTCGACGGCGAGCGCCCCGCCCGCCGGCACCTGGTGGGCGTCGGCCGCCCGCATGATCAGCGAGCCCAAGCTGCGCATCTCCTGGTGCAGCAGCCCGACGGCGTTGCCCTCGGGGTCGTCCGACCGGAACGAGTTCGAGCAGACGAGCTCGGCCAGCCCGTCCGTCTGGTGGGCCTCGGTGCCGCGCACCGGCCGCATCTCGTGGATCACGGCGCGATGGCCGGCCTCGGCCACCTGCCAGGCGGCCTCGGACCCGGCGAGACCGCCGCCGACGATGTGGATGGTCTGTGTCATGGCCGACTTAAGCATCATTGGCCGGACGGGTCACCGGTTCCCGGTGAAAATCACGCCGGCGGATGCGGCGCCCCCGGGCCGGATCGGCACCCCGGACGCGCGAAGGACCGCCGCCCGGGTCGACGGGCGGCGGTCCTTCGAGGCTCTCGCGAACAGGTCCCGCGCGACCGCCGGGATTAGACGCGGGCGACGCCGCGGATCTCGCTGCGGCTGATGCCGAGATCGGCCAGATCGCGGTCGGAGAGGCGGGAGAGCTGGGTAACCGTGTCGCGATACCGGAGATAGGCGCGGACGCGGCTCAGGACGCTACGGGCGGCGGACATGATATGCTGTGACCTTTGTTCGGGCAGACGACGGCGCTCTGTTGCGCATCGCTGCCTCTTGTTGGTGCAACGCACATATAAGCCCGCCGCAGCGCAGCAGGAGTCGTAAGGTCAAGCACCAGATCTGCAGTGATTGCATGCCCCGCTTAAGATCTCGGCAACCATTCCGGCTGGTCATTCTTTAGGCGCATGCGGAGCCGGTCTCCGGATGCGCGAAGGGCGCCCCGCCTGTCGGTGGGGCGCCCTCGGGCCGGGCGGCGGCGGGCCCGCACACCGTCCCGGAGATCGGGACGGTGCCGGCGCGCCTCAATAGAACGGGCGCGGGCCGTAGAAGCCGTAGGGGCGGTAGAAGGGCCGGGGCCGGACGTAGCCGCCATAGTAGATCGGCCGGTGCCAGTACCCGTAGGGGCGGGGGCCCCAGTTCGGGCGGCAGATGCCCCAGGGGTTGGGATGGAAGCCGGGGCCGCAGCCGCCCGCCGCCTGGGCGGACCCCGCAAGCCCCAGACCGCCGGCGATCGCGGCGGCCATAACGAGCACCTTCGCGCGCGGCGCGCTCAGAATCGCCATGACTGGATCTCCTCAGTGAGCCCGGCGGATCGGCAGCCGGTCTCGGGAGATTTGCCGCCGCCGCCTGAACCGACGCTGAGCCACAGGTTGTATCTGATACAGGCTCGCGGCGGCGAGCAGGCAACGCCGTGGATGCCGCAATGGTTGCACCACCGCGCCCGGGCGCGCCTCAATGCAGCGAGGGCGTGCGCAGGAACCGCTCCCGGTCCCCGGAGACGAGGGCGAGCTTCACGCCGCGCCCTTCGCGGCGGACGGTGAGCGGCACCCGTACCCCCGCCTCCCCGAGCGCCCAGACGCTGCGGAACAGGGCGGCGAGATCCGCCACGGGCTCGCCCGCCACCGCCTCGATGACGTCGCCGGCCTGCAGGCCGCCGGTCTCGGCGGGGCCGCCGTCAGCCAGCCCCATCACCACGATGCCCTCCTCGCTCTCGGTGGCGTAGAGGCCGAGCCAGGGGCGCGGCGGCCGGTTCGCCCGCCCCCGCGTGGCGAGGTCGTCGAGGATCGGCGGCAGCAGGTCGATCGGCACCACCATGTTGATCGGACGCGCGCTGCCGGAGCCGCCCTGCTGCAGCTGCAGGGAGCCGATGCCGAGCAGGTCGCCCTGGGGGCCGATCAGCGCGGTGCCGCCCCAGTGCGGGTGCGACGGCGCGGTGAACAGGGCCTCGTCCAGCACGTATTCCCAGTAGCCGGCGAATTCCTGCCGGGCGACGACCTCGACGGCCACGCAGCGCTGGCGCCCGCCAGCCCCCGCCAGAACCGCCCGGTCGCCGGTCTTGAGCCCGGCCGAGCGGCCGAGCGGCAGGGCCGGCACGCCGAGGTCGCCCAGGGCCTGGACGAGGCCGAAGCCGGTGGCGGCGTCGAAGCCGACCACGTGGCCGGGCACCGAGCGGCCGTCCCGAGTGGTCAGCCAGACGCTGTCGGCCTCGGTGACGAGGTAGCCGATGGTGAGCACCAAGCCGTCCTCGCGGATCACCACGCCGTTGCCGGCCCGCTCGGTGCCCAGCGTCTCGGCCGTGAAGGCACTCTCCGGCACCCGCGCCGACAGGGCCAGCACCGCCGAGAGCGCCCGGTCGAGGTCGTAGCCGTAATCCGCAGGCCTGGGCTGGGCCTGCGCGGGGATCTTCCACTCGCCCTGCGTCGCCATGATCGTCCTTTGACTCGGGTTCCTTCGGCTCGTCCGCCGGTGCCCCGGCAGCATCCGGGCGCGCGAAAGGGCACAAGATAGGATGTCCTGGCGGCCCGCGACACCCACGGGACGGCATCGGCACGCCATTCACCGCATGGAGGCGATCGAAAACCGCCCGGCCGCGGCCGGTAGCGGAACCGCCGCCCGGGCAGGGCCGGCGGTCAGACATGAAAAAACCGCCCGGCCGGAGCCGGGCGGTTCGCCGCCCCGAGGGGACGGTCTGTTCGATCGACCGGGTCACCCGCCGCCGCGGCGGCGGGTGACCGGGGTCTCAGTACTTGCGGACCAGCGGCGCCGGGATCGGCGAAGCGGCGGGGGCCGGCGAGTACAGCGGCACGATGAACCGGATCCAGCCGTCGGTGGAGTAGTCGCTGCGGGCGCGGCTGAACGGCGTGGCGGCGATCTGCGCGCCGGTCACGACGTCGCGGGCGACGTAGGCCTGGACGGTGAAGATCTTGAAGTCGTAGCCGACGAGACCGCCGAGGGCGAAGCGGCCGCGGTTGCCGACTGCTGCGCTGAACTGGCTGATGTCGAAGTTGTAGGTGCCGTAGCCGACGGCGCCGATCTCGAAGTTGCCGAACTTCTTGGTCGCGGTGAGGTCGAAGTTCAGGGCGTCCGACAGGCGCAGCGGGCCGATGGCGGCGCCGACCTGGCCGGGGAAGCGGCCGGGCGAGTCGTAGATGTTCGCGGTCAGGTTGGCGGTCAGGTTCCAGCCGTCACCGGTGTAGCTGCCGGCGATGCCGAAGCGGTAGGTGTTCGAGGAGAGCTGCGGCAGGATGGGCGTACCGACCGGGCTGACGCCGTAGGGCGAGGCCGGATTGGCGCGGAAGCCGCCGTTGAACAGCGAGCCGCGGTCGCCGTCGAGGTCGTTCAGGTACACGCCGCCGAGCAAGCTGACGCCGAAGTTGCTGCCGAGGTCGAAGGCCCAGATGCCGCCGACGAAGGTGCCGACGTTGATCGAGATGTCCTTGTTGCCCTGGCCCGCCGGGTTGCGGGTGAAGGCGAACACGGTCGGGGGCGCCACGAGCAGCTCGACGCGGCCGCCGAGCGGAACCAGCGGGGTCGACCACACGAGGACCGGGATGTTGACGGCCGTGTCGGCATCGTTCCGGCCGTCGGTGCGGCGGTAGGTGAACGTGTTGATGGCGTAGATGCCTTCCGGCAGCGGCGCGCCGACGGCGAGGCCGACCTGCTCACCCGGAACCGTGGTGGTCTGCGCCTGCGCGATCGTCGACGTCATGCCGACCGTGAGCGCGACCGTACCGGCCGCGAGCCAGTGTTTCATCATTTTCTCGTTCCTTCCCAAGGTCACACGGCATCCGTCCCGCATTCGGCACTTCCCTGCCGGTCTGCTCGCTTGATGCGGCTGCCGGCTTCGGAACCTGCCGAGCGCCCCCACGGAGCCTGCCCGTCTCAACGTCTGCGACTATTCTACAGAGACCTGCGGAAAGACAGTGGAATGCTCGCTGAAAGGCCAGAACCGGCTCAACCGTTGCGCAAAAGCCGCATTTTTGCGGCGATGCAACACTATCCCCAACCATGATAGCGAGGATCGGAACGGCAAAATAACGTTGAACGGTCAAGCTGTTGCCGGCCGGGATCGCGGGAGGATCCGGCAAGGGCCGGCGGGCAATCCGGTCACCCGCCCGGCCGGGCGCCCCGGCGTGAATCCGCCCCCCGGACGGGCCGGCGCCGGGTCCAGGGCGGGCTCGACAGCCGCCGGACAGCCCGAATCAAGGCCCGCGCGGGCCGTCCCCCGGCGGGAACCCGGCAGAATCTGCCGCGTCGGCCCCGCTACCCGGCGGCACTGCGACGGGCAGCGGGGGCGGCCGGCGCGGCGGGGCGCCGTTCCAGCACCTCGCGCAGGAACCGGCCGGTATGGCTCGCCGTCGACCGGGCGATCTGCTCCGGCGTACCCTGCGCCACCAGCCGGCCGCCGCCGTCGCCGCCCTCGGGGCCCATGTCGATCACCCAGTCGGCGGTCTTGATCACTTCGAGGTTGTGCTCGATCACCACCACGGTGTTGCCCTGGTCGACCAGCTCGTGGAGCACCTCCATGAGCTTGGCGACGTCGTGGAAGTGCAGGCCGGTGGTCGGCTCGTCCAGGATGAAGAGGGTGCGCCCGGTGGCGCGCTTCGACAGCTCCTTGGAGAGCTTCACCCGCTGGGCCTCGCCCCCCGACAGGGTGGTGGCCTGCTGGCCGACATGGACGTAGTGCAGGCCGACCCGCTTCAGGGTCTCGAGCTTGTCGCGGATCGCCGGCACCGCCTTGAACAGCTCCGCCGCCTCCTCGACGGTGGAATCGAGCACGTCGGCGATGGACTTGCCCCGGTACTTCACCTCCAGGGTCTCGCGGTCGTAGCGCTTGCCCTTGCACACGTCGCAGGTGACGTAGACGTCCGGCAGGAAGTGCATCTCGATCTTGATGACGCCGTCGCCCGAGCAGGCCTCGCAGCGCCCGCCCTTGACGTTGAACGAGAAGCGGCCGGGCTGGTAGCCCCGGGCCTTGGCCTCCGGCAGGCCGGCGAACCAGTCGCGGATCGGCGTGAAGGCGCCGATATAGGTGGCGGGGTTCGAGCGCGGGGTGCGGCCGATCGGCGACTGGTCGATGTCGATGACCTTGTCGAGGTGCTCCAGCCCCTCCAGCCGCCCGTAGGGGGCCGGGTGCTCCAGGGCGCCGTTCAGCTTCTTGGCGACCGCCTTGTAGAGGGTGTCGATCACCAGGGTCGACTTGCCGCCCCCCGAGACGCCGGTGATGCACGTGAAGGTGCCGAGCGGGATCTCGACGTCGACGTCCTTCAGGTTGTTGCCGCGTGCGCCGAACAGCCCGAGCTTGCCCTTCCGGCCCTTTCGACGCGCGGTCGGGGTCCGCACGGACATCTCGCCCGTCAGATACTTGGCGGTGAGCGAGGCCGGGTTGGCCAGCACCTCGGCGGGGGTGCCCTGGGCGATGATCTCGCCGCCGTGGATGCCCGCGCCCGGGCCGACATCGACCACGTAATCGGCCTGCAGGATCGCGTCCTCGTCGTGCTCCACGACGATCACCGAGTTGCCGAGGTCGCGCAGACGCTTGAGCGTGCCGAGCAGGCGCTCGTTGTCGCGCTGGTGCAGGCCGATCGACGGCTCGTCCAGCACGTAGAGCACGCCGGTGAGGCCGGAGCCGATCTGCGAGGCCAGTCGGATGCGCTGGCTCTCGCCCCCCGAGAGCGTGCCGGAGCCGCGGGCCAGCGTCAGGTATTCGAGGCCGACATCCACCAGGAAGCTCAGCCGGTCGCGGATTTCCTTGAGAATGCGAACCGCGATCTCGTTCTGCTTCGCGGTCAGCTTCTCCGGCAGCTCCGAGAACCAGCGATGCGCCTCGGAGACCGAGAGCGCGGTGGCGTCGGCGATGTCGGCCATGGCGACCTTGACGGCCAGCGCCTCGGGCTTCAGCCGCTTGCCGCCGCAGGCCGCGCAGGGCGTCTCGCTCATGAAGCGCCCGATCTCCTCCCGGACGGCGTCCGAGTCACTCTCCTTGTAGCGGCGCTCCAGGTTCGGGATCACGCCCTCGAACGGCTTGTTGACCGTGTATTTGCGCAGGCCGTCGTCGTAGGCGAAGCGGATCGCCTGCCGCCCCGAGCCGTACAGCACGACGGCGCGGGCCGCTTCCGGCAGGCTCTGCCAGGGCACGCCGGTCTTGAAGCCGTAATGCTCGGCCAGCGCCTCCAGGGTCTGGCCGTAATAGGGCGAGGTCGACTTCGCCCACGGCCCGACCGCGCCGCGCTTCAGGCTGAGGGCGGGGTCGGAGATCACCAGCTCGGGATCGATCCGCATCTCGTGGCCGATGCCGCCGCAGGTCGGGCAGGCGCCGAACGGGTTGTTGAACGAGAACAGCCGCGGCTCGATCTCCGCGATGGTGAAGCCCGAGACCGGACAGGCGAAGCGCGACGAGAAGGTGATGGTCCGGGGCGCCTCGCCCTCGAGGGCGTCGGCGAACACGACCTCGCTGATGCCGTCGGCGAGCTCCAGCGCCGTCTCGAAGGAATCGGCGAGCCGCGCGGCGATGTCGGCCCGGACCACGATGCGGTCGACCACCACGTCGATGTCGTGCTTGAACTTCTTGTCGAGCTTGGGCACGTCGTCGATGGCGTAGTACTCGCCGTTGACGCGCAGACGCTGAAAACCCTTCTTCTGGTATTCGGCGATTTCTTTTCGATATTCACCTTTTCGTCCGCGGACCACCGGGGCGAGCAGGTAGAGCCGGGTCTTCTCCGGCAGCTCCAGCACCCGGTCGACCATCTGCTGGACGGTCTGGCTCTCGATCGGCAGGCCGGTGGCCGGGGAGTAGGGGATGCCGACCCGCGCCCAGAGCAGGCGCATGTAGTCGTAGATCTCGGTGACCGTCCCCACGGTGGAGCGCGGGTTCTTGGAGGTGGTCTTCTGCTCGATGGAGATCGCCGGCGACAGCCCGTCGATCTGGTCGACGTCGGGCTTGGACATCATCTCCAGGAACTGGCGGGCATAGGCCGAGAGCGACTCGACGTAGCGGCGCTGCCCCTCGGCGTAGATCGTGTCGAAGGCCAGCGACGACTTGCCCGAGCCCGAGAGCCCGGTGAACACCACGAGCTTGTCCCGGGGGATGGTCAGGTCGACGTTCTTGAGATTGTGCTCCCGGGCGCCCCGGACCGCGATGACCCGCCGGTCCAGGTCGGGCGTCGGCGCGGCGTCGAACAGGGCTTCCAGCTTGGCGTCGACGGCGGCCTCCGCGGCCGCCTCGGGCCGGGCGGATCTCTTTTCGGACTTGGCGCGGACCGGCTTGGGCAAGGATGCCTCGGGCGAAGACATCTTGGGCGAAGGTGTCTTGGCGGGGGCAGGAGCCTTCAGCGCGGTCTTGGCTGCGGTCTTGGCTGCGGTCTTGGCAGTCGCCTTGGCGGCAGTCTCGGGAGCGGCTTGGGCGGCGCCGGCGCGGCTTGCGGCACGACTTCCAGCTTGGGCTTTGGCCATGAGGGCGGCGGTCTTTCGAGGCGTCGACGCAGTCGGATCGGATCCGGATCGGATTCGCGCGCGGGCCAGCCGCCGCTCCGGCTCATGTCGAGCCCGAGGGGGCCCGCGGCAAGATGCGGCCGGCGGGACGCAGGCCCGTCATGCGCCGTCCTTGCTAGAACGAAACGCGTACGGCGGCAACCGCTCGGTGCAGTGCCAGCTGTCTTTGCGAGCGGAGCGAAGCAGACCGGTTGGCGCAACACTTCCCGGTGCCGCGCTGCCCTGAGCCACTTCGCTCCACGCGTGATGACGGAGAGCGTGATTAAGCCGTATGGCTCGACCTCTCCCTCATGTTGCGTCGCGATAGCCAAGGCCCCACGTCGCGTCTGACAGATTTCGGCGTGCGCTTTTCTGTGCCGCCCAGACTTTCCTCACCGACAGGTGCCGATGCCAACGCTCGACGCGACCGCCCCGGCCGCCCTCCGCGGAGCCGACCGCCACGCCGCAGGCGCGCAGCGCCTGTCCACCCGGCTGCTGTTCCTGATCGTCGGCATCGCCAACGCCACCTGGGCGCCCCTCGTGCCGCTGGTGAAGGCCCGCGCCGGCCTCGACGAGGCGGGCCTCGGCCTGCTGCTCCTCACCTTCGGCGTCGGCTCGATCGCGGCGATGCCGAGCGCCGGGGCGGCGGCTTCGCGGTTCGGCTACCGGCCGGTCCTGCTCGCCGGCACGCTGGCGCTGGGCCTGACCCTGCCGGTGCTCGCGCTCGCCTCCGGGCCCGCGGCGCTCGCCCTGGCGCTGCTGCTGTTCGGGGCCGGGATGGGGGCGGTGGACTGCGTCATGAACCTGCAGGCCGTCGCGGTGGAGCGCGGGAGCGGGCGGCCGATGATGTCGGGCTTCCACGGGCTCTACAGCCTCGGCTGCATCCTGGGGGCGCTCCTCGCCAGCGGCCTGCTGGCCGCGGGGTTCGGCGCAGGCTGGAGCGTGCTGCTGTTGGTCGGGGGCATCGCGGTCCTGTTCGCGGCGGCCTGGCCCGGCATCCTGCGGGCGGACAAGGTCGGGGAGCGCAGCGGTACCGCCCTCGCGCTGCCCCGGGGCCCGGTGCTGGTGCTGGGCCTGCTCTGCTGCATCGTGTTCCTCACCGAGGGCGCGGCCCTCGACTGGAGCGCCCTGTTCCTGATCCAAAGGCGCGGGCTCGATCCGGCCTGGGCGGCGCTCGGCTACGCGGCCTTCTCGGTGACGATGACGGCCGGCCGGCTCGCGGGCGATGGGATCGTGGCCCGGCTCGGGCGGCGGCGGGTGGTGGTCCTCGGCGGCCTGCTGGCGGCGGCCGGCCTCGGGCTCTCGGTGGCGGTGCCGGCCTGGGAGGCGACGCTCGCCGGCTACGCCCTGGTCGGGGCGGGCTGCGCCAACATCGTCCCGGTCCTGTTCACCGCGGCCGGCCGGCAGACGGCGATGCCCGAGGCGGTGGCGGTGCCGGCGGTGACGACGCTGGGCTATGCCGGGGTGCTGGCGGGCCCCGCCCTGATCGGCTTCGCCGCGCAGGCTTTCGGCCTGCCGGCCTCGCTCCTGCTCGTGGCCGCCCTGCTCGTCGGCGTGGCGGCGGCCGGGCGATACGTGCGGGTCTGATGAGCCGGGCGGCGGGACGCCCCGCCCGCCCTATATGGCGCCCTGCGCCGGCCGCGGCGCGGGAGCCGCAGGGAGAGGCAGGGGATGATCGCATCGGCACGCGCGCTGTTCCTGGCCGCCCTGCTGGCCCTCGGAGGCCCCGCGGCCCGGGCCGCCTCGGGACCGGCCGTGGAGGCCGAGAACGGCATGGTGGTCTCGTCCCAGCGCCTCGCCTCGCAGGTGGGGGCCGACATCCTCAAGGCCGGCGGCAACGCCGTCGACGCCGCGGTCGCGGTGGCCTACGCCGAGGCGGTGGTGAACCCGTGCTGCGGCAATCTCGGCGGCGGCGGCTTCCTGGTGCTGCACAGTGCCGCCGGGCAGAGCCGCTTCGTCAATTTCCGCGAGACCGCCCCGGCGGCCGCGAGCCGGGACATGTATCTCGACGCCTCAGGCAACGTCGTGAAGGGCGCGAGCCTGCGGGGCTGGAAGGCCGCGGGCGTGCCCGGGACGGTGCTGGGCCTCAACACCGCGCTCGCCGCCTACGGGACCCTGCCGCTGGCCCAGGTGATGGCACCGGCGATCCGGCTCGCCCGGGACGGGTTCGTGCTGACGCGGGGCGACACCGACATCCTCGACTCCGGCACGGCGCTGTTCGCCGCTCAGGCGAACGTCGCCCGCGTGTTCCTGCGCCCGGACGGCAGCCCCTGGCGGCCCGGGGACCGGCTGGTCCAGGCCGACCTCGCCCGCACCCTCCAGGCCATCGCCGACCACGGCTCGGACGCGTTCTACAAGGGGGCGATCCCCCGCGCCGTGGAGGCGGCGTCGCGGGCGGGCGGCGGCCTGCTCACGGCGGCCGACTTCGCCGCCTACACGGTGACGCAGTCCGAGCCGCTGACCTGCCGCTACCGGGGCGCCACCATCCTGTCGGCGCCCCCGCCCTCGTCGGGCGGCACCACGCTGTGCGAGATCCTCGGCATCCTCGACGGCTACGACCTGCGGGCGGCGGGGTTCAACTCCGCCCGGAGCGTGCACCTGATGGTCGAGGCGATGCGGCGCGCCTATGCCGACCGCAACCTGCTGCTCGGCGACCCGGCCTTCGTGGACAACCCGGTCGCCCGGCTCCTGTCGCCCGCCTACGCGGAGCAGCTCCGGGCCTCGATCCGGCCGGACCGGGCGACCCCCTCCGCCGAGATCCGCCCGGATCCCGGCGGGGAGACGCGCGAGCGGCCCGAGACCACCCACATCTCGGTGATGGACAAGGCCGGCAACGCGGTGGCGCTGACCTACACGATCAACGGCTATTTCGGCGCCGGGGTGATCGCCGGCGAGACCGGGTTCTTCCTGAACGACGAGATGGACGACTTCACGGTCAAGACCGGGGTGCCGAACCTGTTCGGGCTCGTCCAGGGGACACGGAACGCGATCGCCCCCGGCAAGCGCCCGCTCTCGTCGATGGCGCCCACCCTGGTGCTGCGCGACGGCCGGGTCGCCCTGGTGGCGGGCTCGCCGGGGGGCTCGCGGATCATCACCATCACCGCGCAGACGATCCTCAACATGCTGGATTTCGGCATGGAGCCGCAGGAGGCGGTGGACGCCCCGCGCATCCACCACCAGTGGCTGCCCGACACGGTCTACGCCGAGCCCTTCGCGCTCTCGGCGGACACGCAGGCGCTCCTGCGGGGCATGGGCCACACGCTGGTCGAGCAGACACCCTGGGGCGCCCAGGAACTCATCGCGGTGCGCGCCGCCGCGCCGGCCGCCCCGGGGGCGGCCTCTTCGGGCAACGACGCCTCGCGCACGGAGCGGATGCGGCCGGGCCTCCTCTACGGCGCCAACGACAACCGCCGCCCGGCCGGGGCGGCGGTGGGGGAGTAGCGGGGTCCCGAAGGGCCCGGACCTTTCGGGTCCAGGCGTCTCACCGCTGTCCGGCCTCCCGGGCGACCGCCCGGAACCCGATGTCGTGCCGGCAGAACCCCTCCGGCCAGTCGATCCGGGCCACCGCCGCGTAGGCGCGGGCCTGGGCGTCGGTGACGCTGTCGCCCAGCGCCGTGACCGCCAGCACCCGGCCGCCCTCGGCGAGCAGATGTCCGCCCTCGGCGCGGGTCCCGGCCTGGAACACGAACACGCCGTCGCCCTCGGCGGCCTCGACGCCCCGGATCACGGAGCCCCGGACCACGGCCCCCGGGTAGCCGGCCGCCGCCATCACCACGGCAAGGGCGGCCCGGTGGGCGTCGAATTCGAGGGTGACCCCGGAGAGGTCGCCGTCGCTCGCCGAGAGCAGGGCGGGCACGAGGTCGGAGGCGAGGCGCGGCATCAGCACCTGCGCCTCGGGGTCGCCGAAGCGGGTGTTGTACTCGATCAGCTTGGGGCCGTCCGCGGTGAGCATCAGGCCGGCGTAGAGGATGCCGGTGAACGGGCAGCCCCGGGCCCGCATGCCGGCGAGCGTCGGCATGATGATCTCGGCCATGACCCGGGCCTCGATCTCCGGGGTCACGACCCCGGCGGGGGAATAGGCGCCCATGCCGCCGGTATTGGGGCCGCGGTCGCCGTCGAACACGCGCTTGTGGTCCTGCGCGGTGCCGAGCGGGATCGCCCGGGTGCCGTCGCACAGGGCGAAGAAACTCGCCTCCTCGCCGAACAGGCATTCCTCCACCACCACCTCGGCGCCGGGCTCGGCGAAGAGGGCGGCCAGCGCGTCCTCGGCCTGGTCCAGGGTCTCGGCGACGGTGACGCCCTTGCCGGCGGCGAGCCCGTCCGCCTTCACGACGATCGGGGCGCCCTGGCGGCGGACATAGGCCAGCGCCGGCTCCAGGGCGGTGAAGCGCGCGAAGGCCGCGGTGGGGATGCCGCAGGCGGCGCAGAGATCCTTGGTGAAGCCCTTGGAGCCCTCGAGCCGGGCGGCGTCGCGGGTGGGGCCGAAGGCGCGGATCCCGGCGGCCTTCAGGTCGTCCACGAGCCCGGCGACCAGAGGCGCCTCGGGCCCGACCACCACTAGGCCGATCGCTTCCGCGGCGCAGAAGGCGGCCACGGCCGCGTGGTCGGTGACGGCGAGGTCGGGCCGGTTGGTCCCGTGGCGGGCGGTGCCGGGATTGCCCGGCGCCGTGAACAGGCGGGTGCAGAGCGGGCTCTGGGTCAGTCGCCAGGCCAGGGCGTGCTCGCGGCCGCCGGAGCCGATCAGCAGGATATTCATGCGCACGCCACCATGGGCCCAGTCTCTGGGCGAAGCCTGCTGGCGGGGAAAGGTTTTTTTCGGGCTGTCCCCGCTCTGCGCAGGTATCCCGGCCGCTCAGCAGCCGGTGCACACGCTCGTGTTGATGCCGCCGCCGCGCCGGACGAAGCCGTGGCGTCCGACATGGCGGCCTCCGTAGACGCCCCGGTAGGGCAGGGCGGGTCCGGAGGCGCCGAACTGGACATTGCGCTGGATCGACTGGTTCAGCGTGTTGTAGTCCGTCACCCGCTGCTGGTTGAAGGCGCGCAGCTGGCCCTGCAGGGCGAACGACGCGTTGGCGGCGTTGGGATCGTTCTGCTGCACCTGCGCCCGGGCGGCGCCCGCCGGGAGGGCGAGCGCCAGGGCGAGGAGCGCGCGGGACGCGGCGCGCATGGATCTCTCCGTGATCTGGACCGGGACGTGTCTTCGGGTCGACGCACCAGGATCGGTCCAGGTTCCGGGGCGCGTCAACCCGGCACGACCGGCGCCTTCGCGGCGGACAGCGCGTCGATCTGCTTGGGATCCAGCCCGGTATGGGCCCGCACCAGGGGGTGCGGTGTCAGCGCCAGCCACTGGGTCAGGGAGATGTCGGCGTAGCGCGGGCTCTTGAACATCTCCAGGAAGGTCAGCGTCGTGTCGCCGGTATTCTCGATGTAGTGGCCCATGGCGAAGGGCACGTAGCCCACGTCGCCCGCCTGGTAGTCGAAGGTCCGGGCCTTCGATTCCGAGCCGAACACCGTCATCCGGCCCTGGCCCGAGAGGTAGTACTGCCACTCGTCGCCGTTCGGGTGCCAGTGCAGCTCGCGCAGGCCCCCGGGCTCGACCTCGACCAGCGCCGCCGCGATGGTGACCGAGGCCGGGAACACCGTGGAATCGGTGATGCGCACGCTGCCGCCCCGGGTGCGGATCGGCTCCTGCGCCAGCATCCGGTGGCTGAATTTTTTCGGGATCTCACCGGCACCACCCATCTTGTCGGCCGAGAGCGGCCCCGGCGTCGGACCGGGGAAGATATAAAGCTCCTTCCGGGGAATCTTGGCGAAGGCGCTCTCGGGCAGGCCGAAATTCTTGGCCAGGATGTCGGTCGGCGTGTGCGCCAGCCAGTCGGTCAGCAGGAAGGTGGAATCCTCCGAGAAGGCGCCGTCGTCGAAGACGAGCAGGAACTCGCAGCCGTCGACCCCGTCGGCGGCAAGCCCCTGGATCGAGTGGGGGGTGCCGCCGGGGAAGTACCAGAGGTCGCCCTCGCCGACATCGTCCGCGAAGGTGCGCCCGTCCTGGTCGACCGCGGTGATCCGGGCCTTGCCCTTGATCATGTAGGCCCACTCGGCTTCCTTGTGCCAGTGCATCTCGCGGACCACGCCCGCCTTGAGCCGCATGTTGACCCCGGCCATGGCCTTCGAGACCGGCAGCTCGCGGATCGTGGTCTGGCGCGCCCAGCCGCCCTCTTCCAGCCGCATGTGGCTGTCGCTGAACGACCATTTCAGATTCGGCATCGTGCCGTGGTCGGTGGCGGGCGGGGCCAGGGTGAACGGCTCCTCGGCCGCCCGGGCCGGGTTGCGCGGCCCCAGGATGTCGGCACCCACGCGGTTGTCGGCGTCCTTGCTCCCGCGCTGAGGCACGGGCGCGGCGGATTGCGCCGCGGCGGAGGACGCCACCATCGCGCCGCCGGCGGCGGCCATGATGGCGCGTCTGGAAATCTCGGTCATTGTGGATCGGCCCCTGATGTTTGGCAGGGTAACCGGGCGCGGGCGCGCGGGATCCGGGGCCGGGCCGGATCCCGCACTGCGGCATCTCGCCCTGAACCCGCATGCGGACTATAAATTGAATACACTGCCGGATGCAGCGCGCCCGACGGGGCCGATGCGGCGGCTCATGCGCGGCGCGACCGGGGGCGAGGATGGCGAACGCGGATCGTTCAGCTGCGGGCGGGACGGGCGGCCCCGCGGCGGGCGGCCGCCTGTGGATCGCCCTGCTGGCGTTGGCGGGCGCCGGGTTCCTCGGATACCGCCACTGGCCGGACCAGTCCCGGGCGGCGAGCCCGCCGCAGCCGGCCGAAGCCAGGCCGCCGGGCGTGCGGGTCGCCCCGGCCGTGCGGGTCTCCGGACCGCTGAGCCTCACCCAGACCGGCACCACCCAGGCCTTCGACACGGCGAGCCTCTACCCAAGGGCGACCGGCTACATCGTCGAGCGCAGGGTCGATATCGGCACGCATGTGCGGAAGGGCGACCTGCTGTTCCGGATCAGCGCCCCCGACC
>NZ_JAKSXX010000068.1 GCF_022829385.1 Methylobacterium sp. J-070 | reverse complement strand
ATGATGGCCCGGGTCAGCCCATCCTCGTCGGCTAGCAGAGTCGGCACGTAGCGCTGCGTGCCCCGGTGCTGGCCGACGATCCGACAGGCATGGCGCTCCGAGAGACCATACTTCTCACGAATGCCGTCCACTGCCTGCCGTCGTCGCTCGGGGGCTACAAGTTTCCCGAGGCGCCGTCCGCCAGCACCTGCTTCTCCAAGGACAAGTCAGCCACGAGCCGACGCAATCGCGCGTTCTCGCGCTCCAGGTCCTTCATCTTCCTGGCCTGGTCGGCTTGGAGGCCACCGTACTCCTTGCGCCAGCGATAATAGCTCTGCTCGGAGATCTCCGCCTCCTTGCACGCTAGCGCCAAGCTCTTGCCTTGTGCCGTCTGCACCTCGATCCCGACCTTCTTGCCGGAGTAGTCGACGAAGACCTTGTCGCCGGCGGCATGGTGCTGGCGCATCACCGGGGTGAGCCGACGCTCGAACTCCCTGTAGAGATCGCAGAACCGGGAGTAGCCGTAGCCCTCTGGATGGGTCTCCCGGTACTCCTCCCAGAGCACCGTCAGGTTGACCCCGGGCCGACGCATCTCCCGGACGATTGAGGGCCAGTCCGGCTCCGGCAGGCGGCGCATGCCCTGCTTCACCCCGGTCCGGGCAAACAGGCGCTGCTCCAGCACCGCGTCGGGAACCTCGGGGCCAAGCGGCCAGGTCAGGCCGGCAGCGCTCGCTCGGGCGAGGTTGTCCTGCACGGTCGAGCGGGCGATGCCCAGCGTTCGCCCGATCTCTCGCGAACTCACCCCGTCGCGGGCGAGACGCAGCATCTGTTTGATCTGTCGCATGGTCAGCTCTCTCCTGGCCGGCATCCCGCTCTCCTCGTGGTCGAGGACAGGGATGCCGCGGTTGCTGACCCGCGGGGATGATCCGTCGCCGATATCGGCTACGGGGTGGCCGGCTTCATTTCGGAATGGTGGCCGACATCAAATCGGAACGCTGGCCGGCTTCGCGTCGGAATGGGTGGCCGGCTTCCGTCGGAATCCGCACGATCCGCGGCTTCGAGGCGATGTTGTGGCTGCGCAAGGGCTTCGGGTTTGCGGGGATCTGGACCGTGCGCGAGCAGAACCAGCTGCTCGCCTGCTGCTTCGGCCTTCCTGTCACGAACAAAGCATGAAAGCGAGACGGTAGACGCCCTTCCGCGGCTCACAGCCGGGTTTGCGACACGCCC
>NZ_JAKSXX010000065.1 GCF_022829385.1 Methylobacterium sp. J-070 | reverse complement strand
CGTGCTGCCGGAGGACGGGGTCGTCTACTACGATGTGCCGCGAGAGTTCGCGCTGCCGGAGTACAGTTACACAATCGTCAATGGCCACCCGGTGCTCGTCGAGCCAGGGAGCCGGCGCATCGTGGAGGTGATCGAGTGATGGCCAATTCCCGCATATCTGATCCGACGGGCCCCGACCCGTACTGGGCCAGCGAGCGCAATGGATGGGCGGTGTTCACCGAGCGCGTAGATGCGGAAGCGTTCCCGGCGGTCGACGCCGAGGATGCCGTTGGCCGTACCCACGGCCGCCCCGATCGCGCCGCCGACGACGGCCCCGAGCGGACCAGCCATCTCCTCGCCGCGCGCGGCCCCGTCACGGGCGCCTCGCTCCAACCCCTGCGCATGAACGGTCGCTGAGAAGCCAACCATCGCAAGAAACGTGAGGGTGGTCGTGAATTTCATGGTGTATCCTCCTAGCTACGTGATGAGAGGCGCGGCCGCTGTGACGACCGAACCTGGACGCGACATCTACGTCAGCCCGAATGGCGACAGCTGGCGCTTGCTGTGCGATCCAGGGACCGGGCAAAGCTTCGTTCGGCTCGATGGTAACGCTGCCTCGGGAGCGCACGTAACCGAGATCGGCCTGTCCGCTTTCCTCGCTGCCGATCGTGGCGGTCCGGAGCACCAGGCTCTCTGGCTGCTGATCGCTACCCTGATGGATGGCAGACCTTTGTCGACGGGGGTACTCGCGTAGATCGAGCCGGCACCGCCTCTAGGGCCTGTCGTCGCCTGAACGGACTGGCGGGGCTTGCGTTTTCCCCTCTCCAAGACAGGAGGGATGATGCTGAGCGACGCGCAATGGTCTGAGCTGGAGCCGCTGGTCGAGGCGTGCCGTCCGAAGGCCAAGACGCCACCGCAAGACCTGCAACGCACGCTCTCGGCCATTCTTTGGCGGCATCAGAACGGGGCGAAATGGAGGGCCATTCCAGAGGATCTGGGTCCTTGGTGGCGGGTCGCACAGACGAGGTTATGCGCCGGAAGGACTGCCGCCTATCGGTGCCGAACCTCGCCGCCGTCACGGGCGTGGCTGAGACCACGGTCCGCAACGCCATTCGCGAGGCCAGGAAGCTCGGCCTGCTCACTGTCGAGGAGCGCCAGATCACCGGCTTCCGCAACGACACCAACATCGTGCGCATCGTCTCGCCCGAGTAGACGGCTTGGCTACGTCTTGCACGACGGGCGACGTGGTCTCCAGTAGGTCAGGGGGTGGGTGCAAATTCCCGTGGGCCACGCCTACTCAAGTTCCAGAATCGGGAAAAGCGGGGACAGCAGGAGTCTCGCGAGAGCGACTCGCAGTCCCGAAGCCGCCAGCACGAACGGCATTGCGAGCGGCAGACGCGTGATCCCGTCACGACGCTGTGAAAGGCGACACGCCGGGATCACGCTCATGTGAGAGTAAGGAGATGCCGAGGGTCAGCGGTTGACCTCTACGTTGCGGCACGATTCCCGAATCCGTGTGGACCGTAGGATCGTGAGGCGCTTCTGATGCCCGAGGACCTGATCGTGCCGTTGATCATGGCCACAGTGGTCACCGGCGGCTGCTACCTGATTCAGCGCCTTGAACGATATGCCGCGAGCGTCGAGCACTCACTAACGATGGCGTTGATGTGCCTGACAATGTTCGCCTTCGTTGTCATGCTCGGGCATTACGCTGAAGAGGTGCACGCGCGGCCACAGCCATCGGTGCTCAGGCCGCCATCTCCGTAAAGATCTTCTGAGTGCACCGTGCCGGGCTCATACTCGGGGTAGAGGGGGGCTGCGGGGGGGGGGGCAGCGATCGACCTCGACCTATCAGGCCGAACGAGAATTCTCGCGGGTTGTGGCGCGGGCCGAGCTATGCGGTGAGGGTTTACTGCCGGACGATATGTCGAACGCCGAGCCGGTAGAATGCGCGGATAATCTCAAGCTGCAGATTGCAGCGTCGAACCACCATTGCACTGCTCTGTTCGGATCAGAGCAACCATCAGCTTCATCGCAGCGACGGCAGCATCAGCTAATTCCGTATCGTGCTCGACACGCTCGACTAGTGCTCCGGAGCCCGCATCTGGAACGAGATAGCTCATCGGATCTTCGCCGAAGATCGGCTCTAGAACCGGCCCGCACTCAACGACCTCGACGTTGACATGACGCAGATCGCAGCAGATCCGGTCGAAGATCGCCTCTACGGCGGCGGCAGGGCCCTCCAGGGCCTGCACGAAAAACAGGCGCGTGAACAGGAGCGTGCCCGTGATGCCGGTCTCTGCGTTCCTGCTCTGCGATGTAGTCAGGGTCTTGTCGATTGCCCGCTGCACCTCCTCAGCGGTTCCTTCGAACGTGCTGCGGCTCCTGTAGACCAGTCGAAACAGGTCGAGGTTGTCCAGCGGGTTCATGCAGCCTCG
>NZ_JAKSXX010000063.1 GCF_022829385.1 Methylobacterium sp. J-070 | reverse complement strand
AAGCCCTCGTGGCTGACCGGAATACGCCGCAGAAGCATGTCTGGCGCGCTCGCATCGTGCTGCTGAGCGCCGATGGGCTCAGGACGCACGCGATCATGCGTGAGGCGGGCGTGTCCAAGGCCGCGGTCTGGCGCTGGCAGGAGCGCTTCGCACAGGAGGGCATGGATGGGCTGCTGCGGGACAAGACACGGCCAGCCTGCATCCGGCCCCTCGGCCCGGAGGGGGCGGCGGGCGTCGTGCCCCTGACGCAAGGAGGGCCGCCCGGTGAGACCCCGCGTTGGGCGGGAAAGCCGGGTCGGTGGGAGGGCTTAACTGCCGGACCCGGAGCGGCTGCAGGGCCGGCCCCGGGCAAGTCCCGCGGACCGACGGAGAGCTGGTGGATGCCAGCTTTGGCAAGGCAACCGCCGGCCAAGGCGTGGTCTCGCCGGGTGGCTCTCCCTGCGTCAGGGCCACGACGCGCGCCGCCACCTCCGGGCCGAGGGGCGGGATGCGGGCTGGCCGTGTCTTGTCGCGAAGGAGCCCATCGATGCCCTCCTGTGCGAAGCGCTCCTGCCAGCGCCAGACCGCGGTCTTGGACACGCCCGCCTCACGCATGATCGCGTGCGTCCCGAGCCCATCGGCGCTCAGCAGCACGATGCGAGCGCGCCAGACATGCTTCTGCGCCGTATTCCGGTCCGCCACGAGGGCTTGGAGCCGAAGGCGATCGGAAGCGGGAAGCGTAATAGAGATGCCGCTGCGCATCCTGCCAGACTCGCAGGACACGGCCCAAACCGGAACCCCGGGCGGACTCAACCGTCAGATTTCGACCACTAGCAAAGAAGCGCCAACCGATGGCGAAGTCCGTGCGCATCCCGGCAGGATACTTGCCAGGATGGTGGCATGGAGCTCAAGCTGAGCCGACGACTTGCATCCGGCACACATCAGGGACCGCGCCGCAAGGCTGCGCCCCGGTCCGCATTCGTCGCGGGCGATCACCGGTCCCGTCTCGATAAGCACCGCCATGTAGGAGGATCCCGGCTTCCATGGGCTTCGCCCGCCTGCCTTTTCCCGATCGCTCACGTCACGGTCCGCCGACGACGACGTCGGAGACGGGTTGGGCGCAGCAGAGCAGGACGTGCTCGGCGCGTGGGGAGAAGCTGGGCTCCGTCGGATAGGCGACCGCGCCCGAAGACAGGCGGTGCTCGCAGGTCCCGCAATCGCCGGATCGGCATGCGAAGGGCGGGTGCAACCCTTGCGACTCGGCGAGCTCGAGCAGGCTGCCGAAGCGCGCGTCCCATTCGGCTTGGAGGCCGGCTTCGTCGAACCGGACCTTCGCGCCCTGGAGGCCAAGGCCATCGGGCCGCCCGGCGGGCTTTGGGAGGCCGAAGGACTCGGAATGGATGCGGTCCGGCCCGACGCCGCGGGCCCGCGGGCCGTGGCGGATCCCGTCCATGAACGGCGCCGGCCCGCAGAGATAGAAGTCGGCCGCCGCGGGCACCATGCCGGCGACCAGCTCGGCATCGACGTGGCCGACGCTGTCGTGGTCGCGGCCCAGGAAGTCCGTCTCGCGCGGCTGGCTGAACCGAACGTGCGCCGTCACGTTCGAGAGCCTGTCCGAGATCCGCCGGACCTCGGCGGCGTATGCCTGCTCGGCCCCGTTCCGGGCGCCGTGTATGAACCAGACCGGCCTCCTGCGCCGCGCGGCCGCGAGCGCCTGCAGCATCGTCAGCAGCGGGGTCACGCCGATCCCCGCGCTGACCAGGGCCACCGGCCCTCCGCGCGCGACGTCCAGCGTGAAGCCGCCTTGCGGCCCGCCGATGAGGAGTTCGCTGCCGACGCCGACCCCGTCGTGCAGGAAGTTCGACATGGATGCCTCGCCGCCGCCGGGGACCCTTCGGACCCCGATCCGATACGAGCCTGCCGAAGGCTCGAACAGCGAAAGGCTGTAGTGGCCGGTCAGGGGCTGCGGTTGGCCGGGCCGCGTGGCGCGGACCCGCAGGTGCTGGCCAGGAAGGAACGGCCGGACCGGCCCCCCCAAGGGCCGCAGGTAGAGCGAGCGGATCTCGTCGGCCTCGTCGATTACCTCGGCGACGGCGACGCGCTCGAAGCCTTCCACGTCCGGCGCGGACGCTTCGCGCGCCGGGACGGGCCTCGTGGGCACCAGGCGCCGGAAGCGCCTGAGGTCGCGCGCGGGCTCCAGGAATTGCCAGTTCAGCGCGATTGCTTCGTCGATCCAGATGGCCGACTCGACCGTGACATCGACCATCCTCTGGGCGCCAGGCACGGCGGCAGCGCGCTCCAGGCCCCAGTCGACGCTGGCCGTGCCGGTGACCTGCAGCGTCGAGCCGGTCCCGAAGTCGACGAAGGCGAGCCCGCAGCGTGGGTAGCGGGCCAGGTTCCCGAGGGTGTTGAACATGAAGTTGCCGACGTAGTCGGGGAAGGCCAGGCGGCGACCGTCGTCGAGGACCGTCACGAAGCCCGGGTTGCCGCCCCGATGGGAGACGTCCGCCCCGAGCCGGGGATCGGTCGAGGGGATGCCGGTGCCGTGCGTGGCGATGAAGAAGGTGTCGGAGGCTCCGACCAAGGCGGCCATCCCCTCGTCCAGGGCTTGCGCGCGACGCGCCGGTCGAGGGCGGGACGGATGGGCGGGCCGCTCCGCCGCGGAGGCTTGCCGTAGGTTGATGTACTGGGGGCAGTTTCGGTAGCACTGCTCCACGTCGAGCACGATGGCGCCGGGGCTTCGTTCCGCCTTGCCGTTGATGCGGTATCGCCGGCGCGCGGCGAGGTCGATCGCGAGCATCGCGAGATCGCCGCGCCGAACCGTGTTCGCGAGCAGCGGATCCTCCGGATGCGGCTGGGCGCGGATCGTGAGCCGTTGGCGCTCGGGGACGAGGAAGCCCGTCTCGCCCGGGAGGATCGAAGCCCAGGGCCTGCCACATCCGTCGAGCGATCCCAGCACGGCGTACGCCAAGGTTGGCAGGAACGTCGCGACCTCCGGCATCACTTCCTTGTAGAGGCGCGCCTCGAGGGCAGCGGCGAGAGCCCGACGCCCCGTCCGCTCCTGCAGTGCGAGCTCGGCGTCATGGTATGGTCCGCCGCTCATTGAGCTGTCGCCCCCGCGAGGCCACCGGCATAGTCGCGGCTTGGCAGGCTAGCCCGTCGACCATCCCCCGCGACATGGGCTCTGGCCTGGATGATGCCTTTGAGGGGGCCGTCGAGACCGATGTCGCCGACGAGCGGTTCCCGGATGCCGCCCGGGCTTGGCGGATTTCCGAGCTCGGGGCGGTTCGATCAGCCCCCGTCGATAGGGTCCGATCCCAGGATGGCATCCAGCGATGCGAATGGCCCGTACGTGTCGGGCACCTTCCGGAGCGCCGCCCCGCCGCGATCCTTCATGCTCTCGGACCCGCAGGCGCAACCCTCAACCGACGTGCGATCCCGGAACGGCATCGTGCCTCCGGCCTTCGACGAACATCTCAGAAGACTTGCCGTCATGACCTCCGTATCCTGTCCCGCTGCGAGTCCGACGCGGCAAGACCTTCGGACATGGTGCCATGGGAGCGGTCGCGCGGGTACGTCTTCACGCCGCTGCTCCGCATCCGTCCCCGCCTCGGCCAAGTCTGGCCTAGCGGTTACGGACCGGAGGCCTCGGGGCCGCGCATGTCGCAGCATCGATCCGGTGTGTCCGGCATCCCGCTGGCCTCGCCATGTCGCGCTTCAGGGCGTCCCGGGCTGCTCGGTGAGGTGCTTCGTCCCCTCGCCCGGCCCGGCGGGCTCCGTGCGCGCCCACGCGATGTCCCGGGTCACGAAGTACAGCAGCAGGACGGACACGGCCCCGCAGCCGGCGATCATCTGCATGCCACCGGCAAAGCTGCCGGTCATGTCCTTGATCGCGCCAACCGCATAGGAACCGATGAATCCCGACAGGTTGCCGAGCGAATTGACGATCGCGATTCCCGCGGCGACGCTGCGAGGCGGGAGCACGCCCGCCGGCAGCGTCCAGAAGATCGGTAGCGCGGAGTAGATCCCGAAGGCGGCGACCGAGAGGAGCGCGAGACGGAGCGTCGGCGGGCCGACGAGCGTCGAGCCCGCCAAGCCCAGCACGGCGAGGGCGAGCGGGAACAGAAGATGGGACCGGCGTTCGCCCAGTCGATCCGATCGACGGCCCCACCCGATCATCCCGATCGACGCGACGGCGAACGGAACCGCGGCGACGAAGCCGGTTTCCGTGATCGAGAGGCCGAACCCCTTGACGATCTGTGGCAGGAAGAAGCTCAGCCCGTAGTTGAGGCCGACGACGCCATAGTAGGCGGCGCCCAACATCAGCACGAGCGGGCTGGACAACAGCTTGAGGGCGCCCCCGTGCCCGGCGGGCACCTTCGTGGCGTCATCGGCCAGCGTCCGGACCAGCCATGTCCGCTCCGCCTCGGTCAGCCACTCGGCCTGTGCGGGGCTGTCGCGGAGCACGGACAGCACGATCGGACCCAGCGCGATCGCAGGCAGCGCCTCGACCAGGAACATCCATTGCCACCCGTGGAGGCCGGCGGTCCCGTCGAGCTGCATCAGGGCGCCGGACAGGGGCCCCCCGATCACGCTGGCGACGGGCATCGCGAGCAGGAAGCTCGCCGTGATCCGGCCACGCGCCGCGGCCGGCACCCACGTCGATAGGAAGTACACGATGCCAGGAAAGAAGCCCGCTTCCGCGACGCCGAGCAGGAACCGCAGCGCGTAGAAGGATCTCTCCCCCTGCACGAGCGCCATCGCGCCCGACAATATCCCCCATGTGATCAGGATCCGGGCTATCCAGCGCCGTGCCCCGAAGCGTTCGAGCAAGAGGTTGGACGGAAGCTCGAGGAAGAAATAGGAAAGGAAGAAGACGCCGGCCCCAATCCCGAATGACGCGAAGGAAAGGCCCAGGTCGTTGTTCATGGTCAATGCGGCGAAGCCGACATTCACCCGATCCAGCCAGGCCGCTACGAAGCATGTGAACAGCAGCGGGATGAACCGCCTGTTGACCTTGCCCAACGCCGACGCGGCGACCTGCGGATCCGACATGGCAATCTCCAAACATGTTCTGTCGACGAGGTCGGGACGACCGACGCGCCGTCGGTCCGACACGGTCACCGCGGTATGATCGAGCGATGCGGCTGCGCCATCGGGTGCGGCCGCCGACCATCGCGGGGAGATCCGCCCTGTGCGCGGCGCCTACGCTGGGGCGTGACCCTTTGTCGGGGCGCCCGCGCCTCAGCTCAGTCGGTAATCACGGATGACGCCCTCGTCCGGCTCGAGACCGAGGCCATCCCCATTCGGCACGGCAATCGCGCCGTCCCGCGGGACGATCGCATCGCCGTAGAGCTGGGCCTCAAGATCGAAAAAGCGCCACTCCACCATCGCGCGCGGGCCCCCGAGGGCCGCGCTCGCATGCACGCTGGCCAGCAATCCGGGACCGTCGTAGAAGGTGTGGACCATGACAGCCACGCCGTTCGCCTCGGCCAGGGCGAACACCTTCCTGAGCTCGGTGAGGCCGCCCATCTTCGCCGGGCTCGGCTGGACGAAGTCGACGGCTCCCGCATCGAGGAGGCGTTGGAACTCCATCAACGTCGAGGCGTTCTCGCCGGCCGCCACGGGGATGCCGCCATCCCGCCGAACGCGCGCGAGCCCCGAATAGTCCTCCGGCGGCCACACCGGCTCCTCGAGCCATCGCAGGTTGAACGGCCGCAGCCGCTCGGCCATGTCGAGCGCCTCACGCACCGACCACGGACAGTTGACGTCGAGGGTGATCTCGACGTGGTCCCCCGCCGCTTCGCGCGCCGCCCGCACGCAGTCGACGTCGATCTCGTGCAGCTTCAGGTGCCGGAAGCCGGCCTGCACGGCCCGCGCGACGTTCTCCCTCACGAGTCCGGGATCTGCGTACCGCACGAGGCTGGCGTAGCACGGGAGGGAGGACGCGGCGCCTCCGCCGAGCAGCCGGTGCACGGGAATCCCGGCACTCTTGCCCGCGATGTCCCAGAGCGCGATGTCGATCGCCGAGAGACCATAGATAAAAGGACCGCCGCGTCCGAATATATGAAACTTCTTCTGCAGATCGACCATGAGCTTGCCCAGCGCCGTGGCGTCCCGCCCGACGATCTCAGGGGCGAGCACCGTGTCGATGACGACCTTAGAGGCCGCGACTGCGCCGAAGCCGAAAGTCTCGCCCCAGCCGACGGCGCCGGTGTCGGTGGTCACCTTGACGATCAGCGAGTCGACCGTCTGCAGGCCAGCCCGCCCCCAAACCGCTTCGTCGGACCGGCCGCCCGCCGTGAACGGGATCCGCAGTGGGATGGATTCGACGGCGGCGATTTTCATTGGATTATCCCTCCAAAGCAGAAAATCAGATGCTCAGCCAAAGGGCGCTGATTTGGCTCTGAAATCGACGATCGATCTACCTGACCGGCGAATCGCTGATCACTACGTTCGCTCATCTTGAAGAACAAGAAATATCTCGCTCTATGATCATTAAAAAATCAGATTGGTGTCATCACAAATAATAATTGCTTTGATTGTTGTTTGGCCTGATGAAGTACCGCGAAGCGAGCGCCTCGCGCGACGTCTCCGCCGCGCTCCCAGGGTCTGTAGCCTTCGTCTTGCGAACGACGGCGCGGCGGCTCCCGGCCCGGCGGGTCAGAGCGGTAGGGCGGCGACTTGGCGGCGGGGTGCGCGGCTCGATCGAACGACCGCCCCCTCGTCACGCTCGACTATCGCCGGGGGAGATAAGCCCATCAAATCATTTCGTTTGATCCGCCGGCACGGATGGGAAAGCGTCACCCTTCGACACAGGGAGCGGCGAACCGTGCGGCCACATCCGCCATATGCGACGGGACCGGCTCACGGTCATGCCTGATGCAGCCCTGATCGTCGGGGCCGGCGACGGTCTCGGCACCGCCATCGCGCGACGCTTCGCCCGCGAAGGGCTGCACGTCGTCGCGGCGAGGCGCAGGGGCGACCTGGCGCCCCTTGTCGACCGGATCCGGTCCGACGGCGGCCAGGCGACGGCCCGTCACACCGATGCACGGGACGAGCGGCAGGTCGCCGAGCTCGTGCGGTCCGTCGAGGCCGAGATCGGGCCGCTCGCGGCCTGCGTATTCAATGTCGGCGGCAATGTGCGTTTCGGGATCGCGGAGACGACGCCGCGCGTCTACCGGAAAGTGTGGGAGATGTGCGCGTTCGCCGGCTTCCTGGTCGGCAGGGAGGCCGCGTGCGTCATGCGACCGAGGGCCCGCGGCACGATCCTGTTCACCGGCGCGTCCGCCAGCGTGCGCGGCCAGGCGGGCTTCGCGGCCTTCGCCGGGGGTAAGCACGCGTTGCGCGCCCTCGCCCAGTCCATGTCGCGGGAGCTCGGACCCGAGGGGATCCACGTGGCTCACGTCATCATCGACGGGCTCGTCGAGAACGAAGCCACGAGCCGGCTCTTCCCGGAAGCCTACCGCGCACGGGGTCCCGACGGCCTCGTTCGCCCGGAGGATGCCGCGGAGGCCTTCTGGCATCTGCACGCGCAGCCGCGCACCGTCTGGACCTCCGAGATGGACCTACGGCCTTTCAAGGAGCCTTGGTGAGGACCTCGGCGGCGCACGGCCCATCGACCCGCGCGATCCGGGGCGCCGCGTGGGCGGACCCGCCGGGCTTCCGGCCCGACCTCCGGCAGGAGAACGCAGATGACGGCACCATTGACCCTCGGCGTCCATCACGTCGGCCTCGCGGTACCGGACCTCGACGCAGCCGAGCGGTTCTTCGTGGAGGCGCTCGGCTGGTCCGTAGTCGGCGGCGTGCCGGATTACCCGGCCGCCTTCGTGTCGGACGGGACGACGATGGTGACGCTGTGGCGCGTTGCCGACCCCGGCCATGCAGTCGCGTTCGACCGCCGCGGGAACGTCGGGCTGCACCACCTCGCCCTCAAGGTGGCCGACCTGGACGTCCTCGCGGCCGCCTACGAGCGCGTCAGGGCCCATCCCGGCGTCGCGATCGAGTTCGCCCCCGGTCCCATGCGTGAGGGATCCCCGATGCATCATTTCATCTGCGCGATGCCCGGCGGGGTCCGACTCGAGGTGGCGACTGCCCCCGCCGATGGGCCGAGCCCGCGCCCGGGCTGAGCCCCGGCGGACCAGTGGGCCGTGCGCCCCAGCCGACATGCGATGGCCCGCGGACGGCAGGGCCGAAGCCAGGGTCGTGGCGCCGCGAGGATCGGGGGCGTCCGGATCGGACGGGGCGGGGATCATGCGCACGATAGAGATCGAGCCGCGCGCGGCGTCCGGTGCACCGGGCGACGTCGCTCTTGTGGTGGTCTTCCTCCACGGTCGCGGCCAGGCTCCCGAGACCGCCCACGAGATCGCCGGATCCTTCGAGACGGCGAAGATCCTCGCGCCCGAAGGCGGCGTCGTCCTGCGCCGCGGCAGCACTTGGTTCGAGAACGAAAGCATCGGCGTGGCCCGGGGCGACAGCGTCGAGAGGGCGGAGAACCGCCTGCTCGAGTGGCTCGGTGGCCGCCCGGACACCCTGAATCCGTGGCTGTGCGGCTTCAGCAATGGCGGTGCGTTCGCTGGACATCTGCTCATGCGCCACCCGACACGGTTTGCCGGCGCGGCGCTGCTCAGCGCCCCGCTGGTCCTGCCCCCATGGCGGCCCGGGGCGCTGAGCGGCAAGCCGGTCTTCTACGGGCGCGGCGAAAGGGATCCGTTGATCCCGTCGGAAATGTACGAGGCGGCGGAGACCTACCTCGAGGATGCGAGCGGCGGTGCGATCACGCGTCGACGCTACGACATCGCCCACGAGGTCGGTCCCGGCATGGTGCGTGACCTGGCCGGCTGGTTTCGCGCCCGGACGGATGCACCCGGTGCACCGCGGCGCCGGATAGCCCATGCCGAGGCGACCCCGCTCGGCGGCGGGACAGCACGTACGGCCGCAGGCCGATCGAGATGCGCGCGAGCGCACCGCGCTTCCCGCCTGGTGCCGGAGGGCTCGGGCCGGACGCAGCGTCGGCCTTGCCGACTGGCCCTCGACGCCCCGGCAAGCTACCATCCGACGCGCGTCTCGGCGCCGGCATCGGCCAGGGAATTGCAGAGGCCATCGCGGGCGACATGTCGCGCGATGGCGAGGCGTGTCGGCGGCAACGGGAACGGCACCGCCCGGAGGACTTCGAATGGACGCCGCAGACCTGAGGATCTTCGAGTCCGTCGCGCGCTACGAGAGCATGAACCGGGCGGCGACGGAGCTGCACACCGTGCAATCGAACGTGACGGCGCGGATCAAGGGCCTGGAGGACGAGCTCGGCGTGGCCTTGTTCTCCCGTCATGCCCGCGGCGTCACTCTGACGCCTGCGGGCCAGAGAATGCTGCCGTTCGCCGGCCGCATAGCGAAGCTGTTCGCCGAGGCCCGCACGGCCGCGCTCGATGACGGCCCCCCGAGCGGCGAGCTCGTCCTGGGGACGCTCGAGACCTCGGCCGCGCTCAGGCTCGCGCCGTCCCTCGCGCGGTTCGCGCAGGCCTACCCGAAGGTCCGTCTGGTCTTGAGGGTCGGTACGACCCAAGGGCTGGCCGCGGAGGTGCTCGCATGCCGGCTCGATGGCGCCTTCGTCGCCGGGCCCGTCACGCACGCCAACCTGCGGGCCGAGCCGATCTTCCAGGAGGAGCTCGTCCTCCTGACGCCGCGCGCGATCCGCTCGCCTGCGGACCTGACCGGCGCCGAGAGCCTGCGCCTCATCGTCTTCCGGCGCGGCTGCTCCTACAGGCAGCGCCTGGAAGCCTACCTCGCGCAGCTTGGGGTCGTCGCCGCCGAACCGCTGGAATTCGGCTCCCTGGACGCGATCCTGGCTTGCGTCGCGGCCGGCGTCGGCGTGACCCTCCTGCCGAGGAGCGTGGCCGACACCGCCCATGGCAGGGCGCAGCTCGCCGTACATACTCTTCCCCCGGCGATCGCGCACGTCGACACCGTCTTCATCGTCCGCTCCGACGCCTATCTTTCGAGCGCCATGGCGGCATTCCTGGATGTGGTCCGTCCGAAGGAAGCGGTCTCGGTCGCGGCCGAATAGCCCGGGCCGGGGATCGCGGGACGTGGGCCTTCCCCGGTCGCGCCTACGATCGGGCCAGGCCCGACGCCCGACGCCCGGCCGGGACCTCCCCGCGACGGCACGGCCGCCCGGACGACGGGGACGCCAAACGGCCGGGCGCGGGCATCCACCGGATCCCGAGGCCGCGGGGCGCCTGCCCCCGTCGAGGACCCGGCGGCGCTGGCCGGTTTCTTCAGGTCGAGGTCGGCCGAGCGATCGTCGCGGGCTGTGGCGGGACCCCGGGGACCTCGCCGTCGGCCTGAATGCCTGCCCGCCGCCGCTCGTAGATCTTGAGCTGCGAGTACACGGCGTTCAGGAGGGGAAGCCGCGCGCGCACGCCGGCGGTCCGACCACGCTCGATCAACTCCCCGAAGACGTGGTCGGCCTCGACGCCCCGGTCGGCCAGCATGTCGCGCAGCATCGATGTCGTCAGGGGCGATGCGGCCGCGGTCAGCGTCGCCCGCGCCTGCGCCGAGACCTCCGCCCGCGGCGCGCGCGCGTTCGCCTCGGCGACCGCCAGGCATTCCTCGTGGAGCGCCACGATGAACGCGCGGCCCCCGGGCGCCGCGACGATGCCGCCGACCGTCGACCGCATGATCGTCGTGGCGCCGGCGATGGAGGCGAGGAAGACCCACTTCTCCCACATCTCCAGCACGATGTCGTCGCTCAGGCGCGCCCGGAACTTGCCGCCCTGCATGGCCGCGTCGAGCTCCGATACCCGATCCTGGCGTATGCCGCCGCGCTGGCCGTAGGTGAGGGTGCAATGCTCCCCCAGGTGGAGGATCTCGCCGGCCTCGCCGACCATCGACGCGATGTGGCAGCAGCCGCCGAGGACGCGGCCGGCCCCGAACGCCCGGTCGAGCGCCTCGAGATGGGAGAGGCCGTTCAGGATCGGCAGGACGAGGGTACGCTCGGTCACCGCCGGCGCGACGTCGGCCAGCGCCTGGCCCAGGTCGTAGGCCTTGCAGGACATGATGACGAGGTCGAAGGGCGCCTCGCCGGGCTTCAACAGATCCGCAGTGACCGTCTTGGGGGATCCGATGACGAAGTCGCCGAGCGGGCTCCTAATGCTGAGCCCCCGGTCGGCCAGCGTCCGGGATCGGGTGCGCCGAACCAGGAAAGTGACGTCGCGGCCAGCCTCGGCCAGGCGGCCGCCGTAGTAGCCGCCCGTCGCGCCCGCCCCAACGACCAGGATGCGCATGACGACCCTTTCCAGCACCATGACGTTGAACGGCGCCCCCTTCCCGACGGACCTGCCCGGGAGGGCTCGAGCACGAGGGCGACGGCGAGATTCCCTGCCGAGACCAGTACCGACGGCTCGACCGGGGCGACGCGCTCGCATCGCCCGAAGTCGTTCCGCTATCGCTCGCGTACGCCGCGAGCCGAGCGCGCGCTCGGCCGCTTGCGCGATCCGGTCAAGGCTCCCCTCGCGCACGTCCCGCCGGTCCGGCCTAAACCGGCGGAGACGCGCGGCAGGTGGCTGCGGCCCGGACCTGAACTCGGGAAATCCCGGTCGGCGTGCCCGGGTCTTCACGGACCGTACGCGCGGCGGACGGCTCGAACGGCCGAGGACGAGACGTCCCGCCCGCGCCTCGGGCTTCGTCCGCCGCACGCACGCGAGCGGCGGAACACGTTCCGCGGCGCATCGCCGACGCGTCAGCGCCGGACGGGGCGAGGGCCTCGTCCCCGCCCGGGCATCGGAGCGAGGCGAGGCTGGGCCGCTTACGAAGCGTCCTCTCGCTCGGTGGCCTCGTCGGCCTCCACCCGGCCGGAGATGCACATGTTCGGGCCTGAGTGCTCGTTGATCAGCACGTTGATGATCTTCGGGTCGGAATCGATCGCCTCGTGGGTGGCCCGGACGATTTCGCGGATGAGCTGGCGCTTGCGACCCTCGCTCAGCCCGGCGGCGATGTGGCACTCGATGAACGGCATCGTATCTTCCCTCCGGTCACTTCTTGAGACGGGCGATCAGGTCCTTGTCGTCGGCCGCGCCGTCCACATAGTCGGGCAGGTGCTGGCCATGCTCTACGAAGTTGATGCCTCGGCCTTCCCGGATGACGAAGAAGATGTTGTCCCAGGGTTCTCCCGTGGCGTCGCTGACCGCTTTCATGATGCCGGCCGTCAGCTTGCGCTTCTGCTCGTCGGTCCGTCCGGCCCGCAGGTCGCATGAGATCATCGACATGTCCGATCCTCCCGTGTCGCCATTTACTGAATGCCCGGATGGCGCGCCGGATAGGTTGCCTTCGCCCGGACTTCGGCGAGCAGCGCCATGAGATCGCGGACGCTTCCCGTCTCGAGATCCTCGACCGCCCTGACGATCCGCCACCTCAGGCTTTCGTCGGCGAAGGGCTCGCTCAGCCAGTTGAATTTCTCGACGGTCCGGTCCCACGACAACGGGTCGTCCAACCCGCCCTCGTAGCCCCGCTGCTCCCGCTCAAGCGTGCGCCCGTCCCTCGTCCGGATGGTGATGCGGGCGTTGAGTTCCAGGGGATAGCGCTCGGTGAACGATCGGTCGGGCCGGACGGTCACGCGCGACAGGAGATCCTGCGCATCGTCGGCGCGGACGCGCGCCTCCTCCAGCTGCGCGGGCCCGACCTGTCCGTCGAGTAAGGCCGCGGCGATCAGGTACTTCATGTTGTAGTCGGCCTGCTCCTTCGTCCGGGGCGTATCCTTTGACCCGAACGCGCCGCCTCCGGCGATGTCGTAGCCTGTCTGGAAGGTGTCGCAGACGACCGATTCCACGTCGGATGCGCCAAGGTCGTACGATCGCCTCAGCGCGAGCGTGGCCTCAAGGACAGGCTGGCCATGTATCAGCGAGCAGTACTTCTTCATGACGGTCTGCAACACGACCTCAAGGCTGGGATCGGCCCAGTCCACCGGGATGTCCTGGGCGAACATGCGTTCCAGCCCGTTCGGCCCTTCGAACAGGTTCGATGGTCCGGTGAAGCCGCGCTTGGCCAGCGAAGCCGCGTAGATCGCGCGCATGCCGGTCATTCCCGGCGAGAAGCCCTTCCATTGTGACACCGGTTCGGCGTGCACGCACGTGAGCGACACGTTGTCGATCGTCGCGATCGCGATCGCGTGCGCGATCTCCTCCGTCGTCAGGCCGAACAGCTTCCCGCACGCGGCGGCCGCGGAGACCGCGAGCTGGATCGCGTGGTTGAAGCCCTTCGCCATCACCGGGACGACGGCGGTGATCCGGCACTGGATCTCGTAGGCCACCGCGAGCGCGAGAAGGAACTCCTCGCCCGACGCCTTCGCGTGCTCGGCCGCGGCGAGGACCACGCCGAAGTTGTCGCTCGGATGGCACAGGCCGCCCGGCGACATGTAGCTGTCTAGCAGGTCGACATACCGCACGAGGCTCGAGTTGTAGAGGGCCGCCTGGTCAGGCGAGGTTTGGCCCCCTCCGATCAGCGTGCAGCCGCCGTTCGCGCGATATTCCGCGAATTGATCCCGCAGCGCCGCGAACGGACGTCCGGGCACCGCCGCAATCGCGCAGCCGATGCTGTCGAGTATGTTGCGCTTGAAGGTCCGCCGGACCTCCGGCGTCAAGGCCGCCGGGCTGGCCCCTTGCGCGAACGCGGCGATCCGTTGGACGGCGGTCGCCGCCTCGGGGTCCCGCGTCTCCGGTGAGCGATCAGACATCATTCCATCTCCAGCTGAATCGGTGGATCGCCGCACGCCCGGCAGTCGCCGCGGACGAGCGACCGTGGCGCGCGGGAAAGCCGGCGGCGGACGGCGGTGCGCGAGGCCCGGAGAAGGTCGCCGCGGCGTCGCTCACCCGATCACCGCGGGCGCCGCCTGTGTCCGTCGGCTGACGAGGGACACGATCCAGCAGGTCCCGAATGCGAGCGGCATCGTGATCAGGGCCGGGGCATCGTACGGGAAGAGCGGCGGCCCCATGTTGAGGACCTTGGTCCAGACCGTCGGCCCCAGCCCCGTGAGCACGACCGACGAGACCAGCCCGACGCCGCCGCCGGCCACCGCCCCGGCGGTCGTCAATCCTCGCCAATAGATCGCCAGGACGAGGAGCGGGAAATTCGCGCTGCCGGCGATCGTGGTGGCGAGGGCGATCATGTAGGCCACGTTCTGGCCCTCGAACAGGATGGCCATCCCGATGCCCAGGCAGCCCAGCCCGACCGCGGCGAGGCGCGACGCCTTGAGGCGCGCCTTCGGGCCCAGCGGGCGGCCCCTCAGGCCCACCAGCAGGTCGTTCGTCATCGACGACGCGCCGGCGATCAGAAGGCCGGACACCACAGCGAGGATGGTGGCGAAGGCCACTGCGGAGATGAACCCGACGAGCCAGTCCCCGCCCACCACGGCGGCCAGGTGGATCGGGGCCATGTTGTTCCCCCCGCGCAGGTTCCCGTCCGCATTCGCGAACGTCGGATCGCCGCGCAGCAGCGCGATGCTCCCGTATCCGATGGGAAGGATCAGCAGGAAGAAGATCGCGATGAGGCAGGTGGCGTAGAAGACCGAGACGCGGGCCGCGCGCTCGTCCCGGACCGTGAAGAAGCGCATTAAGATGTGAGGGAGGCCTGCGGTCCCGAACAGGATGCCCGCCCCGAGCGAGATCGTGGCGAAGATGTCCTTCGAGAACCCGTACGTGTTGACGATGTCTCCCCCCCGCGGGTGGGAGCGTTCCGCCGCCGCAAGCAACGCGGCGGTATCGAAGCCGAAAGCCCTCATGGCCCCACCGCTGATGATGGCAGCCCCGACGATCATGAGGATCGCCTTGACGATCTGGACCCAGGTCGCGGCCCTCATCCCGCCCAGGGCGGCGAAGCCGATCATCACCAGGCCGGTGGAGATAACGGCGGGCCGGTACGCTACGCCGAACAGCAGGGCCATGAGCTCTCCGGCGCCGACCATCTGGGCCACTAGGTAGAAGCTGGTGACGACTAGGGCACACACCGCCGCCAGGATCCGGGCCGGGCGCTCGTCGAGGGTGTGCGTGAGCACATCCGCGATCGAATACTTGCCGAGCCGTCGCAGCGGTTCCGCCATGACGAACAGGACGATCGGCCAGCTCGCGAGATAGCTCGCCGCCAGGAACATGCCGTCCAGACCCGAGACGTAGATGGCGCCGGTCAGGCCGAGAAAGGCGCCAGCCGACATGTAGTCGCCGGCCGTCGCGAGGCCGTTCTGGCGCGCGGTGATCGAGCTGCCGGCGGCGAGGAACTCGTCGACACCGTCCGAGCGCCGCGCCGCAAGGACGCAGATCCCCAGGGTCAGAACCAGGAACACCGAGAAGAACGTCAGCGTGACCCCGTGCCCCTGCTGCGGCGCGCCGGCCGCCGCCCAAGCGTCGGCCGCGGACGCGACAGAGAGGGGCACCGCACCCAGGACTGGGAGGGCGAGACGGGCCATCACGACCTCCTCTGCAGGAACACGTAACAGCCGGTCGAGGCCACGCTCAGGACCATGCAGGCCAGGATCACCAAGATGGCCGGCGGTAGGCCGAGCGGACCGGTCGTCACCTTTGCCGTCGAGAGCATGAACAACGTGACGGACGTTGCGAAATAGCTGAGGGCAACTAACCCGAGCATCAGGAAGCGGGTCGCGTTGAGTCCCCGCGGAGCCTCGACGCCGTGGTCCGTCATCACGTGCACGCCCCCCCCAAATCCTTGCCGATCCTTTCCGGATGACGATGTGATCGACTTCCGGTTGGTCAGCGATGCTCTGGCAGCGGTGCGCACCGATCAAATGAATTGTTTTGATGCAGGTATCGTCGGCGAAGATACCTGGTCCCCGGCGCTACCCTCGGACATCGTCTGCCATTCAGGCGCTTTGCACCTGGAAACGTTGGAGGCTCGACCATATTCAGGCGCGCCGGATCCCGCGTAGCCGTCGGACCGGCCGGCATCGATGCCCGCGAACGCCGGATCGCCGCGCGTTCGCCTGTATGGACTTGGAGCCGGACCGGGCAGGTGCCCGTGACCGAAGCAGCGACGGCGTCTCGACGTGGCTGCGCCTGAGCTCAGCTCTGTTCGGCTCGGTGCGCCGTCGGTCTTGGCCGGGTCCGCGCGACGATGGCTGCGACGAATGCGGCGGTCATCGCCCCGCAGCATGAAGGAATCGCCGCAAGGGCGTGGCTCCGGCGGCGCGGGGGCCACGCCATTCCGTGAGATGGGAGGCTTCGGAACCGACCATCCCGTCCCTGGTACAAATGCCGGCGCGGTGCGGCACGGGCGGCGGGCCGTGACGGTGGCACCTTGGCGGGGACTCGTCCTCCCCTCCAGCCGAGGGTTTCCCGGGCCGAAGGCACCGGGGCTCGAAACGACCCCATCTGGATCGGGATTACCCGATTAGCCTCATCGTGGCCTCGACGCGGGTCTCCACGAATGCCAAGTCGATCAGACGCTGGCTGAAGAGTGCCTTAAACCACGCGGCCGTGACCAGGTTCTCGAGCGCGAGGTCGCATGACCCGCGATCCCGGATCTCGCCCCTGGCGTGCGCCCAATCGAGGATGGCGGCCGCCATGGAGAAACGGCGCTCCCAGAAGGACCGCAGGACCTCTGCGACCTCCTCGTCGCCGTCCGCAGCCGCGGCCGCGACGGACAGGGCTATCTTCCTGGCGCCTGAATCAACCAAGCCCCCTACGACCTGTTGCAGCAGTTCGGTCAGGTCGCTCTCAAGCTTTCCCGTGTCCGGGATGACGACCAGTTCCTCCGAGAGGCCCAGCAACAGGTCGGCGACGAGCCTCGGCCGCGTCGGTCAGCGTCGGTACAGTGTGCTGGCATCCACGCCGGCCTGCCGCGCCATGTTCCGATACGACAGCCCGGAATAGCCCTTGGGCCTTCGGGATGGGGCGGTCCATGGGTCCGAGCACCGCCGGGCCTTCCAGCCCACCCGGCGCATCGACGACGGCGGCCAGGATCACGGCACCGGTGCCGCCCTGCGCTCTGCGTTGTTCCTCTCCCGGCGCCTGCGTGCGTGGCGAGCCCGGGGGTACGCGAGCGGGATCCCGAGGCTTGGAGCCGTGAGGTGTCGCTCCCGATCGTGGCGCCAGACAAACGACGCCTTCGCGCGGCGGGCCGGGGACATCGCGGGGCCGCGCCCGTTCGGGTCCCGCATCGCGCCGAGACGGGCTCCGCGCGGTGAACGCTACCGGGTCGCGGGCCACCCAGGGCGTGCACCACCATCGCGGCCGCCGGCTGGCCAGTGCCCCTTTCGTCGACCGCCGCCCCGCGAGACACGCTTCGACGCAGGGCGAGACGTTCAGGTCACCGGACGCGTGCCTCTGCCATGTGTCCTGGCGGGCGCCGGCGTACGCACCAACAGGGAGCCGGACTGAATCGCGCAAGTTGACGGCTGCCGTGGCGAGTGCCGCCCATGGCCGAAAAGCCCTAGTCGCCGGCGATCCCTCGCCGTCCGATACCGTCTCTTCGATGATCGACCTCAGTGGACGACGATCGACCGCACGGCGCCGGTCAGGCGCGCTTCCGCATCGGCCGCCAGACGTTCCACCAATTCGCCGGCCGGCGGAAGGTCGTTGACCAACCCGATGGATTCCCCCACCGTGACGTTCGAGACGTCGTAATCCCCGCTTTGGTCGGCGGCCTCGACCTTCTCACGCTCGGAACCCGCGAGGCGCCGCAGCTCATCCTCGCGGCCGAACCAGGTGTTGACGAAGTTGTTGCGCATCAGTCGGCCCGTGTACCCGACGGGCCAATCCCGGTTCCTGACGATGTCGTAGACGGAGGTGCGCACGGTCTCGTCACCGTTGGCCGCGACCACGCGCGCCTTGGCTGCCGGATGTATCAGAGCCTCCTGGGTCGCCCAGAACCGCGTCCCGAGCAGGGCGCCGTCCGCGCCAAGCGTCAGGGCGGCGGCGATGCCGCGCCCATCGGCGATGCCACCGGCAGCCAGCACCAGGACCTCTGGCCGCTCGCGCGCGACGAGGTCGACGACGTTCGGCACCAGGGAAATCGTGCCGCGGGTCGTCATGCCGTGGCCGCCTGCGTCGGCTCCCTGCGCGACCAGGACGGCGGCGCCCACCGAAAGCGCGCGTCGCGCGTGCTCGAGGGTATGGACCTGGCAGATCAGGGGGACGCCCGCGGCGCGGATCTTCTCCGCGAAGGGTGCCGGATCGGAGAAAGACAGCATCATGGCGGCCGGCTTGTGCGCGAGCGCCAGATCCAGCAACGCCGGGTCCAGCGCCATCGACCAAGTGATGAAGCCGTAGCCGACCCGCTGATTGCCCGCGTTGGCGAACTCCCGTTCGATGCTGTCTCGGTCGCCGTACCCGCCGCCGATGAGGCCTAGCCCGCCCGCCGCGCTGACCGCGGCGGCGAGCGCCCCCCCGGAGGCCGGATCCATCGGGGCCAGAACGATGGGATGCCTGATTCCAAAGGTATCCGTCAGTCGCGTCCGCAGTGTCACGTTCGCCCGCTCCCGGCCCGTGTTATTTTTTCACGCACATACGTACCGGGGGCATAATATACTGTACAATGAATAGTTCAGATGGTGCCATCTGACATTGTGATGCCCCTCTTCGTTCTCGCGTCCGGCGCTGCGCGATCGCGATCGCAATCTTCGGGGCGGGCAATTCGTGGGGCTTGCCAGGGCATCCTGGCTTAGGGCGCCGACTAAAACGAGCCGGGACCTCGACGGAGATCCCCGGAGCTACCGCGGGCCAGGGCGGATCGAGCCGTCCGGCCCCAACAAGCTTCGTCCGTCCCCGTTCGCCGGGCAGCCACGGACGCCGCGGCGCGGCCAGGGTCCATGGCTCAGGCTGGCCGGGGATCCATCGCCGTGCCCGCTCGGATGGCGGAGAGGGGCCGATGGCGGCCCCGTCCCGAGCGCGTAGCCCCGGCGTGACAGCGCCAAGCCGGAGCGTCATCCCCGGCTGCCTATCTTGGCCGGCGCTGCCTCGCCCCCTCTTTCGTCGGCTTCGCGTGGACGAGGGCGGCGGCGGGCCCTAGCGCATGGTGGGCATGACGAAGTCGGCCCCGGCGCGGATGCCGGTCGGCCAGCGCGTGGTGATGGTCTTCAGGCGTGTATAGAAACGCACGCCCTCAGGCCCATGCATGTGGTGGTCGCCGAAGAGCGACGCCTTCCAGCCGCCGAAGGAATGGAACGCCATCGGCACCGGGATCGGCACGTTGACGCCGACCATGCCGACCTCGATCTGGTGGGCGAACTCGCGGGCCGCGTCACCGTCACGGGTAAAGATCGCGGTTCCGTTCCCGAACTCGTGCTCATTGATGAGACGGGCGGCGGCGGCGTAGTCGGGCGCCCTCGTGACGGCCAGGACCGGCCCGAAGATCTCTTCCTTGTAGATGCGCATCTCTGAGGTCACGCGATCGAACAGGGTGCCTCCCATGAAGTATCCGTCCTCGTACCCCTGGAGCTTGAGGCCGCGGCCGTCCACCACCAGCTCGGCGCCCTCGGCCACGCCCTCGTCGATGTAGCCGCGCACCTTGTCGTAGTGCTGCTTCGTGACGAGCGGGCCCATCTCGGCCTCCGGATCGGTGCCGGGGCCAACCTTGAGGGCGCGGATCCTCGGGACCAGGCGCTCAACCAGCGCGTCGGCGGTCTTCTCGCCGACCGGCACCGCCACCGAGATCGCCATGCAGCGCTCGCCCGCCGAGCCGTAGGCCGCACCCATCAGAGCGTCGACCACCTGGTCCATGTCGGCGTCGGGCATGACGATCATATGGTTCTTGGCGCCGCCGAGGCACTGCGCCCGCTTACCGTTGGCTGTGGCGGTCGCGTAGATGTAGCGGGCGATCGGGGTCGAGCCGACGAAGCTCACCGCGTTGACGCCGGAGCTGAACAACAGCGCGTCGACCGCCTCTTTATCGCCTTGCACCACCTGGAACACCCCGTCCGGCAGGCCCGCCTCCTTGAGCCACTCCGCGACGATGAGCGCCGCCGAGGGATCGCGTTCGGAGGGCTTCAGGATGAAGCAGTTGCCGCAAGCCAGCGCGACGGGGAACATCCACATCGGAACCATGGCGGGGAAGTTGAACGGCGTGATGCCGGCGACCACGCCCAGGGGTTGGCGCAGGGACTGGGAGTCGACGCGGGTGCCGACGTTCTCGGTGATCTCACCCTTCAGAAGCTGCGGCGCGGCGGTCGCGAACTCCACCACCTCCAGGCCGCGCTGAATCTCGCCCTTCGCGTCCGAAAGCACCTTCCCGTGTTCGGCCGTGATCACCGCGGCGAGGTCGTCGATCCGCTCCTCGAGGATGCCGAGGAAACGGTTCAGGATCCGCGCTCGGCGCAGCGGGGTGGTGCCGGCCCAGGCGGGGAACGCTGCGCGCGCCGACGTGACGGCGGCCTCTACCTCGTCGCGGCTGGCAAGCGCCACCGTACCGGTCTGCTCCCCGGTGGCCGGATTGAAGACGGGGGAGGACCGGCCGGAGCGGCCCGGCGAACGGCGGCCGCCGATGAAATGCGTGATCTCGGGCATGGACGTTCCATCTCCTTAGCCGACAGTCCCACTGGCCGTCGCTTGTCGTAGCCCCAAATTCGACCTACAAAATTCGAAACACAACGGCCGCCGTCGCCGAACGGTTGTGCGGAAATCGAAGCTCATGAATTGGGACCACCTCCAGGTCTTCCTCGCCGTCGCACGTCATGGACAGATGCTGGAAGCCGGCCGTCGCCTGGGCCTGAACCACGCCACTGTGGCGCGAAGGCTCGAGGCCCTGGAAGGCGCCCTCGGGGTCGGGCTGTTCCATCGTCGGCCGAACGGTTCCACGCTAACCGAGGCTGGTGAGAGCCTCGTCCCGGTGGCCGAGCGGATCGAGGCCGAGCTGATGGCCACGGCCGCCCGGCTATGCGCTCTGGACGCCGATCCGAGCGGCACCGTGCGGATCGGCACGCCGGATGGCCTGGGCAACTTGTTCCTGGCCCGTGAACTCGGCCTGTTCGCGAGCCGCCACGCCAACTTGGTCGTCGAGCTCGTGCCCCTGCCCCGATCGTTCTCCCTATCGCGACGTGAGGCCGACCTCGCGATCGGCCTCGATCGTCCGACGCACGGCAGGCTGATACTCTCCAAGCTTACGGATTACAGCCTCGGTCTCTACGCCGGACGCGATTACATCAAGCGGGCTGGCTTGCCCGAGCGCGAGGACGACTTGGCGAAGCACACGGCCGTGATCGGCGTCGACGACTACGCCTACGCCTCGGCGCTCGACTACATGACCTTCCTGCAGGATCGGGCGCGACGGGTTTTCCGCTGCGCCGGTACGATCGGCCAGCTGGAAGCTGTTCGCGCCGGGGCCGGCATCGGCATCCTTCATGACTTCGCGGCCGCAGACTGTCCCGACCTCGTTCGCGTCCTAGGCGGGACGAGCTTCCGTCGGACTTACTGGCTGATGTCACATCCGGACAACCACGACGCGCGCCGCGTCGCGGCCTGCCGCGATTTCATCGTGCGGCGCTTCCGCGAGGAACGCGACAGATTCCTGCCGGACGGCGGGCGCGGGGGCACCGCTCCCTGACGGCATCGACCCCTTCGCAATGCGCGCCGCACGGCGCGTCGCCGCCGTGCTCGGCCGCCAGTGTGGCGCTCGCAGCTGCGCACGCATACGAGGCGCGACGTGCGGCCTCGGCCACACGCTGCGGGAAGGTCGGCCCGGGGACGGCGCCGCGTGCGTATCAGTGCTCCCGCCAGGATCGGGTCGCCTCCGCGCATGGCCGGACCCCTGGTTCGCGGCTCGGCGACGCTCCCGCGAGGTGGCCCCCAGGGTGCCGGATCGATGCGGCCTCGTGCCGAGGACGAGGCCGGCCCGGCCCGGCCCGTTGGGCCTCATACGGGCGTGGATGGCGAGGCGGCCCGCTCCCCCGAGCCAAGAGTGACCGGCACGAGCGTCGCGACGGCGTCGTCCGCCCGCCCGGCATCGTCCGTCGTCGCGGATCCGGCCAGGCAATCGAGGAAGCGCCGCAGGGCGGCCGTCACGAACGTGTCACGACGCTGCACAAACACCGTCGCGATGCGGGCGATCTCCGGCGGGAGGACATGGATGCGCACGCGCCCGGCCGAGCCAGCCTCCGCCACGACGGCACGCGGCAACACGGCAAAGCCGACGCCCGCGGCCACGCACCCGATCATCCCGTCGAGCGTCCCAACCTCCATGCGCGGCAAGCCGACCAGGCCCTCGCGAGCCAGGAACGCCTCCGTCCTGTGTCGATACGAACAGCCTGCCCGGAACGAGATCATCTTGCCGGCGAGCCGACCGTCCCGCCGCATGTCCTCGACGCTCGATACCCTCGGCGACGTCGCCACCACCAGTTCCTCCTTGACGACAGCGGTCGCCTGCAGGTGGGCATGCTCGACGGGACCGGACACGAACGCCCCGTCGAGTTCGCGCCGCAGCACCCGCTCGACGAGATCCTCCGTAGGCCCGGTGTCGATCAAGATTCCCACCTCGGGACAAAGGGCCGAATATGTGCCGAGAAGCGGCGGCAGACGAAAGGCGGCCATCGTCTCCAGCGCGCCGATCCTGATCTCGCCGCGCGGCACGCCCTCGTCGCAGGCCACGAGGCGCGCCTCCTCCAACAACTCTGCGATCCGTGTCGCGTAGGGCAGGAGCCGCACCCCTACCGTCGTCAACGTCACACCCCGCCGCGACCGGTGAAACAGCGCCACCCCGAGCTTGTCCTCCAGCGCGCGCACGCGTTGAGTCACGTTCGACTGAACCGTATGCAGGCGCATGGCGGCGCGGCCGATGCTACCGGCCTCCGCGACGGCGGCAAAGACACCAAGCTCGATGCTGTTCACGGCGGACCATCATTCCTGGAGATCACCGCGGTCTAATCTGATCGTTTTCGACGAGTCAATGAACACCGTCGCCTAGGTGGGACACGTGGGCACCCCGCGACGACGACACGGACGGGTGGGCAACTGGTCGGGTGGCTCGATGTCATCCGCGGCGCGCGTCGCCGGTCGGTCGCATAGGAGCGGCAGCCCGGCCGGTCTTCGGCCTAGCCACTTTCCAGCCCTTCAATCGCCCGGCGGCCGTCCCCCGTCATCAAGGCCAACTTGATCTCGTGCAGGTGCGCCAGGATGGCCCGCTCTGCCTCCTCGGCATCACGGGCCGCCAACGCCTCGACGATGGCCCGGTGCTCCCGGCGAGACGCAACGCGCCGCTCCGCGGTCAGGAACCGCCGTCGCAGGCCACCCCACGGCATGCGACGGCGCGCGGCGGCGATCGCCGAGTAGATCTCGATCACCAGCGCGTTGTGCGTCGAATCGGCGACCGCCTGGTGGAACGCGTCGTCCGCGGCGTCGAATGCGGCCGTCGTATCCGCCGTCTCGCCTTCGGCAAGGATCCTCCCCAGCCTGGCGAAATCGGCGGCGGTCGCGTTGCTCACGACCAAGTGCGCCAGCCGCGGCTCCACGACTAGCCGCGCCTCCATTATCGCGTTCGGGCTCGAGCACCATGATGGATCCGACATCGTCTGGCTGTGGGAGTGCGCGACGGTCGCCTCATCCAGGACGAAGGTCCCGCTGCCGACTTGGCGGATGATCATATTCTGTGCCTCGAGGACCGCGAGCGCCTCGCGAACCGCCGTTCGCGGGACGCTGAGGTCGACTGCCAGCACCCTCTCGGTCGGCAGCTTCGAGCCCGGCCGGAAGCGGCCCGATGCCAATCCTTGCCTGAGTACCCGCAGGACGAGGCCCGTCGCGCTCTCTTTTGGTAGGACCACTTCATCCGTCATGTGCCAACATAAGCGGATGAAATCGAAAGAGGCAACAAGCGGGGGCAGGCCGTCCTGAGGAACGATCCAAGACGCTTGATCGACCAATCACCCAATGGTAGACCAATTTAGCATGATTGGTTTGGCGATGCGATGAGAATTGCGGTCATTGGCTCCGGCGGGGTTGGGGGCTACTTCGGCGCCAGGCTGGCCATGGGTGGTGCCGACGTCAGGTTCCTCGCCCGAGGGGAGCACCTACGTACCCTGCGGTCCGACGGGATCAGGGTCGAGGGTGGCCCCGAGCCGCTCCACATCCCAAAGGTCACGGCGACCGACGATCCAAGCGGCCTTGGGGAGGTCGACTACGCGCTGATCGCGGTCAAGCTGTGGGACACCGAAGCGGTGCTAGGGCGGCTTGCGGGGGTCGTCGGTCCGGACACGACCGTTATCTCCTTCCAGAACGGCGTCCTCAAGGACGACTACCTCAAGCAGGCCTTCGACCCAGCCCAGGTGATGGGCGGCGTCGGTTACGTCGCGACGACGATCGATCGACCCGGGGTCATCCGGCAGACCGGCCCGATGCAACGCCTGCTCTTCGGCGAGTTCGACGGACGGTCGTCCGTCCGCGGCGAGGCGTTCCTGGGCGCTTGCCTTGCCGGCGGGATAGACGCCGAACTTTCCCGCGACATCCAGCTGGAGATCTGGCGGAAGTTCGTCTTTCTCGTCGGGCTGTCGGCGACGACCACGACGATGCGGATGCCCATCGGGTCGATCCGCGCGGCCCCCCGGGGGCGCGCTTTCCTCCTCGACGTGATGAGGGAGGTCGTCGACGTGGGGCGGGCCCTTGGGGTCGACCTTCCTCCGGATTTTGCCGAGCGGCGCCTGTCGCTGGCCGACGAGGTGTCGCCAGACATGACCTCGTCGATGCACCACGACCTCCAGCGGCGCCGGCCGCTGGAGGTGCGCTGGCTGTCCGGAGGGGTCGTCCGGCTCGGGCTCAAGGTCGGGGTGGCCACGCCACTCAACCGCGCCGTCGCCGACATCCTCTCGATCCACGAGCTTGGGGGTGAACCGGACGACCCGTCGCCCGGAACGCACGCCGACGCCGCCTGAGGAAGGACCGCCATGCCAGACCATTCCCCAGCAGTAACGACCGGGCTGACAATCCGCAGCGTAGAGACGGTCGCCGTCGAGGTGCCGATGCGCTTCCCGCTCGGCACCAGCGCGGCGACCGTTCGCGAGGCGCCGCTGTTGCTCGTCGACGTGCTAACCGACGAGGGCGTCGTCGGGCGGAGTTACCTGTTCTGCTACCGGAGAAGCGGCGCCAGAGCGCTCTCGGCGCTGATTGAGGACGCGGTCGAAGTGGTTAGCGGCCTGCGCGCCGCCCCGGTCGAGATCGGCGCGATCCTGGTCCGGCGCTTCGCCCTCCTCGGCGTGGCCGGCTTGGCACGGATGGCGCTGGCAGCCATCGACGGGGCGCTATGGGATGCGGTCGCGAAAGCCGCGGGCCTGCCGCTCGCGACCCTGTTGGGCGCGGCCCCCCGCGCCTTGCGGGCCTACAATTCCAGCGGGCTGGGCCTGATGGTGCCGAAAGCCGCCGCGGACGAGGCCGAGGCGCTGCTCGACCGCGGCTTCGCGGCGGTCAAGCTTCGCCTTGGATACCCGAGCCTTGCTGAGGACCTCGCTGTCGCCCGGGCGGTGCGGGACAGGGTGCCGGCCGGCGTGGAGATCTTCGCCGATTACAACCAGGCCCTCGGTCTCCAGGACGCCCTCCGCCGCGGGCACGCGCTAGCGGGCGAGGGCATCGGCTGGATCGAGGAGCCGATCCGGCACGACGACCTCGCCGGCCACGCGAGGCTGGTGCGGGATTTGACGCTGCCGGTCCAGGCCGGCGAGAACTTCGACGGGCCCGGCGGAATGGCCAGGGCCCTGGACGCCGGTGCGTGCGACCTTGTCATGCCGGATTTCGCGCGCATCGGGGGCGTGACTGGATGGATGCAGGCCTCGGCGCTGGCAGCCACGCATGGCGTTCCCATGTCCTCGCACCTGTTCCCCGAGGTCAGCGCTCATCTGCTCGCGGCGACGCCTACGGCTCACTGGCTCGAGTACGTGGATTGGGCCGATCCGATCCAGCAGGATCCGCTGAGGATCGTGGATGGCCACGCTGTCGTCCCGGACCGGCCCGGCACCGGCTTGGCTTGGGACCAGGCAGCCGTCGCGCGCTTCAGCATAGCTTAGCTGGCTCGTTTCTCACCCACGCCGGACTGGGCTGCTCCGGGTTTCCCCGCGGGCGTTTGATCGAGACGGCCGGCGCAGGCTTGGTTCTCGACCTGGGCCGGGTCACGCGTACAGTTCGAAGGAGATACGTTGCCTATCGGTTCTCGGGTCCGACAGAGCTCGAGTCGATCGGCTCGTTCGCGCGTCCGCTATCGTCCGGGTTCCCACACGGTTCAATCACACCGCTTGCGGCACGGTTCAGCCGTCACGCACCCATCGCCATGCCGGGCCCGAAGAGAAGCCCAACCATCATCATAAACTCGATACAAGATATCCGCCATCAATGGCAACGACGCTGCCAGTCATGAACGCGCCGGCCTCGGAGGCCAGCAGTAGTAGCGGACCGTCCAACTCGTGCATCTGCCCGGGGCTGCGCTGAGACGCGCGTCGGACCGCCGCTTGCCCCGCATCGGAGTCCAGGAAGGCGGCGTTCGGATTTTTCTTGAAGAAGCCTGGGGCAATCGCGTGCACGCGAATTCCGCGGCGCGCCCACTCCAATGCCAAGCATTGCGTCAACTGGACGATCCCGGCCTTCGACAAGCTATACGGTAATGTGCCCTCGTTCTGGCGCAAGCCACCGATTGAGGGGATTTTGACGATGCTGCCGCTCGCCTGCGCGGCAAGCATCCTCCTGGCGCATGCCTGCGCCATCTGCCATGTGCCCGTTAGGTTGGCATCTAGAATCTTGGCCCCATTCGGTTTGTTGAGCTCGATGGCCGGCTTCACGTTGCCCACACCCGCGCTGTTGACGAAGACGGTAACCGGACCAAACTGCGTCGATCTTGAAAATCCATTGTAGAAGATGCGCACCACGAAACGCAGCATTTACGCAAGAAGGATACAATTACTACTGTAACAACACAGCTTGTCGGCGAGTTTTCGGCGAGGTCGATGGCGTGCGGCTGAGGACTTGATTTCCCGAACAACGGTTCAGCAAACTAAATCGTTGAGGTAACGATCGCGGCAGATCAGGCTATAACCCGATACCAATTGTGCCATCGCGACCGGCCTTTGGCGATGACCGACTTAGATCGACCGTCCGCTCGGTGGCCGGACGGCGAGCGTCCGGGCGTCGTGGCCTGGCCTTAGTAATCTTCGAGGGGGCGTCGGGCTGCGGCGGAGGCCGCTTACCCCGCCCTCGGCGCGATCCGGTGCGGGGGCGGGGCTCGCGCGGGCGTCGGTCTCACGGCGTTGAGTGGGCGCCAGGCGGGCGGGCCCGATCGGCGCCCCATGTCGCCGGCCCGAGCTTCCGGCCCAAGGCCATGGTTGTCGAGTTAGAACGATGGAAAGCGATAGCGCCGAAGCGGCGAACCGAGCCACGACGAGCCGTTTCCTAGATGTGCCGCCGGCGGAGGCGATCGGCCCCGCGCGGCGCATCGCGCCGATCCGGAAGCCCGACGGCTTCACGCCTGCGGTGCAGAGGTGGTCTTTCTTGCTGCCGCCGGGCGAGAGTGGCGTCCGGGTCGCATTCTTCGGGGCGCAGGCCGATACGGAGGACGGGCTCGACGCCCATCCACTCCTGGGGTGGGCGCACCGGCATCTCCTGGTACATCCCGCGGGGCCGACCTGCGTCGACCATGCGCGCGCGCGCCTTCCGGGCGCCGATCGGTTCGAGCACGTCGTGTCGGCCTACTGGGTGCGGGAGGCCCTGTATGCGCGGTGGGCGGCCGACGCCGCCGCAGAGGGTTGGTGGCATGAGCCGGAGCGTCGCGAGGGCCGATCCGGAAGCTGGCGGGAGATCCTCGCCATCCCGCGCGACCGGCAGGAGAGCATCTATTGGAAGGATCACCCGGGCGGCCTGATGAGGAGCCCGGAGGTGGACCTGTATCCCACCCCTTACTGCGGCTACTACGGCGCGATGCGCGACCGGTTGCCCGCGGCGGCATTCGACTCCCTGGACACGAACGTCCAGGGCGACGTCGCGCAATGCCGCGGGCGCCGCGGCTACGGCGAGCACTGGGCGATCACGCCGCCGGTAAACCTCGCGCTGATCCGTTCCGCCAACACGTGGGGCCGGATGGATGCGGGGCAGCTCGCCGACTACGAGGCGAAGCTCCGGATTCCGCTAGCGGCCGGAATGGGTTTCCTAACGGACAACCCCCTTCCGACCGGATGCGTCAGCATGCGGTGGCAGGGCTCGACGGACGCCGGAGGCGGCCGGATGCCCGAGGAGCACGCGCACGCCTACTTCCTGTCGCTGCGGCACATGGAACGGTGGGCCGAGGGGCACGAGACCCACGCGGCCATCTTCAGGGCCGCGATCCAGCGCTATCGCAGCTACGGTATCGCCAACCAACTGCGCACCTGGCACGAGGTCTACGTGCTCCCCGAACGCGGCCAGGTCTTCGAGTACGTCAACTGCGCCCCCGAGACGGGGCTCCTGAACTGGTTCGAGGGCGTTCGGGTCGCATGACTGAGCATCCGTGGGCACAACCCGCCGAGCCTCGGCCCCGGCGCCTCTGGCTGCTACTCCCAGGGGCGAGCTTGCGCGATCGCGCGATCGCCTGCGTCGGCGCGCTCCTGGCGATCGCCCTGACAGGTTTGATCAGCGGTTCGATCCTCGGCCACGGGCCGCACATCCCCCTGATCGTCGCGCCCATGGGCGCGAGCGCGGTCCTTCTGTTCGCGGTACCCGCGAGCCCGCTGGCTCGGCCCTGGTCGATCGTCGGGGGGAACACCCTGTCCGCGATGGCCGGCGTCGCCACCGCGCGCCTGATCTCCGATCCGATCCTCGCCATCGGGATCGGCGTGTCGTCGGCGATCGCGATCATGTCGCTGACCCGGAGCCTGCATCCCCCCGGCGGCGCGGCGGCCCTGACCGCGCTGGTCGGTGGCCCGTCGGTCGCAGCCTCCGGGTTCCTGTTCCCGTTCGTGCCGGTCTGCCTCAACTCTCTGGTCCTGGTCGGCCTCGGCATTGCCTTCCATCGCCTGTCCGGACACCGATATCCCCACGCGCGGGCCTCGGGGCCCGGGGACGCCACCGGGGCGCCGCGCGCATCCCCCCAGGCCACGGTGGGCTTCCGCGAGGAGGACCTCGACGCGACCCTGACGTCCCTCCACGAGACCCTCGACATCGATCGCACGGACCTGGACGGCCTGCTGCGGGAGATGGAGGCCCGGACATCGTTGCGAGCCGGCGAGGGCGTCACCTGCCTCGCCGTCATGTCACGCGAACCCGTCACGATCGGGCTGCACGAACCCACCGCGCACGCCCGCCGGCTCCTGGTCGCGCACGACGTCCGGACGATCCCCGTGCTTGATGCGGCCGGGCGGCTCGCGGGGGTGATCGGCTTCCGGGACCTGGCGCGCCACCCGAACGCGACCCGTGTCGGCCAGGCGATGTCGGAGGCCAGCACCGCGGATCCCGCCGAGGCAGCGGCGTCCCTGGCCCCGAGATTCATCGACGGCCACACGCACGCGGTCGTCGTCGTCGCGCCCGATCGGAACGTCGTCGGGGTCGTCACGTCGACGGACATCCTTGCGATGCGGGCGCGAGCGTCGGCGCCGGGCCGGCCAGCGCCCGCACGCGGAACGTGACGCCGCCCCCGGCGGCCGGACACCGGCCGATCCCCGGAGCCTCCGCGGCTAGGCCCGGACCGTCCAGGACCCGCCCGCAACGGCGTGCCCCCCGGCGGGGGGTTGCGCATGGTCCGGGGGCCGCCAGCGGCGTCGGGGCTCACTTCGTGGATCAGCGCCCGCTGCCGTGCCTCGGCCTTCGCTCGACGGACGTTCGCGATGGCATTCGTCGGGGATGAGCACACCCGCTTCGCTACCGCCTGCTGACGAGCCCAGGCATGCAGCCCTTCGCCAGGTGTCGCCGCCAGCGCCTGAACCCGGCTTGGCAGCACCTTAGCTGTTTCGAGGTGCTGGATCGCCCTCACGTCCCGGCTGATCAGCTTGCGCGACGCCATCCGCTCAGCCGGGGTTTCCCCGCCATAGGAGACGAACCGCTCGACGATGAGATGCAGATCGTGGGTGGTGCGCGAGCGCTTGCGCCCGCTCAAGGTTTCAAGCTCGGCCATAATCGAGGCACGCAGCGAGCTGGCACTGATTCGGATGTAGGTCGCATAGGCCAGCGCGATTGCCTCAAGGTGCTGCGCGTCCGACGCCTTGCGGATGTTCAAACCGGCGCGCTGCAACCAACCCGCGCTGTCGAGCGGCTGCGAACCAGCACCTCGGACCTGATGCAGAAAGCGTTCGGCGTCGGCAGCTACCGCGTCGCGGCTGCCTGTCTCAGCCCGGCTTCGTCCTGATTCGGCAGGCTCACTTGCCGGCTTTGCGGCTGCCGGACCGTTTGAAGCTTGAGGTGATACAGGGCGGCGCGGCGATAGGGTTGAAGCGGAGGGGGTACGAGGTCGGTTAAACCGAAACGCTGGAACCGTGTCGTTGAGCATGGCCTAGATCCATTCCGAGCAAACGGCCGCACATCGGGTGCGCGCAGCACTTCATCAGTATGAATTGGCGACACGCTGATGGCCGACCAAAGCCAGCATCGTCCAAGGATGTCCGGCTCGTTCGACGGGACACAAACTGGACACCAGCTACAGTGATTTAAGCTAAGTGCTTGATTTTATTGGCGCGCCCTACGGGAATCGAACCCGTGTTTTCGCCGTGAAAGGGCGACGTCCTGGACCGCTAGACGAAGGGCGCCCTGGCCGGGCCGAGGTTCTATAATCGGCGCGGGGGCGCCCGGCAACCGCTGATGCGCCGCACCGGCGCCGCGGGAACGAGGTTTGACCGCGCCGCGGGTTGGGGCGATGGAGACCCATGCCTCAGCCTCCCCCTCGCATGACCCTCGTCCTCGGCGGGGCGCGGTCCGGCAAGAGCGCCTACGCGGAGGCGCTGATCGAGGCCGGCCCCGGCCCGTGGCTGTATCTCGCCACCGCGCAGGCCTTCGACGCCGAGATGGTCGACCGCATCGCCCAGCACCGGGCCCGGCGGCCCGCAGGGTGGCGCACCCGCGACGTGCCCGTCGCCCTGCCGGAGGCGGTGGCCGAGGCCCAGGGGCCGGTGCTGGTCGATTGCCTCACCCTCTGGCTCACCAACCTGATCCTGGCCGAGGCCGACCTGGACGCGGCCGTGGCGCGGCTGCTCGCCGCCTGCGCGGCCGCGCCGGGGCCGCTGGTGCTGGTCGGCAACGAGGTCGGGCTCGGGATCGTGCCCGACAACGCCCTCGCACGCCGCTTCCGCGACGAAGCCGGACGCCTGCACCAGCGGCTCGCCGCCCGGGCCGACCGGGTCGTGCTCACCGTGGCCGGCCTGCCCCTCATCGTGAAACCCGGAGCTGCCGCATGAGCGACGAGGCGACGCGCCACCGCGCGAAGATGGAGAAGCGCAAGGCCGCGCAGGACGCCGAGGTGGCGGGCAAGACCGTCGAGAAGGGCCTGCTCCTGGTCCATACCGGCCCCGGCAAGGGCAAGAGCACCGCGGCGCTGGGGCTGATGCTGCGGGCGCTGGGCCGCGGCTGGCGGGTCGGCATGGTGCAGTTCATCAAGGGCGGCTGGGATACGGGGGAGCGCCACGCCGTGGCAGCCTTCGGCGAGCGGGTCGCCTGGCACACCCTGGGGGAGGGCTTCACCTGGGAGACCCAGGACAAGGCCCGGGACGTCGCCGCCTGCCGCCACGCCTGGGACGTGGCCACCGGGTTGATGGCCGATCCCGCGATCCGCCTCCTCGTCCTCGACGAATTGAACATCGCCCTGCGGTACGACTACCTCGACCTCGACGCCGTGCTGGCCGCTCTCCGCGAACGCCGGCCGGACCTGCACGTGGTCGTCACCGGCCGCAACGCCAAGCCGGCCCTGATCGAGGCCGCCGACCTCGTCACCGAGATGGGCAGCGTCAAGCACCACTTCGCCGCCGGCGTGAAGGCGCAGGAAGGGATCGAGTTCTGAGCCCGCCGCCCAAAAAGGCCCTGATGATCCAGGGCACCGGCTCCGACGTCGGCAAGTCGCTGATCGTGGCGGGGCTGGCGCGCGCCTTCACCGACCGGGGCCTGCGGGTGCGCCCGTTCAAGCCGCAGAACATGTCGAACAACGCCGCCGTCACCCCGGACGGCGGCGAGATCGGCCGCGCGCAGGCGCTGCAGGCCCGGGCCGCCCGGGTGCCGCCCTCGGTCCACATGAACCCGGTGCTGCTGAAGCCGCAGAGCGAGGTCGGCTCCCAGGTGGTGGTGCAGGGGCGGATGGTCGCCACCGTGAAGGCGCGCGCCTACCAGGCCTGGAAGCCCCGGCTGATGTCGGCCGTCCTCGACAGCTTCTCGCGGCTCGCCGCGGAGGCCGATCTGATCCTCGTCGAGGGCGCGGGCTCGGCCTCCGAGGTGAACCTGCGGGCGGGCGACATCGCCAACATGGGCTTCGCCCGGGCCACCGACACGCCGGTGGTGCTGGTCGGCGACATCGACCGGGGCGGGGTGATCGCGAGCCTCGTCGGCACGCAAGCCGTGATCGACCCGGAGGATGCCGCCCTGATCGCCGGCTTCCTCGTCAACCGCTTCCGCGGCGATCCGAGCCTGTTCGCCGACGGCATGCGGATGATCGCCGAGCGGACCGGCTGGGCGGCCCTCGGCCTCGTGCCGCATTTCCCGGACGCCGCGCGCCTGCCGGCGGAGGACGTGCTGGGGCTCGCGGGCTCGGGCCCGCGCGGGCCCGGTTCCGTCACGGTGGCGGTGCCGGTGCTGCCGCGCATCGCCAATTTCGACGACCTCGACCCCCTGCGGGCGGAGCCGGGCGTGTCGGTGGTGCTGGTCCGGCCCGGCACGCCGATCCCCGCGGAGGCCGCCCTGGTGCTGCTGCCGGGCTCCAAGACCACGATCGACGACCTGGAGGCCTTTCGCCAGGAGGGCTGGGACATCGATTTGCGCGCCCATGTCCGCCGGGGCGGCCGGGTGCTGGGCCTGTGCGGCGGCTACCAGATGCTGGGCCGGAGCCTCGCCGACCCGCACGGGATCGAGGGGGCGCCGCGCACGGTGCCGGGCCTCGGCCTCCTCGACGTCGAGACGGTGATGACGCCCGAGAAGCGCCTCGCCGCGGTCGCCGGCACGAGCCTGCCCGACGGCGTGCCGTTCTCCGGCTACGAGATGCATATCGGCGCGACCTGCGGCCCCGACGCCGCCCGGCCGCTCCTGCGCCTCGCGGACGGGCGGACCGACGGGGCGGTCTCGGCGGACGGGCGCGTGGCCGGGACCTACGTGCACGGCCTGTTCGGGCAGGATGCCCAGCGGGCGGCGTGGCTCGCGCGCCTCGGGACGGCCTCGGAGGGCCCGGGCTACGAGGCCGGGGTCGAGGCCGCCCTCGACGGGCTGGCGCGACACATCGCGGCCCATGTCGATTGCGACCGCCTCCTGGCGCTTGCCCGATAGCCCGGCCCTGGGCCAGGAATTACTCTGCGTTATTGCCGGCCCTCGGCACGAAGGGCCGCAACCGTCCTGAGGAACGCCGATGGCCCCCACGCAATCCCCGGCCGGAGAGGATCTCGCGGCGAGCACCGTCCGCACCGTGACCCTGCGGCTGATGCCCCTGCTCGGCCTGCTCTACCTGATCGCCTACATCGACCGGCAGAACGTCTCCTACGCCAAGCTCGAGATGGTCGGCAGCCTCGGCCTCAGCGAGACCGCCTACGGGCTCGGGGCCTCGCTGTTCTTCCTCGGCTACTTCCTGTTCGAGGTGCCGGCCAACGTCTTCCTGGAGCGGGTGGGCGCGCGGATCTGGTTCGCGCGGATCATGATCACCTGGGGCCTCGTCACCGTCCTGCTCGGCTTCACCCAGGGCGCCACGATGTTCTACGTGCTGCGCTTCCTGCTGGGCGTCGCCGAGGCCGGCTTCTTCCCCGGCGTGCTGTTCGCGCTGACGCTCTGGTTCCCGCACGCGCATCGGGCGCGGATGATCGGCTGGTTCATGATCGCCAGCGCCATCGCCAACGCGATCGGTGCCGCGATCGGCGGGGCGCTGCTCGGCCTGGACGGGGTCCTCGGCTTGGCGGGCTGGCAATGGGTGTTCCTGGCCACCGGCGGGCCGGCGATCCTGATGGCCGCCGTGGTGCTGCTGGTCCTGCCCGACGGGCCCGAGACCGCACCCTGGCTGTCCCAGGCCCAGCGCGACTGGCTCGCCCGCACGCTCCGGGCCGAGCGCGACGACGGCGGCCATGTCGACCACAGCAACCCGTTCGCGGCGCTCCTCGACCGGCGGGTGCTGATGCTGGCCGGGGTCTACGTCTCCCTGCCGCTGGCCGCCTACGGCCTCGGCTACTGGCTCCCCACCGTGGTGAAGGGGTTCGGCGTCTCGAACCTCACGAACGGCCTCCTCAACGTCATCCCCTGGATGGCCACGGCCGCCGCCCTGTGGTGGGTCCCGCGCCACGCCGCGCGCACCGGCGCGCAGGGCGACGCCCTGACCTGGCACGTGGTCGGGCCGGCGCTCGTCGGGGCGGCGGGCCTGGCGCTCTCCGTCATCCTGCCGGGCAACGCGGTGAAGTTCGCCTGCCTGTGCGTGGCGGCGGCCGGGACCTTCGCGGCCCAGCCGGTGTTCTGGTCGATGCCCGGGACCTTCCTGCGCGGCGCCTCGGCGGCGGCCGGAATCGCGGCGATCAACTCGGTGGGCAATCTCGGCGGCTTCGTCGCGCAGAACGCGGTGCCGTTCATCCGCGACCAGACCCAGAGCGACCTCGTGCCGATGCTGTTCCTGTCGGCCTGCCTGGCGCTGGGTGCCGGCCTGATGTTCCTGGTGCTCTCCGCCCTGCGGCGGGACGCAGCCCGGCGGGCGGTCCCGGAGGCGGCGCGGCCGGCCTGAACACGGACCGGCCTCGTGCGTTATGCTTCCTCAGGCCGGCACGACCGGCAAGATGATGCAACCCCGCGCCCCGCGGAACATCGTCGAGGAGGGCACTGCGATGAGCCAGGGATTTCCGCTTATGATTCTCGCGTTCGGGACGCTCGGCGGCATCTGGTTCCTGGCCGCCGCGGCCCGGAAGCAGGTCGCCGACGCCAAGGGCAGCCCGGAACGCTCCAGCGTGATCCACCAGCACGGCGGCGCGCCGCGGCCGAACATGCCGGGCACCGAGCACTGAGGCTCGGTCAGCCGGCGGCGATCCGCCGGCACCGGTCGAGGGCGGCGCCGATCAGGTTGTCGCTGGCCTCGGGCGTGCGGAACGCCGAATGCGCCGAGAGGGTGACGTTGGGCAGGGACGCCAGGGGGTGATCCGCCGGCAGGGGCTCGACCGTGAACACGTCGAGCCCGGCCTGCGCGATCCGGCCCGTGCGCAGGGCCTCCACCAGAGCCGCCTCGTCGACCACCGCGCCCCGGGCGGTGTTGATCAGGATCGCGCCGGGCTTCATCGCGGCGATGCGGGCCGCCGACAGGAAGCCCCGGGTCTCGTCGGTCAGGAGCAGGTGGAGCGAGACCACGTCGCTCCCGGCGAGCAGCGCGTCCAGCGGCACGAAATCCACGCCGGGATGGGCCTTCGGCGTCCGGTTCCAGGCGAGCACCCGCATGCCGATGCCCCCGCACAGCCGGGCCATCTCGGCCGCGATGCCGCCGAACCCGACGAGGCCCACCGTCTTGCCGGTGAGCTGCAGCGCCTCGCGGCGCAGCCAGGACCCGGCGCGCATCGCCCGGTCCATCTCGGGCAGGCCCCGGGCGGCGGCCCACATCAGCGCGAAGGCGCATTCCGCGACCGCGGTGTCGCCGTAGCCCTTGATGGTGTGGACCGTCACGCCGAGCTCGGCCGCGAGCGCCTCAGGATCCATGTAGCTGCGCGCGCCGGTGCCGAGGAACACGACGTGCTTCAGGCCCGGACAGGCGCGGGCCACGTCGCCGGGGAGGGCGGTGTGGTCGATCACGGCGATCTCGGCCCCGGCCAGGATCCCGGGCAGGTCCTCCGGGGTGATGCCGGGGTCCTCGTGGATCGCGAAGGGCGGATCGTCGGGCCGCGACAGGCGCCGCGCCACCGCCGCCAGGGTCTCGCTGGCATCCACGAACACCGCGCGCATCGGCCTCTCCCCGTCCCGGTCCGGCACGATGCGTCCGAAGGGCGGCCCGTGCCAAGTCTCGGTCGACGCTCGGCCCGCCGATCGTCGGCGCGCGGAGACCGCGCGGCTCAGCCGGCCAGCGCCAGCCAGAGGGCGAGGAGCCCGAGCACGAGGCCGCCCTGGAGCCAGCAGGCGGTGCGGTAGAGGGCCAATGCCCGGGCGATGTCGGCGGCCGTGGCCTCGGCCCGTCCGTCGCCCATATGGGCATCGGGGACGAGGGCGCCGTCGTAGACCCGCGGTCCCGCGAGCTTCAGGCCCAGCGCCCCGGCCATGGCGGCCTCCGGCCAGCCGGCGTTGGGCGAGCGGTGGCGGCCGGCGTCCCGGGCCATCGCCCGGAGCGCGCCGCCCGCATCCGCGCCGCGCAGGGCGGCCGCGCCGGCGATCAGCAGGCCGGCGAGGCGCGAGGCCGGAAGATTCACCCCGTCGTCGAGCCGGGCCGCCGCCCAGCCGAAGGCCGCGTAGCGCGGCGTCCTGTGGCCGATCATGCTGTCGGCGGTGTTGATCGCCTTGTAGAGCGCCCCGCCCGGGAGGCCGAGGACGCCGATCCAGACGGCGGGCGCCACGATCCCGTCGGAAAAGTTCTCCGCCAGGCTCTCGATGGCGGCGCGGCAGACCGCCGGCTCGTCGAGGCGGTCGGGGTCGCGCCCGACGATCATCGCCACGGCGCGCCGCCCGGCCTCCAGCCCGTCCCTCCGCAGGGCCTGCTCCACCGCGGCGACGTGGTCGTGCAGGCTGCGCTGCGCCGGCAGGCTCGCGCAGGCGAGGCCGAGGACCAGCAGGGCGGGGAGGGGGCCGGTGAGGCCGGCCAGGGCCGTGAGGGCCAGCGCCGGCAGGCCGGTCGCGGCGAGCAGGAGCGCCAGCGCGCCGCAGCCAGCGATCCGGCGGCGGCGCTCCGACCCGCGGTTGAGGCCGCGCTCCAGGGCGGCGATCAGCCGGCCGATCCAGGTGACAGGGTGGCCGGCCGCCCTGTAGAGCGCGTCCGGATAGCCGGAAGCCGCCTCGATCCCGAGGGCGAGGGCGAGGACGGCGAGCGTTAGGGGCGGATGGACCATTCGGTGTGGAGCGTTCCCGCGCGGGAGCCCGCCGCGATCGCCCATGGCGGCGACCTCGGCGGGCTCCGAAAAGCCTTTCCCGACGCGCCGGAACCCTGGCTCGACCTCTCGACGGGGATCAACCCGGTCCCGTATCCCGTGCCGCCGGTGGAGGCCAGCGCCTGGACGCGGCTGCCCGAGGCCGCGGAGGTCCGGGCTCTGCGCGAAGCCGCCGCGGCGGCCTACGGGGCCCCCGGGGCCGACCACGTCGTGCCCGCCCCCGGCACCCAGATCCTGATCGAGACCCTGCCCCGGCTCCTGGCGCCGACCCGGGTCGCGGTGCTCGGGCCGACCTACGCCGAGCACGCCGCCGCCTGGACCCGGGCCGGACATGCGGTGACGGAGATCCCGGGCCTCGACGCGGTCGGCGGGGCCCGGGTGGCGGTGATCGTCGATCCCAACAACCCCGACGGGCGGACCCATTCCCTGGCCGAGCGCCGTGCCCGGGCCGAATCGCTCGGCGCCCGCGGCGGCCTACTGGTGGCCGACGAGGCCTTCGCGGATCTCGAGCCGGTGGAGAGCCTGTGCCCGCACGTGGCGCCGGGCCTCGTGGTGCTGCGCTCCTTCGGCAAGACCTACGGGCTCGCCGGCCTGCGCCTCGGCTTCGCGGTCGCGGATCCGGCCACCGCCGCCCGGATCGCCGCGGCGCTGGGCCCCTGGGCGGTGTCGGGCCCCGCCCTGGCGATCGGGCGCGCGGCCCTGTCGGATGCGGGCTGGCGGTCGGAGGCCGCCCGGGCGCGGGCGGCGGACGCAGCCCGGCTCGACCGGATGATCGCCCGGGCGGGGGGGCGGATCGTCGGCGGCACGTGCCTGTTCCGGACCGCGGATGTCTCGGACGGGCCGGACCTGTACCGGCGGCTCGCGGCCGCCGGGATCGCGGTGCGGCGCTTCGCCGAGCGTCCGAACCGCCTGCGCTTCGGCCTGCCGGCCGGGAAGGCGGCCTGGTGCCGGCTGTCCCGGGTGCTCAGGTAGTCCGCACGCCCGGGGGGTGCGGGTCGCGCGCCGCCACGATCACCGCCAGCGCCGAGAACGCGAGCCCGACCGCGCAGACCCCCGGCCAGCCGACCAGAAGGAAAGCCTGCGAGCCGGCATAGGCGCCGAGCGCCCCGAACACGAACAGGGTCGTGAACAGCACGGTGTTGATCCGCCCCCGCGCCCCCGGGACCAGGGCGTAGGCCCGGGTCTGGTTGGCGATGAGCGCCCCGTTCATGCCGATGTCGATGAGCAGCACCCCCAGCGCCACCGCGGCGAGCGACCACGTCCCCCCGGCCCACAGGACCACGAACGACAGGGCGACCATCAGGCTGCCGCCGAGCACCACGGGCTTCGCCCCCCGCCGGTCGGTGAAACGGCCCGAGAGGGGCGCCACGAAGGCCCCGCAGACGCCGATCACCCCGAACAGCCCGGCGCCCGCGGCGGTGAGCCCGAAGGGCGGCCCCTCCACCAGCAGCGCCAGCGTCGCCCAGAAGGCGTTGAACGCGGCAAACAGCAGCGCCTGCGACAGGCTCGCCGTGCGCAGGACCGGCTGCGTGCGGGCGAGGTGGAGGATCGACAGCATCAGGGCGCGGTAGCGCAGGGGGTGCGTCTGCGGGGTTTGGGGCAGGGTGGCGCGGGCGATGGCCGCCATGGCAAGCGCCAGGAGCGCGGCCACGAGGAAGACCGGCCGCCAGCCGAGATGCGCCCCCACGAACCCGCTCGCCGTGCGGGCGAGCAGGATGCCGGTCAGCAGCCCGGTCATGACCTGGCCGACGATCCGCCCGCGGCTCGCGTCCGGGGCGAGTTCGGCCGCGAGCGGAACCGCCTGCTGGGCCGCGCTGGCCAGCACGCCGACCACCAAGTGGGCCAGCGCGAGGCTCGCGAGGTTCGGGGCGAGGCCCACGGCCAGCAACGCCAGGGCGAGGCCGAGGCACTGCCCCACGATCAGGGCGCGGCGCGGCAGGGCGTCGCCGAGCGGCACCAGCCCGACGATGCCGAGCCCGTAGCCCACGAGCGCCGTGGTCGGCACCCACAGGGCGGCGCGGTCGCCGAACTCGGCCACGATCAGGCCGAGCAGGGGCTGATTGTAGTAGATGTTGGCGACCGCGCCGCCGGCGATCAGCGTCAGGCCGAGCCGGGCCTTCGCGTCGAGGCGCGCGGTCATGACGGGATCGAGGGCAGGCAGCGACGCCGCGGAAGGGACATGGCCGGGTCCGTGTGTAGGGTCGGGAGGTCCGAGCCGCACGGTGCGGCGGCGGGATGCGGCGGAAGGGTGCGACGGATGGGTGCGGCAGAAGGGTGCGATACGGCCTGAGCGCGGCGCCCGGCAAGCTGCGGCGATGCATCCCTGCCGGAACACCCCGCGCCCCTTCACCGGCGGCGCCCCAGCACCATATGCCGTCGACGCGGTCCGCGCCGTGCCACGCGCGAGCGGGCGCCGCGGACACGGATCCGGGGCGTCGAGCCGATCCAGGTTCCGCACCGGATTACGGAGACGCGGGCGGTTTCGTTCCGTGCGGACGCCCGGAGCCGCCACAGCAGGGAGTACGGGATGCCGAACTACCGCGTCGACTTCGCCAAGGAGATCCTCGGGGTGCCCTTCACCATCGGGTCCGTCGAGATCATGCGGGCCCGCGACCCGGAGCGCGCCCGCCGGGCGGCCGAACTCCGCTTCGCCCGCCAGCACGGCGTCGGCGACTGGCGGGAGCGGGCCGACCTCACCACCGTGGCCGAGCGGCTCTGACGCATCCGGGCGTTTCGACCCGTCACACGATCTTCGTGCCGCTCCCGCAGGCTGGAAGCCCGCCGGCAGCACCGGTCAAGCTCTGGTCGCGGCGGCAGCGCCGCCGTAGACTGGCGGGCGGCGTCGGAAACCCGGACCGGTCCCTCGCGGGACTCGGTGGCGGTGGGTTCCGCACGCTTCCGCTCGCCGGGCCGGAGTCGGGGGCCCTGCGGCGCTTCAGGTCCGGACCGGCGGAGCCAGTACGAGGGTCATGGCGGCGATCTCCTTCTTCGGCGACCTGCTTCAGACCATCAGCGAGCGCGGCCGCGACCTGATCGGGATCGCCCGCGGCGACATCGCCTCCCGGGCCAGCGCGGGCGACCTCGTCAAGCTGTGCGAGGACCTGATCTCCCGCCGGGGCGAGGCCTCCGGGGTGGCCCTCGCCCGCCTGATCCTGGACCGCTACGCGAGCTTCGGCCAGGCCGAGCGCCACGCCTTCCTGCGCGCCATCGCGCTCGATTTCGACGCGGACCACACCGCCGTCGACGCGGCGATCGCCGCCTATCGGGCCGCGCCGTCGCGGGCCCGGCTCGGCACCCTGCACGAGGCCGCCGAGCCGCGCAGCCAGGAGCTGATCCGCCGCCTCAACCTCGCCCGCGGCGGCACGCTCAGCCTCGTGCGGATGCGCGAGGACCTGCTCGACCTGCGCCGGGCGCTCCGCACCGGCGAGGCGACGGAGCCCGCCCTGCTGGACGCCGTCGACAGCCTCGATTGCGACTTCGAGCACCTGTTCGCCTCGTGGTTCAACCGCGGCTTCCTGGTGCTGCGCCACATCGACTGGACCACGCCGGCGCACATCCTGGAGAAGATCATCCGGTACGAGGCGGTGCACGCCATCACCGGCTGGGACGACCTGCGGGCCCGGATCGAGCCGCCGGACCGGCGCTGCTTCGCGTTCTTCCACCCGGCGCTGGCCGACGAGCCGCTGATCTTCGTGGAGGTGGCGCTCACCGACCAGATCGCGTCGGCGATCGCCCCGATCCTGTCGCAGGCGCGCAAGCCGCTGCAGCCGCAGGCGGCCACCACGGCGGTGTTCTACTCGATCTCGAACTGCCAGAAGGGGCTCGCCGGCGTCACCTTCGGCAACTTCCTGATCAAGCAGGTGGTGGAGGACCTCACCCGCGAGGTGCCGACGCTCAAGACCTTCGTGACGCTCTCGCCGGTGCCGGGCTTCTCCGCGTGGCTGGCCCGGGAGCGCCGGGCCGACAGCCCGCAGGGGCTGCTGCCCGAGGATGTCGAGACCCTGCGGGCGCTGGACGATCCCGACTGGGCCGCCGACAAGGTCCGGGCCGAGGCGGTGCGCAAGGCGCTGATCCCGGCCGCGGCGGCCTATTTCCTGCGCGCCAAGAACGAGCGCGGCCGCCCCCTCGACCCCGTGGCCCGGTTCCACCTCGGCAACGGCGCGCGCCTCGACCGGATCAACTTCCTCGGCGACACCTCGACGAAGGGGCTGGCGCAGTCGCACGGCCTGATGGTCAACTACCTCTACGACCTCGCCGCCATCGAGCGGAACCACGAGACCTACGCCAATCTCGGCACCGTGGTGGCCGCGCCGGCGGTGACCCGGGAGCTGCGCGCCAAGCTGCCGCCGCCGCGGGCCGTGGTGCTGGCCGAGGCGTGACTCAGCCCGCCGCCGTCAACCGGGCGGCGAAGGCCAGGGTGATCCGCCGGGCCAGGGCCTCCGCGGCCTCGCCCTCCAGCGGCACCCGGCGGTCGAGGATCAGCGCGGCGAGGCCGTGCACCAGCGACCAGGCGGCGAGCGTCAGGTCCTCGGCGCCCATGGCGGGCCCCGCGAGGGCGGCCGCCCGGCGCTCCAGGATCCGGTAGGCCTCGGATCCGACCGGCCCCCGGCAGGGCCTCATGAACATGAGCCGGAACAGGGCCGGGTGACGGCACGCGAAGGTCACGTAGGCCGCCCCCTGCGCGGCGAGCGCCTCTCCCCCCTCGGCGGCGGCGTCGGCCGCCTCCAGCCGGGCCGCGAGGTCGGCGAAGCCCCGGGCGGCGACCGCCTCCAGGAGATCCTCCTTGCCGGCAAAGTGGCGGTAGGGCGCCATGGCGGAGACCCCGCAGGCCCGGGCCACCGCGCGCAGCGACAGCGCCGCCTCTCCCCCGGCCTCCAGAAGGTCCAGGGCCGCCGCGACCAGGGCCGCCCGCAGGTCGCCGTGGTGGTAGGTCCTCTCCCGATCGGATGTTGACACTGTAATCATACGGCTCCATGTTTACGGTGCATACAGACCCAGGAGACCGCGTCATGCAAGGTGCCCCCGTCCGACGCTCCGTGGATCTCTCCGCCTATCCCGACCTCGTGGTGGTCTATCTCGGCTTCCGGGTCACCCGCTGGCGCGGCCTGCGCGCGCTGCTGGGCCTCGGGCGCGGCATCGCGGCCTCGGTGCGCGCGCAGCCGGACGGGCTCCTGGCGCACGAGACCCTGGTCTTCGGGCTGACCCATATCGGCATGCGCCAGTACTGGCGGGACCTGGAGAGCCTGGAGCGCTTCACCCGCTCGGAGCCGCACCGCACGTGGTGGCGGGAGTTCTCCCGGGACTCCAAGGGTTCCGGCTTCTGGCACGAGGCCTATGGGCGCGGCGGCATGGAGGCGATCTATGTCGGCATGCCGGCGCCCATCGGCCTCGGCCTGTTCGCGCCCGAACGGGCCCCGGAGGGCGCCTTCCTGTCGTCGCGGCAGCGGCTCGCCGCCTGAAAGGGCTCGCCGGAAGGCCCCCGAGGCGGCTATGGGTGCGGGAGACACGCAAGGCCCGCGACAGCTCAAGCCGCCCGATGACCAATCACCTCTTCTCCCTGATCCGGGACGGCGTTCCCGATCCCGCCAAGACCGTGCTCGAGACGCCCGACGGGCGCCGCACCACCTATGCGGACCTGATCGCCCGCTCCGGCGCCTACGCGGCGGCCCTGCGGGCGGCGGGGGTGGCCCCCGGCGACCGGGTGGCCGTGCAGGTCGAGAAGAGCCCCGAGGTGATTTTCCTCTACCTCGGCGTGGTCCGGGCGGGGGCGGTGTTCCTGCCGCTCAACACCGCCTACACCCCGGCGGAGATCGCCTACTTCCTGGGCGACGCCGAGCCCGCGGTGTTCGTCTGCGACCCGGGCAAGCGCGCCGCCCTCGCCGAGGCCGCGTCCGGCGTCCGCGCGGTCTGGACCCTCGACGCCGAGGGCCGCGGCAGCGCCGCCGAGGCCGCGGACCGGCAGGCGGGGGACGTCCCCGACGTGGCCCGGGGCCCGCAGGATCTCGCGGCGATCCTCTACACCTCGGGCACGACCGGGCGCTCCAAGGGCGCCATGCTGACCCACGACAACCTCGCGTCGAACGCCCGCACCCTGGTGGAATCCTGGCGCTTCACCGCCGACGACGTGCTGATCCACGCCCTGCCGGTGTTCCACACCCACGGGCTGTTCGTGGCGACCAACACGGTCCTGGCGAGCGGCGGCTCCATGCTGTTCCTGCCGCGCCTCGACCCGAAGCTGATCCTGGACCTGATGCCGCGGGCCACCGTGCTGATGGGCGTGCCGACCTTCTACACGCGCCTCCTCAAGGAGCCCGGCCTCACGCCGGAGGCGGCCCGGGGCATGCGCCTGTTCGTGTCGGGCTCGGCGCCGCTGCTTGCCGAGACGCACCGGGACTGGCAGGCCCGCACCGGCCACGCCATCCTCGAGCGCTACGGCATGACCGAGACCAACATGAGCACCTCGAACCCCTATGCGGGCGACCGGGTCGCCGGCACGGTGGGCTTCCCCCTGCCGGGCGTGTCCCTGCGGGTGGTCGATCCGGAGACCGGCGCGGCCCTCGGGCCCGACGCGGTCGGGATGATCGAGGTGAAGGGCCCGAACGTGTTCCAGGGGTACTGGCGCATGCCCGAGAAGACCGCGGCCGAATTCAAGGCCGACGGGTTCTTCATCACCGGGGACCTCGGCAAGGTCGACGGGCGGGGCTACGTCCACATCGTCGGGCGCGGCAAGGACCTGATCATCTCGGGGGGCTTCAACGTCTACCCGAAGGAGGTCGAGACCGAGATCGACGCCCTGCCGGGCGTGGTCGAGTCCGCGGTGATCGGCCTGAGCCACCCGGATTTCGGCGAGGCGGTCACCGCCGTGGTGGTGGGCGGCCCGGGCTGCCCGGACGAGGCCGGCATCCAGGCCGCCCTGGAGGGTCGGCTCGCCCGGTTCAAATGCCCCAAGCGCGTCCTGTTCGTGGACGAGCTGCCCCGCAACACCATGGGCAAGGTGCAGAAGAACCTGCTCCGGACGGCGCATGCGGAGCTGTATCGGGACTGATCCGGGCGCCCGGATCGGGGCGCCGGCCAAGGGACGGCCGGACCGGGCGTGAGGCCGGCGCGGCTGCGTCGCGCCGGGGCCTGGACCGAAGCCCGGCTCAGAGATTGTGCTGGGTCCGCTCCCCCTCCGGCGGCTTGTGGCCGTCCGGATCCGCCACCTTGCGGGCGGCGGCGTTGAGGTTGTCGGGATCCAGGGCGGTCTGGACGAATTCGCGGCCGATATTGGTGACCTCGCGGGCGTAGCGCAGGCCCTGGTCGCGCACCTCGTCGGCCCAGGGACCGATGTTGCGGTCCTCCTGGCGGGTGCGCGGCAGCAGCGCGCCGAGCAGCAGGCCCGCGGCCACGCCGACCACGCCGACGAGGAGCGGGTTGTCGTCCACGAAGCGCTCGACGGCGGTGCGGCCGCGGTTGATGCCGTCGATGCCCTGGCTCGTCAGGTCGTCCAGCGCCTGCATGTTGCGCCGGTGGAGCGCGCCGGCGCGCTCGCGCGCATCGTCGTAGACCATGGAGGCACGGTCGCGCGCTTGGTCGGCCACGCCGCCGAGGCGGTCGTTGACCGTGTCGGCGAGGTCCGACACCGTCCGCCGCGCCTGTCCGGCGAGGTCCGCGGCGCGGTCGCCGGCGGCACGGACCCCCTCCCGGGCCGCGGAGGCCGCGTCTATCGAGCCCGTCGCCGCGCCGTGCGGGAGCGGGTCGTGCAGGCCGCGCGGATCGGGTCGGAGGGTGAAGTCGCCCGCCGCCGCGCCGGGTGCACCCGGGTCGCCGTGGCCGGCCGGATCCGGCCGCAGGGTCGTGTCACCGGCACCGTGCGGCATCCCCGCCGCGGCGGCGTGCTGCTCGGGGAGGCTGGACGGGGTGGCGGGCGTGCCCGGCTTGTCGGTCATGGCGTTGTCCTCGGATGTTCGGTCTCGGCGGCCGGCATTCGGCGCCGGTCTGCCCGGCCTCCCGGCCCGGCGTTCAGATCTCGGTCGTGTCCAGCGGATCCCGGGCGGGGCGTACGGTGGGCAGATCGGGGTCGTAGCTGCGGGCCGCGCCGGTGTTCAGGGCGGACACGCGCGCGGCCGAGACTTCCGTGCGCCGGCGCTCGGCGTCGCGCGCCATCCGGCTGAACAGCAGGCCGACGCCCGCCGCGATCAGCAGCACCGGCACGGGATTGCGGCGCACGGCCTCGAGGGCACTGTCGTAGGTGCTGTTCAGGGCCGGCATGCGCCGGGCATTGCCCAGCATCTCGTCCACGAGGTTCGGCACCGAGAGCCGCCCCTGGATGCGGTCGATCGTGTCGTCGAGCCGGGCCCGGCTCTCCTCGATCTCCTTCTCGAGGTCGTTCATCGTACTCATCCGGACACGCGCTCCGAGAGGGCCTGGGCATCCTGACGGACCTGGCGCGTGGTGCGCTTCGGGGCCAGGGTCGAGAGGGAGAGGGCGCTGCGCGCCCACAGCGCCATCCCGAGGGCGAGGACCAGCAGCACGCCGCCGACGATCAGGGCCGAGAGCCACTCGGAGCCCACGATCGTGGCGAGCCACTTCACGAGGGCCCCGATCAGCACCAGCAGGGCGACCACGGCGAACACCGCCGATCCGACCATGCAGGCGAGCCCGACGATGAGCTGGCGGACGTTGCCGGCCATCTCGGCGCGGAACAGCGCGATCTCCTTGCGGGCGAGCTCGTTGGTCTCCCGCAGGGCGTCGCCGATCAGGCTCTGGATGCTCGAGGCACCGGCGGAGGCGCCCGTCTGGCGCGAATCAGGACCCTGGGCCATGGCGTCAGGCCCGGAAGCTGTCGCGGGCGTCACCGTCCGGTGCCTCCGGCGGCAGGCTCGACGACTTGATGAAGCGGGCGGCGATCAGGCCGGCCACGAAGGTGCCCACCGCCACCGCCACCGGGGCGCGCCGGGCGAAGGATTCGGCCTCGCTGTAGAAGTCGCCGAGGCTGCGCCGCTCAATCGAGGTGCCGAGCTGCTCCAGCCCGTCGGCGGCACTGTCGAAGAAGGCGCGCACGTTCGGCTTGTCGCCGAGGTCGCGGCCGGAATTGCGGATCGTCTGGGCGAGGTCGTGGACCGATTGCGCGGCGTCGCTCTTGCGCTGCTCGACATAGGTCTGGGCCTGCAGGCGGGCGGCGTCGAGCAGGCCGCGGCCACGCTCGGCCGCCACGTCGGCCAGACCCTCGACGTCGCCCTGCAGGCCGCGCCACTGCGCGCGCTCGTCCGCCCCGGCGTGGGGCGTCGCGCCGAGGGCGTCTCCGGGCGTCTCGCGGGGCGACTCATGGGGCGGCTCGTGGGGCGCACCGTGCGGTAACTCGTTGCCGGCCATCTCGAAAACACTCCTCGCGGCGCGGGGACGGGGCCGCTCGCGGCGACCGCGGCCCCCACGATGGCTGAGTAACCGACTGGGCTCTCGCCGGTTCCGGTGCCGTCTGCGTGCGCGGCGACGGCCCCGTCGCGGTCCCGCGCCCGGACGCGCCGCCGATTCCGCTCAGTCGGCGTTCAGGCACGGTCTGGCAGAACCGCCAGGCTTGCACAACACGCTCCCGCCGGGCCCTCCGGCGTCCGCGCGGGACTGCATTGCCGTGCCGGGACGGAGCCGCACTCCTGTCCCGGAAGGGCGCGACCTCGACTTGACCCGCGCCCGGCTTCACGCTTGGGTTGCCTCACGACACAACAAAGGATCGCGCAGGGCCTCCGCGCGTTCTGACATCAAGAAGTCCCGATGCAGGCGCGGCGAGATCCTCGACTCGACCCGCGCCCCTGATCCGGAGCCGACCCGCGTGGCACGCCTTGTGATCGTATCGAACCGCGTCGCCGTGCCGGAGGAGGGCGGCAAGGCGGTCGCGGCGGGCGGCCTGGCCGTCGCCGTGAAGGAGGCGTTCACCGCCTACGAGGGGCTGTGGTTCGGCTGGAGCGGCACCATCACGGAGGAGCCCTCCGAGGAGCCGACGCTGATCGACCGGGGGCGGGTCCAGTACGCCGTCGTCGACCTCTCGCCGCAGGACCACCTCGAATATTACGCCGGTTTCGCCAATCGGGCCCTGTGGCCGATCATGCATTACCGGCTGGGCCTCGGCGCCTTCTCGCGCTCCGACTATGCCGGCTACAGCCGGGTGAACCGCACCTTCGCCCGGGCGCTCGCCAAGCTGGTGGAGCCGGACGACATCATCTGGGTGCACGATTACCACCTGCTGCCGCTCGCGGCCGAACTGCGCGGCCTCGGGCTCGACAACCCGATCGGCTACTTCCACCACATCCCCTGGCCCGCCGCCGACGTGTTCAACTCGCTGCCGGCGAGCGGGGAATTGCTGCGCGCCATCGTCGACTACGACCTGATCGGCCTGCAGACCGAGGCGGATGTCCAGAACCTGCAGCGCAACCTGATCGATACCCAGCGGGCGATCCCGCTCGGCGGCGGCTCGCTGATGGTCGACGGGCGCCGCACCCGGATCCGCGCCTTCCCGATCGGCATCGACGTCGCGGGCTTCAAGGACGCCGCCGAGAAGGCGGGGTCCAACAAGGTGGTGCGCGAGACCATGGCGGGCTTGCGCACGCGCAAGCTGCTGATCGGCGTCGACCGGCTCGACTACTCGAAGGGCGTGTCGGAGCGGATGGAGGCGGTGGAGAGCTTCTTCGCCTCCAACCCCGACCAGCGCGGCAACGTCACCTACATCCAGATCACCCCGAAATCCCGCAGCGAGGTGCCGGAATACGAGCAGCTCGCCCGGGACGTGAACGAGAAGGTCGGCGAGATCAACGGCTCGCTCGGCGACCCGGCCTGGACGCCGATCCAGTACATCACCAAGGCCTATCCGCGCCCGGTGCTCGCCGGCCTGTACCGGGCGGCCCGGGTCGGGCTGGTCACGCCCATGCGCGACGGCATGAACCTCGTGGCCAAGGAATACGTGGTCGCCCAGAGCGAGGACGATCCCGGCGTGCTGGTCCTGTCGAAATTCGCCGGCGCCGCCCGGCAGCTGCCCGAGGCGCTGCTGATCAACCCCTACGACCGGTTCGAGGTCGCGGAGGCGATCCGCGCCGCGCTCTACATGCCGAAGGCCGAACGGGTCGCCCGCTGGAAGCCGATGGTCGAGCGCATGACCCGCGAGGACGTCGATTGGTGGGCGCGCAACTTCCTCTCGGAGCTTGAGAATTTCCGCACGATCGAGCGCGAGCCGCCCACCGCCGCGGCGGCGGCCGAGTAGCCGGCACGCGCCGCTGCCGCTCCCGCGCACGATCGGATTCCCCGCATGATCGCCGTCGACGACGGGGTCCCGGCGCCGCTGGGCGCACAGTTCGACGGGCGCGGCGTCAACTTCGCCCTGTTCTCGGAGCACGCCACCGCGGTCGACATCTGCCTGTTCGAGCCGGGGGAGCGCCACGAGACCCGCACGGTCCGGCTGCCCTGCCGGACCGACGACGTGTGGCACGGCTACCTGCGCGGGGTGCTGCCGGGCCAGCTCTACGGCTACCGGGTGCACGGGCCCTGGGACCCGGCGGGCGGCCACCGCTTCAACGCCTCGAAGCTGGTGCTCGACCCCTACGCCCGGGAGATCCGCGGCCGGATCCGCTGGCACGACGCGCTCTACGGCCATCGGAGGGGGCGCGAGGACCGCATCGACCGGCGCGACAGCGCGGTCTACATGCCGAAATGCGTGGTCACCGCCCCGGAGGTGCCCGACCTCGCGCTCGCGCCCGTGCGCCGGCCCCTCGCCGAGACGGTGGTGTACGAGGCGCACGTCAAGGCGCTGACCCGCACCCATCCCGACATCCCCGAACCCGAGCGCGGCACCTACGCGGCGCTCGCCCATCCGGCGATCATCGAGCACCTCGTCAAGCTCGGGGTCACGGCCTTGGAGCTGCTGCCGATCCAGGCCTTCGCGGATGACCGCTTCCTGGTGGAGAAGGGCCTCGTCAACTTCTGGGGGTATCAACCCCTGGGCTACTTCGCCCCGGACCCGCGCTACCGCGGGGAGGGCGGTCTCGGCGGCCTGAAGGCGGCGATCCGGGAGCTGAACGCCGCCGGGATCGAGACCTGGCTCGACGTCGTCTACAACCACACCGCCGAGGGCGACCACACCGGCCCGACCCTGTCGTTCCGCGGCATCGACAACGCCAGCTACTACAAGCTCGACCCCGCCGACCGGCGCCGCAATCTCGACTGCACCGGCTGCGGCAACACGTTCGACGCGAGCCATCCGCGGGTGATGCAGCTCGTGCTCGATTCCCTGCGCCACTGGGTGACCGCCTACGGGATCGCGGGTTTCCGCTTCGACCTCGCCTCGAGCCTCGGGCGCTCGCCGCTCGCCTTCACCCCGCGGGCGGCCTTCTTCCAGGCGGTGGCCCAGGATCCGGTGCTCGCCCGGATCAAGATGGTGGCCGAGCCCTGGGATATCGGGGAGGGGGGCTACCAGCTCGGGGGCTACCCGCGCGGCTGGAGCGAGTGGAACGACAAGTTCCGCGACGCCGCCCGCGGCTTCTGGAAGGGCGATTCCGGCACGCTGGCCAAGGTCACGCAGGGGCTGACCGGCTCGCGCGAGGTGTTCGCGCCCTCCCGGCGCTCGCCGCTCGCCAGCGTCAACTTCATCGCCAGCCACGACGGCTACACGCTGGCCGACACGGTGTCGTACGAGGAGAAGCACAACGCGGCCAACGGCGAGGACAACCGCGACGGCCATAACCACAACGTCAGCCGCAACTACGGCGTCGAGGGCGACACCGACGATGCCGCGATCCTGGCCGTGCGCGCCCGCCAGAAGCGCAACATGCTGGCCACCGTGATGCTGGCCCAGGGCGTGCCGATGCTGCTGATGGGCGACGAGCGCTCCCGCAGCCAGGGGGGCAACAACAACGCCTACGCCCAGGACAACCCGACGAGCTGGATGGACTGGAGCGTCGATCCGGACCCCGCGCTCACGGATTTCGTCGCCAACCTGCTGGCCCTGCGCCGGGCCCAACCGGCCCTGCGGCGGCGGCGCTTCTTCACCGGCGACCTGATCCATCCGGACCAGCCCCTGCGCGACGTGCACTGGCTGAGCGCCGAGGGCACCGAGATGGGGGACCGCCACTGGTCCGACGACGGGCTCCAGGCGTTCGGGATGCAGATCGGCAATGACGGCGCGCCGGGCGACCGGCTGCTGATGCTGTTCAATGCCGGGGCGGGGCCTCTGACGTTCCATCTCGTGCCGGTGATCGGGGGCCCCTGGCGGCCGGTCTTCGACACGGGCGAGCCCGAGGGCGCGCTGCCGCCGGATGCCGCCGCCTACCCGGCCGGCGCCGCGGTGCCGCTGCCCGGCCGCACGGTCCTGGTGCTCACCGCCCCGGGCATGGCGGGCAAGGGCGGTTGGGTGCCGGGGCCTTAAGGGCGACATCGCTTCAGAAAAGGTCGGTGACGGCCCCGCGTGCTCCCTCCCCCTGCGGGGCTGGCAAATTCACACCTCGAGGCCTGATATCGAACGCTTTGAAATCGCGGCGCTTTTTCCCTCCCCCTTGTGGGGAGGGCAGGGGCGGGGGTGGTGCAGGAGGCACCGCACCGCTTGATCCTGAGCCACCCCCCCTCCAACTCCTCCCCTCAAGAGGGGAGGAGCGCGCGTCGCAGGCTTCCGAATCCCCATTGCCACACCCGACACCCGCCATAGCTGCACTGCGGGAACCGGATCGTGCCCGGGGCCTTCTCCCACCACTGGTAGATCCTGCAGCGCTTGCGCCCCGGTGCGCGCGGCCAATGACGAGGACGGTGGCCCGATGCGGCGCGCCCACAGCATGGAATTCGGGGCCGAGATGGTCGAGGGCGGCGTCCGCTTCGCCCTCTGGGCGCCCACCGCCAAGAGCGTCGACCTCGTCGTCGACGGCACCAGCCATCCCCTGCCCGAATCCGGCGGCGGCTGGCGGCGCACCGCCCTGCCCGGGGTGAAGCCCGGCGCCCGCTACGGCTTCCGCATCGACGGCGACCTCGTCGCCCCCGATCCCGCCTCGCGCTTCCAGCCGGAGGACGTCTCGGGCCTCAGCGAGGTGATCGACCCGCGCGCCTTCGCGTGGTCCGACGAGGCCTGGACCGGGCGGCCCTTCGAGGAGGCGGTGATCTACGAGTGCCATGTCGGCACGGCGACCCCGGAGGGCACCTATGCCGGCCTGCAGGCGCGGCTGCCGGACCTCAAGGCGCTGGGCGTCACCGCCATCGAGCTGCTGCCGCTCGCCGACTTCAAGGGCTCGCGCAACTGGGGCTACGACGGCGTGCTGCCCTACGCCCCCGACGGCGCCTACGGCCGCCCGGACGACCTCAAGCGCCTGATCGACGCCGCCCACGGGCTCGGGCTGATGGTCTATCTCGACGCGGTCTACAACCATTTCGGCCCGGCCGGGAACTATCTCCACGCCTACGCCAAGACGTTCTTCACCGAGCGCCACCAGACCCCTTGGGGCGCGGGGATCAACTTCGACGGCAAGGAGAGCGGCGCCGTCGTGCGCCAGTTCTTCATCCAGAACGCCCTGTATTGGCTGGAGGAATACCGGTTCGACGGCCTGCGCTTCGACGCCGTCCACGCGATCCTGGACGATTCGCCCCGCCACTTCCTGGCCGAGCTCGGCGAGACGGTCCGCAAGACCTTCCCGGACCGGCAGATCCACCTGATGCTGGAGAACGAGGCCAACCAGGCCCGCTGGCTGGAGCGCGACGCCGCCGGCCGGCCGAAGATGCACGACGCGCAATGGGCCGACGACCTGCACCATGGCTGGCACGTCCTGCTCACCGGCGAGGATGCCGGCTATTATAAGAGCTTTGCCGACAAACCGGTCGCGCACCTCGCCCGCTGCCTCGCGGAGGGTTTCGCCTACCAGGGCGAGCCCTTCTCGACCCTCGGCAACCACCCCCGCGGCGAGCCCTCCGGACACCTGCCGCCCTCCGCCTTCGTGACCTTCCTGCAGAACCACGACCAGGTCGGCAACCGCGCCTTGGGCGAGCGGCTCAACCACTTGGCCGACCCGAAGAAGCTCGATCTCGCCCGGGCCGGGCTGCTGCTGGCGCCGCAGATCCCGATGCTGTGGATGGGCGAGGAATGGTCGGCCTCGGCGCCGTTCCTGTTCTTCGTCGATTTCGCCCCGGACGAGGACCTGAACAAGGCCGTGCGCGACGGCCGCCGCCGGGAGTTCAAGAGCTTTGCGGCGTTTGCCGACGACACGTCCAAGATCCCCGACCCGACCGAGCGCGCGACCTTCGAGGCCTCGAAGCTCGACTGGTCGGAGCGCGACCGCTCGCCCCACCGCGAGGTGCTGGCCGAGACGACGCGGCTGCTCGCCCTGCGCCGCGACGTGGTCGTGCCGCTGGCGAAGTCCGGCTATGAAGGCGCCGCCGCCACCCTGCCGCGCCAGGACGTGATCGACTGCACGTGGCGCTTCGGCGCCGGCACCCTGCGCTTCGTGGCCAATGTCGGGACCGCGCCCTTCGCGGTCGACCCGGGGGGCGCCCGGCTGATCTGGACCAACGCCCCCGACGGGGCCGGGCGCGACCTGCCATCCTGGACCGGCCTGTTCCTGACGGAGCCTCGCGCGTGAGCCCCCTCGAAAGACTCGCCGACCTCGTCGGCGTCGCGGCCGGTTACACCGACGCCTTCGGCAAGCCCGTCGAGACGTCGCTGGAGGTGCGCCGCGGCCTGCTCGCGGCCCTGGGCTTCGCGGTCCAGGACGAGGCGGCGATCGCCGAGAGCCTCGCTGAGGTCGAGAGCCTGCGCCGCGGCCTGATCCCGCCGCTCCTGCCCGTGGAGGCCCGCCGGGCCGCCCGGGTGCCGGTTCGGCTCCAGAACGGGACGCCCCACACCCTGGTCTGGCGCCTCGTCGACGAGCGCGGCACGGCCCGCGAGGGACGGGCGAACCCGCAGGGGTCGGAGCCGGGTTTCGAGCTGCCGCCGCTGACCCCGGGCTACCACCGCCTCACCGTGCAGGCCGGCCAGTCCCGCACCGAGGCCTGGGTGATCGCCGCGCCGCAGCGCTGCTGGCGCCCGCGCCCCTATACGGAGGAGGGCGCCTCCGACTGGGGTTTGGCCGCCCAGCTCTACGGCCTGCGCTCGGCCACCAACATCGGCATCGGCACCTACGCGGATGCCGGCGAGGCCGCCCGGGAGGCGGCCCTGCGCGGGGCGGCGTTCCTGGGCCTGAGCCCGGTCCACGCCCTGTTCGCCTCCGACCGGACCAAGATCTCCCCGTACTCGCCGTCCTCGCGGCTGTTCCTGGAGACGCTGTTCATCGCCCCGCGCAGCCTGCCCGGGCTGGCGGGGTCCCGGGCCGAGGCGCTGCTCGCCGAGCGCGCCGACGCGATCGCGGCGCTCCGCGAGGCGGCGCTGGTCGACCACCAGGGCGTGCACGACGTGCTCGATCCTGTGCTCCGGGCGCTCTGGGCGGATTCGCCCGCCCGCGCCGGCACCGATGCCGGGTTCGAGCGCTTCCGCCAGGAGGGCGGCGCGGACCTCGCCTCCCACGCGGTGTTCGAGGCGCTGTCCGAACATTTCCGCCAGCAGGGCGCGCACTGGCTGGGCGACTGGCCCGAGGAATTCCGCCGCGCCGGCACGGAGGCGGTGCGCGCCTTCGCGGCGGAGAACGCCGAGGCGGTGGGCTACCATGCCTGGCTGCAATACCTCGCCGACCGACAGCTCGAAGAGGCGTCCGCGGCGGCGCTCGGCTCCGGCATGCGGGTCGGGCTCTATCGGGACCTGGCGGTCGGCGCCGACCGGGGCGGCTCCGAAATCTGGTCGCATCCCGAGCGCTTCGCCGACAGGGTGTCGATCGGCGCGCCGCCGGACCTCCTGGCCCCGAAGGGCCAGAACTGGGGCCTGCCGGCCTTCGACCCGCTGGCGATGGAGCGCGACGGGCTCGCGGCCTTCCGGGCGCTGGTCCAGGCCAACATGCGCCATGCGGGCGCGATCCGGATCGACCACGCCTTCCAGCTCGCCCGCCTGTTCCTGATCCCGCTGGGCGCGGGCGCCCAGGCCGGCGCCTACGTGGCGATGCCGTTCGAGCCGATGCTGGCGGTGCTGCGGCTGGAGAGCCACCGCAACAAGTGCCTGGTCATCGCCGAGGATCTCGGGACCGCCCCCGAGGGCTTCTCCGACGCGCTGATGCGGGCCGGGGTGCTGAGCTACCGGATCCTCGCCTTCGAGCGGGAGGCCGACGGCCGGTTCAAGGCCCCCGCGGCCTATCCGCGCGACGCGCTCACGGCGATCACCACCCATGACCTGCCGACCTTCGTCGGCTGGTGGCGCGGGGTCGACACCGACACCCGCCAGTCGCTGGGCCTCTACGACCAGGATCGGGCCGAGGCCGAGCGCGCCGAGCGGGTGGTCGAGCGGCGCCGCCTCGCCGAGGCGCTGGCCGGCGAGCAGCTCATCCCGTCCGCCGAGCCGCCGGACGCCGCGCCCTTCGAGGCCGCCGCCCGCTACCTCGCCCGGGCGCCCGCGATGCTGACCGCCGTGCAGTACGAGGACGTGGTCTCCGAGCTCGCCCAGGCCAACGTGCCGGGCTCCACCGAGGGGTACCCGAACTGGCGGCGCAAGCTCGACCGGGACCTCGTGGACATCGCCGCCCCCGGCGGCCCGCTCGCCAAGCTGGCGGCGTCGCTGTCCGCCGAGGCCCGGGGACCGCGCTCCGGCGCCGCGCGGCTGGCCGCCCCGCCGCCCCGCTCCACCTACCGGCTGCAGTTCCACAAGGACTTCACCTTCGCGGATGCGGGCCGGATCGTCCCCTACCTGCACCGGCTCGGGATCAGCCACGTCTATGCCTCGCCGCTCCAGAAGGCGCGGCCGGGCTCGACCCACGGCTACGACATCGTCGACCACGGCGCGATCAACCCGGAGCTCGGCGGCGAGGACGGCTTCATCCGGCTCTCCGAGACGCTCCACGCCCACGGGATCAAGCTCCTGCTCGACATCGTCCCGAACCACATGGGCGTCGGCGGTGCCGACAATCCCTGGTGGCTCTCGGTGCTCGAATGGGGCTCCCTGTCGCCGTTCGCCGATGCCTTCGACATCGACTGGGAGCGGCTCGGGGCCGGGCGCAACCTCGTCATCCCGTTCCTGGGCGAGCGCTACGGCGAGGCCCTGGAGCAGGGCACGCTGGTGCTGAAGTTCGACCCCGACACGGGCGCGTTCAGCGTCTGGCACTACGAGCACCAGCTGCCGATCCGGCCGCTGAGCTACCCGACGATCCTCAACCGGGTGATCGCCGCCATCGGGGCCGTGGACGACGACACCACCGCGGAGCTGCTCGCGATCTCCGAGCGCCTGCGGGCCATGGCGATCGACACCGACGAGAGCCGCCGCAGGGGCTTCCCCGAGGAGGCCGAGGGGCTGAAGCGCCGGCTCGCCGAGATCCACGGCGTGTCGCCGCTGATCCAGGAGGCCACCGCCAGCACGCTGGCGCTGCTCAACGGCTTCAAGGGCCGCCCGGACAGCTTCGGGCCGCTGCACCGGCTGCTGGAGGCCCAGGCCTACCGGCTGGCCCATTGGCGGGTGGCGTCGAGCGACATCAACTACCGCCGCTTCTTCGACGTGAACTCCCTGGCGGGCCTGCGGGTCGAGCTGTCCGACATCTTCCACCGCTCGCACGAGACGGTGTTCCGGCACGTCCGCGCGGGCCGGATCGACGGGTTGCGCATCGACCACATCGACGGGCTCGCCGACCCCCTGGGCTACGCGCGGGCGCTCCAGGCGGCGGTCGGACCGGGCTTCTACGTGGTGGTGGAGAAGATCCTGGAGCCGGGGGAGCGGCTGCGGCCCTGGCCGGTGGCCGGGACCACGGGCTACGACGTGCTCAACCAGCTCGACGGCATCCTGGTCGACAAGACCCGGCGCGGGAAGGTCGAGCGCCTGTACACCTGGGCGACCGGCTTCGACGAGCCCTACGGGTTCCAGCTCCGCGCCGCCAAGGCCGAGATCCTGGAGATCAGCTTCGCCAGCGAGCTGGAGGTGCTGACCTCCGACCTCAAGGAGGTGGCCGATGCCGACCGGCGCACCCGCGACTTCACCGTCAACGCGCTCCGCCGGGCGCTGATCGAGATCATCGCGCGCTTCCCGACCTACCGGAGCTACCTGCCGCCGGAGCTGGAGGAGGGCGAGGTCGAGCCCGAGGACGTCCGGCTGATCGAGGGCGCGGTCGCCAAGGCCAAGCGCTGGTCGAGCCTGCCCGACCGCTCGGTCCACGACTTCGCCGCCGAGGTCCTGCTCGGGCGGATCGAGACGGTGGGTCCGGGCCGGCCGGACCCGCGGGTGGTGCTGCGCTTCCGCCGCCGGTTCCAGCAGCTCACCGGCCCGGTCATGGCCAAGAGCCTGGAGGACACGCTGTTCTATCGCTACGCCTGCCTGCTCGGCCTCAACGAGGTCGGCGGCGATCCGGGCGAGTACGGCATCGACGCCGAGCACTTCCACGACCTGCAGATCGCCCGCGCCCGCGACTGGCCGAGCGCCATGATCACCACCGCGACCCACGACACCAAGCGCGGCGAGGATGCCCGGACCCGGCTGCTCGCCCTCTCGGAGATCCCGGAGGAATGGGCCAAGGCCTGGGACCTGTGGCAGCGGACAGCCGGGCCCCATCTCGCCCGGATCGACGGGGAGCCGGCGCCCGACGCCAACGACCAGTGGATGTTCTTCCAGGCGATTCTCGGCGCCTGGCCCCTGGAGCTGCTGGAGGGCGACGAACCCGACGCGATCGCGGAGTTCCGCGACCGGCTCATCGCCTACGGCGAGAAGGCCATGCGGGAGGGCAAGCGCCGGTCGAGCTGGGTCAATGTCGACGCGGTCTACGAGGGCGCGGTCAAGCGGCTGTTCACCGCGCTGATCGCCCCGGGCTCGGACTTCCTGAACGCGCTCAGGCCCTTCGCCCGGCGGCTCGCCCATCTCGGCATGCTGGCGAGCCTCGGCCGGACGGTCCTGAAATGCACCCTGCCGGGCCTGCCCGACACCTACCAGGGCACGGAAGTGTGGGACTTCTCCTTCGTCGATCCCGACAACCGCCGCCCGGTGGATTACCCGGCCCTGGAACGGATGCTCGAACAGGGCGGGGAGCCCGCTGCCCTGCTGGCGCACTGGCCGGACGGGCGGGTGAAGCAGGCGACGCTCACCCGGCTCCTGGCCGAGCGGGCCGAACGCCCGGACTTCTACGCGAGTGCGTCCTACGAGCCGGTCGATGCCAAGGGCGCGCGGGCGGCCCACGTGATCGCCTACCGGCGGACCGATCCGGGCCAGGAGGGCGGCGACCTGTTCGTGGCGGTGCCGCGGCTGGTGGCCGGGTTCGTCGGCGAGGCGGTCTGGTCGGGCGAGGCCTTCGCGGGCACCCGGGTGGAGCTCGGGGCGGGGACCCGCTGGCGCGACCTCGCGACGGGGCGGATCGTGGAGAGCCGAGGGGAGGGGGCCGACCTCGGCGACGTCCTGCGCGAGCTGCCCTACGCGGTGCTGCAGCGGGAAACATGAGAGCGGCCGGATCCGTAGCTCTCCCTCCCCCGCAGAGGGGGGGAGGGTTAGGCGCGCGGTTGGCAGGCAGGCGCCTCCGCAGCCGTGTCACGCAACTCTGCTGAGACACGTCGAACCGGATCATGAGGCACGCCCGGACGGTTCGGGCGTTACGACACAGGAACGGGAGCCAGAAGCCAGCATGAACGCACCGACCAAAGCCGCGGCGACGACTGGAGCCGAGGCCGTCCTGCCGGCCTCGCTGGCGCCCCGCGCCGAGGGGCCGCGGATCTACAACCTGTTCCCGCTCCTGGTCGGGCGCGTCGCGGACTGGACCGCCGAGCTGCCGCGGATCGCCGCGCTCGGCTTCGACTGGATCTACCTCAACCCGTTCCACCAGACCGGCGGCTCGAAGAGCCTCTACGCGGTGGCCGATCCCGAGCGGCTCGACGAGCGGATCCGCGACCCGGACGGCACGCCGGACGACGCGCAGATCCGCAACTTCTGCACCGCCGCGCAGGCGCTGGGCCTGTCGGTGATGACCGACCTCGTGATCAACCACACCGCCGACAACGCCCGGCTCGCCACGGAGCGGCCCGACCTGTTCATGAAGGAGCCGGACGGCTCGATCATGCACCCCGCGGCGGTCGATCCCGACGATCCCACGATCCGCACGGTCTGGGGCGATCTGGCCGAACTCGACTACCACACCCCCGCGGCCCGGGACGAGCTGACCCGGATCTGGGGCGCCTACGTGGGGCGGCTCCAGGGGCTCGGCGTCGCGGGTTTCCGCTGTGACGCCGCCTACAAGGTGCCGCCGGAGACCTGGCGCGTCCTGATCGGCGAGGCCAAGGACCGCGACCCGGCCTGCCTGTTCGCCGCCGAGACCCTGGGCTGCACCTTCGAGGAGGCGCGGGCCACGGCGGGCGCCGGCTTCGACTACCTGTTCAACTCCTTCGCGTGGTGGGACCTGAAGAAGCCCTGGGCGCTGGAGCAGTACGAGCGCCTGCGGGTGCTGGCGCCCTCGATCGCGTTTCCCGAAAACCACGACATGAAGCGGCTCGCCGCCGAGATCGGCGGCGGCCCCGAGGCGGTGGCGGCCCACCTGCGCACCCGCTACGCGCTCGCCGCCTTCTTCTCGGCGGGCGTGCTGATGCCGATCGGCTACGAGTGGGGCTACCGCCGGGCGCTGCACGTGGTCGAGACCACCCCGCGCGACCGCGAGAGCGACACCGGCATCGACATCTCCGGCTTCATCCGGGCGATCAACGCCCTGCGAGCCGAGCTGCCGGCCGCCAATGTCGAGGGCGCGCAGGTCCGCATCTCGGCGCCCGACAGCGACCTCGTGGCGCTCGCCCGCTTCGACACCGGCCATCCGGCCTCGGCCCGGCACGGGCTGATCGTGCTCTACAATCCCACCGACAAGCCGGTGCCGGTGGAGGCCGGCGCGCTGATCGCCCGCACCGGCGGGATGCTCGGCGCCTTCGTCGACCGGACCCCCGAGGTCGAGCCGATCGCCTTCCATCCCGGCAGCGCCATCGACCTGCTTCCGGGTGAGCTGCGCATCCTCGCGGCCGGCGCCCAGCAGGTCGCCCGCCAGCCCGAACGGGGCACCCCGGACGGGGCGGGCCGGGTGGTGATCGAGGCGGTGAGCCCTGAGATCGACGGCGGCCGCTCGGCGGTGAAGCGGATCGTCGGCGAGTCCCTGCGGGTCGAGGCCGACATCTTCTCCGACGGCCACGAGGTCATCGACGCCGCGATCCTGTCGCGGGTCGCCGGCGACGCGGCGTGGCGCGAGGACCCGATGGTCTTCGTCGACAACGACCGCTGGGCCGGGCACGTCCCCCTGGAGAAGAACGCCCGCTACGAGTTCACCCTGATCGCGTGGCGCGATCCGTTCTCGTCCTGGGTGCGCGACACCCTGAAGAAGCGCGCCGCCGGCGTCGACGTGCGCCTCGAGACGATCGAGGGCGTGACCCTGGTGGAGACCGCCGCGTCGCTGGCCCGCACCCGGGGCGGGCGCGACGGCGAGCGCCTCACCGCCCTGGTGGCGGCCCTGGCCGCCGAGGAGACCGGCTCCGCCGCCCAGCTCGAACGGATCCTCCAGCCCGACGCGGCGAGCCTCGTGCGCCGGAACGCCGAGCGGGTGAACCTCACCCGCTATCCCGTGACCCTGCCGGTGATCGCCGACCGCCTCGCGGCCCGGTTCTCCGCCTGGTACGAGATCTTCCCGCGCTCCCAGTCGATGGACGTCCACCGCCACGGGACCTTCGACGACGTGATCCGGCGCCTGCCGGAGATCCGGGAGCTCGGCTTCGACGTCCTCTATTTCACGCCGATCCACCCGGTGGGCCGCACCAACCGCAAGGGGAAGAACAACACCCTCACGGCCGAGCCCGGCGATGTCGGCTCGGTCTACGCGGTGGGCTCGGAGGAGGGCGGCCACGAGGCCGTCCACCCGGACCTCGGCACCCTGGCGGATTTCGAGCGGCTGGTGGCGGCGAGCCACGCCTACGGCATGGAGATCGCCCTCGACTTCGCGATCCAGTGCTCGCCGGACCATCCCTGGATCAAGGACCATCCCGAGTGGTTCGAGTGGCGCCCCGACGGCACGCTCAAATTCGCCGAGAATCCTCCGAAGAAGTACGAGGACATCTCGAACGTCCATTTCTACGGCGGGGCCCTGCCCGGGCTCTGGATCGAGTTGCGCGACATCCTGCTCGGCTGGTGCGCCCGGGGCGTGCGCATCTTCCGGGTCGACAACCCGCACACCAAGCCGATCCCGTTCTGGGAATGGGTGATCGCCGAGGTCAACGGCCGGTATCCGGACGCGATCTTCCTGGCCGAGGCCTTCACCCGGCCGAAGATGATGAAGAAGCTCGCCAAGGCCGGCTACCAGCAGAGCTACACCTACTTCACCTGGCGCAACACCAAGCAGGAACTCACCGACTACGCCCTGGAGCTCGCCGGCGAGATGGGCGAATACTACCGCCCGAACTTCTTCGCCAACACGCCCGACATCAATCCCTACTTCCTCCAGACCAGCGGCCGCGCCGGCTTCGTGATCCGCGGCACGCTCGCCGCGACCCTGTCGTCGGTCTACGGCATCTACAACGGCTTCGAGCTGTGCGAGGCGGCGCCGTATCCCGGCAAGGAAGAATACCTGAACTCCGAGAAATACGAGATCAAGGCCTGGGACTACGACCGGCCGGGCAACATCCGCGAGCACATCGTCAGGCTGAACAAGATCCGGCGCGAGAACCCCGCCCTCTGGGACTTCCGCAACGTGGTCTTCACCGGCGCCTCCAACGACCAGATCATCGCCTACGCCAAGGCGACGCCGGAGCGCGACAATTGCGTGTTCACGATGGTCAACCTCGACCCGAAGAGCCGCCAGGAATGCACCTACGAGGTGCCGCTCTGGCTGTTCGGCCTGCCCGACGACGGCGCCGTCGAGGTCGAGGACCTGCTCCAGGGCTACACGTTCGAGCTGCGCGGCAAGACCCACCGCATCGCCCTCGATCCGGCCGAGCGATCCTGCGTGATCTGGCGCCTGCGGGCGCCGCGGCGGGTTGCGGGCTGAGGCCGCGCGTGGCACTCGACCATGGCAATTGAATATCCGGCGGCGGGCGGTCCCGTCGCCGACCGTTGCGGCGCGCGGCGGTCCATCCGCCAGTCCCGACCGCCGATCCCCTTGAAGTCCACCGATGAGGCAGCGACGCGATGATCGATCGCAGCGACCCGCAATGGTACCGTGACGCCATCATCTACCAGATCCACGTCAAGTCGTTCTTCGACTCGAACAACGACGGGATCGGCGACTTCGAGGGCCTGACCCAGCGCCTCGACTACGTCCGCGACCTCGGGGTCACGGCGATCTGGCTGATGCCGTTCTACCCCTCGCCCCTGCGCGACGACGGCTACGACATCGCCGATTACCGGGACATCAACCCCTCCTACGGGACCATGGAGGACTTCAAGGCCTTCGTGGAGGCGGCGCACGAGCGCGGCCTGCGGGTCATCACCGAGCTCGTCATCAACCACACCAGCGACCAGCATCCCTGGTTCCAGGCGGCCCGGGAGGCCCCCCCCGGCTCGCCCGAGCGCGACTTCTACGTCTGGTCGGACACCGACGAGCCGTACAAGGATACGCGGATCATCTTCCTCGATACCGAGGCGTCGAACTGGACCTGGGACCCGGTCGCCAAGCAGTATTTCTGGCACCGGTTCTACAGCCACCAGCCGGACCTCAACTTCGACAACCCGGCCGTGCTGGAGGCCGTCATCGAGGTGATGCGCTACTGGCTCGACATGGGCGTCGACGGGCTGCGGCTGGACGCGATCCCCTACCTGATCGAGCGCGACGGCACGAATTGCGAGAACCTCCAGGAAACGCATGACGTCATAAAAAAAATCCGCGCCGCGTTGGATGCCAGCTATCCCGACCGGATGCTGCTCGCCGAGGCCAACCAGTGGCCGGAGGAGACCGCGCAGTATTTCGGCGACGGCGACGAATGCCACATGGCGTTCCACTTCCCGCTGATGCCGCGGATGTACATGGCGATCGCCCGGGAGGACCGGCACCCGATCACCGACATCATGCGCCAGACCCCCGAGATCCCCGAGGGCTGCCAATGGGCGATCTTCCTGCGCAATCACGACGAGCTGACCCTGGAAATGGTCACCGCCGAGGAGCGTGATTATCTCTGGTCGTTCTACGCCGCCGAGCGCCGCGCCCGGATCAACCTCGGCATCCGCCGTCGCCTCGCGCCCCTCCTCGAGAACGACCGGCGCAAGATCGAGCTGATGAAGTCCCTCGTCCTGTCGATGCCCGGCACGCCGGTGCTCTATTACGGCGACGAGATCGGCATGGGCGACAACATCTACCTCGGCGACCGCGACGGCGTGCGCACGCCCATGCAGTGGACCCCCGACCGCAACGGCGGCTTCTCCCGGGCGAACCCCCAGCGGCTGTTCCTGCCGGCGATCCAGGACCCGATCTACGGCTTCGACGCGATCAACGTCGAGGCGCAGATCCAGGCGCAGACCAGCCTGCTGAACTGGACGCGGCGCATGATCGCGATCCGCAACAACAGCGTCGCCCTGGGCCGCGGCACGATCCAGTTCCTCTATCCGTCGAACCGCAAGGTCCTGGCCTGGATCCGCGAGCACGGGGACGAGCGGGTCCTGTGCGTGGCCAACCTGTCGCGCGCGCCCCAGGCGGTGCAGCTCGACCTGTCGGAACTGCGCACCGCGGTGCCGATCGAGCTCACCGGCGGCACCGAGTTCCCGCCGATCGGCGACCTGCCCTACCTGCTGACCCTGCCGTCCTACGGCTTCTACTGGTTCTCGCTCAGCGCGGCGCGCTCCGGCGTCGTCGGCCCGCAGCAGGAGCCGCCGGAGCTGTTCACCCTGGTGCTGACCGGCGGCATCGAGAGCCTGATGAGCGGGCGCGAGCGCGTCGCCTTCGAGCGGACGGTGGTGCCGCCGTTCCTGACGAGCCGGCGCTGGTTCGGCGCCAAGGGCTCGCGGATCCGGGCCGTGAAGGTCATCGACTGCGCCGCCCTGAAGGACGTGGACGGGAGCGCCCGGTTCCTGCTGCCGCGGCTGCAGGTGCAGCTCGCCAACGGCGAGAGCCACGAATACTTCATGCCCGTGGGCGTCGAGGAGGGCCGCGAGGACGAGACGCTGCTGCCCTTCGCGGTGGCGCGGGTGCGCCGGGGGCCGCGCACCGGGCTGCTCTACGGGGCGGCCGGCTCCAACGACTTCGCCGCCTGCCTGATCGACGACATGCGCCAGGGCCGGGAGATCCCCACGGAGAGCGGGAGCCTCGTCTTCGCCGTCACCTCGGCCTTCGACCCGGCCGTCACGGTCGACGTGGCCGACATCCGCCGGCTCTCGGCCGAGCAGAGCAACACCTCGATCGCCATCGGCTCGAAGATGATGCTCAAGCTGCTGCGCCGCCTGCAGCCGGGGATGCATCCCGAGATCGAGGTCGGGCGCTTCCTCACCGAGGAGGCGGGTTTTTCCAACACGCCCGCGCTGCTCGGCACCCTCGAACACGTGGCCGAGGACGGCACGCGGACGGCGCTGGCGGTCCTGCAAAAGTTCGTCATGAACCAGGGCGACGCCTGGACGCTGATGCTGGAGGGGCTGCGCCGGGACTTCGAGACCGTGGTGCTCACTCCGGAGAGCGAGGCCGCCACCCCCGCGGAGGCGTTCCAGGCCCACGGGCCCTGGGCGGCCCTGCTCGGGCGGCGCACCGCCGAGCTGCACGCGGCGCTGGCGATCGAGACCGACGATCCGGCCTTCGCGGCCGAGCCCTTCACCGAGGACGACCTCGGGGTGCTGGCCCGGGATGCCCGCCATCAGGCCGAGCGCGCCTTCCGGGCGCTCAAGGGCCTGGCCGACCGGGGCCTCGATGCCGGCAAGCCGGCCTGCGCGGAGCTCGGCCAGCGCCGCCAGCAGGTCGAGGCGCTGATCGACACCCTCACCGCCGAGCCGCCGCGGGGAGCCCACAAGACCCGCATCCACGGCGACTACCATCTGGGACAGGTCCTGGTCGCCGAGAGCGACCTGATCATCGTCGACTTCGAGGGTGAGCCCTCGCGGCCCGCCGACGAGCGCCGGGCGAAGTCGATGCCGCTGCGCGACGTGGCCGGGCTGATGCGCTCCTTCGCGTACGGGGCCGAGACCGTGACCCGCGAGATCGCCGCCCGGTTCGGCGATACCGAGGAGCGGGCCCGGGACGCCGCCACCGCGTGGCGCGGCATGATCGAGGCGGCCTTCCTGGCCGGATACCAGTCGGCCGTGGACGGGTCCCGGGCTGCGGTGACCGACCCGGGCACGCGGGCGCGGCTGCTGCGCCTCTGCCTGCTGACCAAGGCCCTCTACGAGGTCGACTACGAGGCCAACAACCGGCCGGACTGGATCGAAATCCCCGCACGGGGGGTTCTCACCATTCTGGACACGGACGGACACGAGCCCGGAGCATCGGAATGACGGCGATCGACCAGACCTTCGCAATGCGGGCCGACCCGGAAGCGGGGGCGGCGCGGAACGCGGATGTCCCGGGCCCCGGAGCCGCCGCGCCGCCGAGCGTCCACCCGGACGCGATCGCCGCCCTGATGGGTGCCGGCCACGGCGACCCCTTCTCGGTGCTCGGCCCCCACCGGGTCGGGCCCCAGGCCTGGGAGGTGCGCGCCGTGCTGCCCGAGGCGAAGGCCGCCGCCCTGGTGATGGACGGCCGCACCGTGCCGTTCGAGAAGCGCCACCCGGACGGGTTCTTCGTCGCCAAGGTCGAGGGCGAGGGACGGCCGCTCTACGAGATCGAGGTCGAGTCCTGGGACGGGTCGAAGCGCCGCCGCTACGACCCCTACGGCTTCGGCTCGTCGATCGAGCAGTACGACGTCGCCGCCCTGCGCGAGGTCGGCACCAACCTGGTCTACCGGATGCTCGGCGCCCAGTCGGGCCAGCTCGACGGCATCGACGGCTTCCGCTTCGCCGTCTGGGCGCCGAACGCCCGCAAGGTCAGCGTGGTCGGCGACTTCAACGACTGGGACGGCCGGCGCCACCCGATGCGCCTGTGGCAGGACGGCGGCATCTGGGAGCTGTTCGTGCCCGGCCTCAAGGCGGGCGTGCGCTACAAGTTCGAGATCCGCGGCCCGGACGGCGCCCTCGTGCCGCTCAAGGCCGACCCGGTGGCGTTCGCCGCCCAGCACCCGCCGGAGACCGCCTCGGTCACCCACGGCACGAGCGAGTTCGACTGGCGCGATTCCGGCTGGATGACGACCCGGGGCGCCAAGGACCCGCGCCACGCCGCGATCTCGATCTACGAGGTCCATCTCGGCTCCTGGGCGCGGGTGCCCGAGGAGGGCAACCGCTACCTGACCTACAAGGAGCTGGGCGAGCGGCTGATCCCCTACGTCAAGGATATGGGCTTCACCCATATCGAGATGCTGCCGATCACCGAGTTCCCGTTCGACGGATCCTGGGGCTACCAGCCGGTCTCGCTGTTCGCCCCGACGAGCCGCTTCGGCACGCCCGACGACTTCGCGGCCTTCGTGGACGCCGCCCACGAGGCCGGCATCGGCGTGCTGCTCGACTGGGTGCCGGGCCACTTCCCCCTGGACGCCCACGGGCTCGGCCTGTTCGACGGCACCCACCTCTACGAGCACGCCGACCCGCGCCAGGGCTTCCACCAGGACTGGGGCACCTACATCTACAATTTCGGGCGGACCGAAGTGGCGACCTTCCTGGCCGCCAACGCCCGGTTCTGGCTGGAGCACTACCACCTTGACGGCCTGCGGGTGGATGCGGTGGCGTCGATGCTCTACCTCGACTACTCGCGCCGCCAGGGCGAGTGGATCCCGAACCGCTACGGCGGCAACGAGAACCTCGACGCCATCGACTTCCTGCGCAAGACCAACGAGGCGACCTACAGCCACGCCCCGGGGACGATCACGGTGGCGGAGGAATCGACCTCCTGGCCCGGCGTGTCGCACCCGACCTACACGGGCGGGCTGGGCTTCGGCTTCAAGTGGAACATGGGCTGGATGCACGACACGCTGAAATACGTGTCGGAGGATCCGATCCACCGCCGCTACCACCACCACAACCTGACCTTCGGGCTGCTCTACGCCTTCTCGGAGAATTTCATCCTGCCGCTGTCCCACGACGAGGTGGTGCACGGGAAGGGCTCGCTGCTCGGCAAGATGCCGGGCGACCGCTGGCAGAAATTCGCGAACCTCCGGGCCTATTTCGGCTTCATGTGGGGGCATCCCGGCAAGAAGCTGCTGTTCATGGGCGGCGAGTTCGGCCAGGAGCGGGAGTGGAACCACGACATCAGCCTGGACTGGCACCTGCTGGACGATCCCCTGCACAAGGGCGTCAAGGACGCGGTCCGCGATCTCAACCGGCTCTACGTCTCCACCCCGGCGCTCTACAGCCGCGACGTGGAGCATACCGGCTTCCAGTGGCTGGTGGCGGACGACCAGGACAACAGCGTCATCGCCTGGGCCCGCAAGGGCGCCAAGCCCGGCGAGGTGGCGATCGTGGTGTCGAACTTCACGCCGGTGCCGCGGGAGGGCTACCGGGTCGGCGTGCCGCAGGCGGGCTTCTACCGGGAGGCGTTCAACTCGGATGCCGGGATCTACGGCGGCTCGAATGTCGGCAACCGGGGCGGGCTCCACACCGACGCGGCGGCGAGCCACGGCCAGGGGCAGAGCCTGTCGCTCACCCTGCCGCCGCTGGCCACGATGATCTTCCTGCTGGAGGGGTGAGGGCGGCTACATGCGCCACGTGCTCCCTCCCCCCTCTGCGGGAGAGGGTGGCCCCTGCGTCGGCAGGGGTCGGGAGAGGGGAACCCCGGTTCAGGACAGGGCACAGCAGGTAGGGCGGGACAGGGCCATTCTGCACCGTCGCTCCCCTCTCCCGACCCCCTCCGGGGGCAACCCTCCCCCGCAGAGGGGGGGGAGGGAGAAACGCGGAACGCCCTGCGAAGAACCCTACGCGGCCCGCCAGCGCAGCGCCGTGCTGTTGCCGATGGCCCGGCCGTAGAGGCCGGCATAGGTGTCGGCGGCCTGGTCCCAGCCGAAGCGGGCCGCCATGGCCCGCCGGCGCATGGCGTTGAGGCGCTTCTTCTGGCCGAACGCCTGCAGGGCCCGGCGCACCGCCGCCCCGAAGGACGCGGCCGAGGGCTCCGCGAAGGTGAAGCCCGTCACCTCGTCCTCGACCGTGTCGGCCAGCCCCCCGGTCCGCCGCACGATCGGCAGGGAGCCGAAGCGCTGCGCGTACATCTGGGCCAGCCCGCAGGGCTCGAAGCGCGACGGCATCAGCAGGAAGTCGCTGCCGGCGAACATCCGCCGGGCCTGCGCCTCCTCGAAGCCGACATGGACGCCCACCGCGTCGGGGTGGCGCTTGGCCAGCCCCCGGAGCGCCTGCTCGAACCGGCCCTCGCCCTGGCCGATCACCACGAGCTGGCCGCCCTCGGCCAGGATCGCCTCGGCGGCCTGCAGGCTCAGGTCGATGCCCTTCTGGTGCACGAGGCGCGACACGATGGCGAAGAGCGGCCCGCGGGACACCGCCAGCCCGAACTGCTGGCGCACCGCCTCGGCGTTGGCGCGCTTGCCCTTCCAGTCGTCGATCTCGAAGCGCGTGGCGAGGTGGGGGTCGGTGCTCGGGTCCCAGGTCTCGTCGATGCCGTTGAGGATCCCGGCGAGCCGGCCCTGGCCGGCGCGGGTGCGCAGCAGCCCGTCGAGGCCGCAGCCCAGTTCGGGCGTCTGGATCTCCCGCGCGTAGGTCTCGCTCACCGTGGTGACCTGGGAGGCGTAGAAGATCCCGGCCTTGAGGAAGGAGAGCTGCCCGTAGAACTCGGCCCCGTCCACCTGGAAGGCCGTTTCCGGCACCCCGAGCCGGGCCAGGCTGTCCCGGGGGAACAGGCCCTGGTAGGCGAGGTTGTGGATCGTCAGCACGCTCGGCACCCGCCGGCCGCGCCACGCGAGATAGGCCGGGGCCAGCGCCGCCTGCCAGTCGTTGAGGTGCAGGAGGTCGGCCGCCCAGTCGGCGTCGATGCCGGCGGCGATCTCGGCCGCCGCGAGGCTGAGCCGGGCGAAGCGCAGGTCGTTGTCGCCGAAATCGCCGTTCTGGTCGCCGTAGGGCGTGCCGTCCCGCTCGTAGAGGTCGGGGCTCAGGAGGACGTAGATGCGCAACCCGTCGGCCGCCTCGACCAGGCCGAGGTCGCAGGGCGGGACGCCCGCGAACCCGTCGAGGCGGGCGACCACCGGGATCTCCGGGAAGGCGGCGCGGACCTGGCGGTAGCCCGGGATCAGCACGCGGATGTCGTAGTGCGGCACCAGGGCCCGGGGCAGGGCGGCCGAGACCTCGCCGAGACCGCCGGTCTTCACGAAATCGGCCATCTCGGGCGTGGCGTAGAGGATGCGGCGGCGCAGCGAGGCCGGACGGGCGGCCTGCCGGATCGTGTAGGGGCCGCCGTCCTCGACCGGCGCCCGGTCGGCGAAGGCGCCCCCGTAGGACCCCTCGCGGCGCGCATCGGGCATCGGCACCGGCCCGGGCGGGTGTCCCGCTCTGGCGGACGATCGGGCAGACACGGCTGTCGCGATCTCAACCACGATCAATGCTCCTCCGCCGCGACGGTTCCGCTGCGACGCACAAAGTAGGCCACCGGCATCCTTAAGCGGCGGTTACTCATACCGCACTGCGGCAAGAAGGCACCGTCGAATCGATGTCTCGACCGCCGAATACAGGATTCAGGAGCGCCGCAGGATCACGCCCTCGGCGGAGCCCAGCGCCACGGCCGCGCCGGCCGCCTCGCCGGCCCGCCCCGCGCAGGTCGAGAGCAGCACCGTCCAGCCGCCCGCGGGCAGCGGCAGGCGGACCGCCGAGGCGCCGAAATTCAGGATCACGCGCAGGACCTGATCGTCGGCGAATCGCTCGTAGGCGAACACCTCCGCGCCGCCTTCCGCGTTCCCTTCCGCGTTCCCTTCCGCGCTCCCGTCCGCGCTCCCCTCCGCGCCGATCCCCGGGGGCACCTCCCGATAGCCGCCCACCGCGAGCGCCGCGTGGTCGCGGCGCAGGGCCAGCAGCCGCCGGTGCAGGGTCAGCATCGAGGCCGGGTCCGAGCGCTGGGCCTCGACGTTGCGGGTCGCCCAATCCGCCGACAGCGGCAGCCAGGGCTCGGCCGTGGAGAAGCCGGCCTGGGGGGAGTCGTCCCACTGCATCGGCGTGCGCTCCGGATCGCGGCCGTGACCCGGCTCGTTGCGCTCCCAGGGGTCCCGGGCGCGCTCCGGCGGGATCGGCACGTGCCCGAGGCCGATCTCGTCGCCGTAATAGAGGGTCGGGGTGCCGCGCAGGGTCAGGAGCAGCATCGCGGCGACCCGGGCCTGCTCCTCGCCGACGCGGGCGGCGATGCGCGGCTGGTCATGGTTGCCCAGCACCCAGTTCGGCCAGCCGCCCTCGGGCAAGGCCGCCTCGTACCGGGCCACGAGATCCGCCACGGCGTCGGCGCGCCAGGGGGTCTGGATCAGCTGGAAGTTGAACGGCAGGTCGGCGCCCGTGAGGTCCGGCCCGTAATAGGCCACGAGCCGCTCCACCGGCAGGTAGATCTCGCCGATCAGCACGCGCTCGCCGTAGCGACGCAGCACCGCCCGCATGCCGGCGATCACGTCGAAGATCTCCGGCCGGTCGGCGGAGTAGACCTGGGTGAAGCGGTTGATCTCGGGCGAACCCGGCGCATAGTCGGGATTGGCCGGGTTGTCGCGGAATCCGGCATCCTTCATCAGGTGCCAGATCACGTCGACCCGGAACCCGTCGACCCCGCGGTCCAGCCAGAAGCGGAGCGCGTCGTGCATGGCCTCGCGCACGGCGGGGTTGCGCCAGTTCAGGTCCGGCTGCGCGGCCAGGAAGGCGTGGTAGTAGTACTGGCCGGTGGCCTCATCGAGCGTCCAGGCCGGGCCGCCGAAATTCGACAGCCAGTTGTTGGGCGGACCGCCCCCGGGGGCGGGGTCGCGCCAGATGTACCAGTCCCGCTTCGGGCTCGCGCGCGACGACCGGCTCGCCGCGAACCAGGGATGGGCGATCGACGAGTGGTTGGGCACGAAATCGAGGATCACCTTCAGCCGGCGCCGGTGGGCCTCGGCGATCAGCGCGTCGAAATCCGCGAGCGTGCCGAACAGCGGGTCGATCCCGCAGTAATCGGCCACGTCGTAGCCGAAATCCGCCATGGGCGAGGGGTAGACCGGCGAGATCCACACGGCGTCGACCCCGAGCCACGCGAGGTAGTCGAGCCGCGCCGTGATGCCGGGCAGGTCGCCGACCCCGTCGCCGTTCGTGTCCTGGAACGAGCGGGGATAGACCTGGTAGACGGTCCCGCACTTCCACCAGACGGTGTCGGTCATGCTGCGTCTCTCGCGTTGCGGCCCCGGCTTCGCCGCGGGCCGGCGCGCCGGCGACCGGCGGCGGCCGGTTCGACGCGGGCGCATGTGTCTGGAATGTCACGTTGGCGTGCCATATAGTCCCGGACGTGTCCGTGCGCCCCGCTGCGGCGGCGCTGCCACGACTTCGCCGGAAGCCGACCGCACAGTCGGGCGCTTCGGGGGCACGGATTGCCCGTCCGTTCACGCGGCGGCAATCCATCAAGAGAGATAATCCGCCCACGATCCGCCCGGCCCGAACATCCGGGACACCGACTTTGGGGGACCTGCACGTGCTGAACGATGTTCTGATCCGGCCTGTGCCACACGAGGCCCCGCGCGACGAGCGCGGTCCCGAGGCTGCCGCCTCCGCCTCTTGGACCGCCCCGGTCCTGTCCGCAAGCGGCGATGCGGTGGTGGATCTGCGGGAATCGATCCGCGCCAAGCTCACCTTCGCGCTGGGCCAGACCCCCGAGACCGCCCGCCCGCGCGACTGGTTCGCCGCGACCGCGCTGGCCCTGCGCGAGCGGATCGTGGCCGCCTGCATGGCCTCCGAGCGCGGCGTGCCGAACAAGCGGGTCTACTACCTGTCGCTGGAATTCCTGATCGGCCGGCTGATGTCGGACGCGATGAACAACCTCGGCCTCACCGAGACCACGCGGTCGGCGCTCCGGGATCTCGGGGTCGACCTCGACGCCGTGCAGGAGGCCGAGCCCGATGCGGCGCTCGGCAACGGCGGCCTCGGGCGGCTGGCCGCCTGCTTCATGGAGAGCATGGCCAGCATCGGCATCCCGGCCATGGGCTACGGCATCCGCTACGACCACGGCCTGTTCCGCCAGTCCTTCGAGGACGGCTGGCAGCGCGAGGCGCCGGAGACCTGGCTCGCGGAGGGCAACCCCTGGGAATTCGCCCGGCCCGAGGCGGCCTACACGATCGGCTTCGGCGGCACCGTCACGCTGTCCTCCCCCGAGGCGGGGGTGATCCGGCGCCATTGGCAGCCGGCCGAGACCGTGCGGGCGGTGGCCCACGACGTGCCGGTCGTCGGCTGGCGCGGGCGCCACGTCAACGCCCTGCGCCTGTGGAAGGCGGAGGCCGGCGAGCCCATCGACCTCGCCCGGTTCAACGGCGGCGACCATGTCGGCGCGGCCGCGGCGCGGATGCGCGCCGAGGCGATCTCCCGGGTGCTCTACCCGAGCGATGCCTCGGCCGCCGGCCAGGAGCTGCGCCTGCGCCAGGAATACTTCTTCACCGCGGCCTCGCTCCAGGACCTCGTCGCCCGCCACGTGGCCGAGCGCGGCGACGTCCGGTCCCTGCCGGACCACGCGGCGATCCAGCTCAACGACACGCATCCGGCCATCGCGGTGCCGGAGCTGATCCGGCTCCTGCTCGACGAATACGCCCTCTCCTGGGAGGATGCGTGGCACGTCACCACCAACACGCTGCACTACACCAACCACACGCTCCTGCCCGAGGCGCTGGAGACCTGGCCGGTGGAGCTGATGGAGCGGCTGCTGCCGCGCCACATGCAGATCATCTACCTGATCAACTGGATGCACCTCGAGGAGCAGTCCAAGCACGGCCGGCAGGACGCGGCCTACCTGGCGTCGATCTCGCTGATCGACGAGTCGCACGGCCGGCGGGTGCGCATGGGGCATCTCGCCTTCCACGGCGCCCGGCGGGTCAACGGCGTCTCGGCGCTGCACACCGACCTGATGCGCTCCACGGTCTTCTCCGACCTGCACGCGCTCGATCCGGACAAGATCGTCAACAAGACCAACGGCATCACCTTCCGCCGCTGGCTCCACAACGCCAATCCGGGCCTCACCCGGCTCGCCGTGGAGACGGTGGGCGCCGGCGTCCTCGACGACCCCGAGCTGCTCCGCGGGCTGGAGGCCCACGCGGAGGATGCGGCCTTCGTGGCGCGCTACGCCGGCGTGCGCCGGCAGCGCAAGGAGGCGCTCGCCGCCCTGGTCGCCGAGCGCACCGGCATCGACATCGATCCGGACGCGCTGTTCGACGTCCAGGTGAAGCGCATCCACGAGTACAAGCGCCAATTGCTCAACGTGGTGGAGACCGTGGCGCTCTACCAGGCGATCAAGGCCGAGCCGCACCGGGACTGGGCGCCCCGGGTGAAGATCTTCGCCGGCAAGGCGGCGCCGAGCTACGTGCAGGCCAAGCTGATCATCAAGCTCGCCTGCGACGTCGCCAAGGCGGTGAACGACGATCCCGAGGTCGCCGACCGGCTGAAGGTGGTGTTCCTGCCGAACTACTCGGTGAGCCTGGCCGAGACGATCATCCCGGCCGCCGACCTGTCCGAGCAGATCTCCACCGCCGGCATGGAGGCGTCGGGCACCGGCAACATGAAGTTCGCCCTCAACGGCGCGCTCACGGTGGGCACCCTCGACGGCGCCAACATCGAGATCCGCGACCATGTCGGGGCGGACAACATCTTCATCTTCGGCCTGGAGGCCGACGGGGTCCGCGCCCGGCAGGCCGAGCCGGACTACGCCGCCCGGGCGATCCAGGCCTCGCCGCGGCTGGCGGCGGCCCTCGACATGATCGCCTCGGGGCGGTTCTCGCCGGAGGAGCCGGGCCGGTTCCGGCCGCTCACCGACGACCTGCGCCGCCGCGACCAGTACCTGCTCACCGTCGACTTCGACGATTACTGGCGGGTGCAGCGGTCCATCGACGCCGCATGGCGCGACCCGCGCGGCTGGTGGGCGAAGGCGATCCGCAACACCGCCCGGATGGCGTGGTTCTCCTCCGACCGGGCGATGCGCGAATACGCCGCCGAGATCTGGCGGGTCCGGCTGGCCTGAGCCGCCGGCCGGGACTCACGGGCGGGGCCGCGGATCGGACCGCGCGCCGCCCGCCGCCGGTCGGAGGGGGATGACGCCCCCACTCTTCCCGTGCGCCCCCTCAGGCAGCGCGGACGCTGACCAGGAAGCGGCCGACCTCCGCGGAGAGCCGCTCGGATTGCCGCGACAGGGCCGTCGCGGCCGTGAGCACGTGATCGGCCGCGATCCCCGTCCGCTCCGAGGCCTCGGCCACCCCGGCGATGTTGCCGGTCACCTCGGAGGCGCCCTGCGTCGCGTGCGCGATGTTGCGCACGATCTCCTGAGCCGCCGCGCCCTGCTCGTCCACGGCCGTCGCGATGCCCGTCGCCACCCCGTTGATCTCCCGGATCCGGGCGATGATCGTGCCGATCGCCCCGACCGCCGCGTCGGTCCCGGCCTGGATCCGCGCGATCTGCCCGGAGATGTCGCCGGTCGCCCTGGCGGTCTGCTCGGCGAGCGCCTTGACCTCGGCGGCCACCACGGCGAAGCCGCGGCCCGCCTCGCCGGCCCGGGCCGCCTCGATGGTGGCGTTGAGCGCCAGCAGGTTGGTCTGGCCGGCGATGGTCGAGATCAGCTCCACCACGTCGCCGACCGCGGCGGCGGAATCCTGCAGCTCGGACACGAGGGCGGCGGTCTGGTCGGCCTCGCTCACCGCCTGCTGCGCGAGCTCGGACGAGCCGCTCGCCCGACGGCCGATCTCCTGGATGGCGCTGCCGAGTTCCTCGGTCGAGGTCGCGACGGTGTTGATGTTGGCCGCGGCCTCCTCGGCCGCGGCCGCCACGGCGCCGGACTGCGTGGCCGTCTCCTGGGCCGTCGTGGTCATCTGGTGGGCGGTGCCCTCAAGTTCGTCCGCCGAGGCGGAGACGCGGGTGACGATCTTGGCCACCGCCTCCTCGAAGGCCTGGGCCAAGTCCATCATGGCGCCCTTGCGCGCCGCGGCGGCGAGGGCCTCCGCCTGCCGCGTGCGCTCGGCTTCGGCGGTGGCGTTGCGGGCGACCATCGCCTTGATCTCCTCGACCGCCCGGCCGACCATCCCGATCTCGTCGCCGCGCCGGGCCTCCGCGATCGTGGCCTCGGCATCCCCCTTCGCCATCCTCTGCAGCGCGGCGACGAGGCGCTTGAGCGGCCGCGTCACGCCGAACACGACGATCACCCCGGAGAGGCCGAGGGCGGCGAGCAGGCCCGCCAGGGCGGAGCCGATCAGGACCGTGCGGGCCTTCTCGGCCTCCTGCCGCGTCGCGATCTTCGCCTCTTCGAGCCGGGCCGCCGCCTGCGCCTCGTAATCCTGCGCCGCCACGACGAACCGCGCCCGGATCTCGCGGCTGGCGACGACGCCGACCTCGATCGCCGCGGCGCGGTCGTTCCGGAAGGCGAGGTCGTTGGAGCGGTCGAGCAGGTCGAAATACTCGCGCGCGATCTTGCCGATGGTGCGCTGCAGGTCCTGGATCTCTTTTCGCCGCGAGCCCGCGGCCAGCTTCTCGATGTTGTCGGCCACCGCCTTGACGGCCTCGTCGTAGCGTCTGCGGAAGGACGGGAGGTCGACCTCCGGTTGACCGATGATGATGCTGCGGTTCATGAGGCTGGCGTCGAGAAACCGCTCACGGACCTGCGAGAACATCTCCAACCGGGCGAAGTAATAGTCGACCATGTAGTTGTTTCTTTGCTCCATGAGACCGAGTGCGCCGAGCGCGTAGAAGACCAAAGTCGCACTCGCGAGCATCATGATCGTGATCGGAACCGACATTTTGACGGGTAAGTTTACTCTTTCCAGGAATCGCATGTGTGTCGCCCCGTTCGCGCTGCGATTTCGACTAACACAGGCTGTTTTGTCGGATCCAGCCGGAAATACGGTTTCCCGGGCGCACCTTTCATCGGCGTCTTGGAGAAAATATTTCTGTTTCGATACAAATACTTCGCAACCCGGTGCGAATGAAATCTTCGGGTTCGGGATCATCGCGCCGTCATCGCGCGCCGCTGCCGGCCCCGGATGCGGTCGGATAGCGGGATATCTCCGCGCATCGCGCCCGGGCCCCGCGAAGGGGGGCCTCAGGCCCTGCGGACGGCTCCGAGGCGCAGGCCGACGCGGAGCAGGGTGCGGTGCAGCCGGTGGCGCAGGCGCGCGGCGCGCGCGGCGAGGCTCAGCCGGCGCCGGAAGAAGACGTGCGACACGCGCCCGAGCCGCGGGCCCGGATCCGGCGTGCCCTTGCGCAGGGCGATGTCGGGCCGCTCCGCCCCTTGCGCGATCGTCAGCGACCGCGCCGCCGGGAGGGTGACGCCGCGGAACATCGAGCGCGTGTAGTAGGAGAATTCATCGTAGGCGACGACGGCGTGCGCCCGCCCGGTCGCCGGGTCCTGGACCCGCAGCGTGCCCGCCTGCGGACCGTAGGTCACGAGGAGGCCGATCACGTCGCGGGGGCGCCCGAGGGGGATCTCGACGCGCGCCCCCTCGGCGATCTCCAGGAACGCCAGCGGGATGCCGTTGCGCCGCAGCGCGAACCCGCAGGCCAGGCCGCGGAGGGTGCGCAGCGGCAGCGACTCGAACCGGCCCGGCAGCCCCCGGAACCGGGCGACGTAGGCGCGGCCCGGGGGCGGGGCCCGCATGAGGCTGTAGACCAGGGTGCCGTAGAGGTCGGCGCCGGCCGGCGTGACGTGGGTCCCGTCCGTCAGGAGGTAGGTGATGTCGCCCGCGCCCGCCGCCGCCACCGGAGCGGCGATGTCGAGGGCGCGGATCCCGTAGAGGGCGCGGTACTCCGCCAGCAGGCCGGCCACGGGCTCGGCCGCGTAGTCGACCCCGCCCTGGTGCAGGTTGAGGAAGGCGACGGGCAGGTCCCGCCGGGCGGTCGCCGCCAGGATGTCGTCGAGATGGGCCCGCATCGTCGCGCCGTCGAAGTAGCGGACGTTGCCGGTGAACAGCTCCAGGAGGACGTAGTCGCAGGGGAGGGCGTCCAGGATCTCGTCGATCAGGCAGGCGATGGAGGGCAGGGAATGGCCGCCCCAGCCGCTCCGCAGGAAGGTGACCGGGCGGCCCTCGGCCGCGGCCAGGGCGTTGGCCCGCTCGACGTAGCCCGGCAGCTCCGTGATGCTGTAGCCGAGGCAGAGGACGCGGACCATCAGGGCTCGGATCAGGGGCGGGCGCGCGTGGCCGCCCTCCCGGCGCGGGTATCAGCCGGGCGCCGCCGCGTCGAGGCGGCGCGCCTCAGTTGAGCACGATCGGGTAGCAGCGCGCCCCGACCGAGGCGGCGAGCACCTGCACGGCGCCCACCGTGGCGACGTCGCCCGCCACGTGGACCACGTCGGTGGCGCGCAGGCTCGGCAGGTGGGCGGTGAGCGGGCCGGAGCGCACGTCCGGCGGCCGCTGGCGGCCCCGGTCGGCGCAGAGCACGATCCGGGCGACGCCGGTGCGGCGCAGCCAGTCCAGGCTGTCGCGCATGTAGAGGTCCAGCGCGTCGCGGGCGCCGACCGCCAGCGCCATCTCGCGCGCGGGCTCCACGTAGCGGGCCGCGCGGGCGATCGCCCAGATCGCCCCGAAGCCGGCGCCGGCCGCCACCAGCACGAGGCGGCCGCCGCCGGGGCGGTACTGCCCCCGGCCGACCGGCCCCTTCAGGCGCACGGGCTGGTCGAGCCGGAGCGCGTCGAGCGGGTCGCCCTCGGAGTCGCGGGCGACGTGGAACACCGCCTCGTTGATCTCGGCGACCCCGTCGACCCGCAGCGTCGGGGACAGCGTCAGCGTGGGCAGGCCCGCGAAGGTCACGAGGGCCTGATGGCCGGGCTCGCAGGTCGGGCGCCGGGTCAGGGTCGCGACGACCTCGACGATGCCGGGGCTGAGCCGGCGGATCTCCGTGACCGTGCCCTTGCGCAGGGCGACGGGCGGCGGCGGCGCCTCCTCCTGGCCCTGGATCGGGGCTCCGGGGAGCGCCGGCCGCAGGGTCTCGGCCCGGGCCCGGCGGGCGGGGTGGCGGCGGCCGGACGGGGCCGCGTTGCCCTGCGCGAAGCCCTGGCCGGCCAGAGGGGTGCCGGACTGCGCCAGGGACGGCGCGATCATGCCCTCGGCGAGCGCCGCCTCCAGCGGCGTGTCGCCGGGCGAGACGCGCACCGCCCGGCCGTTGACGACGAGCGAGCAGCGCGCGCCCATGGCCATACCCCGCGTGATCTGGAGAGGGTTCACGAAGGTCGGTTCACTTGGCACGGATCAGGAGCGAATCGACCAGCGCCGCCCAGCGCTCCCGGGTCGCCCGGACATCGTCGCTCGGGGCGGATTCCGTGAGGATCTGGCGCTGCGCCCGCAGCGACTCGACCTCCTGGCGCTGGGCCCGGAGCACCGCCTTCACCACCTGAAGCTGGGTCTCGAGGCGGTCGATCTCCTCGGCCTCGTCCGGATCGTCCGACAGGTCGTCGGAGAGGTCCGGGTGGCGGCCGGAGAGCGGCGGCCGGGTGCGGGCCTGCTGCTCCAGCCGGATCGGCCGGGCCATCAGGCGGCGCATGAGATCAGAGGTTCCCGCCTGCTGGTAACGCCTCGCCGCCTCGGCCATCCGACCATCCCCATCGCGGGCACTGACAGGCCCGTCCATCAACAGGAGCTTGATCGGACATGGTTAAGGGCGGCTTAACGATGGCATTCAGATTTTATTTACGCGTCAAGGTCTTACGGGCGGCATAACCCGGGTTCCCCGGGGCCGCCACGATCGCCGGCATGGCGGAGGACGGGGCGAGAGCCGGATTTGCCGTCCCGGCGCCGGCCGCCAAGGCGCGCCTCCCGGACGGCGCGGGACGGCGATGTCTGGGCAGCTTTCGCGAACCGCGTTCGGGAAGCCCCGACGGCTCACGCCGCCTGCGCGGCCGCCTGCTGCATCACCCCGGCGACGAGCGCGTAGGTCGCGACCCAGGCGTCCCGGACCTCCGGGGTGAAATCCGGGCCCAGGCCCCGCTCCAGGGTCCACAGCAGGGCGTCGCCCACCGGGGCGTAATGGCCGGCCTGCGTGCCGTAGGCCACGTGCTTGCGCCCGAGATCCTGGAGCGCCGGGACCACGCTCTCCGGGTGGTTCAGGTTGGCCACCGCCATCCCGAGCATGGCCATCAGCTTCCGCTTCTGCTCGGTCATGTCGTCGGGGAAGAGGCCGCGCACCTGCGGGGCGGTCTCGAACAGACGGCCGTAGAACAGGTCCGCCGCCGTCCCGGCGATCGGCCGCACCTTCGCGAAGCTGTCCTGAACGAGCCTCACCTGATCGGGGGTCATCGCATCACCTGCCATCACGTTGATCGCTGGTCGGCGGTATACCAAATCGGTCCGGTCGAGAACTCACATCACGCGGCTTCGGGGGCCGCTCCGACGATCTGGCGGGCCTGCAGCAGGGTCATGGGGTCGCCGAAGGCGGGACCGAGGGCGTACTCGCAGCCGAGGCCGGCCAGCGCCTGGGCGTCGGCCTCGGATTCGCAGCCCTCCGCCACGATGGCGAGGTTCAACTCGCTCGCCATGCGGACGATGGAGCGCAGGATCGCGGTCTGCCCGGTGCCGATCTGGCGCACGAAGGTCGCGTCGACCTTGATCGTGTCGAAGGGGAAGCGCTGCAGGTACGACAGCGCCGAGTAGCCGGTGCCGAAATCCGACAGGCACAGGCCCGCCCCGAGATCGTGGATCCGCGCCAGCATCTGGGCGGCGTATTCCGGGTTCTCCATCACGAGGCTCTCGCTGAACTCCAGCTTGAGCGAGCCGGGGAGCGCCCCGGAGCGGGCCAGCACGGTCTTCACGTCGTGCAGCAGGTCGTGGCGCAGGAGCTGGCGCGAGGACAGGTTGCAGGCCGCGAAGATCGGCGGCTCGACCTCCAGGGAGCGCTGCCAGGCGGCGAGTTCGAGGGCGGTGCGCTCCAGGGCGAAGATGCCGAGGTTGACGATGAAGCCGCTCTCCTCGGCGAGCGGCAGGAAGGTCGAGGCCGGGATGCGCCCGAGCTTCGGGTGGTCCCAGCGCAGCACGGTCTCGAACCCCGCCACGGTGCGGTCCTCGAGCCGCACCACCGGCAGGAACAGCACCTTCAGCTCGTTGCGTTCGATCGCCTTGCGCAGGTCGCTCTCCAGCATCAGCCGGTCGGTGCGGTCGGTGCGCATATGGGCGCGGAACACCTCGATCCGGTCGCCGCCGTTGCGCTTGGCCTGGATCATGGCGACCTCGGCGCACTTGAAAACCTCGTCGCGCTTGAGGTTGGCCCCCGCCTCGTAGAGCGCCAGCCCGATCGACACGGTGAGGAAGATCTCCCGGTCGGCGTAGGTGATCGGCGTCGCGATCGCCCGGCGGATCATCTCGGCGAAGGCCAGGATCCGGTCGGGGTCGCGCTCCGACAGGAGGATCACCGCGAACTCGTCGCCCGCCACCCGGGCCAGGGTGTCCTGGGGCCGCAGCAGGCGGCCGAGCCGGCGCGACAGGGTGAGCAGGATCGAATCCCCCGCCGACAGGCCGATCGCGTCGTTGATCGCCTTGAAGCGGTCGACGTCCAGCACGATCACGGTGGGCTTGAGGCGCTGGTCCTGGCTGGCGAAGGCCAGAGCGGCATCGAGGCGGTCGCCGAACAACTCGCGGTTCGGCAGGCCCGTGAGGCTGTCGTGCACGGCGTCGTGGAGCAGGCGCTCCTCGGCGGTCTTGACCTCGGTCACGTCCGCGATGGTGCCGACCACCCGGATCACCTCGCCGTCGGCGCCGATCACCGGCCGCGCCTTCAGCCGGTACCAGAAGAAGGTGCCGGCGGCCGAGCGCAGGCGGAAATCGTGCACGATGCGGCCGCGCCGCTCCTCGATCACCGTGTCGAGGGCCGCCGAATAGCGCTCCACGTCGAACGGGTGCAGCGCGCCGAGCCAGTTAGTGGCCGGCCCCTCCAGGGTGCCGCGGGGCAGGCCGAGCTGGCCCTCGATCTCCTGGCCGACGAAGACCCGGTCGGCGGGCACGTCCCAGTCGAACACCACGTCGCCCGCCCCGGTGAGCGCCAGCGCCCGCCGCTCGGTGTCGGAGACGAGGGCGTGGCTGAGGCCGCCCCCCGCGAAGGCGTGCTGGAGCACCGTGAAGCCGATCAGCATCACGATCAGCACGAGGCCGCCGATGAGGGCCGGCTGCACGAGGTCGCTGCCGATCTGGCCGGTGACCGCGAAGCCCGCCGCCGCCACCCAGACGACGAGCAGCAGCCAGGTCGGCACCAGCAGGATCGCCCGGTCGTAGCCGTTATGGACCGCGAGGTAGAGGATCAGCAGCAGGCCGATCCCCGCCACCGCCGCGATGGAGATGCGCGCCACCCCCGCCGCCACCGGCGGGTCGAACACCGCGAGCCCGACGAGGCCCGCCAGGAAGGCCAGCCAGAAGAACGCCACGTGGCTGTAGCGCACGTGCCAGCGGGCGAGGTTGAGGTAGGCGAACAGGAAGACCAGCAGCGTCGCCCCGAGCACCGCCTCCGCGGAGGCCCGGTAGACCCGCTCGGCCAGCTCGGTGACCGGGAAGACCCGCTGCAGGAAGCCGAAATCGATGCAGGCATAGGCGAGCACCGACCACGCGAGCGCGGCCGCCGCGGGGAAGATGATCGCGCCCTTGACCACGAACACGATGGTCAGGAACAGCGCCAGCAGCCCGCTGATTCCGATGATGATCCCCTTATACAGGGTCAGCCCGGCGGCCTTGCGCCGGTAGGCGTCCTGGTCCCAGAGGTGGAGCTGGGGGATGTTGGCGCCGCGCAATTCGGCCACGTAGGTGATCGTCGTGCCGGGATCCAGCGTGATGGTGAACTGGTCGGCTTCCGGGTTCTCGTCGCGCTCGGGCCGGATGCCCTGGCTCGCCGTGATGGCGGCGATCCGCGAGCCGCCGAGATCGGGCCAGATCACCCCGGAATCCACCAGCCGGAAATGCGGCGCCACCAGGATCCGGTCGATCTGCTCGTCGGTGTCGTTGGTGAGCGCGAACACGATCCAGTCGGGCCGGGCGCCGGCGTCGCGCGCCTTGACGACGATGCGGCGGACGATGCCGTCCTTGCCGGGCGCCGTGGAGATCTGGATCAGGTCGCCGTCCGAGCGGTAGCGCTCGATCGCGGAGGTCAGGTCGATCACCGGCGCGTCGAGGGTGACGCGCACCGCCTCGACGGCCTGAGCGGGAGCGCTCGCCGCGAGGGCACCGACGAGACCGCCGACCAGGGTCAGGAGGAGGGCGAGGATGCGCAAGGGTGTCTTGACTTCCGGCCGTGCGAGAAGCGGCGTCGGCCGCCCGGGCGGCCTCGATCGATAGGCGTGGGCCTGACCCGGGGCAAGCGCGCCCCGGGGCCGGTCCACCGCCCGCGGATCGCGCCCCTTTGCGGCCAAATCAAGTTGGGTGCGGGAGGGGGCGTCGTCGCACGGCCGTCTCAGAGCCGATCCGGCTCGGATTCTCCCAGCCGCGCCCTCATCCCTGTCGGCTTCACAGATCTTCGTTGGCGCGTGGGCGCAAGCGGCGCCGCCTCTCTCCCTCCCCCCTTTGCGGGGGAGGGTGGGCCGGCCGTCAGGCCGGGTCGGGAGAGGGGAGCCCGGCTTCAGGATAAGGCACAACCTTCTTGGCGGGCACAGCTCCATTCTGCACCGTCGCTCCCCTCTCCCGACGCCCTTCGGGGGCCACCCTCCCCCGCAGCGGGGGAGAGGGAGGGTGCGTGGCCGGCCGCGGCAGGGCGACCCGCCGAACATTCACGCCGCCCGGAGCGCCCCCGCGATCTTGTCGAGGGCGGGCAGCTTGCGGATCGGCCCGATCGCCGCCAGCGTCGGCGTGCCCCGCAGCATCGCGGCCGCCGCGGCGCGGACATCCGCCACCGTGACGGCATCGACCTTGTCGATCACCTCGCCGGCCGGGATCACCCGGCCCCAGGCCAGGATCTGGCGGGCGTTGCGCTCGATGCGGCCGCCCGGGGTCTCGAGCGCCGAGAGCAGCGACACCTTGAGCTGCGCCTTGGCGCGGGCGATCTCGGCGGCGTCGAGGTCGCGGGCGGCGCGCGCCGTGGCGGCGAGGGTCACGTCGACGAGTTCGGGCAGGTCGGCGCCCGCGGTGCCGGCGCCGATGCCGAACAGGCCGCAATCCGAGAACGGCCAGTGGAACGCCTGGATCTCGTAGGCGAGGCCGCGGGTCTCGCGCACCTCCTGCCACAGCCGCGAGGTCAGGCCGCCGCCGAGCACCTGCGCGAACATGTGCAGCGCGTAGTAGCGCTCGTCCCGGAACGACAGGCCGGGCAGGCCGATCACCAGGTTGGCCTGTTCGAGCTTGCGCGGCATCCGCCGCTCGCCGCCGCCATAGACCCCCGGCACCGCCGTGGGGGCGGCCTTCGCCGGCAGCACGCCGAAATGGCGCTCGGCCGCCGCCACGATCGCCTCGTGGGTCACGGCGCCGGCGCCGGCGACCACGATCCGGTCCGGGGTGTATTCCCGGTCGAGATAGGCGCGGATGCCGGCCTCGTCGAAGCTCCGGATCGTCTCGGGGCGCCCGAGGATCGGCCGGCCGACCGGCTGGTCCGGGAAGGCCGCCTCCGTGAAGGCGTCGTAGACCACGTCGTCGGGGGTGTCCTCGACGGCAGCGTATTCCTGCAGGATGACGCCCTTCTCCCGGGCGAGCTCGCCCGCGTCGAACACCGAATCGGTGAGGATGTCGCCGATCACGTCGAGGGCGAGATCGGCATCCTCGCCGAGCACCCGGGCGGTGTAGCTCGTCCCCTCGGTCGAGGTCGCGGCGTTGATCTCGCCGCCGACATTCTCGATCGCCTCGGCGATCTTCTGGGCGGAGCGGGCGCGGGTGCCCTTGAACGCCATGTGCTCGATGAGGTGGGACAGCCCGGCCTCGTCGGCGCGCTCGTTGCGCGAGCCGGCCCCGACCCAGACGCCCAGGCTGGCGGTGGCCACGCCGGGCATCGGTTCGGTGACCACCGTGACGCCGTTCTCAAGCCGCGTCGTGCGCAGGGACGGGGAGGCGGCGTGGGTGGAGAAATGCTGGTTCATCGACGGCTCGTCGCGAAGGGGACCGGATCGGACGCGGATTCCCTCCCCCCTCTGCGGGGGGAGGAGGACCGGCGCGCCAAACTCACGCAGCCCGCGTGATGCGGGCGCGGGCGCGGATGTGCGCTTCCACCGCGGCCTGGTCGTTGGCCACCCGGGTCAGGCGCTCGGGCCGGTCCATGAGGTCGGCGAGGTGCGGCGGCAGGGGCGGGCGCAGGCCGCCGGTGGCCTTGGCGACCGCGTCCGGGAATTTGGCCGGATGCGCGGTGGCCAGCGCCACCACGGGGGTCGCGGGATCCCGCTCCAGCAGCCGCCGCCCGGCGTGCACCCCGATGGCGCTGTGGGGATCGAGCACCACGCCGGTGGCGGCCTGGGTCAGGGCGATCTCCGCCATGACGTCGGGCTCGGGCACCGCGACGGCGTCGAACTCGGCGCGGACCGTGGCCAGCACCTCCGGGTTCAGGGAGAAGCCGCCGGATTGCTTCAGCCCGGCCATCAGCCGCGACAGGGACGCGGCGTCGCGCCCGAGCGCCTCGAACAGCAGCCGCTCGAAGTTCGACGAGATCTGGATGTCCATCGAGGGCGAGGTGGTGGGCACCACGCCGCGCAGGTCGTAGGCGCCGTGCTCCAGCGTGCGCACCAGGATGTCGTTGGCGTTGGTGCCGATCATCAGCCTCGCGATCGGCAGGCCCATCTGCTTGGCGACCCAGCCGGCGAGCACGTCGCCGAAATTGCCGGTCGGCACCGCGAAGGAGACCGGGCGGTGGGGCGCGCCGAGCGCCACCGCGCTGGTGAAGTAGTAGACCGCCTGCGCGGCGACCCGGGCCCAGTTGATCGAGTTGACCCCCGACAGCCGCACCGCATCGGCGAAGTCGGCGTGCTGGAACAGGGCTTTGACGAGATTCTGGCAATCGTCGAAGGTGCCGTCGACGGCGAGCGCGTGGACGTTCTGCGCCGGCACCGAGGTCATCTGGCGCCGCTGCACCTCGGAGACCCGCCCGTGCGGGTAGAGGATGAACACGTCGACCCGGTCGAGGCCGCCGAAGGCGTCCACGGCGGCGGAGCCGGTATCGCCCGAGGTCGCGCCCACGATGGTGGCGCGGGTGCCGCGCGCGGCCAGCACGTGGTCCATCAGCCGCCCGAGCAGCTGCATCGCCACGTCCTTGAAGGCGAGCGTCGGCCCGTGGAAGAGCTCCAGCAGGAACAGGTTGTCGTCGAGCTGGGTCAGCGGGCAGACCGCCGGGTGACGGAAGGTGGCGTAGGACTCGTCGATCATCCGGTCGAGGTCCGGGCCGGCGATGTCGCCGTCGATCAGCGGGCGCAGCACCCGCTTGGCGGCCTCCGCGTAGGGCCGGCCGGCCAGGGCGGCGATCTCCGCCGGGGCGATCTGCGGCCAGGTCTGCGGCACGTAGAGCCCGCCGTCGCGGGCGAGGCCCGCCAGGAGCGCATCCGAGAACGAGAGCGGCGCGGCCTCGCCGCGGGTCGAGACGTGGAGCACAGGGGCCTCCGGGAGGAAGGCGCTCCCTCTACACGATGCCGGCGGACCTGTCGAAAACCCGCGCCGCGCCGGCGCGGGCCCCGGGCTTTAACCGGGGCTGAACGGGCCGGTTCAGGACCGGTTCGGCGGCCCGTCCCTATAGCCGGACCGCCCCGCGGCCCCCGGGCCGGCGGGGCGGATCCCGCCTCGAAAGAGACCCGCCATGACCCGAATCATCGCCCTCGCGGGCGTCGCGGCCCTGCTGTCCGGCAGCGTGGCCCTCGCGCAGACCCCGCCGCCGCCGGGCGGCCCGAGGCCCGGCCCCGAGGCCGGACCGCCGCCGCCCCCGCCGCCGGGCGGTCCCCGGCGCGGCCCCGGTCCGGATGGGCCGCCGCCTCCGCCGCCGCCGCCGTCGCGGGCCGCCCATTTCGTGCTCGAGCGCGGCGACGCGCGCATCGACGTGAAATGCGCGGACGAGGATTCGACCAAGGCCTGCGCCGACATCACCCTGCAGCTCCTCGACCGGCTCGCCACGATGCGGCCCGGCGAGGGCCGGTAGGGCGTCGCCGGGCCGGCGCGGCTCAGGCGCTCGTGCCCGGCGCCTTGATCAGGCGGCAGCCGGTGATGCGCCACTGCCCGTCCGCATCCCGGACGAGGCTGTACTCGGCGGTCCAGTCGACGCCGTACGCGTCCTGGATCGCCACCGACTGGACCACGCTGTCCGCGCCCGTGTCCCGGGCCTCGCCGAACACGAAGCTGCGGTGGCGGTAGACCGGGCCGTACTGGTTGCGGACCATGCCGATGAACAGGTCGGCGTTCGGGAACAGCGCGCGGATCGCCGGGGCGGCCTGCTCGTAGGCGGTCTGCGCGTCGTCGCGGCCCAGCGCCTGTTCCTGCTTGGCGATCACCGCCCGGGCCGCCGCGCGGTCCCCGTCGTCGGCCGCCGCCGGGCCCGCGAGGCCGAGGGCGAGGAGGAGGAGGGCGGGCCACGCGCGCATCGACGGTCACTCCGGCTCAGGCGCGCGCCGCCGAAGGGACATCGCTTCGGCGACCGCGCGCGTCACGACACAGGCTCGGATCGGCTCCCGATCGGGAGCAGATCTGGACGGATCGAGGATCCGTCATCCGCCTTCGGAAATGGTCTCCGGTTCGGCGATGACAATCGGCAGGCAGGAGCGCGGACGGATTTGCCGCGCGGAGATCCGGTCCGGCCCGGCGGAGACACGCCCCGGCAACGCGCATCGGTTGGGCAGGCATCGCGTTCAAGTTGTGCAAGTCGCTGAAAACATGTGCATTTTCCCGCCGGACCGGCGCCGCGGGTTTGACCCCCCGCCCGGGCTTTGCGAGCCTCCCCGCGCCGATTCGGTTCCGGGAGAACCGTCCGGGCACAGCGCAGGCCGACGATGCAGATCCATGCGGACGACGATGCCGGGGCCCGAGCGGCCCGCGCCATGAGCGTCGGGGTGTTCATCCCGATCGGCAACAACGGCTGGCTGATCTCGGAGAACGCCCCGCAATACCGCCCGAGCTTCGAGCTGAACAAGCAGATCACCCTGAAGGCCGAGGGCTACGGGCTCGATTTCGCCCTCTCGATGATCAAGCTGCGCGGCTTCGGCGGCAAGACCGAGTTCTGGGACCACAACCTCGAATCGTTCACGCTGATGGCGGGGCTCGCCGCCGTCACCACCCGGATCCAGCTGTTCGCCACCGCGGCGACCCTGTGCATGCCGCCCGCGATCGTCGCCCGCATGGCCGCGACCATCGATTCGATCTCCGGCGGGCGCTTCGGCCTGAACCTCGTCACCGGCTGGCAGAAGCCCGAGTACGACCAGATGGGTCTATGGCCGGGCGACGCGTATTTCGCCAAGCGTTACGACTATTTGGCCGAGTATGCTCAGATCCTGCGCGAGCTGTGGGAGACGGGTGTCAGCGACCTCAAGGGCACGTTCTTCCAGATGAACGATTGCCGCCTGAGCCCCCGGCCGCAGGCGCCGATGAAGATCATCTGCGCCGGCCAGAGCGGCGCCGGGCTGGCCTTCACGGCGCGGTACGCCGACTACAATTTCTGCCTGGGCAAGGGCCTCAACACGCCGACCGCCTTCGCCCCCGTGGTGGAGAAGCTCGCGGAGGCCGGCGCCGGGACCGGGCGGCACGTGACCGCCTTCGCGCTGTTCATGATCATCGCCGACGAGACCGACGCCGCCGCGATGGCGACCTGGGAGCACTACCGGGCGGGGGCCGACGCCGAGGCGATCGCGTGGCTCGGGCTCCAGGGCGCGGCCGACACCAAGTCCGGCAGCGACACCAACGTGCGCCAGCTCGCCGACCCGGCCTCGGCGGTGAACCTCAACATGGGCACCCTGGTGGGCAGCTACGCCAGCGTGGCGGCGATGCTCGACACGATCACGACGATCGACGGGGTGGAGGGGGTGCTGCTGGTGTTCGACGACTTCCTGAAGGGGCTCGACGCCTTCGGAACCCGGATCCAGCCGCTGATGCAATCGCGGCGGCACGTGGTGCCGGCACCGCTCGCCGAGGTCGCGTGATGGACGCCCCCGCGGGTTTTCGCGATGCCCAGGGCCGGCACGGCGCGGTGACGCTGCCGGCGCGCCCCGAGCCGATCGCCTTCGATCCGGCCGCCACGGTCCTGATCGTCGTCGACGTGCAGAACGCCTATGCGAGCCCGGGGGGCTACCTCGACCTCGCGGGCTTCGACGTGTCGGGCACCGGGCCGGTGGTCGCCCAGGTCGCCCGGGCGGTGGCGGCGGCGCGGGCGGCCGGGATCCGGATCCTGTGGTTCCAGAACGGCTGGGACCCGGACTACGTCGAGGCGGGCGGGCCGGGCTCGCCGAACTGGCACAAGTCCAACGCCCTCAAGACCATGCGCCGGCACCCGGAGCGGAACGCGCGGCTCCTCGCCAAGGGCTCCTGGGACTACGCCCTTGTGGACGCCCTGAAGCCGGAGCCGGGCGACATCGTGATGGGCAAGCCGCGCTACAGCGGCTTCTACAACACGCCCCTCGACAGCACCCTGCGCGCCCGGGGGGTGAACACGCTGGTCTTCGCCGGCATCGCCACCAATGTCTGCGTCGAGTCGACCCTGCGGGACGGCTACCACCGCGAGTATTTCGGGATCGTCCTCGCCGACGCCACCCACCAGGCCGGGCCGCGGAGCCTGCACGAGGGCGCGCTCGCCAACATCGAGACCTTCTTCGGCTGGGTCTCGGACGTGTCGTCGTTCGAGGCGGCGCTCGGCGCGGGCGCCCGGGCGGCGGCCGAGTAGCTCACCCGCGATCCCGACACCCCTGCCGCGAGGGTCCCAGACAATGCCGAAGCAGGTCGTCATCCCGCCCGGTTCGGGCAAGCCGCTGGCCCCCTACGTGCCGGGCACCCTGGCCGACGGGGTGCTGTACGTCTCGGGCACGCTCCCCCTCGATCGGGACGCCAACGTGGTCCATGTCGGGGATGCCGGCGCCCAGGCCCGGCACGTGCTGGAGACGATCAAGGGCGTGGTCGAGGCCGCGGGCGGCACGATGGACGACGTGACCTTCAACCACGTCTTCCTGAAGGACTGGGCCGATTACGGGGCGATCAACGCGGTCTACGCCGCGTACTTCCCCGGGGAGAAGCCGGCGCGCTACTGCATCCAGTGCGGCCTCGTGAAGCCGGACGCGCTGGTGGAGATCGCCTCCGTGGCCCATATCGGCCGCTGACGGGCGGCTCGACGGAGCCCTGCGCGAAGACAGACCGGTGGCCGACCCCGCCGAACCTGGAGCGGTCGAGGGTCGCGAGGCTGCAGCCGGCCGGCCGGACCTCCCCAGAGCGCGCGTCGAGCGCCTGGACCGCGTGCCCTGACGATGAGCTCGGGCGGATTCGCCAGGCGCCCGAGCTTGCGGGATCAGCCAGTCGGCCGTGCCAGGAGGCTTCGCAGGAGGCCCGGCAGCGCCGCCGCCAGGAGGCCGGCCGCCCGCAGCACCTCCGCGGCCTCCCCGGGGGAGCGACGGGCGAGCGCCAGGGCGAGGCGCAGGGGCAGCTGCGCGCCGAGGCTCGCGACCGTGAGGGCGAGGGCCATCGCGGCGCCGTGGTGCTTGCCGGCATACAGGATCTGGCTGCGCAGGAAGTAGAACAGCCGCCGCGCCCGGACCTGCCGCGTCGTGCCCTGGCCGACATGGCCGGCCACCGCCCCGGCCACGTGCCGCACCGAGAAGCCCGCCGCCCGGGCGCGGGCGCAGAGGTCGACATCCTCCCAGTAGACGAAGAAGCGCGGGTCGAAGCCGCCGAGCGCCTGGAACAGGTCGCGGCGGATCATCAGGAAGGCGCCCATCACCTGGTCGACGGCGCGGTCCTCCGCGTGGTCCCAGTCGAGCAGGAAATGCGGCCGTACGAGCCCCAGCCGGTCCAGCGCGAGGGCGCGCGCGAGGAGGCCGGGGCCCGAGGGGGTCCGGGCGCAGGAGCGCGCGGTCCGCCCGTCCGGATCGACGAGCCGGGCGCCGACGATCCCGGTCCGGGGGTCGGCCATCAGGGCGGCGCGGGCGCAGGCGAGGGCGTCGGGTGCGACCTGCGTGTCCGGGTTGAGGAACAGGATCGCGGGGGCGTCCCCGGCGGCGGCGCCCTGGTCGCAGGCCCGGCCGAAGCCGAGATTCGCCGCGTTCCGGATCAGCCGGAGGGGGCGGGGCAGGGGGGGCAGGTTGCACGTCGAGCCGTCCCCGGAGGCGTTGTCGACCACGGTGACCTGCACGGTGGCGGCGTCCCGGACCGCCGCGAGGCTCGCCAGGCAGGCGCCCAGCAGGGCGCCGCCGTTCCAGTTGACGATCACCACGTCCAGGACAGGACGATCGGTCATGACGGGTCCTCGGGCCGGTTCTTGGGCAGGTTCTTGGGCAGGTTCTTGGGCAAATCCTCGGGCAAGTCCCCGGGCGGCCCGAGGCGTCCGAGGGCGCCGTCGCGGGCGGCCGCGAGGAGCCGCAGCAGCACGGCGGGCCGCCAGCCGGCATCCGCCCAGTACAGCCCGGCCTGGAGCGGCAGGTAGGCGGCCTGGGCGAGCTTCCAGCGCAGGGGCACGTGCGGCAGGCGCCACGCGTAGACCGCGTTGCGCAGATAGGTCGCCATCCGGAACAGGGGCTGGCGCGGCATCGCGATGCCGAACCTGCCGATCCCGAACGCCCGGATCACCCCGCCGCCGACCCGGTGGGGGATCGCGACCGCGCGGGCGACGTAGCAGCCGCGGCCGAGGCTCCAGGCGCGAAAGCACCATTCGAGCTCGACCCCGTCGATGAAGAAGTCGACCCGGAACGGCCCGACCCGGGCGAACGCCGCGAGGTCGATGAGCGAGCCCGAGGTCGCCAGGAACTGCACCGGCGCGAGGTCGCCCCGCTCCGGCGCGCCGGGGCGGGGCGGGTAGGCGGGCGCCTTGTGGCCCGGGGCCGGCGCGGGGGCCGGCCCCACGACCGCCGCCGGGATCCCGGCGTCCCGCAGCCGGTCCAGGGCCGCCAGCAGCTCGGCCGCCAGCCCCGCGGCGGCGCGGTCGCCGGGCGGCTCGGCATCCTGGTCGAGGAGCAGGAGGGTGTCGGCTCCGGCCGCCCGGGCGGCCTCGGCGATCCGGTTGAGCGCCTCCGCGATGCCGAGGTTCCTCCCCTCCGACAGCAGGGTCACGCCGGCCCCGGCGAGGCGCCGGGCCTCCGCGTCCGGAAGGCCGCCGTTGTCGAAGGCGATCACCGCGGCGAACCCGGCGGCTTCCTGCGCCCGGACGCGCGCCAACTGGTCGGGGCCCGGACGGAACAGGGTGATCCCGAGGGCGAGGCGGCTCAGCCGCGGGTCAGGCACCGGCCGCGTCCCGGCTCCGATCGCGGCCCCTCACGCCCGCTCCACCGCGGCGGTCGCCGCCTCCAGGGCGGCCGTGATGGCGGCGGCCTGCTCGGCGCTGAGCGGGCCGCGGCCGAGACGCAACTGCAGGGCGAGCTTCAGCCCCTCCTTGGCCCGCACCACCGAGGGCGGCGGCCCGTCGCCCCGGGCGGCCTCGGCCTGCGCCATGCGGGCGAGGATCGCCTCGAGGGTCGGGCGGTTGCCGTCCAGGACGGCCCGCCCCTCCGCGGTGACCGTGTGCAGTCGCTTCGTACCCTCCCCCTGGGTCACCGTCACGTGGCCGAGGTCCTCCAGGAGCGTGAGCGTCGGGTAGACCGTGCCGGGGCTCGGGCTGTAGGCGCCGCCGACCCGCTCCTCGATGGCCTTGATGATCTCGTAGCCGTGCCGGGGCTTCTCGGCGATGAGATGGAGGATGACGAGGCGCAGGTCGCCGTGGGCGAAGAAGCGCGCGAGGTCGCCGCGGCCGCCGCGGCCGAACATCCGGCGGCCGTGGGGACCGTGGGGGCCGTGGCGCCCCCGGGGATCCGCCTCGATCGGGCCGCGATGCGCCCGGGCGCGGTGGGGATCGAAGGGGTCGGCGCGCAGACAGTCGAAGGCACGGGGATGCATGGGGGCGACTCCGTTTCGATATGGCGTAAAACTAGATATATCGAAATAGGCTCGCCAACAAGGCGCCGTCCCGGCGGACCGCGGGTACGGAACCGCCCGGGGCGCACGGTTTACGGACCTCGCCGGTTCCGTTAGTGCCACGGGTAACCAGAGCCATGACCCTTCCGCGCTGCCTCGCCCCCCGACGCTGCCCGCCCGCTGCGGCCCATGAACCGATCCGCACCCCGCGCCTCGACCGCGCCGACCCCGAAGGCTGTCGGCCGAGGCCGCGCCCCGTGACGGCGCGCGGCGAACGTCCGTCCGCGGGGCCCTGAGATGCCCGTCGGCTCCCACGGCCTCGGCCGGGCCTCGACCCTCACGCAGATCACGCGCCGGCTGCGCGATCGGCTGGCCACGCCGGCGGCCCTGCATCGCCTCTGGGCCGGCGCGGATGCGGCGGACGGCCCGGACCTCGAAGGGCGCCTGGTCGCCGCGCTGGAACCGCACTTCGACGCGGGCTTCTACGCGAGCTGGTACGGCATCACGGCCGATCCGGTGCGCGACTACCTGGTCCAGGGCTGGCGCGCGGGCCGGGACCCGCGGGCCGACTTCGCCTCCGCCGACTACCTCGCCGCGCGCCCCTACTTGGCCAGGGCCGGCATCAACCCGTTCCTGCACGCCCTGGCGCGCCGCCGCCGCAGGGGTGATCGCAGCGGGCAGGCCGCGGGACATCCGCTGCCCCCGCGCGACACCGCCGAGTTCGAGCGCCTCGCACGCCGCGTCGTGGACGGGCCGTTCTACCGCGCCTGCAACCCCGACCTCGCCGAAGCCGGCGGCGACCCGGTCGACTACTACATGCCCTAGGGCTGGCGCGAGGGCCGCAAGCCAGCGCCC
>NZ_JAKSXX010000035.1 GCF_022829385.1 Methylobacterium sp. J-070 | reverse complement strand
CGAGGCTGCATGAACCCGCTGGACAACCTCGACCTGTTTCGACTGGTCTACAGGAGCCGCAGCACGTTCGAAGGAACCGCTGAGGAGGTGCAGCGGGCAATCGACAAGACCCTGACTACATCGCAGAGCAGGAACGCAGAGGCCGGCATCACGGGCACGCTCCTGTTCACGCGCCTGTTTTTCGTGCAGGCCCTGGAGGGCCCTGCCGCCGCCGTGGAGGCGATCTTCGACCGGATCTGCTGCGATCTGCGTCATGTCAACGTCGAGGTCGTTGAGTGCGGGCCGGTTCTAGAGCCGATCTTCGGCGAAGATCCGATGAGCTACCTCGTTCCAGATGCGGGCTCCGGAGCATTGGTCGAGCGCGTCGAGCACGATACGGACTTAGCTGATGCTGCCGCCGCTGCGATGAAGCTGATGGTTGCTCTGATCCGACCAGAGCAGTGCAATGGTGGTTCGACGCTGCTATCTGCAGCTTGAGATTATCCGAGCATTCCACCGGCTCGGCGTTCGATATATCGTCCGGCAGTAGACCCTCACCGCATAGCTCGACCCGTGCCACCACCCGCGTGGATTCGGGACCGGGCCTCTTGGTCAAGGTCGACCGCTGCCCTCGGCAGCTCCTTTTCTGCCCCGAGCATGCCCCCGGCGCGTCGCCTTTTAGGGCGTGTCGCAAACCCGGCTGTGAGCCGCGGAAGGGCGTCTACCGTCTCGCTTTCATGCTTTGTTCGTGACAGGAAGGCCGAAGCAGCAGGCGAGCAGCTGGTTCTGCTCGCGCACGGTCCAGATCCCCGCAAACCCGAA
>NZ_JAKSXX010000033.1 GCF_022829385.1 Methylobacterium sp. J-070 | reverse complement strand
CGCTGACTGGGGAATGGTGGACCGCGCCGCACGCCGCTTGAAAGCTACACTGCGCGGGCTGGTCAACGCCGATCCGGGCGATTCTCCAGGTGCAGGTAGGCTGCATCGAAGCCGCAAAAGGCTCGCAGCCGGGCGAGGTCGGGGATCTGCAACCGCCGGCGCTTGAGCACGATCAGCTTGCCCTCGCGCAGCTCTTGCAGCATGCGATTTACGTGCACCGGCGTCATCCCGAGCAGGTCGGCCAGGTCCGTCTGGCGCAGCGATATATCGTAGGCCGCCCCCCCGTTGTCGCGCGTAGCCAGTCCGACCGCATCAAGGCGGGCGTGCAGTTCGCAGAACAGGTGCGCGATCTGCTTGGAGGCCTCGCGCTGGCCCATGTTCACCAGCCAGGAGCGCAGGATCGCCTCGTCGACCAGCGTCGCCCACCACAGCGCCCGGGCGATGCGCGGGTGGCCGGCCGTGAGTTCGATTACGGTCGCGCGCGAGAGGTACACGACCTCGCAGGGAAGTAAGGTGGCGATGGAGTGGTCCATCCGTTGAAGGATTGCCACGTGCAAGTCGCAGAAATCCCCCGGGACGAATACGGCGGTGATCTGGCGCTTGCCGCCAGGCAGGATCTTGTAGCGGTAGGCGAAGCCCCGCAGGATGAGGTGGACGTTCTCGGGGCGGTCGCCGTCGCAGGTGAGGTCCTGGCCCGCCGCCACGGGTCGCGGGCTGGCGCAAGCGCCCAGCAGTGTGGCCCGGTCCGCGTCTGTGAGGCCGCCGGCGCGGTCGAGCTTGCGGATTAGCGCGTTGGACATGGGAATAGCCCGAGGGGACGCCTGTACCGTGTTCGCCGCGGAGACTGAGTGCGTTGAAAAATCAGCGTGACACGGGCTTATCTCGCCAAGGCAATCGCCGGGGCTGACGATAGTTCGTTCGCGGCCGAACGTCTGAGGCAAGCAGGACTGGTCCTATCCTGGATCGGGACCGCCGGGATCGGGCATGCCAGGGTCGGCATCAGCATTATCTTCGCATCGCGAGTAGCTATGGAACACGGACCGCCGCCGACTTGGTTCGCCTGATCGACCGCACCCCGGACCGGAGGGCAGATGCGGAGCAAGCTGTTGACATGCCTCTCTCCGCTATTGGCCGCGGGCATGATCGTAGAACCATCGAGCGCGTGGGCTCAGGGCACGCCGCAGCCGGCGCCAGTTCGGATGCCAGCCGGCCTGCCGCCTCACTCAGGCTGGTTCCTCGAGTTACTGATCTGCCCCCTCTTGGCTGGCGTCGTATGGTTCGTCTTGTGCCGGGAGGGACCGCCGCCACCGCCTTGCTCAGGCTAGTTCGCTGCCTGCAGCCACTAACGCGAAGCGGCAGCATTAAGCCATAGAGGTCGGTATCGGCGAGCGGCTAGGCATGAGCATCGTTGCCGAAGGGGTCGAGACCGCTGAGCAGCTCGATCACGTGCGCCGAGAGGGCTGCACGCTGGTTCAGGGTTTCCTGTTCAGCAAGTCCCGGGCGAGGCTCTGTGCCATCTCCAGCGCCTGGGGCGACTGGACCGAAAAGCGGTCCGATAGGATGGCCGCGGCCTTCGCCTGCAGCCCCGGTAGGCCGGCGGCGGGCGTGCCGGCGAGGACGTCCGCGGCCCGGTCCGCCTCGGCGTCGAGGATGCCGTAGCCCGGCACGTCGTCGAGGTCCTGGTCCGGTGCAGTCGGGATGGCGGCGATCGTCGCGTCCACGCGCCGCAGGTCGGCGGCCGCCACGGTCAGGGCGGCGTCGGCCTGCGGGGGTGGGTCCGCGGTCGCCGCGTCAGTGGCCGGCTTGGATGCAGCGAGGCGGGCGGCGGTCTCGGTGGCGCGCTCGCGCAGGGTGAGGCGGGCAGGATCGCGGCCGATGAGGCGCTGCAGAGAGGTGCGCAGGGTCATGTCGTGGATCTCCGGATGAGTTCCGCGAGCCCCCGGCCCGCGGCAGGTTGCGGGAAGAGTCAGAGCAGGGAGGCGAAGCCGGTCAGGACCATGCCACCACCGATGATGAGGGCCGCCGCCAGCAGCTCGCCGGCGACATCGAGGAAGCGGAAACCGCGGCTGTGCGGGGTCTCGGGGCGGATCGGCTCCAGGATCTCCCAGGCGTCGTCCTCGCCCGGCAGGCGCTCATTCGGCAGGTTGAGAAACCGGGCGTCAGTCGGGATCCGGCGGCGGGCCGTCGAGATCGGGCGCGTGCCCCGGACCGGGGCAGGCTGGCTGAATTCGGGGATGCGGGCGTGCGTCATCGTTCGGGCTCCGGTGAGGGCTCGTGGCGGCGGGTCGATGGTGAAGAGGGTGGGTCCCTTTTCGGCGCCGATCAGCGCGGCGCGGTCAGGGGCTCAGTGCGCGGCGGCGCGATGGGCGGCCTTGGCGACCTGCCAGGTGGCCTTGAGGGCGGATGACATTGCCTCGGCGCGGGTGACGCCGCAGCGCTCCATGATGCCGACGGCGGCCTTGCAGGCGGCGGTTATGATGGCGGCGCGGTTGTAGCAGCCGGCGACGACGAGGGGGCGGGCGCTCATCAGGCCGGCGGGGATCTTAATGCGGGTATCCTGGCCGGCGCGGTCGATGCGGCTCCAGGAGACGGTGCGCGGGACATCGCGGCTTTTACACGCAAAATTTGTGTACCTCACCAATTTGATCTGAGTGAGGCGAAATGTCAACTCGTTTTGTGTAGATTGCCAAAAAATGTGTACCGGCGTAGGATGCTTCTATGTTCGCCCCTGCCCTATCCCGCGCGGCTCGCGGTTTGATCGACTGGTCTCAATCAGACCTCGCCGCAGCATCGGGCGTCAGCCTGTCCACGGTGAGGGACTTTGAGACTGGCAAGCGGACTCCAATCGCCAACAATCTGGCGGCACTTCAACGCGCTCTTGAAGGTGCAGGCGTCGAGTTCACCAGCGGCGGCGAGCCGGGCGTGAAGCTCCGGCGGAAGGATCCTGCGTGAGTGCCGGCGCCTCCTCAGAACACCTCTCCGAGGTTCTGCGCCTCTGCACGGCGCTCGCATATCGGGCGCTCGACGCTAGGGTCGTGGGACGGTCCATGCCGGCAGAGCAGGCTGTCGCGCTGGCGAAAACGGCGCGCCTTCTGCAGGATTACGGCGTGGAGTGGCCGCCTCTTCTGGCGCAGGTGCTGCACGAACTGGCGGGGAAGGTGGGCTTGCTGGCATCCGCGCCCGAGCGTGAGCAGTCAGGAGACGACGACCTACAGGGTCTGACCCTCTTCCTTGCCGGTTTCAGCAAGAAGGATCGGGCGTGAACGCCGGCCTTGGATTCATCCCCGAGAACGGCGGCGGGGTGGGGATCCGGTTCCGGGAGCGGAAAGGATAAAACCTGCGCTAGGTTCGTTAGGCCTCGACGAGTTGCTCCGATCAGGGACCAAGTATGCGCAGCCTCATCTTCGCCGTCAGCGTCATCGCTCTCGCTGCCCCCGCCTCGGCGCAGGCGCCCGACCGCGGCAACGCGGACCTAGAGACTAACTGT
>NZ_JAKSXX010000031.1 GCF_022829385.1 Methylobacterium sp. J-070 | reverse complement strand
CATCAGGGGTGCAGCCTCGTATCGGAGCCTGTCGGACCAGGCTAGAACCCGCCCCGGGGGAGTGGGGCAGTCGTGGGCGCCAGGAGGTGGTCTGCGGTGAGCGTCAGCGGCCGAGCCGTCGCAATCACTTCCTTTGCTCTGTCTCTGCCTTGGCCTTTTCGAAAACCTCATGGCCAGTAGCACCCTCGACCGGGTCCTTGCTCCCGGGCTCGCTGGCGGTCGTCGGATCCGGCACGTTGACGTTCGGGATCGGTATCGTCGGGGGCACGACGCTCTCACCCAGTCGCTTGTCGCTGTCAGACATTACTGCCTCCGGTATCACCGTACCGATACCTGTCGCTTATGCCGCCGTAGCGCGACTGCCACACGCCGGGCCTCGTAGTTTCGCCGCAACGGCGTGCCGAGGCCGCCCTGTCCTTCCGGCGCATACCCATGGGTCAGCACCCCGTCCGGCCCATAGATGCGGTGCATCTCATCACGCCAGAGCCGATCCGCAGATGCGAGGGCAGCTTCTGTGAGGGCTAAGCGGGTGGGATCCGAAAGGGTCATGGAAAACTCCGCGCGCATTTCGCCTAACGCGGCGATTAAGCCGGAGGTCCGCAGAGTTGGAGTCATTCCTTCCGGGCAGCCTCTATCTGCCGATCGTACGCCGCGAGGTTCAAGAAGCCGACACCTCACGCTCCTCCTGCTACTTAGGCTCCCCGATAACCCTTCCCATCATCACGAGGATGCTCATGAGGCGGGGCTTCCTGATCACCCTCAGGCGCGCCCATGTCGTCTGGTTCGGTGGCGCCCGGCGAGCGTGGGCCCTCTACCGTACCTCTCACCGGAAGGTCCTCATAGGCGCGCTCACCCGCTGGTGCATCAGCATGATCGGTCTCAGGACGCTTCGGATCGATCATGCTTGCACTCCTTCCAGCGCTCACGAAGCCAAACCGGATTTCGGCTTCAACTGAGGCTACTTATGGGCGGGCGGCCTTGTACGGCTGCACCACCCTCGGCTGTAGCTGGTTCTGGACGGCCTTGGCTTGATCCGACGGTAGCTCCTCGACGGTCATCTGGAGGCTTGGTCCGACGACCTTCCCGAAAGCCTCGCGAGCATCGGTCTCATTGTCCGCCAGCACGATCGTGAGGTGAGTCTCAGAGACCGTGTGGTCTGGCGGGGGCAGCGTCATCTGCTGGGCGACAAAGACGGGCATGATGCGATCCGTGCTGCCCCGACTATCTCGTGTGTCGAGTGAGGGCTTCTTCTCCTGCGGCGCGTGCCTCTTCCTCGCTCACGTAGGTGCCATCCGACATGATGACCGGGTTCAGCGGCATGTCGTCGGCGTCGAAGAGATGCCATTTGAAGCGTCCGGGCTCCGAAGGATCGGGCAGGACACGGACGACGGCGGGCGGGGCTCTATCCATGACCTACCATGCCACGCACATCCGTCCCGTCAAAGACTAGGTCGATCACGGTGCAGCGTCGCCAGCGCAGTCACGCCGAGCACGGCCACCTCGACAGCCATACCGCTGCTCGCCATCTCAGCGCATGCCCAAGCAACACAGCCAGACCGCCTGACACTTGCAGGAGAAGTCCGTCGACGTAATTGTCGGTTTATGCCCCTAATCCACATTAATCACTGCTGTTAACCAACTGGTAACATTCGTTAATAGATCGTTGGCGCGAGGCCCTACTTTGTGAGGAAATACGTAGGCGGGTCGATGCCCGTTACGTCCTCCGAGGTCATCATGGTTCGGGTCACGGCGCCTAGGCGCCCCTTGCGCCTGGGTACGCGCACGCTTGCGAGCCTCGCCGCGCCGCCACTGCTCCTGCTCGCCGGAACCGGCTCGGCCAGCGCGCACGTGAAATGGTTCTGCGCCTACGACGTCGCCGGCCAGCCGCGGGGCCTCGAACAGGTGCTCTGTGTCGATTTCGAGTGGCTGACCGGCCTCGCCCTCGTCTGCTTTATGTTCGGCTGCCTGGTCGAGGGTACTCCGCTCGGCACCGCTCTGCTGAACGCCCTGGATCGCGTGACCACGCGCATCCGCACGGATACCGAGCTGCTGGTCCGGTGCACCCTCGGCTTCTTCCTCGTCTCGCTGTGGGATCTCGGCGGCATCATCCTGACCCCCGAGCTGAAGACCGACGCCAGCTGGATCTCCTGGCTGCAGCTCGCCATGGCCGCCTGCCTGATCTGGCGCCGGACCATGCCATTCACCGGCCTCGGCATCGCCTTCCTGTACGGGTTCGCCACGGCGCAGTACGGCTTCTTCCACATGGCCGACTATCCCGTGTTCCTCGGCGTGGCCGCCTACCTTGTGATGAGCGGTCTCGGCATCAGCCCGCTCGGGCTGCGCCCCCTCGATGTCGTGCGCTACGCGGCGGCTGTAACCCTGATGTGGGCGTCCGTGGAGAAGTGGGCCTATCCCGAGTGGACCGCGCCGCTCATCGCCGCCAAGCCGGAGATGACTATGGGCGCTTCGCCCGAGCTGTTCATGCAGTCGGCGGGCGTGATCGAGTTTACCCTGGCCTTCTCGCTGGTCTGGACGCTCCTGGTGCGGCGCATGGCGGCGCTGATCCTGACCGGGATCTTCGTCTCAGCGATCTTCGAGTTCGGCAAGGTCGACGCCACCGGGCACTCCGGCATCATCATCGTGCTGCTCGGGATTGCGGCCGACGATGCGCGGACCGCGGTTCGGGTGCGCGATGCAGCTTGGGCGCCGGCATACTATGGTGGGTCGCTCGCGACCTTCCTGGCTCTGTACTACCTCGGCCACGAAGCGCTGTATGAAGGTTTCGGTCGCCTGCCGGTCATCTGAGGTGACGCGGAAAAGGCTGGTTTCAGACCGTTTACTCCACGTGCACGGCGAGCTTCATCTTTGGGTGGATGCCACACAGGACGATGAAATCACCCTCTTTTGGAAAGGTGATGACGGCCTTGGCGCCGGGCTCGATGTCGCCGGAGTCGAAAGCGAATGCCTCGCTTTCGACATAGGCATGATGGACGAAATTGGCATCGTCGTTGACGATGGTGACATGCTCTCCAGATCGCAGGAAGACGTCCCGCGGCCCGAACTGCTTGCCCTTCTGCGATATGACGTGATCCGAGTCCGGCAGGCTTGCGATGGCGCCGCTGACCACAGCTAGGGAAACCGCGGTACCGAGGAGTATCATCGTCAGAAACTTTCGATTATTATTCAGCATCTGAACCATCGTAGGTAGATTGCAATTTGGCTAGAGATTGAATTTGCCTCGTTAATGACATCCAAAGATACCTGAAATTTGTATGTCATGACGAGGTTGTGATCGCGCGCCGTTCAGCGGCTGCGATGTGGGCGAGAAAGGGCCTCCGAGGTGGATCGAACCAAACTCGAAACCCGTCCCATCGCTCGCCATCTTGAGCCCTTGTCCGGGCAGCACGGCCAGACCTACGATCCGCAGGAGGAGCCGGCCCAGCAGACCAGCTATTTGATCCTGCTGATCCCCCGCCAAAGCTGATCGGTGCAACGTCCTGGGCAATTCATCGTTGATGCAGGTGACCCCACTGCATAGCATGACCTGCGCGGGAGCCTCCAATGACCCCTTCCCGCCCAGATCGCACGCGTTCTGATCCCGATGAGCAGGGAAACTCCCTTGTCTGGACACTGGCCCTGACCACCGCCCTCCTCGGCATCGTCGCCCTGCCGCGTCGCACGGCTCGCCAAGGATCCGCCGATAAGAAGGCACCGGAGGATGAAGCCGGAGCGGCGCGTCAGACTTCACCTTCTCACTCCGGCAGCGCCGCTCACGAGGTTGCCCGCACCCAGGCTGATCGTGGGCGCCAAGCTACGCGACCGACCGAAATCCCGGCTAAAGGCTGGAAGGATATCGCCCTGCGCACCTACCGGGACATCGGTGAGAACCGGATCATGCTGGTGTCGGCCGGCGTGACCTTCTTCGCCCTGCTGGCGATCTTTCCGGCCATCGCTGCCTTGGTGTCCGTCTACGGCCTCGTGGCCGATGCCTCGACCATCAACGACCAGCTCGCCAGCCTCCAGGGGATCCTGCCCCAGGGGGCGCTCGACATCCTCAGCGACCAGGTCAAGAACCTGAATGAGAAGGGCAACGCCACGCTGGGGCTGAGCTTGCTCTTCGGTATCGCCCTGTCGGTGTGGAGCGCCAACGGCGGCATGAAGCACATCTTCGACGCGCTCAATCTCGTCTACAACGAGCGCGAGAAGCGCAACTTCGTCGTGCTCAATCTCGTGTCGCTGGCATTCACCGCCGGCGCGCTGCTGTTCCTGATCCTGGCGCTCGGTGCCGTCGTGGTGCTGCCAGTCGAGTTCGAGTTTATCGGCATCGGCAAGGACGCCTGGTGGTTGGCCCTTCTGCGCTGGCCGGTGCTCCTACTCGCCGTGCTCGGCGGCCTGGCGGTGCTCTATCGCTACGGCCCAAGCCGGGACGCGCCGCGCTGGCACTGGGTCACCGGAGGGAGCGCCGTGGCGGCAGTTCTCTGGCTCGGAGGCTCGTTGCTGTTCTCGTGGTACGTCGCCCACTTCGGCAGCTACAACAAGACCTACGGTTCGCTGGGGGCGGCGATCGGGTTCATGACGTGGATCTGGATCTCGACGATCATCGTGCTGCTCGGCGCGCAGGTGAACGCCGAGATGGAGCACCAGACGGCCGAAGACACGACGGTCGGCGAGCCGCAGCCGCTGGGCACGCGGGGAGCGAAGATGGCCGACACGGTAGGTGCTGCAGCGGAATAAGCGGCTTACCCTCACAATCCGGCACTACGCAGCATCCCGTAGATCTTGCCCGGATCGAACATCTGCTGAGCCTTCTGCAGGCAGGTCGTCTGAGGCTTGTACGGCTTCGCAAGCTTCAACTCCGGCACCTTCGCCTGCTGCTGCGCCTTCACGGCGCCGAGCGCGTTAGCGACGTTGCCGTAGGAATTGTCCGGCGGCTGTGCGGGAGTGCCGTCCACCGTCAGGGGCTGCCCGGACAAGGACGCCACGTCTGGCGTCGGCGAGAACTGGACCGATACGGATGATCCGAGGCCCTGAACACCGGCGAGCCCGAACCCGCCGGCCTTAGCGGTCGACCCCATCGAGGTCCCGGCCGGTCGAGCCATGCCCGGTGAACCCGACGAGGAACCGGGGCTCGGTAGCGACTGACCACTCGCGAAGCTGTTGGCGTAGGCTTGCGTCGTAGCCAAGGATACACTCGGGAACGCTCTCTGCCAGATCTTCGGTCAGCACGGCACGCACATCAGCAGCGCCGAGCACCTGGCCGGGCGGTTCAACGGTCACCTGCGCGACGCCTGCCTTCTGTTCGCCGATGAGGCCTACTGGCCCGGCGACAAGGGCGCCGAGGGTTCGCTGAAGCGCCTCGTGACCGAGCCGGACCTGTTCATCGAGGCCAAGGGTCGCGACGGCATCACGGTCGCGAACATGCTGCACATCATCATGGCTTCAAACGAGGACTGGATCGTGCCGGCCGGCGAGGACGAGCGCCGGTACGCGGTGTTCACGGTCTCGGCCGACCACATGCAGGACGAGACCTGGTTCCGGCCGCTCTACGCCGAGATCGCGAACGGCGGCCTCGCCGCCATGCTGTACGACATGCTGGCTCACGACCTCGGCGACTGGCACCCGCGCCGGATCCCGAAGACCGCCGGCC
>NZ_JAKSXX010000023.1 GCF_022829385.1 Methylobacterium sp. J-070 | reverse complement strand
CCGTTCGTGGTGCCGATCACGATCGTGATCCTGGTCGGGCTGTTCCTGGTCCAGCACAAGGGCGTGGCCGCCATCGGCCGGGTGTTCGGGCCGGTCATGCTGGTCTGGTTCGCCGTGCTCGCCCTGCTGGGCATCGTCGGCATCGTCGGCAACCCCGGGATCCTCGCGGCCGCCAATCCGTTGCGGGCGGTGGACTTCATGCTGCACGCCGGCGTGCATGTCAGCTTCGCGATGCTGGGCGCGGCGTTCCTGGCGGTGACCGGCGGCGAGGCCATGTATGCCGACCTCGGCCATTTCGGGGCGCTGCCGATCCGCACGGCGTGGTTCGCGCTGGTCCTGCCGGCCCTGGTACTGAACTATTTCGGCCAGGGGGCGCTGCTGCTGTCGGCGCCCGACGCCCTCGAGAACCCGTTCTTCCACCTGTGCCCCGACTGGGGCCATCTGCCGCTCATCCTGCTGGCCGCGATGGCGACGATCATCGCCTCGCAGGCGATCATCTCGGGCGTGTTCTCACTGACGCAGCAATCGGTGCAGCTCGGCTTCCTTCCGGCGATGCGCATCGTTCAGACGGCCCGCGACGAGCGCGGCCAGATCTACGTGCCGATGGTGAACTGGCTCCTGGCCGTCGCGACCCTGGTGGCGGTCGTCATGTTCGGCTCGTCCGACGCCCTGGCCGGCGCCTACGGGATCGCCGTCTCGATGCTCATGGGGATCACCACGCTGCTCGCCGCCCTGATCGCGCTCCGGTGGGGCTACAATCCCATCCTGGTCGTGGCGGTGAACGGCTTCTTCCTCGTCATCGACCTCGTGTTCCTCGCCGCCAACAGCGTGAAGGTCCTGGAGGGCGGCTGGTTTCCGCTGGTGCTGGCCGGATTGGTCGCGCTGATGATGCTGACTTGGAAGAGGGGCAACGAACTGGTCGAGGACGCGCGGGTCGCCCTGCGGCTCCCGGAGGACGTGTTCCTGGCGGGCCTCCAGCACCGCGACCTGCTGCGCCTGCCGGGCACGGCGGCCTTCCTGTCGGCCGCGGAGCACGGCATCCCGCTGCACCTCTCGCGCTTCGTCGAGCGGAACCGCGCCCTGATGGAGCGCATCCTGATCATCACGGCGCTCTACGAGGAGACGCCCACCGTCCCGAAGGCGCAGCGGGCCCACGTGACGATCCTGGCCCCGGACTTCTACCGGGTTATCCTGCGCTACGGCTTCATGGAGGAGGCCTCGATCCCCGAGGGGCTCGCCTGCGCGGTGGAATCCCGCCACCTGCCGCCGCAGGCGGTGGACGACATGACCGTCTTCGTCGGGCACGAGACGGTCATTCCCAAGAAGGACCGGCGCGGCATGGCGCCGTGGCGGGAGAACCTGTTCGCCTTCATGCAGCGCAACGCCGAACGCACGGGCGCTTTCTTCGGGGTGCCGACCCGGCAGGTGGTGGAGGTGGGCACCGAGATCGAGATCTAGGTACCGGGGCGCATTGAGACCCGCCGGATCGGTGTCGCCGCTGCCGCCGCGGCGGCCCGCCAAGTCCTCGCGAGAGAACGGACCGTCCGGCGGCCGCCGATAGCCGCCCGACACGCCGCAGCATTGCGCAATTCGATCCGCGGAGACCTGCGCGGGCCGAAACGGCGGGCCGAGCTCTTCCGCGACGGCGCACGGAAACTTGAGCCTCGCTCGACGGCGGGTGCGGAACCGCAGCCGTCCGGCCCCGTTGCGCCCCGACACAGCCGGCGCGTCGATGCGGCGCGCGCCGGATCGGAGAGAGTTCATGAACAGAGACCATCTCGAGGGCGGACTCCGCCACATGCGCGGACGGGCCAAGACGGCGGCGGGGGCGATTCGCGGGCGGCCCGGGGATCAGGTCGACGGCGCCTACGACCAGGCCGCTGGCGCCGCCCGCTACGCCTACGGCGAGGCGCGCGACACCGTGCGTGACCTGCGCGACGGCGGCGAACACCTCGTCGAGGAGGGCCGCGCCCGGTTCCGGGAGGTCAGCGACCGCGGTCACGAACTGGCCGAGGAGGCGATGGAGCGCGGGCAGCACTATCGCGACCGGGCCGTCCGTCACGGACGCCGCCTCGCGGCGCACGCGGACGAGAACCGCGCCACGACGCTCGCCCTCGTGGCCGCCGTCGCGTTCGGTATCGGCTGGCTGGCGCGCCCGACCCGCTGAGGGCTCCCGGCGACGGGGCGGCCGGCGACGCAGCCGCCCCGCTGATTGGACGTATAAAGACATCTTTATGTCTTGATTGCTTCTTGGCCCCTGAGGTGGTAGAGGCTCGCGCCGAACCCCACCGTCAACACGGAGCCGTCGACTCATGGCCAAGGATTACATCGTCAAGGACATCGGGCTGGCCGATTACGGCCGCAAGGAGATCTCGATCGCCGAGACGGAGATGCCGGGCCTGATGGCGGTCCGCGAGGAGTACGGCGCCGCGCAGCCCCTGAAGGGCGCCAAGATCGCCGGCTCGCTCCACATGACGATCCAGACCGCCGTGCTGATCGAGACCCTGAAGGCGCTCGGCGCCGACATCCGCTGGGTCTCCTGCAACATCTACTCGACCCAGGACCATGCCGCCGCCGCCATCGCGGCCGCCGGCATCCCGGTCTTCGCCGTGAAGGGCGAGACCCTGGAGGAGTACTGGGACTACACCTCGCGCCTGTTCGACTGGCATGACGGCGGCATGCCGAACATGATCCTCGACGACGGCGGCGACGCCACCATGTTCGTCCATCTCGGCCTGCGCGCCGAGCGCGGCGACACCGCCTTCCTCGACAAGCCCGAGAGCGAGGAGGAGGAGGTCTTCTTCGCGCTGCTCAAGAAGAAGCTCGCCGAGAAGCCGAAGGGCTGGTTCGCCGGCCTCGCCGACAGCATCAAGGGCGTCTCTGAGGAGACCACCACGGGCGTGCACCGCCTCTACGTGCTCGCCAAGGAGGGCAAGCTGCTCTTCCCGGCGATCAACGTGAACGACTCGGTCACCAAGTCGAAGTTCGACAACCTCTACGGCTGCAAGGAGTCGCTGGTCGACGGCATCCGCCGCGGCACCGACGTGATGATGGCCGGCAAGGTCGCCATGGTGGCGGGCTTCGGCGACGTCGGCAAGGGCTCGGCCGCGTCGCTGCGCAACGCCGGCTGCCGCGTGCTGGTCTCGGAGATCGATCCGATCTGCGCGCTCCAGGCCGCCATGGAGGGCTACGAGGTCGTGACCATGGAGGATGCCGCGCCGCGCGCCGACATCTTCGTCACCGCCACGGGCAACAAGGACATCATCACCATCGATCACATGCGGGCCATGAAGGACCGGGCGATCGTGTGCAACATCGGCCACTTCGACAACGAGATTCAGGTCGCCGGCCTGAAGAACCTCAAGTGGTCCAACATCAAGCCGCAGGTGGACGAGATCACCTTCGCGGACGGTCACCGCATCATCCTCCTGTCGGAGGGGCGTCTGGTGAACCTCGGCAACGCGACGGGTCACCCGTCGTTCGTGATGTCGGCCTCGTTCACCAACCAGACGCTGGCGCAGATCGAGCTCTGGACCAACACGTCGAAGTACCAGAAGCAGGTCTACACCCTGCCCAAGACCCTCGACGAGAAGGTCGCGGCCCTGCACCTGGAGAAGATCGGCGTGAAGCTCTCGAAGCTGCGCCCCGACCAGGCCGCCTATATCGGCGTTTCCGAATCCGGTCCGTTCAAGTCCGAGCACTACCGCTACTGAGGCGGTTCGGGCGAGACCCGAGGCCCGCATTCAGGATGACATCCGAGGCCCGGCGCGCTGCGCCGGGCCTCTTCGTTTGTCAAGACGCCGCTGCGGGGTTGGACTGTGTCTTCTGTGTGTCGTTAACGAGCGATTATGCGCCGCGGACGTAAGGCCACGCTTCGTTCCCCTTCCGACCGGATTCCGCCACACGTTAGAGTGTGGGCGAATCTTTGATCGATGGGACTGCGGCGGTTCGCGAGACTCGCCGCGGGGACGGTGCGTGATGCGCAGCGCGATGACGCGCGCCTCGCATCGCCGTCGATGGGCCGGGGGCGGGACAAGCCATGGGTGTCGGTCGTACGACACACGTTCGGATCGGCGTGGGCGTTCTCGCCCTGACGATAGCGAGTGCCGCGCTGGCCGAGCTGCCCGATGCGGCGGCGGCGCACCCGGCCCGCGAGATCCACAGCGTGGCGGCCCTCGCGGTCTTCGGCGGCCTCGTCGTCTTCGCGGTGATCCTGTCGCTCCTCCATCTCTACGAGCGCGGGCGCTGGACCCGCCGCGAGCGCGAACTGGTCGCGGCCCTCGACGTCCTGCGCGGCGCCCACGACCGCGCCGAGATGCTGCTCAATGCCGAGCGCCAGATCATCGTCACCTGGGACCGGCGCAGCGAGCCCGTCGTCGAAGGCGACATCAGCCTCGCGATCCACGGCGAGCGGCCGACCTCCGGCTACGCGCGCCGCGTGCTTGCCTTCGGCACCTGGCTGATCGCCGCCGACGCCGCCGCGGTCGAGGCCGCCGTCGACACGTTGCGGGCGCGCGGAACCGGCTTCGCGCTGAGTCTCACCTCGCAGACCGGCCGCAGCATCGAGGCCCACGGACAGGCGGTGGCCGGACGGGCGCTTTTGCGGCTGCGCGAGACCAGCCAGGAGCGGTGTGAGATCGCCGACCTGCGTGCCACCCTGGACGAGACCCGCCGGGGTCTCTCGGCCCTCTCGGGCCTCCTCGACGCGATCCCGCAGCCGGTCTGGCGGCGCACCCGCGAGGGCAGCCTGAGCTGGGTCAACGCCGCCTACGCGGCCGCCGTGGAGGCGCAGAGCCGCGAGGCGGCCCTGGATGCCGGCGTGGAGCTGTTCGACCGGCCGGCCCGGGAAACCATCGCCCGCGAGGAGGCGGCCCGGTCCGCCGGCCTGACCCGCGGCGTCCCGCGGCTCTCGGCCATCGTGGCCGGCAGCCGGCGCATGCTCGACGTGTTCGAGACGAGCCTCGACAACGGCCGGGTCGGGATCGCGATCGACGTGTCGGAGCTGGAGAGCGTGCGCGCCGACCTCCAGCGGCAGATGAATGCGAACGTCCGGACCCTCGACCAGCTGCCCACCGCGGTGGCGATGTTCGACGTCTCGCAGCGGCTGATCTTCCACAACGCGGCCTATCGCCAGCTCTGGGACCTCGATCAGGCCTTCCTCGACAGCCGCCCCTCCGACGGCGAGATCCTCGATCACCTGCGCTCGGAGCGGAAGCTCGAGGAGCACGCGGATTTCCGGGGCTGGAAGCACGGCGTGCTCGCCGCCTACCGCGCCGCGGAGGCGAATCAGACCTGGTGGTATCTGCCCGACGGCCGGACGCTGCGCGTGGTCGCCGACCCGAACCCGCAGGGCGGCCTGACCTACCTGTTCGACGACGTCTCCGACCACCTCAACGCCGAGTCCCGGTACAACGCCCTGCGCCGCCTGCAGGCCGAGACGCTCGATACCCTGGCCGAGCCCGTGGCGGTCTTCGGGGCCGACGGCCGGCTCACCCTGGCGAACCGCGCCTTCTGCACCGTGTGGCGGCTCGATCCCGAACGCGTCGAGGAGCGCCCGCACGTGGACGCCGTCATCGAATCCTGCCGGGCCCTGGCCCCGGCCGAGGAATCGTGGATCGACATCCGGGATGCCGTCGTCGGGCTGGAATCCAGGACGGCCCGGTCGTGCCGGCTGGAGGTGGTGGACGGCACCGTCCTCGACTGCGCCACGCAGCCGCTTCCCGAAGGCGCTACGCTCCTCACCCTCATCGACATCACCGACAGCGTGAACGTCGAGCGGGCGCTTACCGAGAAGAACGACGCCCTGGAGAAGGCGGCGCAGCTGCGCGACACCTTCGTGCATCACGTCTCCTACGAGCTGCGCTCGCCGCTCACGAACATCATCGGCTTCACCCAGCTCCTGGGCGACGAGACCGTCGGAGCGCTCAACGAGCGCCAGCGCGAGTATTCGGACCACATCATGCGCTCCTCGGCGGCGCTTCTCGTCATCATCAACGACATCCTCGATCTCGCCTCGATCGACGCCGGCTCGCTGGAACTTCAGCGGGAGGAGGTCGACGTGCAGGCCACCATCGAGGCGGCCGTGCGCGGGATCGCGGACCGGCTGGCGGAGTCGAACATCACCCTGGCGCTCGACGTGCCCGACGACATCGGCGGCGTCCACGCCGACGGAAAGCGCGTCCGCCAGATCCTGTTCAACCTGCTGTCGAACGCCGTCGGCTTCTCGGATGCCGGGCAGCGGGTGGAGGTCCATGCCCGGCGCACCGAGCAGGAGCTCCTGCTGAGCGTGCGCGATCACGGCCGGGGGATGCCGCCGGAGATCGCCGATTCGGTCTTCAACCGCTTCGAGAGCCACACCCTCGGCACGCGGCACCGGGGCGTCGGTCTCGGCCTTTCGATCGTGCGCTCCTTCGTCGAGCTGCACGGCGGTCGGGTCCGGCTCGATACGGCGCCCGGCAGCGGGACCTGCGTGACCTGCACCTTCCCGCTCAACCTCGCCGCGCGACCGCTCCGCCAGTCGGAGCCGCCGCCGCCGGCAGGCCCGGCGACGGCGCCGCGCAGACCCGGGGCGGCGCTGAACTGAGGCGGATCGCCTCCGGCCCCCGCCCGCTGGCCCGGACCCGGCGATCGCGGAGCGCTGACGAGCCGGCGGGCTTGATTCTTGGTCCGGCGTTGCGCAGCAGGGACCGATGTCCGCACATGATCGTTCCGGCTGGGCCGTCTTCCGCATCGGCGATTTTCGCCTGTTCGGGTCCGCCCGCTTTCTGACGGGCCTGGCCTATCAGATGCAGGCGGTGGCGATCGGCTGGTTCGTCTACGACCTGACCCATTCCGCCCTGGCTCTGGGCCTCGTCGGCCTGGCCGGCTTCCTGCCCGCCGTGATCTGCGCGCTGATCACCGGCCACGTGGCGGACGCCTATGATCGCCGGCTCGTCGGCGCGGCGGCCTTCGCGCTGCAGAGTGCGGCGAGCTTCGGCCTCCTCGCCTACGCGCTGGCGGGCCTGCAATCCGTCTGGCCGATCTACGCCCTGGTGGTGGTGGTCGGTACGGCCCGGGCCTTCGCCAACCCGGCGCTGCAGGCCCTGCTGCCGACCCTGGTGCCCGGCCCGCAGTTCAGCTCGGCCATCGCGTGGAACGCCTCGCTCTGGCAGAGCGCGTCCGTGATGGGTCCGGCGCTGGGCGGCTTCCTTTACGCCCTCGGCCCCGCCGTGGTGTTCGGCGGGGCCGGCGGAAGCTTCGCCCTGGCGAGCCTCCTGACGGCGCTGATCCGCTTTCGACCGGCAGCCGCGGGCGAACGCCCGCCGATCACCTGGGCGGCGCTGTCGGCCGGCATCGCCTATATCCGCGCGCAGCCGGTGGTGCTCGGCGCGATCAGCCTCGATCTGTTCACGGTCCTGCTCGGGGGAGCCACGGCCCTCCTGCCGATCTACGCCGCCGAGGTGCTGCATGTCGGCCCCCTCGGCCTCGGCGCCCTCCGGAGCATGCCGGCCTTCGGGGCGGTCGCCATGGCGGTGCTGCTGGCGAACCGCCCCCTCAGGCGCTACGCGGGCTTGCGCATGCTCCGGGCCGCCGCCCTGTTCGGCGCCGCCACGGTCGCCTTCGGCCTCTCGACCTCGCTGCCGCTGTCGATGGCCTGCCTGTTCGTCACGGGCGCCGCCGACATGATCTCGGTCTACGTGCGCCAGACCTTCGTGCAGGGCGAGACGCCGGACGCGATGCGCGGCCGGGTCTCGGCGGTGAACACGGTGTTCATCGGGGCGTCCAACGAACTCGGCGAGTTCGAATCCGGCCTGCTCGCCGCCGCCGTCGGGGCGGTGCCGGCCGTCGTGGCGGGGGGCGCCGCGACGGTGGTGATCGCGCTGCTCTGGGGCCGCCTGTTCCCGGCGCTGCGGGATCGCGACCGGTTGTTGGTGCAGGGGTGAACGGCTCGGACGCGCACCCCGGATGATGCGCGCGCGCCCGCATGGCGTCGCGGTCCGCCATGCCGCCTGTCGATCGCTTCGCCGCCGCGGTCCGCGCAGGCGGAGCGCGGCGACCTGCTCGGCATCACCGCCCGATCGTGCGCCTTCAGAAGCGACGTCGCGGCCGCGCGCCGCCCTCAGCGGCCCGCGAGCAGCGGCGACCAGGTCGGATCGGAGGCGTAGGCGGGCGTGGAGACCGGCTGCTCCACGCGGCCGGTGATGTCGACCATGAACAGCTTGCCGCCGCCCTGGCCGCCGGGGTCGCGGAAGAACAGTACGTATTGACCGTTCGGCGCGAAGGTCGGCCCCTCGTTGTGGAAGCCTTCGGTGAGGACGCGCTCGCCGGTGCCGTCGGGCTTCGACACGCAGATGGCGAAGCCGCCGTTGCGCTGGCGCGTATAGGCGATCAGGTCGCCGCGGGGCGAGAAGGCCGGCTGCGAGGCCGAGCCGGCGCCGAAGGTGATGCGGTGCGGGTTCGAGCCGTCCGCGCCCATCACGTAGACCTGCTGAGAGCCGCCGCGGTCCGACTCGAAGGCGATCTGTGCGCCGTCCGGCGAGTAGGTCGGCGAGGTGTCGATCGCCATGCCGTTGGTGATCGAATGCTGCGCCTTCGAGGCGATGTCCATCGTGACGATGTCGGCGTTGCCGCCCTGCTGCACGCTCATGACGAGCTTGCGGCCGTCCGGCGAGAAGCGCGGGCTGGCGCTCATGGAATCGACGTTGCCGAGCGCCTGTCGCGACCCGGTCTCCAGGTTGATGACCTGGACTCGCGGCTGGTGGCCGGTGGCTTGCGCCATGAAGGCGATGTCCTGGGTGGCCGGCGAGTAGCGCGGCGCCACGATCGACATCTCACCGCTGGTGATCGCCCGGACGTTGGCGCCGTCCTGGTCCATGACCATCAGGCGCTTGCGGCGGTTCTCCTTCGGGCCGGTCTCGTCCACGAAGGCGATGCGGCTGTCGAACCAGGGTCCGAGGCCGGTGATCTTGGTGTAGACGGCGTCGGAGATCAGGTGGCCGGTGCGCCGGGCATTGGCGGCGTCGGTGCCGTATTGCTGGCCGGTCATCTGCTGGCCGGACGTGACGTCCCAGAGCCGGAACTCGACCTTGAGCCGGCCGCCGTCGCGGACAACGCGGCCGGTGACGAGCCCCTGGATGCCGGTGGCGCGCCACTTCTCGAAGTTCGGCGCGGCGTCGAAGTTCGGCTGCTCGGGGAAACGGGCGTGGTCGAGGGGCGTGAAATAGCCGGACCGGCGCAGGTTGTTGGTCACGACGCCGGACACGAGGCCCCCCAGGCTGGGGTCGCCGCCGAAATCGGCGATCGCGATCGGCATCGGCTGGAAGTTGCCGCCGCCGATGCGCAGCTGCAGCTGGGCCTGCGCCGGGCCGGCCAGGAACGCCGTCAGCACGACGAACAGCGCGATCAGGCGCGCGGGGAGGGACGTCGGGAGACGCCCGACGGATGAGACGTTCTGCATCGTTCAGATCCGGGTGACGGTCAGACAGGTCGGCGGTCGAGGGCGGGCGCGGGAGACGGAGCCTCAGGTCGCCGTGAACTCGAACTCCGCGTTGATGGCCTTCCAGTCGTTGTAGTACGGCGCGTAGGTGGCCGGAATGTTGTACGGCGCACACCGGCGGACCGCCCGGAGCGCGGCCTGCGCGATCGACTGATCCACCGCGCTCGCACCGCCGCGCATGATCCGCGGCTCGGTGCTGAGCGAGCCGTTCGGGTTCAGGCGGATGTCGAGCACCGGCAGGACCACGCCCTGGGCCGCCCCGGGGGGCGCCGAATAGCAGCGCTCGATCTGCTGCTGGAGCAGGCCGACCAGGGCGTCGCGGAGCGACGGCGACAGGCGCTGCGCCGTACCGGTCGCGGCGCCGAGGGCCGCCACCTTCTGCACCGTGTGTCCGGTGGCGCCGGTCGATTGCGACGGCACCTTCGAGGCGAGCATCGAGCGGATGTCGCCCGCGTTGAACTTGTCGGCCAGCTCGGCCTGCTTGCGCGCCTTGGCCTCCGCGTCGGCCTTGGCCTTCGCGTCCGCCATCGCCTTGGCCTTCGCCTTGGCGGCGGCATCCGCCTTCGCGGCCGCCTCTGCCTTGGCGGCTTCGGCCTTGGCCTTGGCGGCCGCCTCCTGCTTCTCGCGCTCGGCCTCGGCCTTCGCTTCGGCGAGGTCCTTCTGGCGTTCGGCTTCCGCCTCGGCCTTGGCCTTGGCGTCTGCGGCCTTTTTGGCCGCTTCCTTGGCTGCCTCAGCCTTGGCCTTGGCGGCCGCGGCCTTCTGCGCGGCTTCGGCCTCGGCCTCCTGCTTCTCGATCAATTTCACAAGCTGCTCGCGTTTCTCCGCCTCCGCCTTGGCGGCGGCCGCTTCGGCCTTGGCTTTCGCTTCGGCCTTGGTCGCCTTCTCGGCCGCAGCCTTCTCGGCCGTCGCCTTGGCGGCCTTCTCGGCGGCTTTCTCGGCCGCCTTCTCGGCGTCGCGCTTCTCCTGCGCCGCCTTGGCGGCCTTGGCCGTCTCCTGCGGGTCCGGTTCGCCGCGCAGCGGCATCTCCTCCGCGTTGGCGAGCTTCATCTCGGCGGTGCGTGTGGGCGCGGTCGGTGCGTCGGTCTTGGCGTTCTCGGGCTCGCGATCCTCGACCTTCTCGGCCTGGCGGTCGGCGCGGGATGTCGGATTCGGCATCGGCTTGTCGGCCTGACGCTCGCCCTTGGTGATCTCGGAGAACTGGTTCTCGGTGATCACCTCGACGGGCACGCCCTCCTGCGCTTCGGGCAGGGCCGGGGCCGCGATGCTGAACAGCGCCAGCGCCAGGAGCGCGACGTGGGTGCCGGCGGAGATCCAGACACCCGGTTCCTTATGGTCGAAGCGGAACTCCACGGGGCGGCCCTACTGATGCTCGGGCTCGGTGACGAGCGCCACCTTCTTGAAGCCGCCGCCGGTGACGATCGCCATCACCTGCGCCACGCGGCCGTAGTCGACGCGCTTGTCGCCGCGCACGAACACGCGCTCCTCGGTGCCGGTCTTGGCGGTCTCGGTGAGCTTCGGCACGATCATCTCGTCGGTGAGTTCGTCCTCGCCGAGGAAGACCTGCCCGGTCTGGCGGATCGACAGGGTGATCGGCTTCACGTCGGAATTGAGCGGGGAGGCCTTCGACTGCGGCAGGTCCAGGGGCACGCCCACGGTCATCATCGGCGCCGCCACCATGAAGATGATCAGGAGGACCAGCACGACGTCGATGAACGGCGTCATGTTGATCTCGTTGATGGGGCCGCCGCGGCGGCTCCGACGCCGACGGCGCTTCCCGCCCTGCGATGCGCCCGCTGCCATGCCCATGAATCGCGTTCCTCTCGCTCGGTGTCCGGCGGATCTGCCTCAGGCGGCCAGCGGCAGCCGCTCGTCGATCTGGCGGGAGAGGATGGCGGAGAACTCGTCGGCGAAGCCCTCCAGGCGCGACTGCGCCTTGGTCACCTCCGCCTGGAGCTTGTTGTAGGCGAGCACGGCCGGGATCGCCGCGAACAGGCCGATGGCGGTGGCGAACAGGGCCTCGGCGATGCCGGGAGCCACGACGGCCAGCGACGTGTTCTTCGAGGCGGCGATCGACGTGAAGGCGGTCATGATGCCCCAGACCGTGCCGAACAGGCCGATATACGGGCCGGCCGAGCCGATCGAGGCGAGGAACAGCAGGCGGGATTCCAGACGCTCCACCTCCCGGTGGATCGTGACGTCGAGCTGTTTTTCGATCCGCTGCGACAGCGACTGGATCTGGCGGCCGGAGCCCTCGAACGAGCGCTTCCATTCCCGCATGGCGGCGACGAACACGGCGGCGAGGCCGGTGGCCGGCCGGTCGTTGAACGAGCGGAACAGCTCCTCCAGGGAGCGGCCGGACCAGAACGCGTCCTCGAACGCGTCCATCTCGGCCTTGGTGCGGCGGAACAGCAGCGTCTTGTCGACGATGATCGACCAGCACCAGATCGAGGCGCTGAGCAGCCCGATCATCACGATCTTGACGACGAAGTGGGCCTGAAGGAACAGACCGAGCAGCGTCATGTCGGCGACAGGCGCGGCCTGCATCGCGTCGGCTGGGTTCATCCGTCGAGGTCTCCTGCTCCGGATCGCGATGCGCCGGGCGACGCCCGCGTCCGCCGGATCCGTGAGCGATATCAATGCTGTCGCCCGCGAATCTGTCGAAAGTATGGGCCGCCCGCGGCCCCCGCGTGCCGCGGCCGCATCGACTCCGTTAAGGGCGCGGCAGGGTTAAGGATCGGTTTCGATCCGGTCGATCCTGGGCTTCGGCCGCGCGGATCCGGGCTGGACCTTCGGAAACCGCGGCCTCTATGGTCGTCACCGCGGCGGCGAGTCGCACGCAACCCGAGACCCGCACAGGAAGCGCATGACACTTCCCGTTCCCAGCCTTCACGAGCTTCTGCCCACCGGCCCGGCCCGGTTCCTCGGCTGGTCGGTGATCGCCGACCCGGCGATGGCGGGTGCGCTGGCCCGCGCGGGCTTCGATGCCGTGCTCCTCGATCAGCAGCACGGCGCCTACGATTACAGGTCCAGCTGCGCGGCGATCACCGAGGTGGCTCTGGCCGGCAAGGCCGCCCTCGTGCGGGTGCCGGTGGGCGATGTCGCCATGGTGTCTCGGATGCTGGATGCGGGCGCGGCCGGGATCGTGGCGCCGATGATCAACACCGTCGCCCAGGCGCAGGCGCTCGCCGACGCCGCCAAGTTCCCGCCCGTCGGGCAGCGGAGCTGGGGGCCGGACCGGGCGATCCTGCTCTCCGGTCTCCGGGACGCGTCGGAATATCTGGCGGTCGGCAACGCCCGCGCGCTGACCATCGCGATGTGCGAGACCGCGGAGTCGATCGCCGCGCTGGAGGCGATCCTGGCGGTCCCGGGCATCGACGGCATCCTGGTCGGTCCCGCCGACCTGTCGATCGCCCTGTCCCAGGGAGCGGCCATGGACCCGCTCGGATCGGCGGTCACGGCGGCGCTCGCCGAGATCGTCCGCAAGACGCTGGCGGCGGGCAAGCTGCCCTGTGCGTTCGCGCCGTCGCCGGCACGGGCGCGCGAAATGGTGGCGATGGGCTTCCAGCTCGTGTCGATCGAGTACGACGCGATGACCGTCGCCCACGCCTTCGCCCGGCTGCTGCGCGAGGCCGATCCCGCGCGCACGGGCTGAGCGTCTAGGCGCCCGCCAACGCGGTGAGCTGCCGCCGCAGGGCCTCGGGCAGGCGGACCGCCCGGCCCTCGCGCACGCAGGCCACCGTCACCTCTGCGGCGACGAGCCGTTCGTCGCCGCGGCAGACGTGCTGGATCAGCTGCATCGAGGCACCCCGCAGCTCCCGCGTGCGGGTGACGACGGTCAGCAGGTCGTCCATCCGGGCCGGCGTCAGGAATTCGAGGCTCATCCGCCGCACCACGAAGACGAGCCCTTGGGCGTCGCGGTGCAGGGCGGACTGATTTCCGGCGAGGTCGCGCAGCATCTCGGTGCGGCCGCGCTCCAGGAACCGCAGATAGCTCGCGTGGTACACGAAGCCCGAAAAGTCCGTGTCCTCGTAGTAGACGCGGACTGAGAGCCGGTGGGACGGGGTGCCATCCGGGTCCGGACCCTCGCTGGCGGGCTCCTTGGTGATCATGGGGATCCTTAGCGGCTCGCCCGGAGCCGGTGCAATACGAAGAGGGCCGCCCCTAGGGGGCGGCCCTCGCGTATCGACCGACCGGTGCCGAAATCAGCCGCCGATGCGGGCCGCCAGGCTCGCCGAGTGGGCGTGCTCGTCGGCGATGTAGGGCAGGGCCTCGGCGGCGAACTGACGACCCTGGGCGCTGTCGCCGGCCTTCGCGTAGGAATCGTAGAGCGCAAGGGTCCGGGCGTCGGACCGTGCCTGCTGGGCGACGAAGGTGCGGTCGAAGCTGCGGCCGTTCGGCGCCGCCTGGAGCTGCGCGAGACGCGCCTGGCCACGCTCGCCCAGTGCGACCCGGCGGCCGGGCTCGGCGGGGCTGTTGTCGATGATGCCGACAGCGCCGAGGGCACCGCCCACGATGCTGGTGCCGATGTTGGCCGCCACCGTCACCGGCGCCAGGACGAGGCCGACCGGGTTGCTCAGATCGGTGCGGATGCCCTGGTTGTCCGACACGACCGAGCCGTTACGCGACAGCGAGGTGTTCGGGGGCAGCAGCGCATCCGTGGTCGCCTTGCGCTCGACGAGGACGCGGTGGGCGTAGTTGCGGACGTTCGGGTTGCGCGACCGCTCCAGGGCGATCCGGCTCGCCTCGATGCTGGCGGCGTCGGAGCGCAGGGCCTCGGCGCGGAAGGCCGGCGTCTCGGTCGTGGCGGCGCCGGCATCGTCCTGCTGGGCGAAGGGGAGCACCCGGATCGGCAGCGCGTCCTGCGCGAAGGCCGGCGCGGCCAGGACGGCGGCGGACAGGCCGAGGACGGCGAGCGAAATCTTCTTCATGGCTGAAGTGTATCCCTGATAGTGTTCTTGACGGCTTGAAGACCTGTGGCGAACCGAGCGGTGGGCCTTGCAGACGACAGCCTTGGCGGCGCCACCGGAACGGGGCGCGGTCGGGTCCACAACCGATCGATTTCCCGGCTGTTCCATCTTCGGCCTATCGAGACGTCGGCAAAATAGCCTCCGCGCCGGCCGGCAAGCTCGACCATACTGCCCCCAGCGAAGCCGGAAACGCGCGTCTCCGCAGAGACTTGCCGATGACGAGCCGCGCAGCGACCGCGCCGACGCCTCCCGATCGTCGGGGACCTGCCATTCCAAAGGCGAAATGCAGGCCCGTGGCACGCACATACGGTGATGCGTCGGCGTCAGTCCTGGCCGTCATCGAAGAAGCCGGTCTGGCCGCCGGTCTCGCGTCTGGGTCGTGCGATTCCGAGGTGGTCGTAGGCGTGCCGGGTGAGGACGCGGCCGCGGGGGGTGCGCTGCACGAAGCCGCGCTGGATCAGGTAGGGCTCGATGATGTCCTCGATGGCGTCGCGCGGCTCCGACAGGGCCGCGCCGATCGTC
>NZ_JAKSXX010000013.1 GCF_022829385.1 Methylobacterium sp. J-070 | reverse complement strand
TTGAGCCTGCCGGCTGACCCGGGCGATCCGCTCATCCAGAACATTGTGGCGGTGCTACACCCTGGCGCCTGGTATGTGCTCGCCGCCCTCGTCGTCCGGTGGATGGGGCGGCTCGCCTCCAAGTGAACGGCGTGCTCGGCCAGGTCGAGGTCGGGGTGGAACAGGCCCCAGGCATCGGCGGCGGGGATCACGGCCGGCACCCTCCGCGCCCTGTGGGGGCCGCGAGAGCGGAACATGCTGGAACGGTCCGGAACGCGCTAAGCGACTGATCCGGTTGCCTTGTTCCACTGTTCCACTTGTTCCGCTTTAAAAGGTAAGAGGAAATCTTAGCGCCCCCGCGGCGCCCGCGGCTGGCCGCGCAATTTTTCCGGGAGAGTACGCGTCCAAAGCGGCACAAGCGGAACAGCGGAACAACCCCCATAAAATCAATGAGTTGTACCGGATCGGTCCCGGCTCGATGCGGATCAGAGCGGAACATTTCAGTCCTCCGCCTGCCTTTCCGACAGATCCGGATCGTTCCACTTCCATCCTGGGAACCGTCGCTCCCATTCCGCCCGGAGTTGCACCAGGGGCGGGAACTCCCAGCCGCGGCGGCGCAACACCTTCTTGGTGTTTGAGCATCCGTGCTTCTTTAGAATGTCGCCGAGAAGATGGTTTCTCCAGAGCTTCATCCGCGGCGAGATCTCGCGGGCCTGATCGTAGAGCCCCTTGTGGCGGATGACCTTCTTCCCGCCGAACCCGTTGTCGACCTCCTCCTCGTAGCCGTTCGAGACGGCGCAGTTCGGCCTGCGGTCGTCGCAGCACCAGAGCTGGCTGGATTGCAGCAGCTCGACCCACCACTGGTCCTCTGGCCGGAGGCTTTGGCTCTGCTGCTCGAGGGGGCCGGCGGTCTTCGGGATCCGGCGCGGGTGCCAGTCGCCGAGGTCGTGAGCCAGCATGTCGTACAGCATGGCGGCGAGGCCGCCGTTCGCGATCTCGGCGTAGAGCGGCCGGAACCAGGTCTCGTCCTGCATGTAGTCGGCCGAGACGGTGAACACCGCGTACCGGCGCTCGTCCTCGCCGGCC
>NZ_JAKSXX010000011.1 GCF_022829385.1 Methylobacterium sp. J-070 | reverse complement strand
GCGGGGACCACCTGGGTGACCAGGACGCCGGCGCCGACACCGTGCCCGACCAGGGCGAGTTCCTCCGCCAGGGCGGTGGCGCCGACCGCGGAGACGTCGGTGTAGATCATCCGCGGGTGCAGCGGCTGGGTCAGCTTCATGAACTCGGCCGCCGCGCGATAGAGCGCCACCATGACGATCGCCTTCGGCGGGACCTTGCGCGCGCGCAGGGCGGCCACGGCGCCGGCCACGTCGATCGTGTTGCGCTTGTAGGTGAGCTTCTGGGGCGGCGGCTCGTAGCGCCCCTCGAGCGTGCGCAGCGCCTTCACCACCCCGGCATAACCGGCCTCGCCGAACGGGTCGTCCTGCGCGAACACCGCGATCTCGCGCGGCTTCAGCCCGCGCACGGTCACGAGGTAGCGGACGACGGCCTCGGTCTCCTCGGCGTAGCTCGGCCGATAGTTGAAGACGTAGCGGTCCGGCGGCACGGCACGGACGAGCTCCGAGCCCGTATAGGCGCCGAAGAAGAGGAGCCTGTGTTCGAGTACCCAGGGCAGCACCGCGGCCGCGGTGGGGGTGCCGAAATTCCCCACGAAGCCCACGACGCCGTCCCGCTCCACCATGCGCCTGACGAGATCCGGCGTCCGGGACGGCTCGTATCCGTCGTCGGCGGTGACGAGCTTGAGGCGATAGGCACCGATCCCCCCGGCCTCGTTCACCGCATTGAACGCCGACTCGATGCCGATCGCGAGCTGATGACCGAACTCCTTGTTCGCACCCGAGAACGGCGCGAC
>NZ_JAKSXX010000009.1 GCF_022829385.1 Methylobacterium sp. J-070 | reverse complement strand
CATGAAGCTGACCCAGCCGCTGCACCCGCGGATGATCTACACCGACGTCTCCGCGGTCGGCGCCACCGCCCTGGCGGAGGAACTCGCCCTGGTCGGGCACGGTGTCGGCGCCGGCGTCCTGGTCACCCAGGTGGTCCCCGCGGTGGCCGGCTACTCGAAGGCCGTCCTCGAGTTCAAGGCGTCGTTGGCGAAGTCCTTCCCCGGCGAGCGGCCGGACTACGTATCCCTCGAGGGCTACCTCGACGCGAAGATCGTCATCGAGGCCGTCCGGCGGATCGCCGCCGCGCCGGGCGCGAAGATCGACGGCGATCGCCTCGCCGACGCCCTCGAGGGGCTCGGCACCTTCGATCTGGGGCTCGGGACCGCGCTGAAGTTCGGTCCGAGCGAGCATCAGGCGTCGCACATGATCTGGGGGACGCAGCTCGACGAGAACGGGAAGTTCGTCACCGTCGGCCTGCAATAGAGCGTGGCGTCGCCAGCGGACGGGCGGGCCGCCGCCGGCGCGGTTGTCCACCGGAAAGCCGCGATCCCGGGGAACGCCGCGCAGCCCCGCGGGCTTCACCGCCATCTTCGAGGAGAGGCGATCATGACGGAGAAGAAGGGCAACGGCAGCACGGCCGCCAAGAAGGCCAACGCCAAGGCGAGCCGCGCGGGCAAGGCGAACCCGCGCAAATCCTCCGCCGCGCAGGCCGAGCTGGGCAAGAAGGGCGGCAGGAGCAAGTAGGCCGGACCATAGACGGAGAGCCGGCCCCCCGGTCGCGGGGGGTCGGCCCGCCGCCCGCCGCTCAGGCGGCGTCCCGGTCGGCGTAGAGGCGGCAATGCCGCAGGTAGCCGACCTCGTGCCGGCCGGCGAGCTCGACCACGCTCGACCACAGCCACGACGGCGCCTCCGCCCCCCCGGACTCCGCCAGGATCTCGGCGTGCCAGTCCCGGCGCGCCGCCGCGTCCATCTGCCGACCGTGGGCCTTTCCGACCACGAAGGCGAGGTAGTGGGCCGCCCGCACCGCCTCGCTGCGGCTGAACTGGTCGACGTCGAGCTTGAGATCCTGCGGGGCGAGTTCGCGGACCACGACGGGCTTACCGAGGAGGCGCACCGGCAGCATGCGCTCGCCCAGGTTCGGCGCCAGCGCCCGCGCGCCGGCCACGACCCGCTCGGCCGCGTCCGCGGGCATGTCGGCGTCCGGCGCGGCCGGGGCCGCGGGCTCGACCGCCTCCTTCAGGTCGACCAGCGCGAAGCTGCGCCGGCCCTCGGCCTCGACGATGCGCACCAGGGTGGCGTAGCGCAGGAAGCCCAGGGAGCTGCAGCCCTTCATCCAGTAGGCGGCATCGACCAGGCTGACCTCCGACGCGTCGTCGCGGGCATTCAGCTTCAGGATGAGCCGGCGCACCGCCTCCTGGCGGAAGAGGTCGTCGAGGGCGGCCCGCTCCGCGTCCGCGAGCGCCCAGAACTTGCGCCCGAGCGGGATGGAGGGCTCGACGTCCTTCAGGCGCTCGCGGGCGAGGTGCTTCCAGCGCCGGCCCAGCGCCCGACGCCGGACGGTGCGGACGGCGTCGGGCTCCGGGGGCGCCGCGTCCCGCCCGGGGCCCGCCAGCCCCAGCGCGTAGCCGCGGACCATCTCCTCCAGCATCCGGGCGGTGACGATGCCCGGCAGATCCGAGCCGCGGGCCGCGCTGGCGAGCGACAGGCCGAGCCGGATGAGGTCGTGCGCAGGGTTGCCCACGACGGTCTGGTCGAGGTCGCGGATCTGGATGTCGATGCGCCCGTCGGCGTCGGCGAGCGGCCCGAGATTGCCGAGGTGGCAGTCGCCGCAGATCCAGACCGGGGGGCCCTCCGGCAGGGTGCCGCGCGCCAGTCCGTCCAGCCATTCGTAGAACGTCACGGTGTTGCCCCGCACGTAGGCGTGGGCGGACCGCGCCATCTTCAGCGTCCGCTGCCGCTCCAGCACCGCCGCCCGCTCGGCGGGACCGAAGCTTCTCGTCTCGGGCATTCCGTCCACCTGCACGCGCTCCTGACCGGTCTCAGCTTGCCGCTCCATCCAACGTCTGAGAACAGGTCGGCAACGCGCGTCGTTTCGTCTCCGCTGTGGATGACGGGGACATCGACTTCGTGCGCGCCGCTCACCAGCCCGGATGGTTACTGAGCGGCGGCGCCCGGAGGATCGACCGGTCGACGTCCCGGATGTCGCGGCGGCCGCACAGGGCCATCGTCATGTCGAGTTCCCGGCGGATGATATCGAGGCACAGCGTCACGCCGGGCCCGCCGTAGGCGCCGAGGCCGTAGAGGAACGGGCGGCCGACGAACACGCCCTTGGCGCCCAGGGCCACCGCCTTCAGCACGTCCTGGCCGGAGCGGATGCCGCCGTCCATCAGCACCTCGATCCGGTGGCCGACCGCGTCGGCGATCTCGGGCAGGACCGCGATCGACGAGGGGGCGCCGTCGAGCTGCCGGCCGCCGTGGTTCGACACGACGAGGGATTGTGCCCCCGTCTCGGCCGCCCGCACCGCGTCCTCGACGTCGAGGACGCCCTTGAGGATCAGGGGGCCCTTCCAGCGGTCGCGGATGCGGCGCACGTCGTCCCAATCGAGGCGCGGGTCGAATTGCTGCGCCGTCCAGGCGGAGATCGAGCGGGTGTCGGCGACGCCCTCGACGTGGCCGACGATGTTGCGGAACGTCCGCCGCCGGGTCCGGAGCATGTGCCAGCACCAGCGCGGCTTGGTCATCAGGTCGAGGACCGTGGCGGCGGTGAAGCGCGGGGGTGCCGACAGGCCGTTGCGGATGTCCTTGTGCCGCTGGCCGAGGATCTGGAGATCCAGGGTCAGGACCAGCGCGGAGCAGCCCGCGGCCTGGGCGCGGTCGATCAGCCGCTCGTTGAAGGCGCGGTCGCGCATGAAGTAGAGCTGGAACCAGAACGGCTTGGTGGCATGCTCGGCCACGTCCTCGATGCTGCAGATGCTCATCGTGGACAGCGTGAACGGCACGCCTGCGGCCTCCGCGGCCCGCGCGGCCAGGATCTCGCCGTCGGCACGCTGCATCCCGGTCAGGCCCGTGGGCGCGAGCGCCACCGGCATCGCCACCGCCTGGCCGGCCATCGTGGTGGCCAGCGAGCGGTCGGACATGTCCACCGCCACGCGCTGGCGCAGCTTGATCCCGGCGAAGTCGTCCTCGTTCGCCCGGTAGGTGGATTCCGTCCACGAACCGGAGTCGCAATAATCGTAGAACATCCGCGGCACGCGGCGCTTGGCGACCCGCCGCAGATCCTCGATCGTCGTCACGATGGTCATTGCGGCCTCACGCGATCGGCACGGCGGCGCCGGCGGGCCCGGGCCTCCAGAGGACGGCCTGGGCCCGGCCGGCGGCCGGCCCCGCGGTCGTCTTGCCATCCCGGCCGGGGCGGCACACGAAAAAAATCGGCCGGCCGGGTCGCCCCGGCCGGCCGCGTCGTCAGATGCGGCTGCGATCAGCGCAGGAGCTGCAGGACGCCCTGCTGGGCCGAGTTGGCCAGCGACAGCGCCGAGATGCCCATCGACTGGCGGGTCGACAGCGCCTGGGAGTTGGCCGCCTCTTGGTTGAGGTCGGCGTTCGTCAGGTTGGCCGAGCCGGTCTGCAGCACGTTGATCAGCTGCTTGGAGAAGTCCTGCCGGTTCTGAGCCACCGCCACCGGCCTCGGCCTCAGCGCGATCACCAACTCGAACAGCTCGACGAGCGCGAAAGGGCTGGGCAACTTCCTGCTGAAGGCGGACGTGAACAAGACACTGGCCACGCTGACCACGGCCGGGAGCGAGCTCAAATCGGCGGCGAGCACGCTGGGCTCGAGCCTGTCGGTGGTTCAGACCCGGCAGGACTGCTCCAAGCAGCTGATTAACGTGCTGCAGAACGGCGCGGCCAACCTGACGCAAGCGTACTCCAATCAAGAGGCGGCCAACTCCTAGGCGCTGTCGGCCCGCCCGTCG
>NZ_JAKSXX010000007.1 GCF_022829385.1 Methylobacterium sp. J-070 | reverse complement strand
GGAGATCACCGCGCGGGTCGAGGAGAACGTCCAGACGTTCCAGCAGATCGTGGCCTCGACCAACCAGCAGCAGCTCGGCATCGAGCAGGTGATGGGCGCCCTGCAGAACATCCGCCAGGCCAGCCAGCAGACCGCCGCCGGCACCCGGCAGGTCGAGACCGCCTCAGCCAACCTCACGGATTTGTCGCAATCGCTCATGGCGCTGGCCGAGCGCTATCGGCACTAAGCATCTGTCAGTAGCTATCGGGGTGACTCGGGTAGGTTCGGTACCGGCTTAGCTGTCTCCGCCAGGAAGGCCTGCGCGCGCGCGATGAACAGGCCGACCTGTATGAGGCCGGAGTTGATCGCGGTGATGAGGTTGGCATTGGCCTCATCGAGCCGAGGGTCGCCGATCGGTTCCCGGTTACGCATATCAGCGAGCACCGCGGTCATCTGGTCCCGCTGCGCTCGCAGATCCGCGAGGATCACCTCGGCCCGTGCCGCCTGCAGGCTCGTCGCTTGGCCGCTGACGAGCAGCTTCACCGCAGCGACTTCGACGCGATTTAGCGCGGCTTGCTCCTGACCTCTCCTGCGAAGCGGAACGATGCCTTGGCTCATGATCCCGCGCCCGTGAGTGGCCGAACCCCTATTAGACGGACGTCGTCCCGGCACCGCAAATACATGCCTAGAGAGCGACACCGTCAATGGCGGCCGCCATCAGGAGCCTCAACCTGTTTTCCTTCCTGTGACGCTCGTCGCTCAGCCCTAAGCTCGCGCTCGGCCATGAGCCAGAATTGCAGATCGTAACCTTCAGGCTGATGATGTCGGTCCCAGATGTCGTGGGCCCGCGCGCGGATCTCCTCATCTGCGATCTGGTCGTCAGGTTCCATGGGACTCGCCTGTCTCTAAGGCAGAGGCCAGCCAGGGCTCTGGCTGAAACCGTACTGAGGCCATGAGCCGGCGCGTGCGGTTCCTGTTCCCTGCTGCGCCGACTCTCGCGCGGCCACCCGGCCGAGGCGTCACGAGTTCGGGTTGAGGAACTGGCTCATCCCGCACTTGTCACCGCACGCTCGCCCATTGTCGCGTCGTCTGGCATCGCGAACACCTCGGATGCGCCAAGGGGCGAGAGCGCTTCTCTAACAGACCCAGCCGGGTTTGACGCGTGTCCTGGGCAGCCTCAGGCAGCCTCGGCCAACAGGCGTTCCATCTGCACGTCAGCCAGATAGTTCATCAGCCGATCGGCCATATCGGGATTGGCGCATTCGACCACGACCGTCACTGGGAGAGCGGTCTGCGCGATGGTCGCGATGACGGACTCAGCCTTCAGCGCAGCCTCGCGCGCCGAGGACGCTGCGAGGAGCCGTGCGCCCTGAGGCGTGTCGATCAGGATTGCAATGCTCGCCATGGCGCCCTCAACGGACGCGCAGCCGAAACCGTTTCGTGCTGAGCAAGGTTTCCCGGTCCATCATACCGTCCGGGCGCAGTCCCTCACCGCATAGCTCGGCCTACGCCACCACCCGCGAGCATTCTCATTTGGTCTGCTGGGTCGAGGTCGCCAGCTGCCCTCCGGCAGCGATTTTCGTGGCCAAGTGCTAAGTCTACCGCCAAGGCGGGTGCAGCCGTAACGGTCCATGTCGACCGGGCGGCACGGCTAAGTCAACGTTGAGCGAGGTGCTACGATGATAGAGCTTGCGCGACTTGAGCGGGCGATCACCAAGGCGCAGGCGGGCATCCGCCGCTCGTGGCGCGATCTTGGGGGCCTGAACATGCCGCTTGAGAAGCGGGTCGCCGAGATTGTGAGCATTGACGCCAATCAACGCCGTCTCGCGGAATTGCTCGCCCGCCGCGAGGAGTTGCATCCCGCTGCCTAAAGCCGAGGTGACCTCTTCCGTCTCGATGTTGGGGGCTTATCACCTCGCCCTCATGTTCCGATCTGAGCTTGTCGTCTGCGTCACGACGTAAAACCCACAGATCTTCGAGTGCGACGCCGAGACGCTGGCCGAGGGCAACCGTGTCGATCTGCGCGACTTCGGCACATCCTTAGCGAAGATATCTCCTCACGCTGGGGACACAACACGCCTGGGAACGCTTAATGACTAGGAGGAACCCTCGATGCAGTGGTTCTGGTTGTTTGCGGTGGTGGCTGTCGTCGGAGTGGGAGCGCTCGTATTCGGGACGGGACTGATCGAGATCGGCGGCGTGACCCAGCCCTCGGCTTGGAGCACGAAGTGAACGGCGAGTGAGCGGCCAACCGAGTGGGATGCGCTTGCCGGAGACTCGCACAGAGCGCGCACCAACCGGACATGGCATGCCGGACGGGCGGCACGGTTAAGTCAACGTTGGCATCCCAGCGGTCGACAATGATCGATGTCGCCGTATGCTGCTAAAGCCAACGGTCGGCGACGAAGCCGGATCGCGCCATCATAACCAAGCGGATCGCTTCATGCGCTTCTCGACCGTTTTCGTCGGCCTGTGTCTCGGGGCTACGCTACCCTGCGCCGTGTTAGCCCAATCAGCTCAGAAGCCTGCTCCTACGACCGCTCCGGACCCAGCTCTGGTGAAGGTCGCTCGTGAGACAGTCGCGCAGATGCAGGGCGACCGCACCGCGACGCTCAGCGCCATGGCCGGGCCGATGGTGGGGATGATGCAGCAGATCGGCATCAAGGAGCCGGACAAGGCACAGGTTCTGGTCCAGG
>NZ_JAKSXX010000004.1 GCF_022829385.1 Methylobacterium sp. J-070 | reverse complement strand
GGGATCGGCGGTGGCAGCTTGCGGGCGGAGTCGTTGCGGCAGCGCCGGGGGTTCAGCGGGAAGCCATCGCAGTCGTGCTTGCTGGCGCGTTAGAGCAGCATGCCGGCTGCGTCGACGAGCGGGGGCGGTGACCTGTAGACGTGCTGACGTTGCAGCAGGTGCTTGCCGGCCGCGCAGGTGTAGGCGTCAGAGCCCGGGTCGTAAGTGAAGGCTGATCGGCTGAAGGTGCCGTCGCGGCGCTCAGACTTGTCGAAGACGAGGATGTGCGGCTCGATGCCTTGCTCGTGGACGAGCCAGCCCAGCATCGCGGCCGATCCGTAACC
>NZ_JAKSXX010000003.1 GCF_022829385.1 Methylobacterium sp. J-070 | reverse complement strand
GTGAGGATCACCGGCATCGCCTTCGGGTGAACCGCACCGACTTCGGCGTTCGGCTCGGTCGTCAGGAAGGCATACAGGTCGTCGGTCGTCTCGCCGTCCTTCACCTTCCGCACGCTCTGCCAGCCCTCGACCAGGATACCCGCGAAGCAGGTGAGGGGCCGATCCTCGGTCAGGGCGAACCACACGGGCGGGCGCGAGCCGTCCGCGGCCTTCTCGTTCTCGCTGAAGCTCGTGAATGGCACGAGGCAGCGGTGTGCGGGCACCAGCCCGCGTCGCCTGTACGGCGAGGCAGTGTTGCGCACGTTCGTG
>NZ_JAKSXX010000284.1 GCF_022829385.1 Methylobacterium sp. J-070 | reverse complement strand
GAGGCTGATTGGGAGGATCAGCCAGGATCGAAGGAGTCGGACATGCGGCGAGGTCAGGAGACGAGCGCGGAGCAGGTGGTGCTGAAGCTGCGCCCGATCCAGGTGCAGACGGCACAAGGCAAGAGCTTGGCGGTAGCGTGCAAGGAGGCGGAGATCTCCGAGCAGGGCTATTATCGCTGGCGCAAGGAGTACGGTGGCCTCCAAGCCGACCAGGCCACGAAGATGAAGGACCTCGAGCGCGAGAACGCGCGATTGCGGCGGCTCGTGGCTGACTTGTCCTTGGGGAATCAGGTGCTGGCGGACGTCGCCTCGGAGGGTTGGAGCCGGGCTTCCCCCTCTGGTCCCGCCCAGTTCCCAGCTCCCGGTCCCTCCGGAGTCAATCCGAGATGCAGTACTCC
>NZ_JAKSXX010000281.1 GCF_022829385.1 Methylobacterium sp. J-070 | reverse complement strand
TCCACTCCTTCCACATCCGAGACGCCGGCTGCCTCCGTGACGAGGTAGGTGCTCACTAGATCGTGGTAGCCTGGACCGAAATCGACTGTCTGCCGACGCGCCCCGTCGATGGGCATGAAGGTGACATCGATCAAGCCGGCGACGGTCGCCTCGGTGATCTCACCGGTATACGGGAACACCGTGAAGGCCACCGGCGCGCCGGCGGATTGAGCAAGATCCCGTGCGAGACCGACGGTGACACCCTGCGATCCCGCCATGGCGTTGAGGCGGGAACGTCTCGCAGCGGCCGGGACGATGCTCCCCAATCTGCTGGACCGGGCATGATGCGCGGCCCGCTGCGGACGGGGAACGGAAGTCCGCACGCGAGCCTATTCGTCAGGCAGCTTCGCGGACCACCTCCGAGGCGCGGTTGATCGCGGCGATGACCTCTGTCGGCGCCAGATGCTGGATCATGTGGCCCATGCCGGGCACGACGATGAGGTGACTGTCGGGTAGTTCGCTGTGCAGGCGCTTCGACTGCCGGTCGACGTCGGCGATCTGGTCGTCACCGCCCACGATGATCACCACGGGGAGCTTCAAGTCGCGGTAGTGCTTTTGCAACTCGACAGTCACCGGCGTCATGAGCGCGGCGTCCTCCGCCGAGGCACGCAGCTGTAGCGGGCGCAGCATCATGGCCTTCGGGAACTCGCGGTCGAAGCGCTCGGTGACGGCGGCCGGTGCAAACATCGCCTTGATCATGGCAGGCTGCAGGACCCGACCGACCACGGGCGACACGGTGTGGCGCATCAGGTCGCCGATGCCGGGGATCGCGACCGGGGAGGACAGCACGACGTCGGCGCGCAGCGTCGGGTAGAAATACCCGGAGGCCAGGACGAGGCTGCGCACGAGTTTCGGAGCCTGAAGCGCGAGGGCGACCGCGACCAGCGCCCCCCAGGAGTGACCGAGCACGACGGCTTGCGTAACGCCGAGCTGCTGAAGCGCCTTCTGGAACAGCGTGGCGTGGGCGCGCGGCGTCCAGAGGCCCCGAGGGCGATCGCTGTAGCCGCAGCCGGGTCGGTCGATGATGATCACCCGGTAGCGCTTGGCGAGATCATCGACGATGCTGCTGACCAGAAAATCCTGGATCATCATGCCGTTGCCGTGGATCAGCACGAGAGCCGGTCCGCGTCCGCGCTCGACATAGTGCAGCCGCACCCCGTCGACGGTGATGAACTCACCGATTGGTGGGGTCTCGTGCTCGGCGTCCCGCGTCTTCACGGCCGTGTAGAGCGCCGATGCAGCGAGCGCCGCGGCGGACCCGAGTAGCGTCGGACCGAGCCAACGGCCGGTGGAGGAATGGCGTGACATGAGGTGATCCTGGTTGACGGCGGGACATGCTCCGCGATCAACCGGATCGCTCTGAAGTCATGCAGTGGCGTCGGCGCGGGGACGAGCGTCGAGGCGAGGGCCGTTGCACCGCTCTACGGCAGCGCGCCGATCATGCCCTTGGCCTGGGTCATCGTGTCCTCGCATGCGCGCTGATGACCGTGGCGATCCTCCTCGGCCGCGCGGCTGAGCAGCTGTCGCGCGTCGGCGACGTGGGCTGACGTGGGGATCATCGCGGCGTCGCTGGGGTCGCCACCCGGCGCTGATGCGAGAGCCTTCGGCGAATGGCTGCTCCGGATCACATGGCCGTCTTGGAGACCGGCCACGTGAACAGCGCCTGCGCTGTCGAGCCGGCGTTCGATCGTCCCGATCTGCTCGGCGCAGGAACTGGCCCGAGCCGGGAGCTGCGTGACGCTGAGCAGAAGGGCTGAAGCCGCCAGGGAGAGTTCGAGGCGCATGAAAGGGTCCTTTGTACCGCGAGCGGTTGAGCCACGCTCTGCCGGAGAGGCAGGTTGCGCGATCGGAGCGACAGCGAGCGATACGCGCGGCCGCTGGATGATCGCCGGGATTGTTGCGGTGCAACATGCCAACACACGGATCTCGCGAACGATCCCTTGTGGTCGAGGAAAGATCCGGCGCTCGCCTCATCAAGCGGCATGGAAGCGGACCGTCCCAAGGTCCGCCCTGGGCTGGAACGAGCCGGCGGCACGCTGCGGCGCCTTGGCCGCTGCTGGTTTGCGATCCACGAGGCGACTGGCTGAGGGTCGAAGAGCGGGAGGCCGTCGCATACGTGCCGGAAAGCCGGTCAGAACCATGCCGCCGCCGATGATGGCGAAGGCGGCCAGCAGCTCGCCGGCGACGTCGAGGAAGCGCAGGCTGCGGTTGTGCGCGGTGTCGGGCCGGACGGGGGCGACGGCCTGCCAGGGATCGATGGTGCCGGGCTGGGGCTCGTCGGGCAGGTTGCGGTAGCGGCGATCGACGGGGAGCTGACGGCAAGCGCTCGACGTGGCGCGGACCGGGACGGGCTGGCTGAAATCGGGGATGCGGACGTGTTTCACGGTTCGCGCTCCTAGTGGGGCTCGTGGCGGTGGGTCGGTTGTGGTGGAGAGGTGCAAGTGCCGGTCAGTCCGGCGCGGCTACGGGGTCAGTGTGCGGCGGCGCGGTGGGCGGCGTTGGCGACCTGCCACGTGGCTTGAGGGCGGACGACATGGCCTCGGCGCGGGAGACGTTGCTACGACGTGCTGCGCGATGGCGTCGTGATGGCAGCCCTGGTTCGGCTCATCTCCAGCAGCGGGTTGAGCGACATGTGGCAGATTGAGCTGCTCGACGAGATGCCGGCGGCCCAGAGGCCGGCGCCGTTCACATCTCAATGGCGCACCTTCGGGTCGCGTCCGGCGGCGCTGGAGTGGCTTGGCATCCCGGAGCCCGACACCGGGACTGCCGGATGAGTCTGATCCTGGCTGCATAGCCCTCGCTTGCCCACCTTGGTGTCGCGCGCGTGCCGGGAGGCTCCCATGGTGCGATACCGGGCGGCCGTGTAAGCCCGGTCGATGACAGAGCCCAACCAAACTGCCTTCATCGTGAAGGTCGCGCTCCCGGACGAGGATGCGCCAGAGCGCCTGCTCACGCTGTTCTACGCGGTCATCGCCGATGATCCTGATCAGGGTGTGCAGATCGTCAAGGGGGCCGTCAGGGAAGGCGCCGAGGTCACTCTGACCGAGGTGCGCCTCTCTCAAGCGACCGCGCAGGCGATTGACCTTCTTCCGGGCTACGCGAGGGCCCTATGAGGAAGAGAGAGAGCTGCCTGCTGCCAGTGGCAGCACCTATCGCGCGCTCTGCCACCGCGATGTGATCTCCCGGAACGCCGCGTCGCCGTTCGCCTCCGAAGCCCCTTCCGAACCGAACGAGCGAACCGACTGGCGCACCACGACACCGTCGCAGGTGATCGACCAATCGAACCGGCCCGGCTCCTTCGAGGATGGTGTGACCCGCAGCTTGTGAGGGTTCGGCTTGAAGGTGATCATCCTCAGCATGTGGGGGCACGCTCGGCGATCCACGAGGGGAGCGAAGGCGAAACGGCGGGATCGCCTTGCGGCTCGCCCCGTGTCGCGTATCCGGCGCCTGGCCGTGATGAACCGCGCCGAGCCCCGCTGCTCGCTCTCACCCCCTCACTGCGGTATGAGGACGGCCAAGCAGGGAGATTATCATGAGAACCAGCACCGACTTTATAGCGTCCCTCAAGCATGAACATGCCCGTTTGGGTCGCGTGTTGGAGGTCATCGACAACGGAATTTGGTGGACGAAGGAAAAACCTGGCCGCGTAAAAGTCGAAGACCTGCAGGAGCAATTGGAAACAATCGAGGGTGCCCTGGACAAGATCGAGCACGTCGTAGGTCAGATCGGAAGTTGATGCTCTGAACTGGAATGCCCTTCTGTATCGGCTGCTGATCGGTGCAGGTTTCGGTGCCCCCGATAGCGCCGTTCTTGGCGCCATCTTGAAGAGGTGGCGCGCCTGGATTTTAATTCCTGCCGCCGTCCGCTATCTCCGGCAGCGCTTGGAGGAGGTTAGCAGACACCGCGTCTCTGGTGAGACCTCGGCCATAGACGTTCGCGATGATGGTCCAAAATCGCGGTCTCGTGCGCGCCGGGATTTGAGCGAGCCGCCTGTCAATCTTAATCCGTGCGAGCGCAGCAAATCTCTGAACGTCTTCAGGCAAAACTTCGAGCTGAGCTGGCATGGCAGAGTCCTCACGGACCAATAATTGCCGGGCCCTCTCTTTCAACTCATCCATGTGCAATTGGATGCACGATCTCGTTGAGGGACAGGAGATTTCCTGCGACGTCGAGGCTGACCGTCGCAGCTGCACGGAGAACGCCGCCAACCTGAAGAGCGCCTGATCCTTCCCAATCCGGGACCCTGCCAGAGGGGGCAGTCGAGGCTGAGCCGACCGCACCTCGGCAGCGTGATCTTGGGCCGCGTCGCCTGGAGCGGCAGCGAAGGGCTCGCCGAGGCGCAGTGGATGGTGGAAGGTTCACGCTGCCGCCGAGGCGATGACGAAGCGGATGCTTGATGGCTCGCCTGAGACCGTCGTCGCCCGGTACCGCGCACACGTCGCAGCGAACACGACGCGACTGACAGCCTCCTGAGTTGGGAGAGCACGCCTCCCTATCTATCTCAAATAGGACATGCGACGCTGCTTGCAGCCACGCTGCCGGCAACGGCCTGAGACCGGGATCTGGCGGGGAGCGTCGCTCATGTCTCCAGCTAAGCGCGACGCCGCCCGCCCCGCCCAGCATTGGTCAAAGCCTGAGCGGCCATCAGCCTCGCGCCGCGGGCGAGAACACTTGGTGGTGCGCTGGATCGGAGCCGCCAAGCGACGAGCTTCAAAGGCTGTCGAGAGGGGCACGACCAGGTCACCGAGCGCCCAGATCATTCGACTGAGTTGGGCCGACACTTTCGGGCGACCGGTCCATCTCTTTCAACTCGCTGGGGCCTTCATGCCGCTGTGGCCGCTGTAGGGATGGCAGAACGGCCGCAACCCCCCATGCCCAGCCGCGATCAGCCGTCGGTGCCGGTCCTGCGCCGATCGGCACGGCCGCCCGGCACACCGAGGCCGATGGCCTTGGCCAGGGCGGAGCGCTGCTGGGCGTAGCTCGGGGCGGTCATCGGGTAGTCGGCTGGCAGGCCATAGCGGTCACGGTAGCTCTGCGGGTCGAGCCCGTGGCTGGTCAGGTGGCGCTTGAGCGTCTTGTAGGCCCTGCCATCGATGAAGCTGGTGATGCCGTCGTCACGAACCGACCTGCGGATCTGCGCCGCACTCGGCTTGTCGATCTCGGCAGCCGAGGCAACCGCACTCCGGGTGGTGCCGGAGGCCAATTCAGAGATTGCGCCGTGCACGCTCTGGATCAGCTTCGGAAGCTCAGCGACCGGGACGGAGTTATTCGAGACATATGCGGCGACAATCGCGCCGGCCAGTTCTATGAAGTTCGGCTCACGATCTAAGGTTTGCTCGGTCACTTCACTCGGTCCTGATTACCTTGAGACTCGTGACATGTGGCGCTGAGAAGGCGAATGCAACTCAAAACATGCTTGTAGCCCAGCATTGCGGGCATACTGGTTGCGCATATCTCGCTCGCGATACCCCGTTTTGACCATTGAGCTGGAGCTTCACGCGCCGGGGGCCGACGCTCGGGATTTCTTTCACCATGCCGGAGAGCGATCGCGGCTCCCCTGCCCCGTCCATCGCGCTTGCGTCGCGACGAACGGCACCGAGCCTCACCACCTCGTGAGCCTATCGCGCCGGCCCGAACTAATACTCAGATAAGTTTCCGTGGATGGGGCGCGTCGAGAGTCGCGCTTGATCGGCCTTAGTGTGCGAAACCTGACGCTTTATGTCGGGACACATCGATGCGCTACCCAACGCGGACGGATGATCTAGATTAGATCTTCCGGATGGAACGGTTTCGGTCCCCAGACTCGCAGGGCACTGAGCGCACTGTCGGTGCATCACCCGTGGCGTATGGGAACGACTGCGACCGACCCAGTCGGCAAGCTTACGCACGAATGGTGAGAGGCGATGCAGAACGACGATACAGGTGCCGGTGACGGCACGGCGCGGGCGAGTGGGCGGACCAACAACCCCCTCATCCTAAAGCTTGAGAGCCTCGCCCCCCTCTCCGATGACGACAGGGCCGTGCTGGAGCGTATCAGCGCGAACCCGCAGCACGTCGAGCGCGGGACCGACCTGATACGCGAGGGCGACAAGCCAGACGGCGTCTACCTGATCCTCGACGGCATCGCCTGCCGCTACAAGCTGCGGGCGAACGGCGCCCGCCAGATCATGGCCTACCTGGTCCCGGGCGATTACTGCGACCTCGACGTGGCCATGCTCAAGGCCATGGACCACGCGATCGGCACGCTCTCGGCCTGCCAGGTGGTGCGGATCGACCTCGACACGATACAGGATCTGCTCCGGGGCCACCCCAACATCACGCATGCCCTGCGACTGGCGACGCTGGTGGACGAGGCGACCCTGCGCGAGTGGGTGGTCAACCTCGGCCGCCGCTCCGGCGAGGAGCGTATCGCGCACCTCATGTGCGAACTGCTGCTGCGGCTGCGCGCCGTGGGCCGGACGGCCGGCGACGGCTACGCGCTTCCGATCACCCAGGAGGATCTGGCCGACACCACCGGCCTCACCTCCGTGCACGTCAACCGCATGCTCAGGGGCTTGAGGGAGCGTGGCCTGATTGAGCGGTCGGAGCGGCAGCTGCAGATCCTGGATCTGCCTCGGCTCGAGGCGCTGGCCGAGTTCAAGCCAAACTACCTGCATCTTGTAGGGAGGGACGCGGCATGAACCTGCGCCTTCAGCCCGTGCAGGTTGCCACCGGTAGCGAGGACCAAGAGAGCCAACTCGTGTTCCACGAGGGCTTTCTCGTCGCGGTTCTGGTCCGCCTCTCCGAGCAGCATGATGATGATGTGGGCAAATGGTTCTTGGAGGCGGGGTTCGGGCGGGTCGATGACCTGAACGCGCCGCTGTTTGCCGACCTCGACGCAGCGCAGATCTGGATCGAGAAGCGGCTGACGCACGCAGGCTGAGCTGGTTCGAAATGCCCCCGCCGGCTTGCTTGTGATCAAATCGGGAAGTGAGGGGGCGCCACGGTGCTCGGTTCATGCGCCTGCGCCGGTCCTGAACCTCTTGCTGGGCGAGCTTGCGCCCCAATGCCATCAGCAGCGCATCCGCGAGGGTCTTCAGCGCCGGATCTGGTCGGCGTAAGTCATCTCTCGATGAACCCTCCAATTATGATAGCTTGGGCCGCTCCGCGTCGTTGGATGGCAGACCCTCGCGCTGAGTTCTAGAACGCATTGCCAGCGCGCTGCAGGTACCGCCGGCTGCGCTGTACGAGCTGCCTGACGCCGCTATTCCGGCGCAATGCCTTGAGGACAAGGCTACGACGGTTGCCGAGCTTGAACCAGAATGCGCGGCCCTGCTCAGGGCCTACCAGCGTATCCAAGATCCGGAGGAGCGGCGTCGGCATCTGGCCCTCGTTCAGGAGGCGGCTCAGCGGGCCTGAGCCGTGATCAGAGGAGGCAGCGGGGCAGCTTTCTTCATCTCGCGGACCTAATCTTCACCGCGGCTCCGGCGAGCATGCTGCAGCTTCCTACGCGGAGCGGCCAGACGGAGACACAGCGGGCAGTAGGCGAACGGTCAGCGGCCTCTTCTGCGGTGCTGCGCGTACTAGCCGCGGCCGATGAACAACATAGGTTTATACCAGGCAAGCTGCGGTGCGTATACTCTGAGAGTGGCCGGACTGAGGAAGCCAACCAGGTCTGGGTCGATCCGCGAAAGCCGCTGCTTCAACCGCAAAGACCCAGCAGCGGGCCATAGAAATGTTCAAGGCAGCCACCTTGAGTGATCACGGCCTGCTTCCCCGCCCTTCTCAGACATCACCGCGGCCTGCGCACGTGCTCACCGTCCAGCCGGCTTATCGCATTTGCTCAAATCACATCTATGCTTTCGCAAGAACTATTATCGAATGTTCGTGTATTCATTTTAATAATTAACTTATGTTACAGAAGAATCATAGCGGTTAACATCCGATTGAGCACAATAATATTGCGCATGATGCGAGATATAATTTGTATCTTTCGCATATATGAGATTTCATAAGGCTGTTTGACGATGGATCGCCGTTGGCGCAGGCCTTCGTACCTTCAGCGCCTTTCAGGACCGGTGCTCCGCCGTCGCTGAAGAAGGCCGAGCCCGCATGCCCCAGGATCGTTCGCCGAGGGATGACGACAGGCCGGCTCGGCACGACCCGAGCCTCAACGGCCTGCTAGCCCGTGCTGGGACGGCACAAGCGCCATCGCCTGATGAACTGTTCGCGGCGTTCGCCCGGCAGGCTCAGGTGTTCATCGGCATCGCCGACACGAACCTTCGGCCGGTGTTCGTGAACGCGGCCGGGCGCGAGATGGTCGGGCTCAGCCCTGACGACGACGTCTCGACCCTCTCGATCACGGACTTCTTCCACCCGGACGATCAAGCCGTCATCCGCGACGTCGCGTTACCGACGCTGCTGCAGGTTGGTCATTGGGAGGACGAGCTGCGCTTCCGGCATTTCGGCGGCGGGTCCGGAATGACGGTCCACTGGCGCGCCTTCGCGCTCTACGATGTGGATGGGAGCTTCATCGGCGCGGCGACGATCACCACGGACATCTCGGCCCGCAAACGCGCCGAGACCCGGCTGCAGGCGAGCGAAGCACGGCTGCAGGCCGCCGTCGACCTCGTCGGTCTGTCGGCCTATTCCTGGGATCCGCAAACCGGCGTGCTCGATTGGGACGCACGCCTGAAGGCGCTGTGGGGGCTCCCCCCTGACGCGCATATCGACAAACAGGTTTGGCTCACCGCCATCCACCCGGACGACCGCCCGCGCGTCGAGGCGGCGGTGGCGCACTGCACCGACCCGACCGGCGACGGCGTGTACCATATCAAGTACCGCGTGATCGGCATTCAGGACGGCGTCGAGCGCTGGGTCTCGACGCACGGACGCACCGGCTTCGAGGCCGGTCTGCCAGTGTCGTTCGTCGGCGTCGTGGTCGAAGTCACCGCACAGGTGCGTGCCGAGGCGGCCCTGCGCGAGAGCGAGCATCGGCTCTCGGCGACGCTGGCGCAGCTGCCGATCGGGGTCGGCCTCGTCGACCCGGACGGCACCATCGCGCTGGCGAACCGGGAGCTTCGACGCTACGCGCTTGACCGGATACCCTCGGTCGAGGCGGAGGCAAGCGGGCGCTGGCGGGCCTACGCACCAGACGGGCGACGGTTGAGCCCCGCGGAGTACCCAGGGGCCCGAAGTCTGCGAGGCGAAACCGTCGTCCCAGGCGTCGACTTCGTCTACACCCATCCAGACGGCCTGGAATGCTGGACGCGCGTGAGGGCCGCGCCATTCCACAACGTCGACCACGAGATCAACGGCGCCATCGTGGTGGTGCAGGACATCGATCGGGAGAAGCGCGCCGAGTTGGCTCTGCGAGAGAGCGAAGAGCGTTTCCGGCGCTTTGCCGCGCATTCGGCGAACGTGCTCTGGCTCGCCGACCTGGAGAGCGGGCGGCTCGACTACCTCAGCCCGGCCTTCGCGCAGGTCTGGGGTATGCTCCCCGAAGACATGCCGGATATCGCGAGCTGGCTCGCCAGCGTCCATCCGGAGGACCGCGACGGCGCCGCACGGGCGCTGGAACGGGTCGGCTCCGGCGAGACGTTCGTGTTAGAGTACCGTATCGTCCGCGCCTCGGACCATGCGGTGCGACGGATCCACGATACCTTCTTCCCGATCCCAGCCGAGGACGGGCTCATCCGGTCAGCGGGCGGGATCGCGCGAGACATCACCACGGATACCGGCCTCCGAGCTTACGTCATCGCGGTTGAGGACGACGCCCGTCGAGGCTTCGTCGGCGCCCTGCAGGCCGTCGGTTACGAGGTGCAGGCTTTTGCCAGCGCCCAAGCCTTTCTCAAGGTAGCTGTCTCGCTGATGCCGGGCTGCGTCGTGCTCGACTTGGCGGAGCCCGGCGACCTAGTCGTCGCAAGCGAGCTGAAGGCTGCACGCGCGCACCTGCCCGTGGTGGCGGTCGGCGCGAGCGGAGGCGACGTCGGCTTCGGGGTCCGCGCCATGAAGGCGGGGGCAGTCGACTTCCTCGAAGAACCCTGGACAGCGGAAGCGCTGCTGTTTGTAGTCAGGACGGCGCTCGCCGAGATCGACGCCGCGGCGGATCGGGCGCGCGGGCGGGACGAAGCCCGTGATCGGATCGCCGCGCTGTCCGAGCGCGAGCGCGAGGTGCTGGAAGGCCTGCTCGCGGGCGGCACCAACAAGATCATCGGTCGAACCCTCGGCCTGAGCCCGCGCACGGTGGAGATCCACCGCGCCCGGGTCATGGAAGCGCTCGGGGCCCGCACCCTGCCCGAGGCGGTTCTGATGGCAACCGCGGCCGGCGTGCGCCCTGCCGGTCGATCCGATACGTAGGTCGCATCGTCGCGGCTCGCCCATTCTACGCCGCCGCCGATTGCACGGGCGCTGGCGCCAGCCCGCACCCGCGACGCCGGCGTCCTGGCGGCCGTCCTGCTGGGAAGCAAAATGCCCCCCGAGCCCCGAGGCTGTTGGGTTTGGAAAATCATCCAAGCTCAGTAGCCTCAGCCACCACCTTGGCCGTTGCTGCCGCCGCCAGCGCTTCCGTTCGGCACGGCCCGTTCAGGGTGGCTCGCATTGCCACCAGCAGCCGGGTCCGTCGTGATGGCGTCGGCCCCCGTGGCGCCGCGCGAGATCACGACATCACGATCATTGCCGGTCGTGTTGGGCTGGGACTGAATGATCGCCCCAGTTGTTCGGGGCGAGCCACCGGGGGTCAGCGGCTGTGCGAACGCCGTCCCCGAAGCGATGAAGCTAAGCGTGACACTAAAAGCTGTCGAGATGATGTGCATTGGGCATCCTTTCGGTGACGTTTCAGCGAAAACGTGCGATCAGATAAATTTTTTCCCTCACTGACTTATAGTCTTGTTCGTTGCTTCATATCAAAATGTAATGAATATAGATGGGGATGAAATAATTGTCGGACATTGCCACTGGATCGAAAGTGAAGGCAGCCACCATCCGCACGTCTGCAAGCTGTGGGTTGCCCCATCCTCCCGTCGCCGCGCGGCGCGCACATCCGGCTCGTTCCCCAGGGTGCCTCCGATCCGCGTCCCTCGATCTCCCTGCTCCTGGAGCCCCTCGCGGATGGCAAGCCGCGCGATGCGTCCGGGCTTGGCCTAGGCGCCGCTTTGAATGGCTCGCCGGGTGAGACGTCCAGCCGATAGAGCTTATCGACGGCGCTCCAGAACGCCTTCTTCATCGCAGGACATCGGCGCTCCAGCACCTCTTCGATCGCGGCGACGGCTTCGCGCGCGCAGGCATCTTGGTCGTCTTGCGAAACAACACCGGTCACGTCGGCCTTCCGGATCGGCGGGCGGCCGGGCCGCCCTCGTGGGCGCGAAGGTGACGGAACGCGTCTCGCGGGACGATCCGGGCATTTCCATAGGTTTGACGCGGTTCCGGCTCGCCCGCGGGGTAAATCCCCACCCGGCTTGCGAAATCGGCTCACAACGGAGGTTTCCTGAGGGATCTTCCGCGGGAAACAGGTGCTGGTCGCCCCGGTTCGCGTCTTCGTCTGCATCCAGATGATTGGCAGGAGACGTTATGAGATTGAAGCACATCTTCCTCGCGAGCACTGTACTCGCCGCATTGGCCGGCGGGTACGCGCAAGCTCAGCAATCGGCTGTCAGCAACTAGCGCGTAATACAGGATCAGTCTGAAGGACAGGGCACACAAATCTTCGTCAGCTCGGCGGGCGTGCGGCAGATCCAGCAGGCGTTGACCCAGAAGGGCTACAGTACGGGCAATGTGGACGGGCGCTGGAACCCGCAGACCGCGGCGGCGGCGCGCAGCTTCCAACAGGCGCAGAACATGGAGCCAACCGGCACGCTCACCATCCCGCTCGTCTATGGCCTCGGTCTCGAGCAGGACATCATCTTCGGCAATCGCGACCGGCAGGGCGGTGGCCAAGCCGGCGATCAGGGGACCAAGCAAGCCGACAATCAGCGCATCGTCGTCGAGCGCGCAGATAGCCGCGGCGCGCCGCTCTATGTCAGCCCAGCCGGCGTCAGGCAGATCCAGCAGGCTCTGAACCAGCAGGGATGGAATACCGGACAGCTGGATGGACGCTGGGGACCCGCGACCGTTCAGGCAGCACGCAGCTACCAGCAGGTGCATGGGCTCGAACCGACGGGGCGGCTTGAGGTCGGCCTTATATCCGCACTCGGTTTGACCGATCCGATCTTCTCGGCCGGGCACGGCACGGGTCCACAGGCCGCCAACGTGGCGCGGCCGCAGCCGACCCAGGCGGCCGGCCCAGGAGGCGATCGGCAGGTCGATAATCAGCGCATCATCATGGAGCGCGCTGACAGTCCCGGTGAGCCGCTCTGGATGAATGCCGAAGGTGTGCGTCAGATCCAGCAGGTGCTCAACCAGCGGGGCTATGCGGCCGGCCATCTCGACGGCAACTGGAACAACGACACGGCGCTCGCCGCGACCCACTTCCAGCAAGCGCAGGGCCTTGAGCCGACCGGCACCTTGACCACGAACCTGCTCGCCTCAGTCGGCATGCCGCGCTGGGAACGGGGCGAAGTCATGGGCGGCATGACGGCCCATGCGAACATGCCGGGTAATCCAAACCCGCAGACGACCGGCTCTACAAAGTCCAACGCTTCCGCCGGACAGAATGGTGGCGACGCGCAGGAAGCGTCAGGCAGCCGATAGCCTCGGCGAAGCACCGGCCGGGCGGCCATATCATCACGGCTCGCCCGGCCGCGCGCGCAACCCCAACCGTGTCTACGGCTGGTGGCGTGATAACCCGATGGCGGGGGGCGTGGCGCCGATCTCGCCCGGACCATGGACCGGTCCGGTCACCGGGATCCGCGGGCGGCGGTCGGTTACATCCGGCGGGCGAACGCCTTCCAAGACCACAGCGGGCGAGAGTTCCTATAAGACCCTGGCCGCCCATCCCGTTCCTAACATTTGTTAGTATAGAGGCGTGACCACCGGGCAACGATCGACGCCCGAGGCCATTATCCTCGCTCAGAAACAATAATTCCCGCTCTCGAACCTGTTGTTAGCCCAATTTTCGCCTCGACTCATGGATCGGATGCTGTCGCCGGCCGCTGGGGGTGCTGGCGTTGCCCATAAGGGTCAGCACACATGCCAATTGCTCAGCTCTTGTCCAACACCCTCAAATCTCCGCTCTGGGCCGCCCAGCTCGCGACTGGGGCGAAGTCCTTCGTCGACAATCCGATCCTCGGTTCGGAGCCCCTCAACCGCGCCGGACTGCACACGGTGCGGGTGCGTCTGGCCCATGCCATGGCGGCCTTGCGCCGCCGCCAGCTCGCCCATCTCGTCAGCGCGCAGGACCGGACCGACTTCGCGCGCGATGGCTTCATCAAGCGCGCCGACTTCATGCCGGCCGACCTGCACAAGGCGGTCTACGCCGAGGTCATCGGCGTCGCCGCCGAAGGCCGCGAGCAGGTCCAGGGCGACACCGTCACCCGCCGCATCCCGCTCGATCCGGTGACGCTCAGGCAGATGCCGGCCATGCGCCAGCTGCTGGCGATGCCGGAGTGGAAGAACCTCCTGCGCTACGTGTCGAGCTTCAACTGCGAACCGATCCTGACCGTGCAGACCATCCTGTCGCACGTCACCGACGCGCCGCCGGACCCGCAGACGCACTTCCACATCGACACCTTCCACCCGACCATGAAGGCCTGGCTATTCCTCACCGACGTCGCCGCCGACGAGGGGCCCTTCACCTATGTTCCCGGCTCGCACCGGCTGACCAAGCGACGGCTGGCCTGGGAGCGTCGCACCGCCATCAAGGCGGCGCGGGGGCTCGACCGCCTCAGCGGCCGCGGCTCGTTCCGGGCCTCCCCGGCGGAACTGAGGCGTATGGGCTACGCCGACCCGGTGGCCTTCGCGGTCCCGGGCAACACGCTGGTTGTCGGCGACACGGTGGGCTTCCACGCCCGCGGCCCGTCGCTGCGGCCGGCGGCGCGGATCGAGGTCTGGGCCTACGACCGGCACAACCCGTTCCTTCCGCTGGCCGGGTTCGATATCTGGTCCCTCACCGGGCTCGCCCGCCGACGCACCCGGATCGAGTGGTGGGTCCTCGACCGGCTGGAGCAGCTCGGCCTGCGCAAGAACGTCTGGCGTCCGGTCGGCCCCCTCACCGCCGACGCCCCGCCCCGGATCGTGTGATCCTGGTCGAGACAGCACGCGAGCGCCCTCGAAATTGACGGCAGATCAAGGTTCTTTCGGGTGTCAATTGGATCAGAGCGATCAGGAACGCTTGGTCGGTTCCATGACCGGGAACGTCGTTTCCATCCTGAAGCATAGGCCGGTTCGATGTGGCCTGCTCGTGGGCGGGTACGATGCGGTATTGGCTGGACTGATGCGCGAACTGTCGACCGTCATGCCGACAGCGTCCAGCGATGCGCTGGCCTGCGCCTGCAACCGCGTTCTCGACGGGCTCCCGAGCACGAGAAATCAACGCCCCTGGGTCGAAGCTGTCGATCCTCATGGTGGGGGTGTAACGATGCGTGACGGTAGGAAAATCAACGCGTTCAAGGATCAGAGCGGGGGTGGGCTCCTATGATGCCGGGGCAATATAGGCCCTCGCGCAGGATGCGGGTGCGCAAGATCGCGGCTGGCATAAAGGGCACCACTGCGGCGCTGATGCTCGTGTGCTTGTTCGAGGTGCTGGGCTTCCCACCCGATGTCACAAGCCTGTCAGGCGTCACGGTGCTGGTCTGCCTGTTCGTCTGGTTCGCATGTGACGGTCCGGCGAAGACGCTTGCGGAGAAGATCCAGGCTTGGCGTCTCCGCCTTCGAACGTGAGCGCGATGGCGCACCTTTCCCCCCGGCCATGCGCGTGACCGTCGTGTCCGGACTGGCGCGCAGCATCCTGCTGGGCGCGCCCATCACATCCAGCGATGCTCATGCGTTAAGCCCCGGACTGTCGAGCTTGAACGTGAACCTCTCGCAGCCCATCGGCCACCGCCCGGCCGGCGGGGCCGCCGCGCGATCCTTCTCCGTGAGCAGGTCCGGGGACAGGTCCCGGATCGGAGCCCCGGTGGCCACCAAGTGGGCGCCGAGGTTCATCACGAAGACCTGGTCCTCGGAGTGGATGGCGTGGCCGCGGTCTCGAAGGAAGGTGACGATGTCGCCGGTCGGCGTCCCTTGCGAGGCTTCAACTTGGAAGGTGAGATACTTGCCGGTCGAGGGCGGAACAGCCGCCGCCTCCAGCCGCGCTATCCTGTCAATCAAGCCCGCCATTGCCGCTTCCCTCCTGTCGATGCCTGCTCCGCACCTTGCTCCAGTGCGGCGAGGCGGGTGGCGACGTCCCGGACCTCGACGGCCTTCACGTGCGCCTCAACCAGCTTGCTCAGCTCGGCGGCCTCTGCGGGTGTGATCTCACCGTCCGCCACGCCCTGCATCAGCGCCCGCGTCGCCTTGGTCAGGTCGGCAGCGGTCTCAATCTCCGGCAGGGTGAAGCTGATGGTCCGGTCCTTCCGCGGCGGGCACAACCGGTCGAGGCACAGCCGCATGGCCGGGCCGTCGCCGTCCAAGGCCATCTCAATCGCCTTGCGGGTCAGGACCTCGGCCTCGCCGTCTAGGAGCGCCTCGACAGCCTGGGTCGTGCGGTTGCGAGCGCCCTTCGGTCGGCCACCAGGGTTGCCGCTCCGGCCGGCGCCGAACTGGGTTTCCTCGCTCGGCATGGCTCAGCCTCGGGCCTCTCGGGTGTCCTGTAAAAACAGGGAAAAAACAGGAGCGCGCATCATCGGTAGCACTCCGCCGTGATGTCCTTCAGCGGCAGATCCCGTCCGGCCGCGACCATGACCCGGATGATGTTCAGGTCTTCATCCCTGATGTCGTGGCCGAACTCCCGGAGGAACGCGGTCGCGGCGCCTTCGGGGAGGTCTCTCGGCCCCTCGATCGCGAAGTGGCGCACTTTGCGGTGCTGCGGCGGGCGGATGGCGCTCTCCAGCTTCCGAAGGCGGGCGTTCAAGTCTCTCATGCCGCGCGACCCTCGATGTAGGTGGTGAGGTCGGGCGTCACGTCACGGGGACGACGCCTCATGCCCAGTCCTTCAAGGATGCGCTTCAGCGTGCCGGCCGACCGCGCGTAGAGATCCAGCGTCTGAGGATCGGCCTCACCCGCAGCGGCGAACTGCGTCTCCATCCGCTCAAGCTCGGTGGCGATGGTCGCGGCTCTACGGATAAGGCTGCGCTCGGCCTCGGAAATTACGTCATGTCCACCGAGGTCTGCGACGTGCAGCTCAATGAGATCCTTCATTCGCCGCCCCCAGACCGTACGTCCGTCGAGACCGACGCCGAGGCGGTTGCCGTTCGTAACCGTGCTGCGTCCGAGCCCTTTCATGGATTTTTCCGGCCCAATCTGGCGATATCAGGCTAATAATATAGCACATACTATATTTTGTTCCAGCGGCTGGCGCTTCCTGCGTTCGACAGCGCCAGGAACCTGCTGATGGGCTCCTAGCGGCCCAAGCCGGCGCCGCGTAAAAGCGCCACAGCTTAACCTGCGATGAGGCAGGGCTGCCCTGCGTATGATTAGTGGGCATATGGAAAGGACCTTCGCCAAAACTTCGCAGTATGTCATTACGGCCAAGTCGCAACGAGGCGTCGTTCAGCAGACGCGGACTATGGTCGAGAGCGCTGTCGTGCTCGCTATGATGCTGCAGGAAGATGGCCATACTGACATCGAGGTGACAGACCCGATGGGTAAACTGCTCAGCCTCGAACAGAGCACGGCCAATATCTCGAGCAGCGTGAATACGCCCGGGAACTCTCGGTAGCGGTTCAGGCTACGCCAGCCCTGAGCTTAGGCATCGAGCCGCGCCAGCACCCGCTGAACCTGCACGGCCTGCCACTGGCCGCCCTTGGCTGTGGGGATGCCGCGTTCGTTGAGGGCCTTGGCGATGCCGTTGGCGGATGTGATGCCGGCGGCGCGCAACTCGGCAATGACGGGAGCGTACCGCGAGGCTTGCTCGACTCCACGGGCCGCTAGGGCGGCCTTAGACGCCTCGGTGTCGGCCTTGGTGGGGATGTAGCCCCGGAAGCCGCCCAGCACGGTTCCGCGAGCCTTGGCGGCCTGTAGGGCGGCCTTGGTGCGGGCGCCGATCATCCGACGCTCCTCCTCGGCCACCATCGCCATGATGCCCACCGTCAGCCGGTTGGCATTCGGCATGTCGGCAGCCGCGAAGTCGACGCCAGCCTTCTCCAGTCCGAGGAGGAAGTGCGCGTCGCGGCTGAGCCTATCCAGTTTCGCGATCACCAACCGGGCCCCATAAAGCCGGCACGCCTCAATAGCCTTGGCGAGCGCCGGGCGATCGTCCCGCTTGCCGCTCTCGATCTCCTCGAACTCGGCGCAGACCTTCCAGCGCCCACCGTTCAAAAACGCTGCTACGGCAGCACGTTGCGCATCGAGGCCGAGACCGCTGGCGCCCTGGCGAGCGGTGCTGACCCGGTAGTACAGGACGTGATTGCCGCTTGCCATTACGAAGACCTCAACCCTCGTTGAGATATTTGTAAAGCACCGGCAGACTCAGTCAAGCACTACTTCGCAGCGCTCGGCGGACCGGGAGAATTTTCGGGCAGCGGGGTTTGTGTGTTGGCTTGAGCATTCCAATCAATCCGCAGCATTCCTGCTTACAGGATTTGGTGCGTGTCCCAACTGGTCATGTCGCTCGTCTGTGATGATGATACCTTCAGTGGTCAGCCGTCCATCGAACCTGGCGCGAACGGCAACACTGAATACCGGCCAGGGTGATTTGATCCTCCTACGGGAAGGAGATCCCCATGAGCGCACGTATCTATCCGGATGTGAACACCAGCTCTGCGAGCAATCAGGCCGCTAATAGGGCCGTCCACCGCCAGGGTGAGGATGTTGACACGACGGACCAGCTTCCCAGCCCGTACTTGCTCGGCATCGCTCTGGCGGGCTCAGCGGTGGCTGCCCTGTTAATCCGCCTGGTGATCGGCTGAAACCCTGAGAAATGCTCACGTTCCGCAGGGCTTCATGCAAATAAAACCCCGCCACCTTACGGAAGCTGGGCAGTAATTGTTCGGAACCATGTGCGAGACACACGATTGGACAGATGTAGCGGGCCGATGGCGTCGGCACGCTACTGCCCCTCGTGGGCGCTTCCTCCCAAGACTTGGGCCGTTCCTTTTTTTAATGCGCGCTGAGGCGTATTGCATTAACAGAGGTTGCTTCGATGGGTTCCAAATCTAGAAGTAAGTTAATTGTTTCTATGGCTGAGGCGCATCAGTTCTGCGTCGATCACATTCCATTACTGTTCAGCTTGAGCTGCCTAGGCCCGCTCCGCCATCTTCAATCGACCGCAGCCCGTCGAGGAAGTCCGTCGGGATCCCGTCCAGCATCCAGATCGCCAGGACGTTGTGCTTCAGCAGCGCAGTCTCCTCCAGCGAACCAGATGAGTGCTGTAGTCCGCGGTAGTGCTCGGTCAGCCGGCGCCGGGTCTCGTGGGTGAACGGCACGGGCTGCCGCCTCTTGCTCTTACGCCTCGGCTCGGGGCGCGCGCCGACCAGCACGCCGACTCCGTGTCGCTGATGGAATAAGGCCCGCTCCGCCGGGCTCAGTTCAACGTACCGCTGCCGAACCTTGAAGCCGGCGATCTCTCCGAGCCGTAGCATCTCTTCGAGCCCGATCTCGCTGATCATCTCCTCGAACACGCGCCCGATCTCCCGCCCGTCCGAATTTATCTTACCCCCCTGTGCCGTTTGTGCCGTTGGCGCCGTTTGCGTCGAAATCGGTGCTATCGGCGCCATTGGCACTGCCGGCACAGGGGGGGAGATCTTTTCAGAACCCGGGTTGACGCCAAAAGGGCGGTCGGTTTGCACCTCCGGGTTGACCTCGTAGTTCAGGGCCTTGCGCCCCTTACCCTCGCCGGCCCGGGTGAACCGCTGCCGGATCAGCCCTGCCTCGACGAGCTGCTTGCAGGCCGCCTCCATGTCCGCCGCCTCGCGCAGCATGCCACCGATCTGGCGCTGGACCTCGCGGGCGTTGAACTCCATCAGCCGGTTCTGCCGGAGGTGCTGAGCCAATAGCATCCCGCGTCGCTCGGCCACGGGGATCACGGCGTCCCCGAACACCCGCTCAGCCATCGGCAGGAAGTAGGCGTTCAGCAGATCGGCCGCGGCCGTCACCGCATCGGGCGAGATCGCCTTCGGCTCCGACTCCTCAGTGCCGCCGCACCACCACAGGTACTCCAGCAAGGCGGACAGACGCAGGCAGTGGCCACGGGCCTTGCCGAGCGTTCCGGCGAGCAGGCCGCTGGCCATGTGGCATATGTGGACGGCCCCCAGCTCGCAAGATGAAGTCAGCTTGGATGATCGGATCGCTTGCGTTCATATGTCCGGCCTATTGACGCGTTCACACATGAACGCTGGCCAAGATGGGCTCCGCGACGTCAGCCCCAATCAACGCTGCGACCTTGATCGGCCACTGTCACATTCGGGTTCGCTGACGTCTCGGATCGATCGATCACGCCACCTGTCCGTCCTCCTGCAAGCTTCCGTATCAGCTCGGCTCGGTCGCCAATTTCCGGCGATCCGTGCTCTGCCGATCCCTACACGGCGCACGGCGTAGCAGGAGCTCGCGCTCCCGCGTAGGCTTCGCCCGTCCTCATCATCTTCCAGGCGATCCGGGCCAGCTTGTTGGCCACCGCCACCGCGACCAGCTTCGGCGCCTTGCGCTGAAGAAGCTCTTTGATCCAGAGGGCCAACCCCCATCCGCATCGACCTTCACGGACGCGCCGCACGAGGGCCGTGGCTCCGGCAACGAGGACACGGCGCAGAGCCTCGTCCCCAGCCCGCGTGATGACGCCGAGCCGGACCTTGCCGGCTGTCGAATGGTCCTTGGGGGTCAGCCCGATCCACGCGGCGAACTGCCGACCGGATCGGAACGCCTCAGGCGCAGGGGTCTTCAACATCAGCATCGCGGCCCCGATCGGCCCAATGCCGGGGATCCGCACCAAGCGCGTGCTACAGGCGTCGGCACGCTGCCACGCGGCCAGCTTGAGATCGATGGCAACGATTTTTGCCTGGACCTGTTCGTACTCGATGGCCTGCAGCGCAAACAGCTCGCGCGCGAGCTTTGGCAGGGCTTGATCGGCCTGAATACGCACGAGAAGTGGCGCGACGTGCGCGATCCCCTGAGCCGCCGTGATACCAAACTCAGCAGCATAGCCGCGGATCGCGTTGACGATCTGCGTGCGGTTGCGGATCAGCCTATCCCGTAGGCCGATCATCATGAGCGCGGCCTGCTGCTCGGCGGTTTTGACCGGAACGAACCTCATGGTCGGTCGGCTCATGGCTTCGCACAGGGCTTCTGCGTCGGCGGCGTCATTCTTGCCGCGTTTGACGTAGGGCTTTACGAGCTGCGGCGCGATAAGCTGAACGTCATGCCCAAAACTGCGCAGTAGGCGCGCCCAGTGGTGTGAAGCGCCACAGGCCTCAATGGCGACGCGCGTCGGGCTGAGCCGCTCAAAGAACGCGATCATGTCCTTGCGACGGAGTTTTCGGCGCAAAATGGGCTCTTCAGCCGCGTTCACGCCGTGCAGCTGGAAGATGTGCTTGGACGTATCCATACCGATGCGGCTAATCTGATCCACGGACGGCCTCCTCGCATGAGATCTACAACGACCTCAGCTTGGCACAGCGATGCCGTTCGGGGGCCGTCCACCCCATCACCGCTGGCAGAAGGCGGCGAGGTTGGCGGCCGCGTTGTTGGCGGTGTTGTGGTCACGATGGGCCGCCGCCAGAACGACCTGCGTTCGGCGAGCCCGTCTGAGGATGTCAGCCTCCGCAGCTATCTGGATCAGCCTGCCCCACCCGTCGCGCCACCGGCCGGCATCTGCGTCCCACCAGCGACCGTCGCCGAGATGGTAGACCATCCGCCCAAGCGGCCGCCCACAGCCCTCACAGCAGCCTTTCGCCCGGCCGAACCGGATCAAGGCCGAGAGCTGCGGCCAGTCGATGGGGTAGAAGAAGCGATGCTCGGGCCGGATCGGCATGGATGCGCACTGTGCCACCTGGCGTGAAGAAAGCGTAGCGGTATGACGCCTGTGCCGATCGCGCAGAGGCCTTTCTGATCTTGGGTTCCGAGTTTCCTCGCGAAGGCGCACTCGCATCGAGGCAGGTGGCTACTCCATCCCAGGCGGCAGAGGCCGTGGTACGCCCGACTCGGTCAGACCGAGGAACAGCGCCAAGCGCGTGAGTGCGGCGAGCGATAACGTGCTGTTGCGACCGTTCTCAAGGT
>NZ_JAKSXX010000267.1 GCF_022829385.1 Methylobacterium sp. J-070 | reverse complement strand
CGTGTCCTCCAGCGGCGACATCATCGCCAAGAACCGGCTGACCCTCGCGGCCGGCGGCTACGAGACGCCTGCCGCCACCGCCCGGTTGGGCGGAACCGACGTGGTCGTGCGCCTCGGTTCCGGCCATCTGTTCAACCTCGGTCTGCTCGTCGCCGCCAACAGCCTCGACGCCGAAGGCGGCGACTTCGGCAACGGGCCTGATGGGCGC
>NZ_JAKSXX010000266.1 GCF_022829385.1 Methylobacterium sp. J-070 | reverse complement strand
GTGCTCAAGCGCCTGGAGACCGGCGGCAAGGGCCGGGTCGACGTGGTCTACGGCGGCAAGCTGGAATTCCTGCTCCTCAACGCCACCGACCCGAACGTCGAGGTCGACGGCGAGCGCGCCTCGATCACCACCAAGCACCCGGCCTTCTCCGACCCGAAGGTCTGCCAGGCGATGAACCTGCTGGTCGACCGCAAGTCGATCCAGACCTACATCTACGGCCGCACGGGGAGGGCCACCGCCAACACGGTCAACGGCCCGGAGCGCTTCGTCTCGAAGGACACGAAGTTTGCCTTCGACCCGGCCCGCGCGAACGCGCTCCTCGACGAGGCCGGCTGGACAAAGGGCTCGGACGGGATCCGGGCGAAGGACGGCAAGAAGCTCAAGCTCGTCTTCCAGACCTCGATCAACGCCCCGCGCCAGAAGACCCAGGCGATCATCAAGCAGGCGGC
>NZ_JAKSXX010000265.1 GCF_022829385.1 Methylobacterium sp. J-070 | reverse complement strand
AGCCGTCCGCGGCCTTCTCGTTCTCGCTGAAGCTCGTGAATGGCACGAGGCAGCGGTGTGCGGGCACCAGCCCGCGTCGCCTGTACGGCGAGGCAGTGTTGCGCACGTTCGTGACGCCAGGATCGACCTTCTTACTCCTTAGGCGAAGGCCGGGGACGGCATGCCCCAGCGCATCATCGATAAGGCACGTGCGCCCTCGCGCATGCGGATCACGGGCGCCGCCGTGTTGGGGAAGATGGCGGGCAGCGGTGGCAGGTTGCCGGTGCCATCGTGCTCGATGCTGAACGCCCTGCCGATCTCCGGCTGCGGCCGGATGAGGCTGTAGAGGTTGCACATTCAGCATTCTCGCCAGAGCCGCAGTAAAGATCAAGACCGCGAGATGCCGAACGCTGCCACGCCGCCCGATCTGATCACGGGTTGGCGGGGCTTGTGCCGTTCCTCACGGCGAGGGGCCGGTACGCGGCGGGGCGCGAAATGCGGGATGCAGAAGGCGGGTTAGCGCGACGTGCTAGCGCTCGGTGGCGATCGTCCCGGTGCGGGACCGGGCACGAGCAGGTAGTTGCGGCGGGCGACGCGATATGGGTGCCGCCCGATGGTGTAGCCTCAGCAGTTGTCGGCGCCAGGCTTCACAGGCTGACCTTCGGGAGCCTTCTTAGAGTCGTCATCCTTCGTGGCCGCGCCGGTGTTGTTCATGGCGCCCACTGTGCCAGAAGACTCGACCTTGGCGCCGGGGGTTACCTTGGCCGTCGAACCACCATCGACATTGGAGCTGCTATCCTTCCCGGTAGCGGCATTCGTCGTCGTGCCGACATTGCACGGCGCAGCAACAGCCAGGCTTAATGACAGCGTGAGCATCGTGGTGGCGGCGGCGATTTTCAGGATCTTGGACATACTTCCTCCAGGTTCTTACGCCTGAAGGAAGGGGACGCGCTGATCATTGTTCCAGTTGGTCGTGTGCGGCAACTGCTCGCGGCCGAAGATCGTGACCGCCTCCGATCCGAAGACCGGATCGCAGCCACGCCACTCTTCTCGGGGACGAACCATAGACTGGATGTCACGATAGGTGGAGACCGCTAAGGCTCTCGGCAGCCATCCGAGGATCCCTTGCCGCTCGGTCTAGACTCGGCCGCTGCGGGGTGATCCAAAGACGACGGCCAGGTGGGTGAGTGTTTAGCTAGGAGCCCGCAACGCTTCGCACGTCCGGTTCGACTCCGGAACCCGGCCTCCAAACAAACCTGCCGTTCACTGGCCCGACAGCGCAACAGGATTAGCAAGCGAGGAGCTGGCGCTAACAGTCCACAGGGGCTTCATCAGGGCCATCATCTGCGCGACTCTTATCAGCGGCTCGCTGGGGCTGTTCTCAGCGCAGAGCACGACGCTGCGCGGAGCTGTGGGCCTGTGATCACCCTTAGCCGCTCCTGTGACCAACGGATGGAATTATCAGCCTTCGTCCCGCAAGCATAGGGCGGCCACTACTTGCCCCCGCTCCCTTTGTAGGCCGTGATTGCACGCCGGCAGTTCTCTGAGATTTTGTCCATATTTTTCTTAAAACAGGCGTCCATCTCGGAGCTGTCTGGATCGTTGCCGCTGCAAAAGGTGACCGCATCACCGGAGCAGTAGGTCTTCAAATCCTTGTTGCCACGCTTTGAGGCGGACGCGTCAGGAGCCGCGAGGGCGGAAGTCGCTACGGTAATTAAGCCTAGAGCGAGGATGGTGCTGCGCATATTGGATACCGGTCGGAGGCGTTCATCGATGCGCTAACGGCCAGGATCGGTGATCTATCCCTTCCGCCTCCGAAGCCGAGGCTCTGCCCCCCTCCGCAGCATTCGGGCTATGACCGAACAGTCGGGTGGCTACTTACCGCTGGCCTTCTCATAGGCATCGATGGCGCGACGGCAGCCTGGGGACATTCGGCTCATATTCTTCTTGAAGCAGGCGTCCATTTGCGGGCTGTTCGGATCGATGCCGGCGCAGAACGCGAGGGCGTCCCCAGCACAGTTAGTCTCTAGG
>NZ_JAKSXX010000262.1 GCF_022829385.1 Methylobacterium sp. J-070 | reverse complement strand
CTCGTATCCGTCGTCGGCGGTGACGAGCTTGAGGCGATAGGCACCGATCCCCCCGGCCTCGTTCACCGCATTGAACGCCGACTCGATGCCGATCGCGAGCTGATGACCGAACTCCTTGTTCGCACCCGAGAACGGCGCGACAAGGCCGAACCGAACCTCGCTCTTCCCAGCGGCGGCGCGGACGTAAGCCTCGTGATGATCGGCGTCGATCGAATTAGGGGATCGCGTTGCGGGGGCAGGATCGAGTGAAGGTGAGTGCGCTTGCGAACCCGGCGTATCGGGTGCTGGAGCGAACCGTCCAGTGCTAGGCGGTGGGGGTTGGGCACCGATTGGAGCCGTGGAGAAGATCGTGGCTGCGGTCGCCAGCAGAAGCCATCTATGGAAGGAGCCAATTGATCGCGACATCTTCGCACCCTTTCGCAACCTATTGGCGAACAGACTTGGAGGCGCCGGCGACACGTTTTTTGCGTAGGTATGTCCAGCCCAGCAATGCTAACGTCGCGGCGAGGCCGCCGAGGATTGCGCCACTGAGGAGCAGCATAGGGTTCAGATCGCAGGCCGATATGGCCCCCAATGCAGTTATATGGGCAATATTCGCGCTTGTCTCCGGCACATACGCCTCTTTCCAAATAGTTCGATCCCACAGGGTCTGAATATCCTCGGCAATGACGGGCCTAATATCTAAGTTTCAGCCACATGACGACATATAAGTTGTTTGGCTACTAAAAACTCAAATCTATAAATAAGATTTTAATTAAATGGAAAATTGTCCACAGATATCAATACATCCGTTGGATATATCTCAATTATTCTCAGAGAATAGAGCCTCGGAGACCGTTACGGGTTGACGGGTTAAAGGCCGAATTTGGACCGGCCGCGTGGGCCACAGCGCGAGTTGTGTATCCGGCCTCAGCGAGCATTATTGAGGTTGTGGGAATTCTGTCTTCTCGACCGAGTTAACAGCTTATTGGGCTCATGAGCTTGTCAGAATGCGTAGTTTGCACCCCTATCAAGCAATGTCAGTTCGCGGAGCCATTCGCCTCGGCAATCTAGAGCCGCTCAGGCTCGCGAGGTCGCGGCCTGGAGAAACCCGAAGCCACACCATCGCCGTTCTCACTATCTTGGTGACGTCTGGTTTCTTCTCTAATTGGCTGATCAACTGTGGTTGTAAGGTATTAAGCTCGTTTCCAGAGGCTAAATCTGATCTAACTCGTGAATTGTCTAAATCTTTTCGACCTTGGCTGACAATCCCAACATTGGTGGGTCAGTGGCCTGAACGAGCCGTAAGCGAGATGGAAATGCACGAGGCGAGCAGGGCGCTGCAGTCTCATTCTTTCCAGGGCTTGGCTCCGCTGCCAGCGGATCGATGGACCCAGGTACCAGCTCAGGATTGGGGTTGGCCCGAACGACTTCGACTATGTGAGCTTGGCAACAGGCTGGCTTATGAATGCCGGTTTGCTATAGGAACCCGCTCCCCGAGTGCCCCTTGAACGCACCGTCCGGTTCGACCGTGCTGGACGTGCGCGGCGCGGCCGAGACCGTCGGCACGATCCGTCGGCACCTGAAGTCTGCCAAGCGCGACCGGCCGGATATCCTGATCGTCCCGAGCCGCATCGACCGCCGGACCGGGGCAGGGCGCGACGTGGTGGCGACTCTGGCTGCTCTCACTGAGCCGGTAGCGCCCGCCATCTCCTATCGCGCCATCGTGGCCGACAGCCTCGCCACAGGAGAGGCCGTGCCGCCCGAAACGCCATCCGCCGCCGAATTCGCCGCGCTCGCCGATGCCGTCATGATCCGCCTTGGAGAGACCCAATGAGCCGCCGTCCGAACGTCTCTCAGACGCTGGCGATGAAGGCTGCAGCGGCCGCAGCGCGCGAAGTCGAGCAGGACGATGCCGACGCCAGCTTGGCGCGAGCGCGCCAGCAAGAGTCCTCGCCTGCGTCCCAAGCCGCACCGCCCGTCGAGGATCCGCCAGAGGCCGAGGACGAGGCGCGTGCGAAGCCTGTCGGTAGGCCGAAAGGGCGCCGGCCCGTCGCGGCGCGGCAGACGGTCTACCTCGATGATGCCCGGCACGCGGCGCTCGCTCGGATCGCCGAGGACCGGGGTCGCTCGATCCATTCCCTGATCTTGGAAGGGATTGATCACGTCATCGGCAAGCCCACCACGCCGGGGTGGCGATAGCGCTTTTGCGGCATGACCGTCATGTCAAGATGGTGTTTTTGTAGTGGCATTCGAGCCCCGAATACCGGTGCCAGCAGGACGTCTGACGTGATCGATCCGTCGTTAACCGACCGGATAGCCGACTACCTATGGGTCGTTCTCAGTTCGTGGTGGGGCGTGCTGTCCGTGATCCTCGGACTCGTTCGGCTGTCGCCGACACTGTTCCCGAAGCTCCAGCCGATCGCCGACGCGTTGCAGAAAGAGCGTCGCGTGCTGCTGCCGGTGGCGCTCGTCCTGTTCGCGGTGGCGAATTTCCAGATCTACGACCGGGCACAGCGAGAGATCCGGCAGGCTGCAGCCCGGCCGCCGACAATCGACTGGCGGTCGCTGCCCACATCCATCGAAGGCCTGAAGCCCGGCGACATGTGGCTCAAGGGCGGCGGGATCAGTATCGTCCAGCCGTAATCCACATGCTTTTGTGGTGTTGAAAAAACGCCACGATAGCGCGAGATCAGCGCTACCAGCCGCGGACGCGGTCGGTATTGTGCGCGAGGCCGGGATGCAGCCAGTCGGCTGGTCCCGGCCGGTCGTTCAGGATTTCTGAAAATGCTTACTTCGTGATCCGCACCGAGACCGGGTCGCTGCCCGGGAAGCTCTCCTCCAGCGCATCGTCGAGCCGCTCGTGCATCCGGTCCGGATGGTTCTCGGGGAGATGACGATCGGTCGTCGCGACATCGGATCCTGCAGGCACAACCGCCAGACGTCTCCGTTCCGCCGTTGTTCGGAAAGCCTCATAGACAAGCAGCCCGAAGCCGGCCGCGATCATGAGCGCCGGGACGGGATTGGCCCGGACATCTGCGACAAGCCGCTCGACGGTCTCGCTCGCTGCCTGCCCTGACCGACGCAGGTCGGCAAAGTCACGCGGGATCCCTGGCCGATTGAACCGGGCCTGCAGATCGGCCAGCGTCCGGTCCAGCCGGCCTCGGCTGGCCTCGACGTCCTGCTCTAGC
>NZ_JAKSXX010000259.1 GCF_022829385.1 Methylobacterium sp. J-070 | reverse complement strand
CATGGGGGAAGCCTCTGGCGCCCAACGGCGCCGCTTCCCAAGAACGCACACGGCTATGCTTGGTTGCGCGCGGCCGAATGCTGAGCGCCGGCCGGATCAGTCACCGCTGTGGCCGCCACCATCGCCGTCGCCACCGTCCGAAAGCCAGTCCAGTAGGTCCACACCGACATCGCTGGTCGTGTCCTTGCTGGGCTTGCTCACCGGCTCCTCGGGATGCTGCGCGCGGACCTCGGCGAACAACGCGCGCGCCAGACGACCCAGCTCCGTGTCGGACAGCTTCCGCTCTGGCTGGACCGGCATGGGTACTCCCCTTTGTGCCGGCCGGCTCGGCCCCGCCGCCCGATCTGATCACGGGCTGGCGGGGCTTGTGCCGTGTCCACACGATAGAGCCGACGCGAGACCTGCAAGCTCGCGAAGCACTATGCCGATATTCAGTTATCGGAAGGTCAATGCGCCTGCGCAGTATTGCGTCGGAACAGGCCACGCAGGAGCCGGAAGGGCAGGCGCACCAGCTGGTAGACGGCGTGGACGGTCATGACGGCGAGGACAGCGAGCAGCGCCAAGAGGGTGTTAAGCAACGCAGGTACTCCCGGCGGCAGAACACGGCGGGCCGCCCCCGCCATTGCACCCAAGTGGCGCGTCGAACGCGGCGGGAGTGTGATGTCTGTAACTAAGCGCGGCTAGATCGGCGAAGGCAAGATCCCGATCATCGCGCTTCGGCGTCGCGGGTCTTCGTTCGGCAAACCATACGCCCGCAGACCCTCACCGCATAGCTCGGCCCGTCCTACCGCCCGCGAGAATTCTCGTTCGGTCTGATCGGTCGAGGTCGACCGCTGCCCTCCGGCAGCCCTTCTTCGGTTCCGCGTCCACAACTTGCCTCTGTGGATCTTCCCTATCCGTGGGGTGAACCGTTTTGCACCCTATGCTGCCCAACAGCGCCGGGGCTGCTGATCGCCCGCCCCGCCGGAGCCACTGCAGCCACTCCCGGCTGATGATGCGCACCACGTTCGGGTCGGACTTCCGGCCCTGGTGGCGGCGCTCCTGGATCGTCAGCAGGCCGTCGCCCTCAGCGAGGCGGATCGCGGCCTGCGCCAGCCGGCGGCAGACACCGGCCCGCGCCGCGATGGCGTCGATGCACAGGCTACAGGCGCCGTTCCGTGCCATCTCGTCTCCAACGACCCGCAGGACCGCGAGCTGCCCGGTGGTGAACCTGCTGGCGAGGGCTGGCGGCATCGGCCCGGAGCAGGCCAGCCGGCGGCGGCGCTCGATGGCCACGGATCGTTCCGGAGCCCGCTGGAGGCGCCTTGAGGGGAACAGCGTCACACGCCGAGCGGAATGCCGACGGGCGCCACGGCCTCTCTAATCGCATTCCTGCGGGTGTGCAGCGCCTCGGCTAAGCCTTGCGCCTCGGCGTCGGTGACGGTTTCGGCGGCATGGGCCTGCCAGATGGTGCGCGACAGGTCGTCGAGCTGCGCGAGCGTCAATCGCTGCACTCGCCGCGGCCTTCCATTCTTCCAGGGTCTGCGTCCGGGATACAGCTGGATCGGCATCCAGCAGTGCCCACAATTCACGGAAAGTATCGGCGTCGCTCATCCTTGCGAGATAGCACGGATACGTTGGCTGCGCGGGGCGGGCGTTTCGTTCGGATCGTCGGTCTGGCCGTGCTGCGCGGGCATGTGCTCAAGACGGCGAGCGGCGGGGTAGCTGTCGAGGCCGGTCAGCGTCCAAGCTGAAGCGGGAAGCTGAGGTCGGTGACATCTGCGCCGGCCAGCAGCTCGGCGGGTGGCGCGGTGAATGGGCTCACGGCCCGCACCGCGGCAATCGCACGTTGATCCAGAGCCGATGAGCCGGAACTGCGTTCGACTTCAGCCCGCTTTACGGTCCCATCTTCGGCAACCTCGACGCGGACCACGACGCGTCCGGACGCTTTGTTGCCCGCGCTTGGGCGCCGGGCGTGGTCTGCCTCATCGATCTTCGTGATGAACGCCGACAGCCAATCGTGCACCGCGGGCGAGACGCCATCTCGGGAGACGCTTGGACCAGCTGCTAGCAGCAGGCCGAGCATGGCTATGCAGATTGGGATGTGTCGACTCGACATCGAGCAACGATGGCGCTCGCCAGACGAGGTGTCGAGACCGTCGGATTGTCGAACTCTGCTCGCGCGGCTACAGCCCGCCCATGCCCGACAAGCTCGACGCCCTCCTCGAACGCCTCAAGGCGCACCAGCGCACACTTATCCTGGCGATGGCCGAGCACGATGGGCTGCCGGCCGGAAGCGCGCTACGCCAGGTCGCTGAGTTGGAGAACGTCATCGCGGCTGTGGAGGCGGTGGCGGGTGAGGAAGCCGACAGGGCCAAGCGTCCGTAGCTTTCCCGCTCGAACGACAACGACGCAGCAACCCGGAAGGTCACTGCGCCGATGGATCGGGCCGTCTGAGGGGGCGAATGACGGCCTTAATCTGTGGGTACATCTGGCTCAGCTTCCGCGAGGTGCGGTCAAGACATCTAACGGCGTGTGGCCCGGTGGCGACACGCGCCGACGACCACCTGTGGACGGCGCCGAGTGCCCCTGATTGGTCAAGGTTCAGGGGCCAGCGTGAGGGACTCCCCTCGATCCGGCTTCGCCATGTTCGCAAATCCTCACACCTTCGTTCTCCACCATCGTGAGCGCCTTGCCGTGCTCCTCTCCTCGGCCCTGTTCCTGGCGGGTGCATTGCCGCTCTTCTGGGCGATAGGCTGAAGCTTCAAGCTGGCGCAGGTACCGCTACGCTTTCTTCACGCCGGGTGGCATAGTGCGCTCCCATGCCGATCCGGCCCGAGCACCGCTTCTTCTACCCCATCGACTGGCCGCAGCTCTCGGCCTTGATCCGGTTCGGCCGGGCAAAGGGATGCTGTGAGGGCTGCGGGCGCCCGCACGGTCGGATGGTCTACCACCTCGGCGACGGGCGCTGGTGGGACGCCGAGGTTGGGCGCTGGCGAGATGGGTGGGGGCGCCGGATCCGGATCGGGTCGGCCACTGACATCCTCGGTCGCACTCGCCGGACTCTGGTCGTCCTAGCCGCCGCGCATCGGGATCACGACACCGCGAACAATGCGGCCGCCAACCT
>NZ_JAKSXX010000256.1 GCF_022829385.1 Methylobacterium sp. J-070 | reverse complement strand
TGACCTGACCGGCTGGCTTTGGACCGGGCTGATTGAGAGGATCAGCCAGGATCGAAGGAGTCGGACATGCGGCGAGGTCAGAAGACGAGCGCGGAGCAGGTGGTGCTGAAGCTGCGCCAGATCGTCGATCCGGCCACCGGCATCATGCGCGAGGCCGAGATCTTCGTGGCGGTGCTCGGCGCATCGAGCCTGACCTACGCCGAGGCGACCTGGACGCAGACGCTGCCCGACTGGATCGGCGCGCATGTCCACCTGTTCCGCTTCCTCGGCGGCGTCCCCCGCCTCGTCGTGCCCGACAACCTCAAGAGCGGGGTCCACAAGGCGTCGTTCTATGACCCCGAGCTCAACCGCTCCTACGGGATGATGGCCGAACATTACGGCGTCGGCGTCCTGCCGGCCCGGCCCCGCAAGCCGCGCGACAAGGCCAAGGTCGAGGCCGGTGTTCGCTTCGCCCAGAGCTACATCCTGGGACGGCTGCGGCGCCAGACGTTCTTCTCGCTGGCCGAGTGCAACGCCGCCATCGCCGCGATGGTGGAGCGCATCAACGCTCACCGCATGCGCCGGCTCGGCACCACGCGCCGCGCCCTGTTCGAGGCGATCGAGCGCGCGGCGCTGCGGCCGCTGCCGGAACAGGACTACACCTTCGCCGAGTGGCGGCTGGCCCGGGTCAACCTCGACTACCACGTCGAGGCGGGCGGCTTCCTGTACTCGGTGCCCCACGCCCTGATCCGCGAGCAGGTCGACGTCCGCCTCACGGCGCGCACCGTCGAGGTGTTCCATCGCGGTCAGCGCGTCGCCGCCCACGAACGCCGCCACACCGGACGGCGGCACGGCACCGATCCCGACCACATGCCCAGCGCCCATCGCCGCTACGCCGAGTGGAGCCCTGAGCGCTTCCGGCGCTGGGCGCGCGGCATCGGGCCGGAGACGGAGGGGCTGGTCATCGCCATCCTCCACGACCGGCCTCATCCCGAGCAGGGCTTCCGTACCTGTCTGGGCATCCTGCGCCTCTACCGCGGGCTCGACCCCGGCCGGGCGGAGGCCGCCTCGGCCCGAGCCGTGGCGCTCGGCGCGCTCACCTACAAGAGCATCGCCTCGATCCTGGCCAATGGCCTCAACCGCGCGGCCCCGCCGGCCGAGGCCGTCCCGGTGATGCTCCACCCCAACCTACGCGGCCCGCGCTACTTCCACTGACGGAGATGCCGATGCTCACCCATCCCACCCTCGATCTCCTGCACGAACTCGGCTTGAGCGGCATGGCCTCGGGCTTCAAGGTGCTGGACGCCAACCCGGAGGCCCGCGCCCTCGGCCACGCCGAGTGGCTCGGATTGCTCCTCGACCACGAGGCCACGGCTCGGCGGCAGAAGCGCTTCGAGGCCCGCGCCCGCGCCGCACGGCTGCGCCATCCCGCCAGTATCGAGGACGTCGATTACCGCAGCCATCGCGGATTGGACCGTGCCCTGTTCCTCAAGCTCGCCAGTGGCGACTGGATCCGGACCCGGCGCAACCTCGTGATCACCGGCCCCTGCGGCGTGGGCAAGAGTTGGCTGGCCTGCGCGCTCGGGCACAAGGCCTGCCGGGACGACCTCTCGGTCCTGTACTACCGGGTCCCGCGGCTGTTTGCGGCGCTCAGCCTCGCGCGTGGCGATGGCCGCTACGGCCGGCTGCTGCGCCAGATCGCCAAGGTGAACCTGCTGATCCTCGACGATTGGGGCCCCGAGCCGCTCCAGCCCGAACAGGCGCGCGATCTCCTCGAGATCGTCGAGGACCGCTACGACGCCGGCTCGACCCTGATCACCAGCCAGGTGCCGGTGGATCGCTGGTACGAGATCATCGGCATCCCCACGCTCGCCGATGCCGTCCTCGACCGGCTGCTGCACAACGCCCACCGCATCGAACTCGCCGGCGAGAGCCTGCGCAAACGCAAGGCGGCCGAGCCCGCCGCTTGACCTGTTGAACCGACCTCGTGATCTTCACCTCAGACCCGCGGGAGCGCCCCATCGCTGGCCGGCTTCAGATCGGACCGGTGGCCGGCTTCGCCTCGGAATGACGGCCGACTTCAAATCGGAATCCCCGGCCGGCTTCGTCGGAATACGCAGCGGATCGTGCGCCGGGCCGTGTTGAACGAGCGGAAGCCGCCCACTCTTGGCATCGCTCGTTTCACCCGGAAGTGGTCGCTTTCAATGCCTTGCTGCAGGTGTTTGGTCACGTAGTGGACCGGCGTGCGGGGTAGCAGACC
>NZ_JAKSXX010000254.1 GCF_022829385.1 Methylobacterium sp. J-070 | reverse complement strand
CCTATCGCCGGGATCATGAGCTTGTAGAGGGAGAAGCCCAGCGTGCCCCAGAGCGGCCACTGCAACGTTTGGCGGAACCGCTCGGGGTCAGCTCCGCCGAGAACGGGGCAGAGGACGCCTAGCATCAGGCGGCCCAGCAGGTAACCGAGGGCGAGCGCGACCACCAAGACCGCGGTCCAGCCGATGATCTGCCAGACTTCGAGGTCACCCACTTGGGTCAGCAGCACCGGCGCGGTGCCGCGGATCCGACGGCGCAAGTCGAAGAACAGGGAGGGCGGCACCGGCAGCTTGCGACCGGCCAGCTCCGGCAGGTCTTCCGCAACGACGTAGATGTCGCGCGCGCGCGCCACGGTCTCGCCTGTGAACTTCCAGCTGGCGTCTTTGCCCGTGCCGACCGGCGCGATGACGATGCGGCCCTCCGCATGCTTGAACACCAGATAGGGCTCGGTCGATTTCCGGTCGTCCGAGATTTCCTGTGGCTCGACGATGCCGACACGGTTGAGAATGCCATTGAGGTAGCGCGCGCTCAGGTCGCCGGCGTAGTCGCGCACCGCATCAGGCACCTGCGAGAGGTCCAGTGCGGCACGCGCCTGGGCGGCTCCGCCCGTATCCCAGTCATAGAACGCGCGGTAGAAGCTGCGCATGGCATCGCGCGCGCTGTGCCGCTCCCTGTAGTCCTCCGACAGCGGAAACTGGCCGCCCGAACGCGCGAGCAGCGCCTTGCGCGCCGCGTCCAACGTCGACTCGTCCGGATAGCTGATGAACCACCTGCCGTCCCGGCGCACGAAGGTCAGCGGCAGCGCGGCGTCGGTGCCGGACTGCGGCAGCTTCGTCTGGAAGTCGTCACCCGCGACCGAGGCGTCCGGCAGCGTGAATAGTCGCACGGTCGTTTGGTCGACGAGTTGGAAGAGCGCGCGTGCTCGGTCGACCTTCTGCTCGGGCGGCAACGTGTCGTTGCCGGTCCCGAAATCGAGCACGGACGCGGCGCGGGCGTAGTAGTCCGGTTCGTCGTAGCGCGCCGTGTTGCCGGCGCGAAGAAAGGTCTGCAAGGCCGCCCGCGGCGACACCTGTCGGACATTCACCGTCGCGCCTGCGCCCTCGACGCGCTCTCCGGTCCACCACTCGCCGCTGTCGTAGCGCCCGACGAAGGTCCGGCCGTCCGGCGCCAGCACGAATTCGACCCGGCCGCCATGCTGACCGCGGCTCCATCGGCCCTTCAGGATCTGGCCCTCGACGTGTCCGTCGATCTTGCCGTTATAGGAGGGGTAGTCACCGTGGACCTCGGCCCCATCCTGCTTCAACTCCATCCGCGCACCGCCATCCTGCCAGCGTGTGTCCCAGGAGCCCGTCCAGTCCGGGGCGGCCACGGCCTGCGCGACCTGACAGCAGAACCCGAAGGCGAGAAGCGCGCTGCCAAAGACGGGTCTCACGACCTGTGATCCTCCCTGGTCGCGCGTCCCGTTTGGGGGGCGCGCCGACGGTACGACGTGTCGAGATCGGCTCGTCAGGGCTCGACCAGCTTGTTGCGCACCGCGTAGCGGACCAGGGCGGCCGTCGTCTCCAGGCCGAGCTTGTGCATGGCGGAGCCCCGATGGGTCTCGACGGTCTTCAGGCTGATGGCGAGCGCCTGGCTGACCTGCTTGCTTGAGTGGCCCTCGGCGATGAGTTGCACCACCTCGCGTTCGCGGCAGGTCAGCGTGTCGAGTGGCGCGCTCCCCCCGGGGTGGGCCAGGTAGTGGGCGAGCAGCGCCTCGCTCACGCGCTCCGTGAAATAGGGCTGGTGGCGGGCCAGCGCGTCGACGGCGGCGATCAGGTGCTGGTCGGCGTCGGATTTCAGCAGGTACCCCCGCGCGCCGGCGCCCAGCACGTCGCGCACCAGCGCGTCGCTCTCGTGCATGGTGTAGACGAGCACCTCCGTCCGCGGGCTGGCCTCCCGAAGGCGCCGGGCCAGTTGGGACCCGTTCATGGCCGGCATCGAGTAATCGATGACCGCGACGTCCGGCTTGTGTCGTTCGGCGAGGTCGATGGCCTCGGTCCCGGTGTTCGCCTCGGCGACGACCTCGAAGCCCCCGCGGCCCTCCAGGATGGCCCGGACGCCGCGCCGGACGGCGATGTGATCGTCCACGATCAGGATGCTTGTCGTCACGAGATGTCGACCTCCCGCGTCGTGCCCGGCATGCCGAAGGCCCGCCGCCCCGGGATAGGCTGCGGGCTCGCTTCCTTCAGCCATCAGGCCCCTCTCGCCCGCCCTCTGCAAGCATCGGTGCCCATCTCACGATGACCCGATCCGCGAAGGCGCACTTCCCTTCAGGACTTCGTCACCAACGGCCTCGGCTCCGGCGCGGCCCTCGGGGGAGCCACCCAGAGCGGGAACGACACCTCCAGGAAGCCGATGGTGCCCTTGAAGCGGTTCTCCACCTCGATCTCGCGCAACACCTTCACCCGCGCCGTGACGGGAATGCCGGCGAACGGCGCGGTCAGGCCGAGCGTCCCGCCGACCGCCGTGACCCGACCCTTGAACGGTCCGACCTTCGCGCCGGACCCGGTGTCCGCCGTGATCTGCTGGTAATGCGAGGCGATGACGCCGACCGACAGCTCCTTCGTGAGGTACTTCGAGGCCGAGGCGTCGACGTGGAACTCGTTGCCGGTCACGTACTGCGTCGCCGGGTTCTTGCCGTTGAGGGTGAAGCCCGCCGCCGCGGAGAGCTCGATGCCCGTGGCCGGGTCGAGGTAGGTGCCGGCCGCCGAGAGGTCGCCGATGTAGCGGTTGAGGGCGATGTTCGAGAGCTGCCCGGGCTCGTACCCGCCGCCCGGGATGCTGAGCGTGCCGGCCACCTTCCAGTGCCAGGTGCCCGAATGCCACCCCAGGCTGGCGGAGACGATGGGGTCGCCGGGGTTCAGGGTCGCGTCGAAAACGCTCGCGCCCACTGGACCGCCGCGCCTCTGGTTGACCAGCGGGCCGTCGAGCAGCACGCCCGCGCGCACCGCCGGCTCGCCGAAGGGCATCACGAAGGCGAACGCCAGGTCGCCGCCGAGGACCTGGACCGGCGTGACCCACAGGGCCGTCGCGAAGTCGGCCACGATGTTCGCGTTGACGTTCGCGACGACGTTGCCGCCGAGCTGGTTGGTGCGATTGCCGCCGATCTTCCCGCTGTAGAAGTAGGTGGTGCTGTCGAAGTAGAGGCCCGGCGGCGGCACGACGCCCCCGAGGGGGACCGCTTGCCCCTCGATGTAGAAGCTGAGGCCGCCTTCCGCCGCCTCGGCCGGGACGGCTCCGGTTGCGATGCCCCCGAGAACCAGGCCACCGACGAGGTGACGCGCTAAGGACTTCATGCCCGCCCCCGAGCCTGCTCCATCGACAGGTTGCAGTGTCCCCGCCTGACCCGTCCGTTGGCAATCAGGGAAAACCCGGAGCGGGCTCGATTAAAACCCTGATGTGTTCCGCAACCCACGGGCAGGCTCGCCGAGGCTGTGTGGCTCGGCCATCGCTGCGTCCGCCGACCCTCTCGGGCACCTTCATATAAAAATACGGCAAATCCGGTCAGGATGCGTTGCAGCTTCCGGCCTAAACTCGCGTTGAAGTTGCATTGTAGGCCGCCTCTTGGCCAGTTTCCCGCTGGAAACCCGGACGTCATCAGGGAGGCTCGGCCGTGAAAACCCGGCGACCGAGACGGGACGGGGCAAGGGCCGCTTCCGGCCGGGTTGCGGCTGCTTCGGATGCCTCGGGCGGGATGGGGTTGCACGGCCCGCGGCTCGCGCCACCTTTGTCCCGGCTGGCATGGGTCCTGACCGCTGGCGCAATCATCGCAACGACGTCCGTCTGGTTGGTCACCGCCCGGGACGCCGCCCTGGCGGGCGCGCGCGAGGACGTCGCCCGCATCGCCAGTCAGGGTGCCACGTACGTGGACAACGTGGTCGAACTGACCGACCAGGTGCTGGTCAGGCTTGCGCGTGGCACGTCCGAGGCCGAGCGGGGAAACCAGGCACTCGGTGGGTCCTGCGCGTCTCCGCCCTGCGCCGATCACGAGCGGTCGGCCAAAGCCCTGCGCATCGCGTTCGCCAGGGCCAATGGTGACGTGATGCTCCCAGGCTCCGACGCGCCGCAGGGCAGCTTGGCGGATCGGGACTACTTCTCGGCATTGAAGGCAGCGGACGTCGGCCTGTTCGTCGGAACGCCCCGAAGGGAGCCCAAGGTCGAGGGCACCTACCTGCCGTTGGGCCGTCGCCTGCGATCCGAGGGCGAGGGCTTTCACGGAATCGTGGCGGCGAACGTCAACGTCGAAATGGTGCGCATCTTCTTCCAGGGACTGGGGACCGGCACCGTGGACCGCATCGCCTTGCGCGACGCCCGTGGCGAACTGCTGATCGGCTGGCCGGTAGACTGGCAGGTGGGAGGCGCGGGGCGGGAATGTGGCCCGTCCGATCCGGCGACAGGCGACATCGTGGATACGAGACGGCTGAGGGCCGGAGGCCTCTCGGTCGAGGTGTGCCGCTTCGCGGACGGCGCCTTGCAGGCCTGGCGCGGGCAGGCGCTGCTCGGGGCCGGCGCAGCGCTCCTGCTGCTGCTGGCGCCCGCGCTCGCCTTCCCGACGCTGCACCGGCGCCGGGACCGGCGGATGCGCCAGCAGAGGGGCCTGCGCGGGCTCGTCGTCGAAGCCTTCGACGTGCAGTTCATCATCGCGGCCAAGCCGGGCGGGACGTTCGTGCTTGAGGCGCTCACCTTCAACCGGAACCTGGGATGGGGCGGCGCTCCGGCCCGGCTGGTCGGCCGGACGACGGGTGAGCTGTTCCCGGCGGGGGACGCCGAGCAGATCGAGGCCGAGTACCGCTCGGTGCTGGCCTCGGGCGAGACGCGGCGCAGCGAGCGCAGAATCAATCTCGGCGGCATGCAATTCGTGTGGAGCACCGTTCTCGTCCCGCTGCGCGATGTCGATGGCGGCGGAGGCTACATCTACGGCGGCGCGACGGACCTGGCCGGGGACGGCTCCCCGGAGGTCGGGCTGCGCCGCTTCACGGAGAGGGTGCTGCGGCGCGAGGACAACGAGCGCCGCCGCATCGCGCGCGAACTGCATGACACGACCGGCCAGAACCTGATCGCCGCCGGATTCGAACTCGGGGTGGTCGAGCGTGGTCTCGTCGAGCCGACCGCGAAGGTCCGAGCCGCGCTGATGCAGGCCCGTACCCTGATCGACGCCAGCGTGGCGGAGGTTCGGACGTTATCCTACGTCCTCCACCCGGCGCTTCTGGACGAGGCGGGCTTGTGCGTCGCGCTGGCGACGCTCGCGGAAGGTTTCGAGAAGCGGGCCGGCATCCGCGTTTCGGTCGAGATCGAGGACGCCCTCACCGTGCGTCGTTGGTCTCCGGAGGTCGAACTGGCGCTCTATCGGGTCGCGCAGGAGGCGCTCACGAACGTGCAGCGCCATTCCTCGGCCAAGGAAGCTCGCGTCGTCCTGGACGCCTGCGTTCCGGGACACCTGCGGCTCGTGATCGCGGAAGGCGCCGGAGACGGGCCGGGCGGCATTTCCGTTCCGCCCGCAGTCGAAGGCGCGGGCATCCGGGGGATGAGGGACCGCCTTGAGGCACTCGGCGGGTCGTTGGCCGTCGCACGGCGGCCAACCGATTTCCGGATCACCGCGATGGTACCGGACGGTGCCGGTCCCATCTGACGGCACGCCGGCTTACCTGCGGAAACGACCGCCGCCACGGAAGCCGCGACCGCCCCCGTGGAAACCCCGATAGACTCCGACACGCCGCCCGTAGACGCCGCGGCCGCCGTAAACGCGACCGCCATACACGCGCCGCCCGTAGACAGCCCGCCCACCGTAGACCGCCCGACCGCCGTAGACGACGCCGCCGCGGTAGTAGCCCGGGGCACCGTAATAGCCGCCGTATACGTTCGGCCGACAGCCGCCGTAGGGGCCGCGGTGGAAGCCGATGCCGCAGCCGCCGGCGGCTTGGGCGGCGCCGACGCCGATCCGTCCCCGGTCGAGCGAACCCGTGGCGAGAAGCGCGCCGAGCGCCAGGATCGCGAGTGTCATCGGTCTCAACGGTTTCATGGCGAGCTCCCGAACGAGGGACGCCAAGTTATGGGACGAGGCGACCAAGACCTATCGGGGAGAACCCGGGGGGACGACGGGAATTACCCCGAGGCAATGGCTCAGGGCCCCCCACCGCCACTCGCACACGCGGGCTAATCACCCTTCAGGACCTTGTCAGCCTTCGCGTCGACCTTCTTCCTGTCTGCCGCCGAGAGGTTGCCAGCCTTCTCCTGCTGGGCGGCCCGCGCCTTTGCGTTCCTGCCAATTGCATCGACCGCAGCTATAGGTTGACCGCCGCGGCATGGTGGAAACAATTATTTCGGCAGTCAGCACGAGGACACGTCTTGATTAGTCTCAGTGTTGTAAGATATTAAGTGAACTTACATTTCCATGATGGGTTATATGTTCGATAATCGAGGACAATAATAGCAGCAGCACAAATGTCATCATGGGATATATGGGATATCTAATCGCTGTCGACAGAAAACTTGGATGATTTGGCGGTTGCATGAGCTTGAAAATAGGAGCGGATGCGGGATAGCAGGTCTGCTGACGCGACGGTGTCGGTACCAACACTTGCCGCAATAGCACGGTCGAGGACAAGCTGTCCTTGCCGTGCCGACATCTCAAGTTCGTGAACGATTTCTGGTTGTGCCGCCAGTATTGGAGCCGCAACATCTGCTTTGAGTTCATAAACAACAGACGCGGCAATAGCGCGTACGGTTGCTCCATGTGGCGCGCCTGTCAACAGGCCGATCTCACCGATGTAATCGCCCGGTCCAATGCGCCCCACGATCGAGGCTCCCGCATCCGCCGTTCGCGAAACCTCCAGCACGCCAGAGATCACGATAAAGAGTGAACCGTCTTGGTTTCCCTCCGCGAACAGAACATCATCCATGTTCAACGTTCGCTTGACCGTCCCTGCGGCAAAGGCAGAGATCTGTTCGGCTGTGAGGAATTGAAAGAATGGAATGTCGATTGCTCGTAGGCTGTCCTCCAAGGATCCCGGCATCTGAAGCTCGGCACCTACGATGTGGGCAGATCGAAACTGCCGAAGGATCTGGATCAGGAGCGCGCTGCGAGCCGATGCCACGTTGTGGCCGTCGCCTACGGAGAACGCGACATGATAGATGTTAAATCGCTTTCCCACGTCAGACATGAGGATGGATGGCGGCGGTTCTGTCAGAATGCTCGGACAGAGGAGAAAAGCGTTGCGCGCCAGATCAATGATCCGCTCGGGCTTGATCGAGGCGATACAGGGTATACGAAGAACTTCCCGGCGAACTGGTGTCGGCACACTGCGGTTGATGATGCGCGATTTCGCCGCGAGGCTGTTCGGCACGGTCGCGAGATCGGCGCCATCGGTCTGGACCCGCACGGATCGCCAGTTGACTTGAACAACTGTGCCTTCGGTCTGCCCATCCAAGATGACACGGTCGCCGATCATGTACGGCTGCTCGAGACTGACGGCAATGCCGGAAAAAACGTCCGAGAGCGTGCTTTGCAGGGCGAGGCCAAGAACGATGGCAATGACGCCAGAGGTCGCGACGAGCGCTCCGATCGGTAGACCCAACACCGTGCCCACGATCGTCAGGGCTGCCGCAAGATAGAGCGCTCCCGCGATCAGGTCCGGGATCAGCCTGGCCCCGTGAGCCGAACTGCGGCTGCGGAAGACTTTTCGCATCGTCTCAACGCCGACTTTGGCCGCGAGCAGCCACCAGAACGCGACCTCGATCTGCTGACCGAACAAGCTGCTTCGGCTCTCGGTGTTGAAAAGAGGCTTCAGGGGCGAGCCGACCTGCCCCAGCACATCGAACGTCAAAGTCGCCAATAACAGAGCAGCCACGACCAGCCGTGTCCACGCCGATAGTCTCCCGGCCATCCCCAGCCAGATCAATGTTGCCGCAAGTAGAAGTCCTGCGATGACAGTGTGCGGCATATCTGTCCTCTTACTCTGTTCCGGCGACCTGTTTGCTCCGGAAGGCAGAACGGGATGGCGAGGGTGGATGCTACGCCCCCCAGCATCATCGACTATGTTCACCCCCCTTCTGCACCACGCCGCGCCGACAAGGTGATCCACGCTAGAAGGTACTTCGCGGGCAGCTCAGCGTGCGGTGACTGTATCCGACGAAGACAATCGTCCGGTCGCGAAGGCCAGTGTGGCGGCTGCAATCAAGGCCGTACCGTGCGCCTCGGCTTGCGCGATCCGTGCGGACGAGAGCGCGCGTTGGGCTTCCAACGCTGCAGTCAGGGTACCTGCGCCACTCCTATAGGCCGACAGGCCCGCATCATGGGCGGTCGCAGAGGCGCTCACCAGTGCCGACGCGGCCTGGTGCGCCGCGAGGCTGCTGCGCACGGCATCGTCGGCGGCTACGATCTCGGTAGCGGCCGCTTGCTCGAGCCGCAGCACCGTCGCTTCCGCCGCGTCCGCCCGCGACTGCGCCTCACGCACCCGCGCCTCGCGCACGCCGCCGTCGTAGAGCGGTATGACGACGCCGCCCAGGATCGTGGCGTTGTTCAGGCTGGATGAGACCCGGCCGAGGCTGGTGTTGCCGACAAGCGGAATCGAGGTCGAGGATGGCGAGGCAGACGAAAGGGAACCCGATGCGCCGAGCGCGGGCGTGGTGGGCAGCGACGTGATGTTGAGGTTGCCGTTCAGGTAGGTGTCGGAGGCTTGGACGAATATCTTGGGGAACAGGTCTGCCCTGGCCGCGTCGATGCCGGCCTGTGCCGAGCGCGCGGTCACATAGCTCGCCTGGATGTCGGGCCGACGTGCCATTGCCTGCGCCAGGATCCGGTCGACGGGTGCTTGCGAAGCGGATGAGAGCTGCCGGCGCGATACGTCCTCGACCTTTATCACCAGCATTGGTTGTAGGCCGGCCGCAGCAAGCAATTGATGGTAGCTGTCGCGCTCGGCGTTGCGAGCCTGAACAACGCTGAACTCAGCCTGCGCCACGGACTGTCGCGCTTGAGCCGTCTCGATGGTGGTGCCGACGCCGCTCTTGAACCGGTCCGATGCAGCATCAAGGAGATGGACGCTGTCGGCCCGCGACTGCTCGGCAATCGCCGTACGCCGCCGGGCCGCGCTATACTCGAAGAAGTTACGGCTGACTGCGTAGATGATCCGCTGGTGCGCGCCGTTGAAGGCGATGTTGCTCGCCAGCGTCAGATCCTGGGCCGCCCGCTTGAGGGCGTCGCGCTCGCCGAAGTCGAAGATCAGCCATTGCAGCGCAACGCTCGGCACGGCACCGGACAGAGTGTTGCCGACCTTGGTGACAGGCAGGTTGGCGATCTGGGTCGAACCGGTTTCGCGCTGCCCCCCTCCGACGGCGGTGGCGGTCAGCACCGGTAGGTAAAGCGCCTTCACCATACCGACGCCCAACGCCGCTTGACGGGCTCGTTCCCAGGCGATGCGGGTGTCTGGATTGTTGGTCTGCGCAAGGTCGATCAGTTCGGCCAGCGTATAGACGTGCTGCGACTCGATCACCGGACTCTGCCCGGAGCTGATCGGCAGGCCAGGCATCGGCGGCAGTCCGAAGTCCCGGGCGCCCGTCGGGGTGATCCTCGGCTGCTCGACAATGCCCGGGACGCCGTCGACAGCGGCCGTCAGCTTCGGCTTGAACGGCACGTCCGGCGCCTCGGGCGCCAGCACGAGGGAGGAACTGGCACAGCCGGCGAGCCAGAGGATCACGGCCAGCGCGGCTGCGGCGGATATCGGGCGCGGGCATCCGTCGCGGCGACTAGGCACGCGCGGCCTCCCGGTCCCGGAGGAGACGTCGGTAGCGCGTCAGCGTGACGCCGACCCGGCCGACTTGGTCGTGCAGGGACAAGATCGCCGCGGCCCGGCCCGGGCGCAGACCGACGAGGTCGACGCGTGTCGGCGCGCAGCCAGCGTCCGCCGCGCCGCCCTCCGATCCCCGCCCGGCGAGCTCAGCCGCCAGTTCGCCGAGCCGTCCCTCGATCCGCGCGCAGGCGGCGCGCGACGCGCCTTCCTCAGCGGATCCGGGTTCGGGCGGCGGGTAGGCGGCCAGACGCCCGAGGTCGTCGACGAGGGCCCGCAGCGCCTTCATACTTAGACGGGTTGCCTGCCGCTGTAGGCGGCCGTCGCGGAAGCGCAGGGCCTCGTAGCCGAACGCCTCGCCCTCTGCCCGAAGCTTGTCGAGCATCGCCTCGGCGTCGGCGAGCGCCGCGGCGGCGGCGAGGTCGGAGCGGCCCTGTCCGAGGGCAGCGAGCACGCCGTGGCACCGCTCGACCAGCGTGAGAATGTCGGCGCGCAGCCGAGCCAGGATCGAAACGGGGTAGATCGTGGCGAAGATCGCGTAGGTGACGACATCGCCGTAGAGGATGCCGATGATGCGATCGCGGGCCACCGTGAGGTCGAATTTCGGCTCGGCACCCTGGAGCAGGCACAGGAAGAACGCGAAGGCCGCCTGGAAACCGATGTAGGACACGCTCGGGCGCCCGACCGCGACCCAAGCGGCCGGCAGGGCGGCGAGGAACACCACGCTCATCAGGGCGGTGATCGAGGTCAGGCCGGGCAGCACGAACACGATCGCCGCAAGCCCGAAGGTCGCACCGATCAGGCAGCCGAGGATGCGCAACACGAGCTTCTGCGTGGTCTCGCCCAGCGAGCCCAGCGCGACGATGAAGCAGGTCACCAGGCAAGTGCCGATGCTCGACCAGTCGAGGATGGTGATGGTGAGGTAGCAGATCGTCACCGCTGCGGCGCCCTTGAAGGCGTGCACGGCCACTCTTGAGGTGGCGAAGGCTTCGGGGGCGAAGAAGCCGCCTTTCCGCGGTGAGGCCGGCGCGCCCGGTCTCGCCCCATCCGCATGACCGGGTACCGGACAACCCGACACGACCGCTTCCATCGCAGCGCACAGCAAGGCGAGCCGCGCGGCCGGGTCGCCGGTCGAGTCCCGCGGTTGCTCGGGCGGTGCGCCGTCCGCGGGCCGCACGAGGCGCGGCATACGCGCGACCGCCTCGGCGAGGCGATCGAGACGCGCGGCGAGGTCGTGCCGGCCCGGTGCCCGCTCCCGGACCACGGCCGCCGCGACCAGGGCGGCCGCGAAGGACAGCTCCACGAGCCGCCTGAGACGAGCCTGCGTGTCCTTAGGCTGCCGATGGAGCAGCCCGATCATCTTCAGCGCGGTCAGCATCGGCGCGTTGCCGCCGTCCAGCGCCCGGACCACACGCTCGCGACCATCCCAGCCATCGTCGTCGAGAGCCCGCGCGATCGTTCTGAGCCGGGTGCCGATCTCCCGGCGCAGCACGGTCTCCGGATGGCGGCCGAAAGCGAGGCTGTAGGCGATGAAAACCAGGAGCGGTGTCCCGGCAAACAACGCGGTGTAGAGCAGCCCTCGGGTCTGCGCCTCGCCGAGCGGGACGGAGCCGAGTTTGTACAGCCCATCGGCGACGACGAGGCCCAGAGTGCCCGCCAGCGGGGCAAGCTTGCTTCCAACCGCCAGGAAGAAGAAGACGAAGGCGACCGCGGCGATGACCAGGGGATGGGTGGCGGGCGCATTCGCCGTCAGATGCACGAGCCCGAGGATCGCCGACAGCGCCAGTGTGATGGCGATCAGGAAGACGACCGCCGTGACAATGCTCTGTCCCGAGTTCTCCTTGGCGACGAAGAAGATCAGGTAGGTGCTGAGTGCCGGGTCCGGCATGCCGTAGGTCATGACGACCAGCACCACCAGGGTGCATGCGCAGGCGATCTCGACCGCTCGGCTCGCGCGCCCAGGGTATGGGTCGAGGAGGTCCGATAGGAAGCTGGGGTGGCGGGAGGCGTACGGCCTCAGCATCTGTCCCCCGGCCTGATCTGTACCAGCGCCGAGGCGCCGAGCCGCATCAGATGCTCGGGCGGGTCGACCAAGCGGACGCGCACCGGGAAACGCTGATCGACGCGCACCCAGTTCACCGACTTGGCGACGTAGGGCACGCCGCGGGGGAGATCTGTGCGGTCGCCATCCTTCACGCCGAAGCCGATGCCATCCACGCGTCCGTGGATGGCGGTGCGGCGGTCGATCAGCGAGTAGGCCACCGCGCAGGAGCCGACTGCGATGGCGGACAAGTCCGTCTCGCGAAAGTTGGCTGAGGCGAACCACTCTTCGGTCACCACCAACGTGAACAGCGATTGCGCCGGGCTGATGGTCTCGCCGCTGCGCACCGACAGGCCGGTCACGCGCCCATCGTGGGGCGCGCGCACGGTAGCCTCGCGCAGGTCGCGTTCGGCCAGCGCCAGGGTTGCCCGCCGCGCCTGGACGGCGGCCTCTGCCTCGTCGGTCGTGTTGATGGTGGACTTGGCGGCGGCGGCCTGGAGGGTCGCCTGTGTGTAGGCGACCTCGGCCTTACGCTTGGCCGTCTGCGCATCGTCGACCTGCTGCACGGAGACGTAACCCTTGGGCAGCAGCGGCTGCAGCCGGCTCAGGGTGTTGCTTGCCAGTTGCAGCGAGGTGCGGGCCTGGGACACCTGCTCATTCGCCGAGGCGGCGTTGGAGGTCTCGCCCGACACGTTGCGACGACGCGTGTCGAGCAGGGCCTCGGCCGCCCTGAGATCGGCCTCGGCCAGGGCGACCCGCAATCGGAACGGCTCGGGATCGATCTCGAACACCACGTCGCCGGCCCGAACGAGCTGGTTCTCGGTGATCGGCAGCCGCACGATCCGTCCGGCCACGGTCGGCGCCAGGTGAACCACGTCGGCGTCGATGCTGGCATCGTCGGTGTAGGGGTTGAGGCGGAGTTCGCGCAGGTAAGAGAGCAGTCCGGCCGCGGCCGCACCGATCACGACCGCGGCGATGAGGCGTGCGAGGCCGGTCCGGATACCTCGTCCGCGCGCCACCTCAGCGGCCTCCGAACAGGCCGAGCCACAGCCAGAGTGCCGAGGCGGTGCCGAAGGCGGCGTAGGTGGGCAGACGCAGGGGCATGACGTCGTCGAGGCCCGTGGCGATCAGGCCGCCCCGGAAGACGAAGGCGGCGACGATACCCATGGCGGCGCACAGGAGCCACGCGGGGAAGTGGGCGCCGAACAGGTCGTACGAGGGCGCGCCGTCCAGACTGCAGCCCCCGGCGCCGAGGCAGATCGCGGCGCAAGTGCCGAGCCTGACGCGCGCCGCCGCCCGCCCAGCCGCACGCGCGCTCGTTACATCGAGGACCCTAGTCGACATGGTTTCATGGTGCCGAATTGGGTGACGAATGCAATATGACCACCGGGTTCTCGGGATATAATACTTTCTTAGCATGCGGGTTATCCGCTTGGCGTTGCCGATTCTCCACAAAACCGCGTTGCAATCGGCCTGCGAAGCGGGGCATTGCTGATGCGGATAGGCCGACGGGTCGGCTCCATCTTGCAGGCGAGGGGTCCCGCGGTGAGCGCGCTGTTTGACGGGATCCTCAGCCGCGATCAGATCCGCACGCTGATCAGCGTCGCCGAACAGGGCAGTTTCCATCGCGCCGCGGCGCAGCTCGGCGTGCGGCAGCCGGCGATCAGCCAGCAGATCAAGCGCCTGGAGGAAAACCTCGGGCGCCGGCTGTTCGACCGGACACCCACCGGCGTCTCCCTGACGCTCGATGGCGAGGCGGTGCTGATCTACGCCCGCGCCATGGCCCAGCTCGGTGCCGAGATGAGCCGGCATTTCAGCCGACCGATTCGGGAGACGGTGATCCGGATCGGCATCGGGGAGGAGTTTGGCCGCACCGCCCTGCCGGCCGTGCTCGCCCTGTTCGCGCGCATGCACACCGGCTTCCGGTTCGAAGCGCACTGCACAAACCCGAGCCGGGCGCTGTTCGGCATCCTCGACGACGGCGCCCTCGACGTCGTCGTCGCCCGGCAGGACCCGGAACGGTCTCTCGGAGAAACGGTCTGGGTCGAACCGACGATCTGGGCCGGGCGGCCGGATCTGACGCTGTCCCCGGCCGATCCCGTTCCCCTCGTCCTTCCGAACGCGAGCACGCTGCGCGATACCATGTTGGCAGCCCTGACCACGGCGTCCCGCCCGTGGCGCGTTGTGTTCGAGGGCGGATCGCTCGCCCTCTTGGAGGCTGCGGTCCGAGCGGGACTGGGTGTTTCGGCTTGCACAGCCCGGCTGGACCTCACGCAGATCGTTCCGGTCGGTGCGAGCGCGGGGCTGCCCGCCCTGCCGCCTTCGGTGTTCGTCCTCGAGCGAGCACTGTCGGCCAAGCCAGAGCAGGTCGATGCGTTCTGCGACGTGCTGCGGACGGCGGCACAGCTCTCGTTGGCCGATGTTCGGCAGGGCGATAATCAAGGCCCTGAATGGTAGCTTCGTTGCCGTATTCGCATTTCGCAAAAACTCCGTGCAAGGCTTACACGACGGACGCGTGACGCTTGTCGGACCGGCGCACCGTCTTGCCGTGCGAACAAATGGTTCACGTGTACGCGTCATCGAGTGGATACGGATGATGTAGACGACGCGTCGAGGATGCCGCCTGCCTGCATCTCATCAGGTTTTGCGCGCACGACCGCTCGCGAGCCGGCCCATCGTGAGCGCGCAAGCTCCGAAAGGCCGGCCATGCCACAGTCGGATCAGCACCAGTTCACTCTGATTGCGAGGGTGCATCAATACGTACGGCCTCAACAAAATCCATGCCCTGATCCAAATCATATAAAATTTCAGAATGCAATGGAAGGTCGAATTTTCGGTGGCCCTTACAGCTTATTGCCAGCGATAACTCTGAAGTTATCTGGGAAATAATACGAGTAGACTTTCTTGAGAGATCGTCTCTACAAGCTTGGGCGAGGCGCCTTGCTCCCTTAAACGGACCGATGCGGGTCCGCGGCAACTCTGCCGCTACCGCTTAGGTTCGACGTTGGCGCCCCCGAATGGCGGGGACGGGCGCAGCTACGCCGGACTTGAGACCCGTGGTTGGTTGCGCGCGATGGTGTCGATCTATCAGGATAAGGGAAATACTTCGGTGCCAAGCCTCCGCCTACGCGAGGACTTAAATCGCTCGAATGCGCGTGGTAATGAGTGTCTTCTCCTGCAATGGATGTATGAAAGTCCCTGGCGGAATCCCGTGTGTTCAGACGGGTCGGATCAGCCAAAGCCGGCCGAGGAGACGATGGACATGCCCGGCGCATCGGATGTCGATGAGATGCACGTTCTCGTCCTGCAGGGCGGCGGGGCGCTAGGCTCCTACCAGGCCGGCGTCTACGAGGGTCTATGTGCGGATAGCCGTCCGCCGGACTGGGTCGCGGGCATCAGCATCGGTGCCATCAACGCAGCGCTTATCGCCGGCAACCCGCCGGAGCGGCGCACTGAGCGGCTGAAGGCATTTTGGGATAAGGTGTCCTCGGGCTTGCAGGGCGTGCCGGTCCTGCCGGGTGACCGGGCCCGCGCCTGGTTCAACGAAACCAGCGCTGCCTTGATCGCCGGCTTTGGAGCGCCCGGATTCTTCAGTCCCCGCTGGCCGCCGGCCGCATTCTACCCGCCGGGTGCACCCGAGGCGCTCAGCCTCTACGACGCCTCCGCGTTGAAACGCACCCTGGAGGAGCTCGTCGACTTCGACCGCATCAATGCCGGTGAGACCCGCCTGAGCGTCGGCGCCGTCAACGTGCGCACCGGCAACTTCGCCTACTTCGATAACCGGCGTGACCGGATCCGGCCTGAACACATCATGGCGTCGGGGGCTCTGCCGCCTGGGTTCCCGCCGGTCGAGATCGACGGCGAGCACTACTGGGACGGCGGCCTCGTCTCGAACACGCCGCTGGAATACGTCCTCGAACAGGAGCGGGCCCGGGATCTCCGGATCTTTCAGGTCGACCTGTTCTCGGCCCGGGGGCCGATGCCCCGGACGCTCCTGGAGGCGGCCGAGCGCGAGAAGGACATCCGCTTCTCCAGCCGCACCCGCCTCAACACCGATGCCGCCCTGCGCATGCGAAAGGCAAAGGCCGCGTTTCGACGCTTGGCCGAGCGGCTTCCGCCGGAGCTGCACGAGGATCCCGACGTCGCCTTCTTGGCCGAGGTCAGCCACGAGAGTGCGGTCACGATCATGCAGGTGATCTACCGGCGCAAGAATTACGAGAGCAACGCGAAGGACTACGAGTTCTCGCGCCAGACCATGTTGGAGCACTGGGCCGCTGGCCTCGGCGACGTGCGACGGGCCTTCCGCCACCGTGGCTGGATGGACCACGGTCGCCGCGCGGATGGCATCACGGTCTTCGACCTGACCCGCGACGCCCGTGACTGACCCCACCAGCGATGCAGGAGACAAGGCTATGACGCGTGACGAGATCCTCCAGGCCCCTTCGATGCCCGCCTTCAGCCCGAGCTACCCGCGCGGGCCGTACCGCTTCATGCGGCGCGAATACCTGATCATCACCTACGAGACCGACCCGGACGCCCTGCGCGCCGCCCTGCCGGAGCCGCTCGAACCGGCGCCCGGGAACCTCGCCTTCTATGAGTGGATGAAGATGCCGGACTCCTCGGGCTTCGGCGACTACGAGGAGAGCGGCTCGGCCATCGTCGCGAGTTATAGGGGCGAGCCCTGCAACTTCTCGGTCCAGATGTACCTCGACGACGAGCCGCCGATCACGGCTGGTCGCGAGATCTGGGGCTTTCCGAAGAAGTACGGCGTGCCGCGGCTGGCCGTTAAGAAGGATACCCTGACGGGCACGCTGCACTACGACGAGGAGCGAGTCGCGATGGGTACGATGACCTACAAGCATCGCAGCCTGGAGGACAGCCTCGACGCGGTCCGCGAGGGCATCGGGCATCTCAACGTCAACCTGAAGCTCATCCCGGACGTCGACGGATCCCCGAAGGTCGCGCAGCTCGTCGGTTACCGGCTGCGAGACATCACCGTTCACGGCGCCTGGGAGGGCGACGCCCGGCTGCACCTTATCCCGCACGTCAATTGCCGCGTCGCCGATCTTCCCGTCCGTCGGATCGTGCGGGCCAGGCATCAGGTCGTCGATTTCACGCTGCCCTACGGCGAGGTCCTTCACGACTACCTGGCCTGACGCAGACTGGATCACCCGACACGGAGACTGACATGTCCTTGAAGAGCAAGTCCGCCGTGGTGACCGGCTCGACGAGCGGGATCGGCCTCGCCATCGCCCGGGCCCTCGCGGGCGAAGGCGCCAACATCGTCCTCAACGGTTTCGGAGAGCCCGACCAGATCGAGCGCGCGCGGTCAGGCATCGAGTCCGAGTTCGGCGTGAAAGCGCACTATTCCGATGCCGACATGACCAAGCCCGACCAGATCGCCGCCATGGTGCGAGAGGCCGAGCAGCGCTTCGGCTCGGTCGACGTGCTCGTTAACAACGCCGGAATCCAGTTCGTCTCGCCAATCGAGGATTTCCCGGGCGACAAGTGGGAGCGGATCCTTGCCATCAACCTTTCCTCGGCGTTCTACGGCATGCGGGCGGCCATCCCCGGCATGAAGGCGCGGGGCTGGGGACGGATCATCAACACCGCATCGGCCCACTCGCTGGTCGCCTCGCCGTTCAAGTCGGCCTACGTTGCGGCTAAGCACGGCATCGCCGGGCTGACGAAGACCGCGGCGCTCGAACTCGCGGCCCACCACGTGACGGTGAACTGCATCTCGCCCGGCTACGTCTGGACGCCGCTCGTCGAGGCCCAGATCCCCGACACTATGAAGGCCCGCGGCCTGACCAAAGAGCAGGTCATCCAGGACGTGCTCCTGAAGGCGCAACCGACCAAGGAGTTTGTCACGGTTGATCAGGTCGCGGCGCTCGCGCTGTTCCTCTGCTCGGAGGCCGCAAGCCAGATCACCGGCGCCAACCTCACGATGGATGGTGGCTGGACCGCCGAGTAACCCTATGCGCCGAGGCCGGCACGAGTGCCTCAGTCTGCCCGAAGCGATATCTCTCGGACTGACCCGATGCACGCCTCCCTCTGTCGTCTTCCGCGCGAAATAAAAGTTCCGTATTGCTCTTCCGGTTGTAGGAAAGGGTGCCGGCTATGCGACTGTCGACGCGCTTCCGGTTTGTGGTGACGACGTGGCTCGCAGCCGCGGCCCTCGCGATGTCGGCCGGTTGGCATGAGGCGTGCGCCGCGCCGCGAGGTGGTTTCTCCGACATGGCCGGATCCTGGTCCGGCTCCGGTCGGGTCGACTCGGCAGGCGGCAGCGAGACGATCCGCTGCCGCGCCCGCTACGGGGTCGCCGACGGGGGGATGCGCGTCGAGCAGCACCTCGTTTGCGCGAGTGCGAGCTATCAATTCAACATTGAGTGCCGCGCGAGCGATGCCGACGGGCGGGTATCGGGCAACTGGTCCGAGACGACGCGGAACGTCTCCGGCGCCCTGACGGGGGCCCTGGAAAACGGGCGGCTCCAGGCGATCGTGAGTTCGCCGATCTTCAGCGCCGGGCTGAGCCTCGTCACCCGGGGCGGCACGCAGGAGGTGGTGATCACCCCGCGGGACAACGACGTCCGGCAGGTCAGCATCCGCCTGCGTCGAAGCTGACGGCGCGCGGGCGCCTGGCGGCATCGATGACCGGCACGGAACCAGGGCCCGGGCGCCGGGCACCCAGCGCAGGAAGGCCGCCTGTGGGCAACGAGACCTCGGAGCCGCGCGCGCGCGGGGGCAAGCCGCCGTCGATCGGCCTCGGCGCGGAGCGCCTCGGCCTCGTATCCCTCCGCCACCCGGTCGCGATCGGCGTCGCGGCCGCCGCCCTGATCATCCTGGGCTTGCTGGGCATCCGCCGCCTCGAAGTCGACGACTCGCTCAGCCAGCTCTTCCGGTCGGACAGCGCCGAGTTCCGGCAGTACGAGGCGGTCTCGAAGCAGTTCCCGTCCAGCGAGTACGACGTTCTGGCGGTGGTGACCGGACCGGTGCTGGATCGGACGTCGATCGAGGCGCTCCGCAGCCTCGCGACCGACCTTCAGCTGGTCGACGACGCGCGCGGCCTCGTGTCGATCTTCTCGGCCCGGACCGCGCCGACGAGCGGCCGTTTGCCCGCCCCGCTGTTCCCGGAGCCGTTGCCCGAAGGGCAGGCCTATGACCGCCTCGTCGAGGCCGTCCGGTCCAACGAGATCCTCAAGGACAAGCTGCTGTCCTCGAACGGCGCGCTCACCCTGATGGTGCTGGCCCTCGCGCCCGATGCCGTCGAGAGCGACCGCCTGGCCTCGATCGTCGGTGAGATCCGATCGGTGGTCGACACCGACCTGGCGGGCACCGGCCTGAAGGTCCAGCTCACGGGCGTGCCCGTGATGCAGCTCGAGATCCGCCACGCGATCGAGCGCGACCGGGTCCTGTACAACGTGGCCGGGCTGCTGGTCGGCTGCCTCATCGCGGTCGTCTTCTTCCGCCGCGTCTCGTTCATGCTCGTCGCGGCGGGGCCGCCCCTGGTGTCGATCCTGCTCGCCCTCGGGGCGTTCGGCTGGCTCGATCTGCGGCTCAACATCTTCCTGAACATGATGACGCCGCTGATCATGGTGATCAGCTTCTCGGACAGCATGCAGCTCACCTACGACGTCCGGGCACGGCTGATCGCCGGGATGGGCAAGCGGGAGGCCATCCGGGACGCCCTGCTCGTCGTCGGGCCGGCATGCGTCCTGACCCACGCGACGGCCGCGATCTCCTTCATCGCCCTGCAGGCCTCGGAATCGGATCTGATCCGCGACTTCGGCAAGGCGGGCCTGCTCGCGACGGCAATCGCCCTCGTGGCGGTGCTGACGCTGATGCCGGTGCTCAGCCTCCTGCTGCTCCGGCGGACCGACGCGTTCGCCGAGAAGGCCCGGAAGGCCGATCCGGGCGTGGGCGGCCTCCGGCGCTTCTGCGCTCACATCGCCGGACGCATGGTCGACCGCCCCGGGCTCTACACGGCGCTCGGCCTGGCGTTCACCGCCCTGCTGGCGATCGGCTACCTGCAGCTGCAGCCCCGTTACCGCCTCGCCGACGAGGTTCCCGGCCACGAACAGGCCGTCCCGGCCAGCGACCAGCTCGATCGCGACCTGACCGGAGCGAACCCGATCGACGTCATGATCCGGATCCCGCCGGGCGAGGATCTGTACTCCGCGCGGACGCTCGCGGTCATCGCCGAGGTCCACCGGATGCTGGCGCAGCAGCCCGGGGTGGGCAACGTGTGGTCCCTCGAGACGCTGCGGATTTGGCTGGCCGAGAACGGCCTGCGCTCCGACGCGGGCACGATCAAGGGATACGTCGAGGCCCTGCCGAACTTCCTCGTCCGGCGCTTTGTCTCCGCCGACGACAAGGCGGTGCTCGTCACCGGCCGCGTGCGCGACATCGACGCGAGCCATCTGCTCCCGGTCGTGCGCGCGCTCGACCGGGCACTCGTCCCGGTCCGTCAGGGCAACCCTGGATACACGGTCGAGGTCACCAGCCTCTCGGCCATCGCCGCGCGCAACAGCGCCCGCATGATCGACAAGCTCAGCCGCGGTATCACGGTCGAGGTGGTGTTCATCGCCGCGGCCCTGGGGCTCGTCTTCCGCTCCGTCCGGGTGATGGTCGCGAGCATCCTGCCGGCGATCTTCCCCGTCGTGGCGACCGGGACTCTGCTCTGGCTCACCGATGACGGGCTGCGCTTCGCGAGCGTCGTGGCGCTGACGGTGTCGCTCGGACTCGGCCTGAGCGCGACCATCCACTTCCTCAACCGGATGACGCTGGACCTCGCGACGACGGACCGGCCGGAGCGCGCCGTCGAGCAGGCGACGGTGCAGATGGGGCCGCCCCTGATCCTGACGACGGTCGTGCTGAGTTGCGCCTTCGCGATCACGGTGCTGTCGAGCCTGCCGATGCTGCGCCTGTTCGGGTGGCTGAGCGCGTTGGCGATGCTGTTCGCGCTCGTCGCCGACCTGCTGATCCTGCGGCCGGCGATCGCGTTGCTCTATCGGAAACACCGCGCCGGTTAATCATCAAGATCGATGTCCGCTTCGGAGATGCTGCCGAGTTGCGCGGAATGGCCGGGTCGGCTCGACCCGACGTGTCGGCTCGCGGCATGGCCGGCAGGATGCCCGTGCCTTCGCAGGCCAGAACCTCCTCGCCGCTGTAGTAGCCGCGATCGGCCAGGACTGTGATCTCCCCCGCGTCGGTGGCCTGCTTGGCCCGATCGCCCATCGGCACGAGCTGGGTTCGGTCGTGGCCCTCGTTGACGACCTCATGGGCGACGACGAGATGATGCTCGGGCTCGACGGCGATCTGGACGTTGTAGCCGACGATGCCGGTGCCGCGCCCGCTCGTCGCCATCGAGCGGGCGTCCGGGTCGGTCCGCGACACCTGTCCGTCGTCCGCGGTCTCCACCTGCGCCTGCATCTCGCGCAGGAAGGCCATCTGTCGGCGCAGGGCGGCGATCTTCTCACCGATGCGCTGCGTCCGTGCCTCGGGGACGTCGCTGTCCTCCCTATCCGCCCGGTCGAGCGCCGCGAGGTAGCGGGCGATGCTGGCCTCCACCTGTTCCAGGCGCTTGGCGACCTTGGCCACGGTGCAGTTGCGGTCCCGGTTGTTGACCGCCTTGAACTTCGACCCGTCCAAGGCGACGGTCGCCCCGGCGAAGAGCCGCAGATCCCGGCACAGCATCACGAACTGCCGACAGGCCGCCTGGATCGCAGGCCCGTTGTCGCGCCTGAAGTTGGCGATCGACTTGGGATCGGGAGCCAAGCGGCCGGTCAGCCACATCACCTCGATGTTGCGCTGGGCCTCACGCTCAAGCCGCCGGCTCGACGGCACGCGGTGGAGATAGCCGTAGAGGTAGAGCTTCAGGAGCGTGGCCGGATCATAGGCAGGCCGTCCCGTCGCCGCGGGCTCGAAGCGGGTGAAGCCGAGGGCGCCCAGATCGAGTTCGTCGATGAAGACCTCGATCACCCGAACCGGATTGTCGGCGGTGACGTAGTCGTCCAGCGAACTGGGCAACAACCAGGACTGCCGACGGTCCTGTCCTTCGACGAACCGACCCATGCTGGCCTCCGCAAGTGGGGCCGCAAGTCTATCTCAGGAGGGACTTTTGACACAGCCTCGACCCATGGCAGGACTTCGGAAGGATTCTCACCAGCTGTCGGGTTGTTCCAGCGTGACCAAGCCCGGCCTCCTACCCCTCTGACCTCAGGCATGTGGTCACCAAGTCAAATTTGGACCATCCCCCCATCAACGAACAGCTCGACGCCGTTGACGAAGCTGGATGCGTCTGAGGCTAGAAAAAGGACGGCCGCAGCGACGTCCTCCGGTCGGCCGATCCGACCCGAGGGTATGCTCGCGAGCATCTCCGTCTTCACCGTCTGGGCTTGATCGCCGCTGCCGAACAGCTCGGTCAGCCCGGCCGTGTCGGTCACGCCGGGGCTTACGACATTGACCCGGATGTGCCGGTCCTTGAGGTCGAGGATCCAGTTGCGCGCGAAATTGCGCACGGCCGCTTTGGTCGCGCTGTAGACACTGAAGGCGGGCGTCCCGGCCGAGCTGGTGGTCGAACCTGTGAGAACGACGGACGCACCATCGCGCAAGAGCGGGAGCGCCTTCTGGACGGTGAACAGCACGCCCTTCACGTTGGTGGCGAAGATAGCGTCGAAGTGCGCCTCGTCGATTGCGCCGAGCGGAGCGAAGGCACCCCCACCCGCATTGGCGAAGACGACGTCGATCTTGGTATGGTCCTGACGGACAGTATCGTAGAGCCGGTCTATGTCGGGGAGCTTGCTCATATCCGCACGCACGCCGGTCACATTGCCGCCGATCGCCCTCACCGCTTCGTCGAGCGCCTCCTGACGGCGACCCGTGATGAACACCGCAGCACCCTCGGCTGTGAAGGCGTTGGCAGTCGCGAGCCCGATCCCGCTCGTGCCGCCGGTGACGACCACTACCTTGTTCTTGAACCTGTTCATGGTTCTTCTCCGAGAGTTTCCGCTGCAACTACCCAGTCGCTTAGCTCGTTGGGGATGCAGGCCTATCGACTCAGTGCCCTTTAGCGCGTCAATTTTTGACTGGGGCGGAAGGCCTCGCGTCTTCCCTGCATTCGGTCAGGGCCCGAACGTCGTAGCACTCGACCGCCGCCAAGGCCGTTTCGTTCGATGCCGTGAAGGTAGCCGAAGCGGTGCCGGCTGCTGATGTCGGCGCGGCGCAATCCGATGACTGGCCGGATCAAACGGCCTGTGAGCTGTCTGCCTGCGGGATTGGCGACACCGCATCCCGACGCAAGCTGCCCGGACGGACACCGTACTTGCGCAGGAACGCGCGGCTGAGCGCGGCCTGGGATTGATAGCCCACCTCGACCGCGATCTGGTCGAGCGAGCTCGTGTCTGTCCTCAGGCGGTGGCGGGCTAACCCGAGCCGCAGGTCGGCGAGGAACTCCAGCGGCGCCATGTCCACGGCCTTGCGGAAGGCGCGCACCAGGCTCGCCCGTGAGGCGGCGGCGATCGAGGCCAACTCGTCCAGTGTCCAGGCGCGCACAGGATCGCGCACCATCGCGAGCACCACCTGCGCCGTCACACGCTGCCCGATGAGCCGGAGCAGGCCCTCGGTCGACGTGGAGGCTTCGAGGTGGGCGCGCAGCAGCATGATGAAAAGCGCGCTGGCGAGATCTCTCGCGATGGCGATCGACCCGGGGCGGATATCGGTCAGCTCCGAGCGGATGCCGGCGACAAGGGGGCTGTATCGGCTGGCCAGAGGCTGCAGGCCGACCCGGAGCACGATCGTGTCGGGCAGCGCGGCCAAGATCAGGCTCTGCGGCGCACCTTCGAAGCTCAGCCGGCCGCAGACCAATTCGACGTCCGGCTCGACCCCGACGCTCGTCTTCAGCCGCAATTCACCGATCCGCCGGACCGTGGTCACGGACCGTGCAAGCCCGGCACTCTCAACTGCGCACGTGGTGTGGGCGTCGCCGTGCGGTAGGAGCAGGACGTCGCCCGCTTCGAGCTGCAGCAGGCCGGTCCCGCGGCGGTCAAGCAGCGCGCAGCCCTGCGTGACGATGTGGAAGTAGGCGTGGCCATTCGGCTCGGGTTCGTGCGGGGACGTCCAAGCCCCGCCCAGGCGGCACACGTCATCCAGCATGGGGCGCACGCGCAGGAGCGGCGCGAGCCCGCTCAGGGTATCATCCGTCATCCGCTCCGCCATGACGCCCCTCCGCGGCGAGCTTGATCCGCGCGGTCATGATCCTGCGCCGAGCCGGCATAGCGAGACCCAGCCCGAGCGATCATCCTTACGGCATCGAAGCAGGCGGCCCTGTCCGCACCCGATCCCGGCCTTGAACCGCAGCGTCCGACCCGCGTCCATGAGGGTCGAACACCGCCAATTTGGCAAGCATCGGACCTTTTGAACCAAGGAGCCTCGTCATGAACACGCAGATCCGTCAGGTCCTCGGGATCGTTTCGGGGCAAAGATCCAACCGCATCGGCCT
>NZ_JAKSXX010000248.1 GCF_022829385.1 Methylobacterium sp. J-070 | reverse complement strand
GCGCCCGAGACGGTCAGCGTGCCGGTGCCGCCGAGCAGAGCGGCGCTCGCGAGCGTCAGTGCGCCGGATGCACCGCGGATGGCGTTGCGGGTCGGCGCGCCGGTACCGCTGGCCCCGGACCCCGCGAGGGACAGCGAGTTGGCCAGGGTGACGCCGTTCACGTTCAGGGTGCCGCCGCGCCAGCCAGTGGCCACCACGCTGCCGAGCGCGCCCGCGCTCGCGGCGCTGAGCTTGCCGTTCCAAATGTTGGTGCCGCCCGAGTAGGTGTTGGCGGCGGTCAGGACCGCGGTGCCGGTGTCGACCTTGTACAGCCCGTGGCGGTTGCCGCCGTCGCCGATGGCGCCCGAGACG
>NZ_JAKSXX010000245.1 GCF_022829385.1 Methylobacterium sp. J-070 | reverse complement strand
GGTCCGCGGCGCGCTGTCAGGCGGCGCGGACGGTTGCGAGGAAGCGGTCGACCTCTGCGGCGAGGTGCTCGGACTGGCGGGAGAGTTCGGAGGCGGCGCCGAGCACCTGTGCGGCGGCGGCGCCGGTCTCCTCGGCCGCGCCCGCGACGCCGGCGATCGTGCCGGTCACCGCCCCGGTGCCCTGCGCGGCCTGGCCGACGTTGCGCACGATCTCCTGGGTGGCCGCGCCCTGCTCCTCGACGGCGGCGGCGATCGAGGCGGCCACCGCGTCGATCTCGCGGATGCGCGCGGTGATCGTGCCGACGGCGCCCACCGCCTGGCCGGTGACCCCCTGGACCCGGGCGATCTGGCCCGAGATCTCCGCGGTCGCCCGGGCGGTCTGCTCGGCCAGCGCCTTGACCTCGGAGGCGACCACGGCGAAGCCCTTGCCGGCCGCGCCGGCGCGGGCGGCCTCGATGGTGGCGTTGAGCGCCAGCAGGTTGGTCTGGCCGGCGATGGCGGCGATCAGGCCGGCGACGTCGCCGATCCGCGCCACGGCGGCGCTGAGTTCCTGGACGAGCGCACCGGTCCGGTCGGCCTCGGCCACGGCGGCCTGGGCGAGTTCGGTCGAGCCCTGCACCTGCCGTCCGATCTCCTGGACGGAGGCGCCGAGCTGCTCGGCGGCGGCCGCCACGGTGTTGACGTTGCTGGCCGCCTCCTCGGCGGCGGCCGCGACCGTGCCCGACTGGGCCGAGGTCTGGCCGGCCAGGGCCGACATCGCGCCGGCCGTCGCCTGCAGTTCGGTGGCGGCCGACGAGACCTGGCCGACGATGCCGCCGACCGCGGCCTCGAACCCGTCCGCCATCGTGCGCATGCCGACCCGCCGCTGCTCCTCCGCCGCAAGCCGGGCCTGCGCGGTCTCCGCCTCCAGGGCCTTCATCTGGACCAGGCCCTGCTTGAATACCTGCACGGCCGAGGCGATCGCGCCGATCTCGGTCTTCGCGTTCTGGTGCGGGATCTCCACCGTGAGGTCGCCCGCGATCAGCGCCTGCATGGGCTTCACCACAGAGGCGATGCCGCGGGTCACGCCCAGGACGATGACCACGCCCGACAGGACCGACAGGGCCAGCGCCAGCCCGATGGCGACGAAGATCACCGTGCGGGTCTGCTCGTAGACGGCTGCGCTGTTCGCCTCGGCCTTTGCGGCGCCGTCGTTGTTCATCGCGATGAGCGATTCGAGTGCCGTGGAGGCGGCCCGCCGCGGGATCAGGCCCTTCGTCTCGTAGAGCTGATAGGCCTCGGCCTTCTGCCCGCCGCGCGAGAGTTCGACCACGGCGTCGCGGATGGTCCGGAACACGTCGGACTCGCGGATGAACGTGTCGAACAGCGCGCGCTCCTCGGCCGAACTGATGAGCGTCCGGTACGTGGCGATCCGGTCGACGCGCTTGCCGTCGAAGCGCTCCATATCCTTCTCGATGGTCGCCAGGAGTTTCGGGTCGGTGGCTTGCGTGTGCCGCAGGAGCAGGCCGCTGCTGCGCGACGTGAGCGTATCGATCTCCCCGAGGGTCCTGATGCTGGGCAGCCAGTTCGTTTCGACCTCGACCGACTGCGCCCGCAGCGTGCGTGTGCTCATCAGCCCTAGGACGCCCAGCCCGACCACGAAGACCGTCAGGACCGTGAAGGCGACGACCATTTTCGTCCGAATGGAGACAGATTGTAGAGACACGGCGCCCTCGGAGCAGCCCAATAGAAACATTTCTTGGCCGCGACGCCTACGATTGCCGAGGAACATTTAACAGGTGCTGATCGCCGTCTTGCCCAGGCGGCGAATTGCCGGTCGGCAGAGGCGTTTTCGGGGCCGCGGCGGATGTCTCCGGCCCAAGCCTTCGATGGATGGCAACGCTGCTGCGCCTGGCGCTATGCCGTCGCCGAGGGTCACGACCCGGCGGACGTTACGATGGAGAAGGCCACACCGACGAATTCTTTGCGCGGACGCCGGATCCGGCTTCTACGCGATTTCGCTTGGCACCGAGCGGCCGCCCTTGCCGGTCAGTCGCGGCCGCCCGATGCGGATTGCGATCCGGTCGCTGTCCGGGTCGTCCCGGCTGTCAGCCCCGATGCGCCGGCCAGCCGGACGATCGGTCGAACCGCCCTGCCGGCTAAAGCAATTGAAATTCGAATTGGATCACGCGCCTGACGGTCTGAGCGCGCATCCCCTCGCCCTCGCGGCGAGGGGTGGGGGTGGCTCCGGATGGGGCTCGGCGGTGCCGTCTGCGCCACCCCCGCTTCCAACTCCTCCCCGCAAGGGGGAGGAGACCGCGTCGCGCGTCGTGATCCGCATCGGAGAGACAGCGCTTCAGCCGCTATACGAGTGGCCGATCTGGCATCCCGATGAGCGGAACGAGGCGGTCCGGCAGGACCGCTCCCGTCGCTCCGCTGGCGCGGACGACGGGACGGCCTTCGGCCGCCCGGATTGAACGCAGCTCCTCAAGCGCAACTCAGGCGCCCGGACCCGTGGCGCCCGTCGCGGCCCTGCAGGCCCGATCGCCCCTCAGAACGCGACCTTGTCGCCGCCCTTGAGCGCCAGCATCTCCCGCGCCTCGTCGGGCGATGCGACCGCGAGGCCCAGCCCCTCGATGATCGAGCGGACGCGCCGGACCTGCGCGGCGTTGGTCTCGGCGAGCTTGCCGGGGCCGTCCCACAGGCTGTCCTCAAGACCGACCCGGACGTTGCCGCCCATCGCGGCGGCCATGGCGGCGATGTTCATCTGGTTGCGGCCCGCCCCCAGCACCGACCAGCGGTACTGGTCGCCGAACAGCCGGTCGGCGGTGCGCTTCATGTGCATCACGTCGTCGGGATGGGCGCCGATGCCGCCCTGCAGGCCGAACACCGTCTGGATGAACAGCGGCGCCTGCACCAATCCGCGGTCGAAGAAGTACTTGAGATTGTAGAGATGGGCGGTGTCGTAGCACTCGAACTCGAACCGCGTCCCGTTCGGCCCGCAGGTTGTCAGGATGTGCTCGATCTGCCCGAACGTGTTGCGGAAGATGATGTCCTTGTTGCCGAGGTAGTCCCGCTCCCACTGGTGCTTCAGGTCCTTGAAGCGGTCGAGCATGCCGAACAGGCCGAAATTCATCGAGCCGAGGTTCAGCGAGGCGACCTCCGGCTGGAAGGTCGCGGCCGGGCGCACGCGCTCCTCGATCGACATGGTCGGCGCGCCGCCGGTGGTGAGGTTCACCACGCAGGACGAGCGCTGCTTGATTACGGGCAGGAACTTGGCGAAGGCCTCGGGCGACTGGTCCGGCTGACCGGTCTCCGGGTTGCGCGCGTGCAGGTGGATGATCGCCGCGCCGGCCTCGGCGGCGCCGATGGCGGCATCGGCGATCTCCTCGGGCGTGACCGGGAGATGCGGCGACATGCTGGGCGTGTGGATCGCGCCCGTCACCGCGCAGGTGATGATGACTTTCCGCTGTGAGGCCATGCTCAGTCCTTCTGTGAAGCCTTGTGGGCCCGCAGGGCCGCGAGCCGCGCGTCGCGGCGGTTCATGCGGGCGGGCAGGTCGGCGGGCGCCTGCCAGTTTGCCAGGATCGCACCGGTGGCGGGCGCCTCGTAAACGCTCGGCGGTGCGGGATCGGCGGCGAGGCTCTTGTAGAACCCGGTGTAGCGCGCGCAGTAATCGGCGATCCCCCCCGGCGCGTTCAGCTCGATCGTCTCGAACGGGCCCATGAAGCTCCAGCGCAGGCCGAGCCCGTCCGCGACGGTCCGGTCGAGGTCCTGCGGGGTCACGTATCCCTCCGAGGCGAGGCGGAACGCCTCCGCCAGCAGGGCACCCTGGAGGCGATTGAGGATGAAGCCCTCAATCTCCTTCAGCACGGTGATCGGGACCTGGCCGATGGTCTCGTAGGTGGTCCGGGCGCGTGCCAGCACCGCCGGGTCCGTCCAGGGTGCGCCGGAGATCTCCACCAGCGGGATCAGGTGGGGCGGGTTCACCGGGTGGCCGATCAGGCAGCGCGCCCGGCCCGGCAGATCCTCCGTGAACAGGGAGCACCGGATCGCCGACGAGGAGGAGGCGATGATCGCCTCGGACGGCGCCTGCGCGTCGAGCTCGGCGAAGAGGCTCCGCTTCACGTCGAGCCGCTCCGGCCCGTTCTCCTGGACGAAGCCGACCCCGTCGAGCGCGGCAGCGAGGCTGTCGGCCGCTCTGATGCGGCCCGCCGCGCCCTCCGGGTCACGACAGAGGCCGTTCGCCGCGAGCGTCCGCAGACCCTCGGCGCAGAGCGGGACCGCGGCCGCGGCGACGCCGTCCGCGGCATCGAAGAGCCGCACGTCCCAGCCCGCGCGGGCGAAGATCATCGCCCAGGCCCGGCCGATCAGGCCGGCACCGACGATCGCGACGCTCTCGGTCATAGCCACAACACCTTCCGCCGCAGTTCCTGATCGTCGCGCAGGAGGCGCGACTCGCCGGCCCACTGGACGCTCCCCCGTTCCAGCGCGACGGTGCGGTCCGAGAGCGCCAGGGCGAGGTCGAGGTGATGATCCACCAGGATGATCGCGATCTCGCGGCGCAAACGGTCGAACGCCTCGAACAGCTCCTCGGTCACGGCCGGCGAGAGGCCCTCGAAGGGCTCGTCGAGGAGCAGGAGCCGGGTGTCGCCCGAGAGGGCGCGGGCCACCGCCACCATCTGCTGCTCGCCGCCCGACAGGCGCGCGGCATCGACGCTCCAGCGCTCCTTCAGGCGGGGGAAGACCTCAAGCACCTTGTCCTCGTCCCAGTGGACGCCCGCACCGGTGAGCCGCCGCAGCCGGCCGAGCCCGAGATTCTCGGCGACGCTCATCCCGGCGAACAGCGCCCGCCCCTGCGGCACGTAGCCGATGCCGAGTCGGGCGATCCGGTCCGGCGACAGGCCGGCGATGTCGCGGCCGCCGAGGACGATCCGGCCGGCGGCCGGGGGTGCGGTGCCGATCAGGGTCTTGAGCAGGGTCGACTTGCCGGCGCCGTTGCGGCCGAGCAGCGCCACCACCTCGCCCCGGCGGACCGCCAGGTCCACGCCGTTGAGGATGTGCGACTTGCCGTAGAAGGTGTCGACGCCCTCCATGGCCAGCAGCGTCTCGGCCTCGGCGGCGCTCGCCCGGGGCTTGGCGGCGATCGCCGCGGTGCCCGAGCCGAGATAGACCGCCTGGACCCGGGCATCGTCCCGGGCCTCCGCCACCGAGCCGTCGACCAGCACGGCCCCGTCGGCCATCACGGTGACCCGGTCGGCGAGCCGGAACACGCGGTCGATGTCGTGCTCCACCAGCAGGACCGGGATGTCGGCCGAGAGCGCCTTGATCAGGGCGCCGACGCGCTCGCGTTCGGCCGCCGCGAGGCCGGCGAGGGGCTCGTCGAGGAGCAGCACCCGCGGGCGCGTGGCGAGCGCCAGACCCATGTCGAGGAGCCGCTGGCCGCCGTACGACAGGCTGCCGGCCTCCGCGCGCTCGATGCCCGCCAGCCCCGCCCACCGCAGCAGCTCGGCGGTGTCGTCGGCGATCTCGCGGATGCCGAGGGCGTTCCGCCAGGGGCTGAAATGCCCCGGGTGGCGGGCCTGGACGGCAAGGCGGACGTTCTCCTCCACGGACAGGCCGGGGAACAGGTTGGTGATCTGGAACGAGCGTCCGATCCCGGCCCGGGTGATGGCGTGCGGCTCCAGCCCGGCGATCGGTTGCCCGTCGAGGACGATGTGCCCTGAATCCGGCCGGAACATCCCGGAGAGCAGGTTGAAGGCCGTGGTCTTGCCGGCACCGTTCGGGCCGATCAGCGCGTGGAGCGTCCGGTCGGCCACCGCGAAGGACACGCCGCGCACCGCCGCCACCGGCCCGAAGCTCTTCTTGATGGCCTCGGCGGAGAGGACGGGACCCCCGGTGCGGCCCTCCGCGATGAAGCGCGCCGGGACACGCCCTGAGGCACCGGCGCGCCGGGCCGACATCGCCGCCCCCGCGGACGGCGCCGGCCGGAAGGGCTTCGCCAGGCGCGCCGCGATGCCCACCAGCCCGTCCGGCGAGAACACGATGAAGCCGACGAACAGCAGGCCGAAATACAAGAGCCAGTCGGCGGTGTAGATCGACAGGAACTCGCGGAACAGGATGTAGAACAGCGCCCCGAGCGCCGGCCCGAGGAACGAGCGCATCCCGCCGATCACCACCATGGCGAGCAGTTCGCCCGAGAAGGCGATGGAGATCGGGTCGGCCGAGGTGAAGCGGTGGCTGTAGGCGGAGAGCGCCCCGGCGAGCCCGGTGATCGTCGCCGAGATCACGAAGGCCGCGAGCTTGTAGCGGTTGGTGGCGTAGCCCAGGAAGCCGGCCCGCTGCTCGTTCTCGCGGATTGCCACCAGCACGGTGCCCATCGGCGACCGGCGGAACCGCCACAGGCCGACCAGCACCGCGAAGGCGACGCCCGACACGGCGGCATAGTAGGCGCCGGGTTCCTGCAGGGCCGCCCAGCGGTGCAGGTTGCCGATGCCGTTCTCGCCGCCGGTCAGGTCGGTCCAGCGGAACGCGATGGCGTAGAGCATCGCCGTGAAGGCGAGCGTCAGAAGCGAGAAGTAGACGCCCCGCCGCCGCAGGATCAGCCCGCCGGCGGCGAGCGCCGCCAGCCCGGTGATCGCCAGCGCCCCCAGCAGCGGCAGCGCCATGTCGCCGGGGAACAGCCGCGTCTGCAGGATCGCCACCGCGTAGGCGCCGATCCCGAACCAGGCCCCGTGGCCGAAGGAGGTCAGCCCGGTCCAGCCGACGAGGATGTTGAGGCCCAGCACGGCGAGCGCGAACAGCACCACGTCGGTGGCGGTGATCAGCGTCAGGCCGATCGCGTCGAGGGCGAAGGGCAGGACGATCAGGGCAGCCAGTGCCGCCCAGAGCTGCCGGCTCTCGCGCAGGATCAGCCCGCGCTGGGGCGCGGCCAGGGGCAGCGGTTCGGCGGTTCCGGCCATGGGACGCTCTCCGCTCACTCGAACCGCGCGATGTGCTCGCCGAACAGGCCACGCGGGCGCAGCAGCAGGACCAGCACCATGAGGGCGTAGACGGCGGCCTCGGTGGCCGGCGGATAGGCATAGGCGGTCAAGCCCCGGACCACCCCGACGATCAGGGCGGCGAGCACCACGCCCCAGAACGAGCCGAGGCCGCCGATCACCACGACCACGAAGGCGAAGGTCAGGATCTCGGCGCCCATGGCGGGATGCACGCCGGTCACCGGAGCCATCATGGTCCCGGCCAGGGCCGCGAGCCCGACCGCGATCGTCACCACGGCGGTCATGTAGGGCCGCAGCGAGATGCCAAGCGCCGCCACCATGTCGGGGTTCTGCACGCCGGCCCGGACCACGCGCCCGAAGCTGGTGCGGGTCAGGAGCAACCACAGGCCGGCGACGCAGGCAAGCGCCACAACCAGGATCGAGAGCCGGTAGCGCGAGTAGATCAGGTCGCCGATGAAGACCTGCCCGCGCAACCAAAGCGGGATCCCGAACGGGACCGGGGCCGCCCCGAAGGCCATGCGCAGGGCTTGCTCGGCCACCATGGCGAGCCCGAAGGTGAGGAGCAGGCCGAGCGTCGGGTCGCCCCGGTAGAAGCGCCGCAGCAGGAACCGCTCGATCACGAGGCCGAGCAGGCCCACCACCAGCGGCGAGGCGACGAGAGCGCCGCCGAAGCCGATCGACGGCGTCAGCAGAACCGTCACGTAGGCGCCGATGGCGTAGAAGGCGCCGTGGGCGAGGTTCACGATGCCGCCGAGGCTGAAGATCAGCGACAGGCCGAGGGCGATCAGCAGGTACTGGACCCCGATGAGGAGGCCGTTGAGCACCTGCTCCAGGATGAAGACGAGCTGCATGGCCGCCTCACGCCGGGAAGGTGCAGGCGTTCTCGTCGCGGGTGGTGGCGAGCAGTTCCAGGCTCTCGCCGGGACCCGGCAGCGGCGGGGACGAGGTGAAGATGTCGTAGGGGTTCTTCACCTGATCCGCCGGAAGGGCCGTGATGGCGAACATCTCCTGCATCAGCTCGTGGTCCCAGGCCCGGAAATAGCCCTCCCGGACCTTGGCGATGTCGAACTTCGCGCCGGATTCCAGGTGCTCGACGACCTTGATCGACTCGGTGGACTTCAGGGCGTTCATCGACTGCGCCACGATCTTGAGCGCGGTATAATCGCCCCAGCCCTGGTTCTCCGGCGGCTTCTTGTACTTGGCTCTGAAGGCGGCGACGAAAGCCTTGGCCGAGGGCGAGTCGATCAGGTGATGCCAGATCACCGGCCAGGTGCCGAGGAAGTTGCCCGGCCCGGCGCCCCAGGCGAGGGCCGTGTCGAAGCCGAAGCCCGCGACCGGGAACGGCAGGCCGAACTCGCTGAACTGCTTGAGGAAGTTGGTGATCTGCGCCCCCGCGAGGTTGCAGATCACGAGGTCCGGCCGGGCCTGCCGGAGCTTCAGCAGGAACGGCGAGAAGTCGGTGAGCTCCGTGGGGATCAGGTCCTCGCCCACCAGGGTCGCGTCATTGGCGGCAAAGTACTTCTTGGCCTGCTTCAGGAGATCGTGGCCGAAGGCGTAATCGGCGGTGAGCGCGTAGACCTTCCGGCCCTTGATCAGCCCGCGGTCGAGAAGGGCGCGCCCGCAGGCCCGCACCATCATGGTGTTCTGGGCCTCGACGTGGAACATGAACCGCTTGCAGTCCGCGCCGCGCAGCGCGTCCGAGTTGGCGCCGGTGTTGATGAACAGGATCTTCTCGCGCTGGGCCACCTGGCTGATCGCCAGCGCCGAAGCGGAGTTGATCTCGCCGACGAGGCAGGCGACCCGGTCCCGCTGAACCATGCGCTCGGCCTTGGCCGATGCGGTCTGCGGGTTGACGCTGTCCTCGGAGAGCAGTTCGACCTTCCGGCCGCCGATCCCGCCGGCCGCGTTGATCTCCTCCACCGCCAGTTGCGCGGCCTGGACGGCGAACTCGCCAAGCGGCCCGAGGAACCCGGTGCGCGGGGTCAGGTGGCCGATCCGGATCACGTCCGGCTGCCCCTGGGACAGGGCCGGACTGGCCAGAGCCGGGGCGATCAGGGCCGCGCCGCCGGCTTGCAGCAGGCTGCGGCGAGAAAGGGGATCCCCGAACCGGTCCGTCATCGTTCCGCTCCCGTGCGTTTCCTCCAGCCGGGCTTTTGCGCGGGCTCTTATGGCCCTCGCCCAAACTGTGATCACAGATCACTAGCGCGATAGTGCCTGATCCGTCTAGTGTCGGCATATGAATTCCACCACGGCCCTCGCCGAACTGCCGCAGCTCGCGCGGCGGACCCTGTCCGACACGGTCTACGAGGCGCTCTCGGACCTCCTCGCGTCCGGGCGGCTGGCGCCGGGCGATCGGCTGTCCCTGCGCCAGAGCGCGGCGGCCCTCGGCGTCTCGGTGATGCCGGTGCGCGAGGCGGTGAGCCGCCTCGCGGCCGACGGCGTTCTGGAGGTGGCCCCGAACCGGGTGATCCGGGTGCCGGTGATGGGTGCGGCGGCGTTCCGGGCGCTGGCCGAGACCCGCATCGCGGTGGAGGGCCTCGCCGTCGCCCGGGCGGCCGAGCGGAGGACCGCCACCGAGCTTGCGGCGATCCGCCGGGCCGAGGCGGCGTTCCGGGCCGAGGCGGAGGCGGCGCGACCCGATCGCGCCCGGGCCGTCCAGCTCAACCGCGACCTGCATTTCGCGATCTACGGCGCCTGCGGGCTGGCGCCCCTGCAGGAGATCATCGCCCGCCTGTGGCTGAAGGCGGGTCCGGTGATCAACCTGGACCTGCGCGCCCATCCGGAGCGGCTGCTCCAGGGCTTCGCGCTGCGGCGGCACGCGGAGGCGCTGGCGGCGATCGAGATCCGGGACGGATCCGGGGCCGCGGCCGCCATCGCGGCCGATATCCGCGAGGCGGCGGCTTTCATCATGGCCCGCGGCGGATTGCGGGACGCTCACGAAGGGGATTGACCATGGATCTCGGGATTGCCGGCCTGCGCGTGCTGGTCACGGCGGGCGCCGCGGGAATCGGACGCGGCGTCGTCGACGCCTTTCTGGCGGAGGGCGCGCGGGTCTTCGCCTGCGACATCGATACGGACGCGCTCGCCGGGCTGCCGGACGCCGTGGGGCGCAGCCTTACCGACGTGGCCGACCGCGATGCGGTCGCCACGATGATGGATCAGGCGGTCGACTTCCTCGGCGGCCTCGACGTGCTGGTGAACAATGCCGGCATCGCCGGGCCGACCGGCCGCGTGGAGGAGATCGCCCCGGAGGAGTGGGACCGATGCCTCACCGTGTGCCTGACCAGCCAGTTCAACTGCGCGCGGCTGGCGGTGCCGCACCTCCGCCAGAGCGCGAACGCCTCGATCGTCAACCTGTCCTCGGCGGCCGGCAAGTTCGGCTTCGCCCTGCGCAGCCCCTACGCGGCAGCCAAATGGGGGGTGATCGGCTTCACCAAGTCGCTCGCCATCGAACTCGGCGGCGCCGGGATCCGGGTGAACGCGATCCTGCCGGGACTGGTCGCCGGCGACCGCCAGCGGCGGGTGCTCGAATCCAAGGCCCAGCAGCAGGGCACCAGCTTCGCCGAGATGGAGGCCCGCGCCTTCTCGTTCGTGTCGGTCAAGGAATACGTCACCGCGGGGCAGCTCGCCGATCAGATCCTGCTGCTCTGCTCGGCCCGCGGCCGGAGCATCTCGGGCCAGGCGATCTCCATCGACGGTGACACCCGGATGCTGTCCTGACATCAACCCGCGATGGGCGATGCTGCGGTTCTCATCGCGACAGGGTAGAGAATCGCGGATTCACGGCAGATCGCCGGGGGGCGCCCACCCGAGACGGCCCGAGGATATGAGGAAGCGACCATGAGCGACAAACGCCGCATCGCGCCCGCCGACCTGCGCTCGAAGGCGTGGTTCGACAATCCGCACAATCCGGGGATGACCGCGCTCTACCTGGAGCGGTACCTGAACTACGGGCTGACGCCGGAGGAGCTGCGCTCGGGCAAGCCGCTGATCGGCATCGCCCAGACCGGATCGGACCTGTCGCCCTGCAACCGCCACCACGTGGAACTCGCCAAGCGCGTGCGCGAAGGCATCACGGCGGCGGGCGGCGTCGCCTTCGAGTTCCCGTGCCACCCGATCCAGGAAACCGGCAAGCGCCCCACGGCGTCGCTCGACCGCAACCTCGCCTACCTGTCGCTGGTCGAGGTGCTGTACGGCTATCCCCTGGACGGCGTCGTCCTGCTCACCGGCTGCGACAAGACCATGCCGGCCTGCCTGATGGCGGCCGCGACCGTGAACATCCCGGCGATCTCGCTGAACGTCGGGCCGATGCTCAACGGCTACTTCCAGAAGGAGCTGAGCGGCTCGGGCACCGTGGTCTGGAAGGCCCGCGAGCGCCATGCGGCCGGGGACATCGATTTCCAGCAGTTCATGGACATCGTCGGCTCGTCGGCGCCCTCGACGGGCCATTGCAACACCATGGGGACGGCCTCGACGATGAACGCGCTGGCCGAGGCGCTGGGCCTCGCCCTGCCCGGCTCGGCGGCGATCCCGGCGCCCTATCGCGAGCGCGGGCAGGCGGCCTACGCCACGGGCCAGCGGATCGTCGAGATGGTCTGGGAGGATCTGAAGCCCTCCGACATCCTCACCCGGGAGGCGTTCGAGAACGCCATCGTGGCCAACGCCGCCATCGGCGGCTCCACCAACGCGCCGATCCACATCAACGCCATCGCCAAGCACATCGGCGTGCCGCTCTCCTGCGACGACTGGGAACGCGTCGGCTTCGAGATCCCGCTCCTCGTCGACATGCAGCCCGCCGGCCGCTGGCTGGGCGAGGAGTACTTCCGCGCCGGCGGCCTGCCGGCGGTGTTCGCCGAGCTGATCGAGGCCGGCAAGGTCCACGAGGGCGCCCTGACCTGCAACGGCCGCACCGTCGGCGAGAACTACCGCGGCCGGCACAGCTGGAACCGCGACGTCATCCGCGCCTACGGGGATCCGCTGATGGAACGGGCGGGATTCCTCAATCTCAAGGGCAGCCTGTTCGATTCGGCGATCATGAAGACCTGCGTGATCTCGGAGGAATTCGCCGCGCGCTACCTGCGCAACCCCGCCGACCCGATGGCCTTCGAGGGCCGGGTGATCGTGTTCGACGGGCCGGAGGATTATCACCACCGCATCGACGATCCGGCCCTGGACATCGACGAGAACACCATCCTGATCATGCGCGGCGCCGGCCCCATCGGCTATCCCGGCGCCGCCGAGGTGGTGAACATGCAGCCCCCCGGGGCGCTGATCCGCCGCGGCGTGACCTCCCTGCCCTGCATCGGCGACGGGCGCCAATCCGGCACCTCCGGCACCCCCGCCATCCTCAACGCGTCGCCGGAGGCGGCGGCGGGGGGCGGCCTGGCGCTGCTGCAGACCGGCGACCGGATCCGGGTCGATCTCAACCGGCGCAGCGCCGACATCCTGCTCCCGCCCGAGGAACTGGAGCGCCGCCGGGTCGATCTCGCGGCGCGCGGCGGCTTCCCGTTCCCGGCCTCGCAGACGCCCTGGCAGGAGATCTACCGCGCCCAGGTCGACCAGCTGGATCAGGGCATGGTGCTGAAGGGCGCGGTGAAGTTCCAGAAGGTCGCGCAGACCTCGGGCGTGCCGCGGGACAATCACTGAGCCCCCCGGCCCGCGCCGAAATCGCGCAGGGCGTGTCGAAGGATTTCCGGATGACTGAATTTTGAATACGTTCCCCGCGGCGATTTCGGACCGCCGCGGGAGGGCGCCGAGGTGACGGGAACAGGGCTGCAGAACGGGACGGCGCCGCGCGCGGCGGCGCGTCAGGATTCCGGTCTGGCACGCAGGCTCGCGGAGCAATTGCAGGGTGAGGCGCGCTTCGACGCGTTCACCCGCGGGCGCTACAGCACGGATGCGTCGATCTACCAGATCATGCCGGCCGGCGTGGTGTTGCCGCGTTCGGCCGCCGACATCGCCGCGACCCTGCGGATCGCCGCCGAGCACGGCGCGCCGGTCATCCTGCGCGGGGGCGGCACCTCGCAGAACGGCCAGCCGATCGGCTCGGGCCTCGTGGTCGACTGCGCGCGGCACTTCAACGACGTGCTGGCCTACGATCCGGAGGGCGGCACGATCACGGTCGAGCCCGGCATGGTGCTGGAGCGGCTCAACACCCGGGTCAAGGCCGACGGCTGGTTCTTCCCCGTGGAGCCCTCGACCGCGACCCGCTGCACCATCGGCGGCATGGCGGGCAACAATTCCTGCGGCGCCCGGTCCCTGCGCTACGGCAAGATGAGCGACAACGTCCTGGCCATGGAGGCGCTGCTCCACGACGGCGAGGCCTTCGGATTCGGTCTCACCGGCAACGCGCTGTCGGGCGTGACCGGTTCGGGCCGCGTCGAGGCCCTGGCCGGTCGCATGCGGGACCTCGCCCACCGGCATCGCGACGAGATCGCGGCGCGCTACCCGAAGGTGCAGCGCCGGGTGGGCGGCTACAATCTCGATGCCCTGGTCGAGGCCCGGCCGAACCTCGCGCACCTGCTGGTCGGGTCCGAAGGGACGCTGGCCGCCACGACGTCGGTGACGCTCAAGCTGTCGCGGCTGCCGCGGCACCGGGTGATGGGGGTGTGTCACTTCCCGTCCTTCCGGTCCGCCATGGAGACCACCCGGCACATCGTGGCGCTCGATCCGGTGGCGGTCGAGCTCGTCGACAGCAACGTCCTGGTGCTGGGGGCCGACATTCCGCTGTTCCGCTCGACCCTGGCGGACATCACCCGCGGCAAGCCGAACTGCCTGCTGCTCACCGAGTTCGCCGGCGACGACCTCGCGGCGCTCAAGCGCGACCTGAAGCGCCTCGACGCCTGCATGGCCGACCACGGCTTCGCGGGCGCCGTCGTGGAGGTGGTGGAGCCGCCCCGCCAGAAATCGGTGTGGGAGGTGCGGGAGGCCTGCCTCAACATCATGATGTCGATGAAGGGCGACGCGAAACCGGTCTCGTTCATCGAGGATTGCGCGGTGCCGCTGGAGCACCTCGCCGACTACACGGACGCGGTCACCGAGGTCTTCACCAAGCACGGCACCCGCGGCACGTGGTACGCCCACGCGTCGGTGGGCTGCCTGCATGTCCGCCCGATCCTCGACATGAAGGAGGCGGGCGACGTGCGCCGGATGCGCGCCATCGCGGAGGAGACCTCGGCGCTGGTGCGCCGCTACAAGGGATCCTATTCCGGCGAGCACGGCGACGGCATCTCGCGCTCCGAATACATCGCGCCCCTGTTCGGCCCGGTCCTGACCTCGGCGTTCGAGGCGGTGAAGGACGATTTCGACCCCGAGAACCGGCTCAACCCCGGCAAGATCGTCCGGCCGCTGGCGATGGATGACCGGTCGTTGTTCCGGTTCAAGCCGGATTACGCCGCCACGCAGCCGCTCAAGACCGCCCTCGACTGGTCGGATTGGGGCGGCTTCGGCGCGGCCGTCGAGATGTGCAACAACAACGGCACCTGCCGGAAGCTCGTCGGCGGCGCCATGTGCCCCTCGTACCGGGTGACCCGGGAGGAGCAGCATCTCACCCGCGGCCGCGCGAATTCCCTGCGGCTCGCCATCTCGGGCCAGCTCGGGAAGGACGCCTTCACCAGCCCGGAGATGAAGCGCACCCTCGACCTCTGCGTCTCCTGCAAGGCCTGCCGGCGGGAATGCCCGACCGGCGTCGACATGGCCAAGATGAAGGTCGAGTTCCTGCACCATTATCACGCCCGGCACGGGCTGCCCCTGCGCGAGCGCCTGATCGCCCTGATGCCGCTCTACGCCGGGGCCGCGGCGAAGCTCGCGCCGCTCCTCAATCTCCGGGACCGGTATCCGGCCCTCGCGGCCCTGTCGGAACGCATGGCCGGCCTCTCGGCGCGGCGGTCGCTCCCGCGCTGGCGCCGGCCCTGGAGCGAACAGGGCGAAGCCGCCCATCCGCAGGACGTGGTCGGCGATTTCCGCGACATCGTTCTGTTCGGCGACACCTTCAACCGCGCCTTCGAGCGTGAGAATCTGGAGGCGGCCGAGCGCGTGCTCCGGGCCGCCGGCTATCGGCTGCATCGGGTCGACCCGCCGCGCGGACGCAGGCCGCTCTGCTGCGGGCGGACCTGGCTCGCCTCCGGCCAGACCGATCGCGCGCGCCGGGAGGCGCAGCGGACCCTCGACACGCTGCTGCCCTTCCTCCGGGCGGGGGTCCGCGTGGTCGGCCTGGAGCCGTCCTGCCTGCTCACGTTCCGGGACGAGTTCGCGGCGCTGCTGCCGGGCGAGGATGCGGGGCTGCTGGCCCGCCAATCGCTGCTCTTCGAGGAGCTGCTCGCCGCCGATCTCGCCGCGGGCCGGATCGAGCTTCCCCTCGCCCATCAGGGCGGCCGCGTCGCCCATCTGCACGGCCATTGCCACCAGAAGTCCTTCGGCCTGATGGGCAGCGTGGAGACGGTCCTGCGGGCGGTGCCGGGCCTGGATCTGCGCGTGATCGAGTCGAGCTGCTGCGGCATGGCGGGCGCCTTCGGCTACCGGCCCGAATCGATCGACACGTCCTTCGCCATGGCGGAGCTGTCGCTGTTTCCGGCGTTGCGCGCCGCCGCACCCGACGATCTGGTTGTCGCCGACGGCACGAGCTGCCGTCATCAGATCCACGACGGCCTCGGTCTCCGCGCGGAACATGTGGCTCGTGTTCTGGATCGCGCCCTCGTACCTCGACACTGAATCGCCGCGCACATACACAGGAACGATAGGTCATTTCGACCTGCCGTGTGCCGGGGGACCATGAACAAAATCGAGCCCGGGATCGGTATAAGCCGCCGATACCTCCACGATGAGGTGGCGGAGCGGATGCGCGAGCTGATCCGGTCCGGCGAGATGGTGCCGAAGGCGCGGATCAACGAGAGCGAGTTGACGGAGCGCTTCGGCATCTCGCGCACGCCGCTGCGCGAGGCGATCAAGATCCTGGCCACGGAGGGTCTGCTCGAGCTGCTGCCGAACCGCGGCGCACGCGTCGCCAGCATCTCCGACACGGAACTCGAGGAGATGATGGAGGTGATCGCCGGCCTCGAGGCGACCGCCGGGGACCTCGCCTGCCGCACCATCACCGACGCCGATATCGACGCGCTCCTGGTCGACCACGAGGCGATGGTGGCCGCCTGGAAGGCGGGCGACGAGGCCGGCTACTTCAGTCACAACCGGCGGATCCACGAGGGCATCATGGCGGCAAGCCGCAACACGGTGCTGACGAACATCTACGAGAGCCTGTCGGGCCGCATCCAGCGGTCGCGCTACTCGGCTCATCAGACGCCGGACCAGTGGGCCCGGGCCGTGTCCGAACACGAGCGGATGATCGAACTCCTGCGGACCCGGGACGGCGCCGCGCTCGCCGTCCTGATGCGCGAGCATATCCGCGGGAAGAAATCCGTGATCGCGGCCAGCTACGGCGTCGCGGAGAACGCCGCCGAGCCCGTCTGACGCGGGATCCGCCAGCCTCGACCCTAGGATGGGACGTTAGGAGTGCGCGCCGCCGTCTCGCTGCGTGAAACCGATCCTCAGGCGGCGCTCGGCGCTCTCAGCCCCGCGATCAGGTCGGTGAAGCGGTCGCCCTGCACGAGAACGTGGCTCCGCAGCGCGTCGGCGGCCTTGGTCTCTTCGCCCGCCAGGAGGGCGGCCACGATCCCCTCGTGCTCGGCCATCGACTGCGGCAGGCGCTGACGGACGCGCAGCTGCAGACGGCGGTACGGCGCCAGACGGCGATGGAGCGACAGGGCTTGGTCCGCCAGGAAGGCGTTGTGGCTCGCCCTGTAGATGGCCGCGTGGAACACGTAGTTTTCGGCGTAGTAGGCCTCGGTATCGGTGGTCGCGAGGGCCGCGCGGCACCCGTCGAGCGCCGCCGTCAGGGCGGCCGCGTCGGCGGCGGCGAGGCGTCGCGCCGCGAGCCGTCCGCAGGCGGCCTCGATCTCCGCCATGGTCTCGAACATCGCGAGCAGCAGATGGGGCTCGGACGCGGTGACGATGGCTCCGCGCCGGGGCTTGGTCTGAACGAGCCCGGTGGCCGCCAGCTGAAGCAGCGCCTCCCGGATCGGCGTGCGCGAGACCCCGAACCGCGCCGCGAGCTGACTCTCGTCGAGCCGCGAGCCGGGTGCGAGATCCCCCGAGACGATCTCGTCCTCGATCCGCTGCCGAAGCCGCTGAGCGTGGCTCATTCTGCCAGGAACTCCCGTCGTCCGCGGGTTCGTGGCGGAACGTCAAGCAGAACGCCGTTCCGCGCCGACGAATGCCAGGGGAATATGCATACAGATTGACAAAGTACACAAGATCGCCATTCATGCACACAAACACGTGATTTCTTATCGCGTTGCACAATAATGAGCCGCCAGGGTGCGGCGCGGGAGAGCGCTATGACGCCAACACGTCGCTCGGTTGTTGCGGCCGCCCTTGCGGCGCCGGTGGTCCTGCGGTTCGGCCTCGGGACGGCCCAGGCGGCCACGACGCTGAAGCTTTCGCATCAGTTCCCGGGCGGCACGATCGATGAGGGCGACTTCCGGGATCGCATGTGCCGGAAGTTCGCCAAGACCGTGGGCGAGCGCTCGCAGGGGGCGATCGAGGTCCAGGTCTATCCCGGTTCCTCGCTGATGAAGACGAACGCCCAGTTCGGCGCCATGCGCAAGGGGGCGCTCGACCTGTCGCTCTACCCGAGCCCGTACGCGGGCGGCGAGGTGCCGGAGCTCAACATCGGCTTGATGCCGGCCCTGGTGACGTCCTACGCGCAGGCCGTGGCCTGGAAGAGCGCGCCGGTGGGCCGCAAGCTCGCCGAGATCCTCGACGCGAAGGGCATCATCCTGGTCTCCTGGGTTTGGCAGGCGGGCGGCGTCGCCAGCCGGGAGCGGCCGCTCGTCAGCCCGGCCGACGCCAAGGGCCTGAAGGTCCGCGGCGGCTCGCGCGAGATGGACATGATGATGAAGGAGGCGGGCGCCGCGACCCTGTCGATCCCGTCGAACGAATCCTACGCGGCGATGCAGACCGGCGCCTGCGACGCGGTGATCACCTCGTCCACCAGCCTCATCTCGTTCCGCCTGGAGGAGCTGGCCAAGGCGCTGACCTCCGGCCGGGAGCGGTCCTACTGGTTCATGCTCGAGCCGATCATGATGTCCAAGACGGTGTTCTCGGGCCTGCCGAAGGGCCAGCAGGACCTGATCATGGCGGTGGGTGCCGAGCTGGAAGCCTTCGGGCAGGCCGGCGCGAAGGAGGATGACACCCGGGTCGAGGCGATCTTCTCGAAGGCCGGCGCCAAGGTCTCCCAGCTGGACGAGAAATCGCTCGGCCAGTGGCGGGACCTCGCGCGGAATACCGCCTGGAAGGACTATGCCGGCAAGAACGCCAGCTGCGCGGAGCTGCTCAAGCTCGCCGAGCAGGTCGCGTGAGCCACGGTTTCGACGCGGCCACGGCGGCCGCCGAGACGCGGGCGGCCGACGAAGCCCGCCTGCCCGGCCTCCTGGGGATCCTCGACCGGGCGATGCGCCTCTTGAACCGGGTGATCCTGGCGGTCGGCGGCCTGTGCCTCGTGTCGGCCTGCCTGGTGCTGACCCACAGCGTCGTCGTCCGCTACCTCTTGAAGCAGCCGACCGATTGGCAGGACGAGATGGCGGTGTTCCTGATCATCGGGGCCACCTTCCTGTCGGCCGCCGGCGTGCAGGCGAAGCGTGGCCACGTGGCGATCGAGGCCCTCACCGGTCTGCTGTCCCCGACCGCCAACCGGGTCCGGCTGCTGCTGGCCGACGGCGTCAGCCTCGTCTTCTGCCTGTTCTTCGCCTGGAAGAGCTGGTCGCTCGACCACGAGGCCTGGGTCGATGGCCAGGTCTCGCAATCGACCTGGGGACCGCCGCTCTGGATTCCCTACACGCTCATGGCGCTTGGCATGAGTCTGCTGTGCCTGCAATTCGCCCTCCAGATCGCGGAGGCGCTGGCCTACGGGCCCCGGGCCGCCGGCTGGGCGAAGCCGAAGATCGGGCTCGGGGCCGACCTGAACCGCACGATCCAGCCCGAAGGTCCGGATCCGATGGGGCGGACGGTGACCGCGAAGGGCGAACGATGAGCACGGCCGCGATCGGGTTCCTGTACGCGGGGGCGACGCTCGGCGCGATGCTGTCGGGCATCCCCATCGCCTTCGCGCTGGGTTTCGTGGCGCTCGCCTTCATGGTGGCGTTCATGCCCGGCGCCTCGCTCGATACGGTGGCGCAGAACGTCTACGAGGAGATGGCCTCCATCACCCTGTTGTCGATCCCGCTCTTCATCCTCAAGGGCGCGGCCATCGGACGGTCGAGGGCGGGACAGGACCTCTACTCGGCCATGCACGCCTGGATGCACCGGATCCCCGGCGGCCTGGGCATCGCCAACGTCTTCGCCTGCGCGCTGTTCGCCGCCATGGCGGGGTCGAGCCCGGCGACCTGTTCGGCGATCGGCGCGGCCGGCATCCCGGAGATGCGCAAGCGCGGCTACTCGCCGGGCTTCGCGGCCGGGATCATCGCGGCCGGCGGCACCCTCGGAATCCTGCTGCCGCCCTCGATCACCATGATCCTCTACGCGGTGGCCGCCGAGCAGTCCCTGGGACGGCTGTTCCTCGCCGGAATCGGACCGGGGCTGCTGCTCGTCGGCCTGTTCGCCACCTGGTCGATCCTCCGCTTCCGCTCGGAATACGCGACCGCCAAGGCGATCCTCGAGCGCGGCGGCCCGGCCTCGCCGATCCTGGCGGACGACCAGTACAGCATGGCGCAGCGCTTCTCGACGCTGCCCCGGGTGCTGCCCTTCATCGTGCTGCTCACCGGCGTGATGGTGGCGCTCTACGGCGGCTACGCGACACCCTCCGAGACGGCGGGCCTTGGCGGCCTGCTGGCTCTGGCACTGATCGCCGCGATCTACGGCGTCTGGCGGTTCCGGGACGTCAGCCCGATCCTGACCGCGACGCTGCGGGAATCGACCATGCTGATGCTGATCATCGGCATGTCGCTGCTCTACGCCTACGTGATGAGCTACCTCCACATCTCGCAGGCGGCCGCGCAGGCGATCGTGGCGCTGGAGCTGTCCCGCTGGCTGCTGCTGGTGACGATCCTGGCCCTCGTCATCGTGCTCGGCTTCTTCCTGCCGCCGGTCTCGATCATCCTGATGACCGCGCCGATCATCCTGCCGCCGCTCCGGGCCGCCGGCTTCGACCTCGTGTGGTTCGGCGTGGTGATGACCATCACCATGGAGATGGGCCTGATCCACCCCCCGGTGGGCCTGAACATCTTCGTCATCAAGAACATCGCCCCCGACATCCCCCTCGCCGACATCATCTGGGGCACCCTGCCGTTCGTTCTGTTGATGGCGGTGGCGATCCTGATCCTGTGCCTCGTGCCGGGGATCGCGCTGTGGCTGCCGGATCTGCTACTGGCCACGACGCGGTAGGGGCGGGTTCCGACGGAGCGCGCGCCGCCGCTGCGGCCCGCGTCTCCAGGAACACCGATGAGCCTCGATTCCGTCCGGGCGTTCTTCTCCGCCCGAGCGCCCGACATCGCGGTCATCGAGCTCGAGACCAGCACGGCCACGGTCACGGAGGCCGCGGCGGGCCACGGCGTCGCGCCGGCCCAGATCGCCAAGACGCTCGCCATCCGCGTCGGCGACCAGAACGCCCTCGTGGTGACCCGCGGGGATGCGCGGCTGGACAACCGCAAGGCCAAGGCGGTGTTCGGCGGCAAGGTCCGGATGCTCGATCTCGCCGCGGTCGAGGCGATCACCGGCCACCCGGTCGGGGGCGTCTGCCCGTTCGGCCTGATCGCGCCGCTGCCGGTCTACTGCGACGTCTCGCTCAAGGCCTTCGCCGAAGTGGTGCCGGCGGCCGGCAGCCCGCGCAGCGCGGTCAAGATCGCGCCGGATCGCATGGCCGCCCTGGTCGACGCGACGTGGGTCGATGTCTGCCAGGAAGCGGCGTGAGCCCGGGGTTCAGCGCCCGCTCCAGTTGGGCGGGCGCTTGCCGAGGAACGCCTCCATGCCCTCGCGAAAATCCCCGCTCATGTAACACATGAGGATGAGGTCATCGCCCGGATGCGCCTCGCCCTCGGGCGGGGCGTCCTCCTCGGCGAGGCGCCGCAGCCCCTCCTTGGTCGCCTGCATGGTCAGCGGCGCGTGGCCGGCCAAGAGGTGCGCGAGGTTGTCGACCCGCTCGGTGAGGGCAGCGCGATCCTCGACCACCTCGCCGACGAGGCCGATGGCCAGCGCCTCCTCGGCCCCGACGAGGCGGGCCGTGAAGATGATGTCCTTGACCCGGGCCGGCCCGATCAGGCCGGAGAGCCGCTTGAGATTGCCCTGGCTCAGGCAGTTGCCCAGCGTCCGCGCGATCGGGAAGCCGAAGCGGGCATCCCGGGTGGCGACGCGCAGGTCGCAAGCCGCCGCGATGGCCGCGCCGCCGCCGGTGCAGGCGCCGGCGATCGCCGCGATGGTCGGCACGCGCAGCCGCTCCAGCGATCCGAGGACCCGGTCCATGAACCGCTCGTAGCCGAGGGCGTCCTCGGCGGTGTTGAAGCTGCGGAACTGACCGATGTCCGTGCCGGCCGCGAACGCCTTGTCGCCGGCGCCGGTGATGATCAGGGCCTTGACGGCCGGGTTGCCGGTGATCGCCTCGCAGCAGGTGATGAGGCCCTGGTACATCGCGAAGGTCATCGCGTTGCGGGCCTGGGGCCGGTTGAGGACGATGCGGGCGATGCCGGCCTCGTCCGTCGTGAACAGCAGCTCGTCGGTCGCGGGCGCGGCATTCATGGAACGGTCTCCGTTCGGCAGGGTCAGGCCAGGGTCAGGCCACGGTCTCGCGGACCACGCCCCGGGCGATCAGGCCGTCGACCTCGGCGGCCGAATAGCCGGCCTCGGCCAGGATCGCCCGGGAATGCTCGCCGAGCAACGGGGCCGGTCCGTGCACGCGTCCCGGCGTGTCGGAGAACTTCACCGGCAGCCCCAGCGTCTTCATCCGGCCGACCCGCGGGTGGTCCACCTCCACCACCATCTCGCGCGCCAGCGTCTGGGGATCCCGGTGCATGGCGTTGACGTCGAGCACCGGCCCGGCCGGGACTCCGCCCGCCTCCAGGCGCGTGAGCCATTCCGCGGAGCCGTGGGCCCTGAAGATCGGGGCGAGCGTCGCGGTGAGTTCGCGCCGGTTGGCCATCCGGTCGCGGTTGAGCGCGAAACGGGGATCCTCGGCGAGGGCCTCGGCGTCGATCGCCTTGAGCAGCCGCAGCCAGTTGGTCTGGTTGGCGGCGCCGATGGTGATCCAGCCGTCGGCGGTCTCGACCGCCTCGTAGGGCGCGTTCAGCGGATGCGCCGAGCCCATGGGCCCCGGGGCAATCCCGGTCGCCATCGCGATGGCCGATTGCCAATAGGTGTGGGTGATGCCGGCCTCGAAGAGCGAGGTATCGACCGCCTGCCCCTTCCCGGTCCGCAGGCGGTTGGCATAGGCCGCCAGGACGCCCATGGCGGCCAGGATGCCGGCGGTGATGTCGGTCACCGGCGGCCCGCACTTCATCGGCGGCCGGCCGGCCCCCTCCCCGGTCACCGACATGAGTCCGCTCATGCCCTGCGCGACGAGATCGAACCCGGCCCGGTCGGCGTAGGGCCCGGTCCGGCCGAAGCCGGAGAGGGAGCAGTAGACGAGCTCCGGAAATTCCTGCCGCAGCGTCTCGTAGCCGATCCCGAGGCGCTCCATCGTGCCGCCGCGGTAATTCTCGATCAGCGCGTCGGCGCCCTTGAGCAGGCGGCGCAGCACGGCCACGCCGTCCGGATCCTTGAGGTCGAGGCTGATGCCGCGCTTGCCGCGGTTCATCATCATGTAGGCGGCGCTCTCGCCCTCCAGGGCGGGCGGGACCGTGCGACGGGTGTCGTCCCCGTCCATCTTCTCGACCTTGATGACCTCCGCACCCATGTCGGCGAGCATCAGTCCGCAGACCGGCCCGGCCATGATGTGGGCCAGCTCGATCACCCGCATCCCGGCCAGCGGACCGGAGCGTTTCGTTGCGTCCGCCATAGCGCCCTATTCCCCGGCGGCGACGGTGGCGACAGGACCGACCGCCGGCGCGACCGGATCCACGAATTCCCGCTCGGGATGCATCGTGAAGGCCAGCCCGGCGCCGAGCAGGCACAGGCCGATCGAGCCGACGAACGGCAGGGTCCAGCTCCCCGTCAGGTCGACGATGACGCCGAAGACGATGGGCGAGACGATCGCCGCGATGGCCGAGCCGGTGTTCATCAATCCGCTGGCGGTGCCGGCATATTTCGGCGCGATGTCCATGGGCACCGACCAGATCGGCCCGATCACCAGTTCGGCGAAGAAGAAGCCCGAGGACAGGAGCAGCGCGACGTAGGTGAGGTCCCGGGTCATGAAGACCCCTGCGAGGCTCGCGGCCGCGCCCAGGAAGCCCACCACGATCACCGACAGCCGGGCCAGCTTCACGTTGCCGGTCCGGTGCAGGATGGCGTCGCTCATCATGCCGCCGACCGTGTCGCCCACGACGCCGGCGAAGAAGACGCCCGAGGCGAACAGAGCCGAGTTCTTCAGGTCGAGGCTGTAGTTCTCCTTGAAGAAGCTCGGCAGCCAGCCGAGGAACAGCCACAGGGTCCAGCCGTAGCAGAAATAGGTCACGCTCACCGGCAGCATGCGCCGGGTCAGGGCACCCCACGGCACGCTCTGCTTCGCGCCGACCTTCCGGGGCGGCGGCAGCGTGTCGAGCTCCGCGCGGGTGATCGCCGGGTGCTCGGAGGGGTCGTCGCGGAAGTACAGGTACCAGATCGCCACCCAGACGAAGCTGACCGCACCCAAAATCACGAAGCTGGTGCGCCAGCCGAAATGGTAGATCAGGAAGGCGACGATCGGCGGGGCGACCGCGTTGCCGAGGCGCGCGAAGGCGTGGGTGATGCCCTGCGCGAAGCCGCGCTTGCCCGGCGCCGTCCAGTTCTGCATGGCGCGGGTGGCGGTGGGGAAGGTCGCGCCCTCGCCGAAACCGAGCAGCACCCGGGCCAGGAACAGGCTGATCAAGCCGCCGACCATCCCGGTCAGGATCGTCGCCATCGCCCAGATCAAGCCGCAGGCGAGCAGGGTGCGCCGGGCACCGAACTTGTCGCCGACCGAGCCGCCGATCACCTGGAAGATCGCGTACGGGTAGGCGAAGGCCGACAGGATCAGGCCGAAATCCGTCTTCGACATCCCGAATTCGCGGATGATCTCCGCACCCGCGGTCGCGATGTTGACCCGGTCGAGATACGTGATGAAGTACATCACGCAAAGAAGGCCGAGCACGCCGTTCGTGGCGCTGAAGCGCTTCGCCATCGACCATTCCTCCACTCGAAGACGCCGCCTGGCGCGACTGTCCGGCGCCTCGACCGCAGGGCCGGGCACTCTTTCGTAATGCATTATTCAAACGCGTCCGGCGGGGGAACGCAACCGCAGATGTGCGTTCTACGTGCGAATTGGACCCGGCGATAGAACGCAGAACGGGGGCCGCGAGGGCCCCCGGTCGGCATTCGTCAAAGCGTCGAACGGCGGCGGCCGGGACCTTGGCGGGCTCAGACCGTCGCGGGCCGGAACTGTTCCGATCCGGCCTCCATGGTGCCGCCCAGCGCCTTGCCGCGCGGTCCGACCCAGCTCCCGACCCACTTGCGCTGCCAGAGAGCCAGGCAACCGAGCACGACCGCCGCGAAAGCCGCATAGCCGATGAAGCCCAGCGAGAACGAGCCGGTATACTGCTTCGACAGGCCCATGACGTTCGGCAGGATCGCGCCGCCCAGCGCACCGACCTCGCCGATCATCGAGCCGGCCACTGCGGTGTTGCTGGGCCAGCGCAGCGGGACCAGCTGGAACAGCGCGCCGTTGCCGGCGCCGAGCGCCGCGAAGCAGAGCATGAACAGGACCGTGGTGAGGGCGAGCGACGGCGTGGCCGTCAGAGACAGGAACGTCGCGATCGCCGCGAGCAGGACCACCGACAGCACCGCGATCCCGCCCATCCGGTCGGCGAAGTAGCCGCCGACGATCCGGATGCCCGAGCCCATGAACGCCGCCAGCATGGTCAGACGTCCGGCCTCGACCTTCGTCACGGCGAACTGCTCGTAGAAGAAGGTCGGCAGGAAGTTCGACAGGCCGACGAAGCCGCCGAAGGTGATCACGTAGATCAGCGAGAACGCCCATCCGTCCTTGGTGAACAGGCAGGAGATGTGCTCCTTGAACGACTGGTGCTCGCAGTCCGGGGGCTCCTTGGCCAGCACGATCATGACCGCGAGCGGCAGGAGCATCACCACGCCGGCGAAGGCATAGGTGGTCTGCCAGCCGTAGGCCTGCGCCAGCGGCGGCGCGAACAGGACGGCGAGCACCGTGCCGGAATTGCCGGCGCCGGCGATGCCCATGGCCAGCCCCTTGTGCTCCGGCGGAAACCAGCCCGAGCCCAGCGACAGCGCGACACCGAACGAGGCGCCGGCAATGCCGAGCAGCACGCCCATGGCGAGCACCTCGTTGTACGAGGAGACGAACAGGTATCCGTAGGCCATCGCCAGAATGATCACGCTCATCTCGGTGATCGCGGCGTTCTTCCGGCCGATGTACTGAGCGAGGATCCCGAGCGGGAAGCGCATGAGCGCGCCCGCGAGGATCGGCAGCGAGATCATGAACCCGGTCTGGGCCGGGGTGAGCTTGTAGGTCTCGGTGATGAACGGGCCCATGGCGCCGTTCAGAACCCAGATGGCGAAGCAGAAATCGAAGTACAGGAACGCGGCGAACAGCGTCGGGGGGTGACCCGACTTCATCACGGTCTTGAAGCTGGCCATAGTTCTGGTGCTCGTCTCAAGGGGCGAACCGTCACGCGGTCGCTCATGCCGGGGATCCGGACTCACACCGTCCGCTGTTTGGAGCGCCGTTGCTCCGCCGCCGCGCCGGGCGCGGCTGCCGGTGCAATGCAGCAAGCGTGCCACGCCCCGGAATCGCGGAATGCCGGAGTTGCGTATGATCGGCCGCGGGATTCCGGAGGGTCGGCGGCGGCGGCGGCGGCCGCGCGGCGCGGCGGCAGGCCCGGCGCTGCCGCCGATCGAGGCAGCCCTGCCGAGCAAACGGGCGGCGGAGCACGGGCCACCCGGATCGGCGGACCGCGGCGCCGAAGTCATTGCTGCAAGGGGGCAACACACGCGGGCAGAAAGCGTCCGCGACACGCTGTAATGCGCCTCCGAAAGGGTCGGCAACTTGGCGGCAAAGCGCGATATTTGCTAAGCCGCGGGATGAGCTGAGCCTTGTTATCGTGCTGGCCCGCTCGACAGCGCGCCGTCGCGAGTCCCGGCGTTGCCTCCCGAGGAAATTCGAACCATGTCCGCCCCGACGATCCATCGCCTTCTCCTGGCCGGCCTGACCGTCCTGGCCCTTGCCACGAGCGCGCACGCCCAGGGCCGCGGCCCGGTCGGCGATGCGGGCATCGACGGGTTCGGCGACGACGGGCAACTCTACCAGGATCAGAACGGCGCCTATTATGTCCGGCGCGGCGGCCGCTACCTGCCCTATGCCGGGCGGACCGACTTCGTGCGCCCCGCGCCGCAATCCCCGGCCGCGTCGCGCCCGGTGGCGCCGCCCCCGCCGGAGCCCGCCGCGCTCTACGAGGACCCGACCGTGCCGGCCCGTCCCGGCGCCGTTCCGCCGGCCGAGGGCCTGTCCCCGGTCGAGGCCGCCAAGGCGAAGGCCGTTCTCCGCGCGCCCGACAACGAGCCGATCGACTACGCCAGGGCCTACGGCCCGGTGTCGGACGACGTGTTCCCGATCCAGGCGTTCAATTACAAGAAGATGAACCCCGCCTTCCTCCGTCAGGAGATCGCCTACAACGGCCCCTACGAGCCCGGGACCATCATCGTCGACCCGCGGGCGCATCAGCTCACGCTGGTAGAGCAGAACGGCCGCGCCCGCCGCTACGGCGTGGGCGTCGGCAAGCAGGGTTTCTCGTGGTCGGGGACCGCCACCGTCAATTCCAAGCAGGCGTGGCCGGACTGGTATCCGCCCAAGGAGATGATCGCGCGCAGCCCGAAGCTCGCGAGCGAGGTCGACAAGCTGCAGAGCGGTCTCGGCGTCGCCGGCGGCCTGCGCAACCCCCTCGGCGCCCGGGCCATGTACCTCTGGCAGGGCAACAAGGACACGCTGTTCCGCATCCACGGCACCCTCGAGCCGTTCTCGATCGGCAAGAGCGTCTCCTCGGGCTGCATCCGGATGATCAATCAGGACGCGATCGACCTGTTCAGCCGCGTCAACGTCGGCAGCAAGGTGGTCGTGCTGAACTGAGGCGCGCGGACGCGGCGGCCCGCCGCGTCAGCCCTGTCCGCGGCGGTGCTCGCCGAGGATCCGCCGGACGGTCCCGGCTTCCGACCGGTAAACCAGCGTCTCGGTCTGGATCCGGTCGGGCCTGAAGCGCACGCCGCGCAGGAGTGCGCCGTCGGTGACGCCCGTCGCGGCCACGATCACATCGCCGCTGGCGAGGTCGGTGAGGTCGTATTTCCGGTCGCGATCCGCGATGCCCATCTCGGCGGCCCTGCGGCGGCGCTCCGCCGTGTCGAGGATCAGGCGGCCCTGCATCTGGCCGCCGATGCACCGCATGGCGGCGGCGGCGAGGACGCCTTCGGGCGCGGCCCCGGTCCCGAGATACAGGTCAATCCCGGTCTCCTCCGGGCTGGCGGTGAAGATGATGCCGGCGATGTCACCGTCCGAGATCAGGCGGACGGCGGCACCCGCGGCCCGGACCTCGGCGACCAGGGCCGCGTGCCGCGGGCGATCCAGGATCAGCGCGGTGATCTGGTGCGGCGCGACGCCCTTGGCGCGGGCGATCGCCAGGATGTTGTCGGTCGGGCTCGCGTCGAGATCGACCAGGCCGGGCGGGTAGCCGGGCCCGATGGCGATCTTCTGCATGTAGACGTCGGGCGCCGCCAGCAGGGAGCCGCGCTCGGCCATCGCCATCACCGCGATGGCGCCGGGGAGATCCTTGGCGCAGAGTGTCGTGCCCTCGAGGGGATCGACCGCGATGTCGACCTCGGGCCCCTCGCCCTGCCCGAGCTTCTCCCCGATGAACAGCATCGGCGCCTGATCGCGCTCGCCCTCGCCGATCACCACGGTGCCCTGGATCGGCAGGGCATTGAGTTCGTCGCGCATGGCATCGACCGCAGCCTGATCGGCGGCCTTCTCGTCGCCCTTGCCGCGCAACCGCGCGGCCGCGATGGCGGCGCGTTCCGTCACGCGCGCGAGTTCGAGAGCGAGCGTGCGCGGGACCCCGCGCTGCGCAGACCTTGGGGCGTCAGCCATCGTTTCCTGCCTCTGTCCGGGTCCGATCTTGCAGTCGGATCACGGTTTGAACGCCGTCGCGGGACGGACGTTCAGCCTACGCCCCGCGCGTCGAGGCCCAATACCATAGGTTAAACTTTAGGCAGACCCGCTTCAGCGGATCAACGCTCCGGCCGTCCCGCGCTCGGCCGATCTCATCATTCGCGCTCGATCCGGATGAGCTGCGGCGGCTCCGCCAGCAGGCCGTCGGCGTCGATGGCATCGAGGGCGGCCCGGATGCTGCCCTCGGTGGCCGCGTAGGTGATCAGCACCAGCGGCACGGGACGACCGGACCGGCCGCGCGGATCGGTTTCCGCGCCCTCGGTGCGGCGCTGGAGGATGCTCTCCAGGGAAATCTCGCGCTCGGCCATGCGCTGCGCGACGCCCGCCGCGACGCCGGGACGGTCGTGGACGGTGAGGCGGATGTAGTAGCCGCCCTCGTGACGCTGCATCTCGACGCGCTCGCTGGGGCGCATCGCGCGCGCCGGCACGCCGAAGGTGGCGCGCACGATTCCGCGGGCGAGGTCGGCGATGTCGGCCACCACCGCGGAGGCCGTCGCCTCACCGCCGGCGCCGGGTCCGATGAGGGTCAGCTCGCCGACCGCGTCCGCGTCGATGGTGACGGCGTTGGTCACCCCCATGACCTGCGCGATCGCGGAGGATTTCGGCACCATCGTCGGATGGACCCGCTGCTCGATGCCGGCCTCGGCCGCCTGCGCGACCCCAAGGAGCTTGATCCGGTAGCCGAGCTCGTCCGCCATCCGCAGGTCGAGGGGCTGCACCCGGGAGATGCCCTCCACCGACACGCCGTCGGCGTCGATGGCGGTGCCGAAGGCGAGGCTGGTGAGGATCGCGAGCTTGTGGGCGGTGTCGAAGCCCTCGACGTCGAAGGTCGGGTCCGCCTCGGCGTAGCCGAGCGCCTGCGCATCCTTGAGGCATGCCTCGAAGGTCAGGCCCTCGCGCTCCATGCGGCTCAGGATGTAGTTGCAGGTGCCGTTCAGGATTCCGTAGATGCGGGCGACCTGGTTGCCGGGCAGCCCCTCGCGCAGGGTCTTGATCACCGGGATCCCGCCCGCCACCGCCGCCTCGAAGGCGAGCGCGACGCCCTCCGCCTCGGCCAGCGCCGCGAGCGCCGCGCCGTGGCGCGCGAGGAGCGCCTTGTTGGCGGTGACGACCGGCTTGCCGGCCTGGAGCGCCGCCTCGACCACCGCCTTGGCCGGGCCCTCGGCGCCGCCGATCAGCTCGACCACGCAGTCGACGTCCCCGGACCGCGCCAGGGCCACCGGATCGTCGAACCACGCTGCGCCCGAAAGATCGACGCCACGGTCGCGGCCGCGGTCGCGCGACGAGACCGCGGCGACGCGGATGTCGAGGCCGGCCGCGGCGAACGCCGCGCGGCGGCGCTCGACCATCCGGACGACGGACGCGCCGACGGTGCCGAGCCCGGCGATCCCGAGGCGAAAGCTCACTGTCATGACCCCTTCCGTGCCCGGACGACCGCGATGGACCGAGCGCCCGGTGCGGCGCACTTCTGCAAGAAATCCGCTTTGCCCGCAAGGAATCCACCCGAAGCCACGGCGCCGCTCACCCGGCGATCGCGCGATGGCGGATCGCGGTCGCCAGCAGGGCGTAGAGCACGGCGGCGTTCAGGACGTGCCAGAGCGGGTGCGTACCGGTCGGCACGATGGAGCAGGCCGCGTGGTCGGCGGTCCGTGCGACGAACGACACGAGGAACACGAGCCCCACGACGGCGAGCCGTCGACCGGTGCCGACGAAGCGCTCCTCCCGCCGACCCGCCGCCGCCCAGGCGACGCCGAACAGCGCGAGCAGGGGCGGCACATAGGCGATCGAGCCGTTTGTCAGGTTCGCCACGTCCTGTCCGGTCAGTGAATCGAGCATCGGCGTGAGGGCGAAGCTGAACAGGACGAAACCGACGGTCGCTGCGGCGACGCGGACCGGCGCGAGGCGCAGGAACCGGTGCAGCGCCAGCGCGAGATACCCGTAGATGAACAGCGCGATCGGGATCACGTCGGCGAGCATCGACCAGTAGACCGCGAGGGTATGGAACAGGAAGGATCCGATCCCCACGACGGCGATCAGCCCGGAGAGGGCGAGGCAGGCTTGGTCCCGGGGCTCGGCCCGGCTCGCCCGTCGCGCCGCCGCGGCGGCGGCCAGCAGGAATCCGGCATTGGACAAAGCGTTGGCCGGTTCGGCCCAGAATTCGGGGCCGCCACGCTCGCAATAGTCCCGCAACGGCTCGAACCAGTCCATGCTCCGACCCTAGATCCCCGACCTTGCGCCGGGATGGCCTTGTCAGGGCCCGGCGAAGCGCGGATGACGGCGCGGCGGCGACCGGAAGCGAGGCGATGAGGATCACGACCTGGAACGTCAATTCCATCAAGCAGCGGCTGCCGCATCTCCTGGGCTTCCTGGAAGAGGCGCGGCCCGACGTCGTCTGCCTTCAGGAGCTGAAATGCCAGGACGAGGCGTTCCCCGGCAGCGAGGTCGAGGCGGCGGGCTACGCGGTCGAGACCCTCGGACAGAAGGCCTACAACGGTGTGGCGCTCCTCGTCCGGAAGCCGCTCGTGATGTCGGAGATCCGGCGCGGCCTGCCCGGCGACGCGGAGGATGTCCAGGCCCGGTACGTCGAGGCGCTGGTCTCCGGCGCGGAGACCGCACCCGTGCGCGTCGCGTCCATCTATCTGCCGAACGGCAATCCGGTGGACAGCCCGAAATACCCCTACAAACTGGCCTTCATGGAGCGGCTGCGGCTGCACGCCCGGGCGCTGATGGCCGACGAGATCGCGGTGGTGCTGGCGGGCGACTACAACGTCATCCCCGAGCCCGCCGACGCGGCCGATCCGGAGGCCTGGCGGTCCGACGCGCTCTTCCTGCCCGGCAGCCGGGCCGCCTTCCGGGCGCTCCTCGCCGAGGGCTACACCGACGCCCTCCGCGCCTGCGATCCCCGCGACGGGCTGTACACCTTCTGGGACTATCAGGCCGGATGCTGGCAGCGGAACTTCGGCATCCGCATCGACCACCTGCTGCTCTCGCCGCAAGCGAGCGACCGTCTGGTCTCGGCCTCGGTGCAGAAGCACCTGCGCGGCCTCGACAAGCCGTCGGACCACGTCCCGGTGACCGCGGAACTCACGGCGGGCTGAGGCGTCGCCCTGTCCCCAAGGCGCGGATGGAGGGACGACCCTCCGCCGCGTCCTCGCACCCATGGAGTGACTTTTGATCGTCTACGGTACCGGCTACTCGCCCTTCGTCCGCAAGGTCCTGGTGTCCCTGGTCGAGAAGGACGTGCCCTACGAGCACAGGCCGGTGATGTTCCACGCGCCCGATCCGGACTTCCAGGCCGCCAGCCCCCTCGGAAAGATCCCCGCCATCGAGGACGACGGCTTCAGGCTCGCCGATTCCAGCGCGATCCTCTGGTATCTCGAGCGCAAGCACCCGAACCCGGCTCTCGCTCCAGCCGATCCGCAGGCGCTCGGCCGCGCGACCTGGTTCGACAAGTTCGGCGATACCGAGCTTTTCCCGAAGCTGATCGTGCCGTTCGTCGAGCGGGTCCTGAAGCCCAACATGATGGGCCAGCCCACCGACGAGGCCGCGGTGAGCCGGGCGCTCGACAAGGACCTGCCGCCGCTCTTCGACTATCTGGAGAGTCAGATCTCCGGGGCGTACCTCGCGGGCGAGGCGTTCAGCATCGCCGACATCTCGATCACCACCGGCTTCTTCAACTTCCGGGTGGCAGGCGCGGCCATCGACGCCCAGCGGTGGCCGAAACTGGCGACCTACATCGCCGAGACGATGGAGCGCCCGTCGTTCAGGGCCGCCCAGGATGCCAAGAAGGGTTGATCCGGCCCACGGTCAGCCAGCCCTCACCGCCGCTTGCGGATCGAGCCCACCGTCTGGAGCTGGGTCTGCGCCTCGGTGCGGTCGTCGTCGTTGGCGGCCGCCCAGTTCTTGTCGTAGAGGGATACGATCCAGTCGTCCTTGCGGCTATCGGCGCCCTCCCGCGCGAGGGAGAGCCACATCAGGCCCTTCACGCGCTGGATCGGGATGCCCCCGAGACCGTTGATCAGCATGTCGCCCAGCAGCGCCTGGGCGGGATGGTGACCCTTCTCGGCGGCGAGGTTGAACCAGCGCGCCGCCTGCCGCGGATCGGACTCGACGCCGGTGCCGTCGAGGTAGAGCCGGGCCAGGTTGTACTGCGCGTTGGGGTCGCCGTAATACGACGCCGCGTAGTTGAACATGTCGTAGGCGCGCTCGGGGTTCGGGCGGACGTAGGTGCCCTTGATCCCCTCCAGGAAGTAGGTGCCGAGGGCCGTGAAGGCGCTGCCCAGGACGGCGGAATTCTGCGGATCGGGCCCGTCGTCGGTGCTGGCATCGGCGATCCGGGAGAAGAACTCGAACGCCTTGAGGTCGTCATGGGGCACGCCGTCGCCCTCGGCGTACATGCGGCCGAGCTTCCACAGGGCCAGGGCGTGACCCTGGCCGGCGGCGTATTCCAGGGCGCGCGCCGCACCCTGCTTGTCGCCGGCATTGTACTCGCGCACGCCGGCCCGGAGCGCATCCTTGGCCGAGCGGTAGCCCTTGTCCGCCACCGGGACCTGGACCGGCATGCGGATGCTGGCGTCGAGCGCGCGGGGCGCGGCCGTCGGCACCGCGAGCAGCGCCAGGGCCCAGGTCGCAACGGCGATCCTGCCGAGAGACCGGAACCGGCCGGGATCGGCCCCGGCCGGCCGCCGGGGCCGGCTGAGGTCAGTCCTAGACGTCCGCATAGCTCTGCGTCTCCTTGGCACCTCCGGGGTGCGTGACGGCGCCGTAAAGCGCCGGGCCGACGCCCTGCGCGTATTTCCAGAGGTAGCCAGACGTCGCCGTGTGGGCCCGCGGGGTCCAGGCCTTCCGCCGCTCGTCGAGTTCCGCATCCGAGAGGGCGACGTTCAGCGTGCCCTGGATCGCGTCGAGGGTGATCACGTCGCCGTCGCGGAGCAGTCCGATCGGACCGCCGACGGCCGCCTCGGGCCCGACGTGGCCGACGCAGAACCCCCGGGTCGCACCCGAGAAGCGCCCGTCCGTGATCAGCGCCACCTTGTCGCCCATGCCCTGGCCGTAGAGGGCCGCGGTGGTGGACAGCATCTCGCGCATGCCGGGTCCCCCGCGCGGTCCCTCGTAGCGGATGACCAGGACGTCGCCCTCCTTGTAGGCGCGCGTCTGCACGGCCTCGAAGCAGGCCTCCTCGCCGTCGAAGACCCGGGCCGGCCCGGTGAAGACCTGCTTCTCGGCCGGGATGCCCGCGACCTTCACGATCGCCCCCTCGGGCGCGAGATTGCCCTTCAGGCCGACGACGCCGCCGGTCGGGGTGATCGGCCGGTTGGCCGGATAGACCACGTCCTGATCCGGGTTCCACGTCACCCGGTCCATGTTCTCCGCGATGGTGCGGCCGGTGACCGTCAGGCAGTCGCCGTGCATGAAGCCATGGTCGAGGAGCGTCTTCATCAGCAGCGGGATGCCGCCGACCTCGAACATGTCCTTGGCGACGTAGCGGCCGCCGGGCTTCAGGTCGGCGATGTAGGGCGTACGCCGGAAGATCTCGGCCACGTCGAACAGGGTGAATTCGATCCCGCACTCGTGCGCGATGGCGGGCAGGTGGAGCGCCGCGTTGGTCGAGCCGCCAGAGGCCGCGACGACGGTGGCGGCGTTCTCCAGGGCCTTGCGGGTGACGATGTCGCGCGGGCGGATCCGCTTCTCCAGCAGCTCCATCACCTTCTCGCCGGCGGTGGCGCAGAACTTGTCCCGGATCTCGTAGGGCGCCGGGGCACCGGCCGAATAGGGCAGCGCCAGGCCGATCGCCTCGGAGACGGTCGCCATGGTGTTGGCGGTGAACTGCGCGCCGCAGGCGCCGGCCGACGGGCAGGCGACCTGCTCCAGCTCGTCGAGATCCTCCAGGCTCATGTCGCCGACCGCAACCTTGCCCACCGCCTCGAACAGGTCCTGGACGGTCACCGGCTTGCCGCGGAACGAGCCGGGCAGGATCGAGCCGCCGTAGATGAAGATCGACGGCACGTTGAGGCGCACCATCGCCATCATCATCCCGGGCAGAGACTTGTCGCAGCCGGCCAGACCCACGAGGGCATCGTAGGCGTGGCCGCGCATGGTCAGCTCGACCGAGTCGGCGATGACCTCGCGCGAGGGCAGCGACGCGCGCATGCCGCCATGGCCCATGGCGATGCCGTCCGTGACCGTGATGGTGCAGAACTCGCGCGGCGTGCCGTGGGCGGCGGCGACGCCCTTCTTCACGGCCTGCGCCTGGCGCATCAGCGAGATGTTGCAGGGCGCGGCCTCGTTCCAGCAGGAGGCAACGCCGACCAGCGGCTGATGGATCTGCTCGCGAGTCAGGCCCATGGCGTACAGATAGGAGCGATGCGGGGCCCGATCCGGTCCCTCGGTGACGTGGCGGCTCGGCAGCTTCGACTTGTCGTTCAAACCCGTCACCATGACCTCAGACCCAGCCTTCGCAAAGCCGATCCCGAGCGTACGATAAACCGCGGCGCGTCGCCGTCCGCGATGCGCCGGGTCAAGCCGTCCGCGTGCTCGGAAAGTCCCCGTTTACGAACGGTAAAGCGTTGTTGAGACTGCCGTTTACCGCGGATGTTGAGGTGGGCCCCGACTATGGCGGGATCGCGGCGTTTACGGGCGGGTCTCGGGGCGGACCCGGGATCGTTTTACGGTGTTGCGACCCCGCCACAGCCACGCTTGAGCGGATTTCGGGCGCGCGTATCCGGTAAAGGATCGTCATGTCCAAATAGGCGTGCGCCCTGCCCGACCCACGTCTTCCGCTTGATCCGGCAGGATGAGCGCTTCCGGGGCCGATCGGACGACGCTGGGCCGATCCTGGGGATGTCACCGCTCACCTTGCCGCAGCCATGGGTGCTGCCGGCAGAACCCGAGCGGGTCTTCCGAAGATCGTTCCGGATCCGCGTCGGCTGCGGCCGGCTCAGGTCGATGGTGCGTCGCGATCCGCCAGGACCGGCGCCGTCGGCGCGGCCTCGAGGGCGCGGTCGCTCTCGTCCTTGAGGGCCACACCGGTCAGACCAAGGCTGAGGGCGCGGGTCAGCAGCCAAGCCAGCCTGAAGGCGGCCAGGTCGTGCGGCAGTCCCGCGGCGCGCACGTTCGAGATGCAGTTCCGCTCGGCGTCCGACCGGCCGGGCCGCGGCCCGAAGGTCAGGTAGATCCCGAGGCTGTCGGGCGAGGACAGGCCCGGCCGCTCGCCGATCAGGACCGCGACGGCCCGCGCCCCCAGCGCCTCCCCGATCTCGTCGCCCAGCGCCACCCGCGCCTGCCGGGCGATGACCACGGGGGCAAGCCGCCAGGCCGCACGCTCCGCGAGCGGACCAAAGGCCGCCAGCAACGGGGCCGCGTTCGCGTGCACCGCCCGAGCCGACAGGCCGTCGGCCACCACGATCGCGAGGTCGGAGGCTCGCTTGGGCCCCTTGAGCGCCGCGCGATCAGCGGGGTCGAGCCGGCGCCCGAGGTCCGGCCGGCGCAGGTAGGCGGCCCTGTCGGGTGCCCGCGAGGCGACCGACAGCGTCGGGAAGCCGAGCGCCGCGATGTCGCGCGCCAGTGCCTCGGAGTCGAGGGGCGCATGGACCGCGTCGCGGGCCTGCGCGTGATCCAGGCCGAACCGCAGCACCTCCCGGGTGGGCAGCCCGCTCCCGGCGCGGCCGAGCCCGATCCGCGCCGGGGTCAGGGCGGCGAGCCGTGCCCAGATTGCGGCGTTGTCGCTCATGCGGCGAGGTCCGGCGCGGCCGACAGGAGCGGAGTTTCCGCGCCCTGGATCAGCATCCCCGCGGCGTCGGTGAGGCCGATAGTGTGCAGCCACGCCTCGAATTCGGGGGCCCGCGTCAGGCCGAGCACCTCGCGCAGGTAGAGGGAATCGTGGAACGAGGTGGATTGGTAGTTCAGCATCACGTCGTCGGCCCCGGGCACCCCCATGATGTAGGTGCAGCCGGCCGCCCCGAGGAGCGTCAGCAGGGTGTCCATGTCGTCCTGGTCGGCCTCGGCGTGGTTCGTGTAGCAGACGTCGACGCCGAGGGGCACGCCTATCAGCTTGCCGCAGAAATGGTCCTCCAGGCCGGCCCGGATGATCTCCTTGCCGTCGTAGAGGTATTCCGGGCCGATGAAGCCCACGACGGTGTTCACTAAGAGCGGCCGGTAGACCCGGGCCACCGCGTAGGCCCGCGCCTCCAGCGTCTGCTGGTCGATGCCGTGATGCGCGTCCGCCGAGAGCGCGGAACCCTGCCCGGTCTCGAAATACATGCAGTTGTCGCCCAGCGTTCCGCGCTTCAGCGACCGGGCCGCCTCGTGGGCCTCCGTCAGCAGCGGGAGCGTCACGCCGAAGCTGGCATTGGCCTTCTCGGTACCGGCGATCGACTGGAAGACCAGATCGACCGGAAGCCCCCGCTCCATGGCCGCCAGGGTCGTGGTCACGTGCGTGAGCACGCAGGCCTGGGTGGGGATCGCGTGACGCTGGATCATGGCGTCGAGGAGCTGGAGCAGATCGCCGATCGCCTGGACGGAATCCGAGGCGGGGTTGATGCCGATCACCGCATCGCCGCAGCCCAGGGCGAGCCCGTCGAGGATCGCCGCCGTGATGCCCCTCGCGTCGTCGGTCGGGTGGTTCGGCTGGAGCCGCACCGCCAGCGTCCCCGGGAGGCCGATCGTGTTGCGGAAGCGGGTGACAACCCGGCACTTGCGCGCCACCGAGATCAGGTCCTGGTTGCGCATGATCTTGGAGACCGCCGCCACGATCTCGGGCGTGAGGCCGGGGGCGATCCGCGCGAGGGTCTCCGGCGTGGCGGTGAGCAGGAACTCACGGAAATCGCCCACCGTCAGGTGGCCGATCTCGGCGAAGGCCGCGGCGTCGTGCGTATCCAGGATCAGGCGGGTGACGTCGTCGGTCTCGTAGGGGATCAGCGGCCGCGCGAGGATGTCGGCGAGCGGCACCGCGGCGAGGCACCAGCGCGCGGCGGCGTTCTCCTCCGCGGAATCCGCCGCGACGCCGGCGAGCCGGTCGCCGGAGCGGATCGGCGTCGCCTTGGCCATCAGCGCGGCGAGGTCGGCGAAGACGTGCGTGCGTGGGCCGACGACGTGACGGTAGGCCATGCGGACTCCCCGAGGACAGGATCACCCGATCACAGGATAGGGCGGTCCGACGCCGATGTCCGCTCAGGCCGCGCCGGCATGCGGTGCCGGGATCTCGGTCGAGATCGCCTCCACGGTGCGCGGCATCGGGCTGCCCTGCCCGTCCGTGCGCTGGATCCGCACCTGCTGATTGACCGGCTGCATGTTGCCGAAGGGCGTCGAGAACGCGATCTCGGCGGCGTCACGCCCGACGCCGATCCGGACCAGACCGTCGAGATCGGCCTGGCGGGTCGCATCGAACAGCCACCACCGGCCATCGAGATAGGCCTCGAACACCGCGTGGAAGTCGCTCGGCACGAGTCCGTGGGCGTAGCAGCTCACGAACCGCGCCGGGATCCCGAGCGCCCGGCAGAACGCCGTGCCGATATGCGCGAAGTCGCGGCAGACGCCGGCCCGCTTCAGGAGCGACTCGTCCGCGGTGGTCTCACCGTCGCTGGTGCCGGGCTGGTAGGTGATGTGGTCGTGGATCCAATTGCAGATCTGGTTCACGCGGGCGTGGCCCTTGGGCAGGGCGCCGAACTCGGCCTGCGCGAACGGTGTCAGCCGGTCGGACGACACGAACCGGCTCGGCAGCAGGAACGGCAGAATATCGAGCGGCAGTTGGCCGATGGGGGTCTCGCCGATCGTCGACGGGTCGGCGCGGTGGACGGTGAGGTCGACCTCCGCGTTGTATTCGAGGGCGAACTGCCCCATCGGCACGTTGACGCCGATATACCGGTTCAGCAGGTCGGGCGTGGTGTAAAGATCGCGCTTCAGGTTCGGCGTCAGCGTGAGGCTCTCGCTCAGGATCTCGACGCTGCGCAGCTTCGCCACCTCCATGTTGAAGATGAAGGTCGTGTCCGAGAGGATGTTGTAGGAAAGGCTGCAACCAAGCGTGTAGCGCATCGGATCTCCTTGCCGGTCGGGGGCGATCGGCCGACCAAGCAAGCTGCGCGCCCGATCGCCGGTTCAGCCTGTGGGTGTGTTCGTCGGCGCGCCCGCGATCGCACGGCGGTCGAAAGCCGTCGAGCTTCCGACCCCGCCTCATCCCGAGGCGCGGGTCGCCGGATCCGGATCGGCGGGGCCGTCAGGCGCGCGGCCCGGCGGGTCTCGGCAGCAGCAGCACGGTGAGCGAGCGCACGCCCTGGGCTCCGTGGATCAGGACCCCCTCGATGTCGGCGGTGGCCGAGGGGCCGGTGTGCAGAACCGCGTAGGCCGCGCGGCCGAATTCGGGCCGGCGATAGGCCGCCTGGACGTTCGGCAGAATGTCGGCCGGGTCGAGCAGCACGACGAGGTGCTGGGCGAGATAGCCCACGGCGTTCACGATCAGCTCGCCCTCCGTGAACAGGACCGAGCCCGTCTCGGCGATGCCGAACACCGCGCGGACCACCGCCACGTCGACGTCCTCGACATCCTGCGGAGAGCGCACCGCGCGCAGGTCGCGATTGCCCGTGAGTTCCGGCACCGCGGAGGCGATGACGGACGCGGCATCGAGCCGCTCGCGCACGCCCGCGAAGACGTCCCCGGCACCGGGCTCGGCGATCCGGCCGCCCATGCGCTTCAGCCGCTCGCCGAACTCCGCCACGAGGTCGTCGCCGACGAGCGGCGGGAAGAGCGGAACCTCCGGCAGCGGAAAGTCGCCCGCCGGCCGGTTGGTGCGGATCTCGGCCAGGATCGCGTCGCGGGCGCTCACGGCCGCGTGCCCTTCATGCGGTTCTGCTTGTACCAGGCGTGGAAGGTCTGGCGCGGCGCCTCGGGCATCTCGCGCTTCTTCCCCCAGGTGTTCAGCGGGTTGTAGACGGCGAAGCGGGGCAGGACCTTCAGGGCGGAATCGGCCGCCCCGATGGCGGCCCGATAGGCGGCCGGGCGGGACAGGACCGCACCGGCGGCCTTCATCATCCCCTGCTTGAGCGCCGGGATCTGATGCTCCTCGACCAGCACCTTGCGCCACGCGAAGATCTGCTCGTGGATGTTGATCTTCACCGGGCAGACGTTGGTGCACGAGCCGTTCATCGTCGAAGAGAACGGCAGGGTCGAGTATTTCCGCTTGTTGAAGGTCGGGTCGATGATCAGGCCGATCGGTCCCGAATAGGTGGCGCCGTAGGAGAGGCCGCCCGAGCGTCGGTAGACTGGGCAGGTGTTCATGCAGGCGCCGCAGCGGATGCACTTCAGCGAGGTCCAGAACTCCTCCATGCCGAGCCGGGCCGAGCGACCGTTGTCGACCAGCACGTAGTGCATCTCGCAGCCGTTCCGCGGCTTGGTGAAATGCGAGGTGTACTGGGTGATCGGGGAGCCCAGCGCCGAACGCGACAGCAGGCGGATGAAGACCCCGAGATGCTCGACCTTCGGGATGACCTTCTCGATGCCGATCGAGTGGATCTGCAGCGGCGGGACGTTCCCGGACAGGTCGGCATTGCCCTCGTTGGTGCAGGTCACCACCGTGCCGGTCTCCGCGATGGCGAAGTTGCAGCCGGTCATGCCGGCATCGGCCTTCAGGATGTAGGGCCGCGTCGTCTCGCGCTGGCTCTCGGCGAGGTAGTGGGCATCGTCGTTGTCCGGATCGGTCCCGAGGGTCCTCGAGAAGACCTCGGCGACGTCCATCCGGGTCTTGTGGACCGCCGGCGCGACGACGTGGCTCGGTTCCTCGTTGTCGAGCTGCTGGATCCGCTCGCCGAGGTCGGTCTCGATGATCTCGATGCCGTTGGCCGCCATGTGGTGGCGGAAGCCGCACTCCTCGGTGAGCATCGATTTCGACTTCACGAGGGTGGTGGCCCCGTGGCGGCGCAGGATCTCCAGCACGATACGGTTGTGGTCGGCGCCATCCTTCGCCCAGTGGACCTGGACGCCGTTGGCCTTCGCGGCCGCCTCGAACTGCTCGAGATAGCGGTCGAGCTGGCTCAGGGTATGGGTCTTGATCTGCGAGGCGAGCTCCCGCAGCTCCTCCCATTCGGGGATGCCGTGGGCCGAGGCGTCGCGCTTCTTGCGCAGGTCCCACAACCGCTCGTCATGGGCCGCCTGATGCAGGGGGGCCGCCAGGAAGCGCTCGGCGGCCTCCGCCTGATCGATCGGCCGGTCGCCGCGGATCTTGGCGCCCCGCGGCTGCTTCTCGCGGACCTGCGGCGCGCGGATCGGCTTGGAGGCGGCCTCGGCGTGCTGGAGGCGGCCGCCATCCTGCCCGCGCTCGCTCTCGTCGTGGCCGGCGCGCACCTCCGGGTGGATGACGCCCTCGCGCTCGCGGGGATTGAGATCCTCGGCGCTCATGCGGCGGCTCCGTTCAGCACCTGCGCGATGTGGATGTACTTGAGCGGCACGCCGAGGCGCTCGGCGCAGCCCTTCTGGTGCATCAGGCAGGAGGAATCCGCCGAGACGACGTATTCGGCGCCCGCCCGGTTCTGATCGGCGACCTTGTCGTAGCCCATCTTGGCCGAGACCGCCGGCTCGAACACCGAGAACGTGCCGCCGAACCCGCAGCACTCGTCGGGCCGCGCGAGGTCCACCAGCTCGACGCCGTTCACCAGGCGCAGCAGGTCGAGGGGCTTCGAATAGTAGGGCGCCACCAGCTCCGACGGCCGCGCGTGGTGGATGCCGCGCAGCGCGTTGCAGTTGGTGTGATAGGCGACCTTGTGGGGAAAGCGCGCCCACGGCAGCGCCTCGACCTTCAGGACGTCGTGCAGGAACTCCACGAGCTCGTAGGTGCTCGACCGGACGCGCCTGACCTCGTCGGTCTGCGGAATCGCGGTCAGGTGCTCGCGGACCTGATGCACGCAGGACCCCGAAGGCGCGACGACGTAGTCGAACCCGGAGAAGTTCTTGACGAACAGCGCCTCGGTGGCCGCCGCCTCGGCGTGGCAACCGGTGTTGGTCATCGGCTGGCCGCAGCAGGTCTGGTCGTAGGGGTATTCCACCGTGCAGCCGAGCCGCTCCAGCAGCTCGAGGGTCGCGATCCCGACCTCCGGTTCGAAGGCGTCGACGTAGCACGGCACGAACAGGCCGATCCGCATGGTCCGGAACCCCCCTGGATCGACCGCTCCTCGCTCTGGAACGGTTCGAGACTGCCCCAGGGTCTACCGGATGAGATTGGTCTTGGCGAGATCGAGGACTGCGTCACCGCGCCCGTCCATGACCGCCCGCAGGACGTAGAGGCTGAAGCCCTTGACCTGCTGCCCGTCGATCTTCGGCGGCATCGACAGCTCGTTGCGGGCGGTGCGCACGTCGAGGAGCGAGGGTCCGTCGAAGGCCAGGAACTCGCGCACCGCCGCCGGCAGCTCGGCGGGGTCCTCGACCCGCAGGGCGAAGATGCCGGCCGCCCGCGACATCGCCGCGAAGTCCGGATTGTCGAGCGCCACGCCGGTCTCGAGGTAGCCGGCGGCCTTCATCTCCAGCTCGACGAATCCGAGGGTGCCGTTGTTGAACACCACGACCTTGAGAGGGAGCCGGTGCTGCCGCAAGGTCAGGAAGTCGCCCATCAGCATGGCGAAGCCGCCGTCGCCGCAGAGCGCGATCACCTGTCGATCGGGCTGCGCCGCCTGCGCGCCGATGCCGTGCGAGAGGGCGTTGGCCATCGAGCCGTGCACCCAGGAGCCGAGCAGCCGCCGCTTTCCGTTCATCGCCAGATAGCGCGCCGCCCAGATCGTCGGCGTGCCGACATCGGCGGTGAACACCGCGTCCTCCGAGGCCGCCTCGCTGATCGTGCGGGCGAGGTATTGCGGATGCAGCGGGCCGCCCGGCTTCCCGGTGGCGAGTTCGTCGAGGCCCGACCGGGCCTTCGCGTAGTGCCGCAGGCTGGCGTCCAGGAACGCGCGGTCGACCTTGGGTTTCAGCCGGGGCAGCAGGGCCCGCAGGGTCGCGCCCACGTCCCCCACCAGACCGAGCTGGATCCGGCAGCGGCGGCCCAGTTCGGACGGGCGCAGATCGACCTGCGCGATCTGCGCGTCCTGCGGATAGAACTGCTTGTAGGGGAAGCCGGTCCCGAGCATCAGCAGGGTGTCGCAGGCCATCATCGCCGCGTAGCCCGACGAGAAGCCGATCAGGCCCGTCATCCCGACATCGTAGGGGTTGTCGAACTCGACGAACTCCTTGCCGCCGAGGGCGTGCACGATCGGGCTCTTGAGCGCGTCCGCGAGTTGCAGCAGCTCGGAATGGGCGCCCGCGCAGCCGCGCCCGCACAGCAGCGTGACCCGCTTTCCGGCGTTGAGCAGGGCCGCGAGGGCGTCGAGCTCCGGGTCCGCCGGACGCACCACCGGCTTGGCCGGAATCAATCCCGGGCGGGGCGTCAGGGGACGCTTCGGCGCGTCCCGCAGGGCGACATCCCCCGGGATGACGATCACCGCGACGCCGCCCTCCCCCACGGCGGCGCGGATCGCGTTCTCCAGGATGAACGGCATCTGCGCGGGGTCGGAGACCATCTCGCAATAGTGGCTGCACTCGCGGAACAGCGCGGTCGGGTTCGTCTCCTGGAAGTAGCCCGAGCCGATCTCCGGCGACGGGATGTGGGCGGCGATCGCCAGGACCGGGGTCCGGCTGCGATGCGCGTCGTAGAGCCCGTTGATCAGGTGCAGGTTGCCCGGCCCGCAGGATCCGGCGCAGACGGCGAGGCGACCGGTGGCCTGCGCCTCCCCCGAGGCTGCGAAGGCGGCGGCTTCCTCGTGGCGGGTGTGGATCCAGTCGATGCGGCCCCTCGCCCGCAGCGCCTCGGTGATGCCGTTCAGGCTGTCGCCGACGACACCGTAGATGCGGGCGACACCGGCCTCCTGAAGGGTTTCGGCGACGACGTCGGCGACGTTGCTGGTGCGCATGATGCGGCTCCGCGGTGGCCTGGACTGGGGTCCGCCCTCGCCAGCCGAAACAGGCGACGCGGACGTGTGTTCCAAGGATCGCCGGTCCAGAGATCTGTCGCGGGCGGGGCGATCGCGCCCGGTCACCGTCTGAACCGGCGGGATCCCGGCCGGACCCGCTACCGCTTGGTCAGCCCGCCGAGCACGTTGCGGAGGATGGCGTTGCCAACTTCCCGTCCGACGCTCCGCGCCATGGAACGGGCCGCGTTGCCCACGACCTGCTCGGCGAGGCTCTGCGGCGGCCGCCGGCCGCCCTTGCCCTTGGCGGGCGTCCCGAAGATGCCGCCGAACACGCCCCCCAGCATGCCGCCGAGTCCCCCCTGGGAGGCGCCGCCTTCTGGCGCCGCATCGAGGTTCTTGCGCTTGGCGAGCATCTCGTAGGCGCTCTCGTTGTCGACGCTCGTGTCGTACTTGCCCCGGATCGGGCTCTGCGCGATCAGGGCCGACCGCTCCTGCGGGGTCAGCGGACCGACCCGTCCCTGAGGGGGCGCCACGAGGGCGCGCTCGACCGGGGACGGCGTGCCCTTCGGCTCGAGGAAGCTCATCAGCGCCTCGCCGACCCCGAGTTCCGTGATGGCCGTCGCCACGTCGAACGCCGGATTCTGCCGGAACGTCTCGGCTGCGGCCCGAACGGCCCGCTGGTCGCGGGGCGTGAACGCCCGGAGGGCGTGCTGGACGCGGTTGCCGAGCTGGCCGAGCACGGTCTCGGGCACGTCGAGGGGGTTCTGCGTCACGAAGTAGATGCCGACGCCCTTCGAGCGGATCAGGCGCACGACCTGCTCCACCGCATCCAGCAGGGCCTTGGGTGCGTCGTTGAAGAGCAGATGCGCCTCATCGAAGAAGAACACGAGCTTCGGCTTGTCGAGGTCGCCGACCTCCGGCAGCTGCTCGAACAGCTCGGAGAGCATCCACAGCAAAAACGAGGCGTAGAGCTTCGGCCGCTGCATCAGCTTGTCGGCCGCCAGGATGTTGACGATGCCGCGCCCGTCGCGGTCGGTGCGCATGAGGTCGGCGAGATCGAGTGCCGGCTCGCCGAAGAACTTGTCGGCGCCCTGATTCTCGAGGACCAGCAGCTGCCGCTGGATCGCCCCCACCGACGCCGCCGAGACGTTGCCGTACCGGCCGGAGATGTCCTTCAGGTTCTCCGAGCAGAAGGCCAGCAGCGCGCGCAGGTCCTTCAGGTCGATCACCGGCCACTGGTTCTCGTCCGCCACCCGGAACGCGATGTTGAGCACGCCGTCCTGCGTGTCGTTGAGTTCGAGCAGGCGGCCGAGCAGCAGCGGTCCCATCTCGGTGACGGTGCAGCGGATCGGATGGCCCTGCTCGCCGAACAGGTCCCAGAACACCGTGGGGAACCGGTCCGGCTCGTAGGTGAGGCCGAGCTCCTCGGCCCGCTTCACGAAGGCGGGCTTCGCCTCGCCGGCGGCGGCGATGCCCGACAGGTCGCCCTTGATGTCGGCGGCGAAGACCGGGACTCCGGCATTCGAGAACCCCTCGGCCAGGACCTGCAGGGTGACGGTCTTGCCGGTGCCCGTCGCGCCGGCGACGAGCCCGTGCCGGTTGGCGAGTTTCAGCGTGAGCGTCTCGGGCTTGGCCGGCCCGGAGGCCTGGACGCTCTTGCCGACCAGGATCGTACCGTCGCCCATCGCCGAAGCCCCCGATCCGCCCGGGTTCCGTTATGGACAAGCCGTCCGGACTTTTCCAGGGAGGCGGCCGCCGGCTTGATTTCCAGCGCCTCAGCGTCGAAGGACGTCTGGAAACGTTCCGAAGAGAACTTTGCCGAAGAGATCGCCACCATGGAAGAACTGATCGCCCGCGTGACCGCTCGCACGGGGCTCGACGCCGCCACGGCGCAGACCGCCATCGGCCACATCCTGGCTTTCCTGCAGAAGGAGGGGCCGGCGGCGGAGGTCGGGCAGTTGCTGGCTGCCCTGCCGGGCTCCGAGGCGCTGATCGCCGAGGCGAATGCCGGGGAGAACGGCGGCGGCCTGATGGGCATGCTGGGCGGGATGATGGGCGGCGGCGTCATGGGCCTCGGCCAGAAGCTGATGTCGGTCGGTGTCCCGATGGGCCAGATGCAGCCCCTCGGCCAGGAGCTGTTCGCCTTCGGCCGCGAGAAGGTCGGCGAGGACGCGATGGGACCGATCATCGGGTCGATCCCGGGCCTCAACCAGTTCGTATGAGAGACCCCGGCGGTGTGCGCCGGCGCACCGCATTCGGGCCGCGCCTGGACAATCGTGAAAAAGTGGTTTCGCGGTGAGAGCTTGGCGGAACCCATCCACGCGATGCCCGTTATTAGGGCTGTGGTTTGGAACGCTGCCCCCGGCAGTATCCGGGGCCGCACTGAAACAGGCCGGCCATGCCCGTCTTCGAATCCAAGAATCTGGACAGCGCGTTCGAGGGTCAGGCTCTCCTGACCGCGATCCTGCATCCGACTCGGGCCGCGCAGACGCGCGCCCTGCGCCATGGGCGGCGGCGGGCCGAGCGCGCGGCCGCGATGGCGGATCCGATGACGCTGGAGCCGCGGTTTCCGCTCACCAGCGACGTGCTCGCGCCGACCGCCTGCTCCAACCGCTGACGCCTTTCCCCGCTACCAGGGCTGCGCCGTGACGAGACCCTGCCGGGTCACGACCACCCACGCGTGACCGCGCCGCTCGACGGCCTCGACGCGACCCACCCCCGGAAGGATGTCGCCCGGACCGACCTCGACGAGCCGGCGCTTGCGATTCTCCAGGATCGCCGCCCCCTCGAAGATGTCGCGGAGGGCCCAGCCGTCGATCACCGGCGTCTTCTCCGAGACCATAGGCTGCTTGGGCTTCACGTCCGCGGGCCGCGCATCGGCGAGCTTGGCCTCGCCGATCCTGGCCTCGGAAATTCTGGCGTCGACGTTCTTCGCGTCGACGATCCTGGCGTCGGCAGCCTTCGCCTCGACGGCCTTCGGCTCGACGCTCCTGGGTGCGTCGGCGAGGCTGCCCGTCTGGGTCGGCTCCGTCCGGGCCGCGGGCAGCGCGGCGGCTGGGGCGGGCCGGCGGTCAAGTTGCGTTGTGAGGGCTGCGATTCGCGCGTTCTGCTCGCGCTCGACCTGCTCGAAGCGCTCGCCCAAGGCAGCGGTCCTGGCGTTCAGGGTCTTGTCGAGCTGGGTCAGGCGCTCGCCGAGGGCGCCGCTGCGGCCCGCCGCCTCCCGGCGCGCCGTATCGGTGGACGCCCGGAGCTCGGCCAGGACCTTGTGGAGCTGCGCGATGTCGCTGCCGAGACGGGCCGTCTCGGTCCGGCCGGCGTCCAGCGTGGTGCTGAGCGCCATGACGGCATCGTTGGACGGCGCCGCCGATCGGCTCAGGGCCATGACGCCGCCACCCAGCACGGCGCCGACCGCGAGGGCCAAGCCCGGGACGGCGAGGCGGTGTCTGTCGAGAGCCGACAGGTCGAGGCGCGGCAGCGGCGGAAGCCTGAGGCGCCTCGGGGCGGCGATCTCCGTTGCCGCGAGCTCGGCGGCAGGCTTGGGATCGCCGGTCCCGGTCACCGCAGCCTTGAGCAGGTCGACCGGGGACACGGCCTCCTTGGTTTCGCTCTTCGTCATCGTCCCGAACTCCGCGTGCAGACCGGTGCTGCAAGCGTTCGTTAAGGACGTTTGTTTACGAAACCCTTACCGCCGGCTCATGCCGCCAGCCCCCGCTTCCGCAGCAGCGGTTCGATGCTCGGCATGCGCCCGCGGAAGGCCGTGTAGGCCTCGCGCGCGTCACGCAGGTTTCCGGCGCCGTACACGAAGGTGCGCAGCCGTTGCGCCGTCTCCGGATCGAAGATGTCGCCCGCCTCGCGGAAGGCGTCGAACGCGTCGGCGTCGAGCACCTCCGACCAGAGGTAGCTGTAATAGCCCGCCGCGTAGCCGTCCCCCGAGAAGATGTGGGCGAAGTGCGGCGTCCGGTGCCGCATGCCGATCTCGGCCGGCATGCTGATCCGCCGCAGCGCCTCCGCCTCGAAGGCGGGCACGTCCAGGCCGGATTCGCCCTCGGCGGACAGGTGCAGCGTCATGTCGACGATCGCCGAGGCCGTGTACTCCACAGTGGCGAAGCCCTGGTTGAAGGTGCGCGCCGCGAGCAGCTTCTGCAGCAGCGCGTCCGGCATCGGCTCGCCGGTCTGGTGATGGCGGGCGTGCATCCGCAGCACCTCCGGCTGCTCGAGCCAGTGCTCGTAGAGCTGCGACGGCAGCTCCACGAAGTCGCGCGACACGGCCGTGCCGGACAGGATCGGGAAAGTCACGTCCGACAGGAGCCCGTGCAGGGCGTGGCCGAACTCGTGGAACAGGGTCCGCGCGTCGTCGAACGAGAGCAGCGTGCTCTCGCCGGCGGGCGCCTTGGCGAAGTTCATCACGTTGACGATGATCGGGGTGATCGGCCCGTTCAGCCGCTCCTGCGAGCGGAAGGCGCTCATCCAGGCGCCGGACCGCTTCGTCGCGCGGGCGAAATAGTCGCCCAGGAACAAGCCGACCTCGGAGCCGTCCGGATTGCCGACGCGCCAGACCCGGACGTCCTCGTGATAGCGCGGGACATCGGACAGCTCGGCGAAGGTCAGGCCGAACAGCCGGGACGCCGTGTCGAAGGCCGCCTGGATCATCCGGTCGAGGGGCAGGTAGGCCTTGATCTCGCTCTCGTCGAGGTCGTGCTCGGCGCGCCGCACCTTCTCGGAATAGTGCCGCCAATCGTGCGCCTGCAGTGCGAAGTTGTGGCCCTCCGCCTGGATCGTCGCCTGGAGGCGTTCGCGCTCCTCGGCGGCCCGGGCCCGGGCCGGCGTCCAGACATCGCGCAGCAGCCCGGTCGCCGCCTCGGGGTTCGCCGCCATCGTGTCGTCGAGGGCGAAATGCGCGAAGCTCTCGAAGCCCAGGAGCCGGGCGCGCTCGGCGCGCAACCGGATGATCTCCGCGCTGATCGCGCGGTTGTCGGTCTCGCCGCCGTTCTCGCCGCGCCGGGTCCAGGCCGCGTGGGCGCGCTCGCGCAGGTCGCGGCGGGTGGAGAAGACCAGGAACGGCTCGATCAGCGATCGGGACAGGGTGATGATGTGGCCGTCGCGCCCGCGCTCCTTGGCGGCGCTCGCCGCGGCCGCGCGCAGGAACGGCGGCAGGCCGGCCAGATCGTCCTCGGACTCGAGGGGCAGCATGAAGCTGCTCTCATCGGCGAGCAGATTCTGGCTGAACTGCGTGCCGAGTTCCGACATGCGGGCGGCGATCTCGGCGATGCGGGCCTTGTCGTCCGCACCGAGATCGGCGCCCGCGCGCCGGAACCGGATGCGGTAGCGGTCGAGGGCGCGCCGCTCCTCCGGATCGAGGCCTTCGGCCTCGACCGCCGAGATGCGGGCCCAGAGCTGGGGGTTGAGGTAGATGGCGCTGCCGTGCCGGGCGAGCTTCGGGCCGATCTCCCGCTCGATCGCCTGCAGCTCCGGGTTCGTGTGGCTGCCGGTCAGATTGTAGAAGACCCCGGCGACCCGCTCGAGGGCGAGGCCGGCCTGCTCCATCGCCGCCACGGTGTTGGCGAAGGTCGCGGGCGCCGGGTCGGCCGCGATGGCGCGGATCTCGGCATCATGCGCCGCGAGCGCCGCCGCGAAGGCCGGCCTGTAATGGTCTGGCCGGATCCGTTCGAAGGGCGGCATGCCGAACGGCGTCGTCCAGCGCGCCTCGTGAAACGGGTTGTCCTGCGGCAGGCTCGGGAGCCCGGCTTCGGCGACATCCGGCATTCGGTCCTCGACATCCATCCCTGCGACGGCCGGCGCCGCCGCGGCGGCCCGGCGACAGGGGGTCGGCGGCCGCGATCCCCGAGACAGTGGACGGAACGGGGCATCCGTCAACCGGTGACGGCGATCCGAACGGCGTCTCGCTCGTTACCAACGGCCAACGCCCACGCTTCGAGGCCCCATGCCGGGATGTCGCGCGCCGCTCCACCGTCCGATCACGAGGCTTGACCGCGGGCCAGGCCGGTTACGCGGGCGGGACCGCCTGTTCTCGTACCTGGCTCTGGCCCTCGCGGCGTTCCCGGTCGCGCCGGGGTGGGCCGCGGAAGCGCCGGCGACCACGATCCCCGTGCCGCCGCCCGTCCCGCCCGCCCGGCCCGAGGCGCTCAAGCCCCCGGTCCCGGCGGAGCCTGAACGACCCGGCGCGCCCGCACCCGGGACATCGGTCAGAACGCCCGGTCCCGAGGGGAATGCCGAGGACGCCAAGCCGGAGATCCCGATTCCGCCCCCCACCCCGCCCGGGCGTCCGCCTGAGCTGTCCGGCCAGGGCGCGGTGGCGCTCACGGTGACGCCGCCCGACGACACGGCGTGTCGAACCCGGCTCAGGCGGCTCGGCGTCGACTTCGAGGCCCTGCCGCCGATCGCCGAGGGACAATGCACCGCGCCCCTGCCGCTCAAGGTCACGCGGCTCGCCGACGGCGTCGCGCTGCCGCAGGGGGCGACGCTGACCTGTCGCGCCGCCGAGGCCCTGGCGCGCTGGGTGACGGAGGCGCAGGTCGAGGCGGACCGGATGCTCAAGCACCCGCTCACCGGGCTCGAACTCGGGGGCACCTTCGTGTGCCGGGGGCAGAACCACGATGTCGACGCCAAGCTCAGCGAGCACGCGTTCGCGAATGCGGTCGACGTCATGGCCTTCGCGTTCGCGGGCCGCGCGAGCCTTCCGGTCAAGGCGCTTCCCGAGGGGTCCGACGAGGCCCAGTTCCTCGGCGCGGTCCGGACCAAGGCCTGCGGCTTCTTCCGGACGGTCCTCGGCCCGGGCTCCAATGCCGCGCACGCCAACCATCTGCACCTCGACGAGCGCGAGCGCAGCGCCGGTCACCGTCTGTGCGAGTAGCGCGAGGTGGAACGTTCTCGCCGCCTCGCCATTTTTGCGACGGGAGCGCGCCCGCTTCCGGAGGCGACGACGGTGATGAACCCGACACTCTGGCGGCCGGTTTGCGTCGCGCTCCTGGCGAGTTGCCTCTCCGCGCACGCGGCGGCGCCTAAGAGCGACAAGGCTTCCGCGGAGGATGCTGCCAAGCCCACGGCCCTGACCGCGGACACTATCAACGCCGCCACCCTCGCCCCACCGGCCGCCGACAAGACGGCCCCGAAGAAGGACCGGGTGAAGGCGTCCAAGTCCAAGACGGACGAGACGAAGCCGGATCCGCTCATCGTGAAGGCGCAGGTCCTGCTCGATCGCGCCCGCTTCTTCCCCGGGGCGATCGACGGCCGAAAGGGCGAGAACTACCAGCACGCCCTCGAAGCCTTCGCGGTGGCGCAGGGCCTCCCGGCGACGCAGGACCTCAACGCGGAGGTATGGGACAAACTCCAGGCCACCAGCGACAAGCCGGTGGTGACGGACTACACGATCACGGATGCCGACGCGGCGGGGCCCTACGTCGACAAGATCCCGCCCAAGATGGAGCAGCAGGCCGACCTCAAGGCGCTCGACTACACCAATCCCCGGGAGATGCTGGCCGAGCGGTTCCACATGGGCCGCGATCTCGTCAGCGCCCTCAATCCCGGCAAGCCCCTCGACAAGGGCGGCACCGCGATCATCGTGGCGGCGGTGGATCCGATGGCTTTGGACAAGCCGAAGGGCAAGGATCTCCCCCGGGAGCCGAAGGTCCAGCGCATCGAGGTCGATAAGGGCAGCCGCGATGTGCGGGCCTTCGGCGCGGACGGGAAGTTGCTCGCCTACTATCCAGCCTCCATCGGAAGCTCCGAGAAGCCGGCGCCGAGCGGTACCACCAAGGTGAAGGGCGTCGCGTTCGATCCCGATTACACCTACAACCCGAAATATGGGTTTAAGGGGGTCAAGGCTCAGCACAAGTTCACGATCCAGTCCGGCCCTAACAACCCCGTTGGTCTCGTCTGGATCGATCTCGCCATCCCGAGCTACGGGATCCACGGGACGCCGGAGCCCGAAAAGGTCGGAAAGACCGAGTCCCACGGGTGCATCCGCCTCACCAATTGGAATGCCCGGGATCTGGCGGCGCACGTGGCGCGGGGCGCCGAGGTCGTCTTCAAAGAGGACTGACCGGCCCCACCACACGCAAAAATGTATCGCTGGTTAACATACCGCCGGCGATTGGCGCAGGAACGCTCCGGGAACGCTTGACACGTTGCCCATTACGGGCGACGCCAAAGGTCATCGCACCGTCTGCCCGTCGAAGTCGCTTCGGTGTTTCTGGCGCGGGGCGGGACCGACCGCACGGCAAGATCCCCGGCGACGGGGGCGTTCGAAGGGAAGACGGCCCGGCGTGACTGCTGACCCCAACGATGACGTCCTCACCGGCGTCCGCGTGCTCGTCGTCGAGGACGAGGCCGCGATCTCGATGCTGCTGGAGGACATGCTCCTCGACTTCGGCTGCGCCGTCGTGGGGCCGGCCGCGCGCCTGTCCTCGGCGCTGGAGATGGCGTCGCAGGAGGCCTTCGAGGTCGCGATCCTCGACGTGAACGTCGCGGGCGAGCCGATCTACCCGGTGGCCGAGGCGATCGCCAAGCGCGACCTGCCGCTGGTCTTCTCGACGGGCTACGGCGGAGCCGGGATCCGCGAACCGTTCCGCGACAGGCCCGTGGTCCAGAAGCCGTTCAGCCAAGCCGACCTGAAGCGGACCCTGATCGGCGCCATCCGCGCCGCACGAAACTGACGGCGCGCTTCGTCACAACCCTTCGATCGTGAACGCGTCGACCACGTGGGCCGGCCAGTCCCGCGCGCCGACGAAGATTGCATCCGCCCGGAACGTCATGCCCGCGCACCAGGCGTTGCGGCCGATCCAGGACCGGGCCGCCCGGGAGAAGCGGCGCCGTTTGGCTGCATCGATCGCCTCGCGGGCCTCCTCGCGCCGCGCCCGCGCCTTCACCTCCACGAACACGACGGTGTTCCAGCGCTGGACGATGAGATCGATCTCGCCCCCCCGCGAGGCTCACCCGCCGGCCGATCGGCCAGTAGCCCTTCAGCATCAGCGCCAGCAACGCCAGCCACTCGGCCCGGTGTCCCCGGCGATAGGCCGCCCGATGCCGCGCCGTGCGCTCGGGCGAGAGCCCGCTCAATTGTCGCTCCGTGCGAGCACCAGGGCCCGCGCGTAGATGGCGCGGCGCGGCTGCCCGGTCTCGTCGGCCACGAGGCTCGCGGCGTCCTTGATCGAGTGCCGTTCCAGGGCGGTTCGGATCAACCCGTCGAGGGCGGCGTCGCCCTCGACGGTGCGATCGGGCGTCACGGCGGCGCCGATGATCACGACGATCTCGCCCTTCGGCGGCCCGTCCTCGGTGAAGCGCGCGCTCAGCGAGCCGAGCGTATCCCGCCGGACGGTCTCGTAGAGCTTCGTCAATTCGCGGGTCACCGCGGCCGGGCGGTCCGGGCCGAGCACGGCGGCGGCGTCGGACAGCATCTCCGGGAGGCGGTGCGGCGATTCGAACAGGACCAACGTGCCCGGGACCGTGACCAGCGCCTCCAGCCGGTTGCGCCGGGCGCCCGCCTTCTGGGGCAAGAAGCCCTCGAAGAAGAACCGGTCGGTCGGCAGGCCTGCGGCGACCAGGGCGGTCATCACGGCCGAAGGACCCGGGACCGGCGTGATCGCGAGACCGGCCTCGATGGCGGCCTGGACCAGCTTGTAGCCGGGATCCGAGACGAGGGGCGTGCCGGCATCCGACACCAGGGCCAGGGCCTCGCCCGCGCGCAGCCGGGCGATCATGCGCTCGCGCACGGCGTCGTTCGAGTGCTCGTGATACGCCAGGAGCGGCGTCGTGATCCCGTAATGAGCCAGCAGAACCCGCGTGACCCGCGTGTCCTCGGCCAGGATGGCGTCCGCCGCCGCGAGGGTCGCCAGCGCGCGGATCGTGATGTCGCGCAGGTTGCCGATCGGCGTCGCCACGATGTGGAGGCCGGGCGACGGGCGTTCGACCTCGCTGGCGAGCCCGAAGGCCGTGAAGCTGTGGGTGCGCGGACGGTCCGGTCCGGGTTTCCGGGTGGGGACGGCGGGCTCCGGAGAGTCGAATCGGCGGGTCATCGGCTGCGATCTTGCCACAGTGGCGGCCTCGCGTCGCGGCACCGCCGCGCGGCCGGGGGCAAGTCCGGCTCCGCGCGTTTACATTTTAGGGGACGCCGGTCAGGTTGATTGGGCCTGCCCGAGGGAGCCCGCGCCATGGCGCGTCCGAACGGCGCGCGGGACCGTCTCGCGCGCTCCACCGCCCTGATCGCCGCGCTCTGCGCCGCGCTGCTGCCTCTCGGCGGCTGCCTGGGAACCGACATGGGCCGGCGCCGGCCCGCCGCCCAGGCGGCCCTGCCGCCGGAGTCGCTGCCGCAGGAGCCCGGAGCGCCGCCTCCGGCCGCCAACACCCCCGCGGCCTCGGGGGGCGAGCGCATCGGTTCCGGCACCGTGAAGGTGGCCCTGGTCCTGCCGCTCAACGGGCAAGGGGCCGCGGTCGGCGCCGCCCTGCGCAATGCGGCGCAACTCGCCTACGACGAGGCGCAGCAACCCGACCTGACCATCCTGGTGGAGGACGACCGGGGCACGCCGGACGGCGCCCGGGATGCCGCCCAGGACGCGCTGCGGCAGGGCGCCGAGATCGTTCTCGGGCCGCTCTTCGCCGGAAGCGTGCAGGCGGCCTCGGCCGTGGCAAAGACCGCCGGCAAGCCGGTGATCGGATTCTCCACGGACGCCACCGTGGCGGCCCGGGGCGTCTACCTCCTGAGCTTCCTGCCGCAGGCGGAGGTCGACCGCGCGGTCGAGGACTCGGTGGCGGGGGGCAAGCGCTCCTTCGCGGCCCTCATTCCCGAAACCGCCTACGGCAACGCCGTGGAGGCGGAGTTCCGCGAAGCCGTGGCGCGCCGCGGCGCCCGGGTCGCGGCGGTGGAGCGCTACCGGGCGGGCGCGCCTGGTCCTGCGGTGGAGCGCCTCGCGCGGGTGATCACGGGGCCCGGCGCCACGGCCGACGCGCTGTTCATCCCGGAAACCGCCGAGGCCCTGCCGCCCGTTGCGGCGGCGCTGACCAAGGCCGGGTTCTCGCCGGCCCGGGTCCGCCCGATCGGGACGGCGCTCTGGAACGAGCCGTCCCTGTTCGCCCTGCCCGCCCTCCAGGGCGGGCATTTCGCGGCGCCCGACCGGGGCGGCTTCTCGAATTTCAGCGGCCGTTATCAGGCCCGGTTCGGCGCCGTGCCGCCCCGCGTGGCCTCGCTCGCCTACGACGCCGTCATGCTCACCGCGGCCCTGTCGCGGCAATACGGATCGCAGCGCTTCGCCGAGACGACCCTGACCAGCGGATCGGGCTTCGCGGGGATCGACGGCACCTTCCGGTTCCGTCCGGACGGACAGAGCGAGCGGGCCCTGGCGGTCTACGAGATCCGCAACAACGCCGCGACCGTGGTGAGCCCGGCACCGCGGGTCCTGGCCAAGCCGGCGATCTGATCAGGCCGCCAGTTCGGCCACCACGGCGTTGAGGACCGGCGCCCCGCGGGCGCTGGCGGCGATGCGCCCGCCGGGTCGCCGCTCCAGCAACCCGTCGCCCACCAGCATGCCGATCCGGTTGCCGTTCAGCGGCCGTCCCTTCAGGGCCGCGTAGCGCGCCGGGTCGATCCCCTCGGCGAGGCGCAGGCCCATGACCAGGAACTCGTCCGCCTGATCGGCTCCCGAGAGCGTCTCGGTCTCGACGACGCCGTGGCCGTCGCGCTCCACCCGGGCGAGCCACGCTTCCGGCGACCGCTCGGTGACCGTGCCGAGGCGCCCCGTATCCGTGACCAGCCGGCCATGGGCACCGGGACCGATCCCGGCATATTCGCCGTAGCGCCAGTACAGCAGGTTGTGGCGCGACTCCGCCCCCGGCCGGGCGTGGTTGGAGATCTCGTAGGCGGGGAGCCCGGCCTGGCCGCACAGCTCCTGCGTCACGTCGTAGAGCGCCCGGCCGGTCTCGTCGTCCGGGATCACCAGCCGGCCCGCGGCGGCCAGTCCGTGGAACGGCGTACCGGGCTCTATGGTGAGCTGGTAGAGGGACAGGTGCTCGGCGGCGTAGGCCAGTGCCTCCCGCAATTCGGCCCGCCACAGGGCGGGCGTCTGGCCGGACCGCGCATAGATCAGGTCGAAGGAGGTGCGGGCGAAGACGGCCTGCGCGACGCGGATGGCGTCGAGCGCCTGGGCGACGTCGTGCAGGCGGCCCAGGCTCCTGAGCGCGGCATCGTCCAGCGCCTGGACCCCGAGCGACACCCGATTGACCCCGGCGGCGCGATAGCCCCGGAACCGACCGGCCTCGACGCTCGACGGGTTGGCCTCGAGGGTGATCTCCGCATCCGGCGCCACCGGCCAGTGTCGGGCCACCGCGTCGAGCAGGCCGGCGACCGTCGCGGGCTGCATCAGCGACGGGGTGCCCCCGCCGAGGAAGATGCTGGTGACGGTCCGGCCGGGGGTCCGGTCCGCCACGTGGGCGATCTCGGCGCGGAAGGCGTCGAGGTAGCGCGGCTCGTCGATCCCGCCGTGCCGGACGTGGCTGTTGAAGTCGCAATACGGGCACTTCGCGGCGCAGAAGGGCCAGTGCAGGTAGACGCCGAAGCCTGCGTCGCGTGTGGGATGGTCCGGGCCGGGCGCGGTCATGATGGGCCGGGATGTGAGGGCGACGGCCCGGTTTGGCAATCAGCGCGCCGGGGCGAGGCAGGCCCGGCTCAGCGCCACGAACGCGCGCGCGCGGTGCGACAGGCCCTCGCCCTTCAGCCAGTCGATGCCGTGCTTCTCGTCGGCGGTCATCTCGCCGAAGGTGCGGTCGTGTCCGTCGGGGCGGAAGATCGGGTCGTAGCCGAACCCGGCCGAGCCCCGGGGCTCCACGAGGTCGCCGAACACCCGGCCCTCGAACAGCTCGGTGTGACCGTCCGGCCAGGCCAGCACCAGCGCGGAGACGAAATGCGCGCGCCGATCGGTCGCCCCGCGGCCGTCAAGTTCGGAGGCGATCCGCGCCATGGCGCCCGCGAAGTCCTTGGCCGGTCCGGCCCAGCGGGCCGAGAAGATGCCCGGCGCGCCGTCGAGGGCGTCGACGCACAGGCCGGAATCGTCCGCGAAGGCCGGCAGGCCGGCGGCGGCGGCGGCCGCCTGCGCCTTGATGGCGGCGTTCTCGGCGAACATCGTGCCGGTCTCCTCGGGCTCGGGCAGCCCGAGTTCGCCGGCCGACACCGCGTCGATCCCGAACGGCGCCAGGAGCGTGCGCATCTCGGCGAGCTTGCCGGCATTGTGCGTGGCGATCACCACCTTGCCGGACAGCCGCCGGCCGCTCCGCGGCGCGCCGCTCACGCGATCGCCTCCTTCTGGAGCGCCACCAGCCGGTCGGTGCCGGCCCGGGCGAGCCGCAGCAATTCGAGGAGCTGCGCCTCCGAGAACGGCTCCATCTCGGCGGTACCCTGCACCTCGACGATGCCGCCGCGACCGGTGAGCACGAAATTGGCATCCGTCTCGGCGGCCGAGTCCTCGGCGTAGTCGAGGTCGAGGACGGGGGTGCCCTTGTAGAGCCCGCACGACACCGCCGCGACGTGGTCGCGCAGCGGATCGACCGAGATGATCGAGCGCGCCCGCATCCAGGCGAAGCAATCGTGCAGCGCCACCCAGGCGCCGGTGATGGCGGCGGTCCGGGTGCCGCCATCGGCCTGGATCACGTCGCAATCGACCGTGACCTGACGCTCGCCCATGGCCGGCAGGTTGGTGACCGCGCGCAGCGAGCGGCCGATCAGCCGCTGGATCTCCTGCGTCCGCCCCGACGGCTTGCCGGACCCGACCTCGCGGCGTGTGCGCTCGTGCGTCGCGCGGGGCAGCATGGCGTACTCGGCCGTGACCCAGCCCTTGCCCGACCCGCGCAGCCACGGGGGACCGCGTTCTTCCAGCGAGGCGGTGCAGAGCACCCGGGTGTTGCCGAAGCTGACGAGGCACGAGCCCTCGGCGTAGCGCGAGACCGCGCGCTCCAGGCTCACGGACCGCAACTCGTCGGCGGCACGCTTGGAAGGCCGCATCGCGGGCCCTTTCTGTCGAGGATGTCGAGGGCCGGGCTCATAGGCCGTGCCGCCACGGCGGGCAAGCTTCGCCCCACGGAGCCGGGCCACACGCGCGGGATTGCGGACCCACGCCGCGAGTCGGACCGCCGGCTCCGTCGTTCCGCGACTGTGCGGCAGGACCCGAGAACCGGATCCGCGCCGCGGGTGCTGCGTATCGATGTCGGCGCCGCGGAAAGATTGCCGGCGTGCTGTGCGCCCTGTCGGGTCCCGGGGACGTTGTCGTAGTTCGGACCGGGTTCGAGCCGCGGCCCTACGGATTGATCCGCAAGCCGCGTCCGGACATGATCGGCCCCAGGATGCCCGTGTGACAGACCCGAACGCCAGATTGACCAACGGCCAGGCGATGCAGGCGCTTGACGCCCTCAACGAGCGCGCCCGCGAGATCTTCCGGCAGATCGTCGAGAGCTACCTCACGACTGGGGAGCCCGTGGGATCGCGCAATCTCGCGCGGATCCTTCCGATGACGCTGTCGCCGGCGTCGATCCGCAACGTGATGGCGGACCTCGAGCATTCCGGCCTGATCTACGCGCCCCACACGTCGGCCGGGCGGCTGCCGACCGAGCTGGGCCTGCGCTTCTTCGTCGATGCCATGCTCGAACTGGGCGACGTCAGCCAGGACGAGCAGGCCCGGATCGAGGCCCAGATGCGGGCCGCCGCCTCGGGCCACACCTTCGCGTCCGCCCTCGCCGAGGCCTCGACCATGCTGTCGGGGGTCTCGCGCGGGGCCGGCGTGGTGCTGACCACCAAGGCGAACGTGAACCTGAAGCACATCGAGTTCGTCCGCCTCGATCCGGCCCGCGCCCTGGTGATCCTGGTCTCGGACGACGGCTCGGTGGAGAACCGCCTCGTCGACCTGCCCCCGGGCCTGCCCGCCGGGGCGCTCCAGGAGGCGACGAACTTCCTCAACGCCCGCCTGCAGGGCCGGACCCTCGGCTCGCTGCGTGCCGAGATCGAGGCCGGGCGCAAGGCGATGAAGCGCGAGCTCGACGCGATCACCGAGCGGCTCGTGGATGCCGGCCTCGCCACCACCGTCGGTCCCACGGAGGCGCGCCAGCTGATCGTGCGCGGGCAGGCGAATCTGCTCGACGACCTCCGCGCGGTCGACGATCTCGAACGCATCCGCCTGTTGTTCAGCGACCTGGAAACCCAGAAGGACGTCATCGACCTTCTGGCCCGGGCCGAAGGCGGGGACGGCGTGCGCATCTTCATCGGCTCGGAGAACAAGCTGTTCTCGCTGTCGGGCTCGTCGTTGATCGCGGCGCCGTTCCGGGACGGGTCGCAGAAGATCGTTGGCGTCGTGGGGGTGATCGGACCGACCCGGCTGAACTACGCCCGGATCGTGCCGATGGTCGACTACACCGCCCGGGTCGTCTCCAAGCTGCTCGACGGGGGCCGGTAGGCACGGTCGCGTTGCAGGTTCGCCAACGCTGGGCGGCCGGGGCTGGCGTCCGGAACTTTGAGAATCGCGCGCAGGATGCGCCGGGCGGACGCGGGTCCGCCCGGCACCGATTTTCTTTGCCCGTCAGGCCGGGATCACGTCCACGATCTCGTAGGTGTCGGGATCGATGATCACGATATCGTCGCGCACCAGGATGAAATCGTAGCCCTCGTATTCCGGCACGATCGAGACGATCGCCGGCGGCAGTCGGTGCAGCGAGACCGAGCGCGGGATCGCCGTGCCGACCGCAAGCCCGAAGGCCACATCCCGGAGCGGCGAGACGCCCAGGCGGGTGATCGAACTGCGGAACTCGGTGCGCTGCCGGGTGTCGAGCCGACCAGCCGCCCCGCGGACGGAGCCGCGATCCTGGGCGCCCGCGCGGCCGCCCCGCTCGCCGGCCGGATTGCGGCCGCCCTGGTTGGGCCCGGCCGCGTCCCGGTTGCCACGCTCGCCGGCCGTGCCGGGCTCGCGTCCGCCGCGGTCACCACGCTCGCCGGCACCGGGATTGGCGCCCTGGCCTGCCCGATCGGAGGGTCCGTTGCGCTCGGCCCCGCCGCCCGCCCGGCCAGGCCCTTCGGCGCCCCGGCCCCCGGGCGCGCCCGGCTCGGCACCGCGGGCGCCTCCTTCGGCCCCGCGGGCACCGCCTTCAGCTCCGCCCGGTCCACGCATCCCGCCGCCGCCCTCCGCGCCGCCGGCACCGCCCCGCATGCCGCCTGCGCCGCCACCGGGACCTGCGCCGCCACCGGGTCCTCCTCCGCCGCCGGCACCACCGGCCGCCGGCCCAGCTCCGCCGCCGGCGGCCCCGCCGCCGGGACCACCCCCGCCGCCCGGGCCGCCCTGGGCGAACGCCGTCGCCGCCCCGGCGACGATGATCGCGGCCGCCACCGTGTCCCTCAGAATCCGCTTCATGGCCTCTCCTCCAGCCGATGTCGGAGCGCCGTCGACGCCCGCGCCGGCCCGCAACGGGGCCCCGGGCCAAACCGTTCCGTCGCCAAGGCTTCCGCGCCGCGCGCCCGATGACACGCGCGCGTCCTATCCTCGGCTAAGTCCGCTCACGGACTTGCGATCAGAAACGCCGCCTGTAAGCCTGCCCGACACGAAGAAGAGGCCGGCCGTTGCCGGCACAAAGATTGATCGACGGAGACGCCATGTCCGCTTCGGGGAACGATACGATCGGTATCGCACCGAGCGCCCTCGACGAGGCCTCGGATCGGCGCCGCCGCATCTGGGCGATCGTGGGCTCGTCCTCGGGCAATCTCGTCGAGTGGTACGACTTCTACTGCTACGCGTTCTTCGCGCTGTATTTCGCGCCGGCCTTCTTCCCGAAGGGGGATTCGACCAGCCAGCTGCTCCAGACCGCCGGCATCTTCGCGGTGGGCTTCTTCATGCGCCCGGTGGGCGGCTGGCTGTTCGGGCGCATTGCCGACCGGGTCGGGCGCCGGACCTCGATGGTCATCTCGGTGCTGATGATGTGCTTCGGCTCGCTGCTGATCGGCATCCTGCCGACCTACGAGCATGTCGGCACCCTCGCGCCGGTCCTGCTGCTGCTGGCGCGCATGCTCCAGGGCCTCTCGGTGGGCGGCGAGTACGGCACCTCGGCGACCTACATGAGCGAGGTGGCGATCAAGGGGCAGCGCGGCTTTTTCGCCTCGTTCCAGTACGTCACGCTGATCGGCGGGCAACTCCTCGCGTCGCTGGTTCTGGTGCTGCTCCAGACGGTGATGACCGCCCCCGAACTCACGGCGTGGGGCTGGCGGATCCCGTTCTTCATCGGCGCCGGGCTGGCCGTGGTGGCACTCTACCTGCGGCGGTCCCTGGCGGAGACCAAGGACAGCAGCGACAAGGAGAATGCCGGCACCTTCGCCGAGCTGTTCAAGCACTGGCGGGCGTTCCTGGTGGTCGTGGCCTACACGGCCGGCGGCTCCCTGAGCTTCTACACCTTTACGACCTACATGCAGAAGTATCTCGTCAACACCGCCGGGATGCCGAAGACCTCGGCCTCGCAGACGATGACCGTCGTGCTGTTCGTCTACATGGCGATACAGCCGCTCTTCGGCGCGCTGTCGGACCGGATCGGCCGCAAGGCCAACATGCTGCTGTACAGCGGTCTGGGCACGCTGATGATTGTGCCGCTGATGACGGCGCTCGGGACCAACAAGGATCCCTATCTCGCCTTCGCGCTGATCACGCTCGGGCTGGCGGTCGTGTCGTTCTACACGGGCATCAGCGGGATCGTGAAGGCGGAACTGTTCCCCACCAACGTGCGGGCGCTCGGGGTCGGCCTGTCCTACGCGGTGGCCAACGCGACCTTCGGCGGCACCGCCGAGTTCGTGGCCCTGTGGTTCAAGGACAACGGCATGGAGAGCACGTTCTTCTGGTACGTGACCGTCCTGATGGCGATCGCCTTCGTGGCTTCGGTGATCATGCCGAACCCCAAAGTCCACGGCTACCTCGACGGCGACGGGACCGTCGAGGAGGCGCTCGGCAAGAAGCCGCGTCTCGTCCACGCGTGATCGCGTGGCGTATCCGGCTGGACCGGCCGGGTTTTTCGCGATGATATGCCGTCCGCCGGGCGCGCCAGACGCCCGCGGGAGGACACGATGCGTATCATAGCCGCCGCCGGCGCAATCGCCCTGGCCCTTCTCGGCCTGACCGCCGCGAACTCTGCGGGGGGCGCCGGGGAGGCGCGGTTCGAGCCGACCCAGCCCGCCGGCTACTTCTTCGTCGGCGGCCGTTACGAGACCGCCAAGGACAAGACCATCGCGGTCGGGCAGATGTTCGTGGCGTACCGCGCCCCCGCGCGGATCACGCAGCCCTATCCCGTCGTCCTCGTGCACGGCACCGCGCAGACCGGGACAAACTTCCTCGGTACGCCCGACGGCCGGCCGGGCTGGGCGGATCGCTTCGTCGCCAAGGGCTTTGCCGTCTACGTGGTCGACCAGGTCGGGCGCGGTCGCGCGGGCGGAGACGTGGAGGCCTACGGCCCCTACGCCCGCCTGTCGGTCGAGGATCTGGAGAGCGTGTTCACCGGGCAGGAACGGTCCGGCCTGTTTCCGCAGGCCGGGAAGCACACGCAGTGGCCGGGCGGACCGGGCGTGCGCGGCAACGCCGCGTTCGACCAGTTCTACCTGTCGCAGGTGCCCTACATCGCCAATGGGTTGAGGACCGAGGAGCTGGTCGATCCGGCCCTGATCGCGCTCCTGGAAAAGATCGGCCCGGCGATCCTGCTGACGCATTCGCAGGCCGGGGTCTTCGGATGGGCCGTGTCCGACCAGCGGCCCGACTTGGTCAAGGCCCACGTGGCGGTCGAGCCCAACGGCCCGACCTTCTATGACATCCGCTTCAAGGGCGGCGCCGACTGGTACGAGCGGATCGGGGACGCGCGGGCCCGGCCCTACGGCATCACCCGGGTGCCGCTCCGCTTCGAGCCGCCGGTGAGCAGTCCCACCGACCTGACCGTGGTCCAGGCCGAGAGCCCCGCCCGTCCGGACCAGATCCGATGCTGGCTCCAGGCGGAGCCGGCCCGGACCCTGCCCAACCTCGCCCGGGTGCCGGCCGTGATCGTGACGTCCGAAGCGTCGTTCCGCGCCACCATGGACGATTGCACCGCCGCCTTCCTCACGCAGGCCGGCGCCAAGCCGGACCGTCTGAAGCTCGAAGAGCACGGCATTTACGGCAATGGCCACATGATGATGCTGGAATCGAACAGCGATCAGGTCGCGGACGCGATCATCGGGTGGATCGAGACGCGGACACGCTGACCGCCCTGCGGCGCCCGCACGCTTAACCCGTCGCTAACCGCGCTCCGGCGAGGGTCGGCCCGTCATCCGGCGAGGGTTTGCATGACTGACATGACCGATACCGTGGGCGTCGCGGGCGAGCGCATCCGCTCGATCATCGAGCGCGTCGAGCGGCTGGAGGAAGAGATCAAGGACCTGATGGAGGCCAAGAAGGAGGTCTTCGCCGAGGCGAAGGGCGAAGGCCTGGACGTCAAGGTGCTGAAGGAGATCCTGAAGATCCGCAAGCAGGACAAGGACGAGCGGGACGAGCAGGAAACCCTGCTCGACGTGTACCTGCGCGCGATGGATGCGCCCGCCCCGCTCGCCGAGGCTGCCTGAGCGCGTGAACCGGGGCGGCGCCCGAGGCGCTGCCCCTCCCCCTCAGCGACCCGGCCCGGCGCCGAGATAGGCGGCGATGTTGCGCCGGATCCGTTCGAGCGGCACCTCGGCGGGATCGGGCAGCACGAAGGGCGACCCCGTGATCGTCTCGTAGGCGCGGATGTAGACCGCGGCCGTTTCCAGGACGATGTCGGCCGGGATCTCGGGGATCGGATCCGCATACGGGTCGCAGCGGGCCACCACCCAGTTGCGCACGAAGTCCTTGTCGAAGCTCTCAGGGGCCGAGCCCGCGGCGAAGCGCTCGGGGTAGCTCTGCGCGAACCAGTAGCGGCTGCTGTCCGGCGTATGGATCTCGTCCGCCAGGACGATGCGGCCCTCCCCGTCCGTGCCGAACTCGTACTTCGTGTCCGCCAGGATCAGCCCGCGTTCGGCGGCCAGGGCCTGCCCGCGGGCGAAGAGGGCGAGCGCGGCTTCGGAGACGGTCCGCCACTGCTCGGGGGTGAGGAGCCCGCCCTCGAGGATCTGGCTCTCGGTCAAGGGCTCGTCGTGGCCGCCGTCGAACGCCTTGGTGGTCGGGGTGATGATGGGCTGCGGCAGGCGGGCATTGGGCTGCAGGCCGTCCGCGAAACGGTGCCCGTACATCGTCCGCTCGCCGGCGCGGTACCGCGTCAGGATCGACGTGGAGGTGGTGCCGGCGAGGTAGCCCCGGACCACCACCTCGACCGGCAGGATCTCGAGGCGCCGGCCGACCACCACGTTCGGATCCGGATAGGCGATGACGTGGTTCGGGCAGATGTCGGCCGTCGTCTCGAACCAGTAGCGGGCGGTCTGCGTGAGAACCTGCCCCTTGAAGGGGATCGCCGCGAGGGCGTGGTCGAAGGCGCTGATCCGGTCGGAGGTGATCAGGATGCGGCGCCCGTCGGGCAGGTCGTAGTTGTCCCGGACCTTGCCGCGGTAATGGTTCGGCAGCTCCGGCAACGTCGCGTCCTGCAGAACCTGATGGGCGTGCGGGAGGAGATCGGCCGTCTTCATCGGGGCTTTCCGGCAGGCTGCGCGGCGATGCCGCCGCGGTGCCTGTGTGCGCGGACGGGCAGGAGATTACCAGCCTCCCGCCGGTCCGCGGCGCGCTGTCAGGCGGCGCGGACGGTTGCGAGGAAGCGGTCGACCTCTGCGGCGAGGTGCTCGGACTGGCGGGAGAGTTCGGAGGCGGCGCCGAGCACCTGTGCGGCGGCGGCGCCGGTCTCCTCGGCCGCGC
>NZ_JAKSXX010000232.1 GCF_022829385.1 Methylobacterium sp. J-070 | reverse complement strand
CGCCGGCGCCGGCGGCGGCCCCGGCCGCGCCCGCGGCCCCGCCCGCGCGGCTGGCGCTGCGCCCCGGCCACCCGGGCGGATGCCGCTGCGGCGCCTGCGCCACCGCCCGGTTCTCCGCCCGGGATCCGGACCGGGACGCGCTCGACGACCTCCAGGACGACCTGCTCGCCGACTGGACGGCGATCACCGATCCCCTGCTGGAGGGCCTGTTCGCCCTGGCCGCCGAGGCGACGAGCTACGACGAGGTGCTGGCCCGGCTCGACGCCGTGCGCGTCGACAGCGGCCCCCTGCGCGCGCGCCTCGCGCGGGCGACGGCGATCGCCCGGGGGCTGGGCGATGTCGGGGATTAGCATCACGGTGGGAGGCAGCCACGGGTCGCGTGGCGGAACAGGTAGGGGACCGCGAGATGAGCGATGCACCGCGGGAGGCGCGATCGTTTGAGATCATCGGCGACGAAGACTTGCGCCGGCTTGCCATCATCGGCGCCGACGCGATCGCCCACGTCTGTCGGCCATTCAACAAGTCGCATGTCTACGCCGACCGTCTTCGCGTGCTGTGCTTCTGCCAGGGTGCTGCCCTTCACCATCAGCAGTGTTCGGCCGGCGTTGCGACCGAGGATCAGCGGGGTATCCACGATTTCGACGTGTGGGGCTTCCTGGAGCTGATCCCCGGGCGCCGGTTCGTCAGCCGCAAGCCCTGGGAAAGGGACTTTGGGCCATCCCGGTTCGGCAAGAGCCCGAACGATGCGAAACGGAAGGGTCGAAAGGTCGATGTGCTGGGCCGCGCCATCGATTTCCTGCCAGATGAACCCGTGTCAGACGCCGTTCTGCGATGGCTGACAGGTCCCGGGGATAGTCCGGCCGCACTGCGCATGCGGCCGGTTTATATCATCTCGCCCGGCCCGGATTTCGGGCGGATGATCTGGTCCGGGCAGCCGTGACGGTCCATGGCTGAACCGGGCGTTCAATCCGGCTTCAAGGTCCCGCCCGAGGTGCCGCGCTACTTCGCCGGGCGCGGGCTCAAGCCGGCCTTCTCGTGGCTCGACGTCTGGGGCGAGGAGCACGCCTACGCGTTCACGGTGGCCAAGGCCGTGGACGTGGAGCTGCTGACCCTGTTCCGGGACAGCCTCGCCGGGGCGATCGACCGGGGCGAGGGGTTCGAGACCTGGCGCGCGGGCCTCGTGCCCGAGCTGCGCCGCCTCGGCTGGGGCGGGGCGCGTGCCATCGCGGATCCCGCCCGCCGGGATCCGGACGCCGCGGTGGATTTCACCAGCCCGCGCCGCCTGCAGACGATCTTCTCGGCCAACATGCGCTCGGCCCGGGCGGCCGGGCAGTGGGAGCGGATCCAGCGGACCAAGGCGGCGCTGCCCGACCTGCTCTACGTCCGCACCAGCTCGGCCGATCCGCGGCCCCAGCACCTCGCCTGGGCCGGGACGATCCTGCCGGCGGACGATCCGTTCTGGACCACGCATTTCCCGCCCAACGGCTGGCAGTGCAAATGCGCCGTGCGCCAGATCTCGCGCTTCGAGCGGGAGAAGAAGCTCGCCGAGCCCGGCTACAGCGCCGAGCGGCCGGAGAGCCCCGCGCGCACCTTCGTGAACCGGCGCACCGGCGCCGTGGTGCGCGTGCCGGACGGGATCGATCCGGGCTGGGCGCACAATCCGGGCCTCGCCCGGGTCCGCACCCTCGTGGCGAGCCTGAGCGAGCGCCTGGAGGCGGCCGGCGCCCCCGAGGCCCGCCGGGCCATCGCGGAGATCTGGGCGAGCCCGCTGCCGCGGATCGTGTCCCGCCTGCCGCCGAGCGAGCGCGTCCAGGTGCCGGTCGCCGTGGCGCCCGCCGTCGCGGCGGCCCTCGACGCGCGCTCGGCCCTGGTCTCGGTGTCCCGGGATACGCTGGCCGAGAAGCTCGGGGCCCATCGCGCCCGGCCCACCGAGGTGGCGAGCTTCGCGGCCGTGCAGGCCCTGATCGACGCCGGCCGCCTGGTGGATCGCGGCCAGGCGAACCGCCGCTCGGTGGTGACCGAGCGCGACGACGGCTGGTGGAACACCGTGGTGGCCCGCAGCCTGACGGGCTTCCTGCGCATCGTCAGCGTGCACCGGCTGCGCGCGGCGCAGGCGCTGAAGTGGCTGGGCGGAGACGCCGACGGGAGGCCGTAACCTCTCCTACCCGCATGTGGGCAGTGTCCCGAATTCGACCGCCGGCGCGCTGAGTCTAAGTGAGCCGGGGGCCGCCGGCAACGGATCCCCTGCAGTCTCCACCCCCGAAACGGCCGGCTCGTATTTTTGGCCGCTGAGGGGCTTCTCCCGTCCGCGGAGCCCCTTTCTTGCCGAAAATCCTTAAAGCCGAAATTGAAGCGTCTGAGGCCATCCTAGGGGCATTCCTATCAGAAGGTTCCATCGGACAACGCCATATCAAGATGCCCCCATAAAACCTAAGTTTAGATGACAGGAACGCGAGCTTGCCCAATCGTAACGACAGCCGCTGTCCCCGCGGAGGTGTCGGTTCGGAAAAAATTTAACTGATAGATATCGTTTGTTTGATATTTTTTCGCTGATATCAATTCAACTAGAGCGATTGACTTATAATAAAAAGATCGATTTCATCAAACTCGGAAATTCTATCAAAGGGCAACGCCTTGATGGCTGCAAGTGCATCTACTCGATCTTCCACGTCGCCAATATATTTCCATAGGCGTTCGGATAGAGGGATTGGGATGCCAGCTTCATCGAGCTGTTTCATCCAAACTGGTTTCGCCCAGTTCTCAAGCGATGCGATAAACGGCCCATACGCAACGTTTGCATCAGGGGCAGCATGAGAAACTAAGGCTTCGATCGCTGCAATCGCACGTGGGTACGCAAATTCGCATGCCTGGAGGAATTGAAAGGCCGTATCAATTCCTCCAGAAATGTCATCTTTCTTGCTGAAGGTTGGAGCAAACCAGTGAAGGTATTGACCTGACCGGCTGGCTTTGGACCGGGCTGATTGAGAGGATCAGCCAGGATCGAAGGAGTCGGACATGCGGCGAGGTCAGAAGACGAGCGCGGAGCAGGTGGTGCTGAAGCTGCGCCAGATCGAGGTGCAGACGGCACA
>NZ_JAKSXX010000029.1 GCF_022829385.1 Methylobacterium sp. J-070 | reverse complement strand
CTAGTGGTTCGAGTCTAACGCTTGGTGCCCGCGTTTGGCGGCCTGGATGATGCGGTCCGGGTCCGCGGTCCAGACGAAAGGTTTCGGGTTGCCGTTGCTCTCGGCGATGAAGCGTTTGATGGCTGCCTGAACCTCGACGAGAGAGCCAAACACGCCCCGTCGCAGCCGGCGCTTTGCGAGTTTGGCGAAGAAGCCCTCGACGGCGTTAAGCCAGGAGGCGGAGGTGGGCGTGAAGTGGAAGGTCCAGCGCGGGTTTCGGTCGAGCCAGGCGCGGACCTTCAGGTGCTTGTGAACGGCGTAGTTATCCAGGATCGCGTGGACGACCTTTCCGGCCGGGACCGCCGCCTCGACGGCGTTGAGAAAGCGGATGAACTCCTGATGCCGGTGACGCTGCATGCAGCGGCCGATCACCTTGCCCTCCAGAACGTCCAGAGCGGCAAACAAGGTCGTGGTGCCGTGGCGCTTGTAGTCGTGGGTGCGCGTCGTGGGCTGACCCGGCTTCATCGGCAACGGGTCCTGCGTTCGGGTGAGCGCCTGGATCTGCGACTTCTCGTCGACGGAGAGCACCACGGCATGAGCTGGTGGATCGACGTAGAGCCCAACCACATCGCGCAATTTGGCGGCGAAGGCCGGGTCGGTGGAGAGCTTGAACTGCCGTACCCGGTGCGGCTGCAGGCCATGCCCGCGCCAGATCCGCTGCACCGACGAGACGCTGATGGATGCGGCCTGAGCCATGGCAGCTGCCGTCCAATGCGTGGTCTCACCGGGCGGCTCTCCTTGCGTCAGGGCCACGACGCGCGCCGCCACCTCCGGGCCGAGGGGCCGGATGCAGGCTGGCCGTGTCTTGTCCCGCAGGAGCCCATCCATGCCCTCCTGTGCGAAGCGCTCCTGCCAGCGCCAGACCGCGGTCTTGGACACGCCCGCCTCACGCATGATCGCGTGCGTCCCGAGCCCATCGGCGCTCAGCAGCACGATGCGAGCGCGCCAGACATGCTTCTGCGGCGTATTCCGGTCAGCCACGAGGGCTTCGAGCCGAAGGCGATCCGAGGCGGGAAGCGTGAAGGAGAGGCCGCTGCGCATCCCGCCAGACTCGCAGGACAAAGCCCAAACCGAAACCTGGGACGGACTCAACCGTCAGGTTTTGACCACTAGG
>NZ_JAKSXX010000227.1 GCF_022829385.1 Methylobacterium sp. J-070 | reverse complement strand
GATGTGACGGTAGTTCAGCCGTGTCCCCTGCGGCTCCCCCGGCGGCCAAGGCCCGCTGCCCGCGGTCGCTTCGGGGCCGCCGGACGCCGACCGGACCCCCCTGGGCGGCGGGTTGTACTGGGAGGGGATCGACGGCGGTGTAGGCACACGACGTCGGACGTCTGGGCCGCGCGGCAACCGGATCAATAACACTCCTCTGCACTGAAGACAGGGGGGACCCCGGGGCCCTCCCTCCCCCGCAAAGGAGGGAGGGAGGGCGCGTGTCAGATCGGGTGTGCTCGTCCACCGACGGCAGGAGCGCGCCTCGG
>NZ_JAKSXX010000226.1 GCF_022829385.1 Methylobacterium sp. J-070 | reverse complement strand
GTGAGGATCACCGGCATCGCCTTCGGGTGAACCGCACCGACTTCGGCGTTCGGCTCGGTCGTCAGGAAGGCATACAGGTCGTCGGTCGTCTCGCCGTCCTTCACCTTCCGCACGCTCTGCCAGCCCTCCACCAGGATGCCCGCGAAGCAGGTGAGGGGCCGATCCTCGGTCAGGGAGAACCACACGGGCGGGTGCGAGCCGTCCGCGGCCTTCTCGTTCTCGCTGAAGCTCGTGAACGGCACGAGGCAGCGGTGCGCGGGAGCCAGCCAGCGGCGCCAATGCGGCGAGGCGGTGTTGCGCACGTTCGTGACGCCGGGATCGACCTTCTTGCCCTTCAGCGCGAAGGCAGGCGACGGCATGCCCCAACGCATCATCGACAGGGCACGCGCGTCCTCGCGCATGCGGATCACGGGAGCCGTGGTGTTGGGAAAGATGCCGGGCAGCGGCGGCAGGTTGCCGGTATCGTCGTGCTCGATGTCAAACGCCTTGCCGATCTCCGACTGCGGCCGGATCAGGCTGTAGAGGTTGCACATGCAGCATGCTCGCCGAGGCGGATATCAGGACCGCGAGATGACGAACGCTGCCCCGCCGCCCGATCTGATCACGGGCTGGCGGGGCTTGTGCCGTTCCTCACGGCGAGGGGCCGGTACGCGACGCGGCCCGAGGTCAGGATGACGGATGGCAGTTAGCGAGGGGTGCCAGTACCGGGAGCGGGGCCGTCCCATGCCGGGATCTGACTGCTCACAACCTCAAGAAAATCTACGGCAACGCTGAAACGCATCGCGGCGGTTCGCATTTTTCGATCTATGTCAGGATCTCGCCTCCTAGCTGTGCTCGCCGAAGATGAAGCGCTCATCCGCATAGCGGCGGCCGACATGTTAGCCACGCTCGGCTTCGAGATGTCTCCAGCACGACGTCGGTCACTGGCCGGTTCTTTTTGAGCGCTATGCCACAAGCGAACTCGCTTTGTATGCGGCGGTCGGCGGGTCAGAAATTGATCGAGTCGCTCGGGTGTGCGACGCGCTCTTTCAGGGCGTCGGACATCGGGAAAGTCAGGTTTTCACCGCGGGGCGGGATCGGGCTCTCGAACCACTTGGTGTAGAGCTTCGCGAAGGCTCCTGAAGCCATCATGCCCTTCAGGACACCGTCCGCGAGCGCCTTGAACTCCGGATCTTCCCTACGCAGCATCAAACCGTAGGCCACCAGATCGTACGTCTCCGGGAGGAAGGTCAGAGCGGCCGGATCGGGCGCGCGGGACTTCAGGCTGGCGAGCAGGATATCATCCTCCATGAACGCCGCGGCACGCCCGCTCTGGAGTACGAGCATCGACTCGCCGTGGTCCTTGGCCTGAATGACGTTGAAGGTGCCGCCCTTGGCCTTGATGCCGAACGCGAAGCCGACCGCATTCGAACCCTGCGTGACGACTACAGTCTTACCGTCGAGGCCCTTCACGTCGTGGATGCCGGACGAGACTTTGGTCAGCCACCGTGCCGAGGACACGAAAGTCGCGACCGTGAAGGCGACCTGCTTGAGCCGGGCGGCGCTGCTGGAAGTACCGCCACACTCGATATCGATGGTCCCGTTCTGCATGAGCGGGATGCGGTTGGCGGAGTCGACCGGTTGGAGTTTGACCGGGAGGTTGTCGAGCTTGAGGTCGCTCTTGATCTTATCCACGACCTGCGCGCACAGGTCCATCGAGAAGCCGACTGGCTTCTGGTCGGCACCGAGATACGAGAATGGGATCGAGGCCTCACGATAGCCGAGGGTTATAGCCCCCGTGCGCTTGATCTTATCTAGCGTCGGGCTCTCGGCGGAGGCTGCTGTCACGGCAAGACTGAGCGCGAGCGCGCTGGATAGGCGTAAGAACGCTTGAAGCACGGACATCGGTCTTTTCCTCTCGATGATTACGGACCCCGTTCGGGTCTCACGAGGCCAAGCGGCGCGGTTGCTGTCAGCGATGAGGGTGGAGAAACTCAGCAGCCTACCCGAGCTTCGACAGCACAGCCGTGCGGGCCTGCGTCGACGGCACGTTGCGGGCGCGGATGGCCTCAATCAGACGGTCGATATCCGCGGTAGTGTTGAACATCCCGAGCGATACGCGGATGCCGTCGCGTTCCGGCGACACGCGGATACCGTTCTGGGTGAAGTAGTCCAGCCACTCGGCGACAGGCAGTGCGACGACGTAGATGTGCGGCGCGCGGTGCTGCCGAGCGCGTGGACCGACAAGGCCGACGTCGAGTTCGTCGAGGCGCTCGATGAGGTAATCGCCGAGGTCGAAGCAGTGGCTCTGGATGTTCTCGATGCCAATCGCGTTGATGAGATCGATGGCGGCGCCCAGGCCCTGGATAGCCGGGAGGTTAAAGTTGCCGAGTTCGAACCGGCTAGCCGTCGCCGGAAGGGCCATGTTGTCCGGCCGAGCGACGAAGTCCGTCGGCGGCTCGGCGAGGCTGGCAGCAGCCAAGTAGGCCGGCTCCATCTCGACCTTGCTCGTGTCCCAGTAGAGCAGGCCGAGCCCCTGCGGCACGAGAAGGCCCTTGTGTGTGCCCGAGCCGATGAATGTCGCTCTCATAGCCTTCGCGTCAATCGGCGTCACGCCGATGCCCTGCATCACGTCCACGACAAAGTAGAGGTCGTTTTGGTCGCAAAGTTCGCCAACGCTCTGGACGTCGAACCGATGACCGGCGTGGAAGGTGACGTGCGACATGGAAATCACGCGGGTCTTGTCGTCGATATGGGGCCGGAAGCTGTCCGCGTTCACCACTTCGGTCATCGGAATGAATACGACGTCCACGCCCTTTTTCTTCAGATTGAGGAACGCGTAGGCGTTGTTCGGGTGATCGCCGTGGATCATCAGCACCTTGTCGCCGGCCTTGAGTGGCAGCGCATTGGCTGCGATATTCATGCTCTCGGACGTGTTTTTGGTGAAGGCGACCTCGTGCGGCTGAGCGCCGAGCAGCGTCGCGACCTTGGCGCGGGTCTCTTCGAGCCGGTTGAGCCAAATCTGCTTGGGACCAGCGGTTTCGAAACCTTCCCGCAGGAAGCGCTCGTACGCCTCTTTCACCGGAAGTGAGAGTGGTGTCTGGAAACCGCTGTCGAGGTAGACCACGTGCTCAGCAGCGGGAAACGCCCGACGGACGGCAGCGACGTCGTAGTGCTGGTTCATGATCTCTCCGGTAGCGCGGACGTGACGAGGCATCGCAGCGGAAGGCTCCGGCGAGTTCTTGAACACATCTCAGATTTTGACGATTCGGGTTCAACGTGAATTGGCACGGTCCGCACAAAAGCTGGACACGTCAGTCAGATGACACAAAAATACACAGCACTCGCCATACGTCGAGTCAGATCATCATCTGACGGGATTTTTCATTCCGAAAATTGAGAATTGTCGGAATCGTCGTTGTCTTGCAGAATGGTGTTGGACAAGTGGGCCGCGGCCTCCCGTAGGGGATCGATGAAGGCGTCAAGGCCCGCGAAGCCGACGCGCGCTGAAGGTACGGAGACACCCAAGCAAGCGATCAGGTCGCCCTTAGGCGAGACGATGGGCACGGCGCACCCTACGACGCCCAGGACGTATTCCTCGTTGGTCTTTGCCCAGCCCCGACGCCGTATCACGTCGAGTTGACCAAGCAGCGACTTCGGATCGGCAATCGTCGTAGGGGTGTACTGCACGAGTGGCAGAGAATGGGCGAGCCGGTGCCGAACCTTAGCGGGCAGCCGGCTCATGTAAATTTTACCTGTCGAGGTGCAGTGGAGCGGGGCGCCCGCGCCGGGATTGAACTGCAAACCCTGTTGCTGCTTGGACTGCACGCTGTCGACATATGCTACCGCGTTGTCGCGGACGATGCCGATCTCGCACTGCTCACCTATCCTGTCGGCCACGGCGCTCAGAACGGCATGCCGGCGTACGGTACGGAACGCAGCCCCGATTGTCTTAGCTGATAGAGTGACGAGCGTGCTCCCGACGACGTAGCGCTTCGTACCGAGGGCCTTCTGAACGAGGCCTCGGTCCTCAAGGTTGCCGATGAGGCGATGTGCGGTAGGGAGCGGCAAGGTGAGCGCGGTGGCGATTTCAGCAGCCGAGAGCGCTTTCTTCTGCTCAGCCACGAAGGTCAGGATGGCTAGAGCCCGATCTAGTGGCCCGGTGCGGGACCCGTCAGGTTCATCAGCCACGATAGTGTCCTCGTGTGAGTGACGCTCGACCCCGTTCTACACCGACGATCGAGCACTTGGAGGATGTCCAGGCGGTGCAAACCCTGGCTGATGTCGGTCGCGAGTTCATCCAGGAGTGGACGGACAGCGAGAAGCTGCTCGGGGCTTCAGCGATCAAGAAGTTCGTCGTCGAACTCGATCATCGCGAGGTCAGGACCAGGATCAAGCTGCCTCGCCTATCTCGGCCGCGAGTGCCTCGACCGCGTCAAGCTCATCCTCGGTATCAACATCAAGGCGGAGGCACTCGTCGATCGCGGCCCAACGATGCGCACCAAGCAGCCGCGCTAGATCCTGCCGGTACGCCGCCTTCAGCGTTGGTCCCGCGACCACCGCCCCAAGATTCTGGAGGCGTTCCAGCACCGCGCGCAGCACGTGGGCGGGCGGACGTCGGTTCCGGCGCATAGTCACGTCTGCGACCATCCACAGACCGTTGGTCAAAGGGGTCAAAGACAGTGCCAGCGGAACCACGCTGCCATCTTCCAGAACGTGTTCGACCTCGTAGAGGTACAACATGCCGAGGACGATCTCAGCGACCTTCGTGCCTGCGCAATTGCCCATTCGACGACCGAACTCGGCAATCTCCGCCGCCGAGCGCAACGGCCGTAGGTTCTCCGACGCCGGCAGAGGTGGATCAGGCAGGCGATCAGCCCGCTCCAGGATCTTGCGCGCGAACCGCTCAAGGATGCTGCCGCCCTTCAAACTGTCACGCAAAGCGCGGGCGATTTCCTCCTCGGTGACGGTCGAGACAGTCCTGCGGAGCAGGTCGAGGAGCGCGTTGGCCCGGTCTACCTGCGCGGCCGTGCCCATGATCGCGACGATCTCGGGGTAAACTAGCGCGGGCGCGAGGTGCTCGGCGGCATGGACATGGCCAGAGCGCAAGCGACCGCAGTAGCGCAGGGCATTGGCTCTACGGCTGTGGCGCTCGTTCGACAGGATGCCGAACAGCCTTCGGTAGCTCTCAGGGTTTGCGAACGCATCAAGGCCGGGCCTGTCGGCGCCTGCCTCCTCGATCCTTAGCAGCGCTCGGAGGTAGCCAGTCGGAACGGCGTCCGGGACGACGCCGTAGGTTGCAGCGATGAGGTCGCGTGCTTGCCGGGTGCGCAGCGCCTCACCGACACCCGCGGCGCCGGCAGTCTTGATGCCGAGGCAACCCAGGAACGAGGCCGGCTCGTCGATGTTGGCGTCGACGGCGACGATGTAGGCCGCTTGTCGGGACAGAGCGCCCGCCACTGCCAAATCGGCGAGCAATCCGCGCGCGCCGCGCCGATCCAGATTAGCCAGGAAGGGCAGCGGCCAACCGGTAACCGGACGGTCGTTGTGGAGGTGGTATCCCTCCTCTTGATGCTCTGCGAGGTACGTGTCGAGGCTCAGGGGCGGACTCCAGCCAAAATCGACGGCCGCCGGCTTTCACAAGGCAGCAGATCCGTCGCAACGATGGGTAATCATCCAAGAGTGCCACAGCCGCGCAACCTCGCAAGCGAAAGATAGAGCCGGGTAAAGCGCGACAGAACCGCGACGCCGGCAGGGCACAGTCTGAAATATCACTCGCGCCAATCATCCGAACGCTTGTGGTGCTGCTGAAGTGTGCTCTACTTCCAAGATGGCGAAGCTCATCGACGACGCGCAGGTGATTGATGCGGCGGCGATCTTGAGTGGGATCTGGTCTCGAAATGCACTTCGACGTGAAGCGGGATTGCCGCTCTGGCATGTTCGAGAGACGTTCGAGCGCGAACTGACGGCAGCGCGCTGGCGAGCCCATGTCGAAGCGAACTACGCAGCCACTCGAACTCAGGTGCTCAATGAGCTTCGTGCTCGCCATGGAGAAGGCTTTGGATACTCGGCGGGCGGGCGCTGGGTCATCGAGGCTTTGACCTCGCAGGCGTTGCGCGCTTCGTTCCGGCCATAGTGAAACGCTGTCCCGGCTTAGCGACCAGCGCTGCACGTCATGCGTGGGGATGCCAGCTTGTCCTTCGACGCGGCGTTATGGAAGAAGCGGGCCTATGGCCAAGATCGAGCCTCTGCCCGCATGGTCGCTTCTGTCTCGGTCTAGCGTGACCGAACTTCTCGCACGACCGGACGGCGGTCCACCCTCGGTGATCCGGCTCGGTTTGGGCCTCGATGCGATCAGCGCTTCCAAGATGCCGTTGCTGGCGACGCTTAGGCTCATGCTCATCCGCGCGCAGGCGAACGGCGGGCTGACGCTGACCGCCACTCATGCCGTATCCCGCGCCGATACGCGTGGCCTGTTCGATGCGCTCGACTGGCCGGACTACGACAAGGCCCAGGTGCTGGCGGCCAACAAGGTGCTTAACGAGGCCGACGTAATGCCGGTCGAGACCACCCGCCTCATCGCGCAGGCGGCAAAATTCCTCCGCCGTCGCGAACGCAAGCTGCTCACGACCAAGGTCGGGCTAGATCTAGCGACGGAGGACCAGAGCCTCGAACTCTTCCATCGGCTATTCACTCTCGTGTTCTGGCGGATCGACCTCGGCTCGCTCGACCGCGTGCCGATCGACCGCTGGCCACAGGATCACGTCGGGCTCGTGCTCTGATGCTTGTCGGCCGCGGCGCGCCAGTGGAGCAGCGTTGGGGAACTTCTGCCGGTTTGCACCGTGCTTGATGCGGCGGCTGAAGTGACCACACCGGACTTCCTAGCCTTGGCGTTTGAATGCCGAATCCTAAGGCCGCTAACGTGGTTCGGCCTTCTGGAGACGCGCCGGATCGGCGAGCCGGGATCGTTTTCGTGGCGCTATGTGCGCGAGTACCGCACCACCTCGCTGTTCGACCGGGCGCTCACGTTCGAGGTCGAAATCGCGCAGCCGGGCGGACTGAGGCACTGAAAGTTGGCGTTCAAGCCGTGCACGTCTCGGCGCAACGACCGTCAATCGCGGCGTCGATCGCCGGGGCGTGGCCAATGAGTGGCACGAGGTCGCGCTTGCCCCGTGCCTGGACCTTGAGCACGCAGAAGCCAGTCTCGGCGTTGTGGAAGGTGACGCGCTCGATCGTCCCAGCGAGTGCCTCGACGGGCTGGCCTCGTTCAGACTCCTGAGATCTAGTTCGCTGCCACACGCCCGGCCTCGTTTCGCGTCCCCAGCCGTTCGATGACCATCTGCATAGCGACAGCAGCGAGGCAATTCGACTGTTACAGAGACGCCTCGCCAGACCTCCAAAAGCCCCGAGTGAGCCAACTACACGTTGAGCATGCTGGACCCCAACCCTACGGTGCAGCGGGGTTCATGAACGGCGTCGGGGCTCGATGGCCAGCACCGCCAACTTCGGCTTCATGGGAGGCTACGGACAGAGGCTCGCTGCAATCGTGTTCAGATCGCAGCGGCAGCCTCAAGGGTAGGTGAGCAGAAGGTCGACAGACTCCTCAATGAGCTTCTCATCGCAATCGGGTTCGAGGAAATCGTGCATGTGAAGGATGGCGAAATGCTTCCGCCAAAAGGTCGTAGCGAAATGATACCAATCAGCCTTCAACCGGAAGCGCACAACGACGTGATCGTGGCGCCATTCGTAGTACCAATTAGAACGCTGACCGACCGTACAGAAGTCCGCATGGGCGGTGATCAGCTTGCGAAACATCTCATTGGCAGCTTCGTCGCTCTCGTGGGCGAACAGAATATGGTGGTGTCGCATCTTTGTTGATTCCTCGTCGGCGGTTTGCCGACAAGAATGTTCTAACGCGGGACGTCAGAGGCGCGCATTATTCACGTTGACCCAATTTTCAGGCCCGGATTAAACTTTTGAATAGCCGCTGACCCTCACCCCACAACCCCCGTTCACTGTTGCTCCAGCCGTCTTGATCTGACTGCCGTGGTCCTCCGGTGATCGAAGTCCGTGGGGGAGGTCCTTGATCTCGTTCGCGTCGAGGCCGGTCCACTGATGGGCGGCACCCACTCGGCGAAGGCGTCATCGTCCAATCCGCTGGATCCATGCTGGGTCCCCGGCTGCATCCTCGATCGACTTTGCGACGTTCGCTGAGCCTGTTCTACAAGTTCGACAAGACCGGGATCCCGCGTGCCCCGTCTACCGGTCCCACTACGGCCACATCTTCGTCGACCGCGCGTCGCCATCCGCCGAGATCAGCCACTTCGCGACGATCATCGTCTTCCAGGATGCCCCCCGGGATCGAACGTCGTCCCACGCCACTGCGAAGACGGTCTTCCAGGGTCACCGTCTGTTGGCGAACATGCCGTCATCGCCCACGTCGACCACCCCACCGACTAGACGACGTCATTGCTCGACAAGTCCAACCACGGTCGGCATGACGATCTGCGAAGCGGAATAGGAGCGTCGCTCGATTCGCGGGCGTCAAGTTTTGGAGGAGTTAAGAGCCATCAAGCTGCCTCAGGTGCCCTCCGTCGGTGCGACCACTTTGGCACACCCTTGGCACACCTGCTGCCGGAAGGTCCGAAGCCCGCGTATAGAGCGGCAACTAAACTACTCAACAATAACGAGAAAATTGGCGCACCCGACACGATTCGAACGTGTGACCTTTGCCTTCGGAGGGCAACGCTCTATCCAGCTGAGCTACGGGTGCTGGCCGTGGCCACTCCCTAGCTCAAGCGCGCCGCCAGCGCAACGGCGCTCGTGGCCGGAACACCGCCGCGGTTGCGGGGGCCGTTCGTCCGCCGGCGGGAACGGCGGGTCCGCGCGCGCCGGCCACCATCGCCGGTCCGGCGGGTTCTCGACGGGTCAGCAGGATGCCGACGACGGAGCAGGCGATGTCGCAGACCATCGATCGCGGGACGCTCGACCGGCTGATCGCCCTCGGACGGGCCCGGGGTGAACTCTCGCCGGACGATCTGCGGGCCGCGCTGCCGGTCGAGCACATGGAGGTCGAGGCCCTCGTCCTGATGATGCTGGAACTCGAGGCCGCGGGCGTGAGCGTCGAGCCCGACGCCTTCGGGCCGCCCGCGGAACGGCCGGTCCCGGCGTCCCCGGTCCTCCCGGCCCTGGATCCCGGGACCGCACCGCCGGTCCGCCGGGCCGACAGCGCGGGCGCCGCCGCATCCCCGGCGGCGGATCCCGGGGCGGTGCCGGTGGCGCCGCGGGCGCCGGTCCCGGACGACAGGGCCACGGTCAACCGGGCCGTCGCCCTCGCGGGCGCCGCGACCCTGCTCCTCCTCGGCGCCGTGCTCCTGATGCTGTGAGGGCCCGGGCGGAACGCTTCGGCGGGCGGCCCCGTTGGCCGGGGGCGTCAGAGCAGGACCCCGAGGACGATTCCCCACCATGCGCCAACAACCCGACGGAACCCTTGCCCTGCTGGTCGCGGCGCTGCGGGACGGGGCGACGCATATCGAGGCGCTGCTGACGCTCGCGCGGACGGAGGTCGACGGCAACATCCGGGCGATCGTGTCGCTGATCGCGATTGTCGGAACGATCCCGGTCCTGCTGATCGTCACCTTCTTCCTCGGGCTCGACGCCACGGTGAAGCTGCTGGCCGTTCCGTTCGGCTCCGAGGCGCCGGCGGCGCTGATCGTGTCGGCGCCCTTCCTGGTCGCGGCGGTCTGGCTCGGCTGGCTCGGGGCCCGGCGGATGGCGCTCTCGAACCTGGAGCCGTGGCGGACCTGGCGGCAGATGAAGCGGGACGTGCGGGACATCGCCGGGCATGCGGCCGGACATGCGGCCGGGCACGCGGCCGGGGACCGGCCGCGGGACCCGGCGCGGACGGGGGCCTGACGCCCGCGCGGAGCCGGCCGGCCTCCGGGCCTCCCCCGTCGCGACGACGGGTTCCGGCAAGCCTCCGCGGGACCGGACGCGCGGGGCCGCCCGCTCAGTCGAGTCCGGCGATCATCGCGCGCACGCGCCCGGCCAGCGCCTCCACGGGGAAGGGCTTGGTGATCATCCGCATGCCCGGCTCGAGATGGCTGTTGCCGAAGGTGGCGTTCTCGGCATAGCCGGTGATGAACAGGACCTTCAGGTCCGGCCGGTGCAGGCGGGCGGCGTCGACCATCTGCCGGCCGTTGAGGGCGCCGGGCAGTCCGACATCGCTGATCACCAGGTCGATCCGGCCGGCGTCGCGCAGCAGGGCGAGGCCCGCCTGGGCGTCGGCCGCCTGGAGCGCGGTGTAGCCGAGCTCCTCGAGGACCTCGACGATGAAATCGCGCACCACCGGCTCGTCCTCAACCACCAGCACGGTGTCGCCCTGCGCGGCCCGGTGCGGCTCGGCCGGCCCGGAGGCCACGGTCTCGGCCGCCGCCGCGCCGTGGTGGCGGGGGAGGTAGAGCTTGACCGTCGTGCCGCGGCCCGGCTCCGACGCGATCCGGACGTGTCCGTCCGACTGCTTGGCGAAGCCGTAGATCATCGACAGGCCCAGCCCCGTGCCCTGGCCCAGCGGTTTGGTGGTGAAGAACGGATCGAAGGCCCGGGCGGCGACCTCCGGGCTCATGCCGCTGCCGGTATCGCTGACGCTGACGCAGACATACTGCCCCTCCGCCACCCCCGAGTGCCGCCGGGCGTCGGCCGGGCCGAGATGCGTGTTGGCGGTCTCGATCACGAGGCGGCCGCCCTCCGGCATGGCGTCCCTTGCATTGATGGCGAGGTTGAGGAGCGCGTTCTCGAGCTGGTGCGGATCGCACAGGGTCAGCCAGAGCCCCGCCGCGGTGACGCGTTCGAGCTGGACCCGCTCGCCCAGGGTACGCCGGAGGAGATCCTCCATCCCGGCGATCAGCGGGTCGGCGGCGGTGGGCTGCGGCTCCAGCGGCTGGCGCCGGGCGAAGGCGAGGAGGCGGTGGGTCAGCGCTGCGGCGCGGTTGGCCGACGCCACGGCGGCGCGCGCGTAGCGCTCCACCGCATCCGTGCGTCCCTGCCGGATGCGCGTCTGGATCAGGTCCAGGGACCCGACGATGCCGGTGAGCAGGTTGTTGAAGTCGTGGGCGATGCCGCCGGTGAGCTGGCCGATCGCCTCCATCTTCTGCGCCTGCTGCAGCTGCTCCTCGGCGCGGCGCTGCTCGGTGAGGTCGCGCCCGACGATGTAGAACAGGCCGGTGCCGGGATCGGGCAATATCAAGCCCCACCAGTGTCCACTGGTGTTCACTTAGGTGCTCTACCGAGTTTGCACAGCATCACCCTTGTTCACTGAAACTCACACCGGTACATTGGACAACGATTGGACGGGACAAACACCATGGCTAAGCGCGTGCGCGAAACCATCCTGGACTCACCGACTGCACGGTCAAAGTTGAAAGCTCAGCCTAAACCCTACTTCCGGGCCATCGATAGAGGGCTCCATCTGGGCTACCGCAAGGGCAAGACCGGAGGCACCTGGGTCGCCCGCCGATACCTCGGTGACGAGCGGTACGCGGTTGAGGCGCTCGGCCGGGCCGATGATCGGCAGGAAGCCAACGGTACGACCGTCCTAACCTTTCAGCAGGCGCAGAACCGCGCCCGCAGCAGGATTAAGGAAATGGAGGAGGCTGAGCGTGTGGCGGCGCTTGGCCCGACAATCTCGGTGCGCGGCGCGATCTCAGCCTACATCGAGGCTCGTGAGGCGAAGGGGCTAAAGGACGACATAGCCCTCAAGCGGTACACGCGCTGCCGGCTGACCAAGCACGTGCTGTCTCAAGGGGATCTTGCTGACAAAGCGCTGCAAGCACTCACGGTCGACGACCTGCATACGTGGCGTGCTCACGCCGCGACCGTCCTGACAGACGGCACGGTCCGCCGTGTTACTAACGACTTCCGGGCAGCCTTGAACGCTGCCATCCGGCGGCATGGAGCCCAGCTCCCCGCCACGATCAGCACGACAATCCGGAATGGTCTAGCGGTTCCAGAAGCCTCCGCACCCGTCGCACGTGAAGCTCAGATCCTGCCGGATGCCGATGTCCGCCGCATCGTCGCTGCCGCGGCCGAGGTGGACGCCAGCGGGGGCTGGGACGGCGATTTGCACCGCCTCGTTCTCGTGCTGGCCGCCACCGGCCTTCGGTTCTCCCAGGTCATTCGCATGACCGTCGCAGACGTTCAGGTCGAGCAGAACCGGCTCATGGTGCCGGTGAGCCGGAAGGGCACTGGACGCCGCCCTACCTCGCATATTGGGGTTCGCGTCGCGCCCGACGTGATCGCCGCTCTACGCCCGGCTGTAGCCGGGCGACGCGGCCCCGAGCGGCTGCTGCTGCGCCCGCGCTGGGATATGGCGAGGTTAGGAGAGTGGCGAAAGATTGATCGCGTCCCCTGGATGGAAGCTTCGGAGATGCGCCGACCTTGGACGACGATCCTGGAAAAGGCCGGGCTGCCAGGAGATCTCGTTCCCTACGCGCTTCGTCATAGCAGCATCGTCCGCGGACTCAGGGCTAACCTCCCGGTCCGGCTCGTGGCCGCACTCCACGACACCTCCACAGCGATGATCGAGGCGCACTACTCGGCCTACATCGTCACGGCGCTGGATGAGCTGGCCGCGCTCGCGGCTGTCTCATTGGTCACGCCGGCCCCGGCGCAGCTTCGGAGCGTCGGATGAGTGAGCCCCTGACGATCCCGCCGTGGGTGCCGAACGGCGTGCGGCTCATGTACGAGGTGGGCCCGCTCAAGAACGAATGCTCTCGCCGCCTGCTGACGGACACGCGGATGAAGGCGGCTTGGACGCAGTTGAGAAATCTAGTTCCGGCGAGCGATGCACCGACACCGACTTACTATCAGCCTTCCCCGTACATGCAGGAGAGGGTCAATTGCATAGGCCCTGGCTGCGATCTGCAGGATTGGGAGTTGGATGAAGATCTCACAGATTTTGATAGACTAAGCGCCGCCCTTTATTATGAGATCGTGGGCGCGCTCAGCCAGACGCAAGAACCTGTGAGCTGTACGACCGCCGAAGCGGAAGCGTGGGCAAAGCCATATTTTGATGCAGCCAAGATTTGTGATCTGCAGATCAAGGTAGAGTCGGCGTGGAAATTTAAAGAAGACCTGATTACCGCTCTTGAGAAGACGCGGGCTTACCTGCTGGAGCAAGGCCACATGCGACGCATGGCGAGCAACCCGCGTGTTCTCGACCGGCGCTCGGATGAAGACTCGGACAAGCTGAGAGCACAAGTCAGATCGGTAGCGGTAGCGTCGAGGGATCTGTTCGGCCCTTTCGCGAGAGAGTTTCCGCACGCCGCAGTAGCTCGGATCGCAGTCGTAAGCCTCAACCGAACTGATGCTATCGACAAGGCGCTCAAGAATTCCGTTGCGCGCTGGTGCGAGAATTTACCACCTCGATAAGCGCCACTGCTTAACAGGGTGCGCCCGCGTAAGAATTTTTCTTATCCGGGCATTATGAGGCCCTCCGCAAAGAGCTAACTCTACTCCACCAAGGCTTCCTTGGGTTTGCGGAGTTAGCCAATGCCTCGGACAAGTGCTCGTCTTCAGACGGAGACCGCCGCTGCGTCGATCGCCAGTCCAGTTCAGGTCATCAGGTCCGATGACACGCGGGCTCTGAGCGTCTCGGAGTTCTGCGACCGCAATCAGATCGGCAAGAGTTCTTACTTTTACCTGCAGGCTATCGGTCGCGCGCCCAAGACAACGCGCGTCGGACGGCGAGTTATTATCTTTCCGCAGGACGAGACGGCCTGGCGCCAGAGCATTCAGGACAACCCGCTTCCGGCCTCGCTCCGTCGCGCCGCCGAAGCTGCCGCCCAGAAGGAGGCCGCATAGCTTGACTTACAACGTCAGAACCCCCGGCGCTGGTACGCCGAGGGCTCTGGGAAATGTCTGCTTGGCGGCTGACGATCTCAGAGATAACCCACACCACGTCGACCTTCAAGCGCGCCGGATCACCGCGCGCCTGAAATGCAGCCCGGCCGTTGCCGCAGTGTACGCGGCGCACGCCTTCGATCTGCCTGAGAACTGGAGGCGCGCATGAGCGCCTCCCCCCTTAATCCCGACGACTACGACTTCGGCGACCCGAACAAGCTCCGCGCCTACATCACTGAGCGGATGGCGGCGGTCGCCATGCGCGCTGACCTGATCAACACCTACGCCGTTCTCGGCGACGATGTTGGCCTGAGGTACGCGATGCGCTGCGCCGCGGCGGAGTTCCGGGCCGCCTTGAACTTGCTCGGCGACCTGACCGAACAGACCGAGCGCGATCGCCGGCAGCCTGCGCCTAGTCCCCATCCCCGATCAAATTCGGAGGTGCGCCTATGAGAGCGCAACACTTCGCCGCCGAACTTGATCGGCTACGTCCTGCTGAACAGGCCGATCACGGGCCGGCGCTTCCCGAGTCGCTGCCCCTGTTCCCGCCGCTACCGCCCGCCGAGCCGTACCCGCTCGACGCCCTCGGCCCGATCCTGGGTGAGGCCGCCCGCGCCATCGCCCGCAAGGTCCAGGCGCCGGCCGCCATCGCCGCCCAGTCGGTACTCGCCGCCGCCTCGCTCGCCGCGCAGGCCCATGCCGATGTGCGCATGCCCTATGGGCAGCGCCGTCCGCTTAGCCTCTATCTCGTCAGCAGCGCCTTCTCCGGGGACCGAAAGACCACCACAGACAACGAGGCCTTGTGGTCGGTCTCCAAGCGTGAGGATGCTCTGCAGGAGATGCACGGCCGCGACTATCAGGACTGGACGGTCGAGCATGCGGCATGGTCGGCGGAGAAGAAGAAGATCGAGGGCGATCGGAAGCTGGTGTTCGAAGCCCGCAAGGTCTTGCTGACGGAGCTTGGGCCCGAACCGCAGGCACCAGTGCGGCCCGTGCTCACCTCCGCTGAGCCGACCTTCGAAGGGCTGGTGAAAGGCTGGCCCAGCATGCCGCCCGCACTCGGGGTGTTCACGGCAGAGGGCGGCCAGTTCACCGGCGGGCACGGCATGGCGGCCGAGAACCGCCTGCGCACGGCCGCCGGCTTCTCCATCCTCTGGGACGGCAAGCCCGTCACGCGGGTGCGGGCTCTCGACGGGGTGTCGATCTTGAAGGGGCGCCGGCTGGCCATGCATCTGATGGTGCAGCCCGACGCGGCGGCGGCCTTTCTGTCGGATCCGGTGTTGCGGGACCAAGGCCTGTTGTCGCGCATCCTCGTGGCGGCCCCCGACAGCATCGCCGGCACGCGCCTGTTCCGGGCGGTGACCACGGACGATGCCGATCAGATCCGGCGCTACCACGCCTGCATGCTGAACTTGCTGGAGAAGGCGCCTGAGGCGGATCGCGTTCAGGGTCTGATGCCGCGCGAGCTTGCGATGAGCAGCGCTGCCGAGGATCGGTGGCGGGACTTCTATAACTGGATCGAGGAGCGCTGCTGTGCGGGTGGCGACCTCCGACCGATCCGGGACTTCGCGGCCAAGGCTGCCGAGCATGCTGCCCGGATCGCCGGAGTGTTAGCCATCGTGGCGGACGAGCACGCCTCGCAGATCTCGGCCGAGATCATGACCGCGGCCGTGCGCCTGACGACTTGGTACACCGACGAGGCTTTGCGCCTTCAGCAGGCGTGCCGGACCGACCCGGCGTTGCTCCGGGCGCAAGCTCTGCTCGACTGGCTCGGAAACCGCGCCGAGACGGCGGTGAAGTTCAGCGACGTGCTGCGGCTCGGCCCGGCACCGACCCGCACGAAGAAGGAAGCCGATGCCGCTGTCCGCACGCTGATCGAGCACAACCTCGTCGAGGAAGTGAGTGAGCGACCTCGCCTGATCCGGGCTGCCGGCACGGGTTCGCGGGCATGAGCGGCTTTTCAGAAATCCTCATGCCCCGTGCGAATGTTGCGAAAGTTGCGAATGTTCGCGCTTTGAACGCCCGGACTTTCGCAGAATTCGCAAGTTTCGCACGGGGCAATTGGAAAACCACAAATCGGGGGCCGCTCCAATGACTCCGGCCGAACGCGACCGCTTCGAGAAGTGCCTCGCACTGGCCAAGCGCGGGGCTACGGCTGGCGAGCGAGCCGCTGGGCTTGCCGCCGCCGAGCGTGTTGCTGCCTCAGCCGGCATGACACTCCTGGAGGCGAAGGCTGTCACCGGACGCTTTCGGTCAGCTCCGCCAAGAATGGATTGGCCGCGCCCATCGCCCCGTGCGCGGCCTCAGACCTCGCCCAGGGCAAAACCGAAGCGGCCGGTGAAGCCACCGACCTTGGAGGAGGTGCTTCGGCAGAAGGCTGAGGTCGAGGCGCAGAGGCGTCGGGCAGCCGCCGCGGCAGACCGCAGGCTGCTGAAGGAACTCGCCGAGCAGGCCGCCTACGAAGCCCAGCAACGTGAACTCCAGGCCGAGCGCGACCGAGAGTGGGCAGAAACTCGGATGGCGAGGCGGGCTTGAGGCTGTTCGGAAACCAACACAGCTAGCAGCCTGTTGTCCGGCTATGGACATACCGGTCTGCGAGGTCCGGATTGACGGTGCTTGGCGGCCTGTTCGCCACGACCAAGCTGTCAGCGCCTATGCCAAGGCGCCGAAGCGTTGCCCAGCCTGCCACGGCAAGGTGATGGCCTTCCGGGATCCACAGCACGCAGGGGCGCTCCGGCTCTGCCATCATCGCGTTCATGACGGATGCCCGCTCGATCCACGGCGCTACTCCAGAACACCGTCATCCCATCCCAAGGCGCTTGATTGAGGTTACTGCAGCCTTCTTCCGTCAAAGCGATGAGGCCAGGGCCCACACCTCCCATCACGGTCCTTTCACGGAAGCTCAACCATTCCACGCGTTAGTCGGCTATCATTCGAGGTGAGTGCCGAGGTAGGGCCGTGTTCGATTTCACGCTCGGTGCGCATTCACCCGACGACATCGCCCACATCATCCAGGTCTCGCTAGCGCCAGCCTTCATCCTCGCGGGTCTGGCGCAGATGCTCAACGTGTTCTCGGCCCGTCTGGCGCGGATCGCCGACAAGGTGAACACAACGGCTAAGGAACTTAACCAGGCCGGTGCCGCTGAAGCTCACTACCTCTCGCAACAGCTCTCATACCTTCGGCGACGATCCTTCGTGCTCGATGCGGCCGTGGTGTGCGTCTGTCTCGGCGCTGGGTTGATCCTCAGCTCGATCCTGACCCTGTTCGTCGGCGCGTTGCGCGATACGGCTGCGGCCTCTGTACTGTTCGCCTGTTTTGGCGCCGGCTTGCTCTTCACCATCTGCGGACTCGGCGCCTTCCTGACCGAGATCCTGATGGCAGGACGTGGCATCCGCGTCGAGGTTGATCGGCAGCAGGATCAGGCCTTGGTTGCAGAGCGCGGCTAGGCACAAACATCCGAAGCAGGATAGAGCATATTCACGTGTGCGTGGCGGGTGAACAGGACGATACATCTTTCTCGCCTACCTTTGCAGCAGACTTAGAGACGCAACAGTTTCGATCCGACTCACCCTGAACGATGGACCCACTGATCCAGCCGCATGCCGATTGCTTCTAAATTACAAGGGCTTAACGCCGATTAGCTTCCTACCCATGTCATACAGGCGCTTATCGTCTTCATGGGCGCATCGTGATAGATTTGACAGCTTATGATTGTCTCGCTGACCGAGCTTGAATGCGTCTATTACTGACCCAATATATTTAGCGTCGTCTTTGCCGAAGGCAGCTTTTAGATCCTCACGGCCCTTCACCTCATCGCCTAGATTTAGGCTCCAGTCCAAGTCTTCTTTCGCTGATTTCCAGTTTGCAGACATTTCTTCCTCCCGTGCCCTCTTATGGGGCTAACACGAGGATACGCTGGTTTTCTGTTCCGTCGAGTCGAGGATTATCCGCCAAGATGCAGGCGAAGCGCGAGCGGGATTTGGCAGCATCGTGTGTTGGGACGGAGCCGTAACGTTGCGCTACCCCTCCATCTGCCAGCGGTCTTCGTGATCGTCCCCGGCCTGCTGGTCCATCGCTGATCTCCGTCGCCGACAGGTCAACTGATCGCGGCCGGATCGGGCCGCGCCCATCCACAGGAGATCGTCGTGGTTACCTAAACCTTAAGCTTCAGGAGGGGTGAGAAGGGGCGCGTCGATCCCAGTCGAAATCGCGTATTTTATCTGCACTCTCCGAGCAATTGCCGTAGCAGGGCAAAATAACAACTAGGTGGAACTCGGTGAACCGTTACATGGCAATGACTTAGCGGGCGCTCTACACTATCTTACCAAACGAATGTCCAATAAGGTCCGTAGATCGGTGGCAGATAGCCCCAACATTGCAGCGCCAAAGCCGGCACATCGCAGCCGCGTGACGAACGGCTCGGCGTTGCTGACGATCGCCGACGGCCGCTCGGCTTGGGCGCGGCGCATGCGAGACCTCATGGCCCTGCACCTGTCCGACCTCGGCGGCGAGGCTGCGGTGTCGGCGGCCGAGAAGTCCATCATCCGTCGGGCGGCCACCCTGACCGTCGAGCTGGAGCGGATGGAGGAGCGGTTCGCCACGGACGGCGAGGCCGACGCGGACGCCCTGGACCTCTACAGCCGGACCAGCGGAAATCTGCGTCGGTTGCTTGAGGCCATCGGCCTGAGGCGCCGCCCGCGGGACGTCACACCAAACCGCACAGGATACATCGAGGGTCATGCGGTATGAGAGACTTGAACGTACGCCTCCGGAAGTTGGAGACCACGATCCGTCCGCCGCAGCACCGCACGGTGCGCCATTTCGCGATGGAGGGACCGAAGGATCTACCCAGGGATGCTGCCGTCGCTTTCCTCCGGGAGTGCGGTCATGAGATCCGCGATAACGAAGACGCCATCATCCGGATCATGATCGCAGCCGGGCGGGACCTTCCGCTGAAGGACATCACGGCGGAGTGCTACCGATGAGGTCGTGGCTGTTTTCTGCCTGTTGTTTACAGCCACCACGATCTCGAGGGGGTTACTGTGCCCGGTGATGGTCGCCAGTTCGAGCAAGGTCAGAGCGGCAATCCTGGCGGCCGTCCTCGGGGTGCCCGCAACCGCTCGACCAAGGCGCTGGAGGAGATCCTCGACGGTGAGAGTGAGGCCCTGACCCGCAAGGCGATCGAGATGGCCTTGGATGGCGACACGGTCGCGCTGCGCATGTGCATGGACCGCCTGATGCCCGTCCGGAAGGATCGGCCAATCACTTTCACGTTGCCGGAGATCGAGACCCCGGCCGATCTGACCAAGGCAACGCGGGCGCTGATGCAGGGCGTGGCGGAAGGCGAGATCACCCCGAGCGAAGCGGCTGAATTGTCGAAGCTTGTGGACGCCCATGTGGAGGCGATCAAGGTCGCGGACTTCGCGGGACGGCTCGTCGCTCTGGAGCAGAACGCGGGCAGCAGGGGAGGACGGCGATGACACCACGCGCGATGGAGAGGCTCGCCCGTCTGGAAGCTAACGCTGCTCCGCCCTCGAACGGCAAGCACCTCATCTTCCGGGTTGAAGCCCCTCACGAGACCCCATTCGGCGACATCGTCATCTTCCTGAAGGATCGCGGCCACGCCATCCACGAGGGTGACGACGTGTTCGTGATGAACGTCGGCGCCCATGAGATGGCTGAGGGCGAGATGCCACGCGATCTGTCGCCGACCCTGTTGACCGAGGAGATGCGCGCCGCGGCCTCACCAGCCGGACAGTGGCCGAATGGCTGCAAGGAATTCACGTTCAAGCTCGATAGCCCGCGAGACCTGCAATGACTCCGAAGCTTGAGGACCGGCTCACCCGGTTGGAGCAGACGCAGCAGGCCGCCAAGGTGGATCGGTTCACGCCCGAGGAAGCTGCTGAAGCCGCCCGGCGGTACGAAGCGATGTTGCACGAGGACGACCCGAGTTCAACGGAGGCCGAGGCATACTTCGCGACCGCTACCTTGCATCAACTCGCGTCCGACTACGACGCGATGCTGAAGGGTGCTGCGGCACCGTGGGAGTGAGCGCCGCGCCTCCATACAGAGCACCGAAATAGGAACTTGGCCATGTGCACGGAACTTCACCTGAGGGAACCGCGCACGAGAGCCCGAGAATGACCTACCTGCGCTACGCCTCCGACATTGAGCAGCCCGCGCCGGACGAGCAGAAGACCATCGACGGTATCATCAAGGGTATGACCCAGCAGTCGGAGACGGTCGAGAAGCGCGAGCACCACGCGGTCCGCGCCAGCCATGCCAAAAGTTCAGCCTGCGTGACGGGTGAGCTGACGGTCGCCGCCGGTCTCCCGCCGGAACTGGCGCAAGGATTGTTCTCAAAGCCTGGTACCCACTCTGTCGCGGTCCGCTTCGCGCAGGGCCCGGGCGAGACCCTGGGCGACCGGGT
>NZ_JAKSXX010000027.1 GCF_022829385.1 Methylobacterium sp. J-070 | reverse complement strand
TAGGAGTTCCTCACGCCTGCCCGGTGTTCGACGACATCGCGTAGGCGCGGCCCTTCAGGCTTTGCTTCAGGTCGCCGATCAGGCCATCCGCATTCGAGGCGCTGCTGTTGACGATCACGTCGCCGTGCATGTGCGTGGTGTCGGTCCGGACCGAACTCTGCCGGTTGTCGTTGGTGGTGTTGGCGATCTGCGCGGCCTGTGCGGCTTGAGCTTGGGCCACGAACAGGCCGGCGTTCGGGATGCCGTTCCAGGCTGACGGGGCCGGGGCTGCTGAAGGCACCTGACGCCGCTCGTCCTTCGGATCAGCCAGCACGTCAGGGCGGCGCTGAGACGGTGTCCCGGCCCGCAGGTTTCTCGTCTCGGCCTGGATGGTGGCGATGTCCTTCTCCCGCTGAGTAGGCTCGGCCGGCGTCTGCAACTGCGGGAGCCACTGGCGGGCATGGGCCGCCCGGCCGCCTTCCTCGCCGACCCCGAACCGCTCGCTGAGCTGCACGCCGTGGATAGCCTGCTCCAGCGTCGGGTTGCCCTTCAGGATCGCGCCACCGCGTTCTGTCTTCGCATGGTCATAGATCGCATCGCCCGGCCTGGCGGTGTGCTCGGCCACCCAAGCTTTTGTCTGCCAAGAGGCGTCATAGGGGTTGCCGCCCTGGCCCTCGATCCAAGCCTTGATCTTCGGCCAGCGGTTGCGATCCCACTGCCAGAGTCCGGTGTGACCGCCGCTCTGGTCATTGTGCGCCCGTGGGTTGAAGCTGCTTTCCGTCTGCATCGAGCCGACCGTGGCCGCCACGGCGTTGTCGTTGTACCCGGCCTTGCGCAGCTCGCCGATGATGGCCTGAACGTTCTCGCTGCGCGCCAGTTTGCCGATGCTGCGTGCTGCCCGCATGCGAATACCGGCGCCACCCTCGGCAGCCTCGGCCTCTCCGCCACCGAAGACCCGCTTGACGGCATTCCAGCCCCGGCGGACGGCACCGCGTACCCGCCCGCGGCGCTCGATGCCCTCGCGCTGCAACTGCGCCTGATCCGGGTCGGCGGCTGCATCCTCCGGCGTCTGATAGCCGTGGCCCGTGGCGATCGCTCCAATAGCCACCGGCAAGCCAACCCGCAGCATGGCTGCCAAGAGGGACGTGTTGCCCGTCACCAGCGCCGCGCGGATCAGGCCGATCTGCGCGAGCACCGCCCCGACCTTGGTGGTGACCCAGAGCCCGAAGAACGCCTCCGCGACGGTCTTCCAGCCGCCGACCGCCTTGGCCGCGTCGTTGGCGCCGACGATGAAGTCCCGGATGCCCTTCCCGACCTCGTCCCACGGCATCTCGCGCAGGGCCTTGGCGAACTCCTCCAGCTTGGCGACGATGTCGGACTGGATCCAATCCTTGTTGGCCTCGATCCACTTCTGGAACCGCTCAATCAGGTCGACGATGACCGGGGTAACCCGGGTCATGATCGCCCGGCCAAAGCTCTCCGAGGTCTGCCGCAGGGTCTCGATGGAGGTCTGCAGCCGCTGCGCCGCCTCGGCGTCTTCCTTCCGAACCAGGCCGACCTTGCCGGACTTGGCCAGCGCCTCCATCAGCTTGGCTCGGCCCTGGATGAGCAGCGCGGCCGTGTCCTGGTCCACGCCAGCCTGCCGCAGCAGATAGTTCGCCATCGGCGCACCGTTCCGGTCGGCGGTGCCCTTGGCCGCATCGGCCAGGTCACCGAACGTCGTGGTCAGGTCGGTGTTGAGCCGGATCTGCTGCCCGCTCAGCCCCTGAAGCTTGGCGAACCACGGAAGCGCACCGGAATTGCCGGTGGTCTTCAGGTCCATGATGGTGTCGGACAGCTTCTGGAATGAGCCGGCCGCCGCGTCCGCCGAGCCGCCGTTGCGCGCGACCGCGTTCGCCAGACCCGAGATGGCTTCCGGGGTCGAGCCGATCCGAGTAGCCAGCCGCCCCAACGCAGCGTCGGCGCTGGTGATATCGGCGACGAAGTTCTTGATCTCGCGCCCGGCTGTGAAGATGGCGAACAGCTTGAGGGCGTTCCGGGCGAGGCGTTCAACGGCGTCGCCGGCACTGTCCAAGCTCTTCTCGATGCCCTTGCCTTCCTTGACCGCGCTCTCGCGGGTCTTGGCGAAG
>NZ_JAKSXX010000218.1 GCF_022829385.1 Methylobacterium sp. J-070 | reverse complement strand
CCGCCACGGGCTGTACAAGGTCGACACCGGCACCGCGGTCCTGACCGCCGCCAACACCTACTCGGGCGGCACCAACATTTGGAACGGCACGCTGAGCGCCGCGAACGCCGCCGCGCTCGGCACCGGTGTGGCCACCGTCTGGCTCGGCGGCACCCTGAACGTGAACGGCGTCACCCTGGCCAACGCTCTGTCCGTTCGGTGGACCGTCGCGAGGGGTACGAGCGTGCAGACCGGCCACGCCAGCGCCGGGCTGCGTCGACCTGACCGGCTCGGGGGCCATCGGCGACGGCGGCAACCGCAACGGGCTGTACAAGGTCGACACCGGCACCGCGGTCCTGACCGCCGCCAACACCTACTCGTGCGGCACCAACCTTTGGAACGGCACGCTCAGCGCCGCCACCGCCGCCGCGCTCGGCACCGGTGTGCCCACCGTCTTGCACGGCGGCACCCTGGACGTGAACGGCGTCACCCTGGCCAACGCGCTGTCCCTCGCGGGTTCCGGGGTCGGCGGTACCGGCGCGCTGACCGGCACCGGCATCGCCGGTGTCTCCGGCGCCTTGACGCTCGGGAGCACCGCTCGGCTCGGCGGCACCGGCACGCTGACCGTCTCGGGCGTCATCGGCGACGGCGGCAACCGCTACGGCCTGATCAAGGTCGGCACCGGCACCGCGGTCCTGACCGCCGCCAACACCTACTCGGGTGGCACCAACATTTGGAACGGCACGCTGAGCGCGGCGAACGCCGCCGCGCTCGGCACCGGCGCTGCGACGGTCGTGAGCGGCGGCACCTTGGACGTGAACGGCGTCACCCTGGCCAACGCGCTGTCCCTCACGGGCGGCGGGGCGGGCGGCGTCGGCGCGCTGACCGGCACGGGTACGGCCGGGGTTTCCGGCGCCGTGACACTCACGGGCTACGCCGCGCTCGGCGGCACCGGCACGCTGACCCTCTCGGGCGCCATCGGCGGCAACGGCTACGGGGTGAACAAGGTCGGCACCGGCACCGCGGTCCTGACCGCCGCCAACACCTATTCGGGCACCACCACGGTCTCGCGCGGGGTGCTCAACATCCGCAACGCCGGCGCGCTCGGGGCCGCGGACGGCACGGCGGCGACCGGTACGACGGTTGTCGCCAACGCGACTCTGGCGCTGCAGGGCGGGATCGCGGTGGGCAACGAGGCGCTGTCGCTCGCCGGCCTGGGGGTGAACGGCGGCGGTGCCCTGCGCAGCGTCTCGGGCAACAACAGCTTCGCGGGGGCAATCGCTCTGACAACCGGCGGCCGCATCAACGTGGACGCCGACACGCTGGCCCTGTCGGGCGGCATCTCCGGCGCGGCTGGGTCCCTTCGCGGCCTGATGCTGGGCGGCGCGGGCGACGGCACCGTCTCGGGCGCGATCGCCGGCAACATCGGCTTTCTCATCAAGGACGGCACCGGCACCTGGACGCTGACAGGGCAGAGTGCGCTAAGCGACGTCCTCCAGATCGACGCCGGGGCCCTGCGGCTGGAGGCCGGCGGCAGGCTCTCCAGCGATAACGGATTTATCGCCGTACAGGCCGGCTCGTCCGGCAACGCGACCGTAACCGGCTCCGGCTCCCACTGGACCAGCAAAGGCCTCTACATCGGAAATCTCGGCACGGGCACGCTCACTGTGGCCGATGGCGGCCTCGTCTCATCCCAAGGCGGCTATGTGAGCTATGCCGCGGGGGCCGGCAGCGCGACGGTAACCGGCATGGGCTCCCGCTGGGCCGTCAGTGACACGCTCACCGTCGGATATTCCGGCACGGGCACGCTCGCCGTGGCGGCGGGCGGCACGGTGTCGGTCGGCACCAACGGCACCGGCAGGGTGACGGTCGCCGACCAAGCCGGCTCGATCGGCACGCTGGCGATCGGCGCGGCGCCGGGCGACACGGCGGTGGCCGCCGGCACGGTGCAGGCCGGCGAGGTCCACTTCGGCGCCGGCACCGGCAGGCTGGTGTTCAACCACACCGGCAACCCGGACGGCTCGGCCGTCACCTTCGCGCCGACGATCACCGGCGCGGGCAGCCTCAGCCAGCTCTCCGGCACGACGATCCTGACCGGCGCCAATACCTATTCGGGCGCCACCACGGTTTCGGGCGGGGTGCTCAACATCCGCAACCCCACCGCCCTCGGCGCGGCGGACGGCACGGCGGCGACCGGCACGACGGTCGCCGCGGGCGCCGCGCTGGTACTCCAGGGCGGCATCGCGGTGGGCAACGAGGCGCTGTCGATCGCCGGCTTCGGTGTGAGCGACGGCGGCGCCCTGCGCAGCGTCTCGGGCGACAACAGCTTCGCCGGGGCGATCACCCTGACGGACGACAGCCGCATCAACGCGGATACCGGCACGCTGACCCTGTCGGGCGGGATCTCCGGCGCGGCCGGCGGGGCCGCTCGGACCCTCGAACTGGGCGGCGCGGGCAACGGCGTCGTCTTGGGTCCGATCGCCGGCAATATCGGCTACGTCCTGAAGGACGGGATCGGCACCTGGACGCTGAGCGGGCAGAGCACGCAGGGCACCTTCGGTATCGTCAACGGCGGGGCTCTGCGGCTGGAGGCCGGCGGCAGCCTCACCCTCAATTCCGGCCGCATCGGTTTCGCGAGCGGCTCGTCCGGCAGCGTGACCGTGACCGGCGCGGGCTCGCGCTGGACCGCGAACACCGATCTCAAGGTCGGATCCAGCGGCACGGGCACGCTCGCCGTGGCGGCGGGCGGCACGGTGTCGGTCGGCACCAGCGGCACCGGCACGGTGACCGTCGCCGACCGAGCCGGCTCGACCGGCACGCTGGCGATCGGCGCGGCGCCGGGCGATACGGCTTTGGCCGCGGGCACGGTGCAGGCCGGCGAGGTCCGTTTCGGCGCCGGCACCGGCAGGCTGGTGTTCAACCACGCCGGCAACCCGGACGGCTCGGCCGTCACCTTCGCGCCGACGATCACCGGCCATGGCAGCGTCAGCCATCTCGCCGGCAGCACGATCCTGACCGGCGCCAACACCTACACGGGCACCACCACGGTCTCGGGCGGCACGCTCAGCGCCGCCAACGCCACCGCGCTCGGCACCTCCGTCGCCACTGTCACGGCCGGCGGGACGCTGGACGTCAACGGCGTCACCCTCGCAAACCCCCTGACCCTCGCCGGATCCGGCGCCGGCGGAGTCGGCGCGCTCACCGGCACCGGCACCGCCGGGGTCTCGGGCGCGATCACGCTCGCCGGCAACGCCACCCTCGGCGGAACCGGCAGCCTGACCGTCTCGGGCCGCATCGGCGACAACGGCAGCGGCTTCGGCCTGACCAAGGTCGGCACCGGCACCGCGTTGCTCACCGGCGCCAATACCTACGGCGGCGGCACCAATGTCACCGCGGGCACCCTCGCCCTCGGCGGGGGCGGCACCCTGGGCAGCCCCACCGCGACCAGCACCGTCGCGGGCGCCACCGCATCGCTCGATCTCGGCGGCACCGCTCAGACCCAGGCCGCCGTGACCCTCCGCGACGGCGGCACCCTGCGCAACGGCACCCTGGCGGCGCCCATCACCTCCGCCGGCGGCACGCTCGACCGGATCGCCGGCACCGCGTCGCTCACTACCGTCGCCGGCACCACCGTGTCGTCCGGCAACAGCTACACGGGCGCCACCGTCGTCGGCGACGGCTCGATCCTTCGGGCGCGGGGCGCGGGCGGCTTCTCGGCGGCCTCCGCCTACACGCTGGCGGGCACCGGGACCCTCGACCTCGCTGGCGCGAGCAACGGCATCGGCGGCCTGGCGAGCTCCTCGTCCGCCGCCGTCGTGACGAGCGGCGCCGGCGGCCCGGCCGTGCTGACGGTGGCGGGCGGCGGCGCCTTCGCGGGGACGATCCGGGACGGGGCCGCGCCCCTCGGCCTGACGGTCGCGGCGGGCGGCCCCCTCGTGCTCACCGGCGGCAACACCTATACGGGGGCGACCGTGATCAGGGCGGGCGCGACCCTGCGGCTCGGGGACGGCGGCACGTCCGGCGCGCTCGCCGGCACCGCAGGCGTGGCCAATGACGGCACGCTGGTGCTGGATCGCTCCGACAGCGTGAGCTTCGCACAAGCCATCGCGGGATCGGGCGGGCTCATCCAGGCCGGAAGCGGCACCACGATCCTGGCCGGGCGCAACACCTACACGGGGGCTACCACGATCTCGGGGGGCACCCTGCAGATCGACGGCGTGCTCAGCGCCTCCGAGGTGACGGTCCGGCGCGGCGGCACGCTGGCGGGCTCGGGCAAGATCGGCGACCCGCTGATCGAGGCCGGCGGCAGGCTCGCGCCGGGCAGCGCCTCGGCGATCGGGACTCTGGCGATCCACGGGCCGCTGACCTTCGCGGCGGGCTCGTTCTACACGCTCAAGGTGACGCCCACCGCCAACGACCGCACCGCCGTGACCGGGCCGGTGACGATCCAGGGCGGCACCGTGCAGGTGCTGGCCGGCGCAGGCACCTACACGCCGGCCCTGCGCTACACGCTGCTCACCGCGACGGGCGGGGTGACGGGGCGGTTCACGACCCTGCAGACGACCAGCAACCTCGCCTTCCTGACGCCGTCGCTGATCTACGATGCCAACGCCGTGTCGCTCGGCTTCGCCCAGACGGCGCCGCTGATCAGCGCCGCCACGACGGCGAACCAGGCCGGGCCGGCCATCGCGCTGAACGGGGCCGGGCCGACGGTGACCACCACGGTGAATGCGGCGCCCGGGGCCGCACCCGCCGGGGCGACCACGCATGTGTCGCCCGGCGGCACGGCGACGACCACTGTGACGGACGGCACCACCACCACCACGGTGGTGTCGAGTCCGGCCGTGCAGGTGGCGACCGCGGTTCTGAACCAGACGGCCCCGGGCGCCGGGCAGGCGCTCACCGCCCTGTCGGGGGAGATCCAGGCCTCGGATGTCGGTGCGGTGATGCACACCGCCGCGCTCGTGCAGGAGACGCTGCTCGACCGCCTGCGCTTCGGAGGGATCGACCGGTTCGGATCGGAGTCCGCGCTCGGCGGCCGCTTCGCGTCCGGGGCGTTCCTGCCGTCAGCCTATGCTGCGCTGGCCGAGGAGGAGCAGGCTCCAGGCCGGGTGTCGCCGGCGCCGGCGCGGGCGAACGCGGCGGTCTGGGGCCAGGGGCTGGGCCAGTTCGGCCGCACCCGGGGCGACGGCAACGCCGCGCGCCTGACCCGGGAGACCGGCGGCTTCCTGCTCGGGCTCGAATCCGGCTACGGGGCCCTGACGCTGCCGGGCGTCGGCGACCTGCGGGTCGGCGTGGCGGCGGGCTACAGCACCAGCACCCTCGACATCCCGGCGCGGCGGTCGAGCGGATCGGTCGAGGACGTGTTCGGCGCGGTCTACGGGCGGGCCGCGCTCGGGGCCGTGCAGGTGCGGGCCGGGGCGATCTACGGCAGCCAGGCGCTGGATACCAGCCGCCGGGTCCAGTTCCCGGGCGTCACGCAATCGGCGACCGGCAAGGCGGGGAGCCAGACGGTCCAGGGGTTCGGGGAAGTCGGCTACCGCATCGCCGTGGGGTCGGGCTTCCTGGAGCCGTTCGTGGGCGGCGGGGCGCTTCATGTCGGCCGGGACGGATTCTCCGAGGCGGGCGGCGCGGCGGCGCTGCGGGTGTTCGGCCGCGGCTACGACGTGCAGACGGCCACCGCGGGCGTGCAGGGCGAGGCGGCACTGTCGGATCAGCTCGGCGTGGACGTGCCGGTGAGCGTCCACGGCCTGCTCGGCTACCGGCGGGCGTTCGGCGACGTTGTGCCGCGGGTGCTGGCGGCGTTCGGCGGCGGGCGTCCGTTCCGGGTGGCGGGCGCGCCGATCGACCGGGACGCGCTGGTGGGGTCGGCGGGTCTGGAGGCGCAGGTCACGGATGCGATGAGCCTGGGGGCGACGTATTCGGGACAGGTCGGCGCCCGCGGCCGCGACCACGCGGTCAAGGGCAACCTCACCCTGCGCTGGTGAGGCCGGGACGAGGCTCCCTCAGGCTGCCTGCGGCTCGACCCGGTTCCGCCCGGCCGCCTTGGCGCGGTAGAGGGCGAGGTCGGCGCGCTTCAGCATGGCACCGGGCTCGCTGTCCTCCGCGTGCCGCACGGCGACGCCGATCGAGACCGTGACGCGGATCGCCCGGGTCGCCCGCTGCACCGGGAATGGCGCCGCCTCGACCCGCTCGCGGATGCGCTCGGCGATGATCTGCGCCTCGGCGAGCCCCGCCTCCGGCAGGATCACCACCACCTCCTCGCCGCCGTAGCGCGCCACGATGTCGACGGGCCGGGTGTGCTGGCGGACCCGCTCGGCGAAGCCGCGCAGCACCTCGTCGCCGGCTTCGTGGCCGAAGCCGTCGTTGATGCCCTTGAAGTGGTCGATGTCGAGGATCAGCGCCGCCAGCGCCGGCGGGCGGGCGGGTGCGTCGGCGAACAGGGCGCCGAGGTGGTTGTCGAGGTAGCGGCGATTGTGCAGGCCGGTGAGCCCGTCGATCACGGCCAATTGCAGGGAGGCGTGCATCGCCCCCCTGAGCGCGTCGGTGAAGCGTCGGCGCTTCACCTGGGTGCGGGTCCGCGCCAGCAGCTCGTTGCGGTCGACCGGGCGGATCAGGAAGTCGTGCACGCCGAAATCGAGGCCGCGGATCACCCGGGCGCGGTCGTGCTCCTCCGCCAGCATGATCAGCGGCATGGCGCGGGTCCGGTCGAGGGACCGCAGCTGGCTGCACAGGCGCAACCCGTCGGCGCCGTCGAGGTCGAGGCTCACCAGGGCGAGGTCGAACGCCTCCTCGGCCGCCCGGGCGAGCGCCGCCTGCGGGTCGGGCTCGATCGTGACGGCGTGGTGCTGGCGCAGGGCCCCGGCCAGCCGCTCGGCCGATCCGGCGCGGTCCTCGATCAGCAGGATCCGGGCGTCGAGGCCGGTCTCCGCCGTGGCCAGCGCCAGGGGATCGCCGATGCCGAACTCGCGCGAGGCCAGCGCCCGCTGGCGCAGCTCGTCGGTCACCGCCTTGAGGCGCACGAGGCTGCGCACCCGGCTGAACAGGGCGGTGTCGTCCACGGGCTTCGTCAGGAAATCGTCGGCGCCGGCGTCGAGGCCGCGCAGCCGGTCGGCCGGCTGGTCGAGGGCCGTGACCATGACCACCGGGATGTGGGCCGTGACCGGGTTGTTCTTGAGGTGGCGGCAGACCTCGAACCCGTCCATGCCGGGCATCATCACGTCGAGCAGCACGAGGTCGCAGAGACCCTTCTCGCAGACCGCGATGGCGTCCGGGCCGTTCATGGCGGCGAGCGTGTCGAAATATTCCAGCCCGAGCTTCGTCTCCAGAAGCTTCACGTTCGGGAACAGATCGTCGACGATCAGGACGCGGGCCGACATGGTTCCTCGCAGACGCGCGGCTGGGTGGCCCGGATCCGGCGCATCGGATCCGGGAGAGCGCATCGGGACAGACAGTTGAGCAGGTCACCCGACCCGGCGCGGTCGGGTGACCTGCTCAACGGCGCGCCCCTCCGGGGTCACCGAGGCTCAAGATACGCGCGAACCGTTGCCAAAAACTTCGCGACCGAGATCGGCTTCGACAGGTAGGCCTCGCAGCCGCCCTCGCGGATCCGTTCCTCGTCGCCCTTCATGGCGAAGGCCGTGATGGCGATGACCGGGATGCCCTTGAGGTCGTCGTCCTCCTTGAGCCACTTCGTCACCTCCAGGCCGGACACCTCGGGGAGCTGGATGTCCATGAGGATCAGGTCGGGATGATGCGCGCGCGCGAGCTCGATCGCCTCGATGCCGTGGGCGGTCTTCAGGGTCGCATAGCCGTTCGCCTCAAGGAGGTCGTTGAACAGCTTCATGTTCAACTCGTTGTCCTCGACGATCAGCACCGTCTTCTTCATGATCCCCTGTCCCGGTGCGTGCCGATCATGATTAGCGGGCGGTGAAGCCCTCCCTCGCCTTTGTAGCGTTCACATGTTGATGAATGGCAAACCTCTTCAAGGGCATGAGTCCGACGAACGCTTGGCGCTCGACGTTCTTTTGTGGATCGCTGGGGACGAGGACCGCCTCATGCCCTTCCTGGCGGCCAGCGGCCTCGGCCCCGAGACGCTGCGCGCGAGCGCCCGGGAGCCGGCCTTTCTGGTCGGCGTCCTCGACCACGTTATGGGCGACGAGAACGTCCTTCTCGCCTGCGCGGCGGCCCTGGACGTGAAGCCGGAGCGGATCGCCGCAGCCTGGCAGAGGCTGTCGCCGCGGCCGAATGATGAATGGGCGTGAGGTGGCGGGCTGCGCGCAGGCGCGTGCCCGTCCGGGCGAAGGCGCGCCCTTTCCCGCCGGCCCGGCGAGCGACGCACGGCGGAGTTTTCAGCCCCCGAGCCGTGGAAGCGTCGATCCTGTTCTCCGGGAGCAGCCTGCGGAAAGCGTTCCCCCCCTGTCATCCCGGGGGCGCGCGGCAGAGCCTGGGCTCCCGACACGCCGAGGGGGCAAGACCCCGTATGGACAACGGTTCCGGTCTCAGGATTTGCCTGCGGCGCCCCGGAATGACGACGGGGGTCAGGCCTCGCGGGCAGCGGAGGCGGTGAACATGCCGGCGTGAGCGACAACCTGCGCTCCTGCGTCCGTGGCCGGATCGGAGGTCATCGGAAGGCGGTGGCGGAACCGTGCCGCGCGGAGCGCTGCGCGGTGGTCCGCTCATGCGGCCGGCACGCCGTCAGGGCGTGCAGCCCTTGCCGGCCTCCTTGTCGCCGCGCCCCGCCTGCGCGTCGATGTCTAGGGCGGTCATGTCGCCCAGGATGGCGAAATCGCCGTAATCGAGCTTGAGCGCGCCGCTCACGCCGTTCTCGTAGAGGTCGAAGCCGAGGGTGTAGATCGGCGTGCGCTCGCCGGCGCCCTCGGTGTAGTAGCTCAGGCGCACCGGCCAGTGCGGCACGGCGGCGAGCGCCCCCTCGCGGAGCGGCTTGTCCCGGGTCGAGCCGGAGGCCGCCGCCGGACCCGTCTCCGTATGGCCGATCACCGCGAAGGTGTCGTAGATCTTCCGCCCGTCGTCGGAGCCGTCGAAGACCTTGACCGACAGGGTCGGCTGGCCGGCCCGCGCGGTCTCGATCAGGCGGCGCATGTGCTCGCTCGGGAACAGGACAGGCCCTTCGACGGTCAGCGGCTTGCCGGGCCCCTTCAGCTTCACCGTGAGGCTGTCGCCCTGCTCGGAGGCGGTCCCGTCCACCGGGGCGGCGGGCTGGTTGTTGGTGAGCGTCGTCGTCTTGAACCGGAACTCGCGGCCCTGCCCGCCTTCGAAGGTGGTGCTGCGCATGTCGGACAGGCGCGTGCCGCTCTCGCCGGAGGACAGTTCCGTCACCTGGCGGGTCAGCATCGTGTAGCCGCGGCACGCATCGCCCCGGAAGTCGATGACGATGCGCCCGCGGGCGCTCTCCACCGAGCGGGTGCCGCCGCCCTCGGCCAGCGACAGGTCGTAGACCGCGCGGTGGTTGGCGAGCACGATCCCGGGGGCCGGCGCTTGCGGCTTGGCCTCCGGTTCGGGCGCGGTCGGCGGGGCCGCCTGCGCGCCCCAGGCGGAGACGAGAAGGCCGGCCGTCAGCAGGCGGGAGAGGCGCAGGCGCATGGATGACCTCGGTTCAGTCCGCCGCAGATAGCAGGCTGGGGGAATCGGGCAATCCTCGGACCGCATTCGGGGACATCGTGTCCCTGGGATGGGCCGGGGCATCGTCGGCCGAAAGGGCTGCCGGTCCGGCCTCGGGGCACCGCCAGGACGGCCCGCGCGGCGGCACGGCCGCGGCGCGCCCCTACCGGTAGCCCTCCGCCTGCAGGGTGAACAGCTCCGCGTAGCGCCCGCCCCGCGCCATCAGGGCGGCGTGGCTGCCCTCCTCCAGAACCCGGCCGCCCTCCAGGACCAGGATCCGGTCCGCCATGCGCACGGTGGAGAAGCGATGCGAGATCAGCACCGCGGTGCGGCCCGCCGAAAGCTCCCGGAACCGCGCGAAGACGTCGTGCTCGGCCCGGGCGTCGAGGGCCGCCGTCGGCTCGTCGAGGATCAGGATCCCGGCCTCGCGCATGTAGGCCCGGGACAGGGCGATCTTCTGCCACTCGCCCCCGGAGAGATCGAGGCCGCCCGCGAAGCGCTTGCCGAGCGGCTGGGCGTAACCCTCGGGCAGGCGCTCGATCACCGGGGCGGCGAGGCCGCGGGCGGCGGCGGCCGCGATGCGGGCGTCGTCCGCCAGGGCCTCGATCCGGCCGACCGCCACGTTCTCGCCGGCGGTGAGATCGAAGCGGACGAAGTCCTGGAAGATCGCGCCGATCCGCGCCCGCAGGGCGGCGAGATCGTAGTCCGGCAGCGGCACCCCGTCGAGGAGCACGCGGCCCTCCTGTGGGTCGTAGAGCCGGGTCATCAGCTTGACGATCGTGGTCTTGCCGGCGCCGTTGCCGCCGACCAGCGCCACGGTCTCGCCGGCCCGTACCGTGAAGGACAGGTCGCGCAGCGCCCAGGTCTGCGTGCCGGGATAGCGGTAGCCGACCGATTCGAAGACCAGCCCCTCCCGGATCGGGCGCGGCACCGGCACCGGGCGCGCCGGCGACCGGATCTGCGGCTGGATCGCGAAGAACGAGAAGAAGTCGTCGAGGTATTGCGCCTGGCCGGTGATCTGGGTGAGGCCCAGCAGCAGCCCCTCGATGCCGCCGCGCAGGCGCTGGAAGGCGCCGGCCAGGAAGGCGAGGTCGCCCACCGAGAACGAGCCCGCCACCGTGCGCCAGACGATCACCGCGTAGGCGGCGTAGTAGGCGAGCGTCCCGAGGCTCGCGAAGGCGAAGCCCCAGCGCGCCCGGGCGGCGGCGAGCCCCCGGTTCTCCGCGAGCAGACGGTGCGCCACGGCCGCGTAGAGGCCGGTGACGTAGCCCGACAGGCCGAAGAGCTTGACCTCCTTGGCGGTCTCGACGCTGGCGCCGAGGTAGCGCAGGTAGTCGAGCCGGCGCCGCTCCGGGCTGCGGATCCAGGCCAGGCGATAGCCGGCCTTGGTGAAGTGCCATTCGTTGAGAAGGGCCGGCACCAGGGCGGCGCCGATCAGCACCACCAGGCCGGGCGCGAAGGCTGCCACGCCGGCCGCCAGGGAGGCGAGCGTCACCAGCGCCTGAAGCTGCCCCAACACCGTCGCGATGAGCCCGGTGCGCCCGCTGACCTGCCGCCGCGCCCGTTCCAGCCGGTCCTGCTGCGCGCTGTCCTCGAACTGCGCGAGGTCGAGGGCGGCGGCATGCGCCATCAGCCGCAGGGAGGCCGCGTTGGCGTAGAGGTCGCCGATCAGGGTCTCGGTGAGGTTCGTGAGGCGGCCGGTGAGGTCCGAGGTCAGGGCGAGGCCGAGTTCGGCCGCCACCAGCCAGGCGAGCCGCTCCCGGCCCGGATCGGCGAGCCAGTCGGTGAATCCGATCTCCGGGGTCGGCCTTGCGTGCGCGGCCACGATCCCGTCGAGAATCAGCTTGGCGAGGTACAGCGACAGGACCGGCAGGCACGCCGCCGCGAGGCGCAACGCCAGGCTCGCGGCCAGGAGGCGCGGGCTCGCCGCCGCGATTTCCCGGACCAGCGTGGGGAGGTAGCGCAGCGCACCGAAGCGCTCACCCAGGCGCGGCGCCTGACCGGTCATTCCCCGGCGATTTCGTGCTTGAATGGAATAGCCAGTTGGTTGACCCTCAAGGACAGCATAAGTGGGAACATGATAGTGTTTTAATCCTCGTCGAGTGGTGCGTGCTCAGCGGTCCTGCAATCCTCAGAGTCTCGGTCCTGCTCATCGTCGCCGGTATCCTCGCGGCCGTGGTGCAGTTCCTGTTGCCGAGCCCGGTCCCGGCCCCCGTATCGTCCGCGCCCTCCGCGATGGCCGAGCCGCCGGCCGTCGTCCAGCCGGCCACGCCGCCACCGATCCAGGCGCCAGCCCCGCCCGCGGCGGCCGAGCCCGCGCGGGAGCCGCCCGCGCCGCGGAGCGTCGCGGGGCCCGCCGCCCCGAGCCAGATGCCGTCCGACGCCCTCGCCTTCCCGGCAGATCCGGAGGCGGCGGCCCAGCCCCAGGAGCAACCCCAGGGACCGGAGGCGGCGGCCCAGGCCGAGATCGACAAGGCCGAGGACAATGCCGGACCCCGGGCGCTGGCGGTGGTCGACCTGAACACCGCCTCGGTGGCGGATCTCAACCGCCTGCGGGGCGGGGGCGCCATCGGCCGGGCGATCGTCGCCAAGCGCCCCTACACGTCGGTGGACCAGCTCCTGTCGAAGCGGGTGCTCAGCCGGCCGGTCTACGAGCGGATCCGGGATCAGGTGACGGTGCGCTGAGGCCCCGCGGCCGCCGACATCCCGCCGGTCTCAACTTCGGGGATCACGTCGCCCACGCCTGTGCCCGCCTGCCCAACCCCGCTGCCCGACACGGGCAACGCCGTCCCGCTCACCGACATCGAGGCCGGGTAAGGGCGACGCGGCGGCCGCACGACGAGATCCGGGCGCTGGGCCGCCCTCAGAGCTTCGTCCCGAAAATCTCCGCGACCTGCGGGATGTCCTTGTCGCCGCGACCCGACATGTTGAGCACCATCAGGTGATCGGCCGGGCGCTGCGGCGCCAGATCCACCACCCGGGCCAGCGCGTGGGCGGGCTCCAGGGCCGGGATGATCCCCTCGAGCATCGAGCAGAGCTTGAACGCCTCCAGGGTCTCGGCGTCGGTGGCCGAGAGGTATTTGACCCGGCCCATCTCGTGCAGCCAGGAATGCTCGGGGCCGATGCCGGGATAATCGAGGCCGGCCGAGATCGAGTGCGCGTCGGCGATCTGCCCGTCCGCGTCCATCAGCAGGTAGGTGCGGTTGCCGTGCAGCACCCCGGGCTTGCCGCCGGTGAGCGAGGCGGCGTGCAGGCCCGACTCGACCCCGTGGCCGGCGGCCTCGACCCCGAAGATCTCGACCTCGCGGTCGTCCAGGAACGGGTGGAACAGGCCCATGGCGTTGGAGCCGCCGCCGATGCAGGCGATCAGCGAATCCGGGATCCGGCCCTCCTGGGCGATCATCTGCGCCCGGGTCTCATGGCCGATCACCGACTGGAAGTCGCGCACCATCGCCGGGTAGGGGTGCGGGCCCGCCACCGTGCCGATGCAGTAGAACGTGTCGGCGACGTTGGTGACCCAGTCGCGCAGGGCCTCGTTCATCGCGTCCTTGAGGGTCTTGGTGCCGGACTCCACCGGGATGACCTCGGCGCCGAGCATCTTCATCCGGAAGACGTTGGGCGCCTGCCGGGCGACGTCGACCGCGCCCATGTAGACGACGCACTTGAGGCCGAAGCGCGCGCAGAGGGTCGCGGTGGCGACGCCGTGCTGGCCGGCGCCGGTCTCGGCGATGATCCGCGGCTTGCCCATCCGGCGGGCCAGCAGGATCTGGCCCAGCACGTTGTTCACCTTGTGGGAGCCGGTATGGTTCAGCTCCTCGCGCTTGAAATAGACCTTGGCGCCCTGCCCGGCCGGCGCCTTGGCGCGCAGGTGCTCGGTGAGGCGCTCGGCGAAGTAGAGCGGGCTCGGCCGGCCGATATAGTGGGTGCCGTAGGACACCATCTCGGCCTGGAAGGTCGGATCCGTCTTGGCCGCCTCGTAGGCCGCCTCCAGTTCGAGGATCAGCGGCATCAGCGTCTCGGCGACGAAGCGGCCGCCGAAGATGCCGAAGCGGCCGCGCTCGTCGGGGCCGGTGCGGAAGGAGTTGGGCTCGGGGGCGATGGTCACGGGACGGATCCTGCGCGCGGAAGTCGATCTGTTGCCGGGTGCCTAGACCCAAGCGGGCGCCGTCGCAATGCGTCCCTGAGCCTCGTGCCGCGCGACTCGTAACCGAGGTGGTCCGCTGGACGAACAGGCAGTCAGGTCCAGAGGACGGCCCACGGGGATGATCATGGCCCTTCGCGACACAACTGCCTCGATCCTGCGCCGCCCGCTTCTCGGGGCGGCCCTCGGGCTCGGCCTCGCCGGGGCCGTGCTCCTTCCCCGCCTGCCGGCCTTCGCCGAGGAGGCGCCCCGGCGCCTGCCGGAGGCCGCGACCCACGCGACGGAGGCGCCCGGCGCGCGCGTCGCGGTGTTCGCGGGCGGCTGCTTCTGGGGCGTGCAGGGGGTGTTCCAGCACGTGCGCGGGGTGGGCGGCGCGGTCTCGGGCTACGCCGGCGGCAGCCGCGCGGACGCCGACTACCGGACGGTGAGCGGCGGCGGCACCGACCATGCCGAGGCGGTGGCGGTCACGTACGACCCGGCGGTGATCCGCTACGACGAGCTCCTGCGGATCTTCTTCTCGGTGGCGCTCGACCCGACCCAGATCGACCGGCAGGGACCCGATACCGGGCGGCAATACCGCTCGGCGCTGTTCCCGCAGGATCCCGAGCAGGCGCGGGTGGCGCGGGCCTACATCGCCCAGCTCGACGCGACCAAGGCCTACGCGAAGCCCATCGCCACCCGGATCGAGCCCGGCGCGGCCTTCTACCCGGCGGAAGCCTACCACCAGGACTTCATGGCCCTGCACCCGGGCCACCCCTACATCGCCGCAAACGATGCGCCGAAGCTGGAGGCCCTGCGCAGCCTGTTCCCGGAGCGGACGGCGCCGCAGCCGGCGCTGGTCAACCGTCCGCCGGCGTGAGGCTGGGGGCACCATCTGCCGCTTCGGTGACGGAGTAAGGCGCCCTCCCTCCCGCCTCTGCGGGGGAGGATGGCCCCGAAGGGGGTCGGGAGAGGGGAGCGACGGTGCCGGGTGGGTCGCGGCGGGCCTCACGTCCTGAACCGTTGCGCTGCCCCTATCCCGACCCGGCCTTACGGCCGGCCCCCCCTCCCCCGCAGAGGCAGGAGGGAGACGCGTGGAGTCGATTGCGCCTCTTCTGCAACGGGTGCGGTGTGAACCCGCGGGTCGGCCAACCCCCTATTCCTCCGGTGGCCGCGGCCGGCCGAAATCCGGGGCCGCGGTCTCCTGACCCTGCTGGACGATGCTGCGCCGGATCGCCCGGGTGCGGGTGAACATCGCGTGCAGCGCGTCGCCGTCGCCCCAGCGCACCGCCTTGGCGAGCGCCGACAGGTCCTCGTTGAACCGGCCGAGCATCTCCAGCACCGCCTCGCGGTTGTTGAGGAAGATGTCGCGCCACATGGTCGGGTCCGAGGCGGCGATGCGGGTGAAGTCGCGGAACCCGCTGGCCGAGAACTTGATCACCTCGGACTGGGTCGCCGATTCGAGGTCGGCCGCGGTGCCGACGATGTTGTAGGCGATCAGGTGCGGCAGATGGCTGGTGATGGCGAGCACGTGGTCGTGGTGCTCGGCGCTCATGGTCTCGACGTTGGCGCCCATGCCCTCCCACAGGGCCCGCACCCGCTCCACGGCCGCCGGGTCGGTGCCCTCGGGGGGCGTCAGGATGCACCAGCGGTTGGTGAACAGGGTCGCGAAGCCGGCATCGGGACCCGAGAACTCGGTGCCGGCGATGGGGTGGCCGGGGACCAGGGCGACGCCCGCCGGCAGGTGCGGCTGGATCGCCGCGACCACGGCGCCCTTGACCGACCCGACATCCGACACGATTGCGCCGGGCTTGAGATACGGCCCCAGCTCGGCCGCCGCCGCACCGATGGCGCCGACCGGCACGCACAGGATCACTAGGTCCGCATCGGTGGCGCCCGCCTGCGGATCGCCGGTGACGAGATCGGCGATGCCGAGCTCGCCGACCCGGGCGCGGACGGCGGCGTCGCGGTCGACGGCCACGATGGTGCGGGCGAGGCCGTAGCGCCGGGCGGCGCGGGCGATCGAGGATCCGATCAGCCCGAGCCCGACGATGGTGAGGCGGCCGATGGGCGGGGTTCCGGTCTCAGGCATGCGCGCCCCGCACGAAGTCGCCGAGCGCCGCCAGGAAGGCCTCGTTGGCCTCGGCCCCCGCCACGGTCACCCGCAGGGCGTTGGGCAGGCCGTAGGCGGTGACGCGCCGGGTGATCAGCCCGCGCTCGGTCAGGAACGCGTCGGCGTCGGCGGCCGAGCGGCCCGGCGCGTCGGGGAAATGGATCAGCACGAAGTTGGCGACGCTCGGGGTCACCGTCAGGCCGAGGGCCCGGGCGCCCTCGGTGAGCTTCGGCAGCCACTCGGCGTTGTGGGCGGCGGCCGCGGCCATGTGGGCCTCGTCGGCGATGGCGGCCGAGCCCGCGGCGATCGCCGGCCCCGAGACGTTGAACGGCCCGCGGATCCGGTTGACCGCGTCGGCCACGTGGACCGGGGCCAGCATCCAGCCGATCCGAACGGCGGCGAGCCCGTGGATCTTCGAGAAGGTCCGGGTCATCACGACGTTCTCGGATTCGAGCGCGAGTTCGAGCCCGGCCGAATAGTCGTTCGCCCGCACGTACTCGGCGTAGGCGCCGTCGATCACCAGCAGCACGTGCGGCGGCAGGCCGGCGTGCAGGCGGCGGATCTCGTCGAACGGCAGGTAGGTGCCGGTCGGGTTGTTGGGGTTGGTGACGTAGACGATCCGGGTCCGGTCCGTGACCCGGGCCAGGATCGCGTCGACGTCGGCGGTGAGGTTCCGCTCCGGGGCCACCACGGGCTCGCCGCCGGAGGCCAGGATGGCGATCCGGTAGACCAGGAATCCGTGCTCCGAATAGATCCCTTCGGTCCCCGGCCCGCCATACGCGTAGGCCAGCAGGGACAGCAACTCGTCCGAGCCCGCGCCGCAGACGATCCGCTCCGGGTCGAGCCCGTAGCGCCTGGCGATGGCCGCGCGCAGCTGCGTGGCGCGGCCGTCCGGGTAGGTCTCGAGCTTGGCGGTGGCCGCGTGTAGGGCCGCGAGCGCCGCCGGGCTCGGTCCGAGCGGCGTCTCGTTGGACGAGAGCTTGTGGACCTTGCCGCCGCCGGGCCGCCCGCTCTTGCCGGGCACGTAGGTGTCGATCGCCAGGATCCCGGGGCGCGGTTCCGGACGGGCGAGGGTGGGGGCGGCCATGGCGGTGCGACTCGAGAATGCGCGTGCGGGGTTGAGTGGTCCGCGTCCGTCTACAGCATTTCCTCCGCCGATGAACCCGGTCGCCCCCCGCGGGGAGGACGCCGCCCCGTCACGCGCGCGCCGATCCCTGGGCGCGCGTCCATGTGCGCGCAGTCGCGTCGCCCTACCTGTCCAAGGATTCGTCCTTCCGCGAGACGGAGCGATCCCATGCCCCTCACCCGTTACCTGGACGGCGGCGCCCACATCCTGCCCGCCGACGAATCCTTGATCCGCTTCGCGATGACGAACGGCGAGCGCGTGATCGGCATCGACGTGCCGATCCCGGTGATGCGCCAGCGCTTCGGCGGCGAGCCGGACCTCGCGCCGCTGGAGCTGTTCGCCCGCAACCAGGCGGCGATCGAGGCCGCGGCGAGCCAATCCTACGACCGGACCGCGACGCCGAACGACCTCCTGGACATGGGACCGGAGGATTTCGACACGGGGCCAGCCTCGCCCCAGCGCTGAGACCCAGGATCCGCCCGCGGCCGGCGCGGAAAAACCGCGACGCGCAAATGCCGCGGGGCACTCGCCACGTTTCGGCCTGTTGAACCGGGAGAAAGGGGCGCGTCGGGCGTGTCGCGCCCCGCATCCTCCATGGCGGATCGACTATGCCCGGTGACCTGATCCCTTGCAGCCTGTTCCTGATCGGGATCCTCACGTCCGTCGCCGCGGATTGCCGTCTCCGCCGCGTCGACGCCGCCTCCTGGTCGAACGGCTGCATCACGGCGGCCGGCGCCGCCCTCATCTTCGTGGCCTGCGCGGCGGCGATCCGCTGAGGAACCGCCCGGTACCGGACGGGATTGCCCAGCCAGATTCGGGTGCCGCAAGGCGCCGCGGCGGGGTGGAATGGCGATGGTTTCGATACAGGCCCTGCTCGGCTGCGCGCTCGTGCTGGCCGGGATCACGATCGAGAGCGCGGCGAGCCGCCATTGGCGGGCCGGGATCCGCGCCGACCGGCTGGATGCCCGCGCGGCTCTGGCCCTGGGCCTGCCGGCGCTGGGACTGGCGGTGATGGCCGCGCCGTTCTTGTGAGCGACCCGCCCGCCCCGGCGCGTTGACGCTCGCCCCGCGGGGCATTACCTCCCACCATCGCTGGCCGCGTCGGGCGAGTGCGGCGCGTCAGGCGACACCGTGCTCTCCCGGTTCGGACCGGCCCGGATACACGGTCGTCAAGACCCGCCATGGACACCCAACCGGACACGGCCCTGCGGCCGGACCCGATCGACGAGCCGGCCCGGCGCGCCTCCGAGCGCCCGCAGGCGCTCGACCCCAAAACCCCGATGCCGAAGAGCCCGGTCGCGTGCTTCGGCACCGACGCGCCGCTGCTGACCGATGCCGGCGTCGAACTCGCGCCCTTCCAGATCGCCTACCAGACCGCCGGGACGCTCAACGCCGCGCGCTCGAACGCGGTGCTGATCTGCCACGCGCTCACCGGCGACCAGTACTTCGCCCATACGCACCCGCTCACCGGCAAGCCCGGCTGGTGGGAGACGCTGGTCGGCCCCGGCAAGCCGATCGACACCGACCGCTACTTCGTCGTCTGCTCCAACGTCATCGGCTCGTGCATGGGCTCCACCGGCCCGGCCTCCGTCGACCCGGCCACGGGTCGTCCCTACGGGCTGGATTTCCCGCTGGTGACGATCCGCGACATGGTCCGCGCCCAGGCGATGCTGCTGGAGCATCTGGGCATCCCCGACCTGTTCCTGTGCATCGGCGGCTCGATGGGCGGGATGCAGGTGCTGCAATGGGCGGCGCTCTACCCCGAGCGGGTCTTCGCCGCGATGCCGATCGCCACCGGCGCCCGCCACTCCGCGCAGAACATCGCGTTCCACGAGGTCGGCCGGCAGGCGATCATGGCCGACCCCGCCTGGGCCGACGGGCGCTACCTCGAGGCGGGCACGCGGCCCGCCAAGGGGCTCGGCGTCGCCCGGATGGGCGCGCACATCACCTACCTGTCGGAACCGGCGCTCCACCGGAAGTTCGGCCGCCGCTTCCAGGGCGGCTCGGCGCCGACCTTCTCGTTCAACGCCGACTTCCAGATCGAGAGCTACCTGCGCCACCAGGGGCTGAGCTTCGTCGAGCGGTTCGACGCCAACGCGTATCTCTACCTGACCCGCGCGATGGACTATTTCGACCTCGCCGAGGACCATGGCGGCGTGCTCGCCAACGCGTTCCGGGGCATCAAGACCCGCTTCTGCGTGATCTCGTTCACGTCGGACTGGCTGTTCCCGACCCGCGACTCCCGGGCGATCGTCCACGCGCTCAACGCCGCCGCGGCGCCGGTGGCCTTCGTGGAGGTCGAGAGCGACAAGGGCCACGACGCCTTCCTGCTCGACGAGCCGGCGATGTTCTCCGCCGCCCGCGGCTTCATCGACGCCGCCGCCCGGGCGCGCGGCCTGTGAGCGACGCGGTCGACCACGCCGTCCCCTGGGAGAGCGCCGACGCCCTCCCTCATACCGGCGAGGGCAACGGTCCCCGGGTCGACCACATCGTGGTGCTGGGCCTCGTGCCGGCGGGCGCCCGGGTTCTCGACATCGGCTGCGGCGACGGCTCGCTGCTGGCGCTGCTGCGCGACCGCCGCGGCATCGACGGGCGCGGGATCGAATTGTCGCGCGAGGGCGTGAACGCCTGCCTCGCCCGGGGGTTGTCGGTGATCCAGGGCGACGCCGACACCGACCTCGCCAACTACCCCGACGGGGCGTTCGACGTGGTCGTCCTGTCCCAGACCATCCAGGCGACGCGCAATCCCCGGGTGGTGCTGGAGCACCTCCTGCGGATCGGCCGGCAGGTGATCATCTCGTTCCCGAATTTCGGGCATTGGCGGGTCCGGACCGAACTGGCCCTACGCGGGCGCATGCCGATCACCGAGATCATGCCGGACGCGTGGTGGGAGACGCCCAACATCCACCACTGCACCATCCGCGACTTCGTCGGGCTCTGCCGGCTGATCGGCGCCCGGATCGAGCACGCCACGGCGCTGAACGCCCGGGGCCGGCCGATGCGGTTCTCGATGCCCTGGTGGGTCTGGAACCTCCTCGGCGCGCAGGGGGTGTTCCTGCTCCGGCGCGCCGGTGAAGAGGCCGGGCGCTAGGGCGCATCGCGCCATGACGGCGGCCCCCGTTGACGGAGCGCGCCAGGACGCCTCTCCCGCTCGGGTCGAGATCGACAGACGGGAGGAATCCCGTCTCCCGCGCGTGAACCCGTGTCGCCGCCCGCCCGTGGCCGTGGCGGCGTATGGCCTCGCCACGGGTGACGGCGTTCACGCGCATCCGCACCGAGCGCACGCGTCCGGATCCGGTCGCGCCGAGGCCGGCCCTCGCATCGGACGGACCCTGAAATAGGCCAGAAACGGAGCTTGGCTATTTCCAGTCGCGTTCCAGTGATCGGACCGTGATGACGGACTTGGCCGGGTCCTGCCCGAGACGTCCGCCACCTCGTGGCAGGCGTGGACTGTGCTCTGCCGGGCTGAGAACTGGCCGTCATCATGAAGTCCAGCGAGGTCGACCGCACACGTGCGTCGCGCAATCGTCCATATCGGGATGCCACGGACCGGCTCCACCTCGTTCCAGGAGGTCCTGGCCCGCCTCAGGCCGCGCCTCGACTCCGTCGGGATCTGCTACCCGGCCCTCGCCCCGCCGGGGTCCCCGGACGGCGGCGACGTCAACCATTTCCGGCTCGGCCAGGCCCTGGACCGGCGCCGCCCCGCCGCGGAGAGTCGCGACGCCCTCGCACGACTCGACGCGATCCTCGCCACCACCCGGGCGGACACGGTCCTGCTGTCGTACGAGGATTTCTCCGTGCAGCGACCGCTCTGGCGCGTGCCGGAAACCCTACGGTCGGTCTTCGCGGGGCGCGGCTTCGCCCTGGAGACGGCTGTCGTGGTCAAGCCGCAGGGCGAGCAGCTGGCCTCGGCCTACGCCCTGCGGACGCAGGTCGTCTTCGAGGGCCGCACCTTCCGCGGCTTCCTGCGGATCGAGGGCGCCTCGGGACGGTACGACTACGCCGCCCGCCTCGAACCCTGGCGCCGGGCCTCGGCGGGGCGGGTCGTCGCGATCCCCTATCGGGACCGCCGATCCGGTGCGCCGCTGCTCCAGCGGCTGATCGACGGTCTCGGCCTGGGCGCGCGACTCGCGCCGCTTCTGGGTCCGGCCGACCTGGAGTACCGGACGAACCAGAGTTCCGGACCCATCGCGGTCGAGGCGGCGCGCCGGCTGTACCGGCTCGGCGTGCACCGGCAGGTGATCGGGCATCCGCGACGGCTGGGCCATTTCCTGGACGATTGGGCCTGGGCGCGGGGCCTCGACGGGGAGCGGTTCCGCGGGGACGCCCCGCACGGCCTTGCCCGGGTCGCCGCGCGTTTCGCGGCCTCGAACGCGCGCTTCGCCGCGTCCTGCTGGGGCCGGCCCTGGGACGCGGTGGTCGAGCCCGCCCCCGCGGCACCGCCGAACGAACTGGCGGCCGGACCGATCGCGCCGGAGACCGAGGACGTGGTCGACGCGCTGGTGAAGGCCGGGATGGCGCATGCCGCCTTCCGGGCGCCAGCCGCCTGGCGGCGGCGGGCGGGCTACGTCCTGGAGGAGGCCAAGGAGCGCCTCGGCGACGTCCTCGGCTTCCCGGGCTGGCGGGTGCCCTAGCATGCCGCAAGCCAAGCCTCTGATCAGACTGAACTTTCCCGAAGACGGGCGCCCGCGGATGCGACCGCTGGCGGTGGATATGGGCGTCGTGCGGAAGATCCCGGCCAACGTCACGCGGCACGACCTCCAGCCCCGGGAGCAGCGCTGGAACCGCCTCGGCCAGGTGCCGGTGATCGCGTGGCTGACCGGCCTGTCGGGGGCCGGCAAGTCGACCCTCGCGGGTGCCGCCGACCGGGCGCTGGTCGCGGCCGGCCGGCACAGCGCCGTCCTCGACGGCGACAACCTCCGCCACGGGCTCAACGCCGACCTGACCTTCACCCCCAAGGACCGATCGGAGAACGTCCGGCGCACCGCCGAGGTGGCGCGGCTGATGGCCGAGGCGGGCTCGGTGGTGATCGTGTCGCTGATCTCGCCCTGTCGTGCAGACCGGGCTCTGGCCCGGCGGATCGCCGGGGACATCCCGTTCCTGGAGGTGTTCGTCGACACGCCGCTCGGCCTGTGCGAGGCCCGCGACCCGAAGGGCCTGTACCGGCTCGCCCGCGCCGGCCGGATCCCGGACTTCACCGGCGTCTCGGCCCCCTACGAGGCCCCGGAGCGGCCGGACCTGACCATCACCACGGAGGGCCGCAGCACGGAGGCCTGCGCCCGCAGCCTGAGCACGCTGCTCCTGCGCCTCAGCCGTGCGGCGACGGGCGCCGCGCCCCGGCGGTAGGCGGGAGGGCTCCGCCCCGGGTCCGGGGGGAACGCTCCCGCGCGCGCCCGGTTGGTCCGGCGGGCCCGCCGGACCGGCCCGCAGCCTGGACCCGTGGAGGCCCCGTGAGCGCACCTTATCGCACGATCCTGTTCGCCGCGGCGATCCTCACCTGCGCGGCCGGGAACGCGGGTGCAGCCGAAGGACAGGGGGCGACGCCGTCGGCCGCCTCCCGCAAGGAGGGCGCCGGTTCCACCACCAGCGTCGGGGCCGGCGGCCTGTCGGGCACCGGGGCCGTCAAGGACGGCGCCCGCACCGGCAAGGCGCCGACCGGAGACCCGAAGCCGCCCGCCGCCCCGGCGGCCGGAACGGCGCGCTGATCGATCGGCGGCGGGGCGAGACCCTCGAGGGGGTTCCCCGAGCCCACCCCGTCGTCCCGAGGCGGCGGTCGGAGCGTCCCGATCGGCTCCGGCCTCTGGCGCGCCCTATTGCGAGCGGCGGCTGAACGAGACCGCGTAGGCCTGGACGCGGGCGTCGATCAGCGGATCGTCCGACACCTCGATGCCGTCGGTGAGATTGTTCGGCATGAACAGCAGCGCCTTCTCGGCTTCGGCGCTGTCCGGCAGGGCCTTCGTCACCGTCAGCGTGCCGAGGTCGACCGTCCTGCGGTCGTCCGGCCAGGGCTTGGTGGCGTCGTTCGTCGGGTCGCCCGGGGCGGCGAGCTGGGCCAGCACGCGGAACTTCGCCGGCTCCTTGGCGATGCGCGGGCCGATCTCCGCCATCAGGAAGTTCGGGTCGCGCTTGGCCGCCTCCTCGGGGGGCAGGATCTCCTCGCCCTGCACCGGCTCGATGCGGAAGCGGAACGGCTGACGCTTGCCGTCCTTGTCGACGAGGATGAAGGCGTTGACGCCGTTGTAGGTCTGCCGGGCGAGGCTCGACGGAGTCTTGGCGGTCCCGCCCGCGGTGGCGGCGGCCGGGTGGGCGCTGGCGAAGCGCTCCAGCGCGGTCGGGTGGGCGGCGTCCGGCCCGCTCGCGGCGACCGCCTTCAGAAGGTCGCGGAACTCCTCCCCGGTGGCGACGGGGAAGTACTTCAGAGCGTTGGTGACGACGTCCATCTCGGAGCCGTCGCCGAGCTTGAACTTGAGCGACAGGCCGTGCGGGTTCGCGTTGGCCGCGCCGTCCGGGATCGTCGGGATGCCGGTCGCGTCCGAGAACCGGACCGTCACGGGCACCGCCGGCCCCTGGAACAGGGAGGCCTTGCTGATCTTGGCCGCCTCGGGTGACGGCGTGAAGCTGCCCTCGGCGACCAAGCCCTTGGCGTGGTTGGCCCGCGCCCCCGGATGCTTGCCGAACAGCGTGTTCATCACATCGATGGTCTGCTCGGCCGTGGAGGCCTCCTGGGCCAGGACGGGAGCAACGGCCGACAGGGCCAAGGCGGCGCTCACGGCGGCGGCGCACCCAAATCGCGTCAACAGCATGTGGATCCTCTCGGCTGCGCCGGCGCTCCGGACCTGCGACATCGGCCGGTCCACCTTCTAGTGAGCCCGACGCCTTGAGCACAACCCGAAGCTTCGCCGCGCCGCCGGGCCGGTTACGTCCCGGCCGGGATGCCCGGCGCCGGGCCTTCCCGGCGGGACCGCGTCCCGGCCGGCCGCTACCGCGCCCCGCGGTGGAGGTCGCCGTCGATCAGCAGGGCGCTGCGGCTGTCGAGCCGGGAGCGGTAGACCTGAAGGTTCTCCATGACCCGCTGCACGTAGTTGCGCGTCTCCGTGAAGGGGATGCGCTCCACCCAGTCGATCACGTCGACGTCGCCCCTGCGCGGGTCGCCGTAGGCGTCGATCCACTTCTTCACGTTGCCGCCGCCGGCATTGTAGGAGGCGAAGGCCAGCACGTAGGAGCCGCGCCAATCCTCCATCAGCTCGCCGAGATGGGCCTGCCCCAGCTTGGCGCAATAGGCGGGATCGCTGGTCAGGCGGTCGACGTCGAAGGCCGCGGCGACCCGGCGGGCGGTGCGCTGGGCGGTGGCCGGCATCATCTGCATCAGGCCCCGGGCGCCGACGCCCGACTGCGCCCGCGGATCGAACTGGCTCTCCTGCCGGGCGATGGCGTACACCATGGCCCGCTCCACCTGCGGGACCGCCGTGAAGGTCTCGTAGGCCGGGATCCCGATCGTCGGGTAGGCGTGGGCGTCGAGGGGCAGGCCGCGCTGCACCGCGAGCTTGCCGATCGCCACCAGGGCGCGGGGATCCTTCATCTCGGTGGCGAGGTCGCCCAGCGCCTGGATCTCGCGCGGGTCGGAAAGGTCCCGCGCCGCGTCGATGTAGAGCGGCAGGGCCAGCTCCTTGAGCCCGGCCTCGCCGAGCAGGCGCAGCGCCCGGATGTAGAGCCGACCGTCGAAGGCCTGACGCTCGGACCCTTCGAGGTCCGCGGGCGCCCGCAGGGGCAGGCTGGTCTGGCCGAGCCGCGCGCGGGCCACCTGCCCGTAATAGGCGATCGGCTGGAGGGCCGCCTGCTCGTAGAAGCGCTTGGCCGCGTCCGTCTGGCCGAGCGCCTCGGCCGCCCGGCCCTGCCAGTAGGCGGCCCGCGCCACCGAGATCGGGCTCTCCGCGATGGAGGCCACCTGCGCGAAGTGCTGCGCGGCGGCGGCCGGATCGCTGGCGAAGCGCAGGGCGATCCAGCCGGCGTGGAACTCGGCCTCGATCCGCTTCTCCGGCGTGCGCGCCGTCTGGTCGCTCGCGACCTTGTAGGCGGTCCGGGCGTCGCCGAGGTCGAGGAGCCGGCGCGCGACGATCCGGCGCTCGACCCACCACTCGTCGCCGTCGACCAGCACGTCCGGGTTGCGCGGCGCCGCGGCGAGGATCGCGGCGGCCTCCTCGGGCTTGTCGGCCCGACGGTAATACTGCGCCCGGGAGAAGATGTAGGAGGCGTCGCCGCGCAGGGACGGGGGCACCGCGGCGAGGGCCGAGGCGGCCCCCGACGACTTGTCCTCCACGGCCCGGCGGGCGCGAACGAGGCTGGCATAGACGCCCCCCGCGTAGCCCGCCGCCCGGCCGGCGCTCTCCCAATCGTCCTTCAGGAGCGCCCGCTCCATCCGGTAGCGGTGGTCGACCCGGGTCAGCACGTCCGGGAAGGCGTCCAGCACCCGGCCCTCCAGGGTCCGCCCGAAACTCTCGCCGCGCCAGAGCTCGCGCACCATATCGGCGGCGTCCCCCTCGTAGCCCTCGGCGCGCAGCGCCAGCGCCAGGGCGAACTTGCCCGGGGCGCTCGACGGCTTCGCCGTGGCGAAGAAGGCCCGCACCGTCGCCGGGGGCTTGCGCTCGGAGAGCAGCGCCTCCTCGGCCCGGCGGCGCAGCAGCGGGCCGGCCGGCCAGTCCGGGTTGGCGCGGGCGAACGCCACCGTGCGGGCGAAGCCGATGCCGGCGCCCGCGCGGATCGCCACCCATTCGAGCAGCGCCTTCGCGGCCGGGTCGGTGAAGCCGTCGCGCATCCGGTCGCCGTCGGCGACCCGGCCCTTGCGGTAGAGGTCGATGGCGCCGCGCAGCAGCGTCGGGTCGGTGTCGCCGGAGATCTTCGGCCGGCCGGGGTCGGGCACCTCGGGCACCGGGGCCGCCGGGGTGACGGCGGCGTCGGGCAGCGGAAAGGCCACGGGGGCGTCGGGGTCGGCGGAGGCGTAGGCCGCCGCCGCGGCGGGCAGCGTCCGGGCGGGTTCCTCGCCCTTGTCGGCCCCCCCGGTCGCGTGGACCGGATCGAGCTTCAGGGCGTCGGCGGCGACCGGGTCGGCGGCCTTCTCGGCCTCCGCGCCGCGGACCTGGGCGGTGGAGAGGGCGGCATCGCTCGCGGGCGGCGTCGCCTGCGTCGCCGGCGCCTCCGGGCCGATCTGGCCCGCCAGCGCGACGCCGACGGTGGCGACCAGCGCGGCGGCGGCGAGGGACGTGCGCTTCGGGACCGAATTCGAGGCCGCGGATCGGATCACGAGTCCCCCCTGCTGGTCTCCGGAGCGGGAAAGGTCGAGGATCGGGCGGCCACTATTAAGATCACGTTAACCGTCGCGACGATCCGTTTGCGCCCCGTGGCGCGACCGCCTATGTCTGCCGATCCGCGCCCGTAAGCTGCGCGGCGCCGGGAGTTCCGAGACCCCCGTCGCGATGCCCGTCGAGATCCCTTGGGACGCCTGAGATGACCGAGATGACCGGGAGACGCCTGCGTGGCTCGCTCACCGCGCTGGTAACACCGTTCCGCGACGGGGCCTTCGACGAATCCGCATTCCGCGCATTCGTGCGCTGGCAGATCGAGCAGGGCAGCCACGGCCTCGTTCCCACCGGCACCACCGGCGAGAGCCCGACGCTCACCCATGCCGAGCACGACCGGGTGGTCGAGGCCTGCATCGACGAGGCGGGTGGCCGCGTGCCGGTCGTGGCGGGCGCGGGCTCGAACTCCACCGCGGAAGCCGTCGAGCGGGCGCAGCACGCCGAGCGCGCCGGGGCCGACGCCGTCCTGGTGGTGACGCCGTACTACAACAAGCCGACGCAGGAGGGCCTCTACGCCCACTTCAAGGCCGTCAACGATGCGGTCGGCATTCCGATCATCATCTACAACATCCCGCCGCGCTCCGTCGTCGACATGAGCGTCGAGACGATGGCCCGGCTCTTCGAACTGAAGAACATCGCCGGCGTGAAGGACGCGACCGCCAAGATCGACCGCGTCAGCCAGCAGCGACAGGCCATGGGGGAGAGCTTCCTCCAGCTTTCGGGCGAAGATGCGACGGCGCTCGGCTACAACGCCCAGGGCGGCCACGGCTGCATCTCGGTGGTGGCGAACGTCGCCCCGCGCCTGTGCGCCGACCTGCAGGAGGCGACGCTGTCGGGCGACTACGCCAGGGCACTGACCCTACAGGACCGGCTGTTTCCCCTCCAGGCCGGGCTGTTCGCCGAGGCCAATCCGGCGCCGGTGAAGTACGCGCTGTCCCGCCTCGGGCACATGAGCGCGGAGCTGCGCCTGCCCCTGGTGCCGGTGACCGAGCCCACGAAGCGCATCGTGGACGCGGCCCTGCGTCATGCCGGCCTTCTGGACGGCTGAGGAGAGTCACACGACATGGCCCCGAAACCGGAGCCCAGTCGGCGCATCGTCGCCGACAATCGCGCCGCGCGTTACCACTACACGATCGAGGACACGCTCGAGGCCGGCCTCTCGCTGACCGGCACCGAGGTGAAGTCCCTGCGCGGCGGCAAGGCGACGATCGGCGAGGCCTATGCGGGCCCCTCCGGCAACGACCTGATGCTGTTCAACGCCTACATCCCGGAATACCTGGAGGCGAACCGCTTCAACCACGACACCAAGCGCCCGCGCCGCCTGCTGCTGCACCGCCGGCAGATCGACAAGCTGATCGGCGCGACCCAGCGCCAGGGCTACACGGTGGTGCCGCTGAAGATCTACTTCAACGACAAGGGGCGCGCGAAGGTCGAACTCGGGCTCGGCAAGGGCAAGCAGGCCCACGACAAGCGCGAGGCCGCCAAGGAGCGCGACTGGCAGCGCGACCGGGCCCGGCTGATGCGGGACCGCGGCTGAGGCCGGCGCCCCCGCTCCTCTTGTGAGCGGCGCGCGGCCATTGCCGGAGCCTGCCTCGACGGCCCGGGGACGATCGCCTTGGCTGCGTTCGCGGGATGTCCCAAGATCACGGATCCGCCGGTGCGGCGTCCCGAGCCTGCGATTTCGCGGAGCGACCCATGCCATCCAATCACGACGTGCTGCCCGACGACCTCCCCGCCCCCGTCGACGACGGTGCGGCCGACCATCTGCGCGGGATGCGGCTGCCCGACGTGGCGCTCACCGCCACCGACGGACGCACGGTCTCGCTGGCGCGGCTGCCGGGCCGCACCGTGGCCTACGCCTATCCGCGCACCGGCGAGCCGGGATTGCCGAGCCTCACGCCCGACTGGGACGCGATCCCCGGCGCCCGGGGCTGCACGCCGCAGGCCTGCGACTTTCGCGATCATCACGCCGACCTGAAGGCCCGCGGCGTCGCCCAGGTCTACGGCCTCTCCAGCCAGACGAGCGCCTACCAGCGCGAGGCGGCCGAGCGGCTGCGCCTGCCGTTCCCGCTGCTCGCCGACCCCCACCGGGCCTTCGCGATGGCGGCGCGCCTGCCGGTCTTCGAGGCCGGCGGCCAGGTGCTGCTCCGCCGCCTCACCCTGGTGATCGACGATGGCGTGGTCAGCCACCTGTTCTACCCGGTCTTCCCGCCGGACCGCAGCGCCCGGCAGGTGCTCGACTGGCTCGACGCGCCCGGCGCCTGAGGGCCTACTCCTCGACCTCCGGCTGGCGGATGCCGTAGCGGTTCTCGAGGCCCGGATTCTGCCGACCCTCGCCGCGGTAGCGGCTGGGCGCGTCGCCGGCCGCCCGGGCCTGGCGTTCCCCGGGCTCGCGCCCGATCCGGCTCGCGAGGCTCGAGAGGTCGACGAACTCGTCCGCCTGCCGCCGCAACTCGTCGGAGATCATCGCCGGCTGGGTCTGGATGGTGGAGATCACCGTCACCTTCACGCCGCGCCGCTGCACCGCCTCGACCAGGGAGCGGAAATCGCCGTCGCCCGAGAACAAGATCATGTGATTGATGTGGGCACTCAGCTCGAGGGCATCGATCGCCAGCTCGATATCCATGTTGCCCTTGTACTTCCGCCGGCCCATCGAGTCCGTGAACTCCTTGACGGGCTTCGTCACGACGCGGTAGCCGTTGTAGTCGAGCCAGTCGATCAGCGGGCGGATGGAGGAATATTCCTGATCTTCGATCATCGCCGTATAATAAAAAGCGCGCAGAAGATTGTCGCGAGACTGAAATTCTTTGAGAAGCTTCTTGTAATCGATGTCGAAGCCGAGGGCTTTGGTCGTGGCGTAGAGGTTCGCGCCATCGATGAAGATGGCGCTGCGCTGAGTCGCAGTCATGGACGGTTCGTATCCTGAAAAGACGGGGTGATGGGAAATCGTTTGATGAAACGGTCAGGCTTGGTCCGGGGCCGAACACCCCGGTGAAGCGTCAAGAGCGCATCGTCCTGGATCTCGGATTCAGGGTGATGCGCTGGATCTTCGGTGAGGCGCCGTCCTTTTCCGAAAGCCGGCAACCACCTTTCGGGACGATGCTCGACGGTCTGCAATGGGGGGCGAAAAAACGCGGCGCGAGTCCGCTGAGCCGCCGCCAGGCCGCAGGACCATTCGTTCCAAACGCGAGCTTGTCAAGCAGATCGGAAGATCTGTGCCCGCGAAGATCGATTCCCGGCGATCTGATGGCCGGTCCGGACCGTCATCGCGGTCGCCAAGACAATGATGGGACGATCTAACGAATTCGGTTTCGGCAACCTGAGATTTGCCTCACCTGCCGCCGGGCTCAGCCGTTCACCCGCTCCACGCTGTTGACCGGGCGCTTGCCGCGCAGCTCCGCGATGATCGCGTTGAGATGCTGGATGTCCCAGACCGAGAGGTCGATGGTGATGTCGGTGAAGTCCTGGGTGCGCCGCTTCATCGAGATGTTGTCGATGTTGCCGTCGTGGTCGGCGATCACCTGGGCGATCTGGGCGAAGACCCCGGGTTCGTTGATCGACTTGAGCGCCAGCCGGGCGGGGAAGCGCTCGCCGCCGAGCCCCTCCGTGTCCCAGCGGACGTCGAGCCAGCGCTCCGGCTCGTTGTCGAAGGCGGCGAGCGCCGCCGACTGGATCGGGTACACGGTGACGCCGACCCCAGGGGTCAGGATGCCGACGATCCGGTCCCCCGGGACCGCTCCGCCGTTCGGCGCGAAGGTCACCGGCAGGTCGCCCGCGAGGCCCCGGATCGGGATCGCGTCGCTGCGGTTCTCATCCGCCCCGCCTTCGGCGCCCGGGAAGGTCAGGCGCATCGTCTGGTCGGCGGAGCGGACGAGGCGGCCGGCGCCCCCGGCAGCGCCCTGCGAGGCGGAGGGCCGGCGCTCGTCGCGATGGTCCGGATAGACGGCGCGGACGACGTCGCCGGAGAACATCTCGCCGCGCCCGACCGCGGCGAACACGTCCTCGGTGCTGGCCCGGGCGAGACGCGGCAGGGCCCCGCGCAGCTTGTCCTCCGAGAAGGTCTTGGCGGCGCGCTCGAACGCCCGGTCGAGGATCTGGCGGCCGAGGCCGGCATATTGCCGGCGCACGGCGGTCCGGGTGGCCCGCCGGATCGCCGCCCGGGCCTTGCCGGTCACCACGAGGGATTCCCAGGCCGCCGGGGGCGAGGCGCCGTCCGAGCGGCTGATCTCGACCTCGTCGCCGTTGGCGAGTTCGTGCAGGAGCGGCGCCATCCGGCCGTTGATCTTGGCGCCCACCGCGGTGTTGCCGACGTCGGTGTGGACCGCGTAGGCGAAGTCGATCGGCGTCGCGCCCCGCGGCAGGGCGATCAGCCGGCCCTTCGGGGTGAAGCAGAACACCTGGTCCTGGAACAGCTCCAGCTTGGTGTGCTCGAGGAACTCCTCCGGGCTGTCGCCCTCGGCCAGGAGCTCGATGGTCCGGCGCAGCCATTGATAGGCGCCGCTCTCGGCGGCCAGGCGCGGATGCACGCTGCCCTCGCGCACCGGTTCCTTGGCGAGGTCGGCGCCGAGGTCCTTGTAGTGGGCGTGGGCGGCGATGCCGTATTCGGCGATGTCGTCCATGGCGCGGGTGCGGATCTGCAGCTCGACGCGCTGGCTCCTCGGCCCGATCACCGTGGTGTGGATCGAGCGGTAATCGTTCTGCTTCGGGGTCGAGATGTAGTCCTTGTACCGGCCCGGGACCATCGGCCAGCTGGTATGGACGATGCCGAGCGCGGCGTAGCAGGCCTGCACGGAGTCGACCACCACGCGGAAGCCGAAGATGTCGGAGAGCTGCTCGAAGGCGACCGACTTGCGCTCCATCTTCGACCAGATCGAGAACGGCCGCTTCTGCCGCCCGCTGACCTCGGCGGTGATGCCCTGGGCGCCGAGCTTCTCCGTCAGCACCTGCGCTATGGTCTCGACCACGCTCTCGGACTTGGCGGTGAGCCGCTCCAGCCGCTGGGTGATGGTGGCGTAGACCTCCGGCTCGATGTTGCGGAAGGCCAGGTCCTCCAGCTCCTCGCGCAGCTCCTGCATGCCCATGCGGCCGGCGAGCGGCGCGTAGATGTCCAGCGTCTCCTGCGCGATGCGGCGGCGCTTGTCGTCGCGCATGTGGTGGAGCGTGCGCATGTTGTGCAGGCGGTCGGCGAGCTTGACCAGCAGCACCCGCACGTCCGCCGCCACCGCGAGCAGCAGCTTGCGAAAGTTCTCGCCCTGCGCCGCCTGCTTGGAGACGAGGTCGAGGCGCTTGAGCTTGGTCAGCCCGTCGACCAGCGCGCCGATCTCCGGCCCAAACAGCCGGCGGATCTCCTCCAACGTCGCCTCGGTGTCCTCCACGGTGTCGTGCAGGACCGCGGCCACGATGGTGGCGTCGTCGAGGTGGAGGTCCGTGAGGATCGCGGCCACTTCGAGCGGGTGGGCGAAGAACGGGTCGCCCGAGGCGCGCTTCTGCGTGCCGTGCGCCCGCATGGCGTACACGTAGGCGCGGTTCAGCAGCGCCTCGTCGGTGGCCGGATTGTAGCGCTTGACCCGCTCGACGAGTTCGTACTGGCGCATCATCCGCCGGGACGGGGTCGGGTCCTGGGGGGCGCGCGGTGTCCGGATCACGCGCGATTGTTCCGCAACGGCGGCGTCCGCGCCAGCCCCCCCTGGCGGGGAGGCCGCCGCGGGCTCGGAACGAGAGAACCCGGCGTCTCCGCCGGGTCCGGATTCACTCAGCTCGTGCGTGTCGAGACCCACGCGGCCGGGCTCACTCGCCCTCGTCGTCGGTCTCGACCGGCGGGGCGAGGTTCTCGAGGCCGCGCAGCAGATCTTCTTCGCTCATGCGGTCGAACTGGACCGCCGCGTCGTCGCTGGAGGATTGCGGCGCCACCGCGGCGGCGGCCGGCGAGCTCGACAGCAGCGGCACGGTCTCGGCCTCCGGCTCATCGACCTCGACGTATTTCTGCATCGAGTGGATCAGCTGTTCCTTGAGGTCGTCGGCGGTGATCGTCTCGTCGCCGATCTCGCGCAGGGCCACGACCGGGTTCTTGTCGCGGTCGCGGTCGATGGTGAGGGGGGCGCCGGCGGCGAGCAGGCGCGCCCGGTGGCTCGCCAGCAGCACCAGCTCGAACCGGTTCTCGACCTTCTCGATGCAATCTTCGACGGTGACGCGCGCCATGCGGGGCGGCTCCTCAACTTGAGCGACGGGTGATGTCGGGTGTGGCCGCATCCTTACACGGAATGCCGTTGTGCAACAAGCAGAGCGGGTTGCGCCGTCACCGCGCCGGAGTTCCCCTCGGTCCGGCCCTGAAGCAGCGCGACCTGATCGCGCTCGGTCTCGCGGGCCGCTTCGAGCACCTGTCGTTGCCGTTCGGCGGGCAACGCCGCGAAGGCGTCGGCGCTGACGAAGGCGAGGGAGATCTGCATCGTGTCGTTGATCGCGGTGAAATGCCTGAGGTCGTCCCAGAGCCTGCGTCCCGCGCCGCCGTCGCCGGAGGGCAGGAACGCGGCCGTCGCCCCCGCCGCCTCCATCACCGCCTCGGTGGCGGGTTCCGGGGAGGACGGGCCGCGCTCGACTGCATCGACCGGGTCCGCGTCGCGCCCGACTCGGGTTGATCCGCCCGACTCGGACTCCGGGCCCGCGCCCTGTCAATCGGCCCCGGGCGCGATCCTGCCCGGCGCTTCCGTGCCGGGCGCCGCCGCGCGAAGCGGCCCCGCGACGGCCCGCGACGGATTGTGCGCCGCATCGTTGACACCCGCCGTCACCGGTGCGACTCGGCCCCGTTCCTTCGCAACAGGTCGAGAGGGGCGGCGTCGAGGCGCCGCCGTCGGGACATGCGCGCACTCATCTTTCCCGGCCAGGGCAGCCAGGCCGTCGGCATGGCCAAGGGGCTCGCCGAGGCGTTCCCGCAGGCCCGCTCCGTGCTCGACGAGGTCGATTCCGCCCTGGGCCGGAACCTGTCGCGGCTGATGTTCGAGGGGCCGGCCGAGGAGCTGACCCTCACCACCAACGCCCAGCCGGCCCTGATGGCGGCGAGCCTCGCGGCCCTGCGCGTGCTGGAGGCCGAGCGCGGCCTCGACTTGACCCGCGACGTGGCCTGCGTGGCCGGGCATTCGCTCGGCGAATACGCGGCGCTCGCGGCCGCCGGCAGCCTGTCGGTCGCCGACGCCGCCCGGCTGCTGCACCTGCGCGGCGCGGCGATGCAGGAGGCGGTCGCTCCCGGCGCCGGCGCCATGGCGGCGCTGATCGGCACCGACCTCGACACCGCCCGGTCGGTGGCCGAGGCGGCCGTGCAGGAATCCGGCGGCGCGGTCTGCGACGTCGCCAACGACAACGGCGGCGGCCAGGTGGTGCTCTCGGGCGACCGGCCGGCGGTGGAGCGGGCGATCGGCATCGCCACCGCCCGCGGGATCAAGCGCGCCGTGATGCTCAACGTCTCGGCGCCGTTCCACTGCCGCCTGATGGCCCCCGCCGCCGAGGCCATGGCCCGGGCGCTCGCCGCCGTCGAACTGACGGCGCCGCGCGTCGCGCTCTACGCCAACGTCCTGGCGGCCCCGGTCGCCGACCCGGAGGCGATCCGCAGCGCCCTGGTCGCGCAGGTCACCGGGACGGTGCGCTGGCGCGAGAGCGTCGCCGCCATGGCGGCCGCGGGCGTCGACCGGTTCTACGAACTCGGCGCCGGCAAGGTGCTCACCGGCCTCGTCAAACGCATCGCGCCGGAGGCGTCGGCGACCGCGATCGGCACGCCCGCGGACGTCGCCGCCTTCGCGCTCTGACTGCAGAGGATCTTCGCATGTTCGATCTCTCCGGCCGCAAGGCCCTCGTCACCGGCGCCACCGGCGGCCTCGGCCGGGCGATCGCCCGGGGGCTTCACGCCCAGGGAGCCACCGTGGCGCTCTCGGGCACGCGCCCGGAGGCCCTGGAGGCGCTGGCGGCCGAACTCGGCGACCGCGCGAGCCCCGTGGCGGCGGACCTCGCCGACGCGACCTCCGTGGAGGGCCTCGTGCCGGCCGCCGAGGCGGCGATCGGCCCCCTGGACATCCTGGTGAACAATGCCGGGATCACCCGGGACAACCTGTTCATGCGGATGAAGGACGAGGAGTGGGAGCAGGTGCTCTCGGTCAACCTCACCGCGGCCTTCCGCCTGTCGCGGGCCGCCGTGCGGGGCATGATGCGCCGCCGCTTCGGGCGGATCGTCAACATCGGCTCGGTGGTCGGCAACACCGGCAATCCGGGCCAGGGCAACTACGCCGCCGCCAAGGCCGGGCTCGTGGGCCTGACCAAGGCGCTCGCCGCCGAGGTCGCCTCGCGCGGGATCACGGTCAACTGCGTGGCGCCGGGCTTCATCCGCTCGCCCATGACCGACGCGCTGAACGAGAAGCAGCGGGAGACCATCCTGGCCCGGGTGCCGGCCGGGCGCCTCGGCGAGGGCGCCGAGGTGGCGGCGGCCTGCCTCTACCTCGCCTCTGCGGAGGCCGGCTACGTCACCGGCCACACGCTGCACGTGAACGGCGGCATGGCGATGTACTAGACCGCGTATACTGGTCTCGGCCGGGCGCGAATCGGCCCGACGACACGCAAGTGCCACACCCATGAAGGGTTTCTGAACGGCCCCTCGCCAGGGCGGGAGCCCTGTGCTACCAACCCCCCGCAGCCGCACAGGGGGTTGACGGTTCAGCGGGTTTTCAGTCCAAGGCCTCCCGGCGGGGGCATCACGGTTCGCCTCGCCGGTTCACCTCGAAGCACGCGCGATCGGTCACCGGCCCGTCAACAAGCCCGCAGGGGCGCGACGCGGCCACGGCACCACCCCGAGACGTTTGACAGACCAAAAGGACGAGGACGGAAGACCGATGAGCGATATCGCTGAGCGCGTGAAGAAGATCGTCGTCGAGCACCTGGGCGTCGAGCCCGAGAAGGTGGTCGAGAGCGCCAACTTCATCGACGACCTCGGTGCCGACAGCCTCGACACGGTCGAGCTGGTGATGGCCTTCGAGGAGGAGTTCAACGTCGAGATCCCGGACGACGCGGCCGAGACGATCCAGACGGTCGGCGACGCCGTGAAGTTCCTGGAGAAGAACTCCGCCGCCTGAGGCGCCGGGACCTTTCGATTCACGCGGCGCGGGCGAGGCGGAACAGCCCCCGCGCCGTTATGCGTTTGAGGCTCGCAGGCGTGATCGGTCCCCCTGGGACCGAATCCGCCTTCGGCGGTTGTAGACGATGCGCGCCGGCCCCCACGGGGCCCCAGAGACGGCCTCAGAGACGGCCTGGGGTCCGGCGCCGGTGGGCGGCGGGAACGCGCTTCAAGACGGGACGAGTGCTATGCGGCGGGTGGTGGTCACGGGTCTGGGGATGGTCACGCCGCTGGGCAGCGGGGTCGAGCACACCTGGAGCCGGCTGATCGCGGGCGACAGCGGCGCCGGCCCGATCCGCGGCTTCGAATCCGCCGACCTGCCCTGCCGGGTCGCCGCGCAGGTCCCCTTCGGCGACGGCACCGACGGCACCTTCAACCCCGACGCGGTGATGGAGCCCAAGGAGCAGCGCAAGGTCGATCCGTTCATCGTCTACGCCATGGCGGCGGCCGACGAGGCCCTGAAGGATGCCGGCTGGCACCCGAAGAGCCACGAGGACCAGTGCGCCACCGGCGTGCTGATCGGCTCCGGCATCGGCGGCATCGGCGGCATCTACGACGCCTCCGTGACCCTGCACGAGAAGGGCCCCCGCCGGATCTCGCCGTTCTTCATCCCGGGCCGGATCATCAACCTCGCCTCCGGACAGGTCTCGATCGCCCACGGCCTCAAGGGCCCGAACAACGCCGTGGTCACGGCCTGCTCCACCGGCGCCCACGCCATCGGCGACGCGAGCCGCCTTGTGGCGCTGGGCGACGCCGACGTGATGGTGGCGGGCGGGGCCGAATCGCCGGTCAACCGCCTGTCGATCGCCGGCTTCTCCGCCTGCCGGGCGCTGACCACCGGGTTCAACGACACCCCCGAGAAGGCCTCCCGCCCGTACGACCGCGACCGCGACGGCTTCCTCATGGGCGAGGGTGCCGGCATCGTCGTGCTGGAGGAGTACGAGCACGCCAAGGCGCGCGGCGCGAAGATCTACGCCGAGGTGGTCGGCTACGGCCTCTCGGGCGACGCCTACCACATCACCTCCCCGTCCCCGGACGGCGACGGCGCCTTCCGCTGCATGAGCGCCGCGGTGAAGCGCGCCGGCATCTCCCCGGCCGAGATCGGCTACATCAACGCCCACGGCACCTCGACGCCCATGGGCGACGAGCTGGAGCTGAAGGCCGTGGAGCGCCTCCTGGGCGATGCCGCCGCCCAGGCCACCATGTCGTCGACCAAGAGCTCGGTCGGCCACCTGCTCGGCGCCGCCGGCTCGGTCGAGGCGATCTTCTCGATCCTCGTCCTGCGCGACGGCGTGATCCCGCCGACGCTCAACCTCGACAACCCCTCCGTCGAGACCAAGATCGACCTCGTGCCCTTCGAGGCCAAGCGCAAGCAGGTGGACGTGGTGCTGTCGAATTCTTTTGGATTCGGTGGGACGAATGCCAGTTTGGTGATGCGGCGGGTCGATCGATAGCCGGGAAGATCTTCAGCGCGTGAAGGCATGATCGGGCAAGACGGTCTGATCGTCTTTTGCTCGACTCTGGGCGTCCCGGTTGCGTAATCCCGTGGCACGCCTATCATGATGCCATGAGGTTGGAATTTGCCTACCAGTTTCGACAGGTAGAGCCACGAGCGGATCTTCAAGATCTGGATCGGGTAGCGCTGACGGCTGCTGCCATCAGCGACGACGGCGATGTGCTGGCGGCCGGGACGGAAGGCACGATCATCAGCGTCTATCGCGGCGGTGAGGCCTACGTCGTCGAGTTTCCGACCCCGGTCGGCGCCCTGGCGACCGTACGACCGAAGGACATCCGATTGGTCGAGCGCGCCCCGGTGTGACCGAGGACGGCGAAGCGATCATATGGACCGTCGAATGGCCCAAGATCGTCACAGCTACCTGCTAAACCCATCGCACACGGACGGTGCATCCAAGGCCAGGTATCTGCTTGGATTCGGCTATACGGCGGCGGAGCCACAACGGCTCGCCGCGGATCTGGTGAAACACGCGCGCGACCACTGGCCGGGACGTGCCGTAGTCCGCCCCATCGGCCTCTTGCGTCGCGTATTCGAGGGACTCATGACGGCACCAGATGGCCGCGACATCTCCTTGCGCAGCGTCTGGGAGGCGACGAGCGCCACCGAGATGCGCTTCCTGACTGCCTATCCCTGGCGGCCCTGATACGCGATGCCGTATGGGGTCCCGTGATCTGGGATCGATGGTGCGACAGCAAAAGGCTGACGCTTTCCTAAAGGGGCCTCCAGGCGTCTCGGGACTACCGGAAGGCCCTCTTCGAGGCCGTGGCGCAGCGCCTCAGGATGCGAAAACTCCGTTCTTCACGAGTAAAGATCGGTATTTAACCGATAATACAAGATCAATCGCTCTACAGGCACTAATCTTTTGCGGCGTACCGCGCGTCACCTGTGAGCGCAGGGCCGCGCGGCGACGGTTCTTACCACCCCCGCCGCTCCTCCGCCCCCGGCACCCGCCCCTGCGGGGTGAGCGTGTGCACCACCTCCGGCAGCGCCTGAGCCAACTGGGACAGAAGCGTCTCGCGGTCCATCCCGGTCTGGCTCTGGAGGGTGTCGAGGGTGTCGGGGCCGAGCGCCTGGGCGAGCTGGGCCGGAGCCACCGGGCGGTTGCTGCCGTGGCCGATCCAGGAGTCGATCACGTCGCCGAGGCCCCCCTGGCGGAAGCGGTCGACCAGGCCGTCGAGGCCGCCCAGATCGCCCTCTCCATCCCCCGGCCCGAAGCTGTCCTGATGCGCCGGGGCGGCGCCGGTCCGGCCCGGGCCGTCGAGCATGCCGGACAGGTCCGAAAAATCGCCGGGCGGCAGGGACGGATCCACGGGGCCGGTGTCCCGGCGCTGGCCGGACTGGTCGAAGCCGCCGATGTCGCCCGGGTCGCCGCGCCCGCCGGCATCGGCGGGGTGCTGGCCCGGATCGCGGCCGTAGGGGCCGGCGCCGCCGGAGCGGTCGGCCTCGGGCCCCGGCTCGCCCTGGCGGCCGCGCCCGAAGATGTCGCCGAAGCCGCCGCTGGCGCCCTTGGCCAGCAGCAGCATCAGCAGGGCCTTCACCAGGGGCGACATCCCCCCGGAGCCCTGCCTCTGGCCGCCGAACACCTGACCGAGCACGCCGCCGATCGCCGATTCCAGAAGTCCCATGGCCCCCTCCCCGCAGAGCCTCGCTCCAGGCCCGGGCGGACAACAATCCGGGGCGGGTCCGGGTTGCCTCGGTCCGCGGGGCCCGCCGCCGATCCGCGCGGTCGTCCTCAGCGGGCCGGGCCGGCCGGGGTCGCCTGCGCCGCGCCGGAGGCCGGGCCCGCGGGTTCGGTCAGCGGCATCGTGGCGGCCGAGAGGGCGAGGGCGGCCAGGAACAGGCCGGTGGCGGCGGCGCCGGCCCGGGGGCGCGGCAGGCGGAGGGCGGCGCGGCGTTCCGCCGGGCGGGGCGTGCGATCGGTCGGGGACATGGCGGCCTCGTCGGTTCGGGGTGGGCGTCGGGCCCTGCATGCGGGGGCAACGCCGGCAGGCCGCGCTCCGGTTCCCGGACCGGTCGCCGAACCCCCTCCCCGGCCGGGCGCTCAGCCCCTGGCGGCGAGCCGCCGCCCCAGCGCCCCGATCGTGCAGCCGGCGAGGTAGGGCGGCAGGATCAGCGCGGCCGTCTCCAGCCAGAGGCCGGGCACCCCCGGCACGGCCTCGGCCAGGGCCGCCGCCGCCAGCAGCCCCGCCAGCACGAACAGGCCGAGGGGCACGCCGTACCGGTCCGGCCAGCCCGCGAGCCCCCCGATCACGAGGCCGAGCGCCCCCGCCCCGGCGAGACCCGGCCAGAAACCGTCGAGCAGTAGCATCACGGCCTCACGGCCTCCCTGCGGGCGCGGCCACGGCGCGCGGATGGGCGCGGCCCGGCGGGCGGGCGCGCTGCGGAACGGCCGGCCCTCACGGCAGCAGCGCGAAGGCGACCGGCCCGGCCGGCCCGTCCGGCCCGGCGCTGACCTGATCCGGGCGGGCCCCGGCCTGCAGCAGATACTCCACCACGGCCTGCGCGCGCAGCCGGGCCAGATCCTCCGGCGGCGCCTCAACGGCCTCGGCGGGCTTCTTCGCCGCCTTGCCGCGGCCGCCCGCATCCGCCCGGGCGGCGTCCTTCCTGGACGGCTCCGTCTTGGCCGCGTCCGTCTTGGCCGCGTCCGTTTTGGCGGGGGCGGCCTTTCCGGCGACGGCCTTCCCGGCCGAGCCGGTTCCCGCCGCGGGCGTGTCGGGCGTCATCGCGGGCTTGTCGTGCGTCGCCGCGGGCTTGCCAGACGTTGCCGCGGGCTTGTCGGGCATCTCCGGCTTGGCCGCGCTGGCGACCCGGGCGGGTTCGGCGGCGGGCGCGGGGGCTGGCGGCGGTGGCGGCGTCGGGGACGCCTTGGCCGGGTCCGCCGGGCCCGAGACCGCGAGGCGCAGCGACGGGCACGCCCTGGCCAGGGCGGCCAGCGCGTCGAGCGTGGGGTAGAAGGCCGGCGCCAGCACGGTGCTGCCCGCCGGGAAGCGCAGGCTCGCCCGCGCCAGGATGGCGGCGACCTCCGCCCGGCAGGTCTCCGGGTCGCGCCGCTCCGCCGGCTGGCGGGCCGACACCGAAGCCCGCCCGGTCCAGCCCGGGGGCAGCGCCGCGGCCAGCCGGTCGGGCGCGCGGGCGGCGCTCTCGCGGTAGAGGCTCTCGCCGGTCAGGGTCAGGGCCCGGTCGGAGACCGCGACCTCGCCGGCGGCAAGGTCCGTCACCAGGGGGACCGCGGCGACGAGGGCCTCGCCGAGATCGGGGGGCGCCCCCTCGGCGAGGCGGGTGCGGTCGATCACGGGCTCGCGGAACAGGCGCGGCTTCAGGGCGTCGAGCACCCGCTCCCGGGTGCGTGCGTCCGGCACGTGCCCGGTGAGCGTGACCGCGTCCGCGGTCCGGCGGAGCGTCACCCGGTAGGGCGAGAGCGGCCGCGCCGTCAGCGCCACCGGCCCGGCCTTCACGCCGGCGGGCCGGGCGTCGCGCATCAGCGCCTCCGCGTCCGGGATGGCCTGCCCGTCGATGGCGTCCCCGGTCACCGAGACGGCGCCGTCCGCGAAGGCGACGTGGCCGGTCTGGATCAGGTCGGCGAGCCGGAACGCGAAGGCGATCAGGCTCTTGGGATCGATCGCCGGGTCGAGGCCGCGGCCCAGCAGCAGCCGGTCGTCCACCGCCCCGCCGGCGGCGGCCTCGGTGGCGGCGCGCCGGGCGGCCTCCAGGTCGGGGGCGGAGGGCGCGAACCCGTCGAGCGCGACCCCCCGGGCGGTCTTCTCCACGGCGAACCGGTAGTGCGGAACGAGGGGCGGCAGGATCTCGATCCGCCCGACGCTGAAGCCCTCCGGCGGATCCGACAGGGCGGCCCGGAGCGCCTCGTAGGCGGGCACGTCCACGGCCTCGCCCGACAGGCTGAGCACGGTGTCGCTGAGCGAGGCCCGGCCGCCCTTGGCGAGGCCGGAGAGCCGGGCCGCCAGGAACGCCGCCGCACTCGGGAAGTCCGGGGGCGCCCCCCGGGCCGCCCGGGCGGTGTCGTCGAGGGCGGTGCCGGGGCCGAGCGCCCCGGTGACCCGCGCCTCCAGGGCCCGCCGGCCGATCTCCGCCGGGCGGCTGCCCTCCAGGGTCACCCGGTCCGGTCCCGTGCGGCGCGCGGTCCACTCGAACGGCGCGGCGGTCTCGACGAGGCCGACCTCCGAGACGATCCGTCGGGGGCCCTCCAGGGCGGCGAGGCGGGTGAGCGCGGCGGCTCGCGCAGCGGCATCCGGCGCCTCGCCGGCCGCCAGGAGATCGCGGCCCCGGGCCTCGAGCCGCAGCCAGGGCTCGCCGGTGCCGGTATCGGTCCCCGCCGCCACCGGCGCGCCCGCCGCCTCGATCCGGTCGGCGATCCGCGGGGCGGCGTAGAGGGTCGCGCTCGCCCAGGTCAGCGCGAGCGCCGGCAGGCCGGCGAGCCAGCCGGCATGGCGCAAGCCTGAGGCGAAGGATTCGGGCAACGGCACGATCGCAGATTGGAGCGGATCCGCCCGACACGACACCGCCTTTCCGGCAGGATGAAGGCCGGCCGTCCGGATCGGCGTCGCGCCCCGCCGGACATGGCCCCGCGGCCCGCGACAGCGCGCCACCGGAACCCGCCCCGGCCGCGGATTCGTTGGCCCCTGAAGCCCCTTGCGGAGGTCGTCATGCGGGTCATCCTCGCCACCGTGCTGCTCACCCTCGCCGGCCCGGCCGCGGCCCAGAGCCTGTCGGCCACCGCGACGGTGCCGAATTCGGCCTCGCTGGAGCCGCTCACGGCCACCGCCAATCCGGGCCAGCTCAGTCTCGGGGGCGGCTCGACGACCGGACCCTTCCCCACCCTCTCGGCGCAGACCGGCGGCCTGGTGAATGCCGGACAGCTCAGCCTCGCGGGCGGCGGCGGCGGGGGCGGCTCGATCGGGGCGCCCACCGGGACCGGCCTCGGCGCGGGCCAGCTCGGCGCCTCGGGGTCCGGGACCACCGGAGGGGCCGGGACCACCGGGGGGGCCGGGATCATCGGATCGCCGCCGGGATCGGGCGGGATCAGCAACACGATCGGCGCCGCCGGGACACGGATCGGCTTCGGCGTCTCGGGCGGAGGACAGAGCTCGCTGTCGGGCAACACCCTGCTGTCGCCGTCCGGCGCGCTGAACCTCGGGGGCGGCGCGACGACGGGCGGTCGGAGCTTCGGCTCGGCCGTGACCGCGTCCGGGTCCAGCAGCACCGGCCTGGGCACGGGCGGAACCGGGTCCGTCACGTCCGGTGCCTTCGGCCCCGCGAATCAGGGCACCGGCGCGAGCGTCGCCACGTCGGGGACGACGTCCGGAGGCGGCGCCGGGTCGGGCGGCGCCGGGATCGCCGCCGGATCGAACGCGACCGCGGGCCGGGACCTCGTCGCGGCGACGCCCACGGCGCAGGCCGGCGGGGGTGCGACCGGCGGTGCGGGCATCGGCGGTGCAGGGGCTGCGACGACCCGGACCGGCGACGTCTGCGGCGGGATCCCGGCCGAAGCCTGTCTCGGCGGTGGCGGCACGTTCTGACCGGCGGCCGCGCGGAACCGCGCACAAGCGCTGCCGTTCATTCAGTGCCGGCACCTCGGCCGGGACAGGAGGCAGGGATGAACGTCAATCTGGGCCGCATCTCGGTGGCGGCCGTTCTCGCTCTGGGGATCTCGAGCGCGGCGCTGGCGCGCGACGCGGGTCCGAAGGCTCGGGGAGCCGGCCACGCCTCGGGCCTGCACGGGATCGGCTTCACGGAGCCGAAGTTCGGGTCGGCCCTGCGCACCGGCAAGGATCAGCCCTACACCTGGCCGGTGAGCGACCGCTACCGTCCGGTCTCCCAGCCCTATTTTGGGCGAGCGTACTGAAGGGCGAACCGGAACGCCGCCGGCGCGGACCCGCGCCGGCGCCAGAGCCAGGAGAATGCGTGATGCGTCCTCGGAGCCGGCTCATCCTCGCGGCCCTCGCCGCCGCCCCGCTGTCGGCTCGAGCGGGTGAGTTCGCGCAGGCGCCGCCGATGCCCGGCATGGCCCTGACGCTGCCCGAACCCGGCATGGCGAACGGAGCCCCAGCCTTGCCGCCGCCTGCGGCGGTCCCACCGGTGCCGGTCGTGCCGCAGGCCGATCTCACCGGCGGCCGCCGGCGGCCCCGGGTGCTCGGCGGCGGGTTCCGATCCGTCGACGGGCAGCTTCCGAACCAGCGCACCGGCCCGAAGCACGAGCACGTCGTGCACGACATCTGCATCGGCTGCTGAACGCTCCGACCCGCCGGGACCGCGCCCGGCCGCGTCCGGAGGCCCGTCGCGGACGCGCCTATTGCAGCGCGCGCCCGCGGGTGTTGGCCCGGATCCAGCGCGGCGACAGGATGTCCCCCGCTTCCGTGATGATCCAGGGCTGCGCGTCCTCGGCCTCGATCGCCTGCGTGGCCGCGGCGAGCGCCTCGCGCAGGGTCGCGAATGGCCGGCCCTCGGCGGAGCGGCCGGGGGAGCGCCGGGCCCAGACGGTCAGTTCGGCGCGCTTGTCGAGATCGGCGGGCGTCATCTCTCGCTCCGGGTGCTTGGTGCGTCGCAGATCTCTAGCGTGCCCGTGTGACGCGGATCTGGCGAACATGTTGCCGATTCGTGTCGCGCGTCGAGGCCCGTCCTCGCCCGAACGTGCGAGGCGAGAATCGCCCGTCTGCGCCCACGACCGAAAATAAAATCTGGTCCGGCATCAATTCAAATTTGAAACCCGGAAGTGGAAATTTTGTGCCTCTGCGCCGAATGCATGGCTCATGCAATGGTCGCCCGTATGGAATGCCCGAGAGGTCTTCCAAACATTGCAGTACCTTTCCAGCCCTGCGATATGCTGCATTGCGCAACGATCATACCGCAGCGCACAAATTCGTGGTGTCATAGGGCGTCGATTGCAGCTCGTGATCGAAACGGAGACGCACCATGCGCACGATCCTCATCCTCGCGTCGGCCGCGTTTGCCTCGGCCGCCGTGAGCGGGTCCGCCGCCGCGGACGACCGCCTCCACCTGACGCCGCCGCTCTACCGGGAGCAGGCCCGGGACATCAGGCAGATCCATCCGATGGATGAACTGACGACCACGCCTCAGCCGGTGAGCGCGCCGGTCACGCGCCGCAGCACGGTCTCGGCGATCGATCACCGGATGGTTCAAGCCTCCGCCGAGACGCGGCGCTGAGCGTGGCGCCGGAGGCTGCGGGAGCTCACCCGTTCCCCTCCGGCCCGACGGAGCAGATCGCGATCGCCCGGCGATCGCGAAGGGTGCAGAGTTTCGGGTTCAACGCGCCGCCATGATGGGCCGGTGGCGGATCCGGCAACGGGCGCTTCCGTCGGGCACGTCCCGACGGCCAGACGCTTGCCGCCCACCCCTCGGGCGTCAGACGACGTGCAGGGTCCGGGCCGCCGCCGCCGGGGCGACCCCACGGCGGATCAGCCGGCGCGTCCGCGCCCGCTGATCCCGGCCGGCCTCCAGCGCGGCCGCCGCAGCGTCGTAGCCGCCGCGGTACATCTCCAGCCAGGCCCACTGCATGGCTACCCCGAGCAGGACGGCGGTCTCGGCCTGACGCAGGCCCAGCCGCAGGCTCTCGTCCGCGAGCCGACCAACCTCCGTGTAAATCATCCGCGTCCCCGCCCCGGTCCAATGGAACGGGCTCGATACGCGACGGACCTGGCCTGCCGGTCTCTGCCGATGCGGGCGCCCGTCGCAGGCGCGACGTCGAAACGCAGATTGTCCACCCTACCCCCTTCTTCGTAAGCCGCATGGCGCGGTCGGCTCGGGGCACGCGCCGACCGCGCCGATCGTCGCCGTTCCGGGTCGGAACCCCTCAGATCTCGGTCTCGCGCCGGACGACGGCCTTCTCGCCGCTGCCCTTCTGCGACAGGCCGACTTCGGGACCCTCTTCGGGGATCGACGGCGACCCGGTGACGCCGGCCGGCTCGGGCTCGCCGGGCTCCGGTTCGAGCGGTGCGGAGCCGTGCTCCTGTGGCTCGATCGCGCGTGGGTTCGTCATCCGGGCCCTTCCTGCCACCGGTCAACGCGCGACGGACAGTCCGGCTCCCGCGTCGTACGGTCTGGAGGAGCGGGATCGCCGCGACAGCGCTATATGTGGGATGAGAGCGAGGAGTGCGTTGTGTTCACCGTCAAGGGGATCGATCCGTCCGGGCGCGTCATGTCGTTCGCCTGCGGGACCGACGAGCAGGCCATGGAGAAGACCTGGGAACTGGCCCGGCGCGGGTTCCGCGAGATCACGGTCGCCGATCCGAAGGGAAAGGAGATGTCGGCGAGCGCCTTCGAGCGGTCGCTGAACATCGACTGGGAGTGAGGACCCGGCGCGGCCGGGTTCGGCGCGCCTCAGTGCAATTCATAGCAGTTCGTGACCACACGCGGATTGCGCGTCACGTCGTACAGGATCGAGCACTGGATCAGGTAGGTCCTGTCCTTTCTGCGGAACAGGATCAGCGACGAGCGATTGTCGAGGGTCCCGGCATAGCCGGCGACCTCCCATCCGTCCGCGCCGAGGCGCTCGATGGAGAGCGGCTGCTCGGCGGCCGCAATCCCGGCGGGCCATCCGATCCCGGCCGCCAAGCCCCCGCACACGAGCGCGCGCCAGGCCCTGGCTGTCCGCGCACCGGGACGGCGACGCAGGGCGCGGCCCGCCCGGACGGGACGCGTCCGCGTCACCGCTTCGGCCCCGGGTCGAGATCCGGACGGGGTTCTTCCTGCGGCGGCGCCGGACCGTCCTCAGGGGCGGGCGGGAGTCGCGGAGGCGGCATCTCGCCGGTGTTCGGCGGCGTCGGCAGGCCTTGGGGCAGATCGGGACCGTCGTCCGCGTCGGGCGTCTTCGGATCCGGCATGGGCTGTTCCCGCGGTGGCGCTGGCCTCAGCGCCGTGCGTCGGCGCCCGACGGGAAACGGCTGACCCGCGGGAAGGTGCCGCAGACCCGGCGTGCCGGACCGGCGCAGCCCGTCACCGCCGCGTCGGGCGGCTTCAGGCGCAGGCGAACGCCCGGCCGTCCGAGCCCGCGGCTGCGGGCAGGTCGGTCGTCGCTCCGATCTCCTCCGCCTTGCGCCAGACCGCCCGGCAGACGAGGAACTCGTTGCTCGCGTCGATGCTGAGAACGAAATGCTCCGGCACGATCTCGGCCTCCGGGAGGGCGATGCGGATGCCGCCGGCCGATCGGTCGTAGACGATGCACGGCAGGCTGCGATGCTCGTCGACCGAGATGCTGCCGGCTTCATTCAGGCGCGTGCGCGGGGTGCTGCGTCGTTCGAACATCGCCGCCTCTTGGAACTGCGCAGCCAGGATCGGGCACGCGCCTTCAGGCGGGGTTTTCGAAATGCATCAAATTGTCGGTAAGTGCGCTGGAATGTGAATTATGAGTTTTTGGTGCAGATCGCGCCATTATTCAGCGTAGCGAGAGGGTCGATTAACGGTCGCCGGCGCCGGGTCCCCGCGCCGGACGTCCTGGTTTGGACGGAGCGGTCCGGCGGGCGATCGTCGCCCGGAGGCTATCCGGTGATCACCTCGACGAGTGTGGTCAGGAACCCCAGGGCGACGGCGCCGATCCCGCTCATGAAGGCCACGTCCCACCCGGCGAATTCCTTCGACTGGGGTGCCCGCAGGACGGTGAAGATCGTGAGGGCGGCCCCGCACACGACGAGCGCGATGGCGAGGTAGATCGGCCGTGACATGACGCTTCCTCCGCAGCCGGTCTGGCGGCCCTTGCGGGCTCTTGTGCGGACGCAGGCGACCGGCGTGATCTGTTTTAACGTGTCCGTGATCGAAGCATGACAGACGAGAACGCGGTAAACAAGATGCCGCAGAGGTTCTGCATTGCAGAACGACTGCGGGCTGATTGGTGAGAAGCTTGTTGAGCGGAAGGGCTTCGGGTGGCGTCGCGCGGATCGCGGGTCTTCCGGTGCGGACGCGGTTGCTCTCCATCGACGCGGCCGCGGATCGAGGCGGAGAAGCGTGCGGGTCTGGTCCCGACACTCCCGGGCGTCATCCAGCGCGGACCAAAGCGTCGCCCGCGCGAAGGCCGTGGGTCCGCGTCCTCGGTCCGGTGGACCGAGGCTGACGCCGACCGTTACTTCCGCGCTGCCATCAGGTCGTGGGTGAGCACCGTCAGCTTGCCGATGAGGCTGCTGATGTCGGCACCCTTGCACGACCATTGCGTCCCGATCGCTTCCCCGTCCGCGGAGACGGAGACGACCGCCACCGACCGCAACCGGCCTTCGCGGGCGAGTGCCAGCTGTTCCTGGAGTACGGCAATGATCGATGCGGTGTCTTCGTCGGCCACGGCGGCCGCGACATGCGCCGGAAAGGGCACCACCGTATTCGTCTGCTCTCGCTTCATCGCGCTGAACCCTCGGCTCTCGTCCTCGGGTTCGGC
>NZ_JAKSXX010000203.1 GCF_022829385.1 Methylobacterium sp. J-070 | reverse complement strand
AGGGTTAGGCCGAAAAGGGCTGGCACCGGGGGCGATCCGCGATGGCTAACGAGTACCGCTTCGGCATTGAAGAAGAGTTCTTCCTCGCCAGTGCCCGGTCTCGGGGGGCGCCACAGCGGTCGATCGCCGCCTTTCACAAGGACGCACAGAAGCGGCTGCACGTCGCCGAACGCGAGGTCCTCCAAAGCCAAATCGAGATCAGTACCGAGCCGTCGGCGAGCTTCGAGGAGGTGCGTGCGAAACTTTCTGATCTCAGATGCGGCTTGGCCGATGTCGGTCGCAAGCACAACCTCTTGGTCTTCGCTGCCGGGACGCATCCGACCGCACTGTGGCCCGCCCAGCGCAAGACCGAGAAGGCTCGCTATCAGCGCATCATCGACGAGTTGCAGATGGTCGGACGGCGTTGGGTTGTCTGCGGCCAGCACGTCCATGTGGAGGTGCCCCGACCTGAGGCGCGGGTCGATATGATGAACCGCCTGCTGCCGTTCCTGCCAGTGTTGCTCGCCCTGTCGACATCCTCGCCATTTTGGGAGAAGCGTCGGACCGGCTTGGCGGGATACCGGTTGCGGGCCTATGCCGAACTGCCCCGCGCCGGCCTGCCCGATGTCTTCGACGACGAAGCCGACTATGCCCGCTTCATTCAAGTCATGACCGAGTCGGGCGCGATCGAGGATGCGACCTTCCTCTGGTGGCACATTCGTCCATCGATCCGGTATCCGACGCTGGAACTGCGCGTTGCGGATGCGTGCACGCGGCTCGATGACACCCTCGCTGTCGCCGCACTGTATCGTTGCCTCGTCCGCCTCGTCGATCGTCGGCCAGACATCCACGCGAAGCTCACCGGCGCCTCCCGAGGCTTCGTGACGGAGAACTTGTGGCGGGCGCAGCGTGACGGTGTACGGGCCAGCCTGATCGATGAGACCCAGGCCCGCACGGTACCTGTGCCCGCGATGGTTGACGCGCTTCTCAACCTGATCGCCGAGGATGCGGCCGCCCTCGGCTGCGCAGCGGAAGTGGCTCACGCCAAGGTTATCGCCCTGAACGGCTCCAGTGCGGATGGGCAGATCGCGGCCTATGACGCCGCGCTAGAACGCGGCGCGGATGATGACGAGGCCCTGCGCGACGTGGTCGATTGGCTGGCGAGGGAGACGACTGGCGCCCCGGCATAGCGCCTCTGTAGTCCACCAGTAGCTATGAAGCCCCGGTGCTTTATCGCGAAATGGCGTGCCTCAAAGGCTCGTATTTCGATATCATCTGCAAAGCATGTCGAGCAGATGCAAAGGGCGTCTGAAGCAGCCGGGAGGCACCAATGGCCAAGCTGACGACCAAAGACCGCAAGGAGCTACCGAAGAAGGATTTTGCTCTGCCCGAGGACAAGCGCTTTCCGATCGACGACAAGGCGCATGCGAGGAACGCGAAGGCTCGTTCCGCTCAGTCCGTGAAAGCTGGCAACCTGTCGAAGGCAGACAAGAAGAAGGTCGATGCCAAAGCCGACAAGGTTCTCGGCAAAAGCTGACCCGTCCATGTGCAATCCTGGCAGGAGTGGCCGTATGACCCCCGACATGAGTCGGTTGTGCGAGGCGGTTCGCGTGCCGCTTCAACGAGCCCCGGTGGCAGATCCAGATGCGACGGCTGAAGCCGTCGTGCGCGCCGTACTGACGATGCTGAAGCGGCCAAGCGCCGAGGCGATCGACGCCGCGTGGGACGTAGCTATCTCGGCTCCGGACGGCGGGACACAGCGCGCCTCAGCCGCTCGCGAGTTCGTGGCAATCGTCGATCACATCCTCACGGGTCCGACCTAACTTCGCCATCACCTCATTGAGGTACACAGATCGAGCCTGCATAGGTGACGCATGAGCGATCCCGAGCCCGACGCCGACTTCCGCGAGCGCTTGCTGCGAGAAGTCCCTGACAGCGATCGGGACTTCGTGATGAGAGCGTCGGGGAAACG
>NZ_JAKSXX010000200.1 GCF_022829385.1 Methylobacterium sp. J-070 | reverse complement strand
ATGGCAGGAAGCGCCCGCCACCACGGCAGCCACGACACGCTCGCGCAGGTCCACAGACAGGGGTGAAGGCATAAGCAAGCTCCTTCACTCACCAACGCGCTACCCGCTAACCCGTCTCAAGCGGCGCGGGACCGGCTCTAGTCGGACTTGACTGTCTGATCCGGCTTGAAAGTGGCAGCCGCCGCGATCGTGTCTTTGCCCATGACGAGCATGGCCGAGAACCGGTCGCCACCGGGATACAGCACCAGCGCTGAGGGCTCGACCGCGATACGGCGGCTGCCGACGCCGAGGACGCCTCCGACATCTAGAACCACCGCCTTGAGGGCGCCCCCATCGCCGATCAGAAGGTCAGTTATCTTGCCGACGCTCTGTCCCGACAGATTGTGCACCCCTGTGCCGATCATCTGTGACGTCAGGAAGGTGATGGGTTTGGGATTACTGCGCCGCGCGGCGTCATCCGCCCTGGCGACCTGCCTGAGTTGGCCGCCCGATCCGTCGGTCGTGGAGCTTGGACCCGTGCCATGAAGTATCGTATCGGTGCCGATCACCGTCTTATCCTGAGCAAGCGATTGAGATGCTGATGAAAGGTCAAGGACCGAAATCAAAAATAATGTCTGGTATTTAAAAAACATTAGCGATACCTTATGGTTGCAATCCAACACTTCAGACTCGGGCTGCTGATAGCCGCTTGGTGTTGAAGGCGACGTGTTCGCGGTAGCGGGCGATGACCGTCTCGGGTGATCCGCCGTGCATAAGCGTCATCATCGCCTCACCGGCGGCCTGCACCTTCTCGACCACCATCGACTGCATCTCGGCCCGGCCCTCGCGGCCGCCCCAGGCTAGCCGGACCATGCGCAGCTCGATGACCCACCGCGACTCAATCGCGAGCATTATCGATGAAAAGATGGGATTATACACGATATAACTCCGCGACGTGGCAGATGCCGCTAGATTAACGCGGCTTGAGCCCACGTTGATCCGCCCTAAAAATGATAAGAAAAGCCGCCGCACCCCCAATAAAATCAAAAATGGCAACCTATGATCCTAGGCTTAGTTCTGTCTGTAGCATAATGCTCCCCGTCGCCCTTCCTTCGGCGGTTCTTTCGTTGAAAGGCTTCGCCCATGGGCAGCGGTATCTCTCTGTTATTTCTAGCGCTCGGCACGATCGGCGGTGTCGGCTTTCTCGCATTGGCTGCACGCAAGCAGGTCGCTAATTTGAAGGGCGACCCGGCGCGCTCCAACCTGATCAAGGATCACGGCGGCACACCACGGCAGAACATGCCTGGGACAGAGCACTGAACCCATAGGAGCGGCTGACATGACGAACGATGATCCGGTCGATGCCGCGGTCCTTGAACGCGCACGGCGGAACTTCCTCGACAACGGGCCGGGCGACCGGATGTGGGCAGATCCCTCCCCTCTAGACGGATCCACGATGAGTCCCTGCTTCGCTCTGAGCGCGGAGCAACGCGCCGCGTTTATCGCCGCGGCGCGAGCGGAGATCGCATCCGAGGGGGGCGCGGCCGACCGATCGGAGGCGCCCCTGCCCCGAGCGAAGGCCCGACCATGAGTCTCGGGATCCTCGCGCTGTATGAGAGCTGCAGCAAGGCGCAGGCGGCGACGGCCACGCTGGTCGCGGCCGGCATCCCTGAGCAGGCAATCCGGCTCGTGGCCGCCCTCGCCGATACGGATGACGGCCGACCCGAGGCGGAAGCCTCGCTTCCAGACGGCCCCGGCCTCCGGGATAGGCTCGGGACGATCGGCGTGGCTCCGGAGGCTGTGGACGCCTGCTGCGCGCGGCTGAGGCAGGGCGCGGCGATGCTGAACCTCGTCATCGTGGACGCCCAGCGGGATCACGTCATGGGCATTCTGAGGGACCATGGCTCAGTCGATCCGACGCTGCGTCTCGCGACTTGGCACGCTGAGGGGTGGGGCGGCACGTCGCCGGTCTCGACGGAGGGTTGGGGCGGCTATTCCGCTACCTCGACCGGTGCGACGGACATCACGACGAGACGGGAATAAGCCGATGGCCCTGTCCGCCCCCGTCCGTTCCGAGACGACCGACCTCGACGCCGTGCGGCGGTACGCGGTGAGCGTCATCGCGCAATCCGAAGGTGAGGCCTTGCAGATGAAGGCGGTCACCTTGGCGCTGCTCGGCGGGATCATGTGGCGTGGCGCTCCGGGATCGACCGAGATGATTCAGGACGAGGCGAGTGCCAAGGCCATCCTGTCGACCACCCTTGGCGGCCGCCATCTGACCTTCACCTACGACCAGAATACCGAGTCGATCGAGATGCGCGAGGGAACGACGGACGGTCCCGTCCTGCACCGTTTCTGCAACCGGACTTTGGTCTGGGACTTCGAGCGAACCTTCAGCGCCCTGTGGGGCTGAGGGAGCCTGATCCGGTCCCGTTCATCGGCACCAGCTGGGTCATCGGCATCGAGATCAGCACGCGCAGACCTGCGCGCTCCCAGTGATGCGGGATCTTGCCGCCGAGCTGACCGCCAACGCTGTGCTGGACCAGGGTCGAGCTGGACCCCGTATGCGCCGGCGTCCGCTCGACCGTCGGACTGGCCCGCTCGCACCAGATCAGGCTGCCGAGGGAAGTCGCCTGAGAGGCGGTGAAGGCGTCGAGATCCGGAAACTGTTTGTGCGATGCTATTGTTTTCAGAGCGCGAAGTCAGTCCCGACGGTGCAACCGTCGGAGCTGTCCGTGGCCCGTATTCCTGTCTTGATCCTCGCAACTGGCCTGACGGCTGGCGCTCTCTGCTCGGCTGGTGCCGCCATGAAAAAAAGTCCGGGTGCCGAACCAGTACGATGGCTCTTGGACCATCGTCGCCACCACGGCTCAAGGCCCCTGTTCGGCGAGCACGAGCTATCACGTGCAGATCAAGGATAGCGATGCCTCGATCCCCGGTGAGGAGGTCGATATCTACGGCGGCGTGTCTGCGAGCGGCTCCGTGCACGCCACGATCACCAGCGGCGCCAACAAGGTCCCGATCTCCGGCGGCCTCGACGCCAAGGGCGGCGGCAGCGGCACATGGCGCACGTCCGGCGGACTGGTCGAATGCACCGGCAGTTGGAGCGCCAAGCGTTCAAGTTGGGTATTCAAGGCGCGAAGGCATGGTTCCTGGCGCCGGTAGGCTATGCGGCGGAAAGGACCTTGCCCCCCGTGGGTCGGGGCCGCTCGATACCCGTGCGCCAGTGGCTATCCTGCCGGGATATTTACCTCGGGATGATCGCTTCCTTGAAGGGCATCACGGCGAGGATCAACCCGGTGCTATTGCTGATCTGAAAGCATCGTCCATCCAGCACCTCGCCGAGCGATCGGCCCTTTGCGAGCAGGTGACGGGCAGAAGCAGAAGCGTCGGCACATGCTGCTGCCAAGCTCGGCAAATAACTGCCGTCCACGTCTTCAATCAGTCGGTCCCCATCGCGGACGTGGAAAAAATACAACGGCATACAATTTCGAGTTACCAGTGGCATGTGGGCCTAAAGCACCAATCATGCCGGGCCACCGATTGACGTAAATTGCTCTCAAGGATGCGCAACTCGGCATCAGATCATGCCGGTTCGTGCGACAGCAACCGGCTCCACGTCCAAGTGCGATGGAACGTAGGCACACCAGCCGCAGTGGCCGTTCTCCGCCGCCTTTGGTGCATTCCATTGCGAACAAAGCGGACAGATTTTCACGACAATCCGTGTGCCGGAGACGAAGGCCAGTCCGCGGCCACGAAAAGTGACTCGGCCTTGCGGGAGGTCATTCGGCATGGCTGCATCCATGCTCCTGTCAGAGCTGACCATCCCAAAGCGAGCATAATTATATCGATGCGACTCCATCAAATGATGGAGTCGGCGTCGGATTGATGATTATTGTTCTCGCGCTGATATTTGAATATTGGGGCGCGCCAATGGCCGCGTGGTCACCGTCGATAACGTGTCACTTTATGCGAAAGCTCGTCATTATCCTCTCCGAGGACCAGTCGACAATGACCAGCACGCAGGACGCGCTTCTGTTCAATCGCTTGCTTGAATTGGAGATGGACGCGGAGCGTCAGGGAGCGGAAGAAGCTTCCTGCCGGATCATCGCTCGGGTGCGTCGGATCGCAGGCACTGCTGCATCCAGAGCGTATCCACCCACCATCCGCGGTCATTGAGTGGCGCGTTTGGCGCTACCGGCATTCTAAGCCCTGGCCCTCGCTATAGCTCCAGACGCTCGGCATGACCAAAGCTCAGGACCGCCCCTCTCCAGAGCTATGGTCAGGATCGGCTTCTGAGAAGTTGGCGCCGGCAGCGCGCAGGGCCTGCATCAGGGCGTTCAACTGAATGATAGTGATTGTCGGCTCGCCAGGGCTGCTCACGGCCCTCGGAGGGCGTGATTGCGGCGTTGAGCGTCAAGCACATCGCCAGCCGCTGGTCCGGGTTCAGCAACTTCGCGCAGCAGGCCCCTACACCTCCGCAGGTCTGATCGTTCTCATCGGCCTCTACACCGGTTGGCTCGGCTACCAGGGTATCCAACACGGCCCGGTTGGCCACGCTGCCGAGGCACTCGCTGTGCAACGCGCCTGATTTTGCGAATGGCTGCAGATAAGCGCCGGTCCGGGACTCGTTCCTGAAGGACGGTAACGTCCTCAACAAACAAAAGATTTCCATTTAGAGGCGGGGTCCCAATCGGCGCCAACCGAGATCCCGCTCCTCTTTTGCTTCTGCCAATAATATCAATACGCTATCTTGGTTTTAGCTGGGGCCCCGCTTCAACGCCGATCTACACACCGACGTTCCGTAGCGTGCCCTTATGCGAATGGGTGATCATAGCTGACAGCGTCCGCTTTTGGGATGGTGGCAAAGCCACCTGGATGACCGGGATGGGCGCAAAGACGAACGTCCGGTCCTGCGCGCGCTGGCGATCCAACGTGACGTAGTCTGACCGGAAGCAGAATGGCCGCTTCGGAGTAAGGCCGGCGCAAATGCGGACGGCCCCATACCGACTTATTTCAGCCCGTGATCCAGAGCCGCCGCGAGGATCGGATCAAGCGGGTCGCGCGTGCGAAACATGGTGCCGTCGCGGACCTGGATCCCGGGCTCCGCTGCGCGACCCCGGGCTGACGGGGAGCCGATCGAAGCCGAATGCGTGAACCCGTGAGCCTCAGGATGAAAGGGGAGTGGGATCCACCGTACTGGACGCCGAACTGCCAAGTACCGTGGGTGCATCGATCGGATCACGACGACAACCAGCACAATGCCGTTGTCGGTATGGAGCAAGAGGACGAAGCGATGCCGAAAACTCAGCCCCGCGCTAATGCCTCATCGCGGATCGCGTCGAGCGTCCGGGTCGGGGTCAGCGCCTGCGGGTCGACGAGGCAGTGCAGCATCGCCGGCAGACCGGACTCTAAGGCCCGCTCGAAGGCGGGGGCGAAGTCGACGGTGCGCTCCACCCGCTCGCCGTGGCCGCCGAAGGCTGCCGCCACCGCCGCGAAATCGGGATTGCGCAGGCTCGTCGCCGAGACCCGGCCGGGGTACTCGCGCTCCTGGTGCATGCGGATCGTGCCGTACATGCCGTTGTCGAGCACCACCACCACGATGGCGAAGCCGTACCGTATGGCGGTGGCGAACTCCTGCACGCATATCATAACGTCGCCGTCCCCGGCCATCGCTACGACCATCCGCTCCGGATGCACCCGCTTGGCCAACACGGCGGCTGGCAGGCCCTAGCCCATGGACGCGGAGGTCGGCCAGAGTTACGTGCGGGAGCCGCGCGCCTGGTGCATGCGGCGCGTGCCGTACATGCCGTTGTCGGGGACCACCACCACGATGGCGACGCCGTACTGTATGGCGGT
>NZ_JAKSXX010000199.1 GCF_022829385.1 Methylobacterium sp. J-070 | reverse complement strand
CGGGGGCCACCCTCCCCCGCAGAGGGGGGAGGGCAATCGCGCATCGCGGAAGACTCAAAAGAATCACCACGGGTTGCTCCCGGCGGGAATCGCGGTGCCGGCCTCGACCCGGCGGGTCTGCTCGGCGCGCAGGCGCAGCTTGAGGTAGCGGCCGGGATCGTCCGGCAGGGTCTGGAGCCAGAGCCGGTCCGGGCGGATCTCGTGGGCCTCGAAGCTCTTGGTCACCCGGCGGACCTCCCGCTCGGGCGCCTCCGCCACCATGGCGGAGCCGCCCCCGGTCCGGCCGCGGCCGGCGGCGTCGCCCGCCGAGCCCCGGGCCTGGCCCTTGCCGGTGTCGATCGATTGCTGTTCGGCCTTGCCGCGGCGGGCGACCTTGCTGTTGCCCGGCAGCGAGGCGCTGGCGTTGGATTCCTTGTTGCCGGCGAGCCCCTCGCCGCTGGAGGCGGCGTTGATGTCGTTGTTCTGGTCCTGATTGGCGGTGTTGTTGTAGCGGGCGCCGTACTGGCCGGTGCCGTTGGCGATGCCGCCGCCGGGGCCGCGGTCGATCACCTCGGCCTGCAGCCGGGCGATCAGCGAGCGGTTGGCCTGGGCGTCGGCGTCGCGGGGGTTGAAGCGCAGGGCCTCGTCGTAGGCGGCGAGGGCGCCGTCGAGGTCGCCCGACCGCGCCAGGGCGTTGCCGAGATTGTAGCTCGCCCGCCGGCCGCCGCTGCGGAACAGGGCGATCGCCTCGCCGTAGCGGCCGGCCTCGTAGAGCGCGGCGCCGCGCCAGGCCGGATCCGCGATGAGGTCGGCGGCGAGGCCCGGCAGGCCGAGGCCCATCAGCAGCCGCCCGAATCCGGTGCGGGGCTGCGAGACGGCCAGCAGCGCCAGCAGGCCCGTCCCCGCCAGCCCGAGGCCCGCGATCCGGGCGAGGCGCCGCCAGCGCGGCGGCAGGCCGGCGCGGAGCGGGGCGGCGAAGCCCGTATCGGGAAGGGTCAGCCGCATCACGCGCTCCTGCGGAACAGGACGAGGGCCGGCAGCGCCGCGAGCAGCAGCAGCCAGCGGCCGAGATCCGCGTAGGCCAGCACCCCGTAGCCGCCCGCCGCGAGGTGCGCGGCGAGGCCGGCGCCGACCGCGTCGAGCACCGGTCCGGGGGTCGCGATGTCGGCCACGGTGCCGCCGCCGGCCCGGGCGAGGGCGTCGAGGGCCGCCCGGTCGGGCTTCGGCGCAGTGGGCGGGAGCGGCTTGTCGGCGGGGACGAACAGGGCCTGCAGGCGCCAGCCCTGCTGGGCGATGGCCCGGGCCTCGCGGGTGGCGGCCTCGCCGACGCCGTCGCCGTCGCTGATCAGCACCACGTCGGCCGCCACCACGTCGGCCTCCGCCAGGGTGCGGCGGGCGAGCGCCAGCCCGCGCTCGGGATGGGAGCCGCGGTCGGGCACCGTATCGGAATCGAGGGCGAACAGGGTGGTGCCGAGGCTGTCGCGGTCGGTGGTGGGGGAGGCGGCGAGGTAGGCGTCGCCCGCGTAGACCACCAGGGCGACGGCCCGGGTCCCGGCGGCCTCGGCGACGGCGGCGGCGGCCTGCCGGACGCCCAGGAGGCTGCCGCCCTCGGTGACCGAGCGGGACAGGTCGAGGACGATCACGGTCTCGTCGAGGTTGCGGAAGGTCCGCCCGTCCATCCGTTCCACGGCGGGTCCGGTCAGCGCGAGGGCGATCAGCCCGGCCGCCAGCGCCGCCGCGAGGTTCGCCTGCCGCCGTCCGCCCAGCACCGCGCCGGCGCGGCCGAGGTGGTCCATCAGCGCCGGGTCCACCGCCCGGGCCCAGTCGCCGAGCGGCGCCGAGCGCGACGCGGCCCGGAGCGTCAGCAGGGCGACGACCGGGATCGCCAGGAACCACCAGGGGCGCAGGAGCGCGAAGGCGTCGAGGGCGCTCATCGGGCGAGTCCCCCCACCCAAACCCCCTCATCCTGAGGTGCCGGAGCACAGCGCAGGCCTCGAAGGAGCCCTCCAGGAATCGCGAGGCTGGCTGGAGCGCTCCTTCGAGGCTCGCTGCGCTCGCACCTCAGGATGAGGGGATGGGTTGGACGGGCGCGGTCTCGAACCATCACGCGCCCCTCCGGCTGGCCAGCAGCAGGGCGGCGCCCAGGAACGCCAGGGCCGCCGGCCAGGGCCAGAGGTCCCGGCGCAGGGGCAGGGGCGGGGCCAGGGCGCGGCCGCCCTCCAGCCGGTCGATGGCGTCGGCGACCCGGACGAGATCGTCCGTGGTGCGCACCCGGAACGCCGCGCCGCCGCTCGCCTGCGCCATGTCCCGCAGGGTCTCGGTATCGACCACGTCCTGCTCGCCGTCGGCGTCGGCCATGTCCCGGGGGCCGAGCGCGATCGTGTAGACCTTGATGCCCAGCGTCTTGGCGAGCTCCGCCACGTCCTTGGGGGCGGTCTGGCCGGCATTGTTGGCGCCGTCCGAGAGCAGAATCACGGCCTTGGCGGCCCTGCCCCCGGCGGCGGCGTCGGCGACCGCACCGCCGCCCGCGTCCCGGGGGTCCAGGCGCCGCAGGGCGAGCCCGAGGCCGTCGCCGATGCCCGTGGAGCGGCCGCTGATGCCGATCGCGGCCTCGTCCAGCGCCCGGGCGACCGCCGCGGTGTCGAAGCTCGGCGCCGCCGCCACGTAGGCTTGGTCGGCGAAGATCACGAGGCCGATCCGGTCCCCGGCCCGGCGCCGGATGAAGTCGGCGCCGACGCGCTTCACCGCGGCGAGCCGGGTCACGGTCTCGCCGTCGAGGGCGAAGTCGCGCCGCTCCATCGATCCGGACAGGTCCATGGCGATCATGATCTCGCGGCCCGAGGCCGGGAGCGCGGCGGCCGGCAGGACGAGGCGCGGACCGCTGAGCGCCGCCACCAGGGCGATCCACAGCGTCCAGGCGAGGGCAGCCCGGCGCCGGCCGCGGGCCGCGAGGTCGGCGCCGGAGCGCGCCCCGCCCACCAGGGTGCCGGGCACGCGCAGCGCGCCGCTGCCGCCCTCGGGCTCCGCGGGGATCAGGCGCGCCGCCAGCAGCGGCAGCGGCAGGGCCACGAGGGCCCAGGGGGCGGCCAGGTCGAAGGCCGACAGGAGCGCGCTGAGCCACGCGGGCAGGACGCCGCTCAGGAGCGCGCTCATGACCGCAGCCGCCCGATCAGGCGGCCGAGCTCGGCGTCCAGGGCGTCGAGGTCGGGCTCGTGCCGGCGGTACAGCCCGTCGGCCAGGATCCGGCCGGCGCCCCGGGTGAAGAAGTCGGTGCCGAACCGGGCATCCAGGCGGCCGGCCCAGTCGGCCCCCGTGGCCCGGGCCTCGGCCTCGCCGCCGAGCGTCCGGCCGAGGCGGCGCAGCAGGCGGGCCTGGGCCACGAGGCGCGCCTCCGGGTCGAGGCCGCGGCTGCGGGCGAGTTCGGCGAGCGCCACCCGGCGGAGGCCGGCCCGCGCCCGGCCGCGCCCGTAGCGCACCAGCCCCACCAGCAGGGCGGCGAGGAAGCCCAGGGCCGCGGCCGCCACGATCTCGCCCTGCACGGCGCCCGCGGCCCCGCCGGGCAGGTGCAGGCCGCGGAGCTGGTCGAGGGTGAGCGGAGTCTCGGCGGGCGTCATCGCGGCGACCCGTGCGGTTGGGGCTCACAGCACCGCATCGAGGCGCTCCATCAGCGGCGCGTAGGCCTCCGGGCCGGCCTCGACGTCGAGGCGCACGCCCGCCATGCCGCGGCGGGCGTAGTCGGCGAGCCGCGCCTCGGCCGGCCGGGTGGGCAGCGCCGCCGGAAGCGCGATGCCGCGGCGCCCGTCCGCGAGGGCGAAGGGGTAGTAGCCCGGCGGCCGGGCCCGCTCGAAGGCGTCGCTCACCAGGATCAGCCGGATGGCGATCCGCTCGGCGAGCAGCGTCAGGAGTTCGTCGAAGCCCGGGCCGGGATCGTCCAGGGCGCTGGCGATGACGAGGTGGCCGCCGGCGGGCAGCAGGCCGCGGGCGAGGCCGAGCGTCGCCTCCAGCGGCGGCTCCGGATGGCCCGGCGATCCCGCCGCGAGGGCATCCGCGTGGGCCTGCGCCAGGGCGCCGGTCACCGCGATCATGGCGCGCTCGCCGCCGGTCGGCCGCAGCACGGTCGGCGCCCCGGCGGAGGCCACCGCGAGGCCGACCCGGCCGCCATCGGCGGCGACCCGCCAGCCGAGCAGCGCCAGGGACTCGGCGGCCGCCACGGAGCGCAGGGTCCGGCGGGTCCCGAACAGCATCGAGGGCCGGAAATCGGCGAGCAGCACCACGGCGCGGTCGCGCTCGTCGTGGTGGGTGCGGACATGCAGCTGCCCGGTCCGGGCGGTGGCGTTGCGGTCGATGAAGCGCCGGTCGTCGCCCTCGGACCAGAGCCGGACGTCCTCGGGCTCGGAGCCGCGCCCGCGGCGGCGGGTGACGATCCCGCCGGGCAGGCCCGCGAGCGTCCGGGTCGCCGGGGCCGCGCCCCGCCGGGCGAGGTGGCGCAGGCCCATCAGCGCCTCGCCCGAGAGGTGGATGCCGTCCTGTTGGGACTGGGCGCTCCCCTCTCCCCCCCTGCTGGGCAGGGGACCCTCCCCCGCAGAGGGGGGAGGGAATATGCGTCGCGCGAACCCGAACACGCTCAGAGCGCCCGCACCCGCTGCACCAGCTCGCCGACCAGCCCCCGGGCGGTCCGGCCCTCGGCGGCCGCCCGCCAGGTCAGGCCGATCCGGTGGGAGAGGGCGTCCCGGGCGAGTTCCGTGACGTCCTCGGGGACGACGTGGTCGCGCCCCCGCAGCCAGGCCCGGGCCTTGCCGGCCATCATCAGCGCCAGGGTGCCCCGCGGCGAGGCCGGGTGCTCGATCAGGGCGCGCAGGTCGGGGGCGGCCGCGTCGGTGCGGGTCGCCGCCACCAGCCGGACGAGGTAGTCCTTGAGGGCCGGCGACACGTAGGTGGCGAGCGCCGCCTCCCGGGCGGCGCGCACGTCGGCGAGCGACAGGCGCATGGTCATCGCGTCGACGTGATGGGTGATCTCGCCCTCCACGAGGTCGAGGATCGCCCGCTCGGTGGCCTCGTCGGGCATGTCGACCACGACGTGCAGGAGGAAGCGGTCGAGCTGCGCCTCGGGCAGCGGGAAGGTCCCGGCATGCTCGATCGGGTTCTGGGTCGCCACCACCATGAACGGGTCGGACAGGCGGTGCGTGGTCCCCGAGACCGTCACCTGCCCCTCGGCCATCGATTCGAGCAGGGCCGACTGCACCTTCGGGGGGGCGCGGTTGACCTCGTCGACCAGCACGAGGGCGTGGAACAGGGGGCCCGGCAGGAACTCGAAGGTGCCGCTGTCCTGACGCCAGACGGTGGTGCCGGTCAGATCCGCCGGCATCAGGTCCGGGGTGCACTGGATGCGCGCGAAGGAGCCGTCGAGGCCGTCGGCCAGCCGCTTGACCGCGCGGGTCTTGGCGAGCCCCGGCGCGCCCTCGATGAGCAGGTGTCCCCCGGTGAGGAGCCCGATCAGCAGGCGCTCGACCAGGCCGGCGCTGCCGATCAGGCCGCGCTCCAGCCCCTCGCGGAGCGCCATGACGCGGCCGTGCAGGCCATCGTCCGGGACGATGTCGGGCCGGCGTTCGGCGAGGGCGTCGCTCATGCGGCGACGCATCCGGCGCGGAGCGAAGCCGCCGCTCGGGCCGTATCCTGGGCCGTGTGCTGCATCCTGCACGTCTCCTCGGCCGGGTCCCGGATTCTTAAGGGATCCTCAGGCTCTCATCCGTGTGCCCGCTGGCCGGTGCGGCCGTCAATCCCGCTCCGGATGGCCTTTCGGGCCCGGGCCGGGCCATGGTGTCACGGTTTCGTCACCTCCCGGCTTTCAAGAGACGGCGGATGACCAGCTACGCGTCCCTTCCCGAAGAGCTCAGATCCGCCCTCGGCCTGCTCATCGCCTTCGTGCTGGGCACGGCGATCGGAGCCGAGCGCCAGTACCGGCAGCGCACCGCGGGCCTGCGCACGGCGGTGCTGGTGGCGGTCGGCGCCTGCGCGTTCGTCGACCTCGGCATGCGCCTGACCGGACCGGAGGGCGGCACCCGCACGGTCGCCTACGTGATCTCCGGCATCGGCTTCCTCGGCGCCGGCGTGATCATGAAGGAGGGCATGAACGTCCGCGGCCTCAACACGGCCGCGACCCTGTGGTGCTCGGCCGCCGTCGGCGCGTTCTGCGGCGCCGACCTCCCCTTCGAGGCCGTGCTGGTGATGCTCACCGTGCTCGCCTGCAACACGGCCCTGCGGCCGCTGGTGAACGCCATCAACCGCGCGCCGATCCGCGAATCCGCCACCGAGGCGACCTACGAGGTCCAGGTGACCACGGCCCCGGGCGAGGCCGGGCCCGCCCAGGACCTGCTGGTGGAGCGCCTGGAGGCGGCGAACTATCCGGTGAGCAACGTGGAGGTGGAGGAGCGGGGCGAGAGCGCGGTGAACGTGGTGGCGACCCTGACGGCGAGCGCCGTGAAGGCGGAGGAACTCGACGCGGTCACGGCCGACCTCGCCCGCGCCCCGGGCATCCGCCACGCCACCTGGTCGATCCAGACCGCCGACTGATCGCTTCGGGGGGCAACGCCCGGTCCGCTTGGCCGTATCGGGGCTGCTTGCGACCCGTCACGGCCGTACCCGCGACCGATGGCGCTTCCCGGAAGCAGCCATCGGCCGTCCAGCAACCCCAGACCGGGGGTGTAAGTTGCCGGCCGATGGCCACCCCGAAGCTGACATTCGGCTCTTCGCTCAAGGCGGATGCGGGCCACGTCCAGGATAAGTTCAGTCGATCACCTCGTCCGCCTGCGCCAAAAGAGCGGCGGGGATCGCGAGACCGAGGGCTTCGGCCGTCTTCAAGTTGAGGACAAGCTCCAGGCGTGTAGGCTCCTCGATGGGTATCTCGGCTGGCCTATGCCCCTTGAGGATCTTGTCGACGAAGGATGCGACCCGTCGAAATTGTGCTGGAAAGTTGGGGCCATAAGAGATCAGGCACCCCTCCCTGACCATGAGGCCGTTCGCCACCATTGTGGCGACACGATTGGACAGACCGAGTTTCGCGATCTGTTTGCGCTCGTTAAAAAACAGCGGATCTTGCATGAAAACGATAGCCGGTATGGAGTTGGTTTTTATAGTTTCGAAAGCTCCGCTCAGGTCTTGCGCAGAATCGATCTGCGTCACTTCGATAGAGACACCGTGATTTCGAGCAGTCGATCTCGTTCGGTCCTCGACAGCCCGACTCATGGACGGATCTTTCGGGTTCACGAACAAGCCGACCCGCTTCAAGTCCGGTATCGCAGCCTTCAATTGCTCAAGGCGCTTCGAACTCAGCTCGACGGCTGCCGTGGACAGACCCGTCAGATTTCCACCGGGGCGCGAAAGGCTCTTGGCCATGCCACGACCGACGGGATCGGGCACGACGAGGAACACGATGGGTATGGTCGATGTGGCGCGCTGGGCAGCCGTCGCCGCAGGTCCTGTAACCGCTATGATGACATCGACCTTAGCCTTGATCAATCGGTCGGTGTTGGCCGCAAAATTTTCGTACTTCTCGGCTGCATAAGTCTCTATTAATTTGTAGTCGCGGTTCTCGACGTACCCGAGATCGGCAAAGCCTTGTCTCATGGGTTCGGCATAGATTGCTTCTTCTTGAGGCGTGGCCGCGTGCCAAAGGACTCCGATCGTTGGCGTATCTTGCCTTTGTGCAAGGGCCGGAGATCCAATGAGCGGCGCCGCACAAAGCAGCGCTAAGATGACGCGGAGGCTGCTCACGCGGCTGCCCACATAAGGCCGGCTCCGGATCCGTAAGCGGTGCATTCCATCACCCCTTTGCTGCGCGTGTCAGGGGCAGCCGACGCTGCCGCGGTTCAATGCGAAATCAATGCTCGCGGGCGGCATTGATTTCGTCAAGATGGTTTGATTTGTAAAGACAAGCAAAGCTTCGGTTCGAATGCGGCAGCATCGCAGCCTTTATGAGCAGAAGTAGTGTGGTGGCTGCAATCGTATTGAGAGGCGATGACCGTTTTATTTCAAGCCCGATCAAGATGGATTAGCGGAAGTTAAACCGATCTGCTCTGAAGGCGCACCCCCTCAGAAGCCTGCAAGCGGACGTGTCCGGCTTACAGGACTGGGTCGTGAGGAGGCCCGCCCCCCATGTCCGCTTCGATGCATCCGGCCTTCGGAAGCGGACAAGCCGAAAGCCGCCCGACGCGGACCGTCGTTCAGGCGCGCTGACTGCGTTCGAACCTCCACGCCGGTTGCGCAACCTCCGCACCCGATCACACCTTATCGGGTCGGTACCCGGAGACCCTGCATGACCCAATCCCAGAAGAACGCGCTGATCGTCGGAGCCTCGCGTGGCCTGGGGCTCGGCCTCGTCGAGACGTTTCTGGCGCGCGGCTGGCGCGTCACCGCGACCCAGCGCACCCCGTCGCCCGACCTCGCCCGCCTCGACGCCAGATCCCTGCGTGTCGAGACCGCCGATATCGACGACGATGCCGGCGTCGCGGCCCTTCACGACGGTTTGGCGGACCAGCGCTTCGACCTGATCTTCGTGGTGGCGGGTGTCGCCACGCGGGCGCACGACCCGCTGCACGCGGTGCCGCGGGAGGTCGCCGCGCAGGTCTATCTCACCAATGCGGTCAGCCCGATCCGCTTCGCCGAGACCTTCCTCGATCGCCTCGCGCCCGGCGGCAGCGTCGCCCTGATGAGTTCGATCCTCGGCAGCGTCAGCCTGAACGACACGGGCGACTGGGAGACCTATCGCGCCAGCAAGGCGGCGCTGAACACCCTGGCGCGCAGCTTCGAGATCCGGCATCGGGCCGAGGCCGTCTCGGTGCTGATCCTGCACCCGGGCTGGGTCCGCACCGACATGGGCGGCGCAGGGGCCGATATCGACGTGGCCACCAGCGTCACCGGCCTCGCCGACGTGGTCACGGCCCAGCTCGGCCGGCCGGGTGCCCACTACCTCGACTATCGGGGCGAGACGCTGCCCTGGTAGGGCCGGATCCGTCAGCGCCGCGGATCGAGGGGGCGGGTGCGGCGCTCGATCACGACGGTCGGGCGGGTGCGCCGCTCGACCACCACGGTGCGCGGCGCCCGGCTCGGGCTCGCGTAGGTCAGGATCCGCTCAGACGCGCGCTCCGCCCGGGCCGGCTTGGCCGCCTTGGCGGCCAGGACGTGCGGGCGGACCTCGTCGGCCGGCAGGCCCATGAGGCCGGCGGCGATCTCGACCTGCTGCTCGACGTCGTCGGCGAGATCCTGGGCGGCGGCGACCGCCTCGGTCACGGTCGGCGGCTCGCGGCGCACGCGGATCGGCGGCAGGTCGGCGAAGCTCTTCTGCGTCTTCTTCACGGGGCGACTCGCAGTCTTCATCCCACCAACATAGCGCCTTCCGGGCCGGTTGTGCAGTGCATCAAAACGGCTTTGTGCGCGGGCCGGGCACAGGCCGGACGGGCGGTTGATGCAGGATTGGGCAGGCCGGCGTCGGTGCTGTCGCGCAGGCGGGCAATCGCCGGGGCGGCTCCCCGTCGGGCCCGCCGGGGCTGCGGCATAAGGGCGCATTCGGCGGATGGCGGCGGCCGGACGGCCCCGCGTCCGGCGACGTACGCGAAGGCGCAAGCCCCGGCGTGGTAAGGACCCCCCATGACCGGAATGCTCGATCCCCGGCTCACGCCGGCCCGCCCCGATATCGCCGACCTGCGCCTGCGCGACCGGGTCACCGCCGCGCGCTACGTGGCCGGCACGCCCCGCCGGGTCGCGGTTCCCTCGGCGCCCCTGCGACGGGAACCGTCCCCGGAGGCGGGGCTCGACACCGAGGCGCTGCTCGGCGACGCCGTCGACCTGTACGACGAGGCGGAGGGGTTCGCCTTCGTGCAGCTCGCCCGCGACGGCTATGTCGGCTACCTGCCCGCCGGTTGCCTCGGACCGGCCGATCCGGAGCCGACGCACCGGGTCACCGCCCTGCGCACCTTCCTGTATCCCGAGCCGGATCTGAAGCGGCCGGTCCTCGCCCATCTGAGCCTCGGCGCGGGCCTCGTGGCGACCGGCGCGGCGGGGGCGTACCTGGAGACCCCCGGCGGCTACGTGTTCGCCCGCCACTGCGCCCCGGTGACCGCCCGCGAACCGGATCACGCCGCCACGGCCGCGCGCCTCCTGGGCACGCCCTATCTCTGGGGCGGCCGCACCAGCCTCGGGCTCGACTGCTCGGGCCTCGTGCAGCTCTGCCTCGACGCCGCCGGCCTGCCCTGCCCGCGCGATGCGGACATGCAGGAGCAGGCGCTTGGCCGGCCGCTGCCGCTCGACCGCGCAGGCCCGGACCTCGCCGGCCTGCGCCGGGGCGACCTCGTGTTCTGGCGCGGCCATGTCGGGCTGATGCTCGACGCCGAGACGCTGATCCACGCCAACGGCCACCACATGGCCGTGGCGGCGGAGCCGCTGGCCGAGGCGGTCGCCCGGATCCGGGCGCACAGCTTCGGCGCGGTTACCGGCCTCCGGCGCCTCTGAGCGACGCGCGGCCGATGCCCGCCTCGACGCGGTTCCGACGCCCGCGGCAATCGTGCTACAGAGCCGGCCCGCGTCCCTCTTCCCGCCCGGTTCGTGGGCGACTCCTGTTGACAGGACAGCCCCGCCCTCGCCACATCGCCCCCATGACCGTCGATATCGCGACTCCCGAGCCCGTCGAGGGCACCACCGGCAAGCCGCCGCTGGAGATCCTTCTCTGTGCCCCCCGGGGCTTCTGCGCCGGCGTGGTGCGGGCCATCGACGTGGTGGAACGGGCGCTCGCCATCTACGGGCCGCCCGTCTACGTCCGGCACGAGATCGTGCACAACAAGTACGTGGTCGAGAGCCTGAAGCGGAAGGGCGCGGTGTTCGTGCGCGAGCTCGACGAGGTGCCGGACGGCGGCGCCCCGGTGATCTTCTCCGCCCACGGCGTCGCCAAGACGGTGCCGGCCAACGCCGATTCGCGCGGGCTCACCACCATCGACGCCACCTGCCCGCTGGTGACCAAGGTCCACCGCGAGGCCGAGATCCACCACAAGCGCGGCCGTCACGTGCTGCTGGTCGGCCATTCCGGCCATCCGGAGGTGGTCGGCACCATGGGCCAGCTGCCCAAGGGCTCGATCACCCTGGTGGAGGACCTCGACCAGATCGCCGCCCTGACCCCCGACAACCCCAACAACCTCGCCTGGGTGACGCAGACGACCCTGTCGGTGGACGACACCCGGCACATCGTCGAGGCCCTCAAGCAGAAATTCCCCACCATCACCGGGCCCCACAAGGACGACATCTGCTACGCCACCACCAACCGCCAGGAGGCGGTGAAGCAGGTGGCGCCGCTGGTGGACGCGCTGATCGTGGTCGGCTCCTCGAACTCCTCGAACTCCCAGCGCCTGCGCGAGGTCGCCGAGCGGGTCGGCTGCCCGATCACCCGCCTGGTGCTCCGCGCCGAGGAGATCGACTGGCCGGCCTTCGAGGGCATCCGCAGGCTCGGCCTCACCGCCGGCGCCTCGGCCCCCGAGGTGCTGGTGGAGGAGATCATCGACGCCTTCGCGGCCCGCTACGACGTCCTGGTCGACACGGTCTCGACGGTGATCGAGGACATGGTCTTCCCGCTGCCGCGGGAGCTGCGCAGCGAGGCCGCCGAGTAGGCGGTTTCCGGACGTCTCAGAAGGCTTATCCCACCCGCCACCTCATCCTGAGGTGCCCGCGTGAGCGGGCCTCGAAGGAGGCCTCCAGACGGCGTCCCGATCCCTGGAGCCCTCCTTCGAGGCCTCCGCTGCGCTCCGGCACCTCAGGATGAGGTGGCGGGTGGGACGGCTCGCCCCTCCCAAAAGTCCCAACCCGAGCGCGAACACGTGGCCGTCTACACCGAGGTATCCGACGCGGCGCTCGCCGAGTTCCTGTCCGCCTACGCGATCGGCGGCCTGCTCTCCTACAAGGGCATCGCCGAGGGCGTCGAGAACTCGAACTTCTTCCTGCACACCACCGACGGCGCCTACATCCTGACCCTCTACGAGAAGCGGGTGCGCGAGGCGGACCTGCCGTTCTTCATCGGGCTGATGGAGCACCTCTCGGCCCGGGGCCTCGCCTGCCCGCAGCCGGTGCGCGACCGGGCCGGCACGGCGCTCGGGCGCCTGTGCGGCCGGCCCGCCGCCATCGTCAGCTTCCTGGAGGGCGTCTCGGTCAAGGCGCCGGGCGTGGAGCATTGCCGCGAGCTCGGCCGGGCGCTCGCCGCCCTGCACGCCGCCGGCCGCGACTTCGCGATGGTGCGGGAGAACAGCCTCTCGGTCGCCTCCTGGCGGCCGCTCTTCGCACAGGCCGAGGCCCAGGCCGACTCGGTGGCGCCCGGCCTCGCCGAGCGGACCCGCGCCGACCTCGCCGTCCTGGAGGTGCACTGGCCCCGGAACCTGCCGGGCGGCGTGATCCACGCGGATCTCTTCACCGACAACGTGTTCTTCATCGGCGATGCCCTGTCGGGCCTGATCGACTTCTACTTCGCCTGCACGGACGCCTTCGCGTACGACCTCGCGGTCTGCCTCAACGCGTGGTGCTTCTCGGTCGACGGCGCCTTCCACCGGGACATGGCGGCGGCGCTGATCGCCGGCTACGAGGCCGTGCGGCCCCTGGAGCCCGCCGAGGTCTCGGCCCTGCCGATCCTGTGCCGGGGGGCGGCGCTCCGCTTCATGCTGACCCGGCTGGTCGACTGGCTGAACGTGCCGCCGGGCGCCCTGGTGAAGCCGAAGGACCCGCGGGAATTCGATCGCCGGCTCACCTTCCACCGGCAGGCGCGGGACGCGCGGGATTACGGACGGCAGGGTTGAGAGCCGGATGAGCACCGAGACGACCGAAGCCGCCGCCGAACCGACGCGGGTCAAGATCTACACGGACGGGGCCTGTTCGGGGAATCCGGGGCCCGGCGGCTGGGGCGCGATCCTGATCTTCGGCGACAGCCGGAAGGAACTCTCCGGCGGCGAGGCCCACACCACCAACAACCGCATGGAGATCCTGGCGGCGATCGAATCCCTGGAGGCGCTGAAGCGCCCCTGCCGGGTCGACCTGTTCACGGACTCGCAGTACCTGCGCCAGGGCATCATCAGCTGGATCCACAACTGGAAGGCCCGGGGCTGGCGCACCGCCGACAAGAAGCCCGTGAAGAACGAGGATCTCTGGCGCCGGATCGACGCCGCCCGGGACCGCCACGAGGTGGCGTGGCACTGGGTCAAGGGTCACGCCAGCGACCCGCTCAACAACCGGGTCGACGCCCTGGCGGTGGCCGCGATGCTGCCGTTCAAGCGGCGGTGAGCGCGGATCCGGTCGCCTGCAGGAAGCGATCGGGATTATCCCCGCTTCCGCAGCCATGGCAGAGCCAAGGACAGCACTGACCACATCATACGCGATGTGGCCGTACGGGCTCCTCAATCCGTCTCCCCGTCGAGCCCCAGCCAGTGCCGCCCGTCCCGGGCCAGGAGCTCGTCCGCCTCTTTCGGGCCGGCGCTTCCGGCCGGATAGAAGGCCACGTCCTTCTGCGGCCAGCCCTGCAGCAGCGGATCCACCGCGGCCCAGCCGGCCTCGATGTTGTCGGCCCGCTGGAACAGGGTCGCGTCGCCGATCATGCAATCGTACAGCAGCGTCTCGTAGCCGACATTCGGCCGGTCGGCGAAGAAGTCCTTGTAGCGGAAGCCCGAGCGCACCCGCCCGATCTTCATCTGCGGCCCCGGCACCTTCACGTTGAACTCGGTGCTGACCCCGTGGTCGGGATCGATCAGGATCCGCATCACGGTGGGTCCGAGATCGTCGGTGGGGGTGTCCTCGAACATCTTGAACGGGGCCGGCTTGAACAGCACCGCGATCTCGGTGCGCCGCCCGGTCATGCGCTTGCCGGTGCGGATGTAGAACGGCACGCCGGCCCAGCGCCAGTTCTCGATGTGGAGCTTCAGGGCGATGTAGGTCTCGGTGACCGAGTCCTTGGCCACGTTCGGCTCGTCCCGGTAGCCCGGGACGTCGCGCCCCTCCGAGGTGCCGGCGGTGTACTGGCCGCGCACCGCGTCCTCCCGGGGAATCGGCCGGACCGCTTCGGCGAGCTTGGCCTTCTCCGAGCGCACCGCCTCGGCGTCGAAGGAGTTCGGCGGCTCCATGCCGACCATGCAGAGCAGCTGGAACATGTGGTTCGGCACCATGTCGCGCAGCGCACCGGTGGGCTCGTAGAACTTGCCGCGCTCCTCCACGCCCACCGTCTCGGCGGCCGTGATCTGGACGCTGTCGATGTATTCGCGCCGCCAGACCGGCTCCAGCAACCCGTTGGCGAAGCGGAACGCCATGATCGACTGGACGGTCTCCTTGCCGAGGAAGTGGTCGATCCGGTAGAACTGGCTCTCGTCGCCCTGTTTCAGGATCCGGGCGTTGAGCTCCCGGGCCGAGGCGAGGTCGGAGCCGAACGGCTTCTCGATCACCACCCGGCGGAAATGGTCGCCGTCCTGCTTGAGCAGCCCGGCCTGGCCCAGCCCGTCCACGATGGTCCCGAAGAACCGGGCCGCCACCGCGCAGTAGAACACCGCGCTGCCGCTGATCTGCTGTGCCATGGCCTCGAAGGTCTCGGGCTTCTCGAAATCGCCCTTCAGGTAATGCAGCCGGTCGCGGATGAAGCCCCAGCTCTTGGGGTCGATGCGGTCGGCGTGGAACTCGGAGGTCGGGTCCTTGCTGAACGCCTCCAGGGCCTTGGTCAGGCTGTCGCGCAGGCCCTCATCGGTGCCGTCGTTGTGGTCGACGCCGAGGATGGAAAAACCCTCGGGCAGGAGCCCGGCGCCCGCGAGGTTGTAGAGCGAGGGCATCAGCAGGCGCTTGGTCAGGTCGCCGGCCGCCCCGAAGATCACCAGGGTGCAGGGAGGCGCCGGCTTCGTGCCGCAGGCGGCGTTGTCCTTGAGGGTCGTCGTCGGCTCGGCCATTCCCGCCTCCCGTCCGGCTGCGATGCAGCAAACCGGCCAGTCAACCCGCCGCGGCGGGGCCCGTTCCGGGGCCCGTGTGGGCCGGCCCCGGAGCCGTTCCCGAGCGGGTCGTACACGGTCGATGGCCGGGGCCGTGCCGAACGAAGCGCGGGTCCCCGCTCCCGTGCGGGCTGGCGGATGCACGCTTCGCGTTCGGGATCATCGTCCGGTTGCCGAGTCGGGCGATCCAGATCGTCCACGCGCCGTCCCTCCCCCCTCTGCGGGGGAGGGAGAGCAGCGGAGCCGTTCAAGCCCCGCTCCAAGGGAGATCGGCGAACATCGGAGCCCGCACGGGAGAGGGGCAGGTCGCAGCCTCGGCGACCCTCGTCAGGACCGTTGCAACCCGATCGGGAGAGACCTCAGCCGACCGCGTCCTCCACCAGGATCTCGCGCTTGCCGGCGTGGTTGGCCGGGCCGACGATCCCCTCGATCTCCATGCGCTCCATCAGCGAGGCGGCGCGGTTGTAGCCGATCTGCAGGCGGCGCTGGATGTAGCTGGTCGAGGCCTTCTGGTCGCGCAGCACCACCTGCACGGCCTGATCGTAGAGGTCGCCGCCGGCCTCCCCGAAGGAGCCCTGGTCGAACACCGCGCCGTCGAGTTCGAGGTCCGCCGCGCCGGCCTTGCCCTTGACGCCCTTCTCGGGGGCGCCCTCCTCGTCGTCCGCCGTGACGGCGTCGAGGTAGCTGGGGCGGCCCTGGCGCTTGAGGTGGGCGACCACGGTCTCGACCTCGCTGTCCGAGCAGAACGGCCCGTGCACCCGGGTGGTGCGCCCGCCGCCGGCCATGAACAGCATGTC
>NZ_JAKSXX010000188.1 GCF_022829385.1 Methylobacterium sp. J-070 | reverse complement strand
CTTGGGGACATAGCTCAGTTGGGAGAGCGCGTGCTTTGCAAGCATGAGGTCGTCGGTTCGATCCCGTCTGTCTCCACCATTTGTTTGGGACTTGGCGCCGCTGTTGCGGCGACGTTCCGAACGAGGTGTCGAGGCCGCTATCTGGAGACTGCGTTTGCCGCAGCGATGATCAGCGAGGACCGTCAGGTTCGGTTGGTCGTGCTGTCAGGCGAAAACAATCAGTGACATCGTGAAGAGAGAATGTGGCCGTTGGGGCAGAGAGATCTGTCAACCCTGGCGGTCATGTTCGGCAAGCATACGGCGACGGGATCGGAAACGGTTCTGTCGCTGGTCTTTTTGTGACCGTGTCGTGACCGACAGCCTAGCGGCTGCCGGTCAGCGGACATCGATCACGAGAGCGATCAAGTGCCTTAAGAGCATTCGGTGGATGCCTTGGCGCTGAGAGGCGATGAAGGACGTGGTACGCTGCGATAAGCCTTGGGGAGCTGCGAACGAGCTTTGATCCAGGGATTTCCGAATG
>NZ_JAKSXX010000187.1 GCF_022829385.1 Methylobacterium sp. J-070 | reverse complement strand
CATTCGGAAATCCCTGGATCAAAGCTCGTTCGCAGCTCCCCAAGGCTTATCGCAGCGTACCACGTCCTTCATCGCCTCTCAGCGCCAAGGCATCCACCGAATGCTCTTAAGGCACTTGATCGCTCTCGTGATCGATGTCCGTTCTTTTGTCACTGGGTCCTGAGGATCCAGCGCAAAAAACCGACACGGTCACAAAAAGACCAGTGGCAGATCCGTTTCCGGACCCACCACCGTATGCTTGCCGAACATGACCGCCAGGGTTGACAAATCTCTCTGCCCCAACGGCCACATTCTCGCTGCACGAGGTGAGTGATTGTTTTCGCCTGACAGCACGAACAACCGAACCTGACGCTGCTGTCTGATCATCGCTGCGGCAAACGGAGTCTACAGATAACGGCGTCGAGACCTCGTTAGGAACGCCCCCGCCATAGCGGCGCGTAGGCCCACACAAATGGGGGAGACAGGCGGGATCGAACCGACGACCTCATGCTTGCAAAGCACGCGCTCTCCC
>NZ_JAKSXX010000184.1 GCF_022829385.1 Methylobacterium sp. J-070 | reverse complement strand
GATCATTACGGCCAGCCTGACAGCAGGCGCTCTGAGCCCGGCTAATGCTGCGACGAGGAAGGTCCGAGTCCCGAACAAGTACGACGGCTCTTGGACCATCGTGGCCAACACGGCAGAAGGCCCGTGTGCGGCCAGTACGAGCTATCGGGTGCAGATCAAGGACAGCGACGCTTCGATCCCCGGCGAGGAAGTAAATATCGATGGCGGTGTATCGGCCGGCGGTGCCGTGCAGGCCACGATCACAAGCGGCTCGAACAAGGTGCCGATCGCTGGGAGCCTTACGGCCAAGGGTAGCGGCAATGGCACGTGGCGCACGTCGGGCGGATTGGTCGAGTGCAGTGGCAGTTGGAGCGCTAAGCGGGCAGGCTAAGAAACCCCGCGCCTTATCTGAGCACGGGCTGGCGGCGGATGGGGTTCACTCGCGCGGCTTACACCGGTTGTCCCGCAGCAGCGCGCATTCCTCACAGACGCGACCATCTGCGAAGCGGCAGTATCCGAACCCACCGGCGGCGCTGTTCCGGATCACCGGCGTGCCACCCCCTTGCGCGCAGTGCACAGACGCAGGATTTGCGAGTGCGATCCGACCGACGGAGCTACTGGCGTGCCCAGCCTCACAGGTGCCGGCAATCAGGCAACCGCTTAATACC
>NZ_JAKSXX010000177.1 GCF_022829385.1 Methylobacterium sp. J-070 | reverse complement strand
CCACCTCAAGGCCCTTGAGCGGTACGCCGGTCCTGAACCGATCATACTTGCGGCCGAGGATGTCGAGCGCGGGACCTGTTGAAGCCACGACAAGCGGGCGATCGATCTCGCTGGCAATGCGGAGTAGTCGATCGCGGAAGGTGGAGTCTGGTTCGGGATCGCTCATGGCTCACCTCAGAAGCGAAACATCGCCACTGGCTAAGACCCCGGCGGCAATGACCAGAAAGGGAGCACCCTGGGAGCCAGCGTCATTGAGGAGCTTCAGGACTACTGCTGCTACGATGAGGACGCTCAGGCCCATCGCGAGCGCGGCCAGCGTCATTTCAGGTAGCCCCACGCCTTCGAGCACTCGTGCGGGCGGAAGCCATCCTTAACCTCTGCTCCGATTGTTCATCTGAACAAGCCGGGTCAGCACCTCTTCAAAGCTCGCGTCTCTTTTCACGCCATCCACGACGGCCGCTGTCGCGATCAAATCGCGTTGCATGTCAAGCTCCAATAAGGGCCAAGCCAGGATCACGGCCGCTCCTAATTGAGCCAGGGCGACGCTGTCCTGTTCGCCGTGCGTGTCGATGAGCGCACGATCTTGATCGGCCATGGAAGCCTCCTGCGTGGCGTCAGGCATACGCCATCGGGGAGGGAACGCGCGACGACTAGGAAAGGCGCGCCGTAGAAGCCCAGATCGCGAGCGGCGCGACCCTCATTTCAGGTAGCCCTAGGCCTTCAGGTGCTCGGTGAGGTGGGTTGTGAGCACATGGGCCTCTGCCGCGGTCGCGCAGAACGACAGTTCCCGCACTGGCCACCCAGATCGACGCCATCGGTAATCCGCCGCGGTGCAGTCGGGAGGTGCGCGAGGCCGGGATGCAGCTATGAAGCTGGTCCCGGCCATACCTACACCCCCTACACACGGAACCTTGCTCTGACTCCGCAGTCGGCATGACGAGCGCGGGCGCCGGTACGGAAGCGATGCTCAAAGACGTCTCTGTCAACGAAATTACCCGTGTCATCAGCCTCGCGACTGCTCCTGCCTTCTTACTCGGAGCGGTTGCCGCGCTGCTGTCGCTCCTCGTGGCACGCCTCACGCGCATCGGCGACTTGGTACGCGCCTTGGTGACGGATCGGGAACGGTCTGACGAGCCCTGGAAGGAGGTCGCTCTGCGGGAGGGCCTCAGGCGTATCTGGTACATTCGATGGGCGATCACGCTATGTGCGCACAGCGGCATCGTCACAGGCTGGATGGTCGTTCTGGTCTTCGTCGATGCCTTGTTCGACTTCCAGAACAGTCAGGCGATTGCCCTAGCCTTCATCGCAGCGATGGTCCTATTCACGACGGCCCTGCTCTTCCTTCTACTGGAGATCCGGCTATCAATCGCGGACCTTACACGCATCCAGCACGGGCATGAAAGGAGCAAGACACCGGCGTACGTTGGCCCTCCTTAAAAGGGGTTGACGTAGTTCAGGATCGCGGTCTGCCGCAGCACGACCTTCCGGATCACGTGCGCAGCCTGAACGTGCTCGGTGTAGACGGCGGCCGTGCCGGTGCTGCCCGCTGGAAGGCGATGGCCGACCTTCGGGTCATCGAGCTTGAACCGGACGACAAAGGGTGCCGCCTGGACCTGCGACGGTGCGACCGCGAGCCCGCCAGGCTGAGCCTGCCCCGTCGCGATAGCCTGCAGCACGGCCTCGACCCGACCGGCATGGACCTCGCCCGGGAAGGCCTTGAACGTGACCTCGACGGGCTGCCCGGGCTCGACGTAGCGCGCGTCGATCTGCGGGATCTCGGCGCCCAGGATTGTCTCGGAAATGTCGATGAAGGCCATGACGGGCGACTGGGCGGTGACCCGTGCCCCTTTCCGAAGCGCCAGGTTGGTCACGTAGCCGGCGGCCGGGGCCCGCACCGTGGTCTTGTCGAGGTTCCACTTCGCCCCGTCGAGCTGGGCCATCAGTTGGTCGGCCTCGGCCTGGTGCTGCTCGACGTCGAAGGCGCGACCGGTCCCCCGGTTCTGCAGCTGGGACATCTCGGCCAGGCGGGTCTGCGCGAGCTTGAGCTGCGCCTCGATCGCATCGACCTGGGCCTTGTAGGGAACTGGGTCGATGCGGAACAGGACATCGCCTTCCTTGATCGGCCTGTTCGCGACGGCCGACACGTCGATGACCTCGCCGGCAACGGACGGGATGATCTGGACCGAGTTGCGGATGACCGCCGCGGGGCCCTCTGGCGCTCCCCAACCCATCGGGATGAACAATCCGACGAGGAGCGCGAGCAGGACGAGGACGGGGGAGAGCTTCCAGAACAGGTTCAGCCGGACGAACCCCACCCAGACGAAAAGGACCAAGAGGGCGATGTAGCTGTTGAGGAGGAAGACGATCATCGCGAGGTCTCCCGCTTGGCGGGGGTGTCAACGTAGGCCCAGACCAGGATGAGCGGCCAGAACACGAAGCCGAAGATCAGGGTGGCCCAGCTCCCGATGGCGACCGCTTGCGCCCACGGATGGCCTCGCCTGCGAGCGATGCGGCCCGGCATCACCCCTAGGGCGACAAAGGAGGCGACGAGCGTCGCGACCACGACGAGCAGGACGATCCAGGCGAAGATATCGAGCGGCGCCATGTGTGGCCCTCACGACCGCGGGACTGGTGCATGGTTCTCGTAGAGCGCCGGCTCCCATTGGCTCGAATTGCCGCCCATGAAGCCGTAGAAATAGTCGAAGCCATAGCCGCTTGGCCAATGATCGAAGGGGCCGGCGGGGCTCTGCTCCCAAGTCGGCGTGTTGTGGTTCTTGCCGATCCAGCCCGTGGCGTAGCCATTCCCGCGCAGGATCTCGGCGCCCGTCGCCGTGCTCTTCGGCAGGATGCCTGTGTAGCCGTCGTATCCTTCCGTGATCTCGCTAATGACGCCGAAGCCAGCCGCGTGGTGGTTGCGTCCGGTGAGGAAGGCGGCTCGCGTCGGCGAGCAGAGCGCGGTCGTATGGAACGCGTTGAACCTCAGTCCGTCCGCAGCAAGGCGGTCTGCCGTAGGCGACGGGGTCGCCCCCCCGAAGGTCGAGAACTGACCGAAGCCGCAATCGTCGAGCAGCACGACGAGAACGTTGGGAGCGCTTTGCGGGGGACGTACAGGCTGTGGGAAGCTCGGTGGGTCGCTGTCCTCGAACGTGCGGCCGATCTCGCCTTTATAGAGCGGTTCGGTGAAGGGCAACGCGACAGGGGCCATCGGCGTGTTGCTGGGTGTCGGTGACCCGGTCTGGGCGTTGGCGGAGAGAGGCACGAACCAGAGCGGAGCAACGGAAAATCCCAGGCACGCAAGGGCGCGACGAAGCGGTCGTGACGTCATGGCGATGTCTCCGGCTCACGGTCCGCGCACAGGTCAGGCGATTTTCTTCGATGACGTTGGGGCCAGTTCGGCCTCGATGGATGCGATGCGGTCGAAGGTGGCGCTGCCCTCAGGCATCGGGACGAAATCAAGTCCGTCCTCCCGCATCACGCGGCCGATGAACTTGACGATGGCACGCTTGGGGCCGCTCTCGGCCCAAGACGGTAAGGGGTCGGCCTGCGCGGGGGCGTTAGTCGGCCACAGAAGGGGGAGCACCAGCATTGCGCTGCCCAGCAACAACGCTCGGCGATGGAAGAGCCCTACCAGACCTGTCATTGCCTGCTCGATCATGGAGACACAAAATCAACGAAAGGAATTTGAAGTCTACTGCATCTCTGCGTCGTAACTTCTCCCTTTGGCGCGGGTGCTGGCAATCAGGGCAAACCCTGAGACCAGCGGGTGAAAACCCTGAGGTAGTCCGCCTGCTGCTTCCGACCCGAATGCCGCAGAGCGACGGCACGGTCCCCGGTTTCGGTGAGACAGGAGGATCCGGGAAGCTGGACCGCGTTAAAGTCTAGTGTCGATATCAACGGACAGTTGCATATTATCGCATAATTTCGCCTCTTAGCTGCTGGGCTGACGGGCAATCAAAGCGCCGCGCGGCAGGTGCATTCCCAGGGAGGCCAACCGTGGGATGGGGGCCGCAACGATGGAGCGACGGTCTCTCGGAGGCCGGCGAGTCAAAAATGAACGCCGCGAGCTGGGGTACGATGGGGATCCGAGATCCGCAGATCATGACGACCCTGTTCTGGATCGTCTGGGCAACCTGCGTTGTGGCGCTCGCCATTCCAACGGGTCTCTGGGCGAAACAGACCCATAGCGAGGCCCTAGCGGCTGCTCGTAAAGACGTCGTCAGTGTGGCTCAATCTGGAGCCCAGTTTACCGAAAACACGTTCGGCCTGATCGACGTCGTGCTGAACCGGCTCGCAGAGCTATCGTCGGACAAGAATTTTGGCAGCGCCAGCATCGACAAGCTATGCCCGTCGCCGATCTGCTCGAACTATCGACGGCTCTCCCCGTACCTGCTTCTAGGCTTCGCTCGCGCCAACGGCGACGTTGTGGTCCACGGCCCAGACGCCAAGAAGCTCAATGTCGGGGACCGGGACTACTTCATCGCTCAGAAGGAGCGCGACGCTGGCCTCTTCGTCGGAGCCCCGCGACGCACGTCGTTTATGCGGGGCACTGCTCTGCCCATGAGCCGTCGCCTATCCTCGACCGATGGTGTTTTCGAAGGGATCGTGGCGGCGGTCATCGACGTCGACCTGATCGAAGCCGTGTTCAAAGGGCTGGGAGCCGGCAAGGCCGACGAGGTGAGGCTGCTGAACGACAAGGGATTGCGCTTGGTCGGATGGAGCGCCGACACGGTTGGAGACAGCGCTGGTTCGGCGAGACGGACTGACGGGTCCGCCTGCGGCTCAGCAAGCCGTTATTCCTCGCCAGACATCATCGCATCCACCGAAAGTGCCCAGATGGGAAATCTCTCGGTCAAAGTGTGCCTCTCTACCGCGAACGTCCTCCAGGCGTGGCGCGCCGAAGTCCTCTCAGTTGCCGGAGCAGAAGGCTTGGTGCTCCTGGCACCGGCACTCGCCTTTCCTGCGCTCCGCCGAAGATGGCAACATCGGTTGAGGCAACGAAGGGGCTTGTGACCTGACCGGCTGGCTTTGGACCGGGCTGATTGAGAGGATCAGCCAGGATCGAAGGAGTCGGACATGCGGCGAGGTCAGAAGACGAGCGCGGAGCAGGTGGTGCTGAAGCTGCGCCAGATCGAGGTGCAGACGGCACA
>NZ_JAKSXX010000174.1 GCF_022829385.1 Methylobacterium sp. J-070 | reverse complement strand
CGTCGAGCTCAGCCTCTCGGCGCCGCGGCCGGAAGTGCGGGCTTCGTCTCACCGCCGAACCAGCCGCGGATCGCGCCGAGGATGTCGCTCGGGATCACGACCCACGAAGGCAGGAAGCCCGACGCGTTGCCGTTCCAGCGGCCGGCGAGCGTCTGGCGTGCCTGCGCGTCCGAGCGGCGGATCTCCAGGTCGAGGATCCGCTCCTGGATCGGCAGCGTGGCGAGTTGCGCCTGGGCCGATTGCGCCCGCTTGTTGGCCATGAACGTGTCGTCGATTGCCGCCTGGATCGCAGCGTTCTCGAAGTTCAGCTCGTCGGCAAAGCCCAGCGTCGTGACTGTGACGCCCATCGGCGCGAACTGGTCGGTCACCGCCTTCTCGACGGCCGCCATGATCTCGGCCTTCTGGCGGATCGCATCGTCCGTCGCGCGCTTGCCGAACTCACGCGCGAGCGCCGCCTGAACCGTGCGGTGGACGTTGCCGTCGACCACCTCGGCGAGCGAGCGGCCGTAGAGCACGGAGGCGAAGCGCGCCTCGTCCGTGTCCTGAGCGGCCGGCTTGGTACCGAACCAGTACAGGAACTTGGCCGCGTCCTCTTCCTTCACGAAGGCGGAGATCACCACCGAGGTCGACAGGCCGATCGAGTCGGCGGTCTCGAAGCGGAACCCCTGGTCCGCGCTCGACGTGCCGCGGTTGGCCGAGGTCGTCCACTCGCGAGACACCGGCGTGCGGTCGACGACGATCAGGCGCGCGGCCGGCACGTAGTAGTCCGAGAGCGTGCCGGTATTGGGCAGCTTCGTGTGCGGGATCTGCACGCGCTTGGCCGCGACCTTGCTCTCGGCGAGGAACCTCTCCGAGCCGAATTGCGCCTGCGTCGTCTTCGTATCCCCGCTCTCCGGGATCACGAAGGCTGATTGGTTCGGCAGGATCTCGATGTATTCGCCGTAGTCGTACTTGCTGAAGTAGGCTCGCGCCGGCTCGGGCGCTGCGGCAGAGCCGAGGCCCAGGAGCAGGACGGCGAGCGGCGCCCGTCGGGCGGGCACGAGCCAGATCACTGCAAGGACAACGAGAAGCGCCAGGAACGGCAGGGGCGAGCCGCCGGCGAGGTCGGACGCTATCTGTGTCTTGAAGGGGGCGGCATCGCTGTCGGAGAGCTGCGCGACGGCCAAGCGGCCTGCTGTCAATCCGGCTTCCGTCGAGGCGAGCCGGGGCAGGCCGGCGAAAACTGCGACGGCGCCGAGCGACAGGCCGGCGCGGATGAGCGTAGACATGGACGATCTCAAAAATTGAATGCTCATGACGAGCGTCGGCGATATCAGTACTCGCGCCGAAGCGTGTCAGGGTCTTCTTCGCGAAGCTCGGCCTTGAGCCGAGCAGCGGCGGCATGGAACGACGCGCGCAGTCCTTCGTTTGGGGTGCCGGCCTCAGCGGCAAGCAGCGCACCGACCGGCTTTAGATGCTCCGTCGGATCGATCCGATGAGGCGTGCCGCCACTCCTGCGCTGGACCAGCCGCGGCGGTCCTGGCACCGGTCGTGATTTCGGCGGCGCGCATCGTGGCCACAAAGCCTTCCGGTGCCGCCTGCCCAAACACGTCGCGCCGTCAGGCTGCCGCCGCGACCATCGCGTCACGCAGGGCGCGGACGGCGTTCACGGCTCCCCCTCCACGGGCGTCGTCGGGTTCACGTGTGGCTCGGATCGATCCGAAGACGCCGTGGCCGACGGCATTGGGCGTCCGTGACAGTGTTCGTAGGGCGCCCGATCAGCGCCGTCTTCTTCACACCGTCTGCGCCATCCTGATCCTTGGGCAGCTCTACCTACGCCGGCGTTGCCGAGGGGCGCTGGTGCCAGACGATTCGGTCGTCATGGACGGCTGTGACGCGATCAAACACGATCTCGGCTTCGAGAACCGGGACGCTGCAAGGCCAGATCGGACGCACCAGACCGGGCCGATAGGCAAGAGTGCTACGTCAAATGGGCGAGAGGAGAAGCCGCCGCTGCGAAGTAGCTAGGGAACCGCGTGCGCCTCGTCATCGACCGCTGCGGCGAGCTGCGCCGAGACGCCGATGGCCGAGTGCGTGAGGACCAACCGGGCGGCCCGCTCCGCAGCGTCCTGCCGTCCGCCCTCGAGCGCCTGCAGCACTGCTGTCCAATCCTGCAGGGATTCGATCCGTCGGTGCTCTTCGACAAACGACAGCGCGCGCGATCGCACGATGTGCCATGAGCCCAGATTGGCGAGCTGCTCGTAGATCTCGACCAGATATCGGTTGCCGCTGGCGCGCAACAGGAGATGTTGCGCGGCGATCGAGAGCTCCGCGAAACGAAACGGATCGGCATCCCTGTGCGTGTGGCGGCGCATCTGATCCACGATGCGGCCGAGATCCCGGACCACGTCCGTACGGTTCGCGCCCGCGCACTGCGAGGCCGCGATGCCGAGAAGTGCGCCGCGGACCTCGAACAGCTGCAGCACGTCCTGGGTGATCGGGGTGGCCACGCGCGCGCCGAAGCGGGGGATGCGCTCGACGAAGCGGCTCTTCTCCAAGAGGATCAGCGCCTCGCGGACGGTCGCGCGGCTGACCGCGTGCTCTTGGGCCAAGCTCAGCTCCTTCAGGCGGGCGCCGGGCGGAAGGCGGCCGGCCAGGATCGCATCCTGAAGGCGCTCGGCCAGTTGAGCCGGCAGGGAGCGAGCGGTCAGGCCGATCGGCGCGTCCGCGAGGGCGCTGGTGTCGGCGTCGCCGTTGGATCTCATGGTCGGGATGTTAGCGCAGTCGACACGGTTTTGCTCTCACAAGACCCACACTGAAAAACCTTGTCAGACAATCGACACCCGACTAGCATGCCTGAAAATTAATTGGGAGGATGCTCGATGGGCGTAAACGTCGAACCCCTGGGCTACGCGCTCGGCGCAGCCGTCACGGGCCTCGATCTGTCGCGGGAGGTGAATGCAGCCGACATGGCCGCGGTGCACGCCGCCTGGCTGAAGCACCTCGTGCTCGTCTTCCCTGGGCAGAATCTCACCCCCGAGCAGCACATGCGCTTCTCGCGGAACTTCGGGCGGCTCGACCAGCACGCCTCGCAGCCACGCAACTACCTCGATCCCGAGCATCCCGAACTGCTCATGATCACCAACAAGCCCATCGCCGGGAAGCCGTCGGATACCCGCAACACTGGGCGCAATTGGCACACCGACCTGACGTTCACTCTGCGGCCGGCGAAGGGCGCGCTGCTCCTGTGCCGGGAAAAGCCGCCGGTCGGCGGCGACACGATGTGGGCCAATCTCTATCTCGCCTACGAGATGCTGAGCCCGCGCATGCGGGACTTCGTCGAGGGGCTCGAGGCCGTGCACGACGCCTCGCTCATCAAGAACATCGAGCAGCGCGACCCCGAGAAGGTGGCCGAACTCAAGCGGCTGAACCCGCCGGTCGTGCACCCGGTGGTGCGCACGCACCCCGAGACGGGCCGGAAGTCGCTTCTGATCGGCCAGCGCATCCGGCGCTTCGTGGGGATGAGCGACGAGGAGAGCGACGCGATCCTGCACTTCCTCAACGAGCACGCGATGGCGCCGGAATTCGTCTACCGCCATCGCTGGACGGTCGGCGATCTCGTCCTCTGGGACAACCGGTGCACGCAGCACATCGCCCTGCCGGATTTCGATCCGAGCCAGTATCGGCACATGGTCCGCTGCTCGCTCGAGGGGGAAGAGGTCGGGCGCCTCTACGAGGTGGCGCAGAACGACAATCCGGACGCGCTGGCGCGCGCCGTGGCCGCGATGGCCTGAGCCGAAACGCCGTCACCGGAAGCGGCTGAACCGCCGCGCCGCCGGTGGCCCACCGCGACCGAAGGTGAGGCGCTCATGGCGACGGGTTCCGCGAAATCGTTCTATCTGCAGATCATCGCCGCCGTCGTGGCGGGTGCCGCGCTGGGGCATGTCTACCCCGAGTTCGGCACGGCGCTTCAGCCCTTGGGCGACGCCTTCGTGCGCGCGATCCGCATGGTGGTCGCGCCGATCATCTTCGTCACCGTCGTGCTCGGCATCGCCAAACTGCGCGACAGCGCCGAAGTCGGGCGCATCAGCCTGAAGGCGATCGTGTACTTCGAGGTTCTGACCACGCTCGCGATGGTGATCGGCTTCGCCGTCGGCCATTTCGTGGCGCCCGGCGAGGGCATGAACATCGACCCCGCCACCTTGAGCCGCGCCAGCGTCGGAAACTACGTCGCGAAGGCCGCGACGCAGGACATGGTCGGGTTCTTCGTCAACATCATCCCGAACACGATCGTCGGCGCCTTCGCGTCCGGCGACACGCTCAGCGTGCTGCTCGTGGCCGTGCTTTGCGGGCTCGCCCTCGTCCAGCTCGGTCCGCGCAGCAGCGGATTGCTGGTCCTGTTCGAAGACCTCGGCGCGATGCTGTTTCGCGTCCTCGGGCTGATCATGCGGTTGGCCCCGATCGGCGTGTTCGGGGCGGTGGCCTTCGCGATCGGCCGCTACGGCATCGGCAGCCTCGCCCAGCTCGGCAAGCTCGTGCTGTGCTTCTACCTGACGCTCCTCGCCTTCATCGGCCTCGTGCTCGGGCCGATCGTCCGGCTCACCGGGCTGCGGCTGTGGGCGCTCGCGCGCTACATCCGGGAGGAGATCTTCATCGCGCTCGGGACGAGCACGACCGAGCCCGTCCTGCCGCTGCTGCTCGTCAAGCTCGAACGGCTCGGGTGCAGGCGGTCCGTCGTCGGCCTCACGCTGCCGCTCGGCTACGCGTTCAACCTCGACGGCACGTCGATGTACTTCACCCTGGCGATCGCCTTCATCGCGCAGGCGCTCAACATCCCGCTGTCGTTCGGCGACTATGTCCAGATGCTGGCGGTGCTCCTCCTCGTGTCGAAAGGGGCCGCCACGGCACCTGGAGCGGGCTTCATCACACTCGCGGCTACGCTCTCGACCGTGAGTGGCAAGATCCCGGTGGAGGGGATTGTCATCATCTTGGGCGTGGACCGGTTCATGAGCGAGGCCCGGGCGATCGGGAACCTGTTCGGCAACACGGTGGCCACGGTCTTCGTCGCGTGGTGGGAGAAGGCGCTCGACGTGGAGCAGGCGCGACGCGTGCTGGCGCGCGAGGATCGCGCGCCAGCCACCCCGCTGGCCCTCGACCCGGCGCAGGACGCGCTCCGGCGCTCGGCTTGAGGGCGCGCCGAGGCCGCCCCGATCTCCACGGGGCGCGAGCCCGCGTGCCGTCGCGGACGGCCCGGCGCCCTAGGGCGTGTGTCGTGGCCGGGCCGGGCATGGTTCTTGGAACGGACCGAGTGCCGGGAGCGCGCGGGACCCGACCGACTTGCCCGGGCCGATCCCTCACGATGCGCCCGGTCCAACTTGGCGCCCCGCTGACGGGCGCTTGAGGATCACCTTTAGGACCCGCGCGCGGGGAGCTTCGTGGCCGCATCTCACCTTCATCCCGACCTCCTCGTCTTCGACGGCCTCGTCCTCACCTCCGGCGGCCGTCGGGAGCTCGAGCTCATGCGGGCCGGCGGGCTCACGGGAGCCAACTTCACCTGCTCCGTGTGGGAGGGGTTCCGCCCGACCATGGAGCGCATCGCGCGCTGGAAGATGTCGCTGGCCTCCAACGCCGACCTCGCGCGCCCGGTGCTCACCGCGGCCGATCTGCGCGCCGCCAAGCGGGAGGGCCGGATCGGCGTGGTCCTCGGCTGGCAGAACGCGTCGGCGATCGAGGACCAGATCCCGTTCATCCAGCTCTTCCACGACGTCGGCGTGCGCGTCGTGCAGCTGACCTACAACACGCAGAACCTCATCGGCTGCGGCTGCTACGAGGCGCGCGATTCCGGCCTCACCGGCTTCGGCCACGAGGTCGTGGCGGAGTTGAATCGCGTGCGCATGCTGATCGACCTGTCGCATGTCGGGCCCAAAACCTCCGAGGAGGCCATCGCCGCCTCCCGCCTTCCGGTCTGCTACTCCCACGTGGCCGCGCGGGCCTTGAAGGATCATCCGCGCAACAAGTCGGACGACCAGCTCCGCGCCATCGCCGAGAAGGGCGGGTTCGTCGGGGTGACCTTCTTCACCACGTTTCTGGCGCGCGGCATGGACGCGACGCTCGACGACTTCCTCGACGTCGTCGAGCACATCATCGGCGTCGTGGGCGAGGAGGGCGTCGGCTTCGGCACCGATGCCCGGCAGCGCTACGAGGCGTGGTCGATCTACTGGGAGGACTACACCGAGGCCGACCCGCCCTACTGGACGCACGACAAGGGCTACGCCCGCCAGCTCACGACCTTCGCCCCGCAGCGCCGGCCCGCGGCCTTCGCGGATTACGCGAGCTACGGCGCGCTGACGGTCGCCATGGAGGCGCGCGGCTGGCCGGAGTCTCGCATCCGGCGCGTCATGGGCGAGAACTGGGTTCGCTTTCTCGGCGATGTCTGGGGCGCGTAGCCTCGCGGGGCGATCGAGGGGTTCGAGGATGAGGGCGTTCGCTGGACCCAGTTTCGCATCTGGGCATCGCCGCCCCTGGCGGCGGGCGTTCGCCGCGGCGATGATCGCACTGCTCGCCGGCCTGCCCGGCGCGGCGCGGGCCGAGAAGACCGAGATCGCGATCGCCAAGCAGTTCTCGATCGCGTTCCTGCCGCTCATCATCATGGAGCGCGACCGCCTGATCGAGAAGCACGCCCGCGAAGCGGGCCTGCCGGAGGTCAAGGTCAACTGGCTCACCTTCAGCGGGCCGGACGCGATGATCTCCTCGCTTTTGTCCGGCAGTGCGGACGTGGCGGCGGCCGGCATCCCGGGGGCGCTCATCGTCTGGGCGCGCACGCGCGGCTCGCGGCAGGCGGTGAAGGGAATCGCGGCGATCGGCGCGGTGCCGCTCTATCTCGTGACCCGCGATCCGGTGATCGCCTCCGTCCGGGACTTCAAGGACGCCGACCGGATCGCCACCCCGGGCGGCAAGGGCACGATCAACGCCGTCCTGCTGCAGATGGCGGTCGCGCAGACCCTGGGCCAGGCGAGCGTCTCCCGGTTCGATACCCTGCTCGTCTCGATGGGCCAGCCGGACGCCACCACGGCCATGCTGGCGGGCGTCGATACGGTGAAGAGCGTCGTCAGCACGCCGCCCTTCCAGGATCAGCTGCTCGCCGCGCCCGGGATGCGCCGACTGTTCAGCTCGTTCGCCGTGACGGGCGGGCCGCACAGCTACGCGAACGTCCTGGCGACGACCCGCTTCCACGACGAGAACCCGAAGTTGTTCGGCGCGATCGTGGCCGCCCTGAAGGAGGCGGAGGCGACGATCGCGGCGGACCCGCGCGGTGCGATCGCGGGCTGGATCGCCGCCACCGGATCGAAGCTGCCGCTCGAGGTCGCCGCGCGCGTCCTGGACGAGCCCGGGACCAACTGGAGCCTCACCCCACAGAACGTGATGACGTTCGCCGACTTCATGGCGCACGCCGGCATGATCGCGAGCGCGCCCGCGTCGTGGCGCGATCTCTACTTCCCGGAGGCCGTGTCCGATCGCCCCGGCGGCTGAGGATTTGATCCCTGTTGCGATTGGCGATGGAGCGCCCAGTTCCGCGGGCAGCCTCACCTTCCGTTAGAAGCCTCGCGCGGCATCGCCGCTCGGTCCGTCCCGGGGGCGAGCGTCCGCGCCCGGCTCAGGACGCGAAGCGGCCGACGGCGTAGGGGGCCGGATCGATCGGGGCGGCGCGCCGTGCCAGGAGCGCGGCGACCAAACGCCCGCTCGGCGGGCCGGCGGTCATGCCGTAGTGGCCGTGGCCGAACGCGAGGTGCAGGCCCGGCTGCTGCGGGACCGGACCGAGCACGGGCAGCGTGTCCGGGAGTGAGGGCCGGAACCCGAGCCACAGCTGCGGCTCCCCGTGGGTGAGGCCGGGGAAGAGCGCGCGCGCATGCTCGGCCAGGATCCGGGCACGGGTCTCGTCCGGCGGTGCGTCCAGGCCGGCGAATTCGACCGTGCCGGCCGCGCGAAGACCCCCTTCCATCGGCGTCACCCCGAAGCCGCGCGACTTGTAGCTGATCGTGTAGCGCGGCTCGATCGAGGGCGCAGGCAGCATGGCGTGATAGCCCCGCTCGGTCTCGAGCGGCACGCGCACCCCGAGCGGGTCGAGCAGCGCCTTCGACCACGCGCCGCCCGCGACCACGACGTCGGCGCCGGCCCGGTTCGCGACGTTGGTCCAGACGGTGAAGCCGCCGCCCTCGCGCGGGATCAGCTTCAGGGCCCGCTCGGCCACGATCGTGCCGCCCTCACCGCGCAGCCGTTCGGCCAGGGCCCCGACGAGCCGGGCGGGGCTGATCGTGTAGCCGTTGCCGGGCACGAGGAGCGCGCGCCGCACGGCGCGGGAGATGCCGGGCACCATCTGCTGCAGGTCGTCGGCCCCGAGCACCTGCGCCTCGATGCCGTGCCGCTCGCGGATCTGCCGCTCGACGCGCGCGCCCGCGCTCTCGCCCTCGCCGTCCCAGACCTGGATCTGACCGGTGCGCCGGACGAGCTCGCCGAACACCTGCGGTCCGATCAGGTCCTGCCAGCAGGCGAACGCGTCCTTGTGCAGGGCGCGCAGCGCGTCCGAGATCGCCAGGACGCGCTCGATCCGTCCTTCCTTGATCCAGCGCATCAGCCAGGGCAGCGCGGAGGGAAGATAGGAGGGGTGGACGACCAGCGGGCCTTTCTTATCGCGGAGCCAGCCGGGCACCTGGCGAAGCATACCGGGCATCGCGATCGGCGAGGCCGTGTCGGCGCTGATCATGCCGGCGTTGCCGTAAGAGGCGCCGCCGCCCGGCGGCAGCGGATCGATCACGGTCACATCCCGGCCGGCGCGCCGAAGGTAGAGCGCGGTCGACAGCCCGACCACGCCCGCGCCGAGGACGATCGCGGTGTTCTCATCGCTCATGCGGCGTCTCCGGCGGCCGAGGATAGGCGGTGGCCCGACCGTGACCGGTCGGCGGATGGCGTTCGGACCTCGCCCCGGGATCTGCGGAGCGCGCGTCGCCCAGGCGGTGCGGACGGGATCGTGGGAGCTGGGCGAGAGCCGGGCATGGGCTCAGGCCTTCCGACGCCGGCGCAGAAGCGCATCGGCGGCCAGGATGACGCCCGTGACGCCGATCAGGAACGCGCTGACCGCCGCCACCGTCGGCTCCACCTGCATGTGCAGGCTGTTCCAGATGCGCACCGGCAGGGTCTGCGTGGCCGCGTTGGTGAGGAAGAGCGAGATGACGAGCTCGTCGAAGGAGGTCAGGAACGCGAACAGGGCGGCCGAGGCGAGGCCGGGTGCGGCGAGCGGCACGACGACGGTGCGCAGCGTCCGGGCGCGGCTCGCGCCCAGGCTGAGGGCCGCCTGCTCCAGGCGCAGGTCGACGGCCTGCAGCGCGGACAACAGGATCAGCAGGACGACCGGGAAGGCGATCACGGCGTGGCAGAGCCCCACCCAGACCACGTTCCCGACGAGCCCAAGGCGCGCGGACGCGTAGTACATGGCGATCGCCGTGACGACGGTCGGCGAGACGATCGGCAGGAGCGCGACGGCCAGGATCAGCCGCTTGGCCGGGAATGCGCCGCGCACGAGCGCGTAGGCGGCCAGGAACCCGACCCCGGTGGCGACGACGCAGGCCACGCCGCCGATCGCGAGGCTCGACCACAGCGCGGCGCGCCAGCCCGGATCGCCGAGGAAGGCCGCGAACCACCGCAGTGACAGGGACGTGGGCGGGAAGCGCAGGAAGGTGCCGCCGCTGAACCCCAGCACCACGACGATGGCGATCGGCAGGATCAGGAGCAGGCAGGCGCATCCGACGAACAGCGGCAGCGCGGCGCGCACGCTCAGGCCCCCATCATGCGGCGCAGATCCGTCACGCGGGCGTAGACCGCGAAGAGGATCAGGGTCGCGGCGAGCAAGACCACCGACATGACGGCCGCGCTCGGCCAGTCGATCAGGATCTCGATCGCCCGCTCGATCAGCATCGCGACGGTGACGTCGCCGGGCCCGCCCATCAGCGCGGGCGTGATGAAGAAGCCGAGCGCCAGGATGAGGACGATGAGCGAGCCCGACACGATCCCCGGGACGGACAGCGGGAGATAGACGCGCCGGAACAGGTAGAGGGGGCTCGCCCCGAGGGCGCGCCCGGCCCGCAGCAGGTTGGGGTCGATCGCCTTCATGGTCGCGTAGAGCGTGAGCACCATGTAGGGCAGCAGCACGTAGGTCATGCCGACCACGATCCCGAAGGTGTTGTAGAGGAGCGCCAGGGGAGCCCCGATGAGACCCGACGCGCCCAGGAGCTCGTTGATGAGCCCGCTGCGGCCGAGCACCACCGTCAGCGCGTAGGTCCGCACGATCACGCTGGTGAAGTACGGCACGACCACGCAGAACACGACGAGCGCGGCGCGCCAGCCGCGGCGATTGGCCAGGTAGAATGCGATCGGGTAGCCGATCACCAGCGTCGCGAGCGTGACGAGGACCGAGACCCAGAGCGTCGTGAGCGCGGCGACCTGCATGGAGCGCGCAGTGAGGACGTCGGCGAAGAGCGCCGGCACCTCGGCGGGCGCCGTCTCGATGAACAGGGTCCGCGCCAGGAACCAGGCGAGCGGCGCGAGGAACAGCAGGACGAGCAAGCCGAGCGCGGGCAGGAGCAGGAGCCACGTCCGGTCCCGTCCCATCAGGCCGCGTCCGGCGGCAGGATGACCGTGTCGGCCGGGGACCACGCGAGGGCGACGCGCGCGCCGGGCTCCGGGTGGTGATGGGCGGCCACGTTCGGGGCGTCGGCGGTCACGAGCGCGCCGCTGCCCGTCTCGACGGCGTAGCGCACGACGCTGCCGAGGAAGGACGCGCGCCGCACCGTGCCGCTCAGGTGATTGAGACCATCGCGCAGCGGATCGGCTGAGGGGTTGAGCGTCAGCTTCTCCGGGCGCACGAACAGCTGACCCTCGGTCCCCGCCCCGCGCGTCGCCGCCTCGTCCGCGTGCAGCACCGCCCCGTCCTCGAGCTGGAATGCGATGCGGCCCGGGCCGGGCGTCACGATCCTGCCCGGCAGGAGGTTCGCCTCGCCCAGGAACCGGGCGGTGAAGGCGTTGACCGGGCGCTCGTAGACCGCGCGGGGCGCGCCGATCTGCTCGACGCGGCCGCGGCTCATGATCGCCACGCGATCGGACAGGTTCATCGCCTCCTCCTGGTCGTGGGTGACGTAGAGGACCGTCATGCCGAGCCGCCGCTGGATCTCCTTGATCTCGACCTGCAGGTCGTAGCGGAGGTTCTTGTCGAGGGCGCCGAGCGGCTCGTCCATGAGCACGACGGGCGGCTGGAACACGATCGCCCGGGCGATCGCCACGCGCTGCTGCTGGCCGCCCGAGAGCTGGCGCGCGTAGCGGTCGGACAGGTGTCTGAGCTGGACAAGGTCGAGCGCGGCCGCGACCCGCTCGCGCACGAGCGCCTTCGGCATCCCGCGGGCGCGAAGCGGGAACGCCACGTTCTCGAACACGTCCATGTGCGGGAAGATCGCGTAGTTCTGGAAGACCATGCCGAAACCGCGCCGCTCCGGAGGCACGGCCGCGAGGTCGACCCCGTCGACCAGGAGGCGCCCGGCGTCGATCGACGCGAACCCCGCGACCATCATCAGGGTCGTGGTCTTGCCCGAGCCGGAGGGGCCGAGCAGCGAGAAGAACTCGCCCGCCTCGATGCGGGTCTCGAAGCGGTCCACGACGGTCTCGGAGCCGTAGATCTTGGTCAGCCCCTGGAGCTCCAGCGCTTTGCCGGCCGGTCCCGTGACTGCCGCCGCGCGCTCACGCGCGCGGGCGAGGCCGACGGCGCCCGGCACGCTCGCGTCCCGTCCGATCACAGCACCCAGTTCGACCAAGCGCGGCTCACTTTGGTTCGGTTGGCCGACCACCAGGTGATGTCGTTCCTGAAGCCCTTCGAGACGGTCCAGGGCGTGCCGCTGGCGGGATCGAGCAGGAGCTTCGAGGTGTGCGGGTAGACCTTGGTGTTGACCGGGATCGCCTTGTACTCGGCGAGCCAGCGCTTCTGCACGTCCTCGCTGATCGAGTAGTCGATGAACTTGAGCGCGGCCTCGGGCGCCTTGGCCCCCTTGGGTATGGCATAGGACTGCACCAGGACTTGGTTCTGGTTCCACTGGATGCCGAGCGGGGCGCCGCCGTCGATGGAGGCCTGGGCGCGGGTGTTCCAGAGCACGCCGAGCACGGCCTCCTTGTCGGCCATCATCTGCGCGGACAGCGCGCCGGTATCCCAAAACTTGGGGACGCTGGACTTGATCCGGCCCATGGATTTGAGGGCGCGCTCGATGTCGACGGGGTAGACCTTGTCCATCGCAACGCCGTCGGCGAGGAGCGCGATCTCGAGGTTCGGGGCTCCGGACTCGATCCCGGCCAGCGTGCGCGGTCCGGGAAACGCGTTCGTGTCCCAGAACTCGGCCCAGGATTTCGGCTCGGAGCCGGGCTTGAACACGTCCGTCCGGTAGCAGAGCACGAACGCGTACACGAACGAGCCGACCTGATAGGGGAGCTTCAGGCTCGGATCGACGTCCTCGAGCTTCGTGTAGCGAAACGCGCCGTAGTCGATCGGGACGAGCGCGCCCGCCTCCTCCAGCATGAGGTTGGCGTCGTTGCCGGTGTCGATGCAGTCGATCTCGACCTGCCCGGCCTTGTACATGGCGAGCAATTTGCCCACCGTACTCGGGACGGGCACGATCTCGATGCCGGTCTCCTTCAGGAACGGCTCGTAGACGGTCCTGCGCTTGATCTCGTCGAAGGAGCCGCCCGGCGTGCGTACCCGCAGTTGCGTGGCCGCCCGGGCGGGGTTCGTGATCACGGCCGGCATCGCGAGCAGCGCCGCACTGCCCACCATGAGGCCGCGCCGCGTCGGGGTCGTGGACAGCTTCGGCACCGCGGGCTCCCATTACCTCGGAGCGGAGTTTAGGCGCAGGAAATCCTGACCGGCTAGTAGAAATCGCGGGCAATCCTGACCGCATTTACGACGTGCCGCACATGCGGAGGGCCGCAGGGCTGGTCCGCGGTCGAGCCCGGCGCTTGCATACTCCCACCGGAGACCGGACGGTGGTCTCACCGACCGTCGCGGGGAGCGTCCATGATCAGGAACGAGCCGTACTGGTGGCGGGCGGCACCTCTGGCAGAATCCGACCCCGTGCCCGTGCGCGGCACCTCCGACGTGGTCATCGTCGGCGCGGGCTACACGGGCCTGTCCGCGGCGCTGACGCTGGCTCGGGCTGGCCGCAGCGTTCAGGTCTTCGACCGCCAGAGACCCGGCGAGGGCGCCTCGTCCCGCAACGGCGGCATCACGAGCGGAAACCTGCGCCCGTCCCTCGCCGATCTGTCGCGGCGGTTCGGCGCCGAGCGGGCCGCCGCCCTCGTGGCCGAGTCCAAGGCGGCGCGCGAGGACCTGTACCGGTTCATCGCCGAGGAGGGCATCGACTGCGATTTTGAGCTCGTCGGCCGCTTCGCCGGCGCCTCCCGCGCCGCCGACTACGAGCGCTTGGCGCGGGAGGCCGATCACCTGCACGGCGCGTTCGGCATCGAGGCCCACCCGGTCGCGCGGGCTGAGCAGCGCAGCTACATCGGCACGGCGTTCTACCACGGCGGTAACGTCCGCATGGACATCGGCGGCCTTCATCCGGCGAAGCTGCACGCCGCGATGCTCCGCCTCGCCCGGGACGCGGGCGCCCGCGTGCACGGCGAGACCGCCGTGCTCGGCATCCGGGGCGAGGCCGGGGGCTACGAGGTCCTGACCGCGCGGGGCGCGGTCCGCGCGAGCCACGTGATCGTCGGCACCAACGGCTACACGGACCGGTTCGACCGATGGCTGCGCAGCCGGCTCGTGCCCGTGCGCAGCCGCATCATCGCGACCGTGCCGCTCTCGGCCAACCTCATGGGCGAATTGATGCCGAGCCGCATGATGTACGCGGAGACGCGCAAACTCCACTACTACTACCGGCCCTCGCCCGACGGGGCGCGCATCCTGTTCGGAGGCCGCGACGGGACGATCGCCGGCGATGCCGCGTGGCCTACCGCGAGCCTGCGGCGCGCGCTCGCCGACATCTTCCCTCAGCTCGACGGCGTCGCGATCGAGCACAGCTGGTACGGCAACGTCGCCATGAACCGCGACATGGTTCCCCGGATCTTCGCGCTGGACGGCCGGCGCTACGCGGCGGGTTACTGCGGGTCGGGCGTGGTGTGGGCGCGATGGGCCGGCAAGAAGGCGGCGCTACAGGTGTTGAGCGATCAGGCTGGCGGCTCGGCCCTCGACTTCCGCCCGCCGCGGTGGGTGCCGCTCATCGCGGGCAAGGCTTGGTTCATGCCGGCCGTGTTCGGCTGGCTGCGTTTTAAGGATAGGTGGCCCACCCGAAAATGAGAATCTCCCAGGGTTATACACACGGTGCCGAGTTGATGGTACAAATATTCGAGCGATAGGAAATAAACAAGAGATGGTTGCTTCAAGTACCAATCAACAATTTTGATGCACATGTGCGCTGTCAAGCCTTCGGAGGCGCCGCATCCGGTCAGCTCGAGAGCACCGCTCTTGCCTCGATGCCCAGCGACCACATTGCAACCGTCGCCGCACAAGCTGACGCACTCGACAAAATAGGCCTCTTATGCGGAAAGTAAACGCTTAAAGCGACTTAGGTCATAATTCTAAAGCAAATTTGAGCGCATCTTACCGAGAGTGAGTGAGATAATTGCTCCTGAAGGGCAAAAATCGCATGACTGAGCCCTTCCGGGTGCGCGAATATTCTCAACTGGCTGCGTCAAATGTTGAAAGGAATCCTGAGGCGGCTGGCGGCGCGTCCAAGCCGAGCGCCGGCAGCGCATGCCGCACCGCCTCGGCCCCATAGGACGGCGTCAAGTGGGCGTAGTGTTTTTCAGTAACGCGCGTGTCTGCGTGCCCGAGTTGGTCGGCGATGACGCGCATCGGCACGCCCTTCGTGGCCAGCGCGCTGGCGTATGTATGGCGTAGGATGTGGAAGGCGCAGGGTGGCTCAAGCCTCGCCCGCGCTGAAGCTTCAATCAGCGGCCGCTGCTGGTGTGAGGCTCCCCATGGTTCTCCATCAGCCCGGGAAAAGACCAGTGCGGTTCTTGGCCGGCCGGCGGTGAGTGCAGCGAAGAAGGCGGCCCCTTCGTCGCTCAGCGCGATGGGACGCGGCTTGGCCTGCTTCGACTTGGCGATCATCACGGTGCGCGCCTGCGCATCGAAGTCGGACACGCGGATCCGACCGAATTCGCCGTAGCGGCACCCTGTCGCCAATGCGCCGCGCACGCGATCGCGGAAGGCCCCCTCGCAGGCCTCAAGCAGGCGCCGGCACTCGGCCGCGGTGAGGTAACGGATCTTAGCTGCGTCAGCCTCGCGGTAGGGCTTCGCTCGGCGCCACGCCTCGTCTGAGTTGGTCTTGCCCTCCTGAAACGCATGATTGAGCGCCGCCTTCAGGATCGTCAGCACACGTTTGGCCGTCGCGCGCCGCGCCCGCACGGCCTCCGGAGGCTGGTGGAGCGGCTGTCGAGGGCCTGGGAGGTGAAGAAGTTGGTCGGGTTGTCGAGGGCGGAGTTGACCGTCTTGCCGGTGGCGAGGCGGTTCTGGGTGGTCGCCATCAGGGTCGCGGTGTCCTGCAGCGAGAGCAGGTTC
>NZ_JAKSXX010000172.1 GCF_022829385.1 Methylobacterium sp. J-070 | reverse complement strand
CGGCTGCGCCTCGTCGCCACCGACGAGTTCGCCCGGATGATGGACCTCGACCGGCTGCGCCCGGTCCCGGCCCTGGAGCTGTTCCGCCACCACGCCGGCGACGTGATCCGCGGCGCCTTCGTGCCGCTCGCGGCCTTCGCGCTGTTCCACCTCGTCACGATCTTCCCGATCGCGTGGCTCGCGCTCAACAGCACCGGCCGCTCGCCCGGCGAGTTCCTGATCGTGCAGTTCTCCGGCGCCATCGTGTGCGCCGGCGCGGTGGCGGCCTCCGGGCTGATCGCCGACCAGATCGGCCGCCGCAACAGCCTGATCATGAGCGCCTCGCTGATCGGCTTCTTCGCCCTCGGCAGCATCCTCGCGCCGCTCCTGTTCGGGGAGAGCGCCATCGGCCAGACGATCTACGTGACGATCGGCTTCATGCTGCTCGGGTTCGCCTACGGCCAGACCGCGGGCGCGGTGACGGCCCGGCTCGGCAACCGCTACCGCTACACCGGCGCGGCGCTGACCTCGGACTTCGCGTGGCTGATCGGCGCCGGCTTCGCGCCGCTGGTCGCGCTGTTCCTGTCCCAGCGCTACGGGCTGGCGATGATCGGGGTCTACCTCCTGTCGGGGGCGGTCTGCACCCTCGCGGCGCTGTTCTTCGACCGTTCGGAAATGCGTCAGATGTAGCCCGGCGCGGCGCGCGGTGCAGGCCGCGCGGACCGCCCTGGCAGACGGGAACGCCGCCTCGTGCGGCACGGCAGAAGCGCCGCGGCAGCGGCATGGGATGACGAGACGCGTGCTGTGACCTCTGGGAACCCTCGACCGGACAGGACCGACACCGCGCCCCCCCGGGGCCGCCGCGGGCGCCGCCTGTTGCCGCTCCTCGCCCTGCCGCTGCCGCTGCTGCTGGGCGGCTGCAACTTCGTGGTCCTGCATCCGGCCGGCTACGTGGCCGAGCAGCAGCGCAACCTCGTGCTGGCCGCCACCGGCCTGATGCTCCTGATCATCGTCCCGGTGATCGCCTTCACGCTGATCTTCGCGTGGCGCTACCGCGCCAGCAACACGGACGCGGTCTACGACCCCGAATGGCACCACTCGACGCAGCTCGAGGTGCTGATCTGGACGGCGCCGCTGATGATCATCATCGCGCTGGGCGCCCTCACGTGGATCGGGACCCACACCCTCGACCCGTTCCGGCCGCTGAGCAAGATCGACACGAAGCGCGACGTCCCGGCCGGCACCGTGCCGCTGGAGGTCGAGGCGGTGGCGATGGATTGGAAGTGGCTGTTCCTCTACCCGCAATACGGGATCGCCACGGTCAACGAACTCGCCGCGCCGGTGGACCGGCCGATCCGGTTCAAGATCACCGCCACCGACGTGATGAACACGTTCTACGTGCCGACGCTCGCCGGCATGGTCTACGCCATGCCGGGCATGCAGACCCAGCTCCACGCCGTGGTCAACCGCGAGGGCGCCTACGAGGGCCGCTCGGCCCATTACAGCGGCGCCGGCTTCTCCAACATGTTCTTCAAGTTCCACGGCCTGACCAACGACGGCTTCGACCAATGGGTCGCCAAGGCCAAGGCCCAGGGCGGCGAGCTGAGCCAGGAGGCCTACCTGAAGCTCGAGGAGCCGAGCGAGGCCGAGCCGGCGCGCTACTACAAGTCCTACATGCAGGGCCTGTTCGACCGGATCATCGGCATGTGCCCCCGGCCCGATCAGATGTGCGTCGGCGAGATGGCGAAGATCGACGCCCAGGGCGGCGCCTCGGGCGAGGCGGCGGAGGCCAACTACAAGCGGCTGCAATACGACAACCGGCTCGCCGAGCGCGGGGTCGAGGGACCCGGCGCCACGGCGCCGGCCTCGGAGACCGGCCCGCACGGGCAGACGCAGCCCCAGGGCATGCAGCCGCGGCCCGACATGGGCAACCCCGAATCCCGGAGCCAGAAGGCGCCCGACAGCCAGGGCAAGGGCTCCGGCGAGGGCCAGAGCGAGGGCGGCCAGATCGCCCCCAAACAGCTCAACCAATGACCCGGCTGAACCGATGATGCCGCTCCCGATGCGAGCGGACCCGACACACATGACCGGCGGTCGCCGTCGAACCCACTGAACGGGCCGATCCCATGTTCGCAAATACGGACCTCCAGCAACTCCTCTTCGGCCGATTCACGATCGAGCAGATCCCCTATCACGAGCCGATCCTGCAGGCGACGTTCGCCGGGGTGGCGGTGGTCGGCCTCGCGGTGCTCGGCGTCATCACCTACTACCGCTTCTGGGGACCGATGTGGCGTGACTGGATCACGTCGATCGACCACAAGAAGATCGGCATCATGTACTGCCTGTTCGCGCTGGTGATGCTGCTGCGCGGCTTCGCCGACGCGGTGCTGATGCGCTCGCAGCAGGCGGTGGCGTTCGGCTCGGAGCAGGGCTTCCTGCCGCCGCACCATTACGACCAGATCTTCACCGCCCACGGCATGATCATGATCTTCTTCGTGGCGATGCCGTTCGTCACGGGGCTCATGAACTTCGCCGTGCCGCTGCAGATCGGCGCCCGCGACGTCGCCTTCCCGTTCCTGAACAACTTCAGCTTCTGGATGACGGTCGCCGGCGGCATGCTGGTGATGGTCTCGCTGTTCGTGGGCGAGTTCTCCCGGGCGACCTGGCTCGCCTACCCGCCGCTCTCGGAGGCCTCGATGAGCCCCGGCGTCGGCGTCGACTACTACATCTGGGCGCTGCAGATCGCCGGCATCGGGACGCTGCTCTCGGGCATCAACCTGATCGCCACCATCGTGAAGATGCGGGCGCCCGGCATGACCATGATGAAGCTGCCGATCTTCGTCTGGTCATCGCTGTGCACCAACATCCTGATCGTGGCCGCCTTCCCGATCCTCACGGCCGTCCTCGCGATGCTGTCGCTCGACCGCTACGTCGGCACGCACTTCTTCACGAACGACCTTGGCGGCAACGCCATGCTGTACTTCAACCTGATCTGGATCTGGGGCCACCCGGAGGTCTACATCCTGATCCTGCCGGCCTTCGGGGTGTTCTCGGAGATCACCTCGACCTTCTGCGGCAAGCGCCTGTTCGGCTACACCTCGATGGTCTACGCGCTGGTGGTCATCACCATCCTCGCCTACCTCGTGTGGCTGCACCACTTCTTCACCATGGGCTCGGGCGCGGACGTGAACTCGTTCTTCGGGATCACGACCATGATCATCTCGATCCCCACGGGGGCGAAGATCTTCAACTGGATGTTCACCATGTACCGCGGCCGGATCCGGTTCGAGGTGCCGATGCTGTGGGTGGTGGCGTTCATCGTCACCTTCGTGATCGGCGGCATGACCGGCGTCCTGCTGGCGGTGCCCCCGGCCGACTTCGTGCTGCACAACTCGCTGTTCCTGATCGCGCACTTCCACAACGTGATCATCGGCGGCGTGCTGTTCGGCATGTTCGCCGGCGTGACCTTCTGGTTCCCCAAGGCGTTCGGCTTCAAGCTCGACGAGTTCTGGGGGAAGATGGCTCTCGTGTTCTGGGTCTCCGGGTTCTACGTCGCCTTCATGCCGCTCTACGTGCTCGGCCTGATGGGCGTGACCCGGCGCATGCAGCACTTCGACGACCCGTCGCTGCAGATCTGGTTCGTGATCGCCGCCTTCGGCGCCGCGCTCATCGCCTGCGGGATCGCCTCGCAGATCGTGATGTTCGTGGTCTCGATCCGCAACCGCGACAAGCTGCGCGACCTGACCGGCGACCCGTGGGGCGGCCGGACGCTGGAATGGTCCACCTCCTCGCCGCCGCCGGACTACAACTTCGCCTTCACGCCGGTGGTCCACGATTCCGACGCGTGGTGGGACATGAAGAACCGGGGCTTCGCCCGTCCGATGCAGGGCTACCGGCCGATCCACATGCCCAAGAACACCGCGACCGGGGCGATCCTGGCGGGCCTGAACTTCACCTTCGGGCTGGCCATGATCTGGTACGTCTGGTGGCTGGCGGCGCTCAGCTTCGTGGCGATCTTCGTCGTCGCGATCGCCCACACCTTCAATTACAAGCGCGACTACTACATCCCCGCCGACACCGTCAGCCGGACGGAAGGTCAGCGGGCCCGCGAGCTGGAGATGGCGTGATCCGATGATGCACGCGGAGACTGCACCCCCCGGCGCCGCGGCGCCGGTCTTCTACCAGACCGACGAGGAGGGCCATCACTCCGAGGGCTCGACCATGCTCGGGTTCTGGCTCTACCTGATGAGCGACTGCCTCATCTTCGCGACCCTGTTCGCGACCTACGGGGTGCTCGGCCGCAGCTACGCGGCCGGGCCGACCCCGAAGGAGCTGTTCGACCTGCCGGGCATCGCGGTGAACACCGCCATGCTGCTGTTCTCGTCCATCACCTACGGCTTCGCCATGCTGGAGATGGACCGGGACCGGGTGAAGCAGACGCAGATCTGGCTGGCGGTGACCGGCCTGTTCGGCGCGGCCTTCGTATTCCTGGAGATCCGGGAATTCGTCCACCTGTTCCATGAGGGCGCACCGCCCTGGCGCAGCGCCTTCCTGTCGTCGTTCTACACCCTGGTGTCGACCCACGGCCTGCACGTCTCCATGGGCATCCTGTGGCTGATCGTGCTGATGGTGCAGGTCCGGAAGCACGGGCTGATCGTCGAGAACAAGCGCCGGCTGATGTGCCTGTCGATGTTCTGGCACTTCCTCGACCTGATCTGGATCGGCGTCTTCACCGTCGTGTACCTGATGGGAGTGCTCGAATGAGCGCCGACGCGCACAACCTCGCCGGGCCCGCGGGGCACGGCCACGAAGCCCACGCCCACAGCGAGGGCGGGCACGGCAGCATCCAGAGCTACCTGACGGGCTTCGTCCTGTCGGTGATCCTGACGGTGATCCCGTTCTGGCTGGTGATGGGCAACGTGCTCGACAACAGCCTCGTCACCACCCTGGTGATCCTGGCGCTCGGCGGCGTCCAGATGGTCGTGCACGTCGTCTACTTCCTGCACATGAGCACGAAGTCGGAGGGCGGCTGGACCTTCATGGCGCTGATCTTCACCATCACGCTGGTGGTGATCATGCTCGCCGGTTCGGTGTGGGTGATGTACCACCTCAACCACAACATGATGCCGATGGATGCCCACGACGTCATGAACAACGCCCGCTGATCCGGCCTCCGGACCGGGAGCCGGTGGGACCGGCGGGAGGCGCCGGCCCCTCCCCTGCGGGGCCCTCACGGCTGCGGCGGGTGGTCTTCGGTGTCGCCGCCGGGCTCGTCTTCGTCGTGCTCCTCGGCCTCGGCACGTGGCAGGTGGAGCGCCGGGCCTGGAAGCTCGACCTGATCGCCCGGGTCGATGCCCGGGTCCACGCGCCGGCCGTGCCGGCCCCCGGCCCCGCCGACTGGGCGCGCGTCGGTCCCGACGACGCCTACCGGCACGTGCGGCTCTCGGGCACCTTCCTGCACGATCGCGAGACCCTGGTTCAGGCGGTGACCGAGCGCGGCGGCGGCTTCTGGGTGCTGACGCCGCTCCGCCGTCCCGACGGCAGCCTCGTCCTGGTCAACCGCGGCTTCGTGCCCGGCGACCGGCGCGACCCGGCGACCCGGGCGGCCGGACAGGTCGCGGGCGAGACGACGGTGACCGGCCTCCTGCGGCTGACCGAGCCCGGGGGCGCCTTCCTGCGCTCCAACGATCCGAAGGAGGGCCGCTGGTACTCCCGGGACGTGGCCGCCATCGCGTCCGCCCGGGGGCTCGGCGACGTCGCCCCTTACTTCGTCGATGCCGATGCGGCGCCCGATCCCGGCGGCCTGCCGGTGGGCGGCCTCACGGTGATCGCCTTCCCCAACAACCACCTCGTCTACGCGATCACGTGGTACGGAATGGCGCTGATGCTGGCGGGGGCAATGGTCTACCTCCTGCGGAGCGGCTGGGCGCGGGATCGGGTTTCCGAAGGGCGCTGAGGGGCGTCGTGTCCCGCGGCCCCTGTCCCGGGCGCACGGAGCGGCAGCGGAATGCGACCCGGGAGCCGGCGCACGACTCCGCGAGGCGGCTTACGGAATCGAACGGATCTGCTGGCGCGGCGCTCTGTTTTCCGGATCCCGGACCCAAGTCCACTTTCGTTCCAGGCGTCCGGGAAAGGGACGCGGTCGATCAGACCTGTCGAAGGCTGGACTCCAGGGGGGAGTAGCCCGCTCCGAGCGCGTCCCTATAATGGCGTGACAAACGCCATAACGAGTCAGCGCCATGACCTCCCGCATCCCGAACTTCGCCGAGATCCCGCTGGCGGGCGAGTCGCTCGCGGTCGCGGCGCCTGTTCTGGGCGAGCCTTGGATGACCCCGGAGGGGATCCCGGTGAAGGGCCATTACGGCCCGGAGGACCGGGCGGGGATCGAGTTCCTCGACACCTATCCCGGTCTCGCGCCGTTCCTGCGCGGCCCCTACCCGACCATGTACGTCACCCAGCCCTGGACGATCCGGCAATATGCCGGCTTCTCGACGGCCGAGGATTCGAACGCCTTCTACCGGCGCAACCTCGCGGCCGGGCAGAAGGGCCTGTCGGTGGCCTTCGACCTCGCCACCCACCGGGGCTACGATTCCGACCACCCCCGGGTCTCCGGCGATGTCGGCATGGCGGGCGTGGCGATCGACTCGATCTACGACATGCGCACGCTGTTCTCAGGGATTCCCCTGGACGAGATGACCGTGTCGATGACGATGAACGGCGCGGTGCTGCCGATCCTCGCCCTCTACATCGTCGCCGCCGAGGAGCAGGGCGTGCCGCCCCAGAAACTCGCCGGCACGATCCAGAACGACATCCTCAAGGAATTCATGGTCCGCAACACCTACATCTATCCCCCCAAGGGATCGATGCGGATCATCTCGGACATCTTCGCCTACACGTCGAAGAACATGCCGAAGTTCAATTCGATCTCGATCTCCGGCTACCACATGCAGGAGGCCGGGGCGACGAACGACCTGGAACTCGCCTACACGCTGGCCGACGGCGTCGAGTACATCAAGGCGGGGCTGGCCGCGGGGCTGACCATCGACCAGTTCGCCCCGCGCCTGTCGTTCTTCTGGGCGATCTCGACCAATTTCTTCATGGAGATCGCCAAGATGCGGGCCGCGCGCCTGATCTGGGCGAAGCTCGTGAAGGGGTTCGACCCGAAATCCGAGAAGTCGCTGGCGCTGCGCACCCACTCGCAGACCTCCGGCTGGTCGCTCACCGCCCAGGACGTGTTCAACAACGTCACCCGCACCAACATCGAGGCGATGGCGGCGACGCAGGGCGGCACGCAGTCGCTCCACACCAACGCGCTGGACGAGGCCCTGGCGCTCCCCACCGACTTCTCGGCCCGGATCGCGCGCAACACCCAGCTGTTCCTGCAGCAGGAGAGCGGCACCACCCGGATCGTCGACCCGTGGGGCGGCTCCTACTACGTCGAGAAGCTCACCGCCGACATGGTGGCGCGCGCCTGGGAGCACATCCGCGAGGTCGACGGGCTCGGCGGCATGGCCAAGGCGATCGAGGCCGGCATCCCCAAGTTGCGGATCGAGGAGGCGGCCGCCCGCGCCCAGGCCCGGATCGACTCCGGCCGCCAGACCATCGTGGGCGTCAACAAGTTCCGGGCCGACGACGACATGGCGATCGACCTGCTGCGGGTCGACAACGGCAATGTCCGCCGCCTCCAGATCGACAAGCTCAAGCGCCTGCGCGCCGAGCGCGACGAAGCCGCGGTCTCGGCGCGGCTCGAAGCGCTCACCCGGGCCGCCGACGGCGCCGGCAACCTGCTGGAGCTCGCCGTCGCGGCGGCCCGCGCCAAGGCGACGGTGGGGGAGATTTCCGAGGCCCTGGAGAAGGCCTGGGGCCGGCACCGCGCCGAGATCCGCTCGATCTCCGGCGTCTACAAGCGCGAGGTGGGGGGCATGTCGCCTGTGGTCGAGGAAGTCCGGGCGCTGGTCGAGGCGTTCGAGGAGAACGATGGCCGCCGGCCGCGCATCCTGGTCGCCAAGATGGGCCAGGACGGGCACGACCGCGGCCAGAAGGTGATCGCCTCGGCCTTCGCCGATCTCGGCTTCGACGTGGATATCGGTCCGCTCTTCGCCACCCCGGCGGAGGCCGCCCGGCAGGCGGTGGAGAACGACGTGCACATCGTCGGCGTCTCCTCGCTGGCGGCCGGCCACCTGACCCTGGTGCCGGAGCTGAAGGCGGCGCTCGTGGAGCAGGGCCGCGACGACGTGATGATCGCCATCGGCGGCGTGATCCCGCCGGGCGACTACGAGGCGCTGCGGGCGGCCGGCGCGGCCGCGATCTTCCCGCCGGGCACGGTGATCGCCGAGGCGGCCGTCAACCTGATCCGGGCGCTGAACGACCGGCTCGGCTACGGGGCGCGGCAGGCGGCGGAGTAGGGCGACACCTCCGAGGCGGCCGGTCAGACCGCCTCATCCCCTCCCACCCGCACCCTCATCCTGAGGTGCCGGAGCGCAGCGGAGGCCTCGAAGGAGACCTCCAGCCGGCCGCGCGATCCCTGGAGCCCTCCTTCGAGGCCCGCTGACGCGGGCACCTCAGGATGAGGCGGTGCTGTGGGATCGGCCCTCGTCAGTTCAGCGCCTGCGGGTCCGCCTCCGTCAGGAAGGCCCCGACCGCGTGGAGGAACTGCATGCGGTTCTTCTCCATCATCACCGTGTGGGTTCCCTCCCCCAGCTCGACGAAGCGCTTGTAGGGCGTGTGCGTGAGCTTCGTGAAATACTCCTGCGCCTGGTAGCTCGGCAGATCCGCGTCCCACTCGGCGTGGATGATCAGCACCGGCACGCGGATATCGCCCGGGTCGTAGAGCGGCTTGCCGGCCTGCCAGTACGCCTTCGAGTCGGCGACGACGCCGTTCGGTGCGCGCAGGACCGGCGGCGTCTGCTTCGCGCCGACCGGATCGGTGGCGAAGGTCGCGTCGGCCCAGAGATCGAACCAGCCCGCCGGGATCAGGTCGGCCGTCTTGTCCTCCGGCACGCCGGTCAGCCAGCGCGCCCGGGCGCTGTCCCGGCTGACGCTGCGATAGGCGCCGAGCGGCCCGTTGCCGCCGATCAGGGCCGGCGTGCGCGCCAGCCATTGCGGCGCGTAGAGGACGAGCCGGTTGACCTTGTCGTTGTGGGTGCTGGTGTACGGCCCCATGGTCGAGGTCCCCCAGGACCAGCCCATCAGGTCGATCTTTTCGACGTTCCGCCGCTTCAGGATGAAGTCCACCACCTGCCCCACCACCTTGGCGGAATCGGGGGTGCGCATGAACGGCTCGTTGTCGGAGGCCGGCGCGCTCATGACGGCGGGGCGCCCGGACAGTCCGTAGCCCGGCAGGTCCACGAGGTAGACGTCGAACCCCAGGCCCGCGAGATAGTCCATGGCCGACATCCCGCCGAGCGGCAGGTCGAAGGCCGTGGAGGCCGGATAGGTCGCCCCGTGGACGTAGAGCAGGATCCGGTCGCCCGGGAACCGGTCGATCCCGGCGGGGCGCTTGTTGCGGACGTAGATCTCGACCCCCGGCTCGCCCCAGGGCAGGCGGAATTCCTCCGTCTGCAACCGGTCCGACGGGGCCGCCGCGGACGGGGCTGGTGACGCCGCGACCGCGACCCCGGCGGCCAGCGCCCCGACCAGCTGGCGCCGATCCAAGCCCCTGCCCGGCCGCGCCCCGTCCCGATGCGTCTGCACTGGTCTGTCCGACATGGCTTTCTCCCGCCTGCCTTGTCTGGCGGCTACGGCGATTCAACCAACGGGTGTCCTCCGGCGCAACGCTCCGGGGCCGCGGCCGGCCGACAGACGGCGGCTTCCGTCGCCCGATCGGGCGAAAGCGCGTGAGAAACGCCCGCCCCTGTCGCCGGAACGCGTGACGCCGCGGCTCCGGGCGGGCATGGAGGCGGGAGATCCCGGGAGACGCCCGTCCATGACGACTCCGACCACCGTCGCCACCACCCCCTTCCCCGACCAGAAGCCGGGGACCTCCGGCCTGCGCAAGAAGGTGCCGGTGTTCCGGCAGCCGAACTATGTCGAGAACTTCGTCCAGGCGATCTTCGACACCCTGCCCGACCGGGCCGGCGCGACGCTGGTGCTCGGCGGCGACGGGCGCTTCCTCAACCGCGACGTGGTCCAGAAGACGCTCCGCCTCGCCGCCGGCAACGGGTTCGGCCGGGTCCTGGTCGGGCGCGGCGGCCTGCTCTCGACGCCGGCGGCCTCCTGCGTGATCCGCAAGGCCAAGGCGATCGGCGGCATCATCCTGTCGGCGAGCCACAACCCGGGCGGGCCGGAGGGCGATTTCGGCATCAAGTTCAACGCCGCCAATGGCGGCCCGGCCCCGGAATCGGTCACCGACGCGATCTTCGCGCGCGCCAAGGCGCTGACCGAATACCGCCTCGTCGAGGCCCCCGACCTCGACCTCGACACCCTCGGCGAGACCCGGCTCGGCGCCATGACGGTGACGGTGATCGATCCGGTGGCCGACTACGCCGAGCTGATGCGCACGCTCATCGACTTCGACGCGGTGTCGCGCCTGTTCGCCTCCGGCTTCCGCATGCGCTTCGACGCCATGAGCGCGGTGACCGGCCCCTACGCGGTCGCCATCCTCGAAGGCATGCTCGGCGCCCCCGCAGGCACGGTGGTCAACGCCGTGCCGAAGGAGGATTTCGGCGGCCATCACCCGGATCCGAACCCGGTCCATTGCCACGACCTGTTCGATCTGATGCAGGGGCCGGACGCCCCCGATTTCGGCGCCGCCTCGGACGGCGACGGCGACCGCAACATGATCGTGGCCCCGGGCCTGTTCGTGACGCCGAGCGACAGCCTCGCCCTGCTCGCCGCCCATGCCCACCGGGCGCCGGGCTACGCGGGCGGTCTCGCGGGGGTCGCGCGCTCCATGCCGACGAGCCGGGCCGCCGACCGGGTCGCGGCCGCGCTCGGCATCACGGCCTACGAGACCCCCACCGGCTGGAAGTTCTTCGGGAATCTCCTGGATGCCGGGCTGATCACCCTGTGCGGCGAGGAGAGTGCCGGCACCGGCTCGAACCACGTGCGCGAGAAGGACGGGCTCTGGGCGGTGCTGCTCTGGCTCAACATCCTCGCCGCCACGGGCGAGCGCGCCGACGCCCTGGTCCGGGCGCATTGGCGGACCTACGGCCGCGACTACTACGCCCGCCACGACTACGAGGAGGTGGACGCGGCCGCCGCCAACGGCCTGATGGACGCGCTCCGGGAAAAGCTCGCCGGGCTGCCGGGCACGCGGATCGGCGACCTGACGGTGTCGACCGCCGACGAGTTCGCCTACCGCGACCCGGTCGACGGCTCGCTCACCGGGCGGCAGGGCATCCGCATCGGTTTCGCCGAGGATGCGCGGGCGGTGTTCCGGCTCTCGGGGACCGGAACCGCCGGCGCGACGCTCCGGGTCTATCTGGAGCGCTACGAGAACGCCCCGGACCGGCTCGACCTGCCCGTCGCCGAGGTCCTGGCCCCGGTGGCGGCGGCGGCCCGCGCCATCGCGGAGATCGCGCCCCGCACCGGCCGGGCGGAGCCGAGCGTGGTGACCTGAACGGGGTTTCCAAAGGGCGCGCCCTCTGCCGGGGCGTCGGGTGAGGTCCGAAGACATCGCGCCGAGCCGGTCCCGCACTGTCGTCTGTGTCTGGAACGCAGTCCTTTCCCGGGCGCATGGAGCGTAAGCGGAATGCGACCCGGGACCCAGCACGGGACGGCGCGAAGCGTCCATATTCGGTGCCGCTTCGCGGCGCTTCGTGCGCTGGATCCCGGATCAGGTTCCGCTGGCGCTCCACCTGTCCGGGAAAGGGGTGCGTCCTGAGCCCGGTGGCGGCGCCCCGACGCTTCTTTCGCGCGGCGCTACCGATCGTCGGCCGTGGCGTAGACGCGCAGGCGGTGCCCGTCCGGATCGACCGCCATGAAGCTCCGGCCGAAATCGAGATCGATCGGCTCCAGGATGATCGTGGCGCCCTTCGCGGCCCAATCGGCGTGTGTGGCGTCCACGAGCGCCGCCCGGTCCACCCGGAAGCCGATCTCGCAGCCGCCGCCCGCGGCGGCCGGGGCCGGGACGATCTCGTGCCGCGCCCAGAGGCTCAGCGCCGGCCCGGAGGGCAGGAGGAACAGCACGAAGGTGGGGCTCGCCTCGACCGGCTCCTGGCCCAGAAGGCGTGCGTAGAAGCGCGCGCTGGCCGATCCGGGCGAGCGCGCTCCGGGCGGCACCGCTCAGCCGGTCGTCGGCGCGGTCGGCGACCCAGCGCGAGCCGAGCACCAGCGCCTCGATCTCCTCGGGGGTGAACATCAGGGGCGGCAGGAGGAAGCCGGGCTTCAGGACGTATCCGACGCCAGGCTCCCCCTCGATGTGCGCGCCCGGGGCCTGCAGGCTGGCGATGTCCCGGTAGAGGGTGCGCAGGCTGACGCCGATCTCTCCGGCCAGCCGGGCCCCGCTCACCGGCCGGCGGTGCTGCCGCAGGGCGTGGAGCAGATCGAACAGGCGTTCCGAGCGCGGCATGGCGGGTCTTTCTGTGCCCGCGCCGCCCGGGATCGGCAGCGCCGGCCGATTCGGCGCGCGCCTATGGTGCCGCGTGATCGATCTCCTTCACCATGTGCACGATGACGTCGTCATCCCGCGTCCGGCCCGGCCCGTCATAGGGCTCCTCCCGCTCCACCCGGTAGCCGAGGGCACCGTAGAGGCGCAGGTTCGCGACGTACTTCCTGTTGGTGTAGAGGCGCAGCCGCGCCAGACCCGCCTCCGCGGCGATCGCCTCGGCGAGGCCCAGCAGCCGGGTGCCGAAGCCTCGCCCCTGGAAGGCCGGGTGCACCGCGACGTTGACGATCAGCAGATGGTCGGCCTCGGCCTTCGTCTCGATCAGCGCGGCGAGGTCCGCGCCCGCCTGCAGCAGGTCGAAGCGGTGGGCCAGCACGGACTCGGCGTAGTCCGCACGCATCGGCGTCGGCAGGCGGCCGATCAGCGGGATCCACTTGGTGTAGGCCGCCGCGACCAGCGCCCGGATCGCCTCGGCGTCCGCCGGCCCGGCGCGCCGGATCGCAACCCCCTCGTCCATCGCAAACCCCCCAGCGGTTGACCCGGACCGGTCCATCCCCTAAAGACCCGGCCGTCGATGGGGCTCCGCACGGGGCCCCGTCGCGTTTTCACGCGCACCCGTGGGCGGGATCATCCCGCCCTGTCGTCCCCGACGCGATGTCCGGGAAAAGGAGGGCGCGTTCCTCAATCTCGGTCACGAGAGGACGCGAAACATATGTCGAAGCGGATTCAGGCGAAGCACAAGCTCGACCGCCGCATGGGCCAGAACATCTGGGGCCGCCCGAAGAGCCCCGTCAACCGCCGCGAGTACGGCCCCGGCCAGCACGGCCAGCGCCGCAAGGGCAAGATGAGCGACTTCGGCACGCAGCTGCGCGCCAAGCAGAAGCTCAAGGGCTATTACGGCAACATCACCGAGAAGCAGTTCCGCCGCTACTACGCCGAGGCGATCCGCCTGCGCGGCGATTCCGGCGAGAACCTCGTCGGCCTGCTCGAGCGCCGCCTCGACGCCGTGGTCTACCGGGCGAAGTTCGTCGCGACCCCGTTCGCGGCGCGCCAATTCGTCAACCACGGGCACGTCAAGGTCAACGGCGTCCGCGTCAACATCCCGAGCTACCAGGTGAAGGCCGGCGACCTCATCGAGGTCAAGGAATCCTCCCGCCAGCTCGAGATCGTCATCGTGGCGACCCAGCTCCCCGAGCGCGACGTGCCGGACTACATCGAGGCCGACCACGCCAAGATGACCGCCCGCGTCACCCGCATCCCCAGCCTGTCCGAGGTGCCCTACCCGGTGCAGATGGAGCCGAATCTCGTCATCGAGTTCTACTCCCGCTGATCGGCCGCGCCGCGCGATCGACGAAGGGGCTGCCCACGCGGGCGGCCCCTTCGCGTTTCGCGCGCGCCGCACCGACGGGGCGACCGCCTCTCGCACACCGTCCCGGACGCGGGCTCCGGTGTCCGGAAGAAGGCCCCGGGGGCTCAGCAACCGTGGCAGATCGAGCCCATCGTGTTGCGCATCTTGCTGTCCCAGGCCTTCGAGCGGGCCTCGGCGGCCTTCTGCGCCTTGATCATCTCGGCCTCGTTGATGGGCCGCGGCGGGAGGGCCGCACCGGCGCTGCCGGGTGGCTTGGTCTGGCCCGTCGTCGTGATCCGGCGACCGCCGACCGAGGTGCCGCCCTGCGGCGCCGGGGACGGCGCGGCGCCGGGCGCCGGGCTCTGGGCCAGGGCCGGCGTCCCGCCGAGCAGAAGGCTCAGCATCACCACGTGACGAAGACGTGCCATGGACCTGTTCTCCCCGGCGAAGGATCGTGCATCCGCCCCGCCTGATCTGGCGAGGATCCTAGCCGATCCGTGCGTTAAAATCATGCTTCCGGGCGGGGCCCGATGAGCGGCGCGTCCCCACCCCGGAACCGCCGCGACGCCGTCGCGGCGTCGCTCGCCCGTCTGGCCCCGCGCCTGCCGGATTTCGAGGCCGAAGCCGCCCTCGCGCGGGCGCTCGCGAGCCCCGGCCTGCGCCGGGCCGCCCCCGAGACCGCGGCGCGCCTCGCCCTCGTGAGCTACGCACGCCACGTCTTCACCGAGTACGACGACCTCCTGGCCGACGGCTACGACCGGGACAGCGCCCGCCACTTCGTGCTGGACGACCTCAACGCCGCGCTGGCCGCCTGGGGCGCCGCGCCGATCCCCGCGGGCGAGGCCGCCGAGGCCGACGAGCCGGAGGACGATCCGCACTGACGCGGTCGCGCGCGGCCCCGCCATGCTGTAGGAGACCCGCCCGAGGCCGCCTCCGCGGCGCATGAGGCTTGGCAGCAGACCATGAAGATCAGCGCGCGCAACGTGCTCAAGGGCATCGTCGTCTCGGTGGAGAAGGGGGCGACCACCTCCCACGTCAGGATCGAGATCAGCCCCGGGCAGGTGGTCACCGCCTCGATCACCAACGAGGCCGTCGAGGCGCTCAAGCTCGTCGCGGGCGGCCCCGCCTACGCGGTGGTCAAGGCCTCCGACGTGATGGTGGCGGTCGATTGATTCGGCTGGGTCCGCGCCCCGGCACGTGCAGGCCGCTACGCGCACCCGTTCCCGCTCGGGCCACGATGTCCGCCCGCCTCCCCGGCGGTTCGACGGACCCGGCACACGCGATACCGCCCGCGCCCGCCCGCCCCATGTGCGGGGGAAGGGCGATCGCGCCCGAAAATCCCGTTCTCGGCTGAGCGTGGGCATCGCGTTCCCGCGCAAGCCTCGACTCCGCCATCCCGGGGCCGCGCCGTCCCCTCGGACGCGTCGCCCCCGTGCCGCTGAAACACACCCTCGGACGTGTCCAGCCCGACTCTGATAGCCGGCTCCATGGACGGCTTCCTCGATCGGGCGATCGACGACCGCAATCCGGCAGACACGATGCCGGTGGGAGCCGTCCGCGCCAGCAGCGCACGTCGATGTCCGAGGTCCTGCGCCCATAGTGCGTCTGGCTGCCGGGCTCGCCTCCGGCGCCCCGGAAAGACGGGGCGGTGGATCGAGCCGCCGGCATCTCCGGCGGCAGAGTGAGCCTCCCATCACGCCGTCGGTCTCGGAGAGATCGCTTTTGAGGGATGATGGCGCGGGTGGGACATCCCTGTTGAGCGGCCTTCGTGCCGGCTTGACCCTGGCGCCCAGGCGCGCTCTTTCGGAACATAATAGGAACCCCAGCCCGGACCCCGAGGCGGCGATGGATCCGGAGGTCGCGCTCCGAAAAATCATCCACATCGACATGGACGCGTTCTACGCCTCGGTAGAGCAGCGCGACGACCCCGCCCTGCGTGGCCTGCCGCTGGCGGTGGGCGGCTCGCGGGAGCGCGGCGTCGTGGCGGCGGCGAGCTACGAGGCGCGAAAATTCGGCGTGCGCTCGGCGATGCCGTCCGCCACCGCGCGGCGGCTCTGCCCGGACCTGCGGTTCGTCAAGCCGCGCTTCGAGGTCTACCGGGCGGTCTCGGAGGAGATCCGCGCGGTCTTCGCCCGGCACACCCCGGTGATCGAGCCGGTGGCGCTGGACGAGGCCTATCTCGACGTCACCGAAAACCTCCAGGGGCTGCCCACCGCCACCGCGGTGGCGAAGGCGATCCGGGCCGAGATCCTGGAACGCACCGGGCTGATCGCCTCGGCCGGGGTCTCGTACAACAAGTTCCTGGCCAAGGTGGCGTCCGACCACCGCAAGCCCGATGCGCTGTTCGTCATCACCCCCGCGATGGGGCCGGACTTCGTCGCCGCCCTGCCGATCGGCCGGTTCCACGGGGTCGGGCCGGTCACCGAGGCGAAGATGAAGCGGCTCGGGATCCACACCGGGGCGGATCTCCGGGCCTGGGATCCGGAGCGCCTGCGCGAGACCTTCGGGTCCGCGGGCGCCTACTATCACGCGGTCGCCCGCGGCATCGACCACCGGCCGGTGCGGGCCCACCGGGTGCGCAAGTCGATCGGGGCGGAGACCACCTTCTCGGACGACACGGCGGCCTACGAGGTCCTGGCCGCCCGGCTGGCGCCGCTGTTCGACAAGGTCTGGGCCGGGGCCGACGCCAAGGGCATGCGCGCCCGGACCGTGACCCTGAAGCTCAAATTCTCGGACTTCGCGCAGGTCACCCGGGCGAAGTCCCTCGCCGCCCCGGTGTCCGACCGCGCCGACCTGGAGCGGATCGGCCTCGATCTCCTCGCCGGGCTGTTCCCCCTGCGGCGCAGCGCCCGGCTGATCGGGGTGTCCCTGTCGGGGTTCGCGCCGGGCGCGGCGGAGGCGCCGCGGCAGCTCGGGCTGGGGCTGTGACGCGCGGCCCCGACCCTGCCGCGGCCGCCGATGGCGGTCCGCGTGCGCCCTCAGGCGTTCTTGCGCGGCCGGTGGTTCGGGTCGATGCCGCCGTCGAGCTTGGTCTCGTTGTCGACGTCGCCCTCGAAGGTCGAATCCGCCTGGAGGTCCGCGGGGTCGGCGCCGCTCATGCCCTTCGACGTGCCGATGCCGGGATTGCCCTTGAGGTCGGCGTCGGTCGGGGTGTCGGTCTTCGGATGCTTCGAGGACATGCGGGCTCCTGTGGGGTGCGGGTGTCGGGCCAACGCACCGGGGCCGAGGCGGTCTCCCGGGTCCCGTGCGGCGGTTCGCCTCCCGGTCCCTGCGGCCTCAGCCGATCGCCGCCGACCCGATCCGGCGCACCCCCGCCGCCTCCATCCGCAGCCAGGCCTGCGCGAGGGATCCGCCCGCGTCGATCCCCCGGACCGCATCCTCCACCACCCAGACGTCGAAGCCCGCGGCGCGGGCATCCAGCGCGCTCCAGGCGACGCAGAAGTCGGTGGCCAGCCCGCACAGGACGACGCGGGCGATGCCCCGCTCGGCCAGCGCCCCGGCGAGCCCGGTCCGGGTGGTCCGGTCGGCCTCCAGGAAGGCCGAGTAGCTGTCGACCCGGGGATCCATCCCCTTGCGGACCGCGAGGCTCGCCCGGTCGGTGGCGAGGCCCGGCGCGAAGGCCGCCCCGGCGCTGCCCTGGACGCAGTGCCGGGGCCACAGGACCTGCGGACCGTAGGGCAGCTCCACGGTCTCGAAGGGTGCCCGTCCCGGATGGGTGTCGGCGAAGGAGACGTGGTCGGCCGGATGCCAGTCCTGCGTCAGGGCGACGTGCCGGAATTTCCCCTGGAGCGCGTTGACCGGCCCGACCACCGCGTCGCCGCCCGGGACGGGGAGCGCCCCGCCCGGCAGGAAGTCGACCTGCACGTCGACGACGAGGAGCAGGTCGGCGGCGCCCGGTGTCACGGCAGCATCACGATCGACCCGGTGGTCTCCCGGCCCGCGAGGTCCCGGTGGACCTGCTGCGCCTCGGCCAGCGGGTAGGTGGCGTTCACCGCGATCTTCACCGCCCCGTCGCCGACCACCTTGAACAGGCGGGCGGCGGCCTCCTCCAGGGTGGCGCGGTTCGACGAGAAGGTCGCGAGCGTCGGGCGCGTCACGTAGAGCGAGCCGCGCGGGGCGAGCAGACCCAGATCGAGACCGGTGATCGGCCCCGAGGCGGAGCCGAAGCTCGCCAGCAGGCCGAGCGGCGCGAGGCTGTCCAGCGAGCCCATCAGGGTCGCCTGCCCGACGCCGTCATAGACCACCGGGACGCCCTTGCCGCCGGTGATCTCGCGCACCCGCTTGGCCACGTCCTCCTCGCGGTAGAGGATGACGTGGTCGCAGCCGTTCTGCTTGGCGAGCTCGGCCTTCTCGGGGCTGCCGGCGGTGCCGATCACCGTGGCGCCGAGGTGCTTGGCCCACTGGCAGGCGATCAGGCCGACGCCGCCGGCCGCCGCCTGCCACAGGATCGTGTCCCCGGGCTTCACCGCGTAGGTCCGGTGCAGCAGGTACTCGACGGTGAGGCCCTTGAGCATCATCGCGGCGGCGGTCGTCTCGTCGACGCCGTCGGGGATCGGCACGGCCGCGGCGGCCGGGACCACCGGCTCCTCGGCGTAGCAGCCGTCCGCCACCGAGCCGTACGCCACCCGGTCGCCGGGCTTGAACTGGCTGACGCCCTCGCCCACCGCCGTGACGGTGCCGGCGCCCTCCTTGCCGGGGGTGTAGGGCAGGTGCGGCGACTTGTAGGCGCCGGTGCGGAAGTAGATGTCGATGAAGTTGACGCCGATGGCGGCCTGCCTGACCCGGATCTGCCCGGGGCCCGGCTCGGCCAGGGGCACGTCCTCGAACCGCATCACCTCGGGACCGCCGTACTCGTAGACCCGGATCGCCTTCGGCATCGTTGGACTCCCGCTCGCCGCCTCATCCCTCCGGAGGCGTTGGTGCCCGAGATAACGGAGCGCCGGCGGGAGGCAATTTCTTTTTGCTCCTCGCGCTTCGGTTGTAACCCGACCGGCGACGGCATCGTTCTGGATCCGCCGGTCGCGGGCGCCTATCTAGCGTGTGCCCGTCCTCAGCCGAGCTCCGAGATCCATGTCCGGCACCACCCGCACGAGCGCCGACCTCGATCCGCGCCGCCGCCGCCTCCTCTACCGCGCCTGGCACCGCGGCATCCGCGAGATGGACCTGATCATGGG
>NZ_JAKSXX010000169.1 GCF_022829385.1 Methylobacterium sp. J-070 | reverse complement strand
CGTCGGCTGCGAGTGAACAACCGACCGTCACCGGATCGGTGTTGTGTTTGGTGAGCGAGCTAAGTGCTGCTCAGGGTATCATCGGGGAAGCGGTCGTCGGCCACCGTTCGAAGTCGACATAGGTCCAGGGCTAACAGGGCGCGTCGGGACCTTCCGGGTGGGTGAGCATCGAGTTCATTGGCGCGGCTGACATAGCCTCGGGTCGTTCCGAGCTTGTTCCAGGATCGCAGAGCGTTGTTGCGATGCCGCCACGCCGGTGGATCGTCGTTGTTAGATCGATCGGCGTTGGAGTTCAAAAAGGAGGGCGCTAAAGCCCGCACAATGTTCGATGACACAGCTGCTCAGCGCTATCTCGCGGGCTTGAACCCGGTCGCCCTGGGGTCAGTGCGCTGGCTCATCTATGACGACGCCCGGCAATGGGTTTCGGTCGTGGACGGCGAAATCGCCCCGCTGCGACAAGACTGTGAGCATGTCGTAAGGGCCTCACGGGAGGGGGACGCCAGAACATCATACGTCGCCGCGATCCGCGAGTTCCTTGCGGAAGGGCCCGACTGCACCCCGCAGGTTGTCGCCCTCTCTTGCGTTGTGCTGATGCAGAGCATCGGTGATCTCGACGAGGTCTTCGCTCAGATACAGTCTGGCGTAATGGCAACGCTGGTCTACGCCGAGGATGTAGTCGTTCGGCCAGTCGTCGTATGACTGGATCCTGTGCTGTCGCAGAACGGCATGCCGTATCCAACGCGGACCCAGACAATTCGAGCGTTCGTCGAGAGGGGCCTTCCACCGGTTCCGTGCATTCTATGCTGAGGAAGCTGAGGGCACTTTCGATGATCGAGCGTCGGGCAGAAGATCGGACGCATCTCAATATCACCGGCCTGATCCTGGTCGACGAGCACCGGACCATGCCGTGCACCATCGCCGACCGCTCCGCGACCGGCGTCCGGGTGATATCGGCGAGCGCCGAAGATCTGCCGGACACTTTCATTCTTACGATCGACGACACCGGCGAGGCGCTCGTATGTCGCGCAGCTTGGCGGAGGGTTGACCAGATTGGCTGCATCGCCGACGCATTGATCCTTGAGTGGCTCGAAGCGTCAAATTCGCTTCGAACGCCGGCCTGGGCCTGAGCGAACGCCCGACCTCGGCGCAGGTCCAGGCTCCAGGGGGTGGCAAGAGGCCTTCCAAACGGACAAGCATCAAACGCGGTAGGGCGGCCTAAAGTGCCGCTTGGCGGTCCTGGCATGCTCTTGGCGGCTTAGCCGTTGCTGGCGAACCTTTATGGGGCAGCGGTGATGCTGCCGGCTCGTCGTTTCGATCAGGCGGCTTTGCGCCGGCCCTTCTTCTCAGCTTGCGCCATTGCACCGGGGCGGCCAAGCCCGATGGCCTTGGCAAGCGCAGAGCGCTGCACTGCGTAGCTACGGGCGACCATCGGGTAGTCGGACGGCAGACCATAGCGCTCGCGGTAGCTGCGCGGGTCCAGGTCGTGGCTGGTCAGGTGGCGCTTGAGCGTCTTGTAGGTCTTGCCGTCGAGGAAACTGACGATCCCGTCATCCCGAACCGACTTGTGGATCTGAGCCGCACTCGGCCTGTCGACCACATCAGCGATCTCGTTTGACGCCGAAGCGCTGCCGGAGGTCAGGCCAGCGACTGCGCAGTGCACATTCCGGATGAGGCTCGGAAGCTCTGTCGCCGGGACCTGGTTATTCGAGACGTAAGCGGCAACGATATCGCCGGCCAATGCGGCAAAGCTGGGAGCGCATCCATCGGTATATTCTGTCATTTTATTCTTTCCTCAGTCCTAACACTCCAGCGAATATGCTCAGTGTCGTCGTTAAGTCAGCCGACCGATGCGAAAAGCAAGGCGACTGCGACAGATAATCTCAATTCAGGTCGAAATTTCTGCATGATCAGCCGCGATATGCAGCATGTGTCGTCATGTTTGCTGTGCTTCCCGAGGAAGCGGACGTCGCCCCCGCTCGATGGTGGGCCCGACAAGCCTTGGCCTGTGATCAGGCCGTAAAGAGCGCTCGGCTCTGAGCGACGCTCGCCACCGCGCTCGTTTTGCAGCGTTGTGAGCCGAAGCGCATCTCTACTACGGCTGTGGCGAGCGGTGCTCTCATCAATGCACGTCCTCCTCTTCGTCCGCAGGGACCGGCACACCCAGCCCGATCTGGCGGGCGAGCTCGTCGCTGATCGGGATCCGGCCCCACATGGCCTGGCCGCGGCCCTCCGCTTCGGCCGCGGCCCGGGCCCGCTCGCGGAACCGCGCGTTCGCCCGGGCCATCGACGCGCGCTCGGCGGAGATTTCGTCCTCGGTCGGCTCGGTGATCACGGTCTCGCCGCGCAGGTCGGCCTTGACCGTCTCCCAGTGGGCGACGGCGTTGGCACGGTCGTCGTCGGTGGCGCCGGTGTCGTAGAGCTCGGCGCAGAGGATGATCTCGATGCGGGCGAGCTCGGTCTCGACATCGAGCAGTACGTACCGGCACTCGGCCGCGACCTGGGCCATCGACGGGCAGCTGTGCCGGTCCCAGATCGTCTGGACCTTGCCGCGCGCGAACCGCAGGCGCGCCTTCTCGATCGCCCAGGTCAGCTGCTCGGCGAGGGCCTCGGCGTACATTCGGACGCGGACCTCGGCCTCGTCCGCCGAGCCGCTGAACTGCGCCCAGCCCATCAGCAGCGCCAGGATCACGTCGTCGGCTTGGTCACCCGGCGTCGCGACCAGGCTGACGCGCAGCTCGTCCCGCCGCCGCTCCAAGGCTGCGTAGGCGTCAGCGTCGGGCGCCCGCGTGGCGGGCATGCGCTTCCGGCGCCGGTCCGTCGGATGATCGTCCAGCCGGCTGCTGAACATCCGGATCAGGGTGTCCATCTGCGCGGTGATCAATGACGGGGCCGAGATCTGCTGCGGCACGAACGGAGTCAGGGCGGACATCGGAAGCTCCCATGCGGCGAAGGAAGAGGGCGATCGCGCCGTTGGCGGGCGGGCGCGGTTGGGCGGCACCGGCACGTGGCCGAGCGGATGGCGAAGGCTGAGGGTCGTTCAGCGCGGCGGCCGCCTCGGCCTTGCGGCGCTTCAGGCGGGCGGCGATCCAGGCCGACGCATCGAGGGGCTCGACCTCGATGGCCTCGTCGATGACGGCCAGCACCATGCCGGCATCCTCGCCGGACTCGCTGAGCCATTGTCCGATCCGGGAGTGAGCCCGGGCGGTCGTCCAGCCCGTTAGGTCCCGGAGGGTCTCCACCCCCCTGCTGCGGAGATCGGATCGAAAATCCCTCGGGGCCGGGCCGCTCCGCGGCGCCGAACCGCTAGGTTCGGAACGGACTCCTCTGATGGATTCCTTCTGGGGGATTCCTCTAGGGGTGACAGCAGTGTCACCCTCGGGGGTGACTGGGCTGACACCCCCGGGGGTGACAGGATCGACCGGATCGGGCGGCGGTATGGGTGACTGTGTGTCACCCTCCCCACGGGCCGTTCGGGCCTCCGGACGAGGAGGCGCCGGGTCGTTCGCCGTTGGCCGTGGCACGCCCGGCAGGTAGAGGACGAACAGGTTCTCCCGCTGTCGACCGGTCTCCGCGTGGCGCTGCTCGACCCGCAGGATGCTTAGCTCCTCCAGGACGCGGATCTTGCGCTGGACGGTGCGGACCGACTGCGAGCACTTGCGCGCCAGCGTCTCGATCTTCGGCCAGGCCTGTCCGGTCTCGGCGTGGGCGTAGTCGGCGATCACGAAGGCGACGAGCTTGGCGATCCCGTCCGGGATGTCCGTCTTCATGACGTAGTGGATGGCCTCGATACTCATGGCGGTCGGCCTTCGTGCAGGCAAAGCTTCAGCGTCCGGCCGCGAAGCCTGTCCGGCTCCGGGCACGCGAAGACCCGTCGGCTGAATCGCTGGTCGCGAAGCCGTGCGGGCCTAGGTGGCGGGTGGAAGCTCGCGGCGCAGACCGGCCGTCAGCCTCCGCCGAAAGGGACGGCGTCTGGAGGCGGCAGCTCAGGACCTGCGGAAGGCCGGTATCTCGTCCGGACCGGGCGGCATCAGACCGGGCACGAGGTGGGGACCAGGCGCAGGGCGCGCGAGGATTCGAGGGGCCGCTGGTGGAGGGCCGCGGGGCCGGGGCCAGAGGGTGATCACTGCGTCAGCTCCGGATCAGGCGGGGGTCGTCGCGGGGTCGCCAGCCTGGACGGTGCCCTGGGATGCGGGATCCGCGGCGGCAGTTCCGGTCGTGCCGGCGCCTGTCGACGCGGCGGTCCCGGTCGGGCCGTCGGCGGCCGGCGGCGTCAGCTTGGCGAGCACCGCGTCCGTGCTGGAGATCGACGCGTCGAGCTCGGTCGTGTCGATCGCTCCCGGCGCGGCCGCAGCGAGCGTCTTCAGCATGTCGGTGTGCGTCTTCTGGGTTTGGAACACCCCGACGAGGACCTCGGCGATGACAGCGTTCTGGGCCTCGATCCGGGTGACCGATGCTTCGATGCTCATGAGCTTGCCTGTCTGGTCGCCGAGGGAGGCCCGAACGGACGGGCGACCGCGCCCGAACGGGAAGAGGGACGCGAGGGAGAGCACGGGGTCAGGCCTCCGAAGCGGGCACGCCGGCGCCGATGCGCGGCGGGCCGGCCGGGCCGGGATCCGGACGCAGGGCATCGAGGCGCCGCAGCGAGTCCCGCTGGCGAACCTCGGCCAGCGCCAGGCAGTCGATGATGCCGAGGTTGTTCACCCGGACCGCCCGGGCGGCCGACGAGGTGTCGCCCTCCAGGCGGTCGTTCTTGGCGCGGAGGTCCTGGGCGATCTGCGCCAGCAGCTCCTCGAGCTTCCAGCCTGTCGGGTTGGCGGCCGACATCAGCACCGGGGTGGTGGGCGTGCTCATCGATGACCTCGGGAGGGTTGCCGCGCACAGGCGCAGGGGCAGCCGGAGCGGGCTGGGAAGGGATTCAGATTCCGAGTCTGGCGGGAGTCGGGGCCGCTCCGCGGCCTGCTCCCGGGCGCCACGCTAGGTGCCCGGTCCGGGTGACGCCGGCGGCGTCGGGGGTGGCTCGAAGGCCTTCACCCACGCGGCTCGCGCACGGCGGCACAGCGCGTCCTTGCCGATCGCGATGAACTCATCGCCGGTCGGCTTGCGGAGCGTGAGGTCGTCGGCGAAGACGGCCCACTCGCCGCAAGCGACGCAGATCGAGAGATCGCCGCCCTCAGGGCCGCGACCGGCGTCAACCGCGGTCACACGGTCGGTCGCGTGACCGCAATGCGGGCAGCGGTTGCGGAGGACGCTCGTGCGCAGGCCGGCATGCGCGCTCATTCAACCGCCTCCAGGATCTCCGGTGCGGCCGGTCGATAGAGGTTGAGAAAGTCCTCCCGCGGCTTACGCTGAAAGGCTTCGCCGTACGGTCCGTAAGAACACTGCTTTACGAACTCATAGAACGCGTCGGGCTTTTCACTATTGGCGCCGATCGGCCAACGGTGATGCGTGGCGGTCGAATAGGTCGCCCCGCGCCGGGGCATCTCTTTCTTGGATCCGCGCCTCGCAAAGACGAAATGCTCGGTCGTGTTGCGCATCTCGTGGCCGAGGCTGAACTTCGGATCGTTGCGGGTGAGGTCACTGGTCTCCTTGACCCAGGTGTGGACCGTTTTGACCTCGAAGCCCCATGCCTCAATGATCGACGGGATCTCGGCCCACACGCCGTTGATGAACCACAGGTAGAGATGCGAATCCTCCCAGGCCCAGGTCTGCAGCGGCAGCGCGCGAATCTGGTCGAGCGACATCTTCGCGTAGGCATGGCCGGCCGCGGCGGAGACGTTCACCTCCATCCACGGCGGGTCCAGCACCACCGTCTTCACGGACCCGTCATAGGGCACGAGGTCGAGGCAGCGCTGTTCGTCGCCGACGGCGCTCATGCGCTTCCACGCCGCCGTCGGGTTATCGGCCTTACACATGACCGGGACGAGGAAGCCGAACCGATCCGGGTCGAGCGCGGCCGCCTCGCAGACCTCAAGGGTCCGCAGCAGGAAGTCGGCGCTCTCGTCCCAGAGCTTGCCGAGGTCGGTGAGCACGCGCCGCTGCTCGGCGTCGAAGGTGCTGCCGATGACGGGCGCTTGGCCCAGTCTCGCCTCTAGCAGCGCGCGAACCGCGACGTTGATGTCGACGAGGCTCCAGCGGCCCTTCCAGGCGTCGGTGAGCAGGCGGCGGCCCTGGCGCTTGAGCGCGGGCAGCGTGATCGCCTTCTCAGATTCACGAGCCGATGAGATGCACGCCCACGCGACGTTGGGGGCGCCGCCGGCGTCGAGGAAGCTGAGGGCCGGACCGAGTCGGGTCGGATCGGTACCGGCTGCGTCGTGGACCTTCAGAATCCAGTCGAGCCAGTTCCAAGCCCTGTTCCAACGCCGCGCTGTCGCGTGGACAGCCGTAGTGGGTCTCTGAATTTCAGAGACCCATCGAGCCGAAAGACGGGCTCGCGCAGCCTCGCGCTCAACCGCTAGAATCGGACGCGCCGCGGTCGCAACCTCGCTCAACAGCCACGGCCTAGGCCCACGCATCACGCGCCCTTGCGAACTCAGATTTGGACTGGGGAGGGCGCGCGGCATGGCGCGCCCGGGATTCATGCCGGCGAGAAGCCGAGCGTGAGGGTGCGGGTCGCCATCAGGCGAAACCCCGCTTGAGCGGCACGCGTAGCGCCCGCTCCTCAAGCTGCCCTTCACGACGCGCCGCCCAGCGCAAGGCGACGAGCAGCACCAGGTCGACCGGCACCGTGAACAGCGCGGCGAAGCTCGGGTGCACCATGATCGCGGTGACCACGACGACGGCGATCAGGAGCCAGAACGAGGGGGAGCGGGCGGCCACCGGATCAGTCCTGCGGCTGCGCGATGGCCTGGATCTGCGGCTTGGCAGCCGTGAAGGCCCGCAGCAGACCGTCGTAGGCGCGCTCGTTGGCGTTCACCCACGGGATCGCGGTGACGAACAGGGCGTCGACCGCGATGGTGTCGAGCGCCTTGGTCCCGAACACGAGGCCGCCGGGCTGGATTCGCGGGTACGTGCCGGCCGGGATCTCGCCGTAGCCGTAGACCGGCTGCCCACGGGCGTCCTTGGCCGAACCGACCATCTCGTGATCGTCCGAGCGGACCAGCACCACCCGGTCGCCCTGGGCCTGCGCGTCGTTCTTGATGAAGGACGCGTTGAGCGCTCCGACCCAGAGCGCGCACTGCACCTGGCTGCCGTCGGCCACGGCCGAGAGGGCGCGCACGCCGGCGCGGGTGTCGACGCCTACAGACCCGAAGCGCTTCTTGTCGGCGAGCGCGAACGCGTCCCAGGTGGTCCGGCCGCCCGAGCCGTCGGGGCCCACGGCCACGGTGTTAGCCTTGCCCAGATCGGTGATCTTGGCGACGCCGGCGGACCGGTTGCACAGCAGGTGGACCTGCTCCTGGTAGAGCACGCCGGCCCGTTCGATCGTGGAGAGCGCCTGCGCGTTCTTCGAGCTGTAGACCAGGAGCGCGTCGGACTGGACGAAGGCGCCGTCGCACTGACCGGCGGAGAGCTTGTCAAGGTTGTCGAGCGAGCCCGGCGTCGGGACGACCTCGATCTTCAGGCTGCCGGCCTTGCTCTTCAGCATGTGGCCGGCGCGGAAGTAGTTACCGGATTCGGAGCCGGTGCACAGGCGAAAGGTCGGGGGCTCGGCCGCCAGCACGGACGAGCTGGTGGCGAGGACGAAGGCAAGGGCGGCGAGCGGGGCACGCATGGACGAGTCTCAGGCTTGGAGGGCGGGGGCTTCGGACGCGGTGTTCGGCTTCTCGTCACCGGCGGTACCGCCGGGCTCGTCGCCGCGCGCCCGCTCCGGGGCCTCAGGCTCGGCGGGGCCGGAGCCGAGATCCGGCGCGCCGGCGGTGCCGACGGCGGCGAGCGCCGGCTCGTTCCACCAGCCCTCGGTCAGGCGACCGTCGCCTGCGCGGTACCGGACGAGGTAGCTACGGCCGTTCTCGGCATAATCAGCGCGGCCGATGACGGTGCCGCGCTCGTCGCTGCCGACGAGGCCGACGAGCTGGCGCAACCCGAAGGCGAAGACGCTCACCAGGCCGACATGGCCGTCGCTGACGGCGCCGGCCTGGTTCTCCGCGACGACGATCGAAGCGCCGTCGTGCGCGGAGAAGTACCGGTTCTCGCCGGCCCTCACGGTATCGGTCCAGACGGCCCGGACCTCACCGCCGACCTTGCGCTCGACGGTGTTGACCTCGGCGGCCCAGGCGACGCCCTCTGGCACGGCGACATACACGGAAGTGGTCACGGGGCGCTCCTCAGGCTCCGGGCGGGGGGTGAAGGTCGGTATGCTGACCGCGGGACCAGAGGCGCGGCAGCCATTCGCGCGGGCGCCAGATGCTCTCGGGCATCGACGGGTCGGCGCAGTCGGCCGCGACGCCGACGGCTTCGGTCAGCCACAGGGGGCCGCGCTGGATCGCGCGCAGCAGAGCGGCGAGGCCGACGCGCAAGAGGACCAGGTAGCCGCCGATCCTCATCGGCCGCCCCCGTCGAGGCGAGCGCGCAGGCCGGCGATCTCCCGCTCCAGGCGCTCGCGTTCCTGCTGGCGGGCGGCGGCTACCAGCCAACCGGGCGGGCTCTCCAGGGCCGCGCACAGCACTTCGGCGTCGTAGGCGCCGATCAACTTGCCCAGCGCCCAGAGGCTTGGCGCCGAGCCGCGATCGAGCCAGCGTTGGACGGTTGCGACTGGTAGGCCCGTGTCGGCCGCCACGTTGTCGGCCGTCTTGATCGGGTACTTACTACGCAGGAAGTTCGAAAATCGATCCGCAACAACTGTTCGATCCTCGCACGCACCTGTTCGGCCATCCACCACAACTGTGGTGGCGTTCCCGGGCGACTGTTTCATCGCTTTCCTCGATGCTGTGGGCATCGAGGTGGATCGGGCGATCGGTCCGGTCGGGAAGAGCGAGGCGGTCATCGATCGGCCCTCGCGAGGAGGTCGAGCGAACCATGCAGATGATCACGCGCCAGAGCTGCCAGGCTGGAGGGCGCGTGAGGGACGGCGGGGGCGGTTCGCGTCATGCGAGCCGCCCCGTCGCTATGGTGGCCAGGGCAACGGCACCGGCGGCGCAGACGACGGCCCAGAAGGCGTGGCGCACGACGTCGCTGTGCAGACCGCCATCGAGCGCGGGTACGACCTCGATGAACGACCTGAGGCCGATGGCGGCGAAGGCGATCGCGGGGATGAGCAGGGGCGCCATTCAGGCGCCTCCCCAAAGGGACCGGAGCCCGAAGGCCCCGGCCAAGTCTAGGGAGGAAACGCCCGCCATGGGCATCCCCCGGTCGGCGGACGCTAAACCGCCGGCCGGAGTGGGTGCGCAAGCGCAGGCGGGATGCCGGGCATGATGCTCGACAGTCCCGCCGCGCCCGCTACCATCACTGTTGTCGGACAGGATGGAGCTCGCGATGATGGACGACGACTTGGTCCCGCAGGCGCGAGCATTGGCGCACGCGACGGGGACGAACATGATCCTTCGTCTGCTCGTAGCGAAGATCGAAGAGTTGCACCCCGGGACCGCCGACGAGCTGTACGAGCAAGTCGAGGTGATCGCCGACCAACTTGCGACCAGCGGAAATCTCGAAACAAAGGTGATCAACGAAGTGATCACCCACGCGAAAGGCATCCTGGCGACACGCAACACCTAGCAACCCTCCCGATCGAGAGCCGCCGGGATCGAGGCTGCGCCGTAGGGCAACAGCTTGGTCTGGACCTTCGTGCCGTTGGGCAGGATGGTAACCTGGTCCTGCCGGGTGGGCAGGGGCACGCCCATGACGTCACCGAGGTCCAAGGTCAGACGCTCGGCAGAACGGACAGCCTCACCGGGGCGCTTGAGGTAGGCGAGCAGCAAGCCTCCGAAGAAGCCGAGCCCACGCACCCACTGTTCGGCCGTGAACACGCTCCCGGACGGGGTCGGCACGTGGTGGCCGTTCGGCGTGGTGGGGCTGCCGCAGTAGGGGCAGCGGTTGCGGGCCGCGGTCATGCGGCCGCTCCCTCGGCGGCGGCCGAATTCCAAGCGCGGGTGAGCCCGTGAGCATGAAGCTCGACAGCCTCACCGCGCCGGCTACCATCGGAAGTGCGAAGACCGATGGAGTTCAGAATGACCCTCGAAGAAGAGGTCCGGTGGCTGCGGCTGCGTCTCAGCGCGCTGGAAGCGAAAGCCTCCGAGGCGGATCGCCACTTTCGCAAGGTGAGCTGGGCGATGGTGCTGCTGACGGCCGTCGCCTGTGCGGATTTCATCCGAGCATTCGTCGGATAGTCGACAGCTCGGCCCCCATCGCCACGAGAGCTGCGCAACCCAGCGCTAGGCGGTCTGAGCAGAGCAGGCTGACGAGCAGGGTCAGCTGCGACAGGCCTACGTCCGCCGGCACCGGCACGGATAGCAAGCGACGATTGCGCTTGTGCATGGAGCTTCGTGCGCATCAGGCGGCAGCTCCCTCGGTGGGGGCGGCGTCTCGAACCCAGTCACGAAGACCGACCGAACCTTGCGTCACTTCCTCGATGCGAATCGCTACCTCTATCGAGGGGCCGCGCTCGCCGTACTTCAGCTTCCGAATCCCATGCGCAGTGATCCTGCCGACGCGCTTCGCCATGGCGATGTCGTCGAGGTTCTCGGAGCGCATGTAGTCGATGAGCCTCATACCCCACAGATTTGCCCTTAAGGGGAAAGAACGTCAACCCCTACAAGGGGAAGGACGAGCGAGCTGCACATGCGCCATCAATCCCCTTATGGGGAACAGTTTGCGAGCTCTGAGGACAAAACGAGGTTGGACGCATGACCAAGCGGCCGCCGAGATGGGCGTCTCGCGCGGGCAATTCATCAAGCTTGAGCGTGGCGAGCGTGGTCTGACTGAGCGAACGATCGGACTCGCAGCCAAAGCGTTTGGTGTGTCGAGGGCGGTGGTCATGGATGAGGAGGTGGCGGCAGATGCGCCACGGTCATCGTCCGATGCGCCGGCAACGTCGAGTATTCGTCCATCGGATGGCGGCGCCGGCCCCGATCTCACAAAACTCAAAGGCCCTCGGGATGTCCCGGTCCTTGGTACTGGCGTCTGCGGGGATGATGGCGACTTTCGCTTCAACGGTCAGACGATCGACTACGCGCCTCGGCCGCCCGGCATCGAGGGCAAGAAGGATGTGTTCGTCGTCTACGTCGTCGGCGACAGCATGGCTGAGCGCTACGAGGACGGCGATCCGCTCTATGTCGATCCGCACCGCCGCCCGAAGCCGCGGGACATTGTCATCGTCGAGCTCAAGGCGCCCCGCGAGGGCGAGCCAGGCGGCGCATTCGTGAAGCGTCTCGTTCGCCGCAGCGGTGGAAAGATCGTGGTCGAGCAGTTCAATCCGCCGAAGGAACTCGTCTTCGACGAGGATGATGTGGTTCGTCTCCACCGGGTGATCCCGTGGACCGAACTGATCGGGATCTGATCGCCATGACCCAGCTCGAGCCCTTCCGCTCGGACACCGCCGCTCGCGCCCAGTTCGACGATCTGCACACCGACTTCATCCTGCCGATCTGCCCGCCGGATCCCGAACTCCAGGTCGGGGAAGTCCTCGCCGTCTTGGTGGTGACCACCGTGGAAGGACAGCGGGTGGGGGTGCCGATCGGGGTGAATGCGCTGGAGCACTTGCAGGGGATCGTGGAGGCGGGGCTGCGGGTGGTGCGGGCGGAGGATGAGGACCTGGTGCAGTAGGCCGCCGTCAGGCTGCGGCGGCTCGCGTTCCATTTAGCGCCACCAGTCGCGCCAGCGCATCATCGATCGCGATGTCTTCCGGCCAGCCGTAGGCGGCGGCAACAGCACGATCGAGTTCGGCGTGCGCATCGTCCAGCCAGCGAGGGCGTTCGTTGTAGAGGTTGGTCAGCGTGCGCTTGCCGAGGACACCAGCTGCGTTCGCATGGCATGGCAGCTGCCGGACCGGGAAGCCAGGCACCACCTCCGGCTCCTCACGAACCTGGTCTGCAGGGTTCAGCCACGCGGATCTCAGTGAATGCAGCTTCTCCGCTGCAGCTCCGATCCGACGGGCGCTGGACGCGCTCGCGTAATCCGTTGCTGAGATGTTTGGCGTCAGGCCTACCGGGAATGGATACGTCTCGAATGTCGAAGTTGGAGTGTAGCGCGGCCTATCCTCCAGACTACTTCCCAGACGCAGCGACCAAGTCTCGTGGAAGCGAGAGTGCAAAACACCAAATGTGGTGTCGTCATCGCGAGCGATAGCGATTACCTGCGAGTCAGGCACCACGATCGGGTCGAACCAACCGAACAGCCGGTGCTTGGCCACCCGGGCGGTGCCGATATAACGCTTCAGGGGCTTGAGCGCCGCTGTCAGGGCGGGTCGTGCCTCGACGTGTTTCCACCAACTCCGAGCATAGACCTCGCGCCGGTTTTTCACGCGTTCGGGCTTCACGTGAGCCAGGATGTGCGCAAACGGCCCCCCGTAAAACGCCGCTTCGTTGTCGCTACCCATGGCGTTGAAGTCTATCAGCCACATGTCCCGCGGGCGCCGGACGATATCGAGGCCATTGATCCAAGGCCGCAGCACGTCCGCGTTCGGCCGCCCGTTGACGTTGAGCGGCGCGGTCAACCACGCCCGCGCCACTTCGCCCGGCACATCGAACGATCCGCCCTTGGTGTTGCCCATGAATGCGACGCCGCGGTTCTCGGCAAGCTGCGCTACGCTCGTTAGGTTAGCCCCGATACCGGTTAGATCCGCGTTGATGCGCTCGACCGGGGCGCCGTCCAGTTCGGCGCCCTCATCCGCTTCGGCCTCCCCGAAGCACACGAGCGATACCCGGACCGCTGCCCCGTCCACGATCCACGGCTCGTCAGCCCAGGCGGAGAAGATCGGCATGTCGGCCGCGATCCGCTCCAGGACGCGCCGATTGACGCCGCCGCGGATCGAGTTCGTCGTCACGAGGCCGGCACGGCGTGCATCCCCTCGCTCGATCTGCGCGCGCGCCTTCTCGAACCAGTAGGTCACCAGGTCGGCTTCGGCGGGGACGCGCCCGCGATAGGTTTCGAACAGGCTGTCAACCGCAGCGTCGCCGAGGTTCCGGCGCAGCATCTTTCCGCCCAGGAACGGAGGGTTGCCAACGATGAACTCCGCCTTCGGCCACTCGGCTTCTTCGATTGGTCGCGATAGTGAAGATGCAGCAGGCGGAGTCGTGATCAGCGCATCGCGGCATTCGATCGTGTCGAGACGCCGCAGGATCGGCTCCGGCCGCGTGTAGAAGCCATTGCGCACGGCCCACTGGATGTCGCCGATCCACACCGTCGTACGCGCCAGCTCGGCCGCCAAAGGGTTGATCTCAAGCCCGCGCAGGATCTCAGGTCCGACCATCGGCATACGCGGCGGCAGGCCGTAGATCTCGCACTCTTGGTTGGCGGCGTGCTCCAAGTCCTTTACGGCGTGCAGCGCCATGTACAGGAAGTTGCCGGATCCGCAGGCCGGGTCCAGGATTTCCAGGGTGCGCAAACGCTCCAAGAACACCGATCGGCGCTCCTCGGCCCGCTGCCACTCCTTCGCCTTCGGCCCCTTCTTGCGCGCCTTGTCGGTCAGTTGCTCGATGTCGGACTTGGCATCCTGCCACTCGGCGCGCAGAGGCCGGAGCAGCACCGGCTCGACGATGCGCATGATCTTCTCGGCATCGGTGTAGTGCGCGCCGATCTGTGCCCGCTTGTCCGGATCCAGGAAGCGCTCGAACAGCGTGCCGAAGATCGAAGGATCGATGTGCGCCCAGTCCTGGCGCCCTGCCTCGATCAGCAGCTGCACGTCGCCCGCGTCCAAGGGAAGCGCAGGCTGCTCATCGAAAAGCCCGCCGTTGATGTAGGGCAGGCGTTCCAGTCCGAACCGGCCGCCCTTGCGCAGGATGGCGAATAGGTCGTCGAACAGCATCTTGGCTTCGTGGGGGCGCCCTGCGACCTCCTCGATAGCTCGGCGAAAAAAGCCGGCCGGTAGCAGGCGCACGTCCTCGGCGAAGAAAAGGAAGGCGAGGCGGTTGACGAGGTGGGCGACCTGTTCAGGCGCATGGCCTCGCTCGCGCAAGCGCAGCGCGATGCTGGAGAAGCGGTCAGCGGCCTTGCGGGTCAGGTCGGCGCGGCTGCCGCCCTTGCGCAGCTTGGTCGGCTCGTGGAACGCCGACCGCAAAATATCGAGTTTTGCTGGCTCGCGCAGATCGTCGAGGCTGATGTCGTAGGAGTATGGGACGGTGTTGGTCCACGCGGTGACCACACGGAACTGGTCCGTATCGCAGGCTATGTGCAGCGGTGGGCTCTCCAGCGCGAGCGCATAGCGGGCGAGCTGGTCGAGTGCATCGCCGAGGTTACGCTTCCGCTTCTTGTACTCCCAAGCGAAATGCTGCCGCTTCCAGACATCGGCGAAGCCAAGGCCGCCACCGGATTTCTGTAGGCCCTTCTCGAATGCGAAGGTCTCTCCCTTTGGGTCGGCCTCAATGGGCGTTGGGTGGTCGAGCAAGCGGCAGAGATCATTGAAGTGCGACTGAGCTGCGGCGCGCTCGGACAAGGCGACCGGCTTCCAGCGGTCGATGAACTGCTGTGGCGTCACGCGTGCTCACTCCCCAAGCTCGGCCGTTCTGATGGGCGATGCTTGTGGATTAAGCGTGAACGGGGTTGACTCCCTCAAGATCGAATGTGCGGCAAACCGCAATTCGCACCGCGGCGTAGCGACTCAGCAACGGCCAATCTCAGAACGCCAGCTGATCCGCCAGCCCCGCCGGCACCTTCCCGAAGATCGCCAGCGTGATCGGCTCAGATCGGCTTCCAGAACCGAGGCGGGTCGTTCCCGGGCATGGGTTGCCCGTCGGAACGCGTCCAGCTTTTCTGGATCACTTGTAGGTTGGCGGGATCGGTCGACGCTACATCAGGTTGCGTAAAGCGAGCTTCAAATTCCGCCGGGTCGAGGGTCAGTCGCAGGCGCACGGGCGTACCGTCGAAGGGCGGCCCGGGCTTCATGAGGTCGGGCACGAACGTCCACCCGTCGTCGTCACTCATGGGCATCCCTCTTCCGCTGCGGGGCAGTGCGAGGTCGATGCCGGGCAAGGATAAGGCCAGTCTACGCCAGGGCCTGCGGATGGGGCGAGGGCGTGCCGGCATAGCGCTTCGGGTCGCGTGGGCAGCCCGTATGGGCAATCCGATGCATGAGGAAACGACGCCCTCCGGCCGTGAGCATGCCGCCGAGCATCACCGGCCCGTGACAGTCCGGACAACGTTTGGGCGCCATCGCGTAGACGCCCTTCGCGTCTGCCAAGCTGATCGGGCGCCAGTCGCCATCGATCTTCGCTTCGCAGGTCTGGAGGTCGGGCGCAGGCATGTGCCGAAGGTGCCATGCTCGTTTGAATTCGGCCAGCGCAGCCGAAGCACAGTCAGAACGGTCATTGATCCGCCATCACCGGCGGCACCCGTCCGAACCGCGGCGTCAGAGCACCGTGTGCTCATCAACTGCCGCTTCATCGAGGGGCACGAGGAAGGCTGCGCCGACGCCCCCATCGATCCGGCGCGCGACCGTCGCCCGCTGCCGTCCAACTAAGATCGCCTGGCCGATGTCCAGCGGCGTGTCCAGCTGCAGCGCCACGCCGGAGGCCGACAGGTTCACGATACGAGCGGGGACGCCCGTGCCGTCCGCCAGCGCGATCTGTACGGCCCTTCGCTTCGGCACGATCCGGCGGTGAACGCGCACCTCCTCCGGCGGTGGGGCCTGCAGCCGTGCCAAGCCGACGAGACTGCGCACTACCTCGCCGGGCGTGGCGCCGCGACCCATGACGCGCACCGCGAAGTCGGCAGTCCCCGCCCGTACGACGCGGATCTCCATTGCCCCAACGCCACGGATCGAGCAGCCGAGCTGCGCCTCCACCGGCGGGATGGTCGCCGAACGCATCCGAATGCCCTCAGCCGAAATATCCACCGTGATGGCGTGGAACTCTGAACCGTCGGCGCGCCAGCACAGAGCGGGGAGGATGATGGCGTGACGTGGGATCGCTCGCCGTTCGGTCATGGCTTTAGTTGTCTCATCCTATCAGCGTGTGGCGGTCAACTTGCGGTGTCGTTGCTGCAAACAGCAGCATTTTATCGAATGGCGACTTGCCCCTGGTATTGATGGCCAAGCAGATGACGCGTTGATCGTTCCGACTAGCCTGCTGCCATTACTAAGAATGGTAACTGGTCCGCCAGGCTCGGCGGCACCTTCCCGAAGATCGCCAGCGTGCCTTTGCCGCGTGGGCGGGCATGGTCACTAGGTGGGCCGAGGCGCACCTTGGAGAGATTGCCCGCCGCTTAGCAGGACGCCATGCCCCACACGTCGAAAGTCCTCATGGCCATCGTCCTGACTGGCGTGGCCACGAGCGCCGTCGCTCAAGGCCGCACGTTTACGCGCACCTTCACCTGTTCGGCGCTGAAGGCTCTCGTCGCTCAGACAGGGACCGCTGTTCTCGCCTCGAGCGAACTCGCCTACGAGACCGTCCACCGAGACAGCGGCGCATGCCAACAGGACGAGACTGGAGCGCCCGCCTATGCGCCGACGCTGGACGTACCGGCCTGCTTCGTCGGGTGGCGGTGCAAGCAGCACAACAGTGACGCTGGACCGGTGTGACGGAGAATGATCGGACCGACGCTCGATCCGCTTCGCCGCGCGACACCCGTTCAAATGTCTGCCCTTCGGTCGAGGCGCCGGCCTGGCTGATCACATTTACGATAACATCAATAAGTCTCCGGCGGACTGAGCCGCCCACCCTGTACGGCGGCATGCCTTCATCGCTACAGTAACCTGCCACCATTCACCTTCACGGTGAAATACGTATGGGAGGTTGCACATGAAGAAGACTGCTTTCGCCATCGTCGGAACGCTGATGACCGCAGCGGCCATAACAGCGACGGTAACGCCGGCCTCCGCGCTGGGTGGATGCGGCCCGAACGGTCACCGCAACCGCTTCGGCTACTGCGTCTTCGGGGGCCAGAACCAAGCCTTCTGCATGCGCACCAGGGGGCACCCGGCGGTCCGTATGCCCAACGGCACGCTGCGCTGCTTCTGAGGCCTGGCGATCATTGGCGGCGGCTCGGGAGGCTGCCGCCGGTGCTGCTTGTTGGAGCGGCCGCTGGTGTCGTCTGCGATCAAAACGGCAGTTGATCCGCCAGCCCCGGCGGCACCGTCCCGAAGATCGCCAGCGTGATCGGCTCTCCTCCGTCGTCGAAGTCGGGATCCACGACCGTGCGGGTGAAGGCGGCCGCGCCGATCGCCCGGCCGAGGCGGACCTTGTCCTCAGCAACCCTGCAGGCTTCTGCTGCCCCTTTGCAATCCATGAGGCCGCCTTGAGCCAATCGGCCTTTCACAAGGACGAACAACTGAACGCTGTGAGCGACGACCGGCTGTAAAGACATCGAACCGCCTCCTATCGCTGGATCAGACTTGACCTCTCAGAACTAAACGCAGCGTCACGTTGCGGCCGCCACCGCCTTGTGCCTCGCAAACATGGCAACGAAAACGGCTGCCGAGCGCCTGGACTGTGCGGAAACCCTGTCGCTCTGCGGCTCTTACTCTGAAACTCGGCCAGTATGACTTACGGCCGCAATCTTCACATTGGATGTAGATCCCGACCACATCCGCAAGCTCGGACGGGCAGTCACGCGGCAGGGCTCCCATCCAGACCTCGTTTTTGTTCATGTTGTGTTCTCATGCTGCAACCAGACCGCGATAGGAGTCGAGGCGGTTTTCTGGGCTTCTGTGGACAAATGTGGATAAACACTCGTCCGGCTGGGGAAGAAGGTTACCCTAAAAGGGGTTGACATTAATGCCCCTCAGAGGGGAATATCGGCTTCTCGCCACTCGCGACGGAGCCGCACCAGTGCTCACCGCCTACCTCGTCCATCTTCAGCACGCCTCGGCCGGCGCCCAGATTACGTTCTGCGGCCTAAGCGCCGTCGCGGTCGGCCTCGGCCCCTTCGCCGTCGCCGACCTCATCGACCACCTGGTGGTGAACCTGCGGATCGCTGCGACGCGCCGCGCCGACGCGACCCTGCAGCTCGCGCAGGGAGCGTGCTGACATGGCCCTCGGTCTCCCCAGCGGCACCCGTATCGGCCGCCCTCTCAGGGACGGCTCCCTCATCCCCGGCACCATCCTCGGTCCCGCCTTCGGTGAGGGCTTCTACTGCGCCGAGCTGAGAGGCGAGGGCGGTCCCCGGATCGTCTGTCTCCACGTCGACGAGGTCCTGGTCGATCCCGTGTTCGCGGATCTGCGCACGACGGCCGTGGCGCTGCAGGATCTCGACCGGAGCACGGCTCCCACAATCCGCGAACTCCGCGCTGCCGGGGGTGCATTCTGATGGCGGCCCGCACGCAGGCCTCCGCCGTCATGGCGACGCTCGGCGTCGCCGAGCTGACGGACCTCATCCGCTACGCCCGCGCCCATGGCCGCTTCTGGAAGCGCGAGCTCAACGAGGCCTGGGCCAGCGGCCGGGACGAGCGTGAGGTCGACGCCTCCGCTCTCCGGCGCGTGCGCAACACGGTCGGCCCGTCCGGGCTGATGAAGTTCGCGCTCAACGGCCTGGAGGCCGAGCTCGCGGCACGCGGGGGCGCAGCCTGATGCGTGCCCTCCGGATGAACTTCCCCGGCCGGGTCCGCGAGGCCGCCCTCGAGCGAGCCCAGGCTCGCTGCGAGCACGTCGACACGGACGGAAACCGCTGCCCGTGCGCGCTCCACCCGGGCCACTACGAGTTCGCCCACATCGTCGCCGATCGCATGGGCGGGCGTCCGACGCTCGACAACTGCGCCGTCTGGTGCACGCCCTGCCACCGCGCCGCGTACGCCGCCGACGCGGCCAAGATCGCTCAGCAGCGCCGCGTGGAGAAGCGCGAGCGCGGCACGAAGGCGTCGTCCCGCCCGATGATCGGCTCGACCTTCTTCCGGACCTCCCGCGGCCTCGACGGGCTCGTGCGCGACCGCGCAACCGGCGCCGTCCTGTCCCGCCGCGGCATCATCGACGTGAGGGATCTATGAGGGTCCGCTCGAAGTCGCCTTCAGGCCTATCCGCTGTCGAGAGCCTCCTGGAGCACCGCGCGCACACGCTTGGCGGCGCGATCGAAGTCAGTGTTCGATTGAGCTGCAGCGGCCTTCTGGATGCCTTCATCCAGCCGACGCACGAAGCGCTGCCCCTCCTCACCCATCTGCACGACAAGACCTTGGGCGAGCGTCAAGCACGCTTGTCGCAGCAACTCGAAGCTCGGATCGAGATCGTTGAGCCCGTCATCTCTATCTGCGTCAGCCATGCGGCCCTCTTCAGTAACCGCCAGACCGGCGTTTCGCGGATTGAGGACCGCCTTCCGACACGAGCTACCCAGCGCCTTGGCCGCACGACAATCCGACTGCAAACGGCACCCGTTCAGCCCAGTTCCTACAGGCCGCGTCTAGGCTTGCTTGAAGCGGAGGCCGCCTGACATGCCCCACGCCAAGGAGCATCCGCTCGCCGGCTACCACGTCGTCCCCGACCCGATGACGGGCGAGGTCCTGAAGATCGTCGATTGGCTCGACCGCCTGCCCGGCGTGTCCTTCCTGTTGCGCCCGCACCATCCGATCGGCCGGGGCTTCCGCGACCGCCTCGCGACCTATGGCCTGCACGAGTCCGGCGCCGTCCTGGCCCACGCCCCCGCCGGCCTCACGCTCGTCCATCACGCCGAGCTGCCGTCCTACGACCCGGTCCCCATCGGAGTGATCTCGTGACCCATCCCGCCGTGCTGAACCATGCCTTCGTGGGCGAGCTGGAGAACACCGTCGCGGATTTCGCGGCCGGACGCGCAACGTGCACGGTGATGCTGCCCGTCGAGGAGCTGGCGGCCTTCAACGGCACCGTCGGCCTGCCGCCCCGAACGCAGGATCGCGGCAAGCCCGGCGCCGCCTGTCGCTTGGTGCTCCTGCCGACCTACGGACCCTCAGACCCGGCTGAGCCCTGCGAGGTCGCGATGGCCGCGGCCGCCGATGCCCTCATCCATCTGCTGCAGGCGCGGCAGCTGGATCGGTCGCCCCTCCGCGGTGGTGTGGGGGAGCGCCTGCAGCGATTGGACCAGACGTTGTCGGAGCTGGGCGTCGCCGCCGAGAGCCGCCGTGCGGACTTCGCCCGGGCGCCTGGAGGCGGCCTCTGATGAGCGCCACACGCGCTCCCTCCGCCGAGCTGCTGGACCGGATCGCCGCCGCCCTCGGCGTGCCGGTCGAGACCTTCACCGCCCCGACCGCCGAGGCGTCGACGGACACCGCGCCGGCCGCCCACATCGCCGTCCTCGTATTCGATCCGGAGGGCCGGCGCTTCGCCGCCGCCTTCGCGGATCTGCCGCCTCAAGGCCGCAAGGCGCTCGCCGACGGCGCCGAGGCGCTCTGTGCTGGCTTCGCCGCTGAGCGGCAGCGGCGCGACGAGGGGCAGTCCTGATGCTGCGCCAAGGCACCCCTGCTCCCGACTTCGAAAGCGCCGACGCGCTCCGCGCGCACTATCGCGCCTTGCAGACTCGGATGTGGGCCCCGCGCGTCGTGCGTCCGCGTCCGGAAGACTGCCGCACCCGCGCTCTCGCCGAGGCCCAGAGGGAGCGTGAACAGCGCGAGAACGAGGCACGAGCCCAGGCGGCCTTCGAGGCCCGGGCCGAAATGGACGCGCTCGTCTTCCAGGTTCTCGATCCGGAGCAGATGGCCCGCGAACCCAAACGCATCATTACCCGCGTCGCGGAGGCCTTCGGCTTCACCTACGCCGACATAGTCGGTCCACGGCAGCTCGCGCCGCTAGTCCTGGCCCGGTGGGCGGCGATCGCCGCAGTCCGGGACGCGCATCCGGATTGGCCCCTGCAGCGGCTCGGCCGCGCATTTGGCGGCCGCGACCACACCACGATCCGACACGCGATCCTCAAGATGCAGCGCATCGGGATCCCGCAGCCGCCGGCGGGAGGTGCGTCCGCATGACCGGCCCGAGAACCGCCTTCGCCCTCGCCATGGCGTTCCTCGTCCTGTCGATCGTCGTCGCGATCGTCCTCATCCCGTGGCTGGACGAGATGCTGCGGAAGGCGATCGCGCAGAAGGAGGCGGCTGAGTCGGCCGCGAACGACAACGCCCGGGCCGCGGCCCAAAAGCCAAAAAGGCAGATCGGATGACCGCCGCGCTGCGAACCCGCATCGAGGAGCTGGAGGAAGAGATCCGCCAGCTGAAAGCCGCCTTCGCTCCGAAGGTCGGCTTCCCGTTTTCGTGGAAGCTGGACGCACGCGAGAGCGCGATCCTCTCCGCGCTGTTCCACGGCAAGGGTAGCTACATCTCGAACGAGGCGATCCTGCTGCTGATCGCCGGCTTCGACGAGGACGTCGGCGACAGCGACGTGCGCGCCTGGATGGGGCGCCTGCGCCGGAAGGTGCAGCCGCTCGGCATCGAGATCGTCACCCGCCACATGCAGGGCTACCAGCTCGACCCGGATGGCGCGGCCGTCGTCGCACGGGCGCTCGGCGCCGTGCTCCCCATCGCGACCGTTCCCACGGAGGCGCGTCCGGCCCATCCGCGCGGTTGGACGGAAGCCGAGGACCAGGCGATCCGGGCCGGCTACGGCCGTTCGGCGACGCTCGCCGTGATCCGCGTCGAACTCATCGGCGCCGGCTTCCGGGCTCGCTCACTTGGATCGATCTCGACCCGGGCGCAGATGCTCGGCTTCACGAACTCTCGGAAGGGCGCCCTGTGGACGCCGGATGAGGACGCCATCCTGCGCGAGGGCTACGAGTCCGGACTGCTGTTCAGCAAGATCCGGCTCAAGCTCGCCGAGGCGGGCTTCAATCGCAACCGGTCGGCGATCGGCATGCGGCTGATCTCGCTCGGCCTCTCGGGCGAACGGGTGCGCACGTGGACGAGGCCCGAACTCGCGATCATCCGTGCCGGGATCGAGGCCGACCACTCCTACGTCGCGATCCGCGAAGCGTTGCGGCGGGCTGGCTTCGAGCGCGGCCGCAGCGCCGTCTACAAACAGGCAGTATCCATGGCCGCGGAACGTCGCGCCGATCCGCCCTGGACGAATGAGGACGTGGCCCTGCTTTACCGGCGCTACGCGGAGAAGGTGCCGCAGAGGACAATCGCCGAAGAGCTGGGGCGGGGCGTTGGCGCCATCGCCACAAAGGCCAGCAAGCTCGGTCTCAAGCAGCGCTTCCGCTGGACCGAGGCCGAGCGCGATCGCCTCCGACAGGGTTTCGAGGCGGGCGAATGCCTTGCCGCCGTCTGCCGGGACATCGACCGCCCTTCGGTGAACGTCGCCGCCGAGGCCAAGCGCATGGGGCTGCAGTTCGCACCGATGCCGCGGCGGGCGCAGATCCGGGATCTCGCGGCATGAGCGATCGCTCCCAGTCCGACACCCTTGCCGCTGCGCTCCCCCGCGAGATGGTCCGCGTCACGCAGCGCCTACGCGCAGCGATCAAAAGCGTGGGCAATCATCGGCGCCGCAGCCAAGGCGATATAGGCCTTGAGGGGCGATGCGCCGAGTTCCGCGATCAGCCGTCGACATTCGATCGCACGCTTAGTGGCAGATCGCTTCTCGGCGGCCTGTACGAGGCGCGTGGCCATGGCCGATCTGTCGAGCGCATCATCGGATTTCGCGTTCAGCATCGCGCCAATCCTTACCCCAAGACAGTACTAACCGTCGAAGCTCAACAGCTCGACCGAAAGACCCCGACAATTCTACAGATCGGTCAGTCGATGGCCTCAGACCAGCACGTCCACGATCTGACTGACTGTCGATGCAGCATCCGGCGGTGCAGGCGGAGGAGCCTGCTCATCGATCGCGATCGGTACGCTCTGCTTCTCGTTCAGGGGCACGCCCGTTCGAACCGCCTGCAGCTGAGCGGCACGCACCATGGCAAAATAGCTGTCCGTCGAAACGCTGATCATGCGCAACGCCTCCACCTGACGTATAGATTGGTTTCATCCATTAAAAATTGGTTGAACGGGAAGGTGCAACACACCAATGCAATACACGGCAGCCTCGAGATTGTTCTCTGATGGTTGCGTACTCATTTAAATCCCGCTTCGCCGCCCCGATCCTCGCCGGCACGAAGGCGCAAACGATCCGGGCCGAGCGTGCGGGCAAGTCCCGCCATGCCCGCCCGGGTGAGCTGGTGCAGCTCTACACCGGGATGCGCACGCGCCAGTGCCGGCGGCTCGGCGAGGCGTGGTGCCTGGAGGTGCTGCCGATCCGCCTTTGCTTCTCGCGCCACGGAATGGCGGAGCTGGTCCAGTTCGGGGATCGGTTCATCCGCCCCGAAAGGACGGACGATTTCGCCCGTGAGGACGGCTTCGTCGACGCTGAGGACATGGCGCGCTTCTGGTGGGCCGAGCACGGGTCCGCGCCTCGCTCGGACGACAGGTTCACCGATCCCGACACCCTGATCTTCGAGGGCGTGCTGATCCGCTGGCAGCCGCTCGCGCCAGCCTCTGAGCTCGACATGGCGGGGGTGGCAGCATGACCCGCGTCCGGCCACAGCCGCGCGATCGCATCGCCGAGTTCCCCCGCCTGCGCCTGACTCCGCAGCAGTTCGAGAACCTGTCGGACTACAGCGCCAGCTACCCCACGGGCACGACACCTGGGAAGATGTGGCGGCGCCTCGATGGCGCGTTCGACCACGCCTTCATCAAGGCCGGCGGCCAGCCGTACTGGATGGTGATGCAGTACGATCCGACGGCGCCCTCCGACGCCGAGATCGAACACATGAAGGCGAGCGGCGTCGAGCCGCCGACGCGGATCGCCATCCTGCGGTTCAAGCCCGTCATCGTGCTGCGCGCTGCGTCGCGGCCTTCGATCGGCGAGCTCGCGGCATGACGAAGCGCGCCCCCAAGCTCCCGCCACCGACCCAACAGGACCGCGAGGCCGCGGCGATCGCCGTCGAGGCTCTGACGGCCGCCCTGGCCGATCCCACCATGATGGGTCAGCGCAGCGTGGCGTTCCTCGACTTCAGCAACCCGCGGCGGGGCGAGTGCCACATCACCTGGGCGAACCTGCCCGGGTTTTTCCAGGTCAACGACCGCTACTCCCACGCCTGCCTGCCTGGCTGGGAATACACCAAGGCCGAGATCGCCGCGGAGATGATCCCGGACCTGCAGGCCCTCGCCGTCCATGCCGTGCGACCGTGTCTGCCGACGAAGGGCGAGGCCGCACCCGACTTGTTTGGGGTGATGTCATGAGCGCGCTCTTCGCCGCAGCCGGCCTGGTCCTGCTCACCGCAGCGCTCTGCGCTCTGGGCGTCGCCAATGTGCTGGCGCACCGCAGGACCCGCAGGCTGATCGCCACCTACAAGGCCCTCGTCGCCGCCAAGGATGAGCAGCTCGAAGCCTACGCGCACCTGATCGCGGGGCAGGAGGGTCTGATCGCGACGCAGACGCAGTTGATCCGGGCCCACGAGAAGCGCGCCGTCACACTGGGCCTGCCGCCCCGCAGCCCCGGCAGCTGGGGAGCGCCGCTGCAATGACCGCCTCTGGCAAGCACCACCGGTCCACCCCGACCGAGATCCTCTATTCGCTCTGGCTCACCTTCGACCAGGCCGGCAACGTGCGCCTCAACCGAGGCTCCCCGAGCCTGTCGCCGGACGAGCGCGCGATGCGCATCGAGGTCCGGCTCCCGAAGGCGCTCTGGAACATCCCGGAGCTGTCGGCCGAGATCACGGTGCCGGATCCCGGCCAGCCCGGCGCCATCGCCGCCCGCATCGAACAGTTCGCCGAGCAGCTGAAGACGGCCGTCGGCTGCGACGTCGTGCTGACCGTGAAGCCAACCGAAGGGAGCATCTGACGTGGACATCGGACGGATCACCGGCACCACCCGGACCCTCGGCGCCCCGCAGGGCTGGGATCAGACGAGCGACGGTCCCTGCGTGGGTCTACCGATCCGGGACGAGCGCCACACCCGCGACATCGGCCGAATGATCTCCGCCTGGGTACCCACCGAGGCGGACATCGCGCTGATCCAGGCAGGTGCCCCGATCTACCTCCACGTCATCGGGGAGATCCACCCACCGGTTTCGCTGGTGGTGGGCAATCCACCGGTCACCGACGTGCAGAAGGCGGAGGTCCGCCGTGGCTGAGAACAAACGCCCCTACGGTATCGCCGACCTGGACTACCAGGCCCAGCAGCGCATCGAGGCGATGAAGGGGCAGCTGATCATCGCCCTGGTGAACCGCCTCGGCGGATCGCTGGAGATGCCCGTCGAGGAGGTCGACGGCACGGGGGCGTTCGTCTTGTTCATGGGCGTGGATGAGGAGGCGAAGACCTTCTCGTTCCGGGTCGAGCGGAAGGATCGCTGAGCATGGCCGAGAGCACCATCACCCGCGAGATGATCGAGGCGGCCGCCGCGGCGATCGCCAACGCCCGGGCTGGCCGCAAAGGTGCCCCGCCGACCCGCAACGTCCTCGAGATGCTGGAACAGGTGGCGCCGGAGATCCTCGTCGAGGTGGTTGAGGATGCCGAGGCTGCGCTCGAGGCGGCCCTTGGATCGGGAGGCGACCGATGAGCCTGACCCCGAACCGGGACGCCGTTCGCGCGGCCGCCATCGAGGCCCGCGAGCGGCACGCCCCCGACATCGCCCGTGACGACGCTGCCGGCATCGGCCTGCGCATGGCGATCGAGGCGGCCGAGGCGATCGTGGGCGGCACGGCTGACATGACCGATCGGGAGATCCCGGTCGAGGTGATCTGGCCTCAGGTCAGCATGGCTGCGGCGCACGCGCTCACCGCGTTCCTGATGAGCATCGCGCGCGGTGATACCGGGCTTGCGACCAGCTTCCTGCCCGGATTGCTGGCGTCGATCCACGAATGCGCGCTCGTCCGCCTGCAGCGCGGACCCGATGCCTTCGCGCAGAGCATCGCGGAGATCCAGCATCCGGTAGGGCGCGCATGAGCGTCATGAATTATCGCGAAATTCAACCGATGAACTTCAGGCCAACCCTCCTGCCGTCGCGCGAAACGACTTCGCAGATTTTGTCGATGGATAGCGTCGCCGAGACAAGCCGCAGCCTTTCCATGCAGTCTGTATCCAGGTCCAGTTCGATCAGCGCACCGGTTCTACTCAGGTTCCAGATCAAGCAGCCACAGCGCTTTCTGTCCCCGCCAAAATATATCTGTCCCGTCTTCGGGCCCGTCGGACGTGGCGCATGTCTTGTGTCTCGAACCATCGGACTTCCTCAGTTCGCTCGAAATCTTGCATCTGGCCGAGAAGTGCAATCCGCAATGCTTACTTGGTACAGCTGCGAGGCAGCGTTCATGCGCGATCACAGGGGGGCTGCATGAGCGCGACCGCCCTCGCCACCCGCGACCTGTTCGGCGTGCCTTTCGCGGATACGATCGCCCGCTCGGCCAATCTGTCCCGGTGCGGCGCCTATCGCTTCACGTTGACCCGCACGTGGTCGAGCGAGGGCGCCCACGTCTGCTTCATCGGGCTCAACCCAAGCACGGCTGACCACCGCCAGGACGATCCGACCGTGCGCCGCTGGATCCACTTCGCCCGGTCCTGGGGCTACGGCGGGTTCACCGCGGTCAACCTCTACCCGCTGCGCACCTCCTCGCCGGCCGAGTGCCGCACCTGGGCGCAGTTCATGGACAACGGGCCGGACTGGTACGCCCGGGACCGCATCCACTTCGACAACCTGCCGCTGCTCGTGCGCGAAGCGAAGGCGGCAGCGCTGGTGGTGGCCTGCTGGGGCGCCGGCGCCTGGGATCCTGAGTTCGTCGACCACGTGCTCAAGGGGATCACCACCGGCGAAGCGCCGTGGCCCGACGTGCACTGCTTCGGGCTCACGGCGGACGGCGCGCCGATCCACCCGATGGCGCGGGGCCGTTCGCGCATCCCGGATCACGCGCGGCCGGTACTGTGGAAGCCGGGAAGCGCCGCATCACCCGTCGACCGCCCCTGTAGCGTCTGAGGAGATCCGCCCATGCCGTCGCCGTCTCTCGTCCACGCCGCCCGCCGCGCCCCTGATGCGCCCCGCCACGTCTTCCGCATGGCCCGCGTCATGTCCGAGCGGAGGAACGGTCCGGAGGGCGCCTGCACCGCCGTCCACCTGTTCCAGGCGGGCTTCACCGAGGCACAGGTCGCGGCCTACCGCGATCCGGCCCGGGCACTCCTGCAGGGACTGCCTCTGGGGCTGACGACCGAACCGCCCGGCCGGCGCGAAGCCGAGGCAGCCGTCGAGACGATCCGGGAAATCCGGTTCGCGCGCGCGGCCGAACGCTTCCTGGCGGGGCGCACCTGGGCACCGCCATTGGTTCAGGAGACCGGTGCCCCGGAGGTAGCTTCGTGACCGCCGGCCTGTCGACCTCGGGCGACGTCTCCACTGCCGAGGGCGTGGCGGCTGATGAGCTAAAGCAGTTCATCGAGCGTCTGGAGCGCCTGGAGGAGGAGAAGGCCGGCATCATGGGCGACATCAAGGAGGTGTTCGCCGAGTTGAAGGGCCGGGGCTTCGACGCGAAGGCGGTGCGCACCATCCTGCGGATCCGCAAGCAGGATCACAGCGAGCGCCAGGAGCAGGAGGCGATCCTCGAGCTCTACCTGCAAGCTATGGGGATGGCGTGATGGGCAAGCTCCGCCTTGTCCCGCCGGACGGCGCCGACTGGACGATCGACGCCGCGAGCGCGTCCGATGGCGTCGAGCTCGCGATCGCTTTCACGATCGAGGGCGCGCCGATCACCGCCCGCTTCGTCATGGATCGCCCCGACGCCCGTAAGCTCTCAGACGGCCTGCGCGCGGCCGCCGGCGACGGCACGATGCGCACCTTCCCGAAGCCCGCGGAGACACGTGATGCCTGACCTGATCTTCCCGCGCGAGCTGACGGGCGAGCTGATGGAGGTCCTCGGCATGCCGAACTTCCAGACCGGGCCTATGGCGCACGCTTTCCGCGACGCTGGCCGAGCGCAGATCCGACCTAAATGCGAAGACGAGCAGGCCTTCATCCTGCACTGGCTCGTGACGCTCGTCCTGGAGCATGGAGCCGACTGGCGCCGGCACGCCGGCGATACGCTGGAGGCGGTGATCGCGGAGGCGAAGGCTGCCCGCGCAGCGCGGAAAGCTGCGGAGGGCGGCCATGGCTGAGGCGATCCCGCTCACCCGCGTCTTCATCACCACGACCGCGCTGGCCACCGGCGAGATCGAGGCCGCCTGGGCGGAGATCGACGGCGACTGTTGCCGCATCCGCGATCCAGAGGCGAACCGGTCCCTATCGGGCGAGGGCTCGAACTGGCACCGCACCAGGTGGGCGGCCGAGAACTACGCCCGCCAGCGTCAGGCCGAGCTGCTGACGGTTCTGCGGTCGGAGATCGCGCGAGTCGAGGGCTACCGCTTCGGGAGACCGGGAACGTGATCCGCCAGCCGGACAGCGACGAGTATGCCGCCGGCTACGCCGACGCGATGCGCGACGCGGCCGCCCGTAGCGCAAAGCGCGCGATCGACCTGCGCACGCGCGCCAGCATGCTAACCCGGGAAGCCAAGTCGCTTGTGCGCCGGGCAGAGCAGCTACGGGATGAGGCGGAAGCCTTCCACGACGCCGCGCAGAACGTCTGGGCGCAGTGGGACGATCGGCGGAACTGGCCCGACGTGGTGGCGAGGGTCGCGGATGCGCGCACTGGCGCGACCGTCGCGGCTTCGGTGCCGTCGCTCAGCCTCGGTGATCCGGACTTGCCGTCTGAGCCACCGTTGTCGGCGGAAGAAGAAATGCGCCGGGCGGCCGGCCGTGCGTGGAGGGCGTGATCGTGACTGAGTCCGATCTCCTCACTCCTGCGGAGGCAGCCGCGAGGCTCCGGATCAGTCGCCGAACGCTCGACGGCCACGTAGCCAATGGCGGCATTCGCTACATCAGCGTCGGGTTGGGCTTGAAGCGTAAACGGATCCGGTTCGATCCTGCCGACCTTGAGTCGTTCCTGGATAGGCAGAAGAGAGCCGAATGTCCGTCTTCAAACGACCGGGTGCGGAGGTCTACTCGTACGACTTCCGCCTCGGGGGCAATCGATTTTCAGGCTCTACTGGAGCAACGACGCGCCGAGAGGCGGAGCGCGCGGAGGACCGGGCTCGAGCGGTAGCACGCGCCGCGGCCGAGGAGACCAAGGCCGCGTCCGACCTGCCGATGACGTTCGGCGCCGCGGCCGACCTGTACTGGTCTCAGGTCGGCCAGCATCTCAAGGGCGGCAACGCCGACGGGATGCTCTCTGCGCTCGCCTGGCTGAAGCCGAAAATCGGCCCGGCGCGCCTGCTGCGTGACATCGACGACAGGCTTGTGGCCGAGCTGGTGGCGACCCGGCGCGGCGAGCACAGCCGATCGGGCGGCAATCGCAAGCGTCGGAAAGGTGCCAAGCGAGCCGCCGCTCCAAAGCTCGTGTCGCCGGCGACGGTGAACCGGACCGTGATCGAGCCTCTGCGGCAGATCCTCAATCGCGCCCGCCAGCTCTGGAAGCAGCCCGTCACTGAGATCGCATGGCGTATGCACGTCCTGCGTGAGCCGCGCGAGCGCGTCCGAGAGCTCCGCGCGGAGGAAGAGGCGCATCTCTTTGCGGTGCTCCGGCCCGACTACCACCCGGCTCTACGCTTCGCGCTCATCACCGGACTGCGCCTCGGCGAAATCGCGTGCTTACGTTGGAACGACGTCGACTGGGGCGGGCGGCAGATCACGGTGCTGAGCAAGGGCGACAAGCTTGCCACCATCCCCATGCCGCCAGATGTCCGCGACCTGCTCTGGCCGTTGCGCGGAGACCATCCCGAGGCGGTGTTCACCTACGAGGCGGCGCGCAGACGCGACGGTCGCACTCGCGGCGACATGCAACCGATCACGCGCTCCGGCCTGCAGATCACCTTCCGCCGTGCCGTGGCGAAGGCTGGCATCACCAACTTCCGCTTCCACGACAACCGGCACACGGCGGCGACACGAGTGCTGCGGGCAACGGGCAATCTTAAGATCGTCCAGCGCCTACTGCGCCACGAGCAGATCACCACCACGGCGAAGTACTCGCACGTCCTGGATGACGATGTTCTTGCAGCGATGCAGCTAGCGGCGGAGCGGGGGAGGGCGGCTCAGGAAGCAATCGCGACGCCGACTGCCACGAAATGTGCCACGGATGAGACAAATATTCCGAAAAGCGAAGCGAGTTGAATATCTTGCGCGGGACGCAATTTTGGTCCCAAACCAGGTGCGCTACCAGACTGCGCCACACCCCGACACCCCCAGCAGGGGCTCAGATCCCTAGCGTTTCGCCCGCCGGCCCGCAAGGCGGCCGTCCGTCGAGGACGCCGCCCCAGCGGGAGGACGGCCGCATCCCGGGGCCGTCCCCGGCCTCACGAAGCGGACGTCCGCAGGGCGGCGCCGGGATCCGCCTCCCCTGCGGTTCGGCTCCGGCCTCCGATGTCCGCCCGATTCGGCGGCGAGATCCGGGACGCGACCCGTTCCGTCGAGGCTAGGGGCGGTCCGTGCCTCGGGGGCTGCCTCGCCCCGGGGCCGGGCGCGGCTTCCCAGCGGGCGAGCGCCAGTCCCAGCAGGATGAGCCCGAGGCCGACGGCGACCAGCCAGCCGGCCGCTCCCGTCGCCCGGACCCGAGTCGGCGCCGTGCCGCCCGGCGCGCCCGTCCCGAAGAGGGCGGTCACGACGCACGGGTGCCGATCGGCGGACGATCGCGAGACCATGGGATCCTCCAAGACGCCGCGGACGAGGTCGCCTCACCGCCTCCGGCGGTGTCGTCGAAGACCCGCTCCGGCCGGGACCGGGGCTACGCCTCGGTCGGCTGCGAGGCGCCGATCTCGGTTCCGATGCCGCGGTAGGTGAAGCCCTTCCCCCGGACATCCTGGGGCCGGTAGATGTTGCGCAGATCGACCATGATGCGGGCGTTCATGATCTTGCCGAGGCGGCCGAGGTCGAGGGCGCGGAAGGCGTTCCACTCGGTGACGATCACGAGGGCGTCGGCGCCCTCGGCGCAGGCATAGGCGTCCTCCGCGTAGGCGACGTCGGGCATCAGGGTCCGGGCGTGGCCCATGCCCTCCGGATCG
>NZ_JAKSXX010000150.1 GCF_022829385.1 Methylobacterium sp. J-070 | reverse complement strand
GCCGAAGGCCGAGCCGTTGCTGCGGCTGCTGGCGTCGAACGCGTAGCCGGCGTTGATACCGAAGTAGGCGCCGGTCCAGGTGAACACCGGCACCGGGGTGAACACCGGCGGCGGGGCGGCCCGGCGCGGCAGGTCGGCGGCAAAGGCGGAGCCGGTCAGGGCGGTGAAGGCGGCCAGCGAGGCCAGGAGCTTGGTCATCACGGAAGGTCCCAATTGCGATCTGACGACAAGGCTACCAGTCCGTGGACGAAAAGGCTGTAGTTTTATGGACACATCACCGGCCGGTCGTGCGATCCGGTATAGTAAACCATCCATGAATATGCGTTAGATTGTCGGAATACATCGCGATACACACGACCGAGCGACACAACATCTCGGTTGCGGTTTGGTTGCAGCG
>NZ_JAKSXX010000147.1 GCF_022829385.1 Methylobacterium sp. J-070 | reverse complement strand
ACGCCGTGCAGCTGGAAGATGTGCTTGGACGTATCCATACCGATGCGGCTAATCTGATCCACGGACGGCCTCCTCGCATGAGATCTACAACGACCTCAGCTTGGCACAGCGATGCCGTTCGGGGGCCGTCCACCCCATCAGCGCTCCACGATGTCCCGGGCAAAAGCCTCCAGGCGGTCCTCCGCCTCGCGGGCGAGCGGCACCAGAACCGGTTCCGGGTGCCCGAACTCATCGTGGATCTGCAACAGGTCGGTGAGCCTGGCGAAGGCGCGCTGCATCGGCCCGTCATCCTGAGCGCCGCGCGCCAGGTTGAACTCGGGCTTGGTTTCCGGCCATGCCCAGAGCAGCCGTGAGGCCAGCCCGTCGTCCGGTCCGTTCAGGATCATCTCCAGCTTGTCGGGCTGGACGCCACCGAGAACGCCGATGCTCAGATGCCGGATGCGCAGCGGCTCCGGGTTCTTCATCCGGTCCACGACGTAGGCCCGGCCGCCGTACATCTCGATCGCGAACGCACGGTCGGATCCACCGCCACCGTACTTGTCGAAGGCGCCGAGCCAGCCGGCCAGTTCGTCCCGGACCAGCAGGAGTCCGCGCGGTAGGCCTGCCGCAAGCGCGCCGAGCGCCTCCACGGTCGCGTCTGCGACGCGGATCCGAGGCCGGACCGGCGCGGGCGGCTCCCGTGCGTCGTCTGGCATGGCGGGCGCCGGCTCGCCGTTCTTCACGGCGGTTTTGACCTCGACCTTCCACGCCTCGACCCGGGCCTCGCAGGCCTACTTGGCGGTGGCGTGCTCCTGCTGAACCTGCTCGAAGCCGTCAGCCATCCGATCCTCGGCGAACCGCACGAGGTTGAAGGCCGCGTCCATGCTCGGCGACTTGGACGAGGACGGCGGGCCGACCTCGGCGCACCACAAGACCGGCGGCGCCGACCACGCGGTGCCGGCCTGCGGCCAACGCACGTTGGCGATGCTGGCGCCGACGCTGGCGAGCAGGGCGACCGCCACGTAGTCGACCGGCGCGGACGCGCCCTTGGCCTTGCGCTCGCACCACCCGGCCCACGGGCCGAGCAGATGCAGCGGGAACGGCGGCGGGGCGCGGCGGCCGGTGCCGAGCAGGCTCAGGTCAGGCTCCGGCCAGGAACCAGACCCCCCTGTGCCGATAGTGCCGTTGGCGCCGTTAGGTTTGCCGCGATCACCGTGACGGTGGTCGTCGGCGGCGGATCCAAGGCGCGCGACCTCGGCAGCGAAATGCTGCGCTTTCACAGGCGCGCCTCCGAATTAGGGTTAGGTCGGGAAGCGGATGCCGGCTCGCGGCGCTGGTGCTCACGCTCAGTCTGCTCGGTCAGGTCGCCGAGCAGGTTCAAGGCAGCCCTGAATTCGGCAGCGCAGCACTTCAACGTGTAGCGAAGCCCGGCATCGTCGCGCAGGGCAGCGTAATCGGTGGCCATGTTGGCGCGCATGCTGACGAGGGCCATCAGCTCGGCGATATGGGCGCGGAGCTTGTCCGGATCGCCGAAAGCGAAGTCGTCGGGATTGAGGGGGGAGGCGCTCATGCGCGCCTCCAGTTCTCAGGCAGCTCGTAGGCGTGGGCCGCGATGACTGCGGCGACGGCCGGGCTGCACTTCCGGCGCGCGCTGATCCGGCGTGCTTGAAGGTCGACGTGGTGTGGGTTATCTCAGAGATCGTCAGCGGCCAAGCAGACATTTCCCAGAGCCCTCGGCGTACCAGCGCCGGGGGTTCTGACGTTGTAGGCCAACCTATGCGGCCTCCTGTTCAAGAGAGCGGAGGAAGCCGCGCAAGCTGTCATCGGGGACAAAGGTCGCGGCGCCGATCTTGACGGTCCGCAGCTTGCCCCGGGCGACCAACTTGTAAAATGTGTCGTGGCCGATGCTGAGGGCGTCCTGCACGTCCTTGCGACGATGCAAAAGCTTTTTCATTGACGGACGCAGGTCTCCCTGCGCCGCCTGAACACTGTAGTTCATGGCTGCACCTGATGTTATGTCCGCACCGATCCGTGCGGAAGCAAGGCGATAATTGTCCGCCGCGTGCTAGACCATCAAATAATGAATAGTGTCACGCCGAGGTCTGACCCTTTTTCTCTACAATGATGGCTTTAATTTCTCGCCGAATAGTCGGCCAACCAAAGCCTTCGGCACCTGCGTTTACGCCAGCTCGTGCCCGGACACCGGCTTCCAATCGCTGGGCAAATTTATCACTATTCTTGAGAGCGAGACCCTTGGCGCGCGCTTCATTTTCAATGAATTCACGAAGCTGCCTGTTCTTAGCTGTGGCTTTCTCGGCCTTCGCTCTATTGGCGTTGTCCGATGCAATAAGACCTACATAGCGGCCAGTGTCATAACTTCCAATTTGGAATACGTTATCTATTATCCTGGCAAGTCTAAAACGGAAAACATCTTTGATTACCTGAGACGTAGGGGCCGACGAGATCAGATTGCTAAATCCATCAAAGATGACATCTAGATCTCGAAATAGAGCGTCAAGTTCTGGCTTTTCAATTTGGCTCAGCTTTTCTGAACTTGAAAGTTCCAAGCGAAGCCATTTTAATCTATCAAAATTGGCGGCCTCTGCTTCATTTTCATTTGCAAAGCCATTAACTGCGAGCAATCCGAGATCGTACAAGGACGCGGCCATCTCGGTTTTACCTCACCGAACCTGAAGAGTTGAGCTGCAGTGACCGGCCCACGCTCGCATCAGCTCGCGTCGCTTCTCAAACAGGTCGCCCCGCCGGTACGCCCGTTCCACCTTGGACTCGACGGTATGGGCGAGCGCCATCTCCACCACTTCGGACGGGAAGTGCGTGGTCTCAGAGGCCCAGTCCCGGAACGAGCTGCGGAAGCCGTGAACCGTCAGGTCGGCGCGCTCCATCCGCCGGAGGAGCACCAGCATGGCCATGTTGGAGAGCGGCTTCCCGCGCCGGCCGCCGGGGAACACGAAGGTGTCGTCCAGCCCCTGCATCTCGCCCAGGAGGGCCAAGGCTGGCGGCGACAGCGGCACCCGATGTTCGGCGCCGGCCTTCATCCGCTCGGCCGGCACTGTCCAGATCCCAGCATCCAAGTCGATCTCCGACCACCGAGCACCTAGCGCCTCGCCCGTGCGAGCGGCAGTGAGGATGGTGAAGGCCATCAGCTTCGCGGCGACGCCGGGCTGCGCGGCTACCGCCTTCATAAAGGTCGGCACCTCCTTGAACGGCAGCACGGCATGGTGCTCGACCTTCCGGACCTTGGATCGCTTCGGCAACAGGTTCTGCAGGTGCCCCTTCCAACGGGCCGGGTTCTCGCCGCGCCGATAGCCGCGCGTCGCGGCCCAATCCAGCACCGACTCGATGCGTCCCCTCACCCGCGTCGCCGTCTCGGGTTTCGTGATCCAGATCGGCTCCAGCGCCTGCGTCACCAGATTAGTGTCGATCGCTTGCACCGGCAGGTTGCCGAACACTGGGTAGGCGTAGGTCGCCAGCGTCGCGGTCCACTGCGCGGCGTGCTTGTCGTTGCGCCATCCGGCCTTGTGGGCCTCGATGTAGCCCTCGGCGCAGGTGCGGAAGGTAATCGCCTTCGCGGCCTCTACGGCGGCGTCCTGGCGCTGTCCGCGCCGCATCTCGATCGGGTCGATGCCCTCGTAGCAGAGCTTCCGGCAGGTCAGAGCCTTGTCGCGCGCCTCGGCCAGCGAGAACGTGCTGACCGGCCCCAGTCCCATCTCCCGGGACTTGCCCTTCAAGGTATACCGGAAGACCCAGCTCTTCCCGCCCTTGCCGGACACCTGCAGCCAGAGGCCGCCGCCGTCCCCGTACATGCCGGGGGCCTTCAGCTTGGTGACTCCGAGGGCGGTGAGCTTACCCAGCATGGCATTTGCACCCATGACGCTATCCACATCATAAGCGCGGATTTGGGCGAATGCCAGCGGACCGCCGCGGAAGCCTGGTATCTGATTATCTAGCGATTTGAGGGTTTTAGCGGACCGCTGCGGACTGCTGCGGATAGGTAACTGGCGGAGGGAGCGGGATTCGAACCCGCGATACGGTTTCCCGTATACACACTTTCCAGGCGTGCGCCTTCAACCACTCGGCCACCCCTCCGGCCGCGGAGCGGGCACCCGGGCGCGCCAGCGGGCGCCGGGCGCAGCCAGGGCCGCGCGGTCCGGTGCTGTTAGCCGGGTGCGCCGCCGCGCGCAAGGCGGCGAGGGCCGGGCGGTGCGAAAACCGCCCGGCCCGCCGCCCTCACGCCTCGTCCCGGAGGTGGAAGCGGACGTGCTCGACGTTCGCCCGCTCGAAGGCCTGCATCACGTGCTGGTACGAGCGCTCCATGGCGTCGTCGCCGACGCCGGGGCTGTCCTCGGGCTTGAGCACGAACATCAGCAGCGAGCGCCCGGTCACCGCGTAGCCGGTGCCGAACCCGAAGCTCTCCACGTCCTGGCTGTCGGGCAGGTTCGTGTCGAGGAGGCGGGTCCAGGCCACGCCGCCCACGGTCTCGGGCAGCGTGAACGTGACCAGGTCGTGGTGCGCGTTGAACATGATCAGCAGGGTCGCGTCGCCGCCGCGGCGGTGCAGGCCCGTGGCCTGGGCGCGCCCGTCGAGCTGGACCGCGAAGGCGCGGGCGCCCCCGTCGGTCCAGTTCTCGGGCGTCATCTCGCTCCCGTCCGGGCGCAGCCACGCCACGTCCTTGACGCCGAACTCCTCGTCGTACCGGCCGGTGAGGAACCGCCCGCGGCTCAGGATCGGCAGGGCGTTGCGCAGGATGATCAGGCGCTGGGTGAACTCGGCGAGGTCCCGCTCCTCGTCGCCGATCGCCTCCCAGTCGAGCCAGGAGACCGCGTTGTCCTGGCAGTAGGCGTTGTTGTTGCCGTTCTGGGTCCGGGCGAACTCGTCGCCCGCGAGCAGCATCGGGGTGCCGCGCGAGAGGAACAGCGTCGCCAGCATGTTGCGCATCTGGCGCAGGCGCACCGCCCGGATCTCCGGGTCGTCGGTGGGCCCCTCCACCCCGTAATTGTACGAGAGGTTGTGCGAGTGGCCGTCGCGGTTGCCCTCGCCGTTCGCCGCGTTGTGCTTGTCGTTGTACGAGACCGTGTCGTGCAGGGTGAAGCCGTCATGGGCGGTGAGGAAGTTCACCGAGGCCCAGGGCTTGCGCCCGCGCTTGTTGAACTTGTCGGCCGAGCCGGCGATGCGCGCCGCCAGATCCGGCAGCAGGCCGCCGTCGCCCTTCCAGTAGGCGCGCACGTCGTCGCGGAACCGGTCGTTCCACTCGGCCCAGCCGGGCGGGAAGCCGCCGACCTGATAGCCGCCCGGGCCGCAATCCCACGGCTCGGCGATCAGCTTGACGGCGTTGAGCACCGGATCCTGCCGGCAGGTGTCGAGGAAGCCGCCGCCCTCGTCGAATCCGTAGGGCTCGCGGCCCAGGATCGTGGCGAGGTCGAAGCGGAACCCGTCCACCTGCATCTCCTGCGCCCAGTAGCGCAGGGAATCGGTGACGAGCTGGAGCACCCGCGGATGCGACAGGTTGAAGGTGTTCCCGGTGCCGGTGTCGTTGATGTAGTAGCGCGGCTCGTTGGGCAGGAGCCGGTAGTAGGAGGCGTTGTCGATCCCCTTGAACGACAGGGTCGGGCCCTTCTCGTTGCCCTCGGCGGTGTGGTTGTAGACCACGTCGAGGATCACCTCGAGGCCGGCGCCGTGGAAGCGCGAGACCATCTCCTTGAACTCGGAGAAGGCGAAGTCCGGCACCGCCGCGTAGCGCCGGGCGGGGGTGAAGAACGAGATCGTGTTGTAGCCCCAGTAATTCACCAGCCCCTTCTCCTGCAGGTAGTCGTCCTGCACGAAGGAATGGACCGGCAGCAGCTCCACCGAGGTGACGCCGAGGCTCTTGATGTAGTCGAGCACGTCCCGGGTGCCGAGGCCCGCATAGGTGCCGCGCAGCTTCTCGGGTACCCGCGGGTCGAGCTTGGTCATGCCCTTGACGTGGGCCTCGTAGAAGATCGTCTTCTCCCACGGCACCTGCGGCTTCTGGTGCCGGCCCCAGGTGAAGGCCGGGTCGATCACCCGGGAGCGGCGGTTGAACGGCGCGCTGTCCCGCTCGTCGAAGGTCAGGTCGTCGCCCGTCTCCATCTGGTAGCCGAACAGGGCCGGGTTCCAGGTGATCGAGCCGACGAGCCCCTTGGCGTAGGGGTCGATCAGCAGCTTGTTGGGGTTGAACCGGTGGCCGGCCTTCGGCTCGTAGGGGCCGTGGACCCGGTAGCCGTAGATCGTGCCGGGGCGGGCGTCGGGCAGGTAGCCGTGCCAGATCTCGTCCGTGTACTCGGGCAGCTCGATCCGCTCGATCTCGCGCTCGCCGGCATCGTCAAACAGGCAGAGCTCGACCTTGGTGGCGTGGGCCGAGAACAGGGCGAAGTTGACCCCGAGGCCGTCCCAGGTGGCGCCGAGGGGATAGGGCTGGCCCTCCTCGATGCGCGAGCGGGACTGCGACGAGGGACGTCGGGAATCAGGCATGAACACTCCGGGACTCCACCCGCCCGGCGGGCGCCGCGTCGGGGGATGTACCGGGTGAACGTCCCGGCCACGGCGAAGCTCCCCGGACGGGGGTAAAATTTGCTCAGGATGCGGATGGGGGACGGCCCCGGTCCGGTCGGCCGCCCGTGGCGGCCGCACCCCACCGCTCAGACCAGTTGTCGATGATCCCGTCTCATGGTCGGGCTCATCGGGGTCCGGTGTCAGGCCGTTCGGAACCGGCGCAGCAGGACGTCGCGGACACGCGCCCTGCGGGCGTCGCGCAGCGCGGCCCGGGTCCAGGCGCGGAACGGGGTGTTGACCGGCCCCGTCCGGTCGGAGGGCCGCTCGGTCAGACGGTCAGACGGTCAGACGGTCAGACGGCCAGCGCCTCCGCGCAGAGGAGTCCGGCAGCACCGTCCCGCCCATGCCGGCCTCGGCCATGCCGAGGAGGATGCGCAGATCCGGAGCCGTCGCCGCGATCGGCAATATCGCCGGGGAGCGGATGACCGACCTGCTTGGGCCGGACCGGGCCGTGGCGCTCGCCGGATGCGGTGCGGTCCTGCTCGGGCTGATCTGCTTGGCCCGGTCGCAGGGAAGGTCGGATTCCAAAGGGCGCCAGCCCGTTGGCGGGGGATCGGGGCAGAGCCCCGATCAGGGTCGCGACGAAAACGCCTCCGCCAGATAGGCCCGCACGAAGCCCGGCATCCGGGCGGCGTCGATCGCGTCCGCGCTCCGCACGACGGCCATCCCGGCGAGCTCCGGCTCGGCCTCGCGCCGCAGGTGCTCGGCGACCCGCGCCTCCAGCACTGCGGCCGGCTCCAAGAAGCGCACCGGTCGCAGGAAGGCGAGCTGGCCCTCCCCTTCGAGCAGCACCCAGCCGGTCGCCGCGTCCTCCGGCAGCGCGAGGCCGGTCTCCTCGGCGAGTTCCCGGGCGGCGCTGCCGGCGAGGTCGACCGCCGCGCCGCGCACGTCGTCGAGGTCCGGGGTGCCGCAGGGGAAGTAGAGCTGGCCGGCATTGGCCGTGTGGGCGCCCATCGCGCCGAGCAGGACCGCGCCGTCCGCCGTCCAGGGCACGATCGCCGCGAAGGCGTTGCGCACCCGCGGATCGGCGTGCGGGACGTGCCGATAGTAGGTGAAGCTGGAATAGCGCGTCGCGAACAGGTCGAGGCGGGCGACCCCCTCCCCGACGGCATGGGCGCAGCTCAGGAGAACCGTGCCGTCGAACATGCCGGGGCTGCGGGCGATCCGGGCCCGCCAATGCGCCGCGATGGCGGCTTCGTGCGTCCGGGGGAAGGCCCAGTCGTGCTCCACGAACCGCGCCGTCACGTCGGCGAGGGGCGTGATGCGGAACCCCTCAGACATGCAGGGTGCCGTCCGAGACGATCACGGCGGCGCCGCCGATCTCCACCCCCCGCAGGGCGCCGGACTCGATCGTGAGCTGGAGCGCGATCGTGCTCGGCCGGCCCATGGCTTCGCCCTGGCGGATCGTCACGTCGTGGGCGCCCTCGCCCAGCGGCTCGAACTGCATCAGCACCCCCGCGAAGGCGGCGGCCGCCGAGCCGGTGGCGGGGTCCTCCGGGACGCCCAGATCCGGCGCGAACATCCGCACCCGCCAGCACCGGCCGGTGCCTTCGGGATCGGGGGCGTAGAGGTAGAGCCCGTCCCCCGGCTCCGGCGCCTGGGCCGGCCGGGCGGCGTCGAGTGCCGCCACGGAGGCGACGGGCACGCAGGTGAAGCGCGGGCCGACCCCGTGGCGGCTCGGCGCGTGCCGGCCGCTGCCGATGTCGCCGGGCGTGAGGCCGAGGCGCGGTGCCAGGATCGCGGGCTCGGGGCCCGGCCCGAGATATTCCGGCAGGACCGGCAACCGGAACCGCGCCCGGCCGCCGCTGCCGTCGCCCCACGTCTCGACCACGCAGGGGACGATCCCGATCTCCTCCTCCAGGCCGAAGGCGCGGGCATCGCCCCGGGCCGGATCCCGCAGCGCCAGCAGCACCGCGGTGCCGACCGTGGGATGGCCGGCGAAGGGCAGCTCCCGGCCGGGGGTGAAGATGCGCACGCGCGCCCGCTGCCGGGCGTCGGTCGGCGGCAGGACGAACACCGTCTCCGACAGGTTGAACTCCCGGGCGATGGCCTGCATGGCGGCGGTGTCGAGGCCCTCCGCGTCGAGCACCACGGCGAGCGGATTGCCCGCGAGCCGGTCCTCGGTGAACACGTCGAGGGTGACGAAGCGGCGCGCCATCGGGTCGGACCTTCCTGCTCGCGCGGGGCCGGAGGGCCGCGACTCGGAGGCGAAGCGCGCCCTTGGTACACGGTGCGACGGGCCGTATCGACTCGGTCCCGAGGACCGGGCGGGCCGCCGACCGGTCAGGACGCGGAGGGCTTCATGGCCGAGACGCAGCATCGCTACGCGGTCACGGTGACCTGGACGGGCAATACCGGCAGCGGGACCGGCGGCTATCGCGGCTACGAGCGCGCCCACACCCTGTCGGCGCCGGGCAAGCCGCCGATCGCGGGCTCGTCCGATCCGGCGTTCCGGGGCGATCCCGCGTGCTGGAACCCCGAGGAGCTGCTGGTGGCCTCGCTCGCCGCCTGCCACAAGCTCTGGTATCTCGGCCTGTGCGCGCAGGCCGGCCTCGTGGTCACCGCCTACGAAGACACCGCCGAGGGCCGCATGACCGAGGAGGCGGGCGGCGCCGGCCAGTTCACCGCGGTCACCCTGCGCCCCCGGGTGACCATCACGGCGGAGTCCGACCCCGACGCCGCCCTGGCGCTGCACCGCCGCGCCCATGCGATGTGCTTCATCGCGCGGTCGGTGACGTTTTCCGTGACGCACGAGCCGACCATCGTGCGGGAGGGGGCGGATTGAGGCGGACCGGGCCTCAACCGATCACACCGCCTCGACCGGAAACCGCTCGCTCGGGTTCACGTACTCCTCCTGCGCCGCCACCGTCAGGATCTCCCGAGATCCCGCCGCGGCGGTGCGCTTCAGGAGCCCGTAGACCGAGGACGCCGCAGCGCCCAGCGCCGCCTCGGCCGAGCCGGTGCGGGCGTAGTGGATCAGGAACAGGGCGGCGATGCAGTCGCCCGCGCCGTTCACCGCGATGTCCAGCCGCGGCGTGCGGACCCGGAACACCCGCCCCCCCGCGCCGGCGAGCAGGTCGATCCGGTCGGCCGGCGTGTCGGCGCAGAGCGCCGAGGTGACCAGCACCACCCGGGGGCCGCGGGCCTGGAGCGCCGCGATCGCCGCCGCCGCCTCCGCCAGGGTGCGGCTCGGCAGGTCGGTGAGGAGGCCGAGCTCGAACTGGTTGGGTGTGAGGATGTCGGCCTCCGGCACGGCGCGCGTGCGCAGGAACGCCGCGATGCCGGGGCGCACGTAGACGCCTTCCGCGACGTCGCCGATCACCGGGTCGCAGCAATAGAGCGCCGCCGGGTTCGCCGCCCGCACGGCCTCCACCGCCTCCAGGATCGCGGCACCGATCTCGGCCGAGCCCATGTAGCCCGACAGCACGGCGTCGCAGGTGGGAAGCACCCCGCGCTCGCCGATGCCCTGCACCACCGCGCGGATCGTCTCGGCGTCGAAGACCGGGCCGCGCCACGCGCCGTAGCCCGTGTGGTTGGAGAACTGCACGGTGTGCACCGGCCAGACCTCGACTCCGAGCCGCTGCATCGGGAACACCGCCGCGGCGTTGCCGACATGGCCGTAGGCGACGTGGGACTGGATCGACAGGACGTTCAACGCGGGTGATTCCCGGCTCCGGGGGGGCGCCGAGTCTGTCGGCGATCCGGAACGCGGGCGCAAGCGAGGGGCTGGCGGGCGTCGTGGAGGGGGCGTCGTGGAGGGGCGAACCCGACGCGCTGTCCCCGCCCTTCGACCGAGATCCGGCCCGGCCCTCCGCCCGCGACCGCGATGTCACTGTGAACGGTCCGAATCTTAAGCATAGCGCCACACGGCAAGCAGAGCGGGACGTTCAGGCGGCTCAATTAACCGCCGCGCCACCTCTCCCTGCGAAGACTTCACACGGATTCGGGGGTTCAAGGCTCAGGCGGAATGGTGGACAGCGAGGTTGCCGCACGACGGCGCCTGACGGCGGTCGTGCACAGGGCGGTCGTGCGCAGGGCAACCCTGGGCGGCCGGGCCTTTGCCGGCAATCGGCGTGGCGGCGTCGCCCTGACCTTCGCGCTGGGTTCGACGGTGCTGTTCGGCTTGGTCGGCGGCGGCATCGACTACGCGCATCTCGTCACCCGCCGCTCCCAGTTGCAGAACGCCGTCGACGTGGGCGTGCTCACCGGCGGCAACACCCTCAAGCTCGCCGCGTCCAGCATCGCCTCGATCCAGGGCGTCACCGAGCAGACCATCCGCACCAACGCGCCGCCGTCGCCCGATCAGCCCTTCACGGTGACGGTGGACGTCGCGGCCGACAAGACCAGCGTCTCGGCGCGCATCCAAGAGAGCGTGAAGCTCGCCTTCGGCGGTTTTCTCGGCATCGGCGCCCGCACCGTGTCGGTGCAAGCCAAGGCCAGCGTGGTCGGCAAGATGCGGCTGTGCATGCTCACCCTCGACCCCGCCGCGCCGGGCGCGTTCAACCTGCAGAAGAGCGCTCAGGTCACCGCCAACGGCTGCTCGCTCTACTCGAACTCGACGAACGCCACCGGCATGGTCGGCGGCGACAACGCCATGGCGCGGGCAGATACGATCTGCTCGGCGGGGGGATATCTCGGGGTCCGCGCGAACTTCGCGCCGCCGCCCCAGACCGGATGCCCGGTGATCGCCGATCCGCTGAAGCGCCGTGCCAACCCGCCGGTGGGCGCCTGCTCGAGCCTGCCCTACCCGTTCAACCTGCTGCCGCTCACGAAGACTCAGACGATCGACAAGGACGTGACCCTCGACCCCGGCACCTACTGCTACGGTCTTCAGATCAAGAAGAAGGCCGTCGTGACGATGCGGCCCGGCATCTACGTGTTCAAGGATGGGCCGCTGATCGTCCAGGACAATGCGACGCTCACCGGTGTCAACGTCGGTTTCTACTTCGTGGGCGACAAGGCGGGGCTGCTGTTCGACAAGAAGACCACCGTCAGCCTCACGGCGCCGACCATGGGCGATATGGCGGGCTTGCTGATGGCCGAGCAGACGACGGTTTCCAATCCGGTCGATCCGGCCTCGGGTCTCGTCGACGATCTCACCGGGCTCGTGCTGCCGCCGACCCCGGCACCCCTCGGTCAGACGAAGCCCATGCGGATCTACCGGATCATCAGCAACAACGCCCGCACCATGCTGGGCACGATCTACCTGCCGGCCGGACGCCTCGTGATCGACGCCGACAAGCCGGTGGCGGACCAATCCGCCTACACGGTCGTGGTGGCGCAGCAGGTGAACCTCTACGAGGGACCGAACCTCTACCTCAACGCCAACTACGATGCGACGAGCGTGCCCGTGCCCAAGGGGGTGGGCCCGATCAGCGGCAAGCTGCTGATCACGCAGTAGCGACCGGCCCGGACCGACGGGCTCCCAGCGACCCGGCACCGGGGCGCGGATCCCGGCACTGGGGCGCGGGTTACGCCTCGCACCGCCATCCCTTGCGGTCCGCCCTCCCCTGCCTCAGATGGGGCCGGTCTCCCCCCGCCTCCGAGTTCCATGGACATCGAAGCCCTGCGCACCGCGACCCTCGCCTTCGTCGAGGCGCACAAGGCCTGGACGCCGCTGATCGCGGGCGGCCTCGCCTTCTGCGAATCGATCGCGGTCCTGTCGCTGTTCGTGCCGGCCACCGTGATCCTGCTCGGCGTCGGCGCCCTGGTGGGCGGGGCCGACATCCCGTTCTGGCCGGTGGTCCTCGGCGCCGCGCTCGGTGCCGCCCTGGGGGACTGGCTCTCCTACGAGGCCGGGCGCTGGCTCGGGCCCGGGGCCAAGACCCAATGGCCGCTGCGGCGCTATCCCGACCTCACCGCGAAGGCCGAGGCCTTCATCGGGCGCTGGGGCATCGCCGCGGTGGCGCTGGGGCGGTTCTTCGGCCCGGCCCGGGCCCTGGTGCCGCTGCTCGCCGGCATCCTCGGCCTGTCGCGGCTGCCGTTCCAGGCCGCCAACCTCGCCTCCGCGCTGGTCTGGGCCTTCGTGCTCCTCGCCCCCGGTGCCGGCCTGCTCGCGTGGCTCGACCGATGAACCCGGCTCGACCGATGAACTCGGCTCGATCGATGAACTCGGCTCGATCGATGACTTGGCGCGCCCGCTGATGCGCCGGTTCCCGCCCGAGCGGATCGTCTGCCTCACCGAGGAGACCGTCGAGACCCTGTACCTGCTCGGCGCCGAGGACCGGATCGTCGGCGTCTCGGGCTATGCGGTGCGTCCGCCCCGGGTCCGGCGGGAGAAGCCCCGCGTCTCCGCCTTCACCAGCGCCGACATCCCGAAGATCCTGGCCCTGGCGCCGGACCTCGTCCTGGCCTTCTCGGACCTCCAGGCCGACATCGCCGCCGACCTTGCCCGGGCGGGCGTGGCGGTGCACCTGTTCAACCAGCGCGACGTCGCGGGCTGCCTCGCCATGGTGCGGACGCTGGGTGCCCTCGTCGGCCTGCCGGAGCGGGCCGAGACCCTGGCGGCGGGCTTCGAGGCGCGGCTCGCCGCGGCGGCCGAGGCCGTGCGCGACCGCCCGCCCCTGCGGGTCTACTTCGAGGAATGGGATGCGCCGATGATCTCCGGCATCGGCTGGGTCTCGGACCTGATCGCCCTCGCGGGCGGCTGCGACGTGTTTCCGGATTTGAGCCGCCAGCCCGCCGCGAAGGACCGGATCGTGTCGCCCGAGCAGGTGATCGCGGCGGCGCCCCAGGTGATCCTCGCCTCCTGGTGCGGCAAGCGGGTCAACATCGCGCGCATCCGCGACCGGCCCGGCTGGGCGGCGATCCCGGCGGTGCGCGACGGCCGCATCCACGAGATCAAGGCGCCGCTGATCCTGCAGCCCGGCCCGGCCGCCCTCACCGACGGATTCGCGGCGATCCGGGCGTGCCTCGGATGACGGAGCCGGGGTGATCCCGCGCCGCAGGTGACGGGCGGCGCGCGACTTGGCAGGATGTCCCGATTCGGCACAGACGCATGCCCCGAGAGTGATGTCCGCTTCCGTGAGCCTTTCCGATACCGCGCCCCCGGTCGCCGAGGCGCTCCTGCCGCCCGACCGGCGCCAGTCGCCCACGGCCCTGCGGATCCAGCGCGGCGTGCGCCGGCTATTCTCCGAGATGGGCTGCGTCACCCTGCCGGAATTCTCCCTGGTGAACGGCCGCCGGGCCGACGTGATCGCGCTGTGCGGGGCGGGCAAGCTGACCATCGTGGAGATCAAGTCGAGCGTGGCGGACTTCCGTGCCGACCGGAAATGGCCGGACTACCGCGATTTCTGCGACCGCTTCTTCTTCGCGATCCCCGAGGACGTGCCGGACGCGCTGATCCCGGAGGAATGCGGCCTGATCGTCGCCGACGCCTACGGGGCGGGGATCCTGCGGGACCCCCCCGAGCACCCGCTGAGCGGCGCCCGCCGCAAGGCCGTGACATTGCGCTTCGCCCACAGCGCGGCGCGGATCCTCCACGCCCTGGCCGATCCGGGGGCGGTGCGGGAAGGGGCGCTTTGAGACAGGCTGACGGGCCGCTCGCGCCGCGGGCTCCCCGTGGTGGCTGCGTTTGACCGGTTCATGAACCGGCAGGACGGTCTCCCGCCTGTTGCGGAAGATCGGCCGCAGGACCGATCCGTCTTCCAAGACGGCGTATGCCTCAGTTCCACGATCGCCCGTCGCTTTCGGCCGGCCTAGCGAAAGCGTTCGGCGGCCCGGCGAAACCGGCTTAGAAAGGCCGAGCTTACCGAAGCCTCAGCGCCGAAATTGATCGATGACGCCCGTCGCCCTGTTCGAGTTGATCCTCGCGCTCCTCGGGGCGGCTCTGCTGCTGTCCCTGGTGGCCGGGCGGCTCGGATTCCCGCCGGCCGCCGCCCTGGTGCTGGGCGGCATGGTGCTGGCTGTGGCGCCGGGCCTGCCGGCCTTCGATCTCGATCCGGACCTGATCATGGTCCTGTTCCTGCCGCCGCTCCTGCTCGAATCGGCCTACTTCACCGTCTGGCGCGACTTCCGGGCAAGCCTCGGCCCGATCCTGTCCCTGTCGCTGGGCGCGGTCCTGTTCACCACCCTGGCGGTCGGGCTCATCGCCCACGCGGCGGCGCCGGTCCTGCCCTGGGCGGCCTGCTTCGCGCTGGGCGCCATCGTGTCGCCCCCCGACGCGGTCGCCGCCAAGGCGGTGCTGGCCCGGGTCGCCCTGCCCCGCCGGATGGTCACGGTCCTGGAGGGCGAGAGCCTCGTCAACGACGCCTCGGGCCTCGTGCTCTACCGCTTCGCCGTGGCGGCGGCGCTGACCGGCAGCTTCAGCGCCTGGGCGGCGGCGGGCAGCTTCGCCTGGCTGGCGGCGGCGGGGGTCGCGGTCGGGCTGGTCTCCGGCCTGGCGGTGAACGCGCTGGTCCGGCGCCTGCACGACGCCAACGCCGTCACGGTGCTGAGTTTCCTGGCCGCTTACGCCGCCTATCTCGCCGCCGAGGAGGTCCACGCCTCCGGGGTGCTCGCCGTCGTGGCCTGCGGGCTGATGCTGGGCGGGCGGGAGCACGAGACCTTCGATGCCCATGTCCGGCGCCACGCCGTGGCGGTGTGGGAATTCGTGGTGTTCGTGCTGGAGGCCCTGGTCTTCGTGCTGATCGGGCTGGCGCTGCGCGGCGTGCTGGCGCGGACCGGGGGCGAGTTCGGGACGCTCGCTGCGGAGCTGCCCCTGGCGCTCGCCGTCACGGCGGCCTGCGTGGTCGCCCGCCTGATCTGGGTGTTCCCCGCCGTGTATCTCCGGCCGATCCTGTCGGCGCGGGGGCGGTCGCAGGAGCCGCCCCCCACCCCCGCGGTGCCGCTGATCGTCGGCTGGGCCGGCATGCGCGGGGTCGTGACCCTGGCGGCCGCCCTGGCGCTGCCGGTGGAATTCCCCGGCCGCGACGCGATCCTGGTCGCGGCCTTCGCGGTGATCCTGTTCACCGTGCTGGTGCAGGGCACCACGCTGGGGCCGCTGATCCGCCGGCTCCGCCTCGACCCCGGGGCGCGCCTGCCGGACGGCCATCTCGACGCGCCGATGGCCCGCGTGGTCGTCAACGAGGCGGGGCTCGCCAGCCTGGAAGGGTTGGTGTCTCCCGAGACCGGGGCCCTGCAGCATCCCCGACTCGTGGAGGAATACCGCCGCCGGGTCCGGGCTACGTCCCGGGACCGCGACGAGCGCGCGGCGCTCGAAGCCGAGAAGACCGAGCACTTCGCCGCGGCGCTGCTCGCCGTGCGGTCCGGCCGGTCGGCGCTGATCGCCCTGCACCGGGAGAACCGGATCCACAGCTCGGTGCTGCGCCAGCTGGAGACGGAGATCGACCTGGAGGAACTCCACCTCAAGCGGCTGGCCGGCACGGCGCCGGCCCAGGGCTGAGCCGGATCGCCGGCCTCAGTGCGCCGCGCAGCCGTCCGCCGGCTGGCCGTATCCGCTGTAGACCACCCGGACCTTGCGCAGGCAGGTGGCCTCGGCCTTCGGTGCCGCCGCCACCGGGGCGACGTCCACCGGCTCGACCCGCAGGGTCGCGGCCACGGGTTGATCCTCCGAGGTGGCCAGGGCGCGGCTCGCGCTCATCACCAGCGGCGTGGCGGCCAGCGACGAGACCGCGATGGCGACGAGGACGGCGATGTTCTTGCGGCCGAAGGTGTCGAGGGTGCGAGCGTTGCGCATGATGGGTCGTCCGACGTATTCTGTTCGGCAGCGCTGAGGTGCCGAGATCCCCTGTTGCGGCGATAACTTGGCCGCTGGCTTGGCGGTTCCGGCTTATTGCTCAGAAACCGCCGCGCTTGGGTGTCCCGCCGCACCCCGGGGCGCCGATCTTCAGAAGATCTTGCGGTACTGCACGAAGCCCGACCGCTCGGCGATCCGGTCGTAGAGCTGCATCGCGTCGGTGTTGGTTTCGTGCGTCAGCCAGTGGACGCGGGAGCAGCCCGCCGCCTCCGCGGCCGCGTAGACATGCGCGATCAGCCGCCGGCCGATCCCCAGGCCCCGGGTTCCCTCCGCCACGAACAGGTCCTGAAGGTAGCAGTAATCGCCCACCGTCCAGGCCGAGCGGTGGCGGATGTGGTGGACGAGCCCCAGAGCCTCGGCGCCCCGCCAGGCCAGGGCGCCGTCGACCGGCTCGGCCGGATCGTTGAGGCGCTGCCACGTCGTGTCGGTGACCGCAGCGGACAGGTCGACTCTGTAGAAGGCCTGATAGCCGCGCCAGAGCGGCAGCCACGCCGCCCGGTCCCCGGGGTCGATCGGGCGAATCGCGATGCCGGTCGTGCCGCTGTCCATGGGTCCCTCCGGGCGTCGTCCCGCGCGATCGGACCACCATCCGCCCCGGATGCGCAACTCCGCCGCCTCGCCGTATCCCCCCTCGCCGTGTCCCCTTCGCCTTGCACCCCCGGCCCCCCGCACCTAAACCGGCCCGCCGGCGGCCCGACCCGCCGCGCGAGCCCGAGCCTTCGAGTCCCATGTCCCAGAAAAAATCGTTCCAGGGTCTGATCCTGACGCTGCAGCAGTTCTGGGCGGCGCAGGGCTGCGTGATCCTCCAGCCCTACGACATGGAGGTCGGCGCCGGCACGTTCCATCCGGCCACGACCCTGCGGGCGCTCGGGCCCAAGCCCTGGAAGGCCGCCTACGTCCAGCCCTCGCGCCGGCCCAAGGACGGCCGCTACGGCGAGAACCCCAACCGGCTCCAGCACTATTACCAGTTCCAGGTGATCCTGAAGCCGAACCCGCCGAACCTCCAGGAACTCTACCTCGCCTCGCTCGCCGCCATCGGCGTCGACCTGAAGCTCCACGACATCCGCTTCGTCGAGGACGATTGGGAGAGCCCGACGCTCGGTGCCTGGGGCCTCGGCTGGGAATGCTGGTGCGACGGGATGGAGGTCTCCCAGTTCACCTACTTCCAGCAGGTGGCGGGCTTCGAATGCGCGCCGGTGGCGGGCGAACTGACCTACGGGCTGGAGCGGCTCGCCATGTACGTCCAGGGGGTCGAGAACGTCTACGATCTGGACTTCAACGGCGCCGAGGGCCCGGACCGGGTCACCTACGGCGACGTCTTCCTCCAGGCCGAGCAGGAATATTCCCGCCACAACTTCGAGGCGGCCGACACCGCGATGCTGTTCCGCCAGTTCACCGACGCGGAGGCCGCCTGCCGGACCTACCTCGACGCGGGCGCGCCGGCCTCGGACGACGCACGCCACCGCATGGCGCAGCCGGCCTACGACCAGTGCATCAAGGCGAGCCACGTCTTCAACCTGCTCGACGCCCGCGGGGTGATCTCGGTGACGGAGCGCCAGAGCTACATCCTGCGGGTGCGGGATTTGGCGAAGGCCTGCGGGGCGGCGTGGCTCAGGACGGCGGCCGGGGGGGCGTAACGGAGTGGCCTACAGCGGATAGGCCGTGCAGAAGAAGCGGCGCGGGTCGTCCGGCTTCGATTGCCACACGGAACGGAACAGGGGATTGCTGCCGTCGGGGCTCGCGAGAGGGCCCTCGTAGACGTATTTGCGTCCGTAGACGTCGTCGACCTCGCGCACGAGCTGGCGTGGGCGCGCAGGGTGGAAAAGGGCCGAGACGAGCAGAGCGCCACCGGATTGCTTGAAGCCGCAGGCCAGCAGGACGCGGGCCTAGGGGCGGCCTTTCCGAAGATCGAGATTGAGCAAGTAGCCGTGGATCTTGGACTGGGCGATCGTGAGATCCGGCGTCCAGTCCCGGGATCGTCGTCCACCTGTTTCAGACCGCGCGCAGGGCGTCGGCCCGGACGGTGGCGTTGCCCGCCACCGGCTCGTCGAACTCGACCTCGTAGGCTTCTCCGTCAGCCCAGATGCCGACGATCGTGCCTTCCGTGCCCGCCGGAATCGGAACACCGTCGTCGGTCACCACATCGCGCAGCAACACGACCACACCCAGCTCGGCGAGGGCCTGCGGAGGCGTGACCGGGGCGCGGGACTGGTACAGCGTGTCGAACGACATGCCGCATCATGCGCGTGCGGTTCGCATTCGTGCAAGTGCCGCCGCAGGCCGTCCCGGGCGGAGCCCCTTCGGCCCTCGCGCGTTGCAACCCCCGCCAACCGGCGCGCCCCGGCGCGTCCGCAGACGCGGGAACCGTTCGATGAAAAAGATCCTCCTCGCCCTCGGCATCCTCGGGCTCGGCCTCGCCCCGGCGCTCGCGGCCGATCCCGGCCCCGAGGCGGTGGTCAAGAAGCTCTACGCCGAGCCGCACCCGAATCACTCCGCGGTCTACTCGAAGCGTCTCCAGGGCCTGTTCGACGCCGATGCCAAGCAGGCCAACGGCGCCGCCGGCAACCTCGACTTCGATTTCCGCCTCAACGGCGAGCCGCTCAAGCCCGACACCGTGAAGGCCCTGACCTTCAAGGAGGCCACCGAGGGCCAGGACCAGGCGAAGGTCACGGTGGAGCGCAAGGGCGGAGACGGTTCGAAATCCATCGTCTACGACCTCGTGCGCGAGGACGGCAGCTGGAAGGTGTCGGACGCCCACGCGATCGGCGACCGGAAGTGGCAGCTCTCGACCATCCTGAAGGGCGAGGCGCACTGAATCCCGGACCGCGCCCGGCCCGTCGACCCTCGACAGGCCTGCGGCGCGGCGATATGGCCGCGCCATGCCCGACCTCCTGCTCGAACTCCGCTCGGAAGAGATCCCCGCCCGCATGCAGCGGCGCGCGGCGGAGGATCTGAGACAACGCGTCACCGACGCCCTGGTGGAGCGCGGCTTCCTGTACGAGGGCGCCAGGGCGTTCTCGACGCCGCGCCGGCTGGCGCTCCACATCGCCGGCCTGCCCGCCCGGGGCGAGGCGGTCCGGGAAGAACGCCGCGGCCCGCGGGTTGGCGCCCCCGAGGCCGCCGTCCAGGGCTTCCTGAAGGGCGCGGGGCTCACGAGCCTGGATCAGGCCAAAACCATCACCGATCCCAAGAAGGGCGAATTCTACCTCGCGGTGATCGAGCGCCCCGGCCGCGAGACGCTGGACGTGCTGGCGGAGATCCTGCCGGAGATCCTGAAGAGCTTTCCCTGGCCGAAATCCATGCGCTGGGGTGCGGCCTCGGCGGAGCCCGGCGCCCTGCGCTGGGTGCGCCCGCTGCAATCGATCGTCGCCACCTTCGGGCCGGAGACCGAGACCCCGGAGGTCGTGCCGTTCGCGGTCGGCGGGATCGCGGCCGGGACCGTGACCTACGGGCACCGCTTCCTGGCGCCCGAGGCGATCGAGGTGCGCCGGTTCGACGACTACATCCAGGCGCTGGAGCGGGCGAAGGTCATCCTCGACCCCGAGCGGCGCAAGGACGTGATCCTGCACGACGCCCGCGACCTCGCCTTCGCCCAGAACCTCGACCTCGTGGAGGACGAGGGCCTGCTGGAGGAGGTGGCCGGCCTCGTGGAATGGCCGGTGGTGCTGATGGGCTCCTTCGACGCGAGCTTCCTCGACATCCCCGCCGAGGCGATCCGGGCGACGATCCGGGCGAACCAGAAGTGCTTCGTGCTGCGCAAGAGCGGCTCGGAGGATCTGGCCCCGGCCTTCATCCTGGTCTCGAATCTCCTGGCCTCGGACGGCGGCCTGGCGATCACCGCGGGCAACGAGCGGGTGGTGCGGGCGCGCCTGTCGGACGCGAAGTTCTTCTGGGACACGGACCGGGCGGTTGCGTTGGACGATCGGCTGCCGAAGCTCGACAGCATCGTGTTCCACGAGAAGCTCGGCACGCAGGGGGAGCGGATCGCCCGCATCGCCGCCCTGGCCACGGAGCTTGCGCCGCGGGTGGGGGCCGACCCGGACCTCGCCGAGCGCGCGGCGCGTCTCGCCAAGGCCGACCTCGTCACCGAGATGGTCGGCGAGTTTCCGGAACTGCAGGGCCTGATGGGGCGCAAGTATGCGGCGCTTCAGGGGGAGCATCCCAGCGTCTGCGCGGCCCTCGAGGAGCACTACAAGCCGGTCGGTCCCTCCGACCGGGTGCCGACCGATCCGGTGTCGATCGCGGTGGCGCTCGCCGACAAGCTCGACACGCTGGTGGGGTTCTGGGCGATCGACGAGAAGCCGACGGGGAGCAAGGACCCGTTCGCGCTGCGGCGGGCGGCTTTGGGGGTGATCCGGCTGATCCTCGATCGTGAATTGCGGCTTTGCATTCAGGACGTTTCCGCCAACCAAGTAAAATACGTCCAATATCTGACCGATGCGCCGGGAATGTACGACGAGGTGGTGCTTTCACCCGGACACAAACAGCGATCGGTTAAGGGAAGCGTTTGTGAGCAGATATCAGCCAGCCTTCTCGCCTTCTTCGCCGACCGCCTGAAAGTCTATCTGCGCGACCAAGGCGCCCGCCACGACCTGATCGACGCCGTCTTCGCCCTGCCCGGCCAGGACGACCTGCTGATGGTGGTCCGCCGTGTCGAGGCGCTCGGAGCTTTCCTCGACACGGAAGACGGAAAAAACCTGCTGGCGGGCTACAAGCGCGCCGCCAACATCCTGCGCATCGAGGAGAAGAAGGACGGCCGCGCCTACGATGCCGAGCCCGATGCCGCCCTCGCCGCCGCGGGCGAGCCGGCCGAGCGGGCGCTCGCCGAGGCTTTGGCGAAGGCGCGGGAGACTGCCTCGGCGGCCGTCGCCCGGGAGGACTTTTCGGGGGCCATGCAGGCGCTCTCGACGCTGCGGGCACCGGTGGACGCGTTCTTCCAGGACGTCACCGTCAACGCCCCCGATCCAAAGCTCCGCGAGAACCGCCTGTTCCTGCTCAACGCGCTCCGCGCCGCGACGCGGGAGGTGGCGGAGTTCGCGAAGATCGAGGGGTGAGGCGCAGACCACCGCAGCCCCATCCTCCACCTCATCCTGAGGTGCCGGAGCGCAGCGGAGGCCTCGAAGGAGGGCTCCAGGGACCGCGGTGGCTTCTGGAGGGCTCCTTCGAGGCTCGCTGGGCTCGCACCTCAGGATGAGGTGGTTTGATGGGAGAGCGGGCCAGCCGCCCTCACCCGTGATCGTGCCCGGCATGATCCTCCGGCTCGGGCAACGTCAGCCCGAAATGGCGCACCAGATCGGCGACCTGTCCCGGGCTCAACTGCCGCGGGTTGAGGTTGCGAAGTAACAAATACAGCTTGGCGGTCTCCTCCAGCTCCTCGGTGGCGAAGACCGCGCCCTCCAGGCTGTCTCCGGCCACCACCGGACCGTGATTGGCAAGCAGCACCGCGCTGTATCGCCCCGCCAGGCCCCGGATCGCGTCCGCCACCGCCGGGTCGCCGGGGCGGTAATAGGGCACCAGCGCCGTGCCGCCGGTGCGCATCAGATAGTAGGGCGTCAGCGGCGGCAGCACCTGACGGGGGTCGATCTCCGGCAGCATCGAGACCGCCACCGCGTGGGTCGAGTGCAGGTGGACGATGGCCTTCGCAGCCGTCCGGCTCTCGTAGAGCGCCGTGTGCAGCGGGATCTCCTTGGTGGGCTTGTCCCCGGAGACCAGACGCCCGGTCGCGTCGAGCCGGGAGATCCGCGCCGGGTCGAGGAAGCCCAGCGACGCGTTGGTGGGCGTCACCAGCCAGCCGCCGTCGGGCAGGCGCAGCGAGATGTTGCCGGATGAGCCCGGCGTCAGGCCGCGCTCGAACAGCGAGCGGCCGTAGCGGCAGATGTCTTCGCGCAGCGCCGTCTCACTCATGCCGTCGCTCCCTCGATCAGCGTGAATCCCAGATCGATCTTTTTCGGGCCGTCGCCCATCAGGCAGGCGGCCGCCTGCCGGCCGATCTCCAGGCGCGGCGTGCGCACCGTCGACAGGGGCTGGGGCATCGCGGCCGCGAAGTCGAGCCCGTTGAAGCCGAACAGCGCGAGCCGCCCCGGCACCGCCAGGCCCGCGGCCAGGCAGGCGAAGTAGCCGCCCAGCGCCATGTCGTCGTTGGAGAAGTAGACCGCGTCGAGGTCCGGATGGCGCGCGAGCAGCGCTTCGAGCCCGGCCCGGCCCGAGGCCGGCGAGGACGGGCCCGGCCGGATCTCATGGCCGTGGAGCGCCAGCCCCGCCTCCGCCAGCGCGGCCTCGAACCCGGCGAGCCGCTTGCCCGCCCGCAGGTCGACGCCCAGGTCGTGGCCGAGATAGGCGATGCGCCGGTAGCCCCGCCCGACGAGATGGCGGGCGCTCGCCGCCCCCACGGCGCGGTTGGAGAAGCCGACCACGGCGTCGATCCCCTCCCCGTCCGTGTCGATCATCTCGACCACGCGCACGCCCCCCGCCCTGGCGAGGACGACGGTCCCGGGATTGTGCTCCAGCCCGGTGAGCAGCAGCGCCGCCGGGCGCCACGACAGGAGCGCGGCGACCAGCGCCTCCTCCCGGTCCGGATCGTAGTCGCTCACCCCGATCACGCAGGGCACGCCTTCGGCGTCCAGGGCCGCCGTCAGCCCCCGCAGCAGGTCGGGGAAGACCACGTTGGCGAGCGACGGGATCACGACGCCGACGAGCCGCGCGCTCGCCCCCTGGCCGGCGAGGCTGCCGGCCAGCCGGTTCGGCACGTAGCCGAGGCGGGCCACCGCCTCCGCCACCCGCTCGCCGGCGCGCTTGGAATAGGAGCCGTGGTTGCGCAAGACCCGCGAGACCGTGCTCTCGCCGACGCCGGCCGCCCGGGCGACGTCGGTGAGGGTCACGAGCCGCCCCGGCGGCTGAAGGTCGTCCATGGCCCCGCTTCTCCCGGCGCGGTTTTCTTCTTTGCGAGGCCCCCACCACGCCCATCCATCCCCGCATCCTGAGGTGCCCGCGCGAGCGGGCCTCGAAGGAGCCCTCCAGATGTCGGCGCGGTTTCTGGAAGCCTCCTTCGAGGCCTCCGCTGCGCTCCGGCACCTCAGGATGAGGCGGTTGGAGAGGATGTAGATCTCGCGCTCAGCAGCGCCTTCCCCTCGACATAGCCGCCTGCATTATCTCGCACAACTGGATTGGCAGCGCTGCCAAAAGGCGATATGGCACCGGCCAGCGCTGCCAACCGTGCGGCGAACACCATCGTCCGAGGGCCCCGCGCCCCGGACCCGGGAGAACGCCGATGCCGGTCCAAGCCGCCCCGCTGGGGAGCGCCGCCGCACACGCGGACGAAAAGTCCTTCGCCGACCGCACCTACGCGAAGGTGTTCTGGCGCCTCGTGCCGTTCCTGATGCTCTGCTACGTGGTGGCGTATCTCGACCGGGTGAATGTCGGCTTCGCCAAGCTCCAGATGTCCCAGGAGCTGAAGTTCTCCGAGACGGTCTACGGGCTGGGCGCCGGGATCTTCTTCCTCGGCTACTTCCTGTTCGAGGTACCCTCGAACGTGATCCTGCACCGGGTCGGCGCCCGGGTCTGGATCGCCCGGATCATGATCACCTGGGGGATCATCTCGGGGGCGTTCCTGTTCGTGAACTCCGAGTGGACCTTCTACGGGATGCGGTTCCTGCTCGGGCTGGCCGAGGCCGGGTTCTATCCGGGGGCGATCCTGTACACGACGCAGTGGTTCCCGGCGCATCGCCGGGCCAAGGTGATCGCGGTGTTCATGGCGGCGATCCCGATCTCCGGCATCTTCGGCAACCCGCTCTCGGGCCTGATCATGGACGCGCTCAACGGCGCCCACGGCCTGTCGGGCTGGCAGTGGATGTTCCTGATCGAGGCGGTGCCGGCGGTGCTGATCGGCGTCGCCGTGTTCCTCTACCTCGACAACCGCCCCTCCGAGGCGAAGTGGCTGACCGACGCCGAGAAGCAGCTCCTCGAGCGCGACATCGCCGCCGACAACCACGGCAAGGAAGCCAGCCCGCACTCGATCGCCACCGTGTTCCGCAACGGCCGCGTGTGGTTCATGAGCCTGATCTACTTCGCCTTCGTCACCGGCCAGTACGGCCTGACCTTCTGGCTGCCGACGATCGTCAAGGCGTCCGGGGTGCAGGGCAACCTCAATATCGGCCTGATCAGCGCGATCCCGTTCCTGTGCGCGGCCATCGTGATGGTCCTGCTGGGCCTCTCCGCCGACCGGATGCGCGAGCGGCGCTGGCACCTGATCGTCCCGGCGCTCATCGGCGCCGTCGGCTTCGTGGTCTCGGCGACCGCCGGCTCGACGACGATCGCGGTGGCGGCGCTCTCGGTGGCGGCGGCCGGCGTGCTGACCTGCTCGCCGCTGTTCTGGTCCCTGCCCACGGCGTTCCTGAGCGGCGCCGGCGCGGCCGCCGGCATCGCGCTGATCAACTCGGTGGGGAATCTGGCGGGCTTCGTCAGCCCCTACGTGATCGGGGCGCTGCGCGACGCCACGGGCAGCACCGCCGCCGGCATGTACGCGCTCGCCGTCATGCTGGTGGTCGGCTCGGTCTGCGTGTTCGTCACGCCGGCCCGGATGGTCAACCGGTGAGGCCTTGAGCCGAGCGCGCCGGTCTCCCGCCCCCGCAGAGGGGGGGAGGGAGAGAGGCGGTTCCGGATGCTCCTCACTCAGCGACGTCACGACTCCCTCCCGTAGTCCAAGCAGGAGCCGCACCCGATGACCACCCCAACACGCCGCGCCGCGGTGATCGGCCTGGGCTCCATGGGCTCCGGCATGGCCGGCTCGCTGCTGCGGGCGGGGTTTTCCGTCGCCGCCTGCGACGTGAACCCGGAGGCGGTGGCGCGCTTCGCGGCCGCCGGCGGGCGCGCCGCCGCGAACCCCGCCGAGGCGGCGCGGGACGCCGACGTCGTGGTGAGCGTGGTGGTCAACGCCGCCCAGACCGAGGCGGTGCTGTTCGGCGAGCACGGTGCCGCCGCGGCGATGCCGGAGGGCGCGGTGTTCGTGTCCTCCGCCACCATGGACCCGGCCGTGGCGCGCGCGCTCGCGGCCCGGCTGGAGGCCACCGGCCGCCACTACCTCGACGCCCCGATGAGCGGCGGCGCCGCCCGGGCGGCCGATGGCGGGCTGACCTTCCTGGCCTCCGGCTCCGCGACGGCCTTCGCGAAGGCCCGGCCCGCCCTCGATGCCATGGCGGGCACGCTCTACGAGCTCGGCGACGCGGCCGGCCAGGGCGCGGCCTTCAAGATGATCAACCAGCTGCTCGCCGGGGTCCACATCGTCGCCGCCTGCGAGGCGATGGCCTTCGCGGCCAAGCAGGGCCTCGACCTGGGCCGTGTCTACGAGGTGATCACCAAGTCGGCGGGCAACTCCTGGATGTTCGAGAACCGGGTGCCCCATATCCTCGACGCGGACTACGCTCCGAAGAGCGCGGTCGACATCTTCGTGAAGGATCTCGGCATCGTGCAGGACATGGCCCGGGCCGAGAAGTACCCGGTCCCGGTGGCGGCGGCGGCCCTGCAGATGTTCCTGATGGCGTCGGGCGCCAGCATGGGCCGGGACGACGACGCCTCCGTGGCGCGGCTCTACGCGCAGGTCTCGGGGGCGAAGCTTCCGGGGACAGCTTGAAGAACCCTGATCCCACCCTCCTCCTCATCCTGAGGTGCCCGCGTCAGCGGGCCTCGAAGGAGGGCTCCAGGGATCGTGCTGCCGGCTGGAGGCCTCCTTCGAGGCGGCTTACGCCGCACCTCAGGATGAGGTGATCTGATTGGATGGCGGTCCGCCGGGCGGATCGAACGGGTGCCGAGAACCGGGCTGGGAGTCCCAGAAGAAATGCCGCGCTTTGCCGCCAACCTCAGCCTCATGTTCAACGAGGTACCGTTCCTCGACCGGTTCGAGGCCGCGGCCCGGGCCGGGTTCGACGCCGTCGAGTTCCTGTTCCCCTACGAGCACCCGGCCGAGTCCATCGGCGCGCGGCTCCGGGACAACGGGTTGACCCAGGCGCTGTTCAACCTGCCGCCCGGCGATTTCGCCAAGGGCGAGCGCGGCTTGGCGGCGTTTCCTGAGCGATTCGATGAGCTGAAGGCGGGGGTCGAGACGGCGCTCCGCTACGCCGAGGCGACCGGCGTCGGCCGGCTCCACCTGATGGCGGGCCTCGCCCCGCACGAAGACCCGCGCGCCGCCGACTCCTATCGCCGGGCGGTCACCTGGACGGCGCAGCGCCTGGCAACCGCCGGCCTCGACCTCGTCCTGGAGCCGATCAACGGCCGGAACATGCCGGGCTATTTCCTCAACGATTTCGGCCGGGCCGCGGACCTGATCCGCGACCTCGCCCTGCCGAACCTGAAGCTCCAGTTCGACCTCTACCATTGCCAGATCCTGCACGGCGACGTGACCATGCGGCTGCGCGCGCTGATGCCGATCATCGGCCACGTCCAGACCGCGAGCGTACCCGAGCGGCACGAGCCCGGGACCGGCGAGGTGGCGGACTTCTTCCTGTTCGACGAGCTGGACCGGCTCGGCTACGCCGGCTTCGTCGGCTGCGAGTACATCCCGGCGGCCGACACCGTCGCGGGCCTCGGCTGGCTCGCCGCCTACAAGGGGAACGCCCGATGAGCCTCGCGCTGGGTTGCGTCGCCGACGACTACACGGGGGCCTCGGACCTCGCCAACACCCTGACCAAGGCGGGGCTGCGCACGATCCAGACCATCGGCGTGCCGGAACAGGACCGCGCCCTGCCGGAGGCCGACGCGGTGGTGGTGGCGCTCAAAAGCCGCTCGATCCCTGCCGACCAGGCCGTGGCGCGCTCCCGCGAGGCGGAGGCCTGGCTGCGCGCCCGGGGCGCGGCCCACGTGATGTTCAAGGTCTGCTCGACCTTCGATTCGACCGATGCGGGCAATATCGGCCCCGTCATGGACGCCCTGCGGGCGGACGCCGGCGAGGCCATCGCGCTCGTCACCCCCGCCTTCCCCGAGACCGGGCGCAGCGTCTACCAGGGCAACCTGTTCGTCGGCGCGGTGCCGCTGAACGAGAGCCCGCTCAAGGACCATCCGCTCAACCCGATGCGCGACGCCAACCTCGTGCGGGTGCTCGGCCGCCAGAGCGGAAGCCCGGTCGGCCTGATCGACACCGCCATGGTCGCCCGGGGCGCCGAGGCCGTGGCGGCCCGCCTCGAGGCGCTGGCCGCCGAGGGCAAGGGTGCCGCCATCGCGGACGCGATCTTCGACAGCGACCTCGAAACCCTCGGCCGGGCGATCGTCGGCCGAAAATTCTCGGTGGGGGCCTCGGGGCTCGGGCTCGGCCTCGCCCGGGCCCTCGCCGCCGACGGGCGCGGCACGAGGGACGCCGCCGGGGCGGCGGTCGGCGAGCCGGTGGGCGGGTCCGCCGCCTGCCTCGCCGGCAGCTGCTCGCAGGCGACGCTGCAGCAGGTCGCCGCCGCGGAGGCGCTGATGCCGGTGCTGCGCCTCGACCCGGCCCGGCTGCTCGCCGGCGCCGACGTGGTGGCCGAGGCCCTGGCCTTCGCGGAGGAACGCCTCCCCTCCGGCCCGGTGCTGATCGCCTCCTCGGCGCCCCCCGAGGCGGTCCGCGCCCTCCAGGCCGAGCACGGCGTCGATGCGGCCGGCCACGCCATCGAGGCGGCGCTGGCCGCCATCGCCGAGGGCCTCGTCGCCCGCGGGGTCCGCCGGCTCGTGGTGGCCGGGGGCGAGACCTCGGGCGCGGTGGTCGACCGGCTGGGACTCGGCGCCTTCCTGCTCGGCCCCGAGATCGCCGCGGGCGTGCCCGTCCTGCGCACCGCCGGCCGGCCCGAGCCGATGCTGCTCGCGCTGAAATCCGGCAATTTCGGCGGCCCGGACTTCTTCGGGCGCGCCCTGGACATGATGGCCTGAGCGGCTGCCCAATCTGACGAGAGGTTTCCCATGCACGCCCTGATTCTCGGCGCCGCCGGCATGATCGGCCGCCGCCTCGTGGACGCCCTGGTGAAGGACGGCCGGGTCGGCGGGCAGAAGCTCACCGCCCTCACCCTGCTCGACGTGGTGCCGCCCGCCGCGCCGGAGGGCTTTGCCGGATCCGTACGGGCCGAGGCCGCGGATCTCACCGCCCCCGGCGCCGCCGAGGCCGCCATCGCCGAGCGGCCGGGGGTGATCTTCCACCTCGCCGCGGTGGTCTCCGGCGAGGCCGAGGCCAACCTCGAACTCGGCTACCGGGTCAACCTCGACGGCACGCGGCTGCTCCTCGACGCGGTCCGGAAGGCCAACGCGGCGGACGGCTACCGGCCGAAGCTGGTCTTCACCTCCTCGCTCGCCGTGTTCGGACCCCCCTTCCCCAAGGTGATCCCGGACGACTTCATCCTGCGCCCCGCCTCGTCCTACGGCGTGCAGAAGGCCATGGGCGAATTGATGCTCGCCGACTACGCCCGGCGCGGCTTCCTCGACGGGATCGGCCTACGCCTGCCGACGATCTGCGTGCGGCCGGGCAAGCCCAACAAGGCGGCCTCGGGGTTCTTCTCGGGGATCATCCGCGAGCCGCTCGCCGGCCAGGAGGCGATCCTGCCGGTGCCCGACACGGTGCGGCACTGGTTCGCCAGCCCCGGCGCGGCGGTGGGCTTCTTGGTCCACGCCGCCGGCCTCGACCTCGCGGCGATCGGGCCGCGGATCAGCCTGACCATGCCGGGCGTCTCGGCGACGGTGGCCGAGGAGATCGAGGCCCTGCGCCGCGTGGCGGGCGACAAGGCGGTGGCGCTGATCCGGCGGGAGCCCGACGCCACCATCGCGCGGATCGTCGGCTCCTGGCCGGAGGCGTTCGAGCCGGAGGCCGCCCTGGGCCTGGGCTTCCGGGCCGACGAGTCCTTCGACGCGATCGTGGCGCAGCACGTGGCCGAGTTCCACGGCGGCTGAGGCTCAGCCGAGGGCGGAGCGGATGTCGGTCTGCGGGAAATCGTCGCCGACGGAGAGCAGCGGCACGCCGTGGGCCTGCGCGCAGGCATAGGCGAAGCAATCGCCGAGGTTCAGGCGTGCCGGGTGGCGGCCCTTGCCGAAGCGGGCATGGGCTGCCGTCGCGCGCCGTCCCTCAGCGCCGGTGATCGGGACCAGCGTGAGGCCGGCCGCGTCGAGGAAGCTGTCCACGACGGCTTGGGCGATGTCTGGCTCGACCTTCTGAATGCGCGCGATGGCGAGCACCGCCTCGTAGACGGCCAGACCGCTCGTCAACCGCACGGGCGCGTCGCGGAGGCGATCGACCAGCAGCGTGTGTCCCGGCTCACCGACCAGGATCGCCACGATGGCCGAGGCATCGACGAACATCACTCGTCGTTCAGGCTGTCGTAGAATGCCTTGTCCGCCTCCAGCCCGGTCTTCGGATAGGAGGCGAGTTCGTCCTGGAGCCGCTTGATGCGCTCCATGAACGTATCGCGTTCGCTTTTCTGGCGTTCCAGCTCGTTGGTGAGCGCAATCCGCACCGCCTCGGTCTTGCTGACGCCGACCCGCGAGGCCAGCTTTTCCGCGAGCTGGTTCACCGCTTCGCTGCGGATGTTGAGCGGCATGACCGTCCCCGTGTAGACGTCCGGAAGGCTAGTGTCGCGACACGGGCGCCGCAAGCCGCGCGCCGCCACCCCGAACAAGGATCCCGATGACCCGCCTCGACGAGGCCCGCGCCGCGCTCAAAAAGACCTTCGGCTACGAGGATTTCCGGCCCGGGCAGGACGAGGTGATCGGCGCGGTGCTGGACGGCGACGACGTGTTCGCCGTGATGCCCACGGGTTCGGGCAAGTCGATGACCTACCAGCTCCCGGCGCTCATCGATTCGGGCCTCACCGTGGTGGTCTCGCCCCTGATCGCGCTGATGCACGATCAGGTGCAGCAGATGCGCAGCGTCGGGATCGAGGCCGCCACCCTCAACTCGACCGTGGCCGAGGCGGAGTCCCGGGAGACCTGGCGCAGCCTGCGCTCGGGGGACCTGCGGCTTCTGTTCGTCTCTCCGGAGCGCCTGCTGATGGAGGGCTGCATCGAGGCCCTGCGCGGGGCCGGAGTCCGGCGGCTGGCGGTGGACGAGGCCCACTGCGTCTCGCAATGGGGGCACGATTTCCGGCCCGAGTACCGGGAGATCGCCCGGGCCCGGACGGCCCTCGGCAACGTCCAGACCCTGGCGCTGACCGCCACCGCCGATGCGGCGACCCGCGCCGAGATCGCCGAGCGGCTGTTCCCGCAGGGGCGGCCCCCGAAGATCTTCGTCCATTCCTTCGACCGGCCGAACATCCGGCTGACGTTCCAGCCCAAGGACAACCCGGCCCGGCAGATCGAGCGCTTCCTGAAGCACCGGCGGGCGGAGAGCGGGATCATCTACTGCTCGTCGCGCAAGCGCACCGAGCAGCTGGCCGAGACCCTCAAGAAGGACGGGTTCGACGCCCTGCCCTACCATGCCGGCCTCGACCAGGGCACGCGGATGCGCAACCAGGACCGGTTCCTGCAGGAGGACGGGGTGGTGATGACCGCCACGATCGCCTTCGGCATGGGCATCAACAAGCCCGACGTGCGCTTCGTCTGCCACGCCGACATGCCCAACAACGTCGAGGGCTACTATCAGGAGATCGGCCGCGCCGGCCGCGACGGGCTGCCCGCCGACACGCTCACCCTCTACGGCCTCGACGACATGGCGCTCCGCCGCCGGCAGATCGACGAGAAGGAGATCTCCGACGATCGGCGCCGGGTCGAGCGGCGCAAGCTCGAGGCGATGATCACCCTGTGCGAGGGCGCGAGCTGCCGGCGCCAGTCGCTGCTCGCCTATTTCGGCGAGACCAGCGAACCCTGCGGCCGCTGCGACCTGTGCCGCGGCGGCGTCACCCTGGTGGACGGCACGGTCTCGGCGCAGAAGATCCTCTCGGCGATCGTGCGCACCGGGCAGCGGTTCGGCGCCGCCTACATCTGCGACGTGGTCCACGGCAAGGAGAGCGAGCAGATCCGCCGCAACGGGCATGCGGGCCTCAAGACCTTCGGGGTGGGCTCCGACAAGCCGGTGGCGGCCTGGCGGGCGATCCTGCGCCAGCTGTTCGCCGCCGGGGCGATCGCCGAGAACGCCGACGGCTACGGCGGCCTGTCCATGACCGCGAAGGGCGAGGCGATCCTGTACGGGCGCGAGCCGGTCCAGCTGCGTCCGGATCCCGAGCCGAAGGCGGAGTCCCGCGACCGCCGCCGCGCCGCACCCCGCGAGGACGGCGAGATCGCGCTGTCCGAGACCGACGAGGCCCTGTTCCAGCACCTGCGCGGCCTGCGCGCCACCCTGGCCCGGGCCGAGGGCATCGCGGCCTTCATGGTGTTCCCCGACCGCACCCTGATCGAGATGGCCCGCCAGAAGCCCGTCGACCTCTGGGCCCTGCGCACGGTCCACGGGGTCGGCGAGCGCAAGCGCGAGGCCTATGGCGACAAGTTCGTGGCGGCGATCGCCGAGTTCCTGGCGCATCCGCCGGCGGCGTGAGGGCGCGGCGGAGAAAGTTTTCATCGGCACATCCGGCGGGTTCGTGTAGGCAGACCGCCCCGCCCCGCCCCGCCCCGCCCCTCCGGACCGATCGGAATCCGAACCTCGATGCTCGCGCACGTCGCCGACGCCCCGGCCCAGGGCCGTACCGCGGAGTCGGCCGGGAACGCCTCGCGGACGCTGACCTCCCGCATCGTGTTCTACCTGCCCGGCTTCGACCCGCGGGAACCCGAGACCTACTGGGGCCTGTTCCGCCGGGAGGCCCGTCTCACCGCGGCCCGCCGCGGCGCCGAGATCGCGGTGAGCGATCCGGTCCGCTCGGCGGACGGGCTCGACCTCGCCTGGACGGTGCGGGCGCGCGGCGTCTCCACCCGCTACGTCCTGCTGCGCTGGGAGGACATCGTCCGCGCGCGGTTCCCGCAATCCAACTGGGCGCGCCTCCGGGGCGTGCCCACGCTGCTCTGGCGGCTGTGGCACACGGGCTACGCGGCCGACCTCCGGCGCGAGGGCCGGCGCTTCTCGACGGTGATCTTCGGCGTCCACGCGATCTATCTGGCCCTGGTGCTTGTCAGCCTCGCCCTGGCGGGAACTCTCGCCGCCCTGGCGCCGGCCGTCCTGCAGCCCTGGCCGCTGCTGGCGGTGCCGCCCGTCGCCTACGCGATCCTCGTCGGGTTGATGCGCCTGACCCTCGGCAGGCCCTTCTACGTCCCGCATCTCGTGGACGACACCGCCTTCACGCACGCCTACGCGGCGGGTCGTGTGCCCGAGGTCTCCCCCCGCCTCGATGCCTTCGCGGCCCGGATCCGCGCGGCCGAGGGCGCGGCCGACGAGGTGGTGGTGGTGGGGCATTCCTCGTCGAGCTTCCTCGGGATCGAGGTCATGGACCGGGTGCTCGCCCGGGATCCCGGCTTCGGCGACCGGGGCAGCCCGGTCTCGTTCGTGAGCATCGGCAGCGTCATCCCCTGGCTCGGCCTCGACCCGGCGGCCCGGGGATTCCGCGACGCGCTCCTGCGCTTCGGGCGGGCGCGGCAGATCCGCTGGATCGATGTGCGCGCGCCCTGGGACTGGCTGTCGATCCACGGGCAGAACCCCCTGGCCGCCTGCGCCCTCGTCCCGCCCGATCCCGAGCGTCCGGCCGTGGTCGGGGTGATGATCAGCGACCTGATCACCGGCGCCGACGTGAGCCGGCGCCAGTGGAACCTGTTCCAGATGCATTTCCAGCTGCTCATGGCGAGCCAGAGCGTGGACGGGTTCGACTATCTCGACCTGATGACGGGGCCCGAGCCGGTGCACGACCTCGCGGCCCGGAGCCGGGACAACGACCTCAGCCGGGCGGCGCGCGACGCCGGTCTCTGACCGGCGGGATCGGGGAGCTCCGCCCCGCCGCAGCCGATGGGGCCGGGCGAGACTCCGGACGCCCCCTGCTGAGGCCGCGTCCGCCGCCGCGCAGGCATACCCGCGGATGTTGTTGCCAGGGCGGGCGCTTCCGCTTTAGAGCCGGGGCAGCCTGGATCCCCGCCCGGTCCGGGCTCGCCGCGGCACGCCTCTCCCGGGACGGGCCGCTCTCCGCCGAGACCGCCGCATGTTCCGTAACGACGTTCCGATCACCCCCGAGCTCGTGGCCCAGCACGGCCTGACGCCGGACGAGTACGCCCGCTTCCGCGGGTTGATCGGGCGCGACCCGACGCTGACCGAACTCGGCATCGTCTCGGCGATGTGGAACGAGCACTGCTCCTATAAATCCTCCCGCAAGCACCTGCGCGGGCTGCCGACCTCGGCCCCCTGGGTGATCCAGGGTCCCGGCGAGAATGCCGGCGTCATCGACATCGGCGACGGGCTGGCCTGCGTCTTCAAGATGGAGAGCCACAACCACCCCAGCTACATCGAGCCCTACCAGGGCGCGGCGACCGGCGTCGGCGGCATCCTGCGCGACGTGTTCACCATGGGCGCCCGGCCGATCGCGGCGCTCAACGCCCTGCGCTTCGGCGCCCCCGACCACCCGCGGACCCGCGCGCTGGTCTCGGGCGTGGTGGCGGGCGTCGGCGGCTACGGCAATTCCTTCGGGGTGCCGACCGTGGGCGGGCTCACCGGCTTCCACCGGCGCTACGACGGCAACATCCTGGTCAACGCCATGGCGGTGGGCCTCGCCCGCACCGACGCGATCTTCTACGCGGCCGCCACCGGGGTCGGGAACCCGATCGTCTATCTCGGCTCCAAGACCGGCCGCGACGGCATCCACGGCGCCACCATGGCGTCGGCGGAGTTCGACGAGGCCTCCGAGTCGAAGCGCCCGACCGTCCAGGTCGGCGACCCCTTCGCCGAGAAGTTGCTGCTGGAGGCCTGCCTGGAGCTGATGGCCTCGGGGGCGGTCATCGCCATCCAGGACATGGGCGCGGCGGGACTGACCTGCTCGGCCGTCGAGATGGGCGCCAAGGGCTATCTCGGCGTCGAGCTCGACATCGAGAAGGTCCCGGCCCGCGAGGCCGGCATGACGCCCTACGAGATGATGCTGTCGGAGAGCCAGGAGCGCATGCTCATGGTGCTCAAGCCCGGCATGGAGGCCGAGGCGGAGGCGATCTTCGTGAAGTGGGGCCTCGACTTCGCCGTCATCGGCCGGACCACCGACACGCTGCGCTTCGTGATCAAGTGGCACGGGGAGACCGTGGCCGACCTGCCGATCAAGGAACTCGGCGACGAGGCGCCCCTCTACGACCGTCCGCACCTGGCCAACACGCACCTGCCGGAGATCCCGGCCTCCGCGGTCCCGGCGCCGGCCTCGCTCACCGACGCGCTGAAGCGGCTGGTCGGCTCCCCCGACCTCGCCTCGAAGCGCTGGGTCTACGAGCAGTACGACCACTTCATCCTGGGCAACACCGTGCAGAAGCCCGGCGGCGACGCCGCCATCGTGCGGGTCGAGGACGGCCCGAAGGGCCTGGCGCTCACCTGCGACGTCACCCCGCGCTACTGCGAGGCCGACCCGGTCGAGGGCGGCCGGCAGGCGGTGGCCGAGGCGTGGCGCAACATCACCGCGGTGGGCGCCCGGCCGCTCGCCATCACCGACAACCTGAACTTCGGCAATCCCGAGAAACCGGAGGTGATGGGCCAGCTCGTCGGCTGCCTCCAGGGGATCGGCGAGGCCTGCCGGGCGCTGGACTTCCCGGTCGTGTCCGGCAACGTCTCGCTCTACAACGAGACCAACGGCGTCGGCATCCTGCCGACCCCGACCATCGGCGGCGTCGGCGTGCTCGACGACGTGGCGCGCCACGCCACCCTCGCCCTCAAGCGCGAGGGCGACGTGCTGATCCTGGTCGGCGCCGGCGAGGGCTGGCTCGGCCAGTCCGCCTACCTGTCGGTGATCGAGGGCCGGGAAGAGGGCGCGCCGCCGCCCGTGGACCTCGCGCTGGAGCGCCGCAACGGCGACTTCGTGCGCGGGCTGATCCTCTCCGGCATGGTCGACACCGTCCACGACCTGTCGGACGGCGGCCTCGCCGTGGCGCTCGCCGAGATGGCGATGGCCGGCGGCATCGGCGCGGCCCTGCCGAAGGTGCCGGTGGATCTGCCGCCCCACGCCTACCTGTTCGGCGAGGATCAGGCCCGCTACCTGCTGGCGGTCGATCCCGAGGCGGCGAGCGACCTCCTCTACAGCGCCTCGGCGCAGGGGATCGACGCGGCGGTGGTCGGCGTCACCGGCTCCGACCGTTTGACCCTGCCGGGCGGCGAGACCATACCGCTCGCCGAGCTCACCGCGGCGCACGAGGGCTGGCTGCCCGCCTACATGGCGAGCCAGCCGGCCGCTCCGGCGTCCTGATCCTTATCTTACGCCCTGGGAGTTTTCCGATGCCGATGGATGCGGGCGAGATCGAGCGCATGATCCGCGAGGCCCTGCCGGACGCGCAGGTCGAGATCCGCGACCTCGCGGGCGACGGCGACCACTACGCCGCTACGGTCCTGTCGGCCGCCTTCAAGGGCAAGACCCGGGTCGCGCAGCACCAGATGGTCTACGGCGCCCTCCAGGGCCGGATGGGCGGGGTGCTGCACGCCCTTGCGCTGACCACGGGCGTACCACAGGATTAAGCCTTCTTACGGGAGCGCTCCCGATGGACCGACCGAGCCTCTACGACGATGATATCGTGACCTGGGCCGAGGAGCAGGCGGCGGCTCTGCGCGTGCTTGCTGCCCGCAGCGACTTGTCCAACACGGTCGACTGGGAGAACGTGATCGAGGAGATCGAGACCTTGGGCCGGTCGGAGATCCACGGCGTCGAGAGCCTCCTGTTGCAGACCCTCGTGCATGTGCTCAAATACGTTTCTGCTCCGACAGCGCAATCCACTCGCTCGTGGCGCGCCGAGGTCGTGGCATTCCAGAGTGCCGCGCGTCGGAACTACAAGCGGGCGATGCGGCAGCGGATCGATTGGCAGGCGCTCTGGCGGGATGCGCGGGCGAATGCCGACGTGCAGCTGAGGGTCCATGGCGACAAGCTCGTGGGCGGTCTGCCGGAGACGTTGCCCTTCGAACCGGACGAACTGTTGGCGCCAGACTTCGATATGGACGCGGCGCTCGAACGCCTCGCTGCAGTGTTGAAATCCATGGCCGACCATCACTAGATCAACGACAGGAACGAGGATCCCCCATGACCGACGCCAACGCGACCATCCAGAACGAGATCGCCTCCCAGGACGTGGTGGTGTTCATGAAGGGCACGCCGCAGATGCCGCAGTGCGGCTTCTCGGGCCAGGTGGTGCAGATCCTCAATTACCTGGGCGTGCCGTTCAAGGGCGTGAACGTGCTGGCCGACCAGGGCATCCGCGAGGGCATCAAGGCGTTCTCGAACTGGCCGACCATCCCGCAGATCTACGTGAAGGGCGAGTTCGTCGGCGGCTGCGACATCACCCGCGAGATGTTCCAGTCCGGCGAGCTGCAGACCTTCCTGGCCGAGAAGGGCGTGCCGGTGAAGACCGCCGCCGCCTGATTGTTCTTGGAGACGTCTCACGACGGATGGGGCGCCTGCGAGCGCCCTTTTTCGTGCCGTGATCGCAAGCTCCGTCAGCGCGGCGCGCGCGCCACGAACAGGGCGACGCAGCCGACGACCGCGATCTCCACCGATTGGAAGCGCTGATCCAGCGCCGCGCGCAGGGCCGGCAGGGTGTCGGCGGCGTTCGAGAACACCCCCTTGCGGTTGTAGATCCGCATCAGGGCCCGGGCCGCAACCGAGGTCGGGACGCCCCCCGCCAGGATCGTGGCGCCGAACACGACCCCGCCCTCCGCCAGGCAGGGCCGCACCGTGTCGAAGGCCTTCGCCTTCGCGGCGATGTCGCCGGGGAGGCAATGCAGCAGGTAGGTCATGCCGATCGAGTCGAACGGCGCGATGCCGCCTTCCGGCGCGCCGAGCACGTCGACGCGGTATGTCTCGGGCCGGTAACGCGCGATCCGGCCGGCCGCGAAGGCGAGGCTGTCGGCGTTGAGGTCCATCAGGCCGATCCGCGGCGCGGGCGTCGGAAAGCGGCACCGGTCGAGATACCAGCCGGTCCCGACGCCGACATCGAGATGCGACCGGCCCGCGTGCCGGTCATAGAGGGCGAGGATCCGCGCGGTGGGGCAGCGCCAGATCAGCGGGTTCGAGAGGCGCAGCACCACGAGGTCGTAGAGCGGCAGGGTCCTCGGATTGTAGATCGCCTGCCCGGCGCGCGTATCGGTCGCCATCGTTCTCCGTGGGGTCAGCCGTCGCCGGCGCGCAGTCGCATTCGCCGGCGCGATCGCCTATATCAGACCCTTTCCCATCTTACGGATTGTTTGAACGCCATGGCGACGCCGTCGCTCGACAGCGCCCGCGCGGCCGATGCCGCGATCGAGAAGGCGCCCGATCTGCTCCCCGAGGCGCTGCCGGGCCGCCGCCCCTCGCTGGTCGGCCTGACCCGCGAGGCCCTCAAGGCGCAGCTCGTCGGGATGGGCGTGCCCGATCGCGAGAGCCGGATGCGCGCCGGCCAGATCTGGCACTGGGTCAATTTCCGCGGGGCCGGCGACTTCGCCGCGATGACCAATGTCGGCAAGGCCCTCAAGGCCCAGCTCGCCGAGCACTTCACCCTGGAACGCCCGGAGGTGGCGAGCCGTCAGGTCTCCCGCGACGGCACCCGCAAATGGCTGCTGCGCATGGCCCCGACCAATCCGCAGGAGCACAACCGCGGCGCCGAGATCGAGTGCGTCTACATCCCCGGCCCGGACCGGGGCACCCTGTGCGTCTCCTCGCAGGTCGGCTGCACCCTTACCTGCTCGTTCTGCCACACCGGCACGCAGCGCCTCGTGCGCAACCTGTCGGCGGCCGAGATCGTGCAGCAGCTCGTCACCGCCCGGGACGAGCTCGGCGACTGGCCCGGCCAGATGCCGAGCCGCGACGCCTCCGGGGCCGGCGAGCCGGGCCGTCTCGTGACCAACATCGTGTTCATGGGCATGGGCGAGCCCCTCTACAACCTCGACGCCGTGGTCGACGCGGTGGGCGTGATGTCGGACCAGGAGGGGCTCGGCCTGTCCCGGCGGCGGATCACGGTCTCGACCTCCGGGGTCGTTCCGCAGATCCCCCGGCTCGGCGAGGCGGCCAACGCCATGCTGGCGATCTCGCTCCACGCCGTGCGCGACGACCTGCGCGACGAGCTGGTGCCGCTCAACCGCCGATACCCGATCGCCCAGTTGCTCGAGGCGTGCCGCACCTACCCGGGTCTGAGCAACGCCCGCCGAATCACCTTCGAGTACGTGATGCTGAAGGGCGTCAACGATTCGGACGCGGATGCCCGGGAGCTGGTGCGGCTGCTCAAGGGCATCCCGGCCAAGATCAACCTGATCCCGTTCAACCCCTGGCCGGGCAGCCGCTACGAATGCTCGGACTGGGACCGGATCGAGCGCTTCTCCGAGATCGTGTTCAACGCCGGCTACGCCTCGCCGGTGCGCACGCCCCGCGGCCGGGACATCCTGGCGGCCTGCGGCCAGCTCAAGAGCGAGACCGAGAAGCTGCGCGCCCGCGCCCGGCTGATGCAGGAAGAGGGCATCGGCGTGGAGAGCTTCTACGCCGGTGCCGACGACTGAACCGGTCACGGTTTCGAAAGGTCGAGACCTTTCGTGGGTGCAGGGCGAAGCCCTGCGGCCGATCTTCGACCGATGTCGGGGCTCCGCCCCGGCATCCCGCCAAGGGGCAGGCCCCTTGGAAACCCCGAACCACGCCGCGCGAGGCCGACGCTGAGCGGGCGCAGGAGCCCCGGCGCGGGTGCCTGCGGGCCTACTTCGCCGCCCCCACCGTCACGCTGCCGGAGGCGGTCCGCCCGAACCGGGCCGGCCGGTACATGTCCTCCACGGTGGCGCCCGGATGCACGTAGGTCCCGGGGGCGACCGCCCGGACCGTGTAGGCCACGGTGAAGAAGGCCGACTGGCTCGGGTCGCGCTCGTAGGCCGCCACGAACCGGTCGTCGCGGAATTCGGTATGGACCGGCTGCACGTCGGATTTGGCGAAGGCCAGCCCCTGGAGCGCGTCGGCATCGAGGAGCTTCGGGTTGTCGATCTCCAGCCCCGCCGGCAGGGGATCGACCAGCAGGAGGCGCGCGGTTTCGGCCTTGGCCTCGGTGACCTTGAGCACCACCACCAGCCGGTCGTTCTGGCGCAGGCCGCCCGCCGGATCGACCAGGCTGCCGTCGAGCCGGCGGAAGCTCCGCTCCACCGTGTAGCCCTGCGCGGCCGCCGGCTCCGGCGCCAGGGGGCTGCCGTTGACGCTCACCACCACCTGCGCGGGGCCGCGGCCGGTATTGACCAGCTGCACGCCCCGGTCGCCGAGCGCGGCCTCCCGGTAGACCCGGGCGAGCATTCCGCTCTGCGGCGCGCCGTCCAGGGTGAACGACAGGGCGCCCGCCTCGCTGGACAGGCTCTCGGCGGCGAGCACCAGCCAGGCGTTCTCCTGCGTGCTCGTCGCCCGCTCCGTCTGCTGCTCCTCGCCGAGCACGGCGCTCACCGGACCGAGGGTGGCCTGGGCCAGACCGCTCTCGGCCGCCAGCGTGATCAGCCCGGCCCCGTCGCGCAGGCGGGAGCCGTAATCGGCGCGGTACAGGCCCTTGTCCCGGTCGGTGCGCAGGAGGGTGAGCGCCGCCTCCATCGTCTTGGCGGCCCGGCCCCGGTCGCCGAGCAGCGCCAGGGCGGCGGCCAGCTGCGCGCGCCCCAGCGCCGAGGCGAATTCGCCGAGCTTGGTGTCGGCGAGGTAGCGCAGGTCGCCCATCACCGGGCGCCCGTTCCGGGCAAGCACGTAGGCCGCGTAGGCGAGGTCCGCGCCGCCGTTGCGCACCTCGGTGGCGTTGGCCACGGCGTTGCGCAAATAGTCGAGGGCCTGCGCGAAGGCCTTCTGCGGCACCGCGAAGTTGCGCTCCCGGGCGCGGGTCAGGAAGTCGGTCACGTAGGCGTCGAGCCACAGATCGCTCGACCCCTGCGCCGACCACAGGCCGAAATCGCCGCTCGAATCCTGGCGCGCGAGCAGCCGCTCGATCGATTCGCGGACCCGCTCGTCGGCGCCGCTGTCGAGGGCGAGCTTCTCCAGCGCGGCGAGCTTGTTGACGTAGAGCAGCGGCATCGCCCGGCTCACCACCTGCTCGGAACAGCCGTAGGGATAGCGGTCGAGCGCCCGGAGCAGGGCCGCCACGTCGACCCCCGGCAGGGGCGTGGCCGAGACCGACACGCTGCCGGTGCCGGGCTGGAGATCGGCGAGGAGATCCGACGTGAGCGTCAGGCCCGCCCCGGGGGCGAGGCTGCGCACCGAGCGGCGCAGCAGGGCGCCGGTCCCCGGCGCGATGCCGAGGGCGAAGCTCTGGTTCAACGATGCCGGGAGGCCGGGCCCCGACAGGGCGAGGTCGAGCCGGGCGGTGCCCGGACCCGCGGCGGTCAGCGGGATCGCGAACTGGCCCTTGGCGCCGGCCTCCAGCCGCAGCGTCTGCCGCAGCGCGCTGGCGCCGACCACGACCGGGCCGGCCGGGGTGAGATCGACCGTGTAGTCGCCGGCCTGCCCCTCGACGTTGTCGAGGGCCACGAACAGGCGCGAGCGGTCGCCGGTGTCGAGGAAGCGCGGCAGCGTCGCGGTGAGCACGACCGGATCGCGGATGATCACGTCGGCCTGCGCCTGCCCCACCCGGTCGCCGCTCCAGGCGGTGACCATCACGCGGCCCGTGCCGTTGAAGGCCGGGATCGGGAAGGTTACGCTGGCCGCGCCGTCCGGCCCCACGGTCACGACCCCGGAATACAGGGCCAGCGGCGCCTGGGTGGGGGGCGCGTCGGCGAGCTCGCCGCCGCCCGCATCGCCGCCGGAGCGGATCGCCCCGACCGAGCCCTGCATGCCGTCGATCAGGTAGCCGTAGAGGTCGCGCACCTCCGGACCCAAGGCCTTCTGGCCGAGGAAGTACCGGGTCGGGTCGGGGGCCGCGTAGCGGGTCAGGTTGAGGATGCCGACATCGACCAGCGCTACGGTGATCCGGGCCGGCTCGCCGGTCCGCAGCCCGGTGAGCTGGACCGGCAGCGTCAGGTCCTGGCGGGGCCGCGCCCGCTCCGGCGCCTTCAGGGCGACGCCGAGGCCGCGCCGCTCCCGGTCGACCGAGAACCACGCCAGACCCAGCGCCCGGCCGGGCAGGCGCTTGGCCGCCTGGTCGAGGGGCCGGTAGGCGGTGGCCACAAGATAGGCGCCGGCGCCCCACTCGGCCTTCACCGGCAGGCTCACGGTGGTGCCCCCCTCCGGCACGCTGACCTCCACGGTCTCGTGCACGCGGTCGCTCACCACCATCAGGCTGGCTTGTCCCTTGAACTTCGGGCTGAGCTTGGCCCGCATCGTCTCGCCGGCCGCGTAGGCGGCTTTGTCGAGGGTGAGGTCGAGGAGGTCCGGCGCCTCGGCGGTCTCCGACCCGCCCCAGCCGACCTCGAAGCCGAGGCTCACGCTCGCCTCGGGGGCGCCCGGCGCCGAGACCTCAAGCCGGTAGCGGCCGAGCCCGACCGGCGCCTCGATCCGGCCCGGTGCGCCGGCCCTGAGGTCGACGGTGCCGCTGGCCACGCGCCGGGCGGTCTTGACCGCCTCGAACGACCAGCGCCCGTCCGCCCGGTACCATTGGTAGGATTGGTCGATCCGCGACAGGGTCCAGCCCACCCCCGGCCGGGGGAGGAGCGCCCCCTCGGGCGTCGCCAGCACCACGTCGAAACGCGCGAGGCCGCCTTCGTTGAGGGTGGTGAAGGTCTTGCGCAGGGCGAGGACCGGGTTCGCCGGCAGGATCGGCAGGGTGAGGCTGCGCGACAGCGCCCGCCCGCCCGGCTCGCCGACGGAGAGCGTGATCTTCGCCTCGAGCGCCCGCGGAGCCGCCACCTGGGGTACCGGCACCGTGACGGCGGCGGCGCCCCGCCGGTCGGTGGTCGCGCGGTCCTGCAGCTCCTGCGTGACCGCCTCCACGGCCTCGTCGTCGAGGCCGATGGCGTAGCCCTCCAGTCCCGCGATGCCGCTGGCGGCAGCCGCCTGCACGACGACGCTCCCCGACACGTCGAGGTCGGCCCCCGGGGCGCCGTAGAGGTAGCGCGCGGCGACATCGACCTGCGCCGCCTCGCCCCGGTGCAGGGCGGCCTGCCGGGCCGTGAGGCTGACCTCCAGCCGCTCGGGGACGTAATCCTCCACGAGGAAGCTGGTCTCGCCGAGCGCGGGCGCCTTCGGGTCGGTATAGGCGGACACCCGCCACGTGCCGTGCATGGAGCCCGACAGGAGCGGCAGCGGCAGCGCCCGGCCGCCGAGCCCCTGATCGGGCACCGAGACCCGCCGGTACTCGACGCCGTCCGGCCGCTTGATCACGAGGGTCAGCGGCAGGTCCGGCACCGCCGCGCCGGACGGATCGCGCAGGAGCGCGGTGATCTGCACGGTCTCGCCGGTGCGGTAGACCCCGCGCTCCGGGAACAGGTAGGCGTCGAGGCCGCCGGTCTCGGCCCGGCCCGACACGCCGCGGTCGGTGAGGTCGAAGGCGCCGAGGTTGAGGTCCAGGAAGCCGTAATCGCCGCCCGCCTGGGCGACCACGAGGCTCGGCGCCAGGCCGCCCTCCCCGCGCGCCAGCCCGGGATCGAAGGCGGCGTGGCCCTGCGCGTCGGTGGTGCGCGTGCCCAGCACCTCGTTGTTGCGGGCGATCAGCCGGATCTCGGCCCCCGGCATGACCTGCGCGGAGGCGAGGGAGCGCAGCACCACGTGCACCCCGTCCCGCCCCTTCGTGGCGGTCAACCCCAGATCCGAGACCACGAACCATTGCGTCGCCCGGGTCTCGTAGGCTTCGTCGGAGGCGGCGGTACCGGAGGGCCGGGCGAGCATCACGTAGAGGCCGGGTTCCAGCTTGCCCACCGCCTGCAGGACCGGGAAGGCGGTCACCGCCTCCTGGTTCAGCTCGGCCTTGACGGTGTCGAGGGTGCCCTTCCAGACCCGCAGGCCCTTCTCGGCGGCGATCGTCGCCGCGGTCGCGCCGCTGAGCTGGCCGAGGAAATCCTCGGAGCGCAGGGTCGGCAGCAGCCCGCGGTCGCCGATGCGCAGGACCTCGACGTCGAGCCTGGCCGCGTTCACCGAGACCAGGGGAACGCCCGCCTGTCCGGTGCGCGGCAGGACGTAGTTGCGCCCGGTGAACCGCACCTGCGGGGCGCGGTCGCGCACGTAGATCTCGTAGTCGGCGGCCTTGAGCAGGCTCTCGCCGACCGCCGAGGGCAGGCCCTGGCGCAGCACCAGGGCGTAGCGGCCGCCGTGCCTGAGCCCGTCGACGCAGACCTGCGAGCCCTCTGCGGTCACGGCGGCCGCGCTGCTGCCCGACACCGCCACGAAGGGCGCGTAGTCGGTCTTGGGTCTCACCGCCTCCGAGAAGGTGAAGCAGGCGCGCGGGGCGGCCGCGTCGGAATCGACCTTGTAGTCGAGGATGCGGAAGCCGTGCTCGGCCCGCAGCGTCGCGTAGGTCTCGCGGACCGCCTCGACTTCGGCCAACGCGAGGCTGCCCGCATAGGCGTCGAGGGCCGGGCGCCAGGATTCCTGCTCGGCCTCCGCGGCGCCCAGCAGCGCCAGCGAGGCCGCGGCGTCGGCGGCCGTGCCGGCGCGCTCGAAGGCGCGATAGGCGGCGGCCAACGACCGGTCGCGCAGGCGCGCCCGGCCCCGGTAGTCGCTGCTCTCCAGCGCGCCCAGGGCCGCCGAGGCCGCGCGCGAATAGGCCTGCCAGTTGCGGGCGTCGGCCGGGTCGGCCGCCACCGCGGCGGCGAAGAGGCCGAGGGCCTCGGCCGGCTTGCCGGCGGCGAGCAGGGCCTGCCCGGCGGCGCGGGACTGGCCGGCCGGCCGGAGCGGGCTGCCGGCCTCCGATTTCAGCGCCGCTTCGAGGCGCACGGCCGCGCTGGCGAGGTCGGCCCGGACGAAGCCCCTGGCGAACGGGGCGGCCCCCGCCGACCGCGGGGCGGCGGGGGCCGTCGGCGCGGGCTGGGCGAGGGCCGGACCGGCCGCGGCCCATCCGAGAAGCGCCAGGGCGCCCGCGAGCCGTCCGAGCCGCGCCATCCGCCTGATCCCCACGTGCCCCTGCCCCGGTGATTCGCCTCAGGTCCGGTCGCGCGGAAGCCTAGCACCGGCGGCTTCGACCGCAACGCTCCGGGCCCTGGCCGGGCGGTTCGCCGGACAGGTCTCCGGAGGGAGCGGGCGCCGCTAGAACGCCTTCAGCACCTGCTCGGCGTGCTCGACGGCGACCGGTCCGGCGAAGCAATGGGCGACCAGGGCGCGGTAATCCTGCCAGGGCTGCGAGCCGGTGAAGTCCCGGGTGTGGGCCTCCAGCGTGTCCCAGTGGATCAGCAGGCGGTAGCGCTGCCGGTGCTCGATCGAGCGCCGCACCTCGAAGGCCCGGCAGCCCTCGGCTTGCTTGAAGATCGCCGAGGCCTGCGCGATGCCGGCCTCGAATTCGGCCTCCATGCCCAGCTTGATCTCGATCTGCGCGATCTCGAGGATCATGGTCTGTGTCCCTGTCTCAGGTCCGGAGGGGGCGGCCGAGCTTGGCCGCCAGGATGCGCTGCGGGCTCAGGGACGGGTCGGCCTGGGCGGAGACCGGCAGGTAGGCGGTCTGCTCCAGCATGTAGCGGCCGCCCATGGCCCCGTGCATCACGAGGTCCGAGAAGGTCACCCAAGTCTCGCCGGGCCGAAACGCGACGTCGGCCTGCGGTGCCTCGGCCTGGTACGCCGCGTCCTGCTTGAGCGCGTCGTGCAGGTGCAGCATCAGGTGGTCGTATTCCGAGCGCCGGGCCTTGGTGATGCGGAGCGCCGCGAGCAGGCGCGCCGAGAGCGGCGAATAGCCCGGCAGCCGCGGCAGGAATCTCTGCGTCATCGAGCCGAAATCCTCGCCGACGCGCCAGCGCCGCGGCTCGCCCGCGGGGTTGATGTTGCGGAACACCCGCAGGATCCGCGTCTCGCCGATCGGGTTCGACGGGAAGGCGTCGACGTGCAGCCGCGTGTCGTCCCGCCGCCAGCTGAGCTTGCGGCGGTCCACGTCGAAGGGGCGATAGGAGGTGCCGGCGAGCGTCACCCGGTCGGCGTAGTCCGGCAGGTAGGTCCCGATCAGGTCGCGGGCGAAGGCCCGGTAGCGGATCAGGAGCTGGCGCAGGGCCTCCTGCTCCTCCGCGGTGCCGGCCGCGCCGCGCAGGCTCGCCGCCTCGCCCCGGATGTTGACGTTCTTGGCCTTGCCGTCGGCGAAGGGCCGCTCGGTGAACCGGCGCTCGAAGGCGCTGAACGGGAAGGGCAGGTCCGGGAACAGCAGCACCGCGCCGGCCTCAAGTTCCCGGGCCAGGGAGCCGGGCGTCTCGCCGGGGGCGACGGTTCGGATCGGGCTGATCATCGGGCGCGGGCTGATCCTGCCAGGGCGGGGGCGCCCGGTGTAGACGAGCGGCTTCGGGGAGGCCAGAGGCCGCATTTCCGGTGGATGACACGGCCCGTCCACCGACACCGCGGCGGGGGCCTGCCGGCGGCGCTTGCGCAACCGCCGCGTTCCCGGCACGTTCCCCGGACAGTACCGGCTCGAGTGCCCGGCGGAGGATGGCGCCGATGGCGACGCTGAAGGAATTCGAGGAGGCCCTGCGCGAGCACGGCATGAACATGGCGCTGGCGCTGCTGGAGCGCCTGCGCGAGCGCGACCGCGCGACCCGGACGGTCAAGCCGGCCCGGCGGCTGACGGGCCAGAAGATGACCCCGGAGCTCGCACGGGCGATCCTGGACCTGCACGCCACGACCGGCATGACCCAGCAGGAGATCGCCTTCAAGGTGGGGGTCAACCAGGGCCGGGTGAACGAGGTGATCAAGCGCGGCAAGTGGCTGACCGACGATCCGAGCGCCCCCGAGGCGGTCGCCCGCGACAAGGCGGTGGCCCGGATGCGCGGCGACCCGAAGCCGCGCAAGCCGGCCGCGGCGCGGTCCAAGGAGCGCAAGGCCGCGCCGGTGAAGGCGCGCAACCAGGGGCAGCTGGCGCTGGGGGATCTGTAGGAACCGGCGGGGGGCGGAGGGATCACACCGGCCCCCCAGCCCGGACCGTCATCGTCAGCCCGCTCCTGCGCCTCAGGCTGGAGGGTTGGCCCGATCGACGCGGACCACCGATCCGGCCGTTCACGCGGCCGGCGCGAAGTGTCCCCGGTAGCGCGCGCCGATCGCCTCCACCGGCAGCGTCACGAACACGTCCGTCGTGCCGAACTGACGGTCGATCACCGCCCCGTCGCCGAAGCGCGCGCCGAGGCGCAGGTAGCCCTTGATCAGCGGCGGCAGCGCCTGGAGGGCCGCCTTGGGATCCACCGCCTCCCGGGGCAGGCGGTCCATCGCCACCGCGCGGTCCGGCAGGGCGCAGGCCCGCCAGTCCTCCGGGGCCCGGGCGTGGTGATGCAGGAAGGCGAGCGGCAGCGCCAGCCGGTCCGGGTCGGTGCCCTCCAGGCTCGCGCAGCCGATCAGCGCGTCGATCCGGTGATGCAGCACGTAGGCGTAGATGCCCTGCCACAGCAGCTCGACGGTGCGCTTGCTCCGGTAGGGCTTGAGCACGCAGGACCGGCCGAGTTCCAGCAGCCGCCGGTGCCCCTGGGCGGCGAGCAGCGGCGCGAGGTCGTACTCGGCCTCCGAGTAGAAGCCCGCATGGCGCTCGGCCACGTCGCCGCGCAGCAGCCGGTAGGTCCCGACGACCTTCGGCCGGTGCTCGACGAAGGGCTTCCTGCGCTTCGGGACGGCGTGGTCGAGGACGAGGAGGTGGTCGCAGAGCGCGTCGTAGCCGTCGGCGTCGCGCCGCGACAGGGCCGCGAGCCCGGTGGGGACCGCCGACATCTCCTCGTAGAACACCTTGAACCGCAGGCGCTGGGCCCGGCGGATCTCGGACTTCCGCGTCGCCAGCCGCACCTCCAGGTTCCCGATCCGGCCGAGGCTGCGGCCCTCGAACGGCTCGGGCAGGCGGATCGCCCGCTCGGCCGAGAGCACGTCGGCGATGCCCGTCGGACCCGAAGCGACGCCGTCGCGGTCGGCCTGCCGACGGCGCAGCTTCGCGATCGGCGCGCCGACACCCCACTGCACGCCCCTGTGCCAGCCGGCTCCGAGCGCGCTGTAGGCTCCGCGGGCGAGATTGGCGACCATGGGCGGGTTCACTCCGGGTGCGCGTCCGTGCACCGTCGAATCCGACACAGAGCACGAAGGGCACACGCCATTATGACACCCGACGCAGGAAAACGCCCCGGCCGGGGCCGGGGCGCTCCATAACCCTGAGGGTTGCCGTCTGCGCCGGGGTCAGGCGGCCTGCGGGACCGCGTCCGCGCGGACGTCGCCCTCGATCACCGGCGCGCTCGGCTGTCCGGCGGTGGCGATCTGGATGCGGCGGGGCTTCTTCGCCTCCGGGACCTCGCGGACGAGGTCGATGTGGAGGAGGCCGTTCTCCAGCGCCGCGCCCGTCACCTGAACGTGGTCGGCGAGCTGGAAGCGGCGCTCGAAGGCGCGGGCCGCGATGCCCTGATGCAGGAACTCCGCCTTGCCCTCGGCCGAGCGCTCGCCCTTCAGCGTGAGCGCGTTCTCCCGCACCTCGATCGACAGGTCGGATTCGGTGAAGCCGGCCACCGCGACGGTGATGCGGTAGGCGTTCTCGCCGGTGCGCTCGATGTTGTAGGGCGGGTAGGTCGGCGCGGTCTCGGCGCTCGCGAACTGGTCGAGGGCGGAGAACAACCGGTCGAAGCCGACGGTGGAGCGGTACAGGGGAGCGAGATCGAACTGACGCATGACATATCCTCGTCTGAGCAACATGCAATTCCGGTCCGCCCGATGGGCCGGACCCGTCTCTCGTGCCGCCTGATGGCCGGCACGAGGGACGATATCGGGAGGGAAAAAACGCCCTTCAAGAGCCCTGGCCGTGGCGGCCGCCGAGATTTTTTCGCTACGGTCGGCGGGCGTATCGATGTGCTGAGGTGAGTTCCGTGAGACGCTTCGACGGTGAGACCGGGCGGGAGCCGCCGCTGCTGACCCTGCGCAGCACGCCCGACAACCCCGTCCCGCCGGGCGGCACCCTGACGGCGGTCGGCACGAGCGACGATTGCACCCTGCGCGTCGCCACCTGGCAGGCCACGACGCGGACCTGCCGGGGCACGATCTGCCTGCTTCAGGGCCGGGCGGAGTTCATCGAGAAGTACTACGAGACGATCCACGAGCTGCGGGCGCGGGGCTTCGCGGTGGTCGCCTTCGACTGGCGCGGCCAGGGCGAGTCGGACCGCCGGGTGGACGACCCGCACAAGGGCCACGTCGCGCGGTTCGACGATTACCGGCTCGACCTGAAGGCGGTGGCCGAGAGCGTGCTGGTGCCGCTGATGCCGGAGCCGCATATCGGCCTCGCGCACTCGATGGGCGGCTGCGTCGCCCTGATCGGGGCGCTCGACGGCTGGCTGCCGTTCCGCCGCCTGGTGGCCCTGGCGCCGATGCTGTCGATCCGGATGATCCGCTGGCCGGCCGGCGCCGCCCTCCTGTCCCAGGGGCTGCACCGGCTGGGGCTCGGGAGCCGGTACATCCCCTTCGGCAAGCCGGTCTCCATCGCCACCAAGCCCTATGCGGGCAACCGCCTCGCGCGCGACCCCGTCCGCTACGCCCGCAACGCCGCGGCGGCCCGGCAGGTCGGCGCCGGCGCCGTCGGCGACCCGACGATCGCGTGGCTGGCCGAGGCGTTCCGCGCGATGGCGCGGCTGCGCGACCCGCGCGCGGCGCCGCGCATCACGCTGCCGACCCTGATCCTCGCGGCGGGCGCCGATCCGGTCTGCGGCACCCCCGACACCGAGCGCTTCGCGGCGCGGCTCAAGGCGGGCCACATCCTGGTCCTGCCGGATTCCCGGCACGAGATCCTGACCGAGCGCGACGCGATCCGGCAGGATTTCTGGGCGGCCTTCGAGGCCTTCGCGCCGGGCTCGCCCCTGCCCTCCCACGCGGAGGTCGTGGCGCACGCCGCCCCCGTGCCGGTGGCGTGAGGGATCAGCCGGCCAGATCCGGGTCGATGTCGCGCGGGCGCACGAACCGCTCCAGGCGGCCCTGCCCCGGCGCGATCGCCGCCCAGTGGGCGGCGTCGAAGGCGATCACCGCGTAGGCGGCGGTGGGGAACTCCAGGGCCAGGCGGGCGCGGACGGCCCGCGGCCCCGCCCCGGCCAGCCCGGCCGCGAGGTCCCCGAGGCCCGGATTGTGGCCGACGACGATCACCGTGTCGGCCGTGTCGGGCGCCGCCCTGATCACCCCGAGGATCCGGTCCGCCGGCGCCTCGTAGATCTCGGGCTGCCAGCGGGTCTCGGGCGCGCCGAGGGCGGCCGCCATCGCCTCCCAGGTCTCCCGGGTGCGCGCGGCCGTGGAGACGAGGGCGAGATCGGGGCGGAAGCCCGCCTGCGCGAGGTGGGCGCCCACGGCCGGCGCAGCCCGCCGGCCCCGGGGGTTGAGCGGACGTTCGCGGTCGGCGACGCCCGGCGGACGGTCCGACTTGGCGTGCCGCAACAGGATCAGCCTGCGCATGACTTGGGTCCCTGGAGGGAGCTCTGGCGATGGGTCTCTGAACGGCGCCGGTCGCGGGATCGGGGCTGCCGGGCGCCGCCGACCCCGTCCGGACGTCAGCCGCCCCGCTGCTCCCGGCGCATCATGAAGGCGAGCTTCTCGAACAGGCCGACATCCTGCTCGTTCTTCAGCAGCGCCCCGTGCAGCGGCGGGATCAGCTTTCGGCCGTCCTGCTCGCGCAGGGTCTCGGGGGCGATGTCCTCGGAGACGAGGAGCTTCAGCCAGTCGAGCAGTTCCGAGGTCGAGGGCTTCTTCTTGAGGCCCGGGACCTCGCGCATTGCCAGGAAGGTCCGCAGGGCCTCCTCGACCAGGCGGTGCTTGATGCCCGGATAGTGCACGTCGACGATGCGCTGCAGCGTCCCGGCGTCCGGGAACTTGATGTAGTGGAAGAAGCACCGGCGCAGGAACGCGTCCGGCAACTCCTTCTCGTTGTTCGACGTGATGATCACGATCGGCCGGCGCACGGCCTTCACGGTCTCGCCGGTCTCGTAGACGTGGAACTCCATCCGGTCGAGTTCGGTCAGGAGGTCGTTGGGGAACTCGATGTCGGCCTTGTCGATCTCGTCGATCAGCAGCACCGGACGCTCGGGGGCGGTGAAGGCCTCCCAGAGCTTGCCGCGGCGGATGTAGTTGCCGATGTCGGAGACCCGCGGGTCGCCGAGCTGGGAATCGCGCAGCCGCGAGACCGCGTCGTACTCGTAGAGGCCCTGCTGCGCCTTCGTGGTCGACTTGATGTTCCAGACGAGGAGCGGCGCGCCGAGACCCTTGGCGATCTCCTCGGCCAGCACGGTCTTGCCGGTGCCGGGCTCGCCCTTCACCAGGAGCGGCCGTTCCAGGACCACGGCGGCGTTGACCGCGGCGGTCAGGTCGGGGGTCGCGACATAGGTGTCGGTGCCGGAAAAGCGCATCGCGGTCTCGGAGAGCTGGCCTAAGCAACGGGTAACGCGGGGCGCGGCCGTGCCGCAAGCGCTCTGCGGCGCGGCTTCGTCGACAGCGTCTTTCCCATCCTCCTCCTCATCCTGAGGCGCCCGCGTCAGCGGGCCTCGAAGGAGGGCTCCCGGGATCGCCGGTCCATCTGGAGGGCTCCTTCGAGGCCTCCGCTGCGCTCCGGCACCTCAGGATGAGGGAGAGGGTTGGATTTCAGGCTATCCCTGAAGCCCGCCTCAGCCCCTCTCGTGCCAGACGCAGTTCCGCGCCAGGATCTCGAGGTTCACGTCGGATTTCTGCGGCTGCGGCAGGGTCTTGCCGTCCATGGCGAGGTCGATCTTGATCTCGACCTGGCCCTTCGACTCGTTGGAGCGGCGGGAGAAGTAGCAGTATTGCTGATAGGGCTGGTCGGCGTTGTCCTTGAAGTTCCAGCCGGTGACGATCTGCCCGTCGAGATACGGCACCTGCTTGAACACCGTGAAGGTGGTGTTCACCGCCGCCTTCGAGGCCGGGGTCGCATCGCTGCCGAGCTGCGCCTTCGTGGGCGTCGGCGTGCCGCCGGCCTTGGGCAGGCCTTCGAGCTTGAGCACGTTGTCGGTGAGCGTGACCTCGCCCTTGGTCTTGAGGGTCACGTCGGAGAGCGCGGCCTGCATGGCGGCGGCGATCTTCTGGGCGGCGGTGTCGAACTGGTTGAGCGTCGCCCAGCCGTAGGCGGCCGCCCCGACGCCGATGCCGGCGAGGCACGCGAAGGCGCCGAAGCCCAGCGCCCGGAACAGGAAGGCCCGGGCGGCGACGTAGCTCGAATCCGCCCGCAGGCGGGAATTCACCTGCTGGGCGAGGGCGACGTTCTCAGGGGTTCCGCCCGCGACGTAGTTCATGCGCCCGCTCCCGCGGCAGGCAGGGTCTGGCCCGGAACGGTCTGGCCGGGCAGGCTCTGCTGGCCCGGTGCGGGCCGGTTCATCGGGATCACCGCGCCCGAGGCGTTGGCGGCGCGCGGCAGGATCGGCTCAGGGTTCGAGCGCAGGGCGTCGGCGATCGCGTCCAGCATGTAGGGGGCGGCCTCCGGGTTCACCGCGGCGCCGAGGTCGTCCTCGTCCATGAAGGTCCGGCGGGTCGAGACCGCGCAGAGCGCCAGGATCGTCGACGCGAAGGCGGCGCAGACGGCGGGCAGGAACACGAAGATCCGCAGGAAGGCGTGGACCTGGCTCTCGGTCACGTCGATCGGGTCGACGCCGTACACCATGGCGGTGAAGGAGTGGAGCTGCGAACGGTTGACTGCGTTGCGGTAGCCCTGCTCGGCATCGGCCACGCGCCGGTCGGCGGCGCCGGGATCGAGCGCCGCGCGCGCCTTGCGGGCCTCCTCCAGGTCCTTGATCAGGACGGCGCGGTCCGCCGAGGCCTTGGACACGCCCGCCGACAGGGCGGACACCCGCGGGTCGGCCACGCATTTCAGGTTCTGGTACTTCCGGCCCTTGCTGTTGGTGCCGAACACCCGCTCGCAGCGCTGGGCCGGCAGGCCGGCGAGCTGCTGGGCGTTGTCGGTGGCGCGCTTCTCGATCTGGTCGAGCTCGGCCGTGTACTGGCCCACGCGCGCGTCGGCCGCCGCGATCCGGTCGCCGATCGTGGCCCGGTCGGCCTGGGCGTCCTTCAGGGCGGTCTTGGTCCGGGCGGCCTCCATCAGGCGGGGATGGAACATCATCTCGCCGAGCTGCGACACCGACTTGGTGGTCACGCCCGCCGCGAAGATGATGCCCAGCACCGCGAGGGCGCGCACGAAGTACGAGCGCTGCGTCCGGGCCAGGATCCCGAGCGGCACCCGGCACAGCTCCACGGCGGCGTAGACCAGCGGCGCCAGCAGCATGAAGTAGAAGGCGTGCCAGTCGCCGTCGCTGTAGACGCCCGCGAACAGCCACGCCCCCCAGAGCGAGGCGCCGATCACCATGAACTCGACGAGGTAGGCGATCGCCACGTAGCCCCACTTGATGCGGTAGCCGCGGTCGACGTGGCGCTGGTGGCTCCACCGGTCCGATTCGAGTCTCCACTCGCGCTGCTCGCGCTTGCGGTCGCGGTTCGGGAGCGCGGCGGGGCCGGAGAATATCGATTTGATGGAGATCATCGGCCTCGTCGCATCCATCGGGTCCAGTCCCAGGCACGGCCCGCCCGAGCTTAACACTCGGTTAACTCCTGCGTGTATGCGCGCATTGTGCCGATTTTGGGCCGCGTTGCACGTCACGACCGGATGAGCACCCGGGAGCGCGGCACCGGTGGCCGAAATGTCTCACCTGCCTCGTGTATCGGGCTTGTGTCGGATCGCACGCGGCCGGCCCGGCGCGCGCCGAAAGCTGTTGCCCGCCGCCGGTCCACGACCCATGATCGCCTCGCCGTGATCGGCATCCCCGCCGCCGCCGTGAGACGAGGTTCGATCCGACCCCGATGCCAGAGGTCCACGCCGGCTCCTACAAGGAAGCGATCCTGTTCCTCGTCACCGCGGGAATCGTGGTGCCGCTCTTCCACCGCCTGCGGCTCTCCCCGGTGCTCGGCTTCATCGGCGCCGGCGCCCTCCTGGGTCCCTACGGTCTCGGCCGCCTCGCCGATGCCCACCCTTACGTGCACCTTTTCACCATCGGCAACCGCACCGAGATCGCCCACCTCGCCGAGTTCGGCGTGATCTTCCTGATGTTCATGATCGGGGTCGAGCTGTCCTGGGAGCGCCTCCGGGTCCTGCGCCGGCTGGTCTTCGGCCTCGGCTCCCTGCAGGTGGGCTGCTCCGCGCTGATCCTCGCGGTGATCCTCTACGGGCTCGGCGTGCCGCTCGCCGGCGCCGCCATCGTGGGCATCGGCCTCGCCCTGTCGTCGACCGCGGTGGTGCTGCCGGTCCTGGCCGAGCAGCGGCGGCTCAACGCTCCGGCCGGACGGACGAGCTTCGCGGTCCTGCTGTTCCAGGACCTCGCGGTGGCGCCGGTCCTGTTCGCCATCGCGGTGCTGGGCCGCGACGACGGCGGCGACAAGGGCCTGGCGCTGGCCATGGCGCTGGGCCAGGCCGCCGTCGCGCTGGGGCTGATCGTGGTGGCGGGGCGCCTCGCCCTGCGGCCCCTGTTCCAGCTCGTGGCCCGCACGCGCTCCACCGAGCTGTTCATGGCGGCCTGCCTGCTGGTCATCGTCGGCACGGCCCTGACCGCGGCGGCGAGCGGCCTGTCGATGACGCTCGGCGCCTTCGTGGCGGGCCTGCTCCTGGCGGAGACCGAATACCGCCGCGCCATCGAGGCGACGATCGACCCGTTCAAGGGCCTGCTGCTCGGCGTGTTCTTCGTCTCGGTGGGCATGAACCTGGACCCGGCCCAGCTGATGGCGTCGCCGGGCACCATCCTCGGCCTGTCGCTGGCGCTGGTCCTGATCAAGGCCGCCGTGGTGATGATGGCGGCCCCGGTCCTCAAGATCCCCCGCTCGGTCGCCCTGGAGACGGCGCTGCTGATCGGGCCGGGCGGCGAGTTCGCCTTCGTGCTGATCGGCGGCGCCATGACCACCGGGCTGGTCCCGGAGGGCGTCGGGACCGCCGCCCTGGTGGTGACCACCGTCACGATGATCATGATCCCGGGGCTGTCGTCCCTCGGCCGGCGGCTCGGCCGCCGGGCGTCGGGCGCCGCCCAGGCCGCCGCCAAGGCGGAGCCGGTGCCGGAGCGGGTCGAGAACCGGGTGATCGTCGCGGGTTTCGGGCGCGTCGGCCGCCAGGTCGGCGAGATGCTGCAGCGGCACAAGATCCCCTATCTCGCCCTCGATTCCGACGCCGCCCGGGTCGCCGAGCAGCGCCGGGCCGGCGCCCCGGTGTATTTCGGCGACAGCGGCAACACCGAGATCCTGCGCCGCTGCGACATCGCGACGGCCCGGGCCCTGGTGGTCACCCTCGACAATCCGCGCGCCGTCGAGGCGGCGGTCGCGGCCGCCCGCGCCGAGCGGCCGGACCTGACCATCGTCGCCCGGGCCCGGGACGCCCGCCACGCCTCGGCGCTCTACGAACTGGGCGTCGACGACGCGGTGCCGGAGACGATCGAGGCGTCGCTCCAGCTGTCGGAGGCGGTCCTGGTGGATGTCGGCGTGCCGATGGGCCTCGTGATCGCGTCGATCCACGAGCGCCGGGACGAGTATCGCGCCCTGCTGAAGAAGCGCGAGAACGAGGCGAAGCCGATCTTCCGGGCCCGGCGGACCGTGGGCAAGGCCCTGGGCAAGCCCGCCGCCAAGCGGGAGCCCGGGCGTCAGGAGGCGGCCAGCCAGGAGGCGTGACCCGCAGGCCGCATCGTGGGCGTATCGGGCGCCTCTCGCGGATCCCCGCCCGGCGGCGGCTAGACCAGGGCGGGATGGGCCTCCTCCAGCTTGGCCCGCCGCGCCACGCGGCTGCGGGGGGCGGGCTCGAACCCGTCGGCGAAGCTGCAGCGGTAGACCAGCTCGTCCGCCGGCCCGAGACCCGTGACCAGGGGCACCGTCACGGTATCCCCGGAGAAGCGCCAGCCGCGGGCGCCCTTGTCCCAGTAGAGCCAGACCGTCCCGGGATAGCCCCGGAGGGTGAACACCGCCGCCTTGCGCGACAGGGCCTGGACGGCGCGCGGCGCGTACATGCCCTTGTCGCGATAAGCCTGTTGCGTCGCCTGCGGCTGACGGTCCATGAAGGTGTTGCGCACCAGCTGAATCGTCGCGCCCGGCTTCCCGAGAAACCGCTTGAATTCCGTCAGATTCCGCAGGATGACCGCCATCGCGGGTCTCCTCGCTTGCTCTGTACGGCCCGCGTCGCCGCGTCCGCACATACTCGATGCACCGAGTTGAGCGATTCCCATGACTGAATGAGTGACCCTCCGAGGCTTGGCGGGGCACATATCAACAGATTCGATGACTTATGCCCAGGTTATGAGTCCCAAGCGCGTGCGGAGACTCGCTCAGCCCCTGGAATCGGCCGCGGACACAGTGCTGAATCTTGTCGACCAATGTCGAAGATTCGGGATCGATCCGGGGAAATCTGGCCAAGCTTGGTCCGGCGGCGCCCGATTCGCCCCGACTTGACCCGGACGCCTGGCTGGCGCGTTCTCGCGGGATGCTGCTGCAATTCTTCACGGCGCTGCGCGACGCCAAGGTCCCCGTCTCCCTGAAGGAGTACCTGACGCTGCTCGGCGCCCTCGACCGGGGGCTCGCGGAGCGCGACGTCGAGGCGTTCTACTTCCTGTCGCGCACCGCCCTGGTGAAGGACGAGGCCCATCTCGACCGGTTCGACCGGGTGTTCGGCACCGTGTTCAAGGGGCTGGAGACCCTCGGCGAGGCCGTGGAGGCCGCCGCCATCCCGGAGGAGTGGCTGCGCAAGCTCACCGAGAAGTACCTGACCGAGGCCGAGAAGGCGGAGCTGAAGGCGCTCGGCTGGGACACGCTGTTCGAGACCCTGAAGCAGCGGCTGGCCGAGCAGAAGGGGCGCCACCAGGGCGGTTCGAAATGGATCGGCACCGGCGGGACCTCGCCGTTCGGCGCCTACGGCTACAACCCCGAGGGGATCCGCATCGGCCAGGACGGCAACCGCAACTTCCGGGCGGTGAAGGTCTGGGACAAGCGGGAGTTCAAGGATCTCGACGACGACCGGGAGATCGGCGCGCGCACCATGCGCCTCGCGCTGCGGCGCCTGCGCCGCTTCGCGCGGACCGGCGCCGCGGAGGAACTCGACCTCGACGGCACGATCCGCGAGAGCGCCCGCCAGGGCTACATCGACGTGCGGCTGCGGCCGGAGCGGCGCAACGCCGTGAAGGTGCTGCTGTTCCTCGATGTCGGCGGCTCGATGGACTGGCACATCGAGCAGGCGGAGGCCCTGTTCTCGGCGGCGCGCTCGGAGTTCAAGCACCTCGCGCACTACTACTTCCACAACTGTCCCTACGAGGCGGTCTGGACCGAGAACCGGCGCCGGCACGAGGCGAAGACGCCGCTCCTGGACGTGATCCGCACCTACGGCAGCGACTACCGGGTGGTGTTCGTGGGCGACGCCTCGATGAGCCCCTACGAGATCGCCACGCCGGGCGGCTCGGTGGAGCACTGGAACGAGGAGGCCGGCGCCGTCTGGATGCAGCGGCTCCTCGCCCACTTCCCGAAGGCGGCGTGGCTGAACCCGGTGCCCGAGACGCACTGGGGCTACACCCAGTCCATCGGCATGATGCGGCAGCTCGTCGGGGGCCGCATGTTCCCCCTCACCCTCGACGGGCTCGACGCGGCCGCACGGACGCTGGTGCGGTGAGGGCGGACCTGCCGTTCGCCCGGTGTGACGAAGCGGACAGCGCGTCAATGCCGCGCCCGGCTCCGACCGGGGCCGAGGACGCGAAGCACGTCGACGGTGCCTGGGACTTCATCGTCGGCAATCGTGTCGACGATCCGGTGGCCCGCTACGCTGCGGGAGCGCGTCCCGTCATGGTCTCCGTCCGGCCATCCGAGCGGGGTGTGGCGCAGGTCTCGAAACGCTCTGTTGAGCTGAGCCAGACGGTGCGCCGCCTTCTCCCCCGCGCCAGGCCGGCGCAGCCATCTTCGCACGGAAGCGAGGTCTGCCGCCGCCGCGCGGGAGATCCGGACGCGAAACGACACGGTTCCACGTTCGTCAATCAGCGCTTGGGCGAATGGGCCGAGGCTTCAGGAAGCTCGACCGGCTCCCCGTTCGCCCAGGCATCGAGCCAGGCGTCCACGTCGCCGTCCGCGATGTATCGACCGTCGTCTATATCGGCCTCGGCGACCGCCAGCGTGGACGCTTCGGCGGCGAGGCGAGCCTCACGCCGCTGATCGGCCTCGCCGGACGTCTCCAGCCGCCGTTCCTGCCGAAGCCCGGCCCTGGTCATGTGCAGGCTCCCGCAGCATCGTCCCGAACGGTGGTCGCGGGCTTTCGGAAAACGACACGGCGCACGCGACGGCTTGGCCCCGCACGAGCCCCGTGGGCACTCCGACGCGACGGCGTCTGCGGCGTGCGCACGGCGTGTGAGTCAGGCCGCATCGCAGGCGGGCACTCTCTTTTGCCCCCCGGTTCGAGCCGTTCCCGATCCCGTTGCGACAGGGAGCGGCTTCAGCACCTTGTTGCAGTGTGCGTTCCTGCGCCGAACCGGCATCCCCTTCGCCGGAAAGCACGCCCGGCGCCGGAGGGCCTACCCCTGCTGGGACGGCGTCGTCACCACCAGCCCGTCCAGCGCCGGGGTGATCTTGATCTGGCAGGACAGGCGGGAATTCTCGCGGACGTCGCTGGCGAAATCGAGCATGTCCTGCTCCATGTCCTGGGCCTTGCCGACCACCTCGATCCACGCATCGGCGACGTAGACGTGGCAGGTGGCGCAGGCGCAGGCGCCGCCGCACTCCGCGTCGATGCCCGGCACGTTGTTGCGCAGAGCCGTCTCCATCACGGTCGCGCCGACGCTGCCTTCGACGGTTCTTTCCGTCCCGGCATGGTCGACGTAGGTGATCTTGGGCATGCTTGGGGCTCCGGGCTCGCGTCGAGCGCATTCAGTCCGACGGGCGGCGTGCCTGCTTGGCGGCAGAGACCGCGGAATGCAAGCGCAGCGGTTGACACCGGTTCCGGATCGATCGCCGCATCGCCCGGAGCCGTCACGGGACGGCCGTCAGGCCTGCGCATCCCCGATCTCCGCCAGCGCCATGGCGACCGCCGCGGCGAGGTCGTCGAGCGGCACCGGCCCGTCACCCGCGCGCAGGCGCGCCTCGGCGGCGTCCGCGAGGGCGTGCACCCGCCCGGCGCCGACGCCCGCGGCCGAGCCCTTCAGCGTATGGGCGAGGTCGGCGCGCCGGTCCGGCGGCGCGGCGGGGTCGGCGAGCCGGGGCAGGATCGACCGGCATTGCCCGGCGAACAGCGCCAGGACCTCGCGGGCGAGATCGGCGTCGCCGCCGGTCTGGGCGTCCAGCGCCGCGCGGTCGATGGCCTGCATGCTCGGGCTCCCGGGATGCGTGTTCTTCGGGGATTGCGGACCTGATCCACAAAATTCACCCCCTGATTCGCCGGTCGGGGATCGCGCCGGACCCCGTCCCTGCGGCAGGATGGCGGAGGCGGTGAACGGCAGGCTCGGTAACCATTCGGTTAACCTTTCCTGGGGCCGGCCGGAGGCGCGGGTATCGGCAATCGCTGCCCGCGTCTAATCTTGTAATGGTAAACGGGGTGTTGCGTCTCCGGCATCAGCCTCCCCAGGTGCCGGTGAACCCGTGTGACGAGGCGTTGAATGGCGACCGAGAAGAAGCTGAAGGACCCGGCCGAGGCCGCGCTCTCTGCGATCGAGCAGGCGCTGAACCTCGACGCCCTGACGCCGACCGCCTCCGAAGGCCGCGCCGAGCCGCGCCTGCCCGACGTCGGCGATGCCGATCCGCTCCTCGACGGGGCCCGCGACCCGGCCGGGCGCACCATGCCGCCGCGGCTCGACCTGGACCCGCCCCTCGCCTCCGACCTGCCTCCGCCCGGCCTGGAGCGCCCGCGCCGCGAGGGCGGGCTCCTGCCCCCCGACCGGTCCCTCGTGGCCAACGACGACCGGCGCAACATCGGCATCCTGCAGCAGACCCTGCGGGTCCGCTCCTCGCCCAAGCCCTACCTGGTCGCGCTGGCCGCCGGCCTCGCCTGGATCGGCGCCCTGGTGCTGATCGCCTGGACGAAGTCGGAGGGCGACCTGCGCGGCGTCGTGGCGGGCCTCACCGCCCTGCAGGCGAGCGTCGGCGCCGCGGCCCTGTTCGGCCCGGTGGTGCTGTTCGTCATCGCCGCCATGCTGGCGGTCCGCGCCCAGGAGATGCGCCTCGTCGCCCGGGCGGTCGGCGAGGTCGCGGTGCGGCTCGCCGAGCCCGAGAGCTTCTCCACCGATGCGGTCCTGACCATGTCGCAGACCGTGCGCCGCGAGGTGGCGGCGGTGGGCGACGGCGTCGAGCGGGCGCTGGCCCGCGCCGGCGAGCTGGAGACCCTGGTGCGCGGCGAGATCGCCACGCTGGAGCGCGCCTATTCCGACAACGAGATCCGCATCCGCTCCCTCGTCGACGAGCTGGTGGCGCAGCGGGAGGCGATCGTCACCAACGCCGACCGGGTGCGCAACGCCATCACGGGCTCGCACCAGAGCCTGAGTCAGGAGCTTGAGGGCGCCTCCGACCGGATCGTCTCCGCGGTGACCGGCGCGGGCGAGCGCGTGACCGGTGCGCTGGAGACCCGCGGCGAGGCGATCACCGCTTCCCTGGGCGAGGCCGGCGACCGGGTCGTCGGCCTGATGACCGCCCGCGGCAGCGACCTCATCGACAATCTCACGGCCACCAGCCAGGAGGTGCGCGGCGCGATCCAGGAGGTCGGCGAGACCCTGACCCGCGCCTTCGAGACCCGCGCCGGCGAGGTGACGGGCGCCTTCGAGACCGCCGGCACCGCCCTCACCGACCGGCTGGCCGAGAACACCGGCGCCCTCGCCCGGAGCCTCTCCCAGACCGGGTCCCAGGTGGGCGAGGCGCTGGAGCGGCAGGCCGGCAGCGTGCGCGAGAGCTTCGAGCGCTCGGTGAACGGCCTGGAGACGGTGTTCCTGTCGCGCGGCTCCGAGCTGACCGAGCGTTTCGGCGCGATGGGGGCCGAGATCACCGCACGCTTCGCCGATACCGGCTCGGTCCTGACCCGGGAGATCGCCGGCCGCGGCGCGGCCGTGCGCGCCGAGATCGAGACTGCCGGCCTGTCGGTGGCCGAGATCATCGAGGGCCGCGGGCGCGACGCCCAGACCGCCCTGGCGCTGGCGGCCGGCGGTGCCGGCGAGACCCTGACGGCGCGGGCGGCCCTCGTGCGCGACGAGTTGATCGGCACCGCCGCGCGCATCGCCGACGCGCTGTCGGACAGCGGCGGCGCCCTCGCCGACCGCATGGACGGCATCGCGGCGCGCCTCGACGAGACCGTGACGGTCCGGGCCGCCGACCTGGAGAACCGGGTCGCGACGGCGGCCGAGCGCGCCGGCGGCGGCATCGCCCACCGGGCGCAGGAGGCCACGGCGAGCCTGGAATCGGCGTTTTCGGCCCTGGGCCAGGGGTTCGAGGCCGGGGCCGCGGCCGCGGTCGGGTCCCTGCGGGGGACGGTGGAGAACCTGTCGGGCGAGGTCGAGTCGCGCAGCCTGGCGACCGTTCAGCTCTTCGAGCGCCGCGTGGCCGAGTCCGCCGCCGCCCTCGCGGCGCGGACCGGGGAAGCGGCCGAGGCGCTGCGCGCCGCCGCCGACCAGGCGGGCGAGGCCGCCGAGGCGCGGACGCAGGACGCGACCGCCCGGCTCATCGCCACCCTGGAGACCCTGCGCGGCGCCTCCGCCGAGGTGACCGGCGCCGTAGAGGCCGAGACCGCGGCCCTGACGACGCGGTTCCGCGACGCCGCCGACCGGGCCGGCACCGACCTGGGCGCGCGGGGCACGGAAGCGGTCGCGATGGTCCGCGCCGCCCTCGACGACCTCAACCGCGAACTCGCCGCGCGGACCGGCGACGCCACCGGCAGCCTCGCCGAGGCCGCCCGGGCGATCTCGGCCGACCTCGCCGCCCGGATCGGCGAGATGGAGGCCGCCTTCGGCGAGCACGGCCGCGGCGTCGCCCAGCTGCTGGCGAGCCACGCCGACGAGACCCAGACCCGGATCAGCGGCACCGGCCGCGACATCGTGCTCGCGGTGGCGAGCCAGGGGGCCCGCATCGCCGACACCCTCAGCCAGACCGGCGCGAGCTTCGCCGAGACGGCCGACGGCCGGGTCCGGGCGATCGACGAGACCCTGGGCAGCCGCCTCGCCGCCCTGCAGGAGACCATCGCCCGCGGCGACATCCTGGCCGACCGCATCGGCCGCGACACCGCGGCGCTCGGCGAGACCGTGGGGGCGCGGCTCGAGGAGATGGACCGGCTGATCAGCGTCAAGGGCCGGGACGTGGCCGAGACGATCTCGGCCCAGGCCCGCGAGGCCGGCAGCCTCATCGAGGGTCATCTCGGCGGTCTGGAGGAGCGGTCGGTCAAGCGGGCCGCCGAGATCGGCGCGGTTGTGGCCGGCCTCGTCAGCCAGATCGACGGCCATCTCGGCTCCCGCGCCGACGCGGTGGACGCGGCGCTGCGCGCCCGGACCGACGAGATGGCGCGCATCATGACGGAGGGTCATCGCGGCCTCGCCGAGATGCTGGAGGGCCGGACCTCCGGGCTCGGGGAGGACATCGCCCGGCACACGGACGAGATCGCCCGCCGGATCGAGGCGAGCGCCGGCCGGTTCGACGCGGGCGTGATCGGCCGCCTGCAGGCGATCGCCGAGGCGCTGGACGAGCGCGCCCGGCTCGTGGACGAGAGCTTCGGCGTGCAGGCCTTCGAGGCGATCCGCCTCATCGAGGCGCGCACCCGCGCGGTGGACGAGGAACTGGCCGGCCGGACCCGCGACCTCGTCGCGATGATCGCCGACCGGACCGGCGGCCTCGACGGCGCCATGGCCGAGCGCGTCCGCGCCCTCACGGCGACGATCGAGGAGTCGACCCGCGCCCTCGAGACGTCCCTGACGGCCCGGGGCACCGAGATCGTCCGCCTGGTCGACGAGCACGCCGAGAGCGCCGACGCCACGCTCACCGCCCGCACGGATGCCGTCCGCGCCGCCTTCGCGGAGCGCGCCGACCTGCTGGGCCGCCTCATCGACGAGCGCCTCGCCACCCTGTCGGGGGAACTCGACGAGAAGGGCCGCGCCGTGTTCGGGGCGATCGGCGGCCGCATCACCGAACTCGCCCGCCTGCTCGACCGCGGCGGCACGTCGCTCGCGGAGCTGATCGACCAGCGCGGCGAGAGCGTGCTCGCCAAGCTGCAGCAGACCATCGCTGACGCCGAGCGGATGCTGGAGGCCGGCGAGGGCCGCCTGGGCCACACCCTGTCGAGCCGCACCGCCGACATCAGCGGCCTGCTCGACGACGGCGTGCGCACGGTCCACACCCTTCTGGACGACCGCACCAACCAGATCCGCGTGATGCTGGACGACCACGCCGGCACCCTGGCCGCCACCCTCGACGGCCGCATGGGCCCGATCCACCAGGCGCTGGACGGGCGCGGCCAGGCGCTGGTCGCCGCCCTCGAGGGCGCGTTCGGCACGGCGACCGGGGCTCTGGACGACCGGACCCGGCAGCTCGGCACCCTGTTCGACGAGCGGCTGGGCAGCCTCGAGACCCTGGTCGAAGGCCGGGGCAACCGCCTCGCCGACACGCTCACCGCCCGGGCCCAGTCCCTGCGCACCCTGTTCGAGGAGGCGCAGTCGGCCCTCGACGCGATGGTGGAGGGCGGCGGCGGCCGCTTCGCCGCCACGGTCGATGCCCGCATCCAGTCCCTTCGCACGGTGCTGGAGGAGGCGCCCGCCGCCGTCTCGGCGCTGGTCGAGACCCGCGAGCGCCAGCTCGCCGCGACCCTCGACGCCCGGACCCAGCGCCTCCAGACCCTGTTCGAGGAGGCCCAGAACGGCCTGCGCGACCTCGTGGACGGGCGCGGCCAGGACGTCGCCGACGCCATCGCGGCCCGGACCGAGGGCCTGCGCACGACCCTCGACGCGGCGCCGGGCCAGATGGCCGACCTGCTCGACGCCCGCGTGGCGGATCTGCAGGGCCTGTTCGAGCGCGCGCAGGGCGAGATCGACCGCTTGGTCGAGAGCCGCGGGCGCCAGATCGCCGGGACGATCGAGCATCGGACCCAGGCCCTGCAGGCGACCATCGAGAAGGTGAACCCCGCCATCGCGGGCCTCCTCGAGACGCGCGAAACCCAGCTCGCCGAGATCCTCCGGGAACGGACCGGCGAACTGCAGACCCTGTTCGAGCGGACGCAGGGCCGCCTCGGCGCGATCGTCGAGGGAACCGGCCGCGACGTGTCCGAGCGGGTCGATGGACGGATCGAGGCCCTGCGGGAGACCTTCGAGCAGGCCCGGACGACCATCGCGGGACTCCTCGAGGACCGCAGCCAGGCCCTGATAGACGCCGCCCACGGCCGCACCGGCGCGCTGGTCGAGATCTTCGACACCCGCCTGCGCGACCTCGACGGCGTCGTGGAGGGCCGCACGGCGGCCCTGGCGCAGGCCGTGGAGGCGCACAGCGAGACTCTGGCCCGCGGGGTCGAGGCCCGCGCCGACGCCTTCACCCAGCGCATCGACAGCCGCATGCGCCTGTTCGCCACCCTGGTGGCGCAGCGCGCCGACACGCTGGCCAACGCCTTCGACGACCGTCACGAGGCCTTCGCGGGGCTCATGGACGAGCGCACGGCGAACCTCGTCGCCGCCCTCGACGAGCGGGCCCGCGCCCATGCCGAGCAGGTCGACGCCCACAATGCCGCGCTCGCCGAGACCCTGAGCCGCCGCGAGGCGGCGCTCGCCGGCCTGATCGACGCCCGCACCGAGGCCCTCGGGGCCGGGTTCGAGCGGCGCGCCACGGCCCTGGGGGCCCTGGTGGATTCCCGCGGCGAGGCCCTGTCCCGCCGCCTCGCGGAGAGCGCCGAGAAGCTGGTCCGCGCCATCGAGGAGAAGGGCGGCGCTCTGCTCGCCAGCGTCGAGGGCAGCGGCCGCGCGGTCGGCGACAGCCTGGAGGGCCATGTCGAGCGCCTGCGCGCGGCCATCGACGGGCCGATGCTCGACCTGTCCCGGGCCCTGGCGGACCGGGCCGAGGCGATCGAACGGGTGCTCGCCGAGACCGGCCTGCCGCTGGCCGAGACCCTGCGGGAGCGGACCGAGGAACTGGCGGTGCAGTCGCGGGCCTCGGCCGAGCTGCTGCGCGCCGCCGTCGAGGACGGGGCGGGCCGCACCATCTCCGAGCTGTTCGACACCAACGACCGGATGGGCCGGGAACTGGGGGCCCTGCTCCAGCGGGTCGAGTCCGCCAATACGGCGCTCGGCGAGCTCGTGGCCGGGGCCGACGCGAATCTCGGCGCGGTCGAGCAGGGGCTCGCGGGCCGGATCGAGCAGGTCCAGAGGGCCCTCGAACGCATCGCCACCGAGACCGGCCGGGCCAGCGCCGGGGTCTCCGCGCAGGTGGAGTCCCTCCGGGGCGCCGCCGACGGGGCGCTCCAGGAGGCGTCCCGCCTCGCCGAGACCCTCGACGGACGGGGCCGCTCGCTCGGGGAGCAGACGGCCGCCCACGTGGCCGCCCTCGACCGGGCGGCATCCTCGCTCGCCGCCATCGAGAACCGCCTGGAAGCGACCCTGACGGGCCGCGAGACCGCCCTGACGGAGGTGCTGGCCGCCTTCGAGGCCCGGGCCGTGGCCTTGGAGGAGAACGGCAAGGCCCTGGAGCGGACGATCGAGCAGACGCTCCGCGCCGCCGAGGACCGCGCCCGCAGCGTCGGGGAGGCCCTGACCCAGTCGGCCCAGGGCGCCGGCGCCTCGGTGACGAGCGCCTTCGCCGATCTGAAGAACAGCGCCAGCGCCGAGGGCGAGAAGGCCGCCCAGGGCGTGCGCCAGGCCATAGAGGAGGCGGCCCAGGACATGCGCAGCGGCTTCCAGGAGGCCCAGGCGAGCTTCGGCGATTCCTTCTCGGCCCTGCGCGAGATGGCGGGCTCGATCCGCGGCGAGCTCGACGCGACCCGCGCCGAACTCGCCAAGGGCGTGCTCGAACTGCCCCGCGAGACCCAGGACGCCACGGGCGAGATGCGCCGGGTGGTTGCCGACCAGATCAAGGCGCTCAACGAGCTCTCGTCGCTGGTCACCCGCTCCGGCCGGTCGGTGGACGTCGCCCAGCCGCAGACGCAGCGGCGGGTCGCGGAGGGCGGCGGTCGCGCCGCCGGGTCGATCACCGGCCCGGCGCCGACGAACGGCTCCGCGCCGCCCGCCGCGTCCCTGGCACCGGCGTCCCCCGCGCCGGCCGTCCTGGCGCCGCCCGCCCCGCCCGCCCCCGCGGCCGCCCCGCGCGCCGCGGTCGCCGCGCCGGCGCGGATCGAGGCGCCGCGACCGACCGCGTCCGTCCGGCCCGCCGCGCCGGCACAGGCCGGCGACAAGCGCGGCTGGCTGTCGGATCTGCTGACCCGCGCCTCCCTGGACGAGGACGAGCCGCCGGCGGCGGATGCGCCGGCGCCCGCCGCCGCGCCCGGGCGTCGCAACCCGGTTCCGGCGGCCGAGACCGGGCGGATCGCCCTCGACACGATCTCGACCGACATCGCCAAGATGATCGAGCACCGGACCGCGGTCGACCTCTGGGAGCGGTACCGCCGCGGCGAGCCGAACCTGTTCGACCCGCGCATCTACACGCCTCAGGGCCGGACGACCTTCGCGGAGATCCAGCGCCGGTACCGGGCGGATGCCGAGTTCCGCCGCAGCGTCGACCGCTACGTCAGCGAGTTCGAGCGCCTGCTCGGGGACGTGGTCAAGAACGACAGCGACGCCAAGCGCACCGACGCCTATCTCACCTCGGAGACCGGCAAGGTCTACACCATGCTGGCCCATGCCAGCGGGCGCTTCGACGGGGCCTAGGAGGCCGCCGCCGGAGGGGATCCACCCTCCGGCGGGACGCGACGGGCGGACGGGGCCTCTCCCCCGCCCGCGTCGTCCCGGGCAGCCCTGAAGGCCGCTCCCCCGGTGGGGCTCGCCCCGCTCAGCGGCGACCGGCGCACGAACCGAGGCCCGGCTCCGGGCCGCCGGGAATCCGGTCGATCGCGGCTGTGATCGGCATCGCGACCCCTCGGCGGCGTCCGGCCGTTCGCCGACGCTCCGGAACCCGGACGGTATGGAGGCGCGGCGCCGGTCCGCGCCTCTGCCGCGCAGCCTGGATGGGCCGGTGCGACACCCTGCCGAAGCCCGGCGCGGCCCGTCGGGCGACGCCCCGCGCCGATGGGCGGAACGGCGTCGCCACCGCGCCGTTGGCTGCGGAGATCCATCGACGGGAGGGGCGCAATGACCACGAAGGTATCGGCCCGCGGCGCAGCCGCGGGACCGCACGGCGAGATCGCTCTGGCGCGGGGCGAGCGCCTCGGAATGCGGATGTGGCGGGCCGAGGAGCCCAACGCCGACAAGCCGATGACCACCGCAGCCCACGAGACCGTGGGCTACGTGATCAGCGGTCGGGCGGAGCTGGTCGTCGGGGGCGAGACCGTGGCGCTCGCCGCCGGCGATTCGTACTGCGTGCCGGCGGGCGTCGCGCACACCTACCGGATCCTGGAAACCTTCACGGCCGTCGAGGCGACGGCGCCGCCCGCGGCGTGAGGGACCGGGCCGTCAGTGGGTCATGTAGACCCGCGTGCCCACATCGACCCGGCCATAGAGATCGACCACGTCCTGGTTGTACATGCGGATGCAGCCATAGGACGCGTAGGTCCCGACCGAACTCGGGCGGTTGGTTCCGTGGATCGCGTACTCGCCGCCTGCCAGAGTCATCGCCGCCGCGCCCATGGGGTTGTGCGGCGAGCCGCCCGCGATGAGGTTGGGAAGCCGCGGGTTGTCGCGCTTCACCTCGGCGGGCGGCGACCATGCGGGGGCGACGTACTTGCCGTCGATGGAGGCGGTCCCGAACCATTGCTTGCTGGGCTTGCCCACCGCGACGGGATAGCGGATCGCGGTCCCGTCGCCGTTCACCAGGTAGAGCTTGCGCTGGGACACGCTGATCACCACCGAGCCCGGCGCGACGCCGTTCTCGAAGGGGACGACTTCCCGCGCCGCGGCGGTCCCCGAGTAACCCGCCAGCATCGCGCCGGCCAATCCGAATAAAGCCGCCACCCGACCCGACATGATCCGTTCCTCGACAAGCAAGACCCTCTGCGGCCAAGTAATCCACGGCCGAGCTTGTCGTTCCAGGAAAAGCTATGGTTGACGCGGGCCCGTACCCCACATCTGTGGAGCACGGTAAAAGAGCATCGTAAATCAATCCACCGGCGATGAGCGGCCATCCGCGACCCCGGGGCCGAGACCCGGTCAGCGCTCGACGAGCGTGCCGCCGCGCTTGTCCTCCGGCTGCCAGCCGTGTCGCTCCAGTTCCGGGTCGCTGTGCTCCTCCACCGGATGGCCGACGCAGAGATAGGCCACGAGCCGCCACGCCTGCGGCACCGCCAGGATCGCCCCGACGGATTCGGGTTCCAGGATCGACACCCAGCCGACGCCGAGGCCCCGCGCCCGGGCCGCCAGCCAGAGGCACTGCACGGCCCCGACGACCGAGTAGGCCAGGGTCTCCGGCATGCTGGCCCGCCCGAGGCCGAGCCCGGTCTCGGTCGCCCCGTCGCAGAAGGCCGCGAGATGGACCGGGGCCTCCTTCAGGCCGGCGAGCTTGAGGGTCCGGTACTGCGCGGCGCGCTCCGCATCGTAGCCGGCGGCCGCGGCGGCGTTGCAGCGGGCGAAGCTCTCCGCGACGGCGGCCCGCCGTCCGGGATCCGACACGCGCACGAAGCGCCAGGGCCGGCTGTTGCCGACCGAGGGCGCCCGGTGGGCCGCCGCCAGGCAGGCCTGCAGGCTCGCCTCGTCGACCGGGTCGGGCCGGAAGCGGCGCACGTCCCGGCGCCACGCGAACAGCGTGTCGAGGTCCTGCACGAAGGCGTCGTCGAATGCGGGCGGGCCCATGATGCCGCTGGCATACCCGTTTCCGGACCCGGACCGGAAACAGAAAAAAGGCCGCCCGATAAGGGCGGCCTGAAGTCTTGGGTCTCGAAACCTCGGAGTGCCGGTTCCTGGGATCCCGAACGACGGCCGATGGCTGGGGAGCTGGGTATCGGGCGCCGCCCGGACAGAGCCCGGCGAGGTTCAGCGGGTGTTGTGCCATCGCAACGCGGCTCCGAAAAGGCGCGATTGGGGCGGAAGCGTGATTTTTGTCGCTTGGGCGTGTCTCAAGCGCCACGGGGCCCGGCCCGGGCAGCCCTTGCGGTCCGCCGCGGCGAAGCCCATCATCCGGCAAAGCATCGATGCACGGGAGCGGTGATGACCGAACGGACGGGCGCCGGGCCGAGGCCCGACGAGATGGCGGAGCGCGTCATCCCCTTCCCGGCCCGCGCGGACCCTCCGCAGGTCGCCTTCAACCGGGACGAGCTGCGTACGATCTTCAACCTCTATGGCCGACAGGTCGCCGCGGGCGAGTGGCGCGACTACGCCCTCGATTTCCGCCGGGACAAGGCCGTGTTCTCGATCTACCGCCGGGCCTCCGAGATGCCGCTGTACCGGATCGAGAAGGACCCGAGGCTCGCCCGCCGGCAGGGCGCCTACGCGGTGATCGCCGCCAGCGGCCAGATCCTGAAGCGCGGCACCGAGCTGGTCCGCGTGATCGCGGTGCTGGAGCCGGCGCCCCGGATCGTCTGACGGCCGCGCGGACCGTCAGCCCAGGTCCAGGGAGCGGAGGGTCGCGGCGATCCCGGTTCGGAGTTCCGCCGGGAGGGGCCGGATCGGCCGCGGCGGCTCGGCCCGGCACAGGCCGAGTTCCTCGGCCAGCGCGTAGACGACCCGCAGGCTGGAATGGGCCCGGAACAGCGCCCAGAGGGGTTCGAGCGCCGCGTTCAGTGCCCGCGCCCGGGCCGTATCGCCCGCCTCCACGGCCCGGACGATCGCCAGGCAGGCCCGGGGGAACAGGCCCGCCGCCACGCTGTACCACGCCGCGCCGCCGGCGATCAGCGCCTCGGTGACGTTCCAGTCGCCGCTGAAGCCGACGGGAAACGCCGCCGGGACGGCCGCCCGGAGCGCCGCGACGCCGGCCGCCGCGGCGGCGGGCTCCGGCGCCGGGCACTTGGCGGCCACGATCCCGGGCAGGCGGGCGATCCGCCCGATCAATTCGGGCGAGAAGCGGAAATGCGTGGTGGCGGGATTGTCGTAGAGGACCAGCGGCAGGCCCCCCTCCGCCGCCACGGCCTCGAAATGCGCCTCGACCTCGGCGTCGGTGAGCGGCGTGTACGAGACGGGGGCCAGGAGGCCGGCATCGGCCCCGGCGGACCGGGCATCCTGCGCCAGCCGGACCGCATCGTCGGTCCGCAGCGCGCCGACGCCGACCAGGAGGGGAACCCGTCCGCCCAACGTCTCGGCGGCGATCGCCACGGCCCGGCGCCGCTCGGCCCGGCTCAGATACGCGTAGGTCCCCGTGCTGCCGAGCAGGCCGACCGAGTCGACGCCGGCCGCCGCCAGGGGCTCAAGCAGCCGGCGGAGGGCATCGGCGTCGACGCGGCCCTCGGCGTCGCTCGGGGTGATCGGGAAGGCGGAGAGGCCGGAGAGCTTCAGCATGGCGCCAGCGTAGCCCATGCGGCGCGTCCGAACAGGCAAAAAGAAGCCCCGGCGGTCGCCCGCCGGGGCTTCTTGGTGTCGGTCGTGTCAGTCGTCCCGGCCTAGCGGCGGTCGCCGATCAGGCTCAGGAGGAACTGGAACATGTTGATGAAGTCGAGGTAGAGCGTCAGGGCGCCGTTCACCGACATCTTGGCCGCCATCTCGCCGTCGAAGCCGCCGTAGAGATACATCTCCTTCAGCTTCTGCGTGTCGTAGGCCGTGAGGCCCGCGAAGATCAGCACGCCCAGCACCGAGATGGCGAACTGGAGGGCCGACGAGGCGAAGAAGATGTTCACCAGCGACGCCAGGATGATGCCGATCAGGCCCATCATCAGGAACGAGCCCATGCCCGAGAGGCTGCGCCGGGTGGTGTAGCCCCAGAGGCTGAGCGAGCCGAAGGCCGCCGCCGTGATGAAGAACACCTGGACCACGCTGCCCCCGGTGAAGACCAGGAGGAGCGAGGACATCGAGGCGCCCATCACCGCCGCGAAGGCCCAGAACATCGTCCGGGCCGAGGAGGCCGACATCCGGTCCATCCTCATCGAGAAGACGAAGATGAACGCCAGCGGGGCGAGCATCAGCACCCACTTCAGCGGGCTCGTGTAGAGCAGCTGACCGAAGGGGGTCAGGACCGGGCGCGTGCCCTGGTAGGCCGCGACCGACGCCATGTTCAGGCCGAGCGCGACGAGACCGGAGATGCCGAGCCCGACGACCATGTTGTTGTAGACGCCGAGCATGAAGGCCCGCAGGCCCTGGTCGACCTCGACCTGGGTGCCGGCGTAGCCGGAGGGCTGCTGGGCGCCGTACCGGAAGGGAGAGTTCTCGAATGCCATGGGAGTGTCCTTGCGGAGCTCTCTCAGCGTGGTGTTTCGGGCGAGGCCCACGCAGGACCTCTGGCGCCGGACTGGCGCCTCGGTGCGGAATATGTTGCGCTGGCGCCGCCAGCACAAGTCCCCGGCCACGGTTGCCGCGCGGGTTTCGTGGGTCCGAAGGATGTATTTTTGTCCATAAAGTCGGGGATTAAAATGGATTTCCTGCCGCCCGCCGGGCCGTTCCACTGACGGTTGCCCGGATGCGGCCGATTCAGGGGCCCCGGGCAAAGTCTTAACGGCTTCCTTATGCCACGCGCGGACACGCGATCTTCGTCGTTGCCGCCGGAACGACCGGTCCGACCGCGCCCGGACCCGCTCCGCGGCACGCCCGGATCGCGCGGCCCGACGTGACCAAGCCCGATCCCGCGCCGGCGGTCGGGATCCGGGCGGGACCTCCGCTCAGATCTGCCGCAGATACGGCGCCGGCTTCTGCCCCAGGATCCGCCAGGTGCCGGCGAGCCCGATCAGGATCGCCAGCGCCACAGCGGCGGCCGCCGCCGCCAGTGCGCCCGACAGGTCGAGGCGGAAATCGAGGTGCATGACCTTCGCGACGATCACCCAGCCGGCGAGCGATCCGGCCGCGAGGCCGAACAACGCGGTGGCGAGCCCCAGGGCGGCGTACTCGATGGCGTAGGCCGAGAGCAGGCGCGCGCGGCTCGCGCCCAGCACCTTGAGCACGACGGCGTCGTAGAGCCGGGCCCGGTGACCGGCCGCGATGGCGCCGGCCAGCACGAACAGGCTCGCCAGGACCGCCACGGCGCTCGCCCCGCGGATCGCCAGGACCAGCCGGCCGACGAGGTCGCCGATCGCGTCGAGGGCGTCCTTGACCCGCACGGCGCTCACCGACGGGAAGGTCTTGGCGACGTCGCGCAGGATGTGGTTCTCGGCCGCCGCGTCGGTCCCGCCCGGGAGCGTCAGCGTGGCGAGGTCGGAATGCGGCGCCCCCCGGAAGGTGCCGGGCGAGAACACCATCACGAAGTTGATGCCGAGGTTGCGCCATTCCACCCGGCGCAGGTTGAAGATCGTCGCCGTGAGGTCGCGCCCGAGCACGTTGACGGTCACGCTGTCGCCGAGCTTCAGCCCGAGCTGGCGGGCGAGGTCGGCCTCGAAGGAGACCAGGGGCTTGGCGCCCTGCTCGGGGCTCCACCACGCGCCCTCGGTGAGGCTCGAGCCCTCCGGCACCGTGTCGGCGTAGGTGATGCCGCGGTCCCCGTCGAGGACCCAGGCGGCGTCCTCCGGGGGGCGGATCTTGCTCGCCGGCACGCCGTTCAGGGCGACGATCCGGCCGCGCATCATCGGCACGTCCTCGATCTTCCCGTTCGGGGCCGCGCGGGCCAGGAACTCCCGGAAGGCGCCCGCGTCCCGGGCCGGGACGTCGAGGAAGAACAGGTTCGGCGCCCGGGCCGGCAGGGTCGCGCTGATCGTGCGGCGCACGTTGGCGTCGATCAGGCTGAGGGTGACGAGGAGGGTCACCCCGAGACCCAGCGACAGGACGATGGCGGGCGTCAGCGCCCCCGGCCGGTGAAGGTTGGCGAGCGCCATCCGCGGCGCCGGCCAGCGCGGATGCGGGAGCCGGCGGGCGAGGGCCATCAGGCCGAGCGCCACCCCGTGCAGCAGGCCGAAGGCGAGGGCCGCGGCCACGATGAAGATCAGCGCCACCCGCCGGTCGAAGGCGGTCGCCACCGACAGGCCGACCAGGGCCGCGAGGCTGGAGGCCAGCCAGATCCGGTAGCGCCAGCGCGGGCTGACCCGGGCGGGATCGACGGTGTCGCGGAACAGGCCCGAGACCGGCACGTCGTGGGCGCGGCCGAGCGGCGTGATCGCGAACGCGAAGGCGGTGATCAGCCCGTAGGCGGCGGCGAGGGCCAATTCCCCGGGGGCGAGGGTCGGGTTCAGGGGCAGCGGCAGGTCGGCGGAGAACAGCGCGTCGAGGATGAACGGCAGGCTCGCCCCGACGACGAGCCCGATCAGCGTGCCGAGGCCGGCGATCAGCATCACCTGCGTCAGGTACAGGGCGACCACCTGCGAGCCCGGGGCGCCGACGCTCTTGAGCGTCGCGATCGAGGGCCGCTTGCGCTCCACGAAGGCGTGGACGGCGTTGCCGACGCCGACGCCGCCGACGATCAGCGCGGTGAGCCCCACCAGGGTGAGGAACTGCGTGAACCGCTCGATGCTCTTGGCGAAGCGCGGGTCGGCGTTGCTGCGCGAGCGGATCTCCCAGCCGGCCTCCGGGGTCGCGGCGCGGATCCGACCTTGCGCGGCGTCGAGGTCCGTATCCGGCGTCCCGGGGGGCAGGACGATCCGGTAGCTCCAGCGGTTGAGGCTTCCGGGCTGGACGAGGCCGGTGGCGCGCAGGCTCGGTTCCGAGATCATCAGCCGCGGCCCGAAGCCGATGCCGCCGGCGATCTTGTCGGGTTCGGACACCAGGGTGCCGCGGATCGCCACCTGGTGCCCGGCCAGCGAGATGCGGTCGCCGACCTTGACGGCGAGGCGGGTGAGGAGCGCCGGCTCGGCCAGCGCCCCCGGCGTGCCGTCGCGCTCCGCCAGCAGGTCGGCGAGCGGGCCCGGCGGGTCGGTGACGAGCGCCCCGGCGGCCGGGTAGGTGGCGGGATCGACGGCCTTCAGCTCGACGAGGGCCGCATCGCCGCCCGGTGCCGCCGCCATGGCCCGCAGGGACGCGACCACGTCGAGCCGCCCTTCCCGCGCCAGGGCCTGGCGCTCCGCGTCGGTCGCCTCGCGGTTGATCAGGTTGTAGGCGAGGTCGCCCCCGAGGATCCGCCGCCCCTCCCGGCCGAGACCGTCGGAGAGCGAGCGCGAGATCGACGCGACGCCGGCGATCGCCGTGACGCCCAGCGCGATGCAGGCGAGGAACACCCCGAATCCGGAGAGCCCGGCGCGCAGCTCGCGCAACGCCAAGCGCAGGGTGAGCGGGACGCGGCGGGGCGCCGGGTCGGGGCGGGTGATCGTGCCGTGCATGGCGTTAAACCGAACCGAGATGCCGCGCTTTCCCTCCCCCCTCTGCGGGGGAGGGTGGCCCCTGCGTCAGCAGGGGTCGGGAGAGGGGAGCGCGGTTTCCGAATGAGGCGTGAGCTTCAGGAAGGCTACAGCCTCTTCCTGCACCGCCGCTCCCCTCTCCCGATCCCCACCGGGGGCCACCCTCCCCCGCAGAGGGGGGACGGAACGCGCACAGAGCGCCGCGCTTGAATGCCCTCATCACGCCGCCACCGCCTCCTCGATCCGCCCCGAGCGCAGCCGCACGGTGCGGTCGCACAGGCGGGCGAGGCCGTTGTCGTGAGTGACCAGCACCAGCGTGGCGCCGCGGTCGCGCTTCAGCCGGAACAGGAGGTCGACGATCTGGCGGCCGGTGGCCTCGTCGAGGTTGCCGGTGGGCTCGTCGGCCACCAGGATCGCCGGGTCGGGGGCGACCGCCCGGGCGATGGCGACGCGCTGCTGCTCGCCGCCCGAGAGCTGCGCCGGGTAATGGTGCAGCCGGTGCCCGAGGCCGACCGCCTCCAGCTCGGTCCGGGCCCGCTCCTGGGCGCCGGGCCGGTCGGCGAGTTCCAGAGGCAGCGCCACGTTCTCCAGCGCCGTCATGGTCGGCACGAGGTGGAAGGCCTGGAACACGATGCCGATGCGCCGGCCCCGGAACCGGGCGAGGGCGTCCTCGTCGAGGCGGGCGAGTTCGGTGTCCTCGACCACCACCCCGCCGGAATCCGGCCGCTCCAGTCCGGCCATCACCATGAGCAGCGTCGACTTGCCCGAGCCGGACGGGCCGACGAGGCCCACCGCCTCGCCGCGGGCGACGCCGAGGGAGATGCCGCGCAGGACATGGACCCGGGCGGCGCCGCGGCCGAGGCTGAGATCGATGTCGGACAGCGCGATCGCCGGCTCGCGCAGCACCTTGCCGTGGCTCATCGAGCGGCCGATCTGTGGGCGATGACGAGCATGGCGCGCGAGGTCCTGTCTTGGCTACGAGCTTGGCGACGAGCGAGGTCGCACCGTTGGCTGCACGATCCGCGGCCCGGGCTGCGGTTGCACCGCGATATGGGTCCCGCATTGGGGCCGCGCCATGACGAAGCCGGTGTGCGGTGGCGCACGGCCCTGTTTGCCGCAGCGCTCGCCGTTCTGGCCCTCCCCGCGATGACGGCCCCCGTGACAAAGGCGCAGGCCGCCCCGGGCGGCCCGGTCAAGCTCGTCGCCCTCGGCGACAGCCTGACCGCGGGCTATCGCCTGCCCGCCGACGCCGCCTTCCCGACCGTGCTGGAGCGGCTGCTCCGGGCCCGGGGCGACGACGTGTCGGTCGCCAATGCCGGCGTCTCCGGCGACACAGCCACCGGCGGCCTCGACCGGGTCGACTGGTCGGTGCCGGACGGGACCGCCGGGGTGATCCTCGAACTCGGTGCCAACGACATGCTGCGCGGCACCGATCCGGCGGTGACCGAGGGGGCACTCTCGGCGATCATCGAGCGGCTGAAGGCGCGGGGCATCCCGGTCCTGCTCGCCGGCATGCAGGCTCCGCCCAATCTCGGCCCCGACTACAAGGCGCGGTTCGACGCGATCTTTCCCGCGCTCGCCAAGCGCTACGGCCTGACGGTGTACCCGTTCTTCCTGGACGGGATCATCGGCGACCGGGCGCAGCACCTCGACGACGGGATCCACCCGAACCGTCAGGGGGTCGAGACGATCGCGGCCCGCATCCTGCCGACGGTGCAGGGCTTCCTGGACCGGATCCGCCAGGCGCCGGTGCGCTGATGCCGCGCCTGTTCACCGGGCTCGCCGTGCCGCCGGCGATCGCCGACGCGCTGAAGGCCTACCAGGGCGGCCTGCCGGGCGCCCGCTGGATCGAGCCCGGCGACTTCCACGTGACCCTGCGATTCATCGGCGACGTCGAGGCGGCGACGGCCGACGACGTGGTCGAGGCGCTGTCCGAGATGCGGCCGCGCCCTGCCCTGACGGTGACGCTCACCGGCCTCGGCCTCTTCGGCGGCGACAAGCCCCGGGCGCTCTACGCGGCGGTGAGTCCGGAGCCGGGCCTGACCGATCTCCAGGCCGAGCAGGAGCGGCTGGTCCGCCGGGCCGGCGTGGAGCCGGAGCGGCGCAAGTTCACCCCGCACGTGACCCTGGCCCGCCTGCGGCGCGGCGCGACGCCGGAGGCGGCCGCGATGTACCTGTCGCAGGCGCCGGTCTTCGCGCCGCTGACGTTCACAGTGGACCGGGTGACGCTGTTCTCGGCGCGGAACTCCACCGGGGGCGGGCCGTACGTGGCGGAGGCGGCGTTTCCGTTCGCTTAGGTGGCAAGGTCCGTATCTGCCGCGCGCCCTCCCTCCCCCGCAGAGGGGGGGGAGCGCCGCGGGGCCGGTGCGGCCTATCCTCGGATCGACCTACAACCGCCGCAGCGCCACGCTCTCGATCCGGTGGCTCGCGCCCTTGGTGAGGATCAGGCTCGCCCGCTGGCGCGTGGGCAAAATATTCTCGCGCAGGTTCGGCAGGTTGATCGTGGTCCAGAGCCGGTCGGCGGTGTCCAGCGCCTCGGCCTCGGGGATCCCGGCATATTTCCGGAAGTAGGAACGCGGGTCCCGGAACGCGGTCTGGCGCAGCTTCATGAAGCGGGTGACGTACCAGCGGTGCAGATCGTCCTCGTGGCCGTCGAGATAGATCGAGAAGTCGAAGAAGTCGGAGACGAACGGGATCGCGGTCCCGTCCCGGGGCAGGCGGGCGGGCTGGAGCACGTTCAGCCCCTCGACGATCAGGATGTCGGGGCTCTCCACCACCCGCTCCTCCCCGGGCACCCGGTCGTAGACGAGGTGCGAATAGAGCGGCGCGGTCACGCGCTTGTGGCCGGCCTTCACGTCGTGGAGGAAGCGCAGCAGGGCGGCGGTGTCGTAGCTCTCGGGAAAGCCCTTGCGCTCCATCAGGCCGTTGGCGGCGAGGTCGGCGTTCGGCAGCAGGAACCCGTCGGTGGTGACGAGATCGACCTTCGGGGTGTTGGGCCAGCGCGCCAGCAGGGCGGTCAGGATGCGCGCGGTCGTCGACTTGCCCACCGCCACGGAGCCGGCCAGCCCGATAATGTAGGGCGCCTTGGTCTCGCGCTCGGCGAGCAGGAAGCGCTGCGTCGCCTTGAACAGGCCCTGCGTCGCCGCGACGTAGAGCGCCAGGAGGCGCGACAGCGGCAGATAGATCGCCTCCACCTCCTCCACCGAGATCGGGTCGTTGATCGATTGCAGCCGCTCCAGATCCTCCTGCTTGAGGGTGAGCGGCGTGTCGGCGCGGAGCTGCGCCCACTCATCGCGGCTGAAGCGGCGATAGGGCGAGAGCCTGTCCGACGCTTCGAGGATCGCCTCGACCGAGCCCGGCAGCGCGGCCGCGTTCACGCGTGGCGCCTCGCCGCCTTCTCGGCGATCCCGCTCTGTGCGGTCCGGCGCTCCAGCTCGGCCATCACGGCGTCGAGTTCGACCCCGCCGGCCCGGAGCAGCACGACGAGGTGGTAGAGTACGTCCGCGGCCTCGTTCATCAGGCCGGTCTTGTCGCCCTGCACGGCCGCGATGGCCGCCTCCACCGCCTCCTCGCCGAGCTTCTTGGCCGCCTTGGCGGGCCCCTCCGACAGGAGCTTGGCGGTGTAGGAGGTGGCGGGGTCGGTCCCGGCGCGGCTCGCCACGAGGGCTGCGAGGTCGGCGAGCGTGTAGGCGGTCATGAAGCGATCTGCATGTTGGGCTAGCCTCGCCGCAGGGTTGAGGCCGGATTTCGGCAGGAAACTGCGCTACGGCCGGCCCGCGGGCAAGCGGAGCAGGTGAAGGCCGACCGGCTTTGTTCGCCGAAGCCGATCCGAGGACGCCGACCTTTTCCCGGGCGCATGGAGCGCCAGCGGAATGCGACCCGGGATCCAGCGCAAGACATCGCGAAGCGTCCATACGGAGCCGCTTGCGCGGCGCTCTGCGTGCTGGGTCCCGGATCACCTTCCACTGCGTTCCAGGTGTCCGGGAAAGGAACGCGTCTCATCGCCCGCCGAATCGAGCCGCCTCACTCGTTCGGCAGGTGCCGGGCGAGCGCCTCCAGCACCGCCATCCGCACGGCGACGCCCATCTCGACCTGCTCGCGGATCAGCGACTGCGCGCCGTCGGCGATCTCGGAGGAGATCTCGACGCCGCGGTTCATCGGGCCCGGATGCATCACCAGGGCGTCGGGCTTGGCCAGCGCCAGCTTCTCGGCGTCGAGGCCGAAATAGCGGAAATACTCCTTCACCGAGGGCACGAACGAGCCGTTCATGCGCTCGCGCTGGAGCCGCAGCATCATGACGATGTCGCAGCCGACGAGGCCCTTGCGCATGTCCGTGAAGGTCTCGACGCCGAAGCGCGCGATCCCGGCGGGCAGCAGGGTCGAGGGCGCGATCAGGCGGACCCGGGCGCCCATCGCCTGCAGCAGGATGATGTTCGAGCGCGCCACCCGCGAGTGCAGGACGTCCCCGCAGATCGCCACCTGGAGGCCCTCGATCCGGCCCTTGTTGCGGCGGATCGTGAGCGCGTCGAGCAGCGCCTGGGTCGGGTGCTCGTGCGCCCCGTCGCCGGCGTTGATCACCGCGCAATCGACCTTGCGGGCGAGCAGATGCACGGCGCCCGCCGATTCGTGGCGGACCACGATGATGTCGGGCCGCATGGCGTTGAGCGTCGCGGCGGTGTCGATCAGGGTCTCGCCCTTCTTCACCGAGGACGAGGCCACCGACATATTCATCACGTCGGCGCCGAGGCGCTTGCCGGCCAGCTCGAACGACGATTGCGTCCGGGTCGAGGGCTCGAAGAACAGGTTGATCTGGGTGCGGCCGCGCAGGGTCGTGCGCTTCTTCTCCACCTGCCGGGAGATGTCGACGGCGGCATCGGCGGCGTCGAGCAGGACCTCGATGTCGGGCCGGGTGAGGCCCTCGATGCCGAGGAGATGCCGGTGCGGGAAGGCCGGGGGCGCGGGCGTCGTCATGATGAGGCCCGGGTGTAGGTGCGGCGCGCCCGGCGGGCAAGGCCGTGATGATGATACATCGACATCGGAGGGAGACGAGCGACCGGAACCGCCGCCCTCCCTCCCCCCCTCTGCGGGGGAGGGAGGGCGCATGGGGGGGCGTTGCTCTCATACTGCAATGTGTCGATCCGGTCGCCCAGCAAGGCAGGAAGCCGCCTGCGGCGTTTTTTTCCCGTGGATGGTAACCGGCGTGGCCCGCGCCACGTATCCGACCGAACGGCTGGGACTCGGACATGTCCCGGCCCCGCGACGCCTGACCGGGATCCCGATACGTGGCCGCCTCCCCTGCCCTCGAAGCCCCCGAGACCGTCGACCGCCAGGGGCGCCGCTGGTTCTACCGCCACCCGCTGGTGATCCGGCTGGCGCACTGGATCAACGCCGCGGTGCTGCTCGTGCTGCTGATGAGCGGCCTGCAGATCTTCAACGCCCACCCGGCCCTCTACTGGGGGGCGGTCTCGACCTTCGACAATCCGGCGCTCGCCATCACCAGCGAGCAGGGCCCCGGCGGCGCGAACCGCGGCGTGGTGACGGTCGGCGCGCACAGCTTCGACACCACGGGGATCCTGGGCCTGTCGCGCGACAGCGGCGCCGAGGTGGAGCGGGCCTTCCCCTCCTGGGCGACCCTGCCGTCCGACCAGGACCTCGCCACCGGACGGCGCTGGCACTTCCTGTTCGCGTGGCTCCTGGTGATCAACGGCGCGGTCTATCTGGCGTACGGGCTGTTCAGCGGCCAATTGCGCCGCCGCCTGATCCCGGACGGCGACCAGATCCGCGACTTCGGCGGTTCCGTGAAGGAGCACCTGCGCCTGCGCTTCCCCGAGGGCACGGAGGCCAAGCGCTACAACGTCATCCAGAAGCTGACCTACCTCGTCCTGGTCCTGGGCCTCCTGCCCGCGATGGTGCTGGCCGGGCTCGCCATGTCGCCGGGGATGGATGCCGCCTGGCCCTGGCTCACCGATCTGTTCGGCGGCCGGCAATCGGCGCGCAGCGTCCACTTCATCGCCGCCGGCCTGATCGTGCTGTTCGTGGTGGTCCACGTGCTGCTCGTGATCGTCTCCGGGCTCGTCAACAACATGCGCGGCATGATCACCGGCTGGTTCAGCCTCGGCCGTGACCGGGAGACCGCGCGATGATCCTCCAGCGCCGCAAGCTCCTCACCGCCGGCGCCGGCCTGGTGGGCACCGCCCTGCTCGGCGGCTGCGACCGGTTCGCCGGGACCGACACGGGTCAGCGCACCCTCAAGGTCGGGGAGGACGCGAACCTGTACGTCCAGCGCCTGCTGATGTCGCCCGCGACGCTGGCCCGGGAATTCCCGGCCGCGATGATCTCCCCCTGGTTCAAGCCGAACGGCACCATCGACCCGCCGGACCGCGCGTTTCGCGCCCTCGCGGCGAACAGGTTCGCGGATTTCAAGCTGGTGGTCGACGGTCTGGTGCAGACGCCGCTGTCGCTGAGCCTCGCGGACCTGCGCGCCCTGCCCGCGCGCAGCCAGATCACCCGCCACGACTGCGTCGAGGGCTGGAGCTGCATCGGCCAATGGTCCGGCGTGCCGCTGTCCGAGTTGCTGAAGCGGGCCAAGTTGAAGCCGCAGGCGCGCTACGCGGTGTTCCACTGCGCCGACACGCTGGAATATGCCGGCGGCGGCCTCGAAGGCGGCGACGGCGCGTCCCTGTGGCGTCCCGGCCATCCGGGCGCGGTGCGCGATGCCTACGTCCAGCTCGCCGCCGCCGACGATTGGGGCGGCGCGCCGACCAAGAGCGACGCCCCGAAGGACGATTGGGGCCAGGGCGCCCCCGACGCAACGGAGCCCGCCGATGCCCCGGCCAAGGATGGGCGGACGCCGATCCGCTATTACGAGAGCATCGACCTCTACGACGCGGCCAACCCGCAGACGATCCTGGCCTACGACCTCAACGGCAAGCCGCTGCCGGTCTCCAACGGGGCGCCGCTGCGCCTGCGGGTGGAGCGCCAGCTCGGCTACAAGCAGGCCAAGTACGTGATGCGGGTGGAGCTGGTGGAGTCGCTCAAGGGCCTCGGCCAGGGCAGCGGCGGCTACTGGGAGGATCGCGGCTACGAGTGGTACGCCGGGATCTGAGTTCTCATCGGGAACTGCGACGCGCGACTCTCCTTCCCCCCTCTGTGGGGGAGGGTGGCCCCCGAAGGGGGGCGGGAGAGGAGAGCGACGGTGCAGGATTGAACGCCGGCCTGCATGACGGTCGCGCTCTTTTCTGAAGCCGGGTTCCCCTCGCCCGACCCCTGCTGACGCACGCGCTCTCCCTCCCCCGCAGAGGGGGGAGGGAGAGCGCGTGCGATGTCTGGATTGCGAGTGCGTCGACCGGCCGGTGATCCCGAACCCAACGTGCGAATCCGCAAGCACCACCAGGGTCCGCCTGCGCTTGGCAGGATCGTAAATGACCGCCCGCGCGCACCGATCATATAAGCCGTGCGCGGGGCTTACGACGAGGCCCTCGGGCGAGGCTTGCGCGGATCCGCCATTTGACAACCCGCTGCCCGTGACCCACTTGTCCCCGGCGCGCGGCCCCGGCCCGACGGCGGGCTTCAGTCCCACGCGAATCTCGAACAGAATTCGTCCGTCGCGCCAGGCTCCGTCGAGGGGCAGAGGTCTGAATGAAAGTCGTCGTCGTCGAGTCGCCGGCCAAAGCCAAGACGATCAATAAGTATCTCGGCCGCGACTATGAAGTCATCGCCTCCTTCGGGCATATCCGCGACCTGCCGGCCAAGGACGGCTCGGTCGATCCCGAGCAGGATTTCCACATGGTCTGGGAGCTGGCCGACCGGGGCGCCAGCCGCGTCAGCGAGATCGTCAAGGCGGTCAAGGGTGCCGACAAGCTGATCCTGGCGACCGACCCCGACCGCGAGGGCGAGGCGATCTCCTGGCACGTCCTGGAGGCGCTGAACGCCCGCAAGGCGCTCAAGGGCATCCCGGTGGAGCGCGTCACCTTCAACGCCATCACCAAGGCCTCGGTCGAGGCGGCGATGCGCAAGCCGCGCGAGATCGACCAGGCGCTGGTCGACGCCTACCTGGCGCGCCGGGCGCTGGACTACCTCGTGGGCTTCAACCTCTCGCCGGTCCTGTGGCGCAAGCTGCCGGGCGCCCGCTCGGCCGGCCGCGTGCAGTCGGTGGCCCTGCGGCTCGTGGTCGAGCGCGAGATGGAGATCGAGCGGTTCAAGCCGCGCGAGTACTGGACGATCATCGCGACGCTGACCACCGCCGACGGCGCGACCTTCGAGGCCCGCCTCGTCGGCGCCGACGGCAAGCGGATCCAGCGCCTCGACGTCGGTACCGGCGACGACGCAGCCGCGTTCAAGCGCGACCTCGAACTCGCGACCTTCCAGGTGGCGAGCGTGGAGGCGAAGCCCGCCAAGCGCCATCCGCAGCCGCCCTTCACCACCTCGACCCTGCAGCAGGAGGCCTCGCGCAAGCTCGGGATGGCGCCGGCCCAGACCATGCGGGTCGCCCAGCGTCTCTACGAGGGCGTCGATACCGGCGGCGAGACGGTCGGCATCATCACCTACATGCGGACCGACGGCGTCGACATGGCGCCGGAGGCGATCCAGGACGCCCGCCGGGTGATCGGCAAGGAGTTCGGCGACCGCTACGTGCCGGACGTGCCGCGCAAGTACAGCGTCAAGGCCAAGAACGCCCAGGAGGCCCACGAGGCGGTGCGGCCGACCGACATGGGCCGCCTGCCCAAGATGGTCGCGCGTTACCTGGAGCCGGAGCAGGCCAAGCTCTACGACCTGATCTGGACCCGCACCATGGCGAGCCAGATGGAATCGGCCGAGCTGGAGCGCACCACCGTGGAGGTCACCGCGCGGGTCGGCCCCCGCCAGATCGACCTGCGCGCCACCGGCCAGGTGGTGAAGTTCGACGGCTTCCTGGCCCTCTACCAGGAGGGCAAGGACGACGAGGAGGACGAGGAGAGCCGCCGCCTGCCGCCCATGAAGGCCGGCGACCCGCTGACCCGCGAGCGCATCGCCTCGACCCAGCATTTCACCGAGCCGCCGCCGCGCTACTCCGAGGCGAGCCTCGTGAAGCGCATGGAGGAACTCGGCATCGGCCGGCCCTCGACCTACGCGGCGGTCCTCCAGACCCTGCGGGATCGCGAGTACGTCAAGATCGAGAAGAAGCGGCTGCAGCCGGAGGACAAGGGGCGCCTCGTCACGGGCTTCCTGGAGAGCTTCTTCCGGCGCTACGTCGAGTACGACTTCACCGCCGACCTGGAGGAGCAGCTCGACCGGGTCTCCAACGCCGAGATCGACTGGCGGGCGGTGCTGCGCGACTTCTGGCGCGATTTCTCGGCCGCCATCGGCGAGACCAAGGAGCTGCGCGTCACCGACGTGCTGGAGGCGCTCAATGGCCTCCTCGGCCCGCACATCTTCCCCGACAAGGGCGACGGCTCGAACCCGCGCACCTGCCCGACCTGCGGCGCCGGCCAGCTCTCGCTGAAGCTCGGCAAGTTCGGCGCCTTCATCGGCTGCTCGAACTACCCGGAGTGCAAGTACACCCGCCAGCTCTCGGCCTCGGGGGTGGACGGCGACGGCGACGGTTCGTCGGCCGAGGGCGGGCAGCCGGGCGTCCGGGTGCTGGGCAACGATCCCGCCACCGGCCTGCCGGTGACGATCCGCGACGGCCGCTTCGGGCCCTTCGTCCAGCTCGGCGAGGCCTCGACCGAGAAGGGCGCCGAGAAGCCGAAGCGCTCCTCCCTGCCGAAGGGCCTCTCGCCCTCCGAAGTCGGCCTGGACAAGGCGCTGGCCCTGCTGGCCCTGCCCCGGGAGGTGGCGCGCCATCCCGAGACCGGCGAGCCGATCCTGGCCAGTCTCGGCCGCTTCGGCCCCTACGTGCAGCACGGGAAGACCTACGCCAATCTCGGCAAGGACGACGACGTGCTGGAGATCGGGGCCAACCGCGCCATCGACCTGATCGTCGCCAAGGAGCAGGGGGGCGGGCGCGGCCGTCCGGCCGCCGATCCGGGCCGGCCGCTCGGCAAAGATGCGGCGAGCGGGCGCGACCTCGTGGTCAAGGCCGGCAAGTACGGCCCCTACGTCAGCGACGGCGAGGTCAACGCCACCCTGCCGAAGACGATGAGCGCCGACGCGCTCACGCTGGACGAGGCGATCGCCCTGGTGAACGCCAAGCGCGCCTCGGGCGGCGGCAAGCCGGTCAAGCGGGGTGGGACGCGCAAGACCGGCGCCAAGACCGGTGCCAAGACCTCGGCACGGGCAGCGACCGGCGACAAGCCGGCGGCCAAGAAGACCGCCGCGAAGAAGCCGGCCGCCAAGAAGGCGCCGGTGAAGAAGTCGCGTACGGGCTGAGGGACGCGCAGGAGCGGAGGGGCGTGGATGATCCGAACCGCGGCCCTCACCTGACGTGACCGTCAGCGGGCCGCGAGGGCGGGCGCCACGGATTGCAAGGGCTTCCTAACGCCTCCTGCGAGGCTGCCGCTCCGCTCAGGCACCTCAGAATGAGGGTGTGACTTGGAGATTGTGCCGGCCCCGCGACGGCGTGCGCAACCCGTCGTTGCGAAGATAGGACGCGCTGAGCAGATCCTGTCTGGCTCAGACCAGGTAGGTGATGGTCGCCGCCACTGCGGTCGCGAAGGTCGCCAGCGCGATCGTCGTGGCGTTCACCAGGGCGCGGGTCTGGGGGAGGCCGACCGCCTCGTCCTCGAACCCGAAGGCGGCGCCGGCGGCGTGCTCGAACCGGATCAGGGTGAGGCGGCGCGCCTCGATTGCGGCGTCACTCATCGACTGCAACTCCCCGGACAGCGGCTCCGTGACCACGGTCAAGTCACATCTCCCTCGATAACGTCCATCCGCCCGCGCCGTTCCGGTGGAGAACTGCCGAGATTGGACGGACAGCCCGCGGGAAAGCTTTAACCCTTTGTTGTGCAACGTCGTGATGACGGACGGCGCGGCCGTCCCGGACGGCGGCTCCGCGCCGGCCCTCGCTCGCGGCGGCGCAACATGCGATGATGTGGCCCCATCGCCCGCAGGCGAAGGGCTTTGATGTTTCTGTTTTGTTCCGCTACCATGCGGGGATGAAGGCGCATGCTCCGAAATCCCAGACCCGTCCTCTCCAGAACCGTCTGCGCGAGCCGGAGCCGAGCGACGCCCCCCGCGCGCGGAGGCCGCGCGTGAGCGATCCGGCGCGCGACCTGTTCGGGCCGGGTAGCAAGGGGCCCGCCGCCCGGCCGCCCGAGGCGCGGCGGCGCTTGGCCGCCTCGACCTCCGTGCCGACCCTCGCGGCGGCCGAGCCCGAGGCCGGCTACACCGCGTCCGACATCGAGGTGCTGGAGGGTCTGGAGCCGGTCCGGCGCCGGCCCGGCATGTATATCGGCGGCACCGACGAGCGGGCGCTGCACCACCTCTTCGCCGAGGTGATCGACAATTCCATGGACGAGGCGGTGGCCGGCCACGCCAGCTTCATCGAGGTGGAGCTGGAGGAATCCGGCTCCCTGGTGATCACCGACAACGGCCGCGGCATCCCGGTGGACCCGCATCCGAAATTCCCAGGCAAGTCGGCGCTCGAGGTCATCATGACCACGCTGCACGCCGGAGGTAAGTTCGACTCGAAGGTCTACGAGACCTCCGGCGGCCTGCACGGCGTCGGCATCTCGGTGGTGAACGCGCTCTCCGACGTGCTGGAGGTCGAGGTCGCCCGCAACCAGACCCTCTATCGCCAGACGTTCTCGCGCGGTCACGCGCAGGGGGCGCTGGAGCTGGTCGGGCGGGTGCAGAACCGGCGCGGGACGCGGGTGCGCTTCCACCCCGATGCCGAGATCTTCGGCTCGCTGAAGTTCGACCCGCGCCGCCTGTTCAAGATGGCGCGCTCGAAGGCCTACCTGTTCGGCGGCGTCGAGATCCGCTGGCGCTGCGCCCCCGCCCTCCTCGAGGGGCTGGAGGGCGTGCCGGCCGAGGCCGTGCACCGCTTCCCCGACGGGTTGCGCGACTACCTCGCCCGGGACATCGACGGCAAGGAGCTGGTCACCGAGGCGATGTTCACCGGCAAGATCACCAAGCCGGGCTCCCACGGGTCGCTGGAATGGGCGGTGGCCTGGATGGTCGCCGACGACGGGGTCTCGCATTCCTACTGCAACACGATCCCGACGCCGGAGGGCGGCACCCACGAGGCCGGCCTGCGCGTCGCCCTGCTGCGGGGCCTGCGCGAGCATGCCGAGCGGGTGAACCAGGCCAAGCGCATGACGGCGGTGACCACCGACGACGTCATGGCCACCTGCGCGTCGATGCTGTCGGTGTTCATCCGCGAGCCCGAGTTCCAGGGCCAGACCAAGGACAAGCTCGCCACCGTGGAGGCGCAGCGCATCGTCGAGACGGCGGTGCGGGACGCCTTCGACCACTGGCTCGCCGCCTCCCCGGCGCAGGCCAACAAGCTGCTCGACTGGGTGATCGACCGGGCCGAGGAGCGCCTGCGCCGCCGCCAGGAGAAGGAGGTCGCCCGCAAGAGCGCGACCCGGAAGCTGCGCCTGCCCGGCAAGCTCGCCGATTGCTCGGCGGCCGGCACCGCGGGCTCGGAGATCTTCATCGTCGAGGGCGACTCGGCCGGCGGCTCGGCCAAGCAGGCCCGCGACCGGGCGACCCAGGCGATCCTCCCCTTGCGCGGCAAGATCCTCAACGTCGCCTCGGCGTCGCGCGACAAGCTCGGCGCCAACCAGCTGATCTCGGACCTGACGCTGGCGCTCGGCTGCGGCACCGGCGCGGCCTTCCGCGAGACGGACTTGCGCTACGACAAGGTGATCATCATGACGGACGCCGACGTCGACGGCGCCCACATCGCCTCGCTGCTGATCACCTTCTTCTACCGGCAGATGCCGAAGCTGATCGACCGCGGCCACCTCTACCTGGCGATCCCGCCGCTCTACCGGCTGCAGCAGGGCTCGAAGGTGGCCTATGCCCGGGACGATGCCGACCGGGAGCGCATCACCAAGACGGTGTTCAAGGGCGGCAAGGTCGAGATCGGGCGGTTCAAGGGCCTGGGCGAGATGATGCCGGCCCAGCTCAAGGAGACCACCATGGACCCGAAGAAGCGCACGCTCCTGCGCGTCGCGGTCCTGGACGAGGCCCGGGAGTCCACCGGCGACACGGTCGAGCGCCTGATGGGCAACAAGCCCGAGGCCCGCTTCGCCTTCATCAGCGAGCGCGCGGCCTTCGCCGAGGGGGCGGACCTGGATATCTGAGGGCGGTCGCGGTCCCCGGGACGGCGGTCAGCGCCCGGGGATCGCCTTCGCCGGGTCGAAGGGCTGAGCCGCCGCCACCGTGTCCCGGCTCAGGGTGAGGATCGCCGAGAAGCGGCTCCCCCCCGGCCGCAGGACCAGCGCGCCGGGATCCACCGCGATGCGCTTGCTGCCCAGTCCGAGAAATCCGCCGACATCGATCACCACCGCCTTGAACGTCCCGCCGTCGGTGATCAGGAGATCGTCGATCTTGCCGACGCTCTCGCCGGCGGCGTTGCGCACCTCCACGCCGATCATCGTCGTGGCGAGGAACGCGGCCGGCTTGAGCCCCTGACGCTTGGCGGCATCCTCGGCGCTCGCGGCCTCCATCATCCGGCCGGCGCTGCTGCCGTCCGTCGCGGTGCCCGGTCCGGTTCCGGGCAGCACCGTGTTGTTGCCGATCACGGTGGCGTCCTGCGCGCCGACTGGCGTGCCGGAGAGGCCGAAGACCGCCAGCGCGAGAGGGAGGATTGGGCTGCGCACGGCTGATCGCTCCGGAGCGCCCGCTCGCGATGCGGCGCCGCCGGGCCAATCGTCTGATGCCGGCCCGGTTCCGGACCCGCATGTCGCACCCGCGCCGGCCGTGGTCCGGACACGCGAACGAGCCCGGACACGCGAAAGGGCCCGACCATGCGGCCGGGCCCTTCCCATGCATGGAGCCGGCGGTGCCGGCTCCGATGTCCGGTCTCAGTACGAGCCGAACTTGTAGTTGACGCCGGCGCGGACGACCGCGAACTCGGTGTTGGCGGCGGCGCCGTTCAGGTAGGCGGTGCCGTTCGGGGCCAGGATCGTCGGGTAGAACACGCCGCTGGCGGCGTTCTTCTGACGGTCGAGGTTCACGTACAGGCCTTCGACCTTCAGCGTCACGGCCGAGGACTTGAAGAAGTTCAGGAACGAGTCGGTGGGCAGGGCGTACTCGATGCCGCCGCCGACGGCGTAGCCGGTGCGGAAGCTGTCGCGGAAGCGGTTGCCGGCGAAGTTCTGGTCGTCCTGGCCCGAGCCGTAGGCGAAGCCGCCGGTGCCGTACACGAGGGTGCGGTCGAAGGCGTAGCCGAGGCGGCCGCGCACGGTGCCGAAGTAGTCGAGGCCGTTGCCGCTGGTGGCCACGTAGGCGCGCGGCGGCGAGAAGGCGTAGCCCGGGGCGCCGACGCCCGTGTAGTTCTGCGTGCCGTTGGCGCGGCGGGCGAAGTCGACGTACTGCGCGTCAGCCTCGAAACCGACCACGAAGCCCGAGCCCGGCGTGAACTGATAGTTATAGCCGATCTGGGCGCCGCCGGTGAAACCGTCGTTGTTGTTGCGGTTGTTGACGCTGATGACGGCGTTGGTATCGGGCGAGTTGACCACCGAGCCGTACGGCAGGGCGTAGTTGGTGGTGTTGCGGCTGTTGGCATCGAAGCCGTAGCCGGCGTTCACACCGAAGTAGAAGCCGGTCCAGGTGAAGACGGGAACCGGCGTGAACACTGGCGGCGGAGCGGCGCGGCGGGGAAGATCGGCCGCGGATGCTGTGACGGTCATGCCCGCAAGAACGGTCGACGCAAGGAGAAGCTTCTTCATGATTCCAAAGGTCCTGGTTAGCTTGAGCCGGCAGCCTTCTAGGCGCTCTCGATCGGCGGGTCTGTCGCTTTCCTGCAACAAGCACCGTCAGACTAGCGGTTTCCCGTCAACGAAAGATGAAGACTAATGAGACGTATCCCCGAGCTCCCGGCACAATCGGCGCGGGGCAATCCGAGTCTATGGCCGAGAAACCGGGAAGACTAGCCGGAGGGCAAGGCCACGATGCTGTGGCGGCCGCCGGTGAGACCCGGGAGATCATCCCGCGCACCGCGGAGGTGCCGCGCGGGTGGTCGTTATATTCTGGCACAACTGAGGGTGGGGCATTCGCGCCGCCGTAAGGTGGCGGTTAACCCTGTTCCCCGAAGGTCCGGCGTCGAGGGCCGGCTTGTGGCTCGGCCGAGAGACCTGCCATGCACAGAGGCGACGACCGGGGCGTCAGGCCCTTCGGCAGGCGCCGGCCCCCGGACGGCCAGGCCGGACCGCATGCCGCTGCCGCGAGCCCGGACCGGGCCGCCCCCGCCCGGGTGGCGGGGCCCCTCCCCTGGGCGCTGCGGATGGCGGGGTTCGTCGGGCTCCTGGCCGTGATCGCCGCCCTCCAGCTCGCGCGGTTGAGCCAGCCCGACGAGGGCGCCGTCCGGCTGGCCCTCGACGCGCCGCGGGCGCCGGTCGATCCCGAAACGACCGGTGCGATCGCCGCCGACGCCGCCCGGGCCGCGCGTCTGAACCCCTGCCTGGTCCCCGCGGCCGACGCCGTGAGGCCCTGACCGGCCGCGATCGCCTGTGCGCGATGGCGCGCCGATGGGCATTGTGAGATTGACAAGCCGCGCCAAGCCCCTAACTGACAGGGACCATGCGCCCTGCGGCCCCGGGAGATTCCCGCGCGAGCCTTCCCCAGCCGTTGCCGCGACGGTGTCCATCGCGCCGGCTCGGCGCGCAACGGTTCCTGAACGCAGATGCCTTTTACCGACCTGGGACTGAGCGAAAAAGTCCTGAACGCCGTCGAGACGGCGGGTTACACCGAACCGACGCCGATCCAGGCCGAGGCCATTCCCCATGTCCTGGCACGCCGCGACGTCCTCGGCATCGCCCAGACCGGCACCGGCAAGACCGCGGCGTTCACGCTGCCGATGCTGACGCTCCTGGAGAATGGCCGGGCCCGCGCCCGGATGCCGCGGACGCTGATCCTCGAGCCGACCCGCGAGCTGGCGGCCCAGGTGGTCGAGAACTTCGACCGCTACGGCACCAACCACAAGCTCAACGTCGCGCTGATCATCGGCGGCGTCTCCTTCGCCGAGCAGGACGCCAAGCTCATGCGCGGCACCGACGTGCTGATCGCCACGCCGGGCCGCCTCCTCGACCATTTCGAGCGCGGCAAGCTGCTGCTCACCGGGGTCGAGCTGCTGGTGATCGACGAGGCCGACCGCATGCTCGACATGGGGTTCATTCCCGATATCGAGCGCATCGTGAAGATGGTGCCGTTCACCCGGCAGACCCTGTTCTTCTCCGCCACCATGCCGCCGGAGATCGAGCGGCTGGCGGACATGTTCCTGCACAACCCGCAGCGGGTCGAGGTGGCCCGGCCCGCCTCCACCGCCGCGACGATCACGCAGCGCCTCGTCGCCACCGGCGCCGAGGGGCAGGCCAAGCGCGAGCGCCTGCGCGACCTGATCCGCGGCGAGGCCGCGCTGAAGAACGGGATCATCTTCTGCAACCGCAAGCGCGACGTCGCCCTGCTGCAGAAGTCGCTGGTCAGCCACGGCTTCGACGCGGCGGCCCTCCACGGCGACATGGATCAGCGCGCGCGCACGACCGCCCTGGACGCCTTCCGCAACGGCGAGACCGCGCTCCTCGTCGCCAGCGACGTCGCGGCCCGCGGCCTCGACATCCCGGCGGTCAGCCACGTCTTCAACTTCGACGTGCCGCATCATCCGGAAGACTACGTCCACCGGATCGGCCGCACCGGCCGCGCCGGCCGGTCGGGCACGGCCTACACGCTGGCCTCCTCCGAGGATTCCCGATCCATCGGCGCGATCGAGTCGCTCATCGGGCAGCCGATCCCCTGGTTCGACGGCGACCTGTCGACGGTGGCCGCGTCCTCGGCCGAGACCGGCACCCGGCATCGCGGCCGCTCCGGCGACACCCGCCGCGGCGCGCGTCCGGCCAGGGCGTCGGGCAAGCCCGCGGACCGGGCCCCGGACCGTCCGGCCGCGGACAGCGCAACGGCCGAGACCGGGGCCGCAGAGATGCGGGCCACCGGCGAGGCGGCGGGCCGCTCCCGGTCGCGCGGCGGGCGCAGTGGTGCCGCGACCCCGCGGACCGAGGCACGTCCGGCGCCGCGCAACGAGGGGCGGTCGGGGCCGCGCCCCGAGGGCGGCCGCGAGGAACGCGGGCGCCGGCCCGAGCCGGACGGCGACACGCCCGTCGGCCTCGGCTCGCACGTTCCGGCCTTCCTGCTTCGTCCAGTTTCGGCAAAGAAAGAGAAGTAACAGGCGTCTCTACGGCTTAACTGTCCGGCTACTTCCCTGCCCTAGATTGATTTCCGGGCCGCGGCGTTTCGAAGCGTCGGCGACTTGAGGCGGCGGGACAGGGATGAGCCACGAGATTCCTTCGGATCGTGATCGCAGCTTCGCCCTGGCGAAGCGCACCCACGACCTGATCCGCGATTACGGTCCCTGCGCGACGCCGCGCGCCTACGCCGTCTGGTACGCCTACGCGTCGGGGGAATCCCCGCTGCTCGGCGACGCGGTGAAGCGCCTGACCACGCAGAACGGCCGCCTGACCGAGCTGGATATCGACGACCTGCACGAGACCTATCTGGACGGGCGGCGGCTGGCGAATGCCGCCGACGATGTCGGCCGGATGATCCTGACCGAGATCGCGGCGGTGACCGAGATCCTCGACCTGTCCCTCGGCTCCACCGCCCAGTACGGCGAATCCCTGCGCGGGCTCGCCCTCGACCTCGCGCAGGGTCCCCCGAGCCGGGCGCGGCTGGGCGAGATCCTGTCGACGCTGGTCTCCACCACCCGCGAGGTGGCGGTGAACAACCGGGTCCTGGAAGCGCGGATGCGCGACACCCGCGGCGAGATCGAGACCCTGCGCGAGACCCTCGAGGCGACCCGGCTCGAGAGCCTCACCGACACCCTGACCGGCCTGTCGAACCGCAAGCAGTTCGAGGAGACCCTGAAGGCGACGGTCGAGGCGGCGCGTCTGCGTCCGAGCCCGATGAGCCTGATCATCCTCGACATCGACTTCTTCAAGCGCTTCAACGACCTGTACGGCCACCTGACGGGCGATCAGGTCCTGCGGCTCGTGGCAATCGTCATGCGCGAGAGCGCGGGCAAGCAGGCCCAGCTCGCCCGGTTCGGCGGCGAGGAATTCGGCATCGTGCTGCCCGGGGTGGACCGCGCCGGGGCCCGGCAGCTGGCCGAGACCGTCCGGGCCAGCGTGATGGGGCGCGAGCTGATCAAGCGCTCCACCGGCGAGTCGCTCGGCAAGATCACGGTCTCGCTGGGCGTGGCGGTGCTGCGCCAGGGCGACACGCCGGCCTCGCTGATGGAGCGGGCCGACCTGTGCATGTTCGCCGCCAAGCGCGCGGGCCGCAACCGCGCCGTGGACGACGCGGCCGAGTCCCTGTCGCAGGTGGCCTGAGCGGCGTCGGGATCAGGCCCGGGCCGGCATCCGGTCCTCGGAGACCGGCGTGATCGCCACCGACTCGCCGCAGCCGCAGGCCGAGGTCTGGTTCGGGTTGTTGAACACGAACTGGGACGCCAGCTTGTTGGTGGTGAAGTCCATCTCGGTGCCGAGCAGGAACAGCACCGCCTTTGGATCGACGAACACCCGCACGCCGCGATCCTCGACCACGTCCTCGCCGGGTTTGGCGCCTTCCGCGTATTCCATCGTGTACGACATGCCCGCGCAGCCGCCGTTGCGGACGCCGACCCGCAGGCCGGCGATCGGCCGGTCGGCATCCGCCATGATCGCCTTGATCCGGTCGGCGGCCCGATCGGTCAGCGAGAGAACCTTGAACCCAGTCGACATCGTCACCCTCCCGCCCAACCGGGTTCAAGGCCCGGGGACGCGCATTCTGACAGACACAAGATAAGCATCCGTCGGCGGCGGGTCCACCGCGCCCGGGTCACACCGGCCGGTCATTCCGCGCGTCAGGCCGCCTCGCCGACGAGCCGGGCGAAACTCGCCAGGTCGACGTTGCCGCCGCTGATCACCACGCCGACGCGCTTGTCCCGGACATCCACGAGCCCGTTGAGCACCGCCGCCGCCGCGAGGCAGCCGGTCGGCTCGACCACGATCTTCATCCGGCTGGCGAAGAACCGCATGGTCTCCACGAGCTGGGCGTCCGTGACCGTGACGATGTCGGCGACGTGCCGGCGGATGAGCGCGAAGGTGAGGTCGCCGAGGGCGGTCGATTGCGCCCCGTCGGCGAGGGTGCGGGGCACCGGGATCGTCACGATCCGGCCCTCGCGGAACGAGCGCTGCCCGTCGTTGCCGGCCTCCGGCTCGACGCCGATCACCCGGCAGCCCGGCGACAGCTCGGCCGCGGCGAGGGCGCAGCCGGCGAGCTGTCCGCCGCCGCCCAGGCAGGCGACCAGCACGTCGAGCGGCCCCGCCGTCTCGATCAGCTCCTGAGCCAGCGTGCCCTGCCCGGCGATGACGTCGGGATGATTGAACGGCGGGATCAGCGTCAGGCCCCGCGGCCCCGCGATCTCCCGGCCGAGGGCCTCCCGGTCCTGGGTGTAGCGATCGTACAGGACCACCTCGGCGCCGTAGCCCCGGGTGCCCTCGATCTTCGCCGCGGGGGCGTCCGCCGGCATGATGATCGTGGCGGCGGTGCCGAGGAGCCGGCTCGCCAGGGCGATGGCCTGGGCATGGTTGCCCGACGAGAAGGTGATCACCCCGCGGGCGCGCTCCGCTTCGGACAAAGCGCTGATCGCGTTGTAGGCCCCGCGGAACTTGAAGGCGCCGGCCCGCTGCAGGTTCTCGGCCTTGAAGAATAGCCGCGCGCCGGTCATCGCGTCCGCGGTGCGCGAGGTCAGGACCGGTGTGCGGTGCGCCACCCCGGCGATGCGCTCCGCGGCGCATGCCACGTCGGCGAAGGTGGGAAGGCCGCCGGCCGCTGCGTCGTGTTCGCCCTGCATCGAATCCCGTCCCGCTCGCGCTCCGTGTCGCGGCGATTCATACGGGCGATCGGCCGCGCGCGCATCCCGGTCCGCTGCACGGCCGCAAGCGGAGCCATTCGCCGGCTCAATGCTTATCCCTGCGGGAACAATCTTGGCAGCAGGGCTGGGGGGCGGCTTCGGCATGCGGATGGGATCGGATCTTTTTCGGCGCGCGGGACCGGCCGGGGGCGGCGCGTCGTGAGCGCCTGGATCCGCGAGCGTCCCCTGGGGGACGGCGCCACCGAAGTCACGTTCCGCGGCCGCGGGTTGGCCCTGCGCTCCGGCGCGCGGCTGATCCTCTTGGTGTGCCCGCTCTGCTCGCAGCGGAATGCCAAGCGGGGGGCCGAGCGGGGGATCTGTGAATGGTGCGCGTATGTGCCGGCGCTGGAGGAGGCGGAGCCGGTGGAGGTGGGGCGCGGATAAGTCCTATTGTCGTCGAGCCCGAGACTTGGCGTCGACGACCACAGGACCCAGGTCCGCCTACGTATGGATCACCTTCCCATACGCATCCAGCACGCTCTCGTGCATCATCTCGCTGAGCGTCGGGTGCGGAAACACCGTGTGCATCAGCTCCTCCTCGGTGCTCTCCAGGTTCATCGCCACCACGTAGCCCTGGATCAGCTCGGTCACCTCGGCGCCGACCATGTGGGCGCCGAGCAGCTGGCCGGTCTTGGCGTCGAACACGGTCTTGATCAGCCCGTCCGGCTCGCCGAGCGCGATCGCCTTGCCGTTGCCCGCGAAGGGGAAGCGGCCGACCTTCACGGAAAACCCCTGCTCCTTGGCCTTGGCCTCGGTCAGCCCGACGCTGGCGATCTGCGGCTGGCAGTAGGTGCAGCCCGGGATCTTGGCCTTGTCCATCGGGTGGGTGTGCAGGCCCTTGATCGTCTCGATGCAGATGACGCCCTCGTGCTCGGCCTTGTGGGCGAGCATCGGCGGGCCCGCGACGTCGCCGATGGCGTAAAGGCCGGGCACGTTGGTGCGGCCGAGCCCGTCCGTCACCACGATCCCGCGGTCGATCTTAACCCCGAGCTTTTCCAGGCCGATCCCCTCGATGTTGCCGACCACGCCCACCGCCGAGATCAGCTTCTCCGCCGTGATGGTCTGTGACTTTCCGTCGCCGCCCTCGATGGTCGCCGTGACCGAGTCGGCACCCTTCTCGACCTTGGTCACCTTGGCGCCCGTGAGGATCTTGATGCCCTGCTTCTCGAAGCGCTTGCGGGCGAGGCCTGCGATCTCGGCATCCTCCACCGGCAGGATCTGCGGCAGCAGCTCGACCACGGTCACCTCGGCGCCCATGGTCCGGTAGAACGAGGCGAACTCGATGCCGATGGCGCCCGAGCCCATCACCAGCAGGCTCTTGGGCATCGTCTCGGGGACCATGGCCTCGTAGTAGGTCCAGATCAGCTTCTTGTCGGGCTCGATGCCGGGGATCGCCCGGGGCCGGGCGCCGGTCGCCACGATGATGTGCTTGGCGCTGTAGGTGCCGGCGCCCTTGGCGCCCTTCGGCGGCTCGGCGCGCTTGGTCTCCGTGACGGTGACCTGGCCGGGCTGGTTGCCCTTGGCGACGCTGTCGACCGCGGCCTCGCCCCAGATCACGTCGACCTTGTTCTTCTTGAGCAGCATGCCGACGCCGCCGTTGAGCCGGCCCGAGACCCCGCGCGAGCGCTTCACGATCGCGGCCGTGTCGAACCCGACCTTCTCGGCGGTCAGGCCGTAATCGCCGGCGTGCTGGAAGTAGTGGTAGATCTCGGCCGAGCGGAGCAGGGCCTTGGTGGGGATGCAGCCCCAGTTCAGGCAGATGCCGCCCAGGTGCTCGCGGTCGACCACCGCGGTCTTGAAGCCGAGCTGCGCCGCCCGGATCGCCGTGACGTAGCCGCCGGGCCCGGCGCCGATAATGAGGACGTCGTAGGTGTCGGACATCGTGTCTCAGCTCTCCGCTGTGTGGCGCGCGCCCGCACCGTCGTTGACGCGGCGATCAGGACGAGGTCTCCAGCGCGCCTAGCCGCTGCTCCATGGCCTTGATCGTCTTCTTGATCGTCTGGAGATCCGCCTTCGCCTGCGTGCCGAGGCCGGTCTCGTAGGCGACGTAGATCTCCAGTTCTTCGAGCTTCTCGGTATGACCCGTCAGGGTCGTCCTGATCGCTGCGACATCGCGCTTCACCTCGGCGATGTCGCTCTGCATCCGTTGAAGGACCGGCAGAACCAGATCGGTAACTTCGGACACGCGACTCTCCTTTGATCGCTCAGGCGATCATAGCAGAGTCGCCCCTCACACCAGCATGCCCATCGGGTTCTCGATCAGCCCCTTGAAGGCCGAGACCAGCTCCGCGCCGAGCGCCCCGTCGAGCACCCGGTGGTCGCACGACAGGGTGGCGGTCATCACCTGGACCACCGCCGGTGCCCCGTCCTTCACGACGACGCGCTTCTCGCCCGCGCCCACCGCCAGGATGCTCGATTGCGGCGGGTTGATCACCGCCGTGAAGTGCTTGATCCCGAACATGCCGAGGTTCGACACCGAGGTGACGCCGCCCTGGTATTCCTCCGGCTTCAGCTTCTTCGCCCGGGCGCGCGCCGCGAAATCCTTCATCTCGTTGGAGATGGTCGAGAGCGTCTTCTCGTTCGCCCTGCGGATCACCGGGGTGAACAGCCCGCCGTCGATCGCCACCGCGACCCCGACCTCGGCGTTCTTGAAGCGCAGGATCCGGTCCTCGGCCCAGACCGCGTTGGCGGCCGGGACCCGGGTAAGCGCGAGGCCCATCGCCTTGATGACGAAGTCGTTCACCGAGAGCTTGAAGGCCGGCTTGCCGTCCTTGTCCTTGCCGGCGGCGCCGTTCAGCGTCTCGCGCAGCTTCATCAGGGCGTCGAGCTCGCAATCCACCGTGAGGTAGAAGTGCGGGGCCACCTGCATCGCCTCGGTGAGGCGCTTGGCGATGGTCTTGCGCATGCCGTCGAGGGGCACTTCCTCGTAGGAATCCTTGGCGAAGAAGCCCCGGACCTGATCGACCGTGAGGCCGGCCGGCGCGCCGGCCGCGGGGGCGGCCTTCGGGGCGGCCGCCTTCGGCGCCTCGGCGGCGGCCTGCGGCGCGGGCGCCCTGGTGGCGCCGGAGGCCTTCGCGGCCTGGACGTCGCGGGCGATGATGCGGCCGTGCGGCCCGCTGCCCTGGACGGCGCCGAGCTCGACGCCCTCCTGCTTGGCGATTCGCCGGGCGAGCGGCGAGGCGAAGACCCGTCCGCCGGATCCGGCCGCGCCCGCCTGCGGGGCGCCGCTCGGCTGCGCGCCCTCCGGCGCGGCGTTGACCCGCTCGTACGACATGTGGCCGCCGCCGGGCGTGGTGTTCTGGTCGGCCGCCGAGGCGTCGGCCTTGGGCTCAGGCTTGGATTCGGCCGCCCCGTTGGAGGCCGCCTTCGGCGCGCCGCCGGCCTGGACGCTCGACGGGTCCTCGCCCTCGCCCGCGATGATGGCGATCAGGTCGTTGACCGGCACGTCCGCGGTGCCCTCGGGGACGAGGATCTTGGCGAGGACGCCCTCGTCGATGGCCTCGACCTCCATGGTGGCCTTGTCGGTCTCGATCTCGGCCAGCACGTCGCCGGACTTGATCGGATCGCCCTCCTTCTTCAGCCACTTGGCGAGGTTGCCCTTCTCCATGGTGGGCGAGAGCGCGGGCATCAGCACGTTGATCGGCATGGCATCAGGTCTCGGGCAAGGCCGGGGCGGCCGGATCGTCGAAGGGGAACAGGTCGTCGAGGGGAAACGGGACGGCGTCGAAGGGCGGCAGCGCCACGGTCTCGCCGCGCTGGATCGTGGCGAGGAGGACCCAGCGCCCGTCCGCGAGGGCGAAACCTTCGAGCACGCCCGCGGCCGGATCGAGCAGCCAGAGGTGACCGATCAAGGCTTCCGCGTAGATGCGGCGCTTCGGACCCCGGTCGAGGCGGGTGGTGGAGGGCGAGAGGATCTCGCAGACCCAGTCCGGCGGGGTCGTGATGAAGGCGTCCTCGGGTTCGGTCGGCATCCGCGCGCGGCGCCAACCCGCGAGATCCGGCACGACCACGTCGGGGCCGAGATGAAGCTCCGGTTCGATCATGAAGATCCAGCCTCCGGGACCGCCACGCCCATAGCGGAACGGGGTGCCCAGCACGGAGGATAGGTCGGACGCCGCCATCGCGTGCCGGGGCCGCGGCCGCGGATGCGTCTCCAGCACTCCGTCGATGATCTCGGCGACGAGATGCTCCGGGACCGCTTCCAGATCCGCGTAGGTCGCCTGCCGGACGGCCGCCTCAGCCATGGTCGGACACCATCGCTAGTTGAGGCCGCCGGGGTCGAGCCCCTCGGCCTCCCATCCGGCGCGGATGCGCTCCACCGCCTCCTCCTCCGACATGTCGGTCTCCAGCGCGTAGGCGCGGGCGGCCTGCCGGGCGAGGTCGGCCAGGAGCCGGCCCCAGGTCGCCGGATCGTCGAAGGAGCGGCGGAGCGCGACGCTCACGGCGCCGTCCACCACCGCGGCGCGCAGCACCTCGACGCCGCCCTGTTCCTGGGCGTCGGGCGGGATGGCGAGTTCGGCGAAATCGTTGCTCATGGCGCGCCGGCTGTTCCTTGGCCCCTGCCGGGGCGGCGACGGGATGGCGTGTCCCGCCCGCGGCCCGTCACTTGTAGCAGACGCTCTTGGCGGCCTCGACGACCTCCGCCACCGTGGGGAGGGCGAGCTTCTCGAGGTTGGCCGCGTAGGGCATCGGCACGTCCTTGCCGGTGATGCGCAGGACCGGGGCGTCGAGGTAGTCGAAGGCGTCGACCATCAGGCGGGCCACGATCTCGGCGCCGATGCCGGATTGCGGGAACCCCTCCTCCACGGTGATGCAGCGGCCGGTCTTCTTCACCGACCGGACCACCGTCTCGGAATCCATCGGGCGGATCGTGCGCAGGTCGATGACCTCCGCCTCGATCCCCTGCTCGGCCAGCGCCTGGGCGGCCTTGAGCGCGTAGGTCATGCCGATCGCGAAGGACACGATGGTCACGTCGCTGCCGGTGCGGTGGACCTTCGCCTTGCCGATCGGCAGCACGAAGTCGTCGAGCTGCGGCACCGGGAAGGACTGGCCGTAGAGGATTTCGTTCTCGAGAAAGATCACCGGGTTCGGGTCGCGGATCGCGGCCTTGAGCAGGCCCTTGGCGTCCGAGGCCGTGTAGGGGGCGATCACCTTGAGGCCGGGCACGTTGGAGTACCAGGCGGCGTAGTCGTGGCTGTGCTGGGCGCCGACCCGGGCGGCCGCGCCGTTGGGGCCGCGGAACACGATCGGGCAGCCGAGCTGGCCGCCGGACATGTACAGGGTCTTGGCCGCGGAGTTGATGATGTGGTCGATCGCCTGCATGGCGAAGTTGAAGGTCATGAACTCCACGATCGGCTTCAGCCCGGCGAGCGCCGCGCCGACGCCGATGCCGGCGAAGCCGTGCTCGGTGATCGGGGTGTCGACCACCCGCTTGGCGCCGAATTCCTGCAGCAGGTTCTGGGTGATCTTGTAGGCGCCCTGGTACTCGGCGACCTCCTCGCCCATGACGAAGACGTCGCCGTCGCGGCGCATCTCCTCGGCCATGGCGTCGCGCAGGGCCTCGCGCACCGTGGTGGTCACCATCGGCGTGTCGGCCGGGAACTCCGCCATCACCGGCTCGTCGGCCTTGCTGGTGATGACGGCCGGCGCCGCGGGCGCCTTCGGCGCGTCGTCGCCGGATTTCGCGGCGGGCGCGGCCTTGTCGGCCAGGCCCTCGGCCTGCATGTCGGGGGTCGGGGCCGGATGGCCGCCGGTCCCGTTGGGTTTCGCGCCGCCGCCCGCCTGGACGCTCGACGGATCCTCGCCCTCGCCGGCGATGATGGCGATCGGCGTGTTGACCGCCACGCCCTCGGTGCCCTCCGCGATCAGGATCTTGGCGAGGACGCCCTCGTCGATGGCCTCGACCTCCATGGTGGCCTTGTCGGTCTCGATCTCGGCCAGCACGTCGCCGGACTTGATCGGATCGCCTTCCTTCTTCAGCCACTTGGCGAGCTTGCCCTCCTCCATGGTGGGCGAGAGGGCGGGCATCAGGATGTCGGTCGCCATGCTCAGCTCTGCGGTCGTCTTTTCGTGAAGGGGGCGGCCAGCGGTCGCGTCCGCACGCTCAGGCGTGCGCGTCCAGCAGGATGTCGGTCCAGAGCTCGGCGGGATCCGGCTCGGGATCGTTGGTGGCGAACTCGGCCGAGGCGTTCACGGTCTCGCGGACCTTCGCGTCCGTCGCCTTGAGATCCGCCTCCGGCACCCCGTGCAGCTCGAGCAGGCGCTTGCGCACCATCTCGATCGGGTCGTGCTCGTCGCGCATCTTCGAGACCTCGTCCTTCGTCCGGTACTTGGCGGGATCGGACATCGAGTGGCCGCGATAGCGGTAGGTCTGCATCTCCAGGATGTAGGGGCCCTGGCCGCTGCGGGCGTGCTCGATCGCCCGCGAAGCGGCCTCGCGCACGGTGCGCACGTCCATGCCGTCGACCTGCTCGCCGGGGATGCCGAAGGAGAGGCCGCGCTTCGAGAAGTCCGTCTGCGCCGAGGCCCGGGCCACGGAGGTGCCCATGGCGTAGCGGTTGTTCTCGATCACGTAGACGACCGGCAGCTTCCAGAGCGCGGCCATGTTGAAGCTCTCGTAGACCTGGCCCTGGTTGGCGGCGCCGTCGCCCATGTAGGTCAGGCTGACCTTGCCGTTCTCCCGGTAATGGTCGGCGAAGGCGAGGCCGGTGCCGAGCGAGACCTGCGCGCCGACGATGCCGTGGCCGCCGAAGAACTGCTTCTCGCGGGAGAACATGTGCATCGAGCCGCCCTTGCCGCGGCTGTAGCCGCCGCGGCGGCCGGTCAGCTCGGCCATGACGCCCTTCGGGTCCATGCCGCAGGCCAGCATGTGGCCGTGGTCGCGGTAGCCGGTGATGACCTGGTCGCCGTCGACCGAGGCCATCTGCATGCCGATCACCACGGCCTCCTGGCCGATATAGAGGTGGCAGAAGCCGCCGATCAGGCCCATGCCGTAGAGCTGGCCGGCCTTCTCCTCGAAGCGCCGGATCAGCAGCATCTCGTGGTAGGCGTGGAGGTCCTCCTCCCGGGTGAATTGCGGCATGTTCGGCGCAGGCTTGTGCGCCTCGGCGGCCTGCGGGCTCTCCGCCGGCGATTGCGAGGACGAAGCGTCCTTGGCAGGCCCCTTGCCAGGATCCTTGGCGGCGTCCATCGGCGCACTCCCCGTGATTCCACGCGACTTCGTCGGGGTGTAGGACAGCGTCGGATGGAAAGCGAGGGCCGCCGCTCTGACAGGCGGGCGCTCTTGTCAGAGGATCTTCGCGGCGCAGGCCTTGCGGGACTGGGGAATACTGCGCCCCGCCGGTCAGGGCGTGATGATGACCACGTCGTTGGCGTGGACGCGGCCGAGGACGATCCGCGCGCGCTCCTCCAGCAGGTCGCGGTCGATCTGATCGCTCTTGAGCAGGGCGACGCGGTGCTCCCAGGTGGCGCGCTCCGCCTTCACGGCGGCGAGTTCCTGGTTGAGGCCGTAGGCGCGGATCTTCAGCGCCTTCTTGGCTTCGAGGCCGCGGTTGCCGCTCTCGGCCTGCCACACGAAGTAGCCGACGACGAGGGCCGACAGGGTCCAGAGACCCAGCGGCAAAACGACCATTCTGACCCGGCGGCGCACGACCATGGCGCGAGCCTCGCGCGGAAAGGTTAACGGAGCTATGCACAATCCTCGGGTAACGGTCTCCGCGGGCCGTGACCGCTCCGGGGCTGATCGAGGCGGCGGACCAGAGCAGATGGACATGACGGAGCTCGCGCGCTGGATCGCCGGGCACGCCACCGCGACGGACGACCACGACACCCTGCTGGCGCGGTTCTGCGAGGGGCTGGCCGGCGCGGGCGTGCCCCTGTGGCGGGTCAGCGTCATGACCCCGGCCATCGATCCGACGATGCGCGGCGTCAGCTTGAGCTGGCACGCCGGCGAGGGACTCTCCTTCGTGGCCAATCCCCACGGGGCCGAGCAGGAATCCGGCTGGCGCCTCAGCCCGATCTACGCGCTCTTAGAGCGGAACGAGACCTTCGGGCGCTGGCGCCTCGACGCGCCGGGATCGGAGCCGGACTTCCCGATCCTGCGGGACCTGCGGGCCGAGGGCGGTTCCGACTACGCGGTCCACATCGTCGGCTTCGCGCCGGGCACCGCCCTGCGCGGCGTCGCGATCTCGTTCTGCAGCCGCGCCCCCGCGGGCTTCGCCGACGCGCATCTCGCGGCGATCGCCGAGATCCTGCCGTTCCTGACCCTGGCGGTGGCCAAGATCGGTCTGACCAACACCCTGCGCGAGGTCTCGGCCACCTATCTCGGCCGCTCCACCGCCGAGCGGGTCCTCGACGGGCAGATCCTGCGCGGCGAGGGGCGGGCCGTCCCGGCCGCGATCCTGCTCACGGACCTGCGCGGCTTCACGGCCCTGTCCGACCGGGCCGATTCAGCCGACATGGTCACGTGGCTCAACGAGCATTTCGACGCGCTCGGCGACCCGGTGGCGCGGCACGGCGGCGAGATCCTGAAGTTCCTCGGGGATGGGTTCCTGGCGATCTTCCCGGTTGCGGATGCCGGGGCCCTGCCCTGCCCGGTCTGCGGCAGCGCCCTCGACGCCGCCGCGGAGGCGCTCGCGGCCAACGTCGCCCTCAATGCGCGCCGCCGCGCGGCGGGGCTGCCGGAACTCGCCGCGGACTGCGTCGTCCATTTCGGCACGGTGGTGTACGGCAATGTCGGGACCGGGCGGCGCCTCGATTTCACGATCATCGGCCGGGCGGTGAACGAGGCGAGCCGGATCGAGAGCCAGTGCGAGGCGCTGGGCCACGCGCTCCTGGTGTCGGATTCCTTCGCCGAGCGCTGCGCCCGGACCCTGGAGCCGGTGGGGGTCGTGGAACTGCGCGGCCTGGCGCGGCCGATGCGGATCTGGACGCTGCCGCCGGGGTGAACGCCCCGGCCGGCGGCCGGGATCCCCCGCCCCGCCTAGCGCGCGGTGCGGAACACCTGAAGGTCGAGGTCGCGCACCTTCTTGCGCAGCGTGTTCCGGTTGACCCCGAGGAGTTCGGCGGCGCGGATCTGGTTGCCGCGGGTGGCGGCGAGAGCCGCGCCGATCAGCGGACCCTCGATCTCCCGCAGGATCCGGTGATACAGGCCGGGGGGCGGGAGCGTGTCCCGGTAGCCCGAGAAGTAGTCCGAGAGGTGGCGCTCCACCGCGCTGGACAGGCTCTCCGAGTCGCCCCCGGCCTTGCGGGCCGCGCCGTTGCCCGTGCCGGAGGCCGGGGTGGCGAGGGGCAGCGTATCGAGCTCGGCCTCGATCACCGGGCCGGTGATGGTCTCCTGCGGGTAGAGGGCGGCGAGCCGCCGGACGAGGTTCTCCAGCTCGCGGACGTTGCCGGGCCAGCGGTAGCGCTTGAGCCGCTCCATGGCGTCGCCGTCGAGCGATTTCCGCGTGAGCCCCTCGCGCTCGACCAGCACGAAGAAGTGGCGCACCAGGTCGGGCACGTCCTCGGAGCGCTCCCGCAGCGCCGGCAGCCGCAGCGGCACGACGTTCAGTCGGAAGAACAGATCCTCGCGGAAGATGCCCTGCTGGATCGAGACCCGCAGGTCCTTGTTGGTGGCGGCGATGATGCGGACGTTGGTGCGGATCGGGACGCGGCCGCCCACGGTGGTGTACTCGCCCTGCTGGAGCACTCGCAGCAGCCTCGTCTGCGCCTCCATGGGCATGTCGCCGATCTCGTCGAGGAACAGCGTGCCGCCCTCGGCCTGCTCGAACCGGCCGGCCGAGCGCTGGAGGGCGCCCGTGAAGGCGCCCTTCTCGTGGCCGAACAGCTCGGACTCGATCAGGTCCCGCGGGATCGCCGCCATGTTGACCGGCACGAACGGGCCGGTGCGGCGGCGGCCGTAATCGTGCAGCGCCCGCGCCACCAGCTCCTTGCCGGTCCCGGATTCGCCGGTGATCATCACGGTGAGGTCGGTGGGCATCAGCCGGGCGAGTGCCCGATAGATCTCCTGCATGGCGGGCGAGCGCCCGACCAGCGGGATGTCTTCGTTCTCCGGCGGGCCGCCGGGCGCGGGCGCCCCGCGGGGACGCGAGAGCGCGCGGCCCACGATGGCGATCAGCTCCTTCAGGTCGAAGGGTTTCGGCAGGTACTCGTAGGCGCCCCGCTCGGAGGCGCGGATCGCCGTCATGAAGGTGTTCTGCGCGCTCATCACGATGATCGGCAGCTCCGGCCGCACCCGCTTGATGCGCGGCAGGAGGTCGAACACGTTCTCGTCGGGCATCACCACGTCGGTGATGACCAGATCGCCCTCCCCCTGCGCGACCCAGCGCCAGAGGGTCGCGCAATTGCCCGTCGAGCGGACCTCGTAGCCCGCCCGCGACAGCGCTTGGTTCAGCACGGTGCGGATGGCGGCGTCGTCGTCGGCGACGATGATGTGGCCGTTCGGCATGACTCTCTACTCAGACCTCCGACGGGGGCCGGACTCGGTGGCGGACTTCACGGATCGACCGCCGATTCGCGTCCGTCGCGGGCGCTCGACATCGGCAGAAGGATACGGAACGTCGTGCGGCGGGGGGCGGGATCGCACTCGACGATCCCTCCGTGATCGCCGACGATCTTGGCGACCAATGCAAGACCGAGGCCGGACCCCTGCGCCTTGGTGGTGACGAACGGGTCGAACAGGTCCTGCAGCAGGTCCGCCGAGATGCCGGGGCCGTTGTCGCGGATCGCGACCTCGATCGGCAGGCTGACCCGCTCGCGGGAGCCCGGGACCTGCAGGCGCAGGCCGGTCCGGAAGGCGGTCGACAGGGTGATCTCGCCCTCGACCGCGTCCGGGCCGATCGCCTCGGCGGCGTTCTTCACGAGGTTCAGGATCACCTGGATCAGCTGGTCGCGGCTGCCGAGCACCGGCGGCAGGGACGGGTCGTAGGTCTCGACGAAGCGGATGTGCCGGGCGAAGCCCGACTGCGCCGAGCGCTTCACCTGATCGAGCACCCCGTGGACGTTGACGGCGCCGCGCTCGGCCGGGCGCTCGTCGCCGAACAGCTCCATGCGCTCGACGATGCGCACGATCCGGTCGGATTCGTCGCAGATCAGGCGGGTGAGCAGCCGGTCCTCCTCGGCGCCGGTGCTCTCCAGGAGCTGCGCGGCGCCGCGGATTCCGGCGAGCGGGTTCTTGATCTCGTGGGCCAGCATGGCGCCGAGCGCCACCATGGAGCGGGCGGCGCCGCGATGGGTCAGCTGCCGGTTCATCTTGTCGGCGATGGTGCGCTCCTGCAACATCATCACCACGGCGTCGCCGTCGTCGCCGAGCGGGGTCGCGAAGACGTCGACGCTGCGCTCCAGACCGAGGCGCGGCTGGGTCAGCTCGACCCGGTACTCGCTGACGCTGGCGCGGCGGCGGCGCACCTCGGCGACCAGCGCGATGATCGGCGAGGCGAACGGGATGATGTCGCGCAGGCGCCGGCGCTGCATCAGGCGGGCGGAATAGTCGAAGAACGCCTCCGCGGCATGGTTGCAGTGGAGGATGCGCTCGTCGCCGCCGATCGTCAGGACCGGCAGCGGCAGGGCGTTGAGCACGGCCTCGGCGGCCGTGTCGCGCCGGCTGCCCGGCTCCGGGGGGACGGGTTCGTCGCTCACGCGGCCTCCCGGACCGTGGCCGCCGGGCCCGCGAAGGCGCGGTCCAGCAGGGCCAGCGCGGTCTCCGGATCGGTGGTCGTCAGGAGCGCCGCCCGCTCGGCGGGGTCCAGCGCCCCGCCGGTCTCGGCATAGGCGGCGAGGTGCTTGCGCGCATGGCGCACGCCCATGTCGCGGCCGTAGAGCGACAGGAGGCCGGCGTAGTGCTCCGCCGCCAGGGCGGCCTGCGCGGCCCGCGGTGGGTCCGCCGCCGGTCGGCCGGCGAGCGATGCGGCGATCTGTCCGACCCGCCAGGGGCGGCCGGTGGCGGCACGCCCGATCATGACGCCGGCGGCCCCCGACGCCGCCAGGCAGGCCCGCGCGCCGGCGAGGTCGGATACGTCGCCGTTGGCGATCACCGGGATCGACACCGCCGCCACGACGGCGCGGATCGCCGCCCAATCGGCGTCGCCCTTGTAGAATTGCTGCCGGGTCCGCCCGTGGACCGTGACGGCGTTGAGCCCGAGCCCCTCGGCGCGGGCGGCGAGGTCGGCGGCGTTGCGGCTCGCGTCGTCCCAGCCCAGGCGCATCTTGACCGTCACCGGCACGGTGACGGCCCCGCGCACGGCGGCGAGCAGGCGCGTCGCGTGGTCGAGGTCGCGCATCAGCGCCGAGCCCGAGGCGATCCCCGTCACGATCTTGGCCGGGCAGCCCATGTTCACGTCGATCACGTGGGCGCCCCCGGCCTCCGCGAGGCGGGCCGCCTCCGCCATCGGCCCGGCCTCGCAGCCGGCGAGCTGGACCACGTGGAGGTCGATGCCTGCGCCCTCCGCGCGCAGGGTCGCCTCGCCGGAACCCCGGGCGAACTCCCGCGCCGCCACCATCTCGGACACCACCGCGTCCGCGCCGCAGCGGCGGGCGATCCGGCGCATGTGCAGGTCGGTGACGCCCGACAGCGGTGCCAGCAGGCAGAGCGGCGCGGGTGGTACCGATCCCTCGGCCATCCGTCCCCGGCGCAGCGCGCTCAAATAATGATCAGTCGTCATTCTGCACAACAATGAGGCATGGCCGGTCCGCTGGCAAGCGGGGCCGCGCGTTGATTTCGGCCCCTCCCCCGCTTAAACGACGGGCACCCTCAACGGCAGGGTCCGGGCGGCACCGCTGGCCTGCGCGCCCGCCGCCCCGCTCCTCCGGACGCCACGAGTTCCTTGCCCATGTCCGCCACCGGCACGCCAGCCACCGGACCCGCCCCCGCGGGATCCGGCGTCGCCGCCGTGGTCGTGGCGGCCGGCCGTGGGATCCGCATCGGCGGCGGCACGCCCAAGCAGTACCGCCGCGTCGGCGGACAGGCGGTCCTGACCCGCACCCTGGCGGCCCTGGCGGCGGACGGCGCGATCGCGCGGATCCAGCCGGTGATCGCCGCCGACGCGGCGGATTTCTTTCGCGATTGCCTGGACGAGCTCGCCCCCGTGATCCGGGAGAAGATCGCCGCACCCGTGACCGGCGGGGCCACGCGCCAGCTCTCCGTGCGCGCCGGGCTCGAGGCCCTCGCGGCCGGCGCGGCCCCCGAGATCGTGCTGGTCCACGACGCCGCCCGTCCCTACGTGGATGCGGCGCTCATCGCCCGGGCGGTCGCGGCCGGACGGGACCACGGCGCGGCGGTCCCCGGCGTGCCCGTGACCGACACGGTCAAGCGCGTGGTCGACATCGCGCCGGGCATCGGCCGGGTGCACGAGACCCCGCCCCGGGAACATCTGCGCGCGGTCCAGACGCCCCAGGCCTTCGCCTTCGCCCCCCTGCTCGGCGCCCACCGGGACGCGGCCGCGCAGGGCCTCGACGGATTCACCGACGACGGCGCGCTGGCCGAATGGGCCGGCCTGCCGGTGGTGGTGTTCGCGGGCGATGTCGCCAACCGCAAGATCACCCAGGCTGCCGACCTGATCGAGGCCGACCGCGCCTTCGCGGCCGATCCAACCGAACCGCCAGCGCCGGGAGCCCGCGCCATGACCACCTACGTGACCCGCCTCGGCACCGGCTTCGACGTGCACGCCTTCACCACCGGCGACCATGTCTGGCTCGGCGGCGTGAGGATCCCGGCCGACCGGGGCGTGCTCGCCCATTCCGACGGCGACGTGGCGCTGCACGCGCTCACCGACGCCCTGCTGGGCGCCATCGCGGACGGCGATATCGGCACCCATTTTCCGCCCTCCGACGAGCGCTGGCGCGGGGCCTCGTCCGATCAGTTCCTGGCCCACGCCTGCGGGCTGGTGCGCGCCCGGGGCGGCCGCATCGACCATCTCGACATCACCGTGCTCGCCGAGGCGCCGCGGATCGGGAAGCACCGCGAGGAGATCCGCGCGCGCATCGCCGCCATCGCGGGCGTGCCGCTCGGCGCGGTCTCCATCAAGGCCACGACCACCGAGAAGCTCGGCTTCGTCGGCCGGGCGGAAGGGCTCGCCGCCCAGGCCGCCGCGACGGTGCGGCTGCCCGAAGAGGACGGCCCGGTGCTCGACGCCGAGGCCGAGACCGCGATGCGGCAGGGCTGAGGCGGCTCCGACGCCCGCCCGCCCCCGCGGAGGCGACGATGGTCTCGCATCGGGCCCTGCACGGCGCAGCGCGCCCTCCTTTCCACCAGGGGGCGGGGGACGCCGCTCCGCCGGCTCTCCCTCTCGGGCAGAAAGCCTCACGCCGTCCGCAGCAGCAGCGCGATCGCCGCGACGCCGAGGACGGCCAGGGTCAGTATGATCCCGCCGCCCCGGCAGGCGAACTGGCGCGGGGAGTTCGGCGGCGCGAACATGCCGATCGGGTGCAGGATCCGGCCGACCAGCAGGGCCACCAGCAGCCCCTGCACCAGCCCGTGGCCGCCGCCGCCGGCCTCCAGCAGGCCGATCAGGATCAGCGCCAGCGGCACGTATTCCGAAAAGTTCGCGTGCGAACGGATCCGCTTGAGCACCGCGTCGTCGCCGCCGTCGCCGAACAGCACGTTGTCGGAGACCCGGCTCCCGATCACCCATCCCGACAGGCCCAGGTAGACGAGGGCGAGCAGCCCGGCGAAGAAGGCCGTGGTCGCGGGGAAGATCATGGACGCGGTGTCTCCAGTCGCGGGCGGTCCATCCTTGAGTGGAGACCGGCCCTGGTTCACACCACGAGATAGGGCGCGCCCGCCCGATGGGAGCCTGTCCGCCATGATCGACGACACGGAGCTTCTGGGGCGCGCCGAGGCGCTGGTGGCGGCCTACGCGGCGGCGGGGCGCACGATCGCCACCGCCGAATCCTGCACGGGCGGCCTCGTCGCCGGCCTGCTCACCGCGGTGCCGGGCTCCTCGGCGGCGGTGGAGCGCGGCTTCGTCACCTACTCGAACGAGGCCAAGGCCGAGGCCATCGGCGTGCCGATGGACCTGATCCGCCGACACGGCGCCGTCAGCGAGCCGGTGGCGCGGGCCATGGCCGCGGGGGCGCTCGCCGCCTCCCGGGCCTCCGTGGCGGTGGCGATCACCGGCATCGCCGGCCCGGGCGGCGGCAGCCCGGACAAGCCGGTCGGGCTCGTGCATTTCGGGCTCGCCCTGCGGGACGGCGGCGTGCGCCACCGGGAGCGGCGCTACGGCGATCTCGGGCGCGCGGGGATCCGCCGCGCCGCCGTCGCGGACGCGCTCGGTCTTCTGGAGGAGGCCGCCGGCGACTGAGGGCGGCGCGGGAGGGACGGTCCATGGACACGCTGACGACCCGCCTGTGCATCGTCGGCGGCGGTCCCGCCGGGATGATGGCCGGCCTGCTCTTCGCCCGCGCCGGGATCGAGACGGTCGTTCTCGAGAAGCACGCGGATTTCCTGCGCGACTTCCGCGGCGACACGATCCACCCCTCCACCCTCGACCTGATGGACGAGCTGGGCTTCACCGAGCGCTTCCGCGCCCTGCCCCAGCGGCGGGTCGAGCGCTTCTCGGGCGTCGTCGCCGGGCGCAGCTACCACGTCGCCGATTTCAGCCGGCTGCCGACCCGGAACCGCTTCCTGTCCTTCATGCCGCAATGGGATTTTCTGGATTTTCTGGCCGGTGAGGCCGGGCGCTGTCCGAGCTTCCGGCTGATCCGCCGGACCGACGCGCAGAGCCTGATCGCCGCGGATGGGCGGGTCGCGGGGGTGCGGGCCGAGGGGCCGGACGGACCCATCGAGATCCGGTCCGACCTCGTGCTCTGCGCCGACGGGCGCCATTCGCGGATGCGCGCGCAGGCCGGCTTCACCCCCCGGGCGTTCGGCGCGCCGATCGACGTGCTGTGGTTCCGCCTGCCGCGCCGGGACGGCGACCCGGAGGCGGCGGCCGGGCGCTTCGGGCCGGGGCGGATCCTGATCACCCTCGACCGGGGCGATGCCTGGCAATGCGCCTACGTGGTGCCGAAGGGGGGCGACGCGGCGCTGCGGGCGAAGGGGCTGCCGGCCTTCCGGGCGGCGGTGGCCGAGATCGCGCCGTTCCTGGCCGATCGCACGGACGCGATCGCGGACTGGGACTCGGTGAAGCTCCTGACCGTCACGGTCGACCGTCTGGAGAAATGGCATCGCCCGGGGCTGCTCTGCATCGGCGACGCCGCGCATGCCATGTCCCCGGTGGGCGGGGTGGGCATCAACCTCGCGATCCAGGATGCGGTGGCGGCGGCCAACCTCCTGGCCGAGCCCCTGCGGGCGGATCGCCTCACCGAGGCCGACCTCGCCCGGGTCCAGGCCCGGCGGATGTTCCCGGTGCGGGCCACCCAGGCCCTCCAGCGGGCGATCCAGTCCCGGGTGATCGCCGCCTCGCTCATGGCCGACGCGCCGTTCCGGGCGCCGCTCCTCCTGCGGATCCTCGACGCGCTGCCGCCGCTCCAGAGCCTGCCCGCACGGCTGATCGGGATGGGCGTGCGGCCGGAGCATATCCGCCTGCCGGCCCGGACCTGATCGGGCGCGAGCGTGTTTTCGATCTGATACGGATCACGAAGCGCGACGCGCGCTCCTCCCCTCGTGGGGAGGCGTTGGAGGGTGTGGGTGGTGCAGAAGGCACCGCCGAGCCATATCCGGCGCCACCCCCTGCCCCCTCCCCGCAAAGGGGACGGGATTCGCGCCCGGACCGTTCAGCGCGTGATCGCCTTCAAACCGACGACGCTCTCAGGTCGCGCCCCGGAAATCCGCCGGCCGGAGGGGCTGCGGCGGCCTGCGTGAGCGCGCGGACTGCGCGGTTACAGCAGGTGCCAATCGGCCAGGCGCCCGTTCACGAACACCAGTTCCAGGCTGTTGCCGGCGCCCCGGGCCTTCGCCGACGAGGCCGCGGAGGCGGCGGCGATGTTCTCGACATCGTTCACGGCGCCGCCGGCACGATAGAGGGCGTCGCCCGCCCGCGAACCCAACGGGGTCAGGGACGCGATCGCGCCGAGCGTCTTGCCGACCCCGGCCGACACCGCCTCGGGCCGGAGGTAGGTCAGGACGCTCCGATCCCCCGACGCGGACGCGACGTTGTCCCGGCTCGCCGGGGGGCCGTACAGCGCGAGGACATCCTCGACGGTGGTGCGCCTGACCTTGAGATGGGCGTGGATGAACGACGGGCTGAACCGGTCCTCGGCCAGGACGGGCGCGCCGGCCGCGGCGGGCGCCGCGCCCGCTGCCGTGCCGGTGCTGTTGCAGGCCGTCAGGCCGGTCAGGGCGGCTATAGTCAGAGGAATGGCGAGCAACGCCTCCCGATAGATCATGATCAGACCCTGCAGCACGAAATAACGCAACGGAATCGACTGGATCCCGGAACGTCCTGCTGGCATGGGTCCCGGATGCTGTAAAGCTTATCGCCGCGGCGATGGGGTTCTGGACGCCATCGGAATATGTATGATACCTACTAAATTAAAACTATATTATCGAAATCATCGATCTCAGAGGACTGTATTTCTCGAAGGGAGTCGATTGCATTGCAATATTGAATGCGCAACCGCCGCGGATTCGCTGAGCCGTCAAGTCGGTCATCCGACCTATGCGGTGATCGCCCCGCGGAGGCGGCGCGACCGCTCAGGCGGCGCCGTACATCCGGTCCGCCCGGCCCTCGAAGGCGTCGGTGAACTTGCGGAAGGCCCGGTCGAACATCGTGCCCATCAGGAGCCCCAGGGTGCGGCTCTTGAACTCGTAGGTGATGAAGAAGTCGACGGCGCAGCCGCCGTTCGGCGCGTCCTTGAACAGCCAGCGGTTCTCCAGGTGCCGGAACGGCCCGTCGATATACTCGGCCACGATCTTGAGGTTCTGCGGATCGAGGCTGACCCGGGTGGTGAAGCGTTCGCGGATCGCCTTGTAGCCGACACCCATCTCGGCGATCAGCACCTCGCCGCCCTCCGCCATCTCCTGGCTGCGGATTTCCTGGCGGCGGATCACCCGCAGGGACTCGCACAGCGGCAGGAATTCGGGGTAGCGCTCCACATCGGCCACGAGGTCGTACATCTGCTGCGGCGAGTGCCGCACCGTGCGGGTGACCCGGAAAGACGGCATCGGTGTCGGGCTTTCTCAGGCCGGGAGCGCGGGCGACAATTTTGCCAGACGCGCCGCTTGGAGTCGCGAAAAGTCCTCGCCCGCATGGTGCGACGAACGCGTCAGGGGCGTCGCGGAGACCAGCAGGAAGCCCTTCGCATAGGCGGTGGTCTCGAAGGTCTTGAACTCGTCGGGGGGCACGAAGCGTACGACCGCGTGGTGCTTCTTCGACGGCTGCAGGTACTGGCCGATCGTGAGGAAATCCACGTCGGCCGAGCGCAGGTCGTCCATGAGCTGGAGCACCTCGTTCCGCTCCTCGCCGAGGCCGACCATGATGCCCGACTTGGTGAAGATCGTCGGATCGAGTTCCTTCACCCGCTGGAGCAGGCGCACCGAGTGGAAGTAGCGGGCGCCGGGCCGCACCGTCAGGTATTTGGCCGGCACCGTCTCCAGGTTGTGGTTGAACACGTCGGGCTTGGCCGCGACCACGACCTCGAGCGCCCCGTCCTTGCGCAGGAAATCGGGGGTGAGGATCTCCACCGTCGTGCCGGGGCTCGCCCGCCGGATCGCCGCGATGGTCCGGGCGAAGTGCCGGGCGCCGCCGTCCGCGAGGTCGTCCCGGTCGACCGAGGTGATCACCACGTGGTGCAGGCCGAGCTTGGCCACCGAGTCGCCGATCTTCTCGGGCTCGCCGGTGTCGAGGGCGTCGGGCAGGCCGGTGCGCACGTTGCAGAAGGCACAGGCCCGCGTGCAGGTGTCGCCCATGATCATGAAGGTGGCGTGCCGCTTCTCCCAGCACTCGCCGATATTGGGACAGCCTGCCTCCTCGCAGACCGTGACCAGCCCGTGCTCGCGCACGATCTTCTGGGTCTCGGTCCAGGCCTTGGAGCCCGGCGCCTTCACGCGGATCCAGTCCGGCTTCTTGGCCTGGACGGGCTGATCCGGGCGGTGCGCCTTTTCCGGGTGGCGCACGCGCAGGGCCGCCCGCGGATCGTTCTTCAGAATGTCGAGGACGACGGCCATGCCACACCGCGGGGAGGCGCCCGGGGGCGCGGTCGGTCAGTGGGACTGACTTAAGGCGCCCGGCCCCGCACCGCAAACCGCCGCGACGCCGGGACGCCCCGCGGCGGTTGAGGATGCGGGGTTTCCGTCAGATCCCGAGGCTCCGCACGAACAGCCCGGCCAGCGCCGCCCCGACCACAGGGCCCGCCACCGGGATCAGCGCGTAGCCCCAGTCGGACGAGCCCTTGCCGGCGATCGGCAGCACCGCGTGGGCGATGCGCGGCCCGAGGTCGCGGGCGGGGTTGATGGCGTAGCCGGTGGTGCCGCCGAGCGACAGGCCGATGCCCCAGACCAGCATGCCGACCATGTAGGGGGCCACGCCCCGGGGGATGGCCCCGCTCGCCCCCAGCGTGTTGGTCACGAGGGCCGAGATGGTCAGGATCAGCACGAAGGTCGCGATGATCTCGGAGATCCAGTTGGATTTCGCGTCCCGGATCGCCGGCCCGGTGCAGAAGCAGGCGAGCTTGAGATCCCGCTCCGGCGTCACCGCCCAGTGCGGCAGGTAGTGGAGCCAGACGATCACCGCGCCCACGAAGGCGCCGAGCATCTGGGCCGGGATGTAGACCGCGAGCTTGCCGACGTCCCCGGAGCTGACCGCCCCCGCCACCGTCACGGCGGGGTTCAGATGGGCGTCGGGGCTTCCGGTGGCGGTCGCGACGAAGATGCCGGCCAGGACCGCGAAGGCCCAGCCGGCGGTGATGGCGATCCAGCCGGCGTTCTCGCCCTTCGATTTCTTGAGCAGGGCCCCGGCGACCACCCCGTCGCCCAGGATGATCAACGTCATGGTGCCCAGGAATTCGCCCAGGAATGGTGATGTCATGGTCCTGTCTCCCCCGTTCGCTGCTTTTTGTGAGAGTCCAAAGCTTGTGCGAGCGTGTGATCGCCGGAGGCGGTCACAGATTGTCGGCGGGGTCCGATCCCCCTCATCCTGAGGTGCCGGAGCGCGGCGGCGGCCCCCGGACGGCGCGCGACCCCTGGATGGCTCCTTCGAGGCGGCGTCCCTGCGCCTCCGGATGCGGTCACGGCTGGACCTGATCCGATCGAGACCGGCTCAGGCGTGCGGGCCTGACGGGCCGCCCCTCAATCCTCTTCGGTCTTCCAGTCGAAGGAGCGCTGCACCGCCCGGCTCCAGGCGGCGGCGATCCGCTCCCGCTGGCCGGCATCCATCTTCGGCGTCCAGCGCTTGTCGACGCCCCAGTTGCGCTTGAGGTCGTCCAGGCCCTTCCAGTAGCCGACCGCGAGGCCGGCCGCGTAGGCGGCGCCGAGCGCCGTGGTCTCGGCCACCTTCGGGCGCACCACCGGCACGTCGAGCATGTCGGCCTGGAACTGCATCAGCGTGTTGTTGGCGACCATGCCGCCATCCGCCCGCAGCTCCTTCACGGGGATCCCGGAATCCTTGGCCATCGCATCCAGCACCTCGTGGGTCTGGAAGGCGGTCGCCTCCAGCACCGAGCGGGCGATATGGCCGCGGTTGACGTAGCGGGTCAGCCCGATGATCAGGCCGCGCGCCCCCTCGTTCCAGTGCGGCGCGTAGAGGCCCGAGAACGCCGGCACGAAGTAGACGCCGCCATTGTCCTCGACCGTGGTGGCGAGCGTCTCGACCTCGGCGGAATCCTTGATCATGTGCAGGTTGTCGCGCAGCCACTGCACCAGGGCGCCGGTGATCGCGATGGAGCCCTCCAGCGCGTAGGCGGGCTTCTGGCCGTCGAGGCGATAGGCGAGCGTCGTGACCAGGCCGGCCTTCGACGGGACCGGCTCCTCGCCGGTATTCATCAGCGCGAAGCAGCCGGTGCCGTAGGTGTTCTTGGCCTCGCCCGGCGCGAAGCAGGTCTGGCCGAACAGGGCCGCCTGCTGGTCGCCCAGGATGCCGGCGATCGGCACGCCCGCGAACGGGGCCTTGGTCTCGCCGTAGACCGCGCTCGACGAGACGATCCTCGGCAGCATCGCCTTCGGGATGCCGAAGGTCTCCAGCATGCCGTCGTCCCAGTCCAGGGTCTTCAGCGACATGAGCTGCGTGCGGCTGGCGTTGGTCACGTCCGTGACGTGGAGGCCGCCCTCGGCACCGCCGGTCAGGTTCCAGACGAGCCACGTGTCGATGTTGCCGAACAGCACGTCGCCGGCCTCGGCCTTCTCCCGGGCGCCGGGCACGTTATCGAGGAGCCAGCGCAGCTTGAGCCCCGAGAAATAGCTCGCCAGCGGCAGGCCGGTGAGGTCGCGGAACCGGTCGCGACCGCCGTCGCGGGCGAACTCCGCCACCAGCCGGTCGTTGCGGGTATCCTGCCAGACCAGGGCGTTGTGCAGCGGCTTGCCGGTGCGCCGGTCCCAGATCAGCGTGGTCTCGCGCTGGTTGGTGATGCCCACGGCCGCGAGGTCTGTGGGCTGGAGGCCGCCTTTCTCCAGCGCCTCGCGCATCACGCCCTGCGTCTTGGCCCAGATCTCGGCGGCGTCGTGCTCGACATGGCCGGGGGCCGGGTAGATCTGCGCGTGCTCGGCCTGGGCCAGCGCGATCACGCTGCCCTCGCGGTCGAACACGATGAAGCGGCTGCTGGTGGTGCCCTGATCGATGGCCCCGACGTAACGGCTCATCGTTCCCTCCCCTGTGATGCCGACCGGTCTGCCGCCGGATCGGGTCCGAAATCCTCAGGCCGCCTCGGCCCTGCGGTCGAGATAGGCGGCCAAGCGGGCAGCGCTCTCCGGTCCGGTGCGCAGGCCGAGCTTCGAGCGCCGCCACAGGATATCCTCGGCGGTCACCGCCCATTCCTCGGTCCGCAGGTAATCGACCTCGGCCGCCGAGAGCCCGCCGTCGAAGGCCTCGCCGAGATCGGCCAGGGACTGCGCGGTCCCCACGATGTCGCGTGCCCGGACGCCGTAGGCGCGGGCGAGGCGTCGCGCGGTCTCCTCCGGCAGGAACGGCTTCTCGGCCCGCAGCTTGGCCAGGAACTGGTCGAAGTCGGCGTCCTTCATGGCGCCGCCCGGCAGGACCGCGTCCCCGGTCCAGCCGCCCTCGAGGCCGGGGAAGTACGGCTTCAGCTTCTCGAGGGCGTGCTCGGCCAGGCGCCGGTAGGTGGTGATCTTGCCGCCGAACACCGACAGCACGGCCGCGCGGCCGCCCTGGTCCTCCACGTCGAGCACGTAGTCGCGGGTCACCGCCGAGGCGTTCTCCGCCGCGTCGTCGTAGAGCGGGCGCACGCCCGAGTAGCTCCAGACGACGTCGGCCGGGGTGATGGTCGTGTCGAACGAGCGGTTGATGCATCCGCAGAGGTAGTCGGTCTCCTCCGGCGAGATCGAGACCGGCCCCGGCGCGCCGTCATAGGGCACGTCCGTGGTGCCGATAAGCGTGAAGTCGCGCTCGTAGGGGATCGCGAAGACGATGCGCTTGTCGGGCTGCTGCAGGATGTAGGCCTGGTCGCCGTCGAACAGGCGCTTCACCACGATGTGGCTGCCCTTGATCAGGCGCACCGCCGCGCGGCTGTTGATGCCCAGCGTTCCGCCGAGCGTCGCGCTGACCCAGGGGCCGGCGGCGTTGACCACCGCCTTCGCCCGGACCGTCCGCTCGGCCCCGCCGCGCTCGTCGCGCAGGGTCGCGATCCAGTGCGCCGCGTCCCCCTCGCCCGCGCGCCGGGCCGAGACGACGCCGGTGCGGGTCAGGACCGCGGCGCCGCGCTCGCGGGCATCCATGGCGTTGAGCACCACCAGGCGGCTGTCCTCCACCCAGCAGTCGGAATAGACGAAGCCCCGGGTCAGCCGCTTCTGCAGCGGCGCGCCGTAGGGCGAGCTGCGCAGGTCCACCGCCTTCGAGCCCGGCAGCGTCCGCAGCCGCGCGAGATGATCGTACAGGAACAGGCCGAGCCGCAGCATCCAGGCCGGGCGCAGGCCCTCGTCGTGGGGCAGGACGAAGCGCAGGGGCCAGATTACGTGGGGCGCGAGCCGCAGCAGCCGCTCGCGCTCGGCCAAGGCTTCGCGCACCAGGCGGAATTCGTAATATTCGAGGTAGCGCAGGCCGCCGTGGATCAGCTTCGTCGACGACGAGGAGGTGAACTCGGCCAGGTCCCCGCGCTCGGCCAGCAGGACCGACAGGCCGCGGCCCGCGGCATCCCGGGCGATGCCTGTGCCGTTGATGCCGCCGCCGATGATCAGCAGATCGTAGGCATCGGCCGGCTCACGCTGGCGCGTCGCTGCCGCCATGGTTCCTCCAATCCCGCCCTCGCGGCGGGTTGGCACTATATTGAGCCGACCGCGGATTTTCGCAAGCGAAAAAATTCGGTTCGTTACGGTTCGCCGTCGGCGACCGCGAGGGCGACGCCCTGCCGCTCCAGCAGCGCGACGATGTCGGGGGACGGCACGCGGTCGGTGAAGAACGTGTCGATCTGGTCCAGCCGCCCGACCTGGACCATCGGCCGGCGGGTGAACTTGGTGTGGTCGGCCACCAGGAAAGTCTTGCGGGCATGCGCCAGGATGGTCTGCGTCGCGCGGACCTCCTCGTAGTCGTAGTCGAGGAGCGCCCCGTCGCCGTCGATGCCGCTGATGCCGATCACCGCCACGTCGACCCGGAACTGGCTGAGCGTGTCGCAGGTGAGCTGCCCCAGCACCGCCCCGTCGCGGTTGCGGACGGTGCCCCCGGCCACGACGATGCGGAACTCCGTCGCCGCCGCCAGCGAGAGCGCGACGTTGAGGTTGTTGGTGATGATGCTGAGGTCGTCGTGCCGGGTCAGCTCGCGGGCGACCGCCTCGGGCGTCGTGCCGATGTTGATGAAGACCGAGCAATGGGACGGGATCCGGCTGGCGGCGAGCCGGCCGATCCGCGTCTTCTCCGGCAGCAGGGTCACCCGCCGGTCGGCGTAGTCGATGTTCTCCACGCTGGAGGGCAGGCCGCCGCCGCCGCGGTAACGCTCCAGCCGCCCCTCGGCGCTCAACTCGTTAAGGTCGCGCCTGATCGTCTGGACGGTGACACCGAACTGCGCCGCCAGGGCCTCGATCGTCACGAAGCCCCGCTGGCGCACCGAGGCCACGATCGCGCTGCGCCGCCCTTCGACACCGGTCGCCTCAATCCTGTCTTCGGACCGCGGGTCAAGCGGACGTGACATCGATACCCCTCGCGTTTCCCCAGGTCGGGTGCCGTTATTGGTCGCCACTGGATGTTCGTTTGCGAACATTCGTCGTAGCGGCTGTGCCTGCGGGAGACTGGACCGCGCGTCCCGGCCCCGCAAGGAGCCCCCCACGTGCACTATGCTTCCATGCCCCCGGCGTCGTCCCGCCCCGGATGGGCATAAAAAAGGCCTGCCGCGGATGGCGGCAGGCCGAACCGACCGGGGACGGCGCCGACGCGGCGCCCCCCGCGGGCGATCACATGTGGTGGCGCATCCGGCGGTGATGCTTCATCATCCGCTTGTGCTTCATGCGCTTGCGCATCATCGGGCGGGAGGCCGGTCCGGCGCCCTGCTCCATGGCGGCCGCCTCGCCGGCGCGCTCCATGCCGCCGCGCGGGCCACCGGCCTGGGAGCCAGAGGAGTTGTAGGGTGAGTTACCCTGGGCGTAGGCGGAGCCCGCGAGCAGCGTCAGCGACGCGGCGGCCAACAGAAGTTTCCTCATCATCGATCCCTGGCTAGAGCGGCGCAGGCGAAGCTCCGCACCGCGTCAGGGGCGGGGCCGCTACGTCGGAAAATAAGCGGCTCAAGCGAGACTTGGTTCCGCGGGACCGGTCGGTTGCATCGCCCGATTGCCGGGAGCGTAAACACGGCCTATCTCGCGCTGTGTCTCGGTGCGGCCGCTCTCGGCCCGGCCGCGGCCCGGCATCATGGGGAGCGGGGGGCGGTGCCCAGCAGCGGTTCGGCCTATCTCCTCCTCGACGTGGCCGGCACGCCCTGCGCCCTGCCGCGCGCCGCCGTCGCCGAGATCCTGCCGCTGCCGGACCTGCACAGCCCGCCGGCCGCCGGAGGCTGGCTCATCGGATTCCTCAATCTCGGCGGCGCCCCGATTCCCGTGATCGACCTTGCGGGCCTGCTCGGCCTGCGCCCGGCGGGCGCGGCGCCCGGCCTCTACGCACATCTCGTCCTCACCCGCGCCGACGCGCTGGCCTATCTGGTCGACCGGGCCGCCGACCTCGTGACGGTGCCCGAGGCCGCGATCCGGCCGGCGGAGGCGGCAGGAACCCTCAACGGCTGCGTCGCGGCCGAACTCGTCCTCGGCGACCGGCTGGTCCACGCGCTGGCGCCGGAGCGACTCCTGACCGCCCAGGAGACGGCGCGGGTCTCGGCCCTGGCGCGGGCCGCCGCCGCGCGGCTCGCCGCGCTGCCGCAGCCCGTTTGAGGGCGCGATGTCGCGCCCCCGCAGCTCTCGTCCCGATCCGGGCGCCGACCCCGACTACCCCGCCCTGAAGGCGCGGATCATCGCGCGGACCGGCCACCACTACTACATCGACAAGGACGAGTTGCTGATCGAGCGGCTTCACCGCCGGCTCCGGGCGTCCGCCCGGCCCGACTGCGCGGCCTATGCGGCGCTCCTGTCGGATGGAGCGGCGGGCGAGGCGGAGTGGGCCCGGCTCGAGGCCGAGATCACCGTCGGCGAGACGTTCTTCTTCCGCTACGCCGAGCAGTTCGAGGCGCTGCGCACCACGATCCTGCCGTCGCTGATCGCCGCCCGGGCCTCCGAGCGCACCCTGCGGATCTGGAGCGCCGGCTGCTCGACGGGGGCGGAGCCCTACTCCCTGGCGATCCTGGTGCGCGAACTCCTCGGGGACGCCCTGGCCGACTGGCGGGTCACCATCCTCGGGACCGACATCAGCACCGAGGCGCTCGCCACCGCGCGCGGCGCCGAGTACGGCCGCTGGGCCCTGCGCACGATGCCGCCGGAGGACCGGCTGCGCTACTTCACCCGCTTGCCCTCCGCCCCCGGCACGAAGCGGGAGGGCGGCTACGCCCTGCGGCCCGAATTCCGCGGGCTGGTCCGGTTCGAGCGCGGCAATCTCCTGGCCCTCGCCGAGCTCGGTCCGCCGGGCGAGGGCTACGACCTGATCCTGTGCCGCAACGTGCTGATCTACTTCGATGCCCGGACGGTCTCCGCGGTGGTGCACGGCCTCAGCCGCCGGCTGAAGGCGGACGGCTGGCTGCTGCTGGGCCACGCCGAGCCGAGCCCCGCCTTCGCGCACTTCGTCGACGCGGTCAGCCTGCCCGGGACCGTGGCCTACCGCCGGCCCTCGGAGGTGCCGCCGCCATCCCCGGCCCCGCCGGACCAGGAGGGTCGGACCGGCCCGGACGAGGCCGGCTCTCCGCCCGGGCGTGTCCGCGGGACCGGCGCGCCGGATACCGCACCCGCCCGCCCTCGCGCCTCCGCCGGCGAGGGTGACCGCCCCGACGTCGGAGATCGGGTGCGGGCGGCGACCGGTCCCGCAGGAGGGGGCCCGGAGCACGGCTCCGCCCCGCCAGCGGGGAAGGGGCGCGACGCGGATCCGGCCGTTCCGTCCCGCCCGCGGAACGGCGGCGATCCCGCAGCGCGGGCGGGAGACGCCCCCGGGCCCGGCATCGAATCCGGCCGCCCCGGCGAAGACGAGGCCGAGGACGTCGCGCGGATCCGCGCTCTGGCGGATGCCGGCGAGACCGGCGCGGCGTGGCGCGCACTGCGCGCCGCCCTGGAGCGCGACCCGACCGACCCGATCCTGCGTTTCTACGAGGGGATGCTGGCCCGCAGCCTGGGGCGTGACGCGGAGGCCGAGCGGGCGCTGCGGGCGGCGCTCTACCTCGATCGGCGCTTCGTCCTGGCCCACTACCATCTCGGCCTGCTGCTCATCGCCCGGGGCCGTCCGGACGCGGCCGCGCGCGCCCTCGACAACGCGGTCGCCCTCAGCCAAGCCCTCGCGGCCGACACGGTCCTGCCCGAGGGCGACGGGGCCTCCGCCGGCGAGATCGCGGCCGGCGCCGCCGCGGCCCGCGCCGGCCTCGGCCGCGCCATCCGCAGCAGGAGTTCGTGATGGAGCCACGGCCGAGCGCCCAGCCGAGCGCGCAGGAGGGTCGCCCGCCGGCCCGACCGGAACGGGATCTGCGCGCCGAGCGCGCCGCCGCCCTCGCCCGGCGCGCCGCCGCCGGGGCGCGGTCCGATGCCGGCGTCGATCATCTCGTCTGCGTCTGCGGCGACGAGCGCTACGGGCTGCCGATGGCCGCGGTCGCGCAGGTTCTGCCGATGCGGCCCTGCACGCCGGTTCCGGGGGCGGTGCCGGCGCTCATCGGGCTCGTTGCCCTGTCGGGCCGGATCGTCGGCGTGCTCGGCCTCGCCCGGGCGCTCGGCCGGCCGGACGCCGCCCCCGATGCCCTCGAACGGGCGGGTCATCTGGTGGTGCTGCGCGGCGCGCACGGCGCCGCGCCGCCCTCGGCCCAGCCCGCCGCCGCCGCGCAGCTCCCGTCGCGGCCCGTCGCCTTCGCGGTCGACCGCGTTCTGGGGATCGCCCGCGTCGCCGACCCGGCCGCGGCACCGCCGGGCGCGGCGGATCGCGGTGGATTGGGCAACGAGTCCGCTTCGGGCTATGCCCCCGGTTCGGGGGGCAACGGACGGCCCGACTTCGTCGTCATCGACCTGCCCCGCCTCCTCCGCCGCACCCTTCCCTGATCCCACCGCCCTCAACCGGAGCCAGCCCCGACCGTGACGTTTTCGATCGGACGACGCATTCTCCTCGGCTTCCTCGCCGTCACGGTGGTGATCGTGGCCCTCGGGCTGTATGCGCTGGCCCAGATCGGGGCGGTGCGCGACACCGCCGACGCGATCGTCCGGCGCGACATGGCGGTGCTGCGCCAGCTCGACGAACTCGGCAACGAGGCCCGGGATCTCGGGCTCCTGCGCCGCAATGCCGTGATCGCCATGCTCACGCAGGCCCTGCCCCAGGCCCGGCCGGCGCGCGCCGACGACAATCCGGCGGCGTGGCGCCAGACCGCCGCCCAGGTCGACAGCCGCCTCGCGACGATCGCGCAGCTCGCCGGCGAGTACCGGACCACGGCGCGCTCCGCCGAGCGGGTCGCCTCCTGGGATCAGATCGCCGCGGCGGCCGGCGAGGTCCAGAACGCCTTCCGCGACGTCAGGACCCTGAGCGAGGCCCAGTTCGCCGCCATCGCCAAGCAGGACGTGGCCGCCGTCGAGGCCCGCAACGACGAGATCACCCGGCTGCAGGGGCCGTTCCTGGGCGGGATCAAGAACCTCAGGACGCTGCTCGACGGCGGCATGGTGCTGGGTCAGCGCGCCGCGCAGGACGTCTACGAGCGCTCCCGCCTGTCGATCTACCTGACGCTCGCGGCCGCGGTGCTGCTCGCGAGCCTCGTCACGTGGCTGATCAGCCGCGCGGGGGTGCGCCCCCTCGCGACGGTCATGCGCCACGTCGAGCGCGCCGGCGATGGCGACCTGTCGGGGCAGCTGTAGGCGCGCCGGCCGGACGAGGTCGGGCGTCTGGCCGGGACGCTGAACGCGATGCTCTCGGGCCTGCCCGACCTGCCGCGGACCAACCGGACCGCCACCCTCGACCTGAACGTGCCTGCGTCCGGGATCCGGGCCTCGGCGCAGGCGCACGGGGCCTCGGTCGAGCCGCAGTGCGCCGCCGG
>NZ_JAKSXX010000119.1 GCF_022829385.1 Methylobacterium sp. J-070 | reverse complement strand
GCGATGAGCGAGAACGATGTGGCCAGCACGAATGTGCCCGCCACGAGGGACGCGATCAGCAGCATGGGGGAAGCCTCTGGCGCCCAACGGCGCCGCTTCCCAAGAACGCACACGGCTATGCTTGGTTGCGCGCGGCCGAATGCTGAGCGCCGGCCGGATCAGTCACCGCTGTGGCCGCCACCATCGCCGTCGCCACCGTCCGA
>NZ_JAKSXX010000118.1 GCF_022829385.1 Methylobacterium sp. J-070 | reverse complement strand
GACGCGATGGCGCGGCTGGCGAGCGGGGACACGGACGTGGTCGTGCCCTCGCAGGATGCCGCGGGCGAGCTCGGCGCCATGGCCAAGGCCGTGGACGTGTTCCGCCGGAACGCCCTGGCCCGGGCCGAGCTGGAGGCGGCGCAGGCCGCCGAGCAGGCGGCCCGCCGGAACCGGGCCGAGCGGGTCGACCAGCTGGTCCACGCCTTCGAGCGGAACGTGGCCTCCTCGCTGGAGATCGTCACCGCGGCCGCCACCGAACTCGACGCCACGGCCCGCGCGATGACCCGGGTCGCCGACGAGACCAACGGCCAGGCGGTGGCCTCCAGCGCGGCCGCCGAGCAGACCGCGTCCAACGTCCAGACCGTGGCGGCCGCGGCCGAGGAGATGGTGTCCTCGCTCCAGGAGATCGAGCGGCAGGTGCTGCGCTCCAACACGGTCGCCACCCACGCGGCCCAGGAGGCCGAGGCGACCAACGCTGCCATGGCGAGCCTGCGGGCGGCCGCCGAGCAGATCGGCGCGGCGGTGACGACGATCTCGGGGATCGCCGCGCAGACCAACCTGCTGGCGCTCAACGCCACCATCGAGGCGGCCCGGGCGGTCTGACCGGCCAGTTCCTTCACCTCCGCGGCGACCGACGAGATCGGCGGCCAGATCGCGGCGATCCAGGCGGCCACGGGCCGGGCCTCGGAGGCGATGGGGCAGATCGCCCGCACGATCGCCAGCGTGAGCGAGATCAGCGGCGCGATCGCCTCGACGGTGGTGGAGCA
>NZ_JAKSXX010000117.1 GCF_022829385.1 Methylobacterium sp. J-070 | reverse complement strand
ACCGCCCGTGCGGCTTCACGGACCTGACGTGTGGCGGCGTCGACCTGCTCAGAGGCTCTGGCGATCGCCTCCATGCCGCCGGCGATCGTCGTGACACCATGGGCGGCCGTGTGCATGCTGCCCGACATCTCCCGGGTCACCGCCGATTGCTCCTCAACCGCCGCAGCGATCGCCGCCGAGACCTCGTCGAGGGATCGGATCGTGCCCTGGATCGCGCCGATCGCGTTCACCGCCTCACGCGTAGCCGCCTGGGTCGCGGCGATCTGCGCCCGGATCTGATCGGTCGCCTTCGCGGTCTGCTCGGCTAAGGCTTTCACCTCGGAGGCCACCACCGCGAAGCCCTTGCCCGAGGCACCCGCGCGGGCGGCCTCGATGGTAGCGTTTAGGGCGAGCAGGTTGGTCTGCGAGGCGATCCCCTGGATCATGCTCACCACCTCGCCGATCTGCGTCGCCTGCCCGCTCAGGCCCTCGACGATGCCGCTGGTATGACGCGCCTGCTCGACCGCCTCGCCGGCCATGCGCGCGGCGTGGCTGACCTGCTGGCTGATCTCGCCGACGGACGCCGATAGCTCCTCCGCACCCGAGGCGACACACTGGATGTCGTTCGAGACCTGTCCGACCGTGCCGGCCGCCTCGGCAGTCTGGCGCGTCACGGCCTCGACCGCGGTGCCGATCGCGTCGAGGTCCGTGCCGATCGTCCGCTGCGCCGCGGCCCGACGTTGGCGATCCTGCACCTGCGCGGTGATGTCGGCGGCGAACTTCACCACCTTGAATACCACCCCGTCCTCGTCAGTGATCGGGTTGTAGCTCCCCTGGATCCAGACCTCGCGCCCGCCCCGGGCGATGCGCCGGAACTCGCCCGCCGCGAACTCCCCGCGCCCCAGCCGATCCCAGAACCCGCGGTAGGCCACCCCGGCCTGTTCGGCCGCATCCACGAACATGCTGTGGTGACGGCCCCGGATCTCCTCGAGCCGATAACCGACTGTGTCGAGGAAGTTCTGGTTGGCGTCGAGGATCGTGCCGGTCGGATCGAAGGCGATCACCGCCTGCGAGCGGTGCAGGGCCGCGATCTGGCCATCGCTATCCAACGCGTGCATCTTCTGCGCGGTGATATCGGCGGCGAACTTGACGACCTTCACGACGCGGCCGGCCCGGTCGAGCACGGGATTGTAGCTCGCCTGGATCCAGACGATCCGACCGCCCTTGGCGACGCGCTTGAACTCAGCGGATTGGAAGGTGCCCCGGCCCAGGACCTCCCAGAACGCGCGGTACTCGGCGCTAGCGCGGTAGCGTGCCTCAACGAACATGCCGTGGTGCTGTCCCTGCACCTCGGGCAGCGTGTAGCCCATGGCCGTCAGGAAGTTGGCGTTGGCGGTAAGGATGGTGCCGTCGGGGGCGAACTCGATGACCGCCTGCGAGCGATCTAGCACGTCGAGCTTGGCTGCCTGATCG
>NZ_JAKSXX010000116.1 GCF_022829385.1 Methylobacterium sp. J-070 | reverse complement strand
GGCGGAAGCCGCGCGTCCGGCGGCCGCCCGCCCCGCCGCCGCACCGGCCGCCCCCCGGCCGCCGCTGACGCCGCGGCCGTCCACGGGTGAGCCGCGCCGCACGATCACCGCGGACACGCGCAAGCCCCGCGACCTGAACTTCATGGCCCGTCCGGCCCCGGCGCCGGAGCCGGAGAAGAGCGCGACGCCGACGACCGCCGCGCGTCCCGCCGGAGGCGCCGCCGCGCGTCCGGCCGCCGGCCGCGGTGCGCAGACCAACGAGGACGAGTCCGAGACGAAGCGGGTGATCCGCCGGCCCGGCATGCCGCTCAAGATCATCACGCCGCCCAAGACGCCGAAGTCGCCGGGCGGCGACCGCAACCGCGGCCGCCTGACCATCGCCACGGCCACGTCGGGCGAGGACGAGCGCACCCGCTCGGTGGCCTCGTTCCGCCGCCGCCAGCAGCGCATGAGCGGCCGCGGCCACGTGGAGCAGAAGGAGAAGCTGTCCCGCGAGGTGACGATCCCCGAGACGATCACCATCCAGGAACTCGCCAACCGCATGTCGGAGCGGGCCGTGGACGTGATCCGCATGCTGATGAAGCAGGGCGAGATCCACAAGATCACCGACGTGATCGACTCGGACACCGCCCAGCTCATCGCCGAGGAGCTCGGCCACACGGTCCGCCGGGTCGCCGAGTCCGACGTCGAGGAGGGCCTGTCCTCCGACGAGCCGGATCTGGAGGAGGATCTCGATCCCCGTCCGCCGGTGGTCACCATCATGGGCCACGTCGATCACGGCAAGACGTCGCTGCTCGACGCGATCCGCAAGGCGAACGTGGTCGAGGGCGAGGCCGGCGGCATCACCCAGCATATCGGCGCCTATCAGGTCGCGTCGCCGTCCGGCGACATGATCACCTTCATCGACACCCCGGGCCACGCGGCGTTCACGTCGATGCGCGCCCGCGGCGCCAAGGTCACCGACATCGTGGTGATCGTGGTGGCGGCCGATGACGGCGTGATGCCCCAGACCATCGAGGCGATCCAGCACGCCAAGGCGGCCGGCGTCCCGATGATCATCGCGGTCAACAAGATCGACAAGCCGGACGCGAACCCGCAGCGGGTCCGCACGGAGCTGCTGCAGCACGACATCCAGGTCGAGTCGATGGGCGGCGAGACCCTGGAATTCGAGGTCTCGGCCAAGACCGGCGACGGTCTGCCGGAGCTGCTGGAGGGCATCCAGATCCAGGCCGAGATCATGAACCTGCGCGCCAACGAGAAGCGCGACGGCGAGGGCACGGTCATCGAGGCCCAGCTCGACCGCGGTCGTGGCCCGGTGGCGACCGTGCTGGTCCAGCGCGGCACCCTGTTCACCGGCGACATCGTCGTGGCCGGCGCCGAGTGGGGCCGCGTGCGCGCCCTGATCGACGACCTGGGCGAGAACGTGCAGTACGCCGGCCCGTCGGTGCCCGTGGAGGTGCTGGGCTTCAACGGCACGCCCGATGCCGGCGATCGCGTGACCGTGGTGCCGAACGAGGCCCGCGCCCGCGAGGTCACCGAGTACCGCGCCCGTCAGAAGCGCGAGCGTCAGAACGCCCGGACCGGCGGTGCCAACCGCTCGCTGGTCGACATGATGCGCGACCTCAAGGAAGGCGCCGGCCGCAAGGAGCTGCCGGTCGTCATCAAGGGCGACGTGCAGGGTTCGGTCGAGGCGATCTCGGGCGCCCTGGAGAAGCTCGGCAACGACGAGGTCGCGGCCCGCATCCTCCTGTCGGGCGTCGGCGGCATCACCGAGTCGGACATCACCCTGGCGCAGGCCTCGAAGGCGGTGGTGATCGGCTTCAATGTCCGCGCCCTCAAGGAGGCCCGCGAGGCCGCCGAGCGGTCCGGCATCGAGATCCGGTACTACAACATCATCTACGACCTCGTGGACGACATCAAAGCCACGTTGTCGGGGATGCTGCCGCCGACGCTCCGCGAGGAGCGCCTGGGCGAGGCGTCGATCCAAGAGGTGTTCGAGGTCTCCAAGGTCGGCAAGGTCGCGGGTTGCCGCGTCACCGACGGCATCGTGGAGCGCGGTGCCCATGTCCGCCTCATCCGCGACAGCGTCGTGATCCACGAGGGCAAGCTGAAGACCCTCAAGCGGTTCAAGGACGACGCGAAGGAGGTCACCTCCGGCCAGGAGTGCGGCATGGCCTTCGAGAACTTCGAGAACATGCGCGCGGGCGACACCATCGAGTGCTACCGGGTCGAGGAGATCCGCCGCACCCTCTGATAGTCCGGATCCGTTCCGGTCAGGGCGGCCGCGGCACTTGCCGCGGCCGTCTTTTCTTTTTTTCCAGGACGTAGCCGTCCGCCACTGCGGCGCCGGCCCGAGACAGAATGGCCCAGAAACCGACCTCCACCGGCCCCTCGCAGCGCCAGCAGCGCGTGGCCGAACTCGTGCGCCACGCCCTCGCGGAGGTGCTTCAGCGCGGGGACATCCAGGATCCGGTGCTCGGGACGCATGTCGTGACCGTACCGGAGGTCCGGATGTCCCCGGACCTGAAGCTCGCCACCGCCTACGTGATGCCGCTCGGCGGCCTCGACGAGGCGCCGGTGATCGCCGCCCTGGAGCGCCACCGGAAGGTGCTGCGCCAGGAGGTGGCGCGGCGCGTGAACCTGAAATTCGCGCCCGAACTGCGCTTCCGCCGCGACGAGACCTTCGACGAGGCGGCGCGCATCGACAAACTGCTCCGGAACGAGCGTGTGCAGCGCGATCTCGGTCCGGATCAGGACGGCGACGAACCGGAGCCCGGACCGGGGCATTGATCCCGAACACCGAAGAATAAAGGGACGGGGCAGATCCCCCGGGGACGCGAGGACATGACGGTTTCCATCGAAGATCATCCGCCGGGCGAGCGTCCGGCCCTGGGTCCGGCCATGAGCCCGGGGGGCGAGTCGCGGGCCCCGGAGGGCCGTCGCCCGCAGCGCGGACCGCGTCCCGACCGGCCCAAGCGCCGGGACGTCTCGGGCTGGGTGATCCTCGACAAGCATGTCGGCATGACCTCGACCCATGCCGTCGCCGTGGTGAAGCGCGCCTTCAACGCCAAGAAGGCCGGCCATGCCGGGACCCTCGACCCGCTGGCGTCGGGCATCCTGCCGATCGCGCTGGGCGAGGCGACCAAGACCGTCCCCTTCGTCATGGACGGCCGCAAGGCCTACCGGTTCACCGTGCAATGGGGCGTCGAGACCGACACCGACGACGCCGAGGGACGCCCTGTGGCCTCCAGCGAGGCCCGTCCCGACCGCGCGGCGGTGGAGGCGGCGCTGCCGGCCTTCGTGGGGGCGATCGAGCAGGTGCCGCCGCGCTACTCGGCCATCAAGATCCAGGGCGAGCGCGCCTACGACCTCGCCCGGGAGGGCGAGGTCGTGGAGCTCGTCGCCCGGCCTGTCCAGATCGACCGGCTTGCGGTGGTGGAGCATGACGGTTCCCGCACGGTCATCGAGGCGGAGTGCGGCAAGGGCACGTACGTGCGCGCCCTCGCCCGCGACCTCGGCCGGATGCTCGGCTGCTTCGGCCACGTCGCGGCCCTGCGCCGGACCCGCGTCGGACCGTTCTCAGAGGCGGAGGCCTGCCCGGTCACCGCCCTCACCGACGGCACCGCCGAGGCCGCGCTCGCGCATCTGCGCCCGGTGGAGACGGCCCTCGACGCGATCCCCGAGGTGGTGGTCTCGCGCGATCTCGGCCTGCGCCTGATGCGCGGCCAGCCGGTGATCCTGCGGGGCCGCGACGCGCCCATCGACGGCAAGGCTTTCGCCACCTGCGGGGGCATCCTGGTCGCCGTCGGCGACGTCGCGCGCGGCGAACTCGTGCCCCATCGGGTGTTCCACCTCGGCGGCACCGCCCCCAACCGCGACGCCTGAGCGCCCGGTCCCGCGCGGTCCGTGACGGATCGCGCGGAGCGCCGGTCCGGCCCGGCCTGGGACGCGTCCGCGCAGGTGGAACGAACCTAGGCCTTAAGGCTTTGGCCCCGGCTGGCGATCCGGGGCGACGATGCGCGAACTCGAGTACGATGTGGCGGTGATCGGTGCCGGGACTGCCGGCATCGCCGCCTATCGTGCCGCCGCTGCCGCCGGCGCCCGCGCCGTGCTGATCGAGCGCGGCCCCGGTGGGACCACCTGCGCGCGGGTGGGGTGCATGCCCTCCAAGCTGCTCATCGCAGCCGGCGGGGCGGCCCACGCGGCGCGCAACACGGACCTGTTCGGGATCCGGGTGTCGGACGTCTCGGTGGATGGCCGCGCCGTTCTCGGGCGCCTTCGCGCCGAGCGCGACCGGTTCGTCGGCGGCGTGCGCGACGGGCTCGAATCGCTTCCCGAGGACGTCCGGATCGCGGGCAGCGCGCGCTTCGCGGACGATCGAACCCTCGCCGTCGACGATCACACGCGGATCCGCTTCCGGGCCGCGGTCATCGCGACGGGTTCGAGCCCGATCGTGCCCGAGCCGCTGCGCGGGCTCGGCGATCGTCTCCTGACCACCGACACCCTGTTCGAGATCCCCGATCTGCCGGATTCGCTGGCGGTCCTCGGGGCCGGTGCGGTCGGCATCGAGATCGCCCAGGCCATGGCGCGCCTCGGTGTCGCCGTCACGGTGATCGATGCGGGCGCCAACGTCGCCGGCCTGTGCGAGCCCGACCTCGCGCGTCAGGCCGCCGAGATCTTCAGGACGGAGCTGGACCTGCATCTCGGTGCCGAGGTTCTCGCCGCCGCGCCGGATGGCGACGGCGCGACCCTGCGATGGACCGACCGGGACGGGCACGAACGGATCACGCGGGCGTCGCGGGTGCTCGCCGCCACCGGCCGGTCACCCAACCTGGAGCGGCTGGGACTGGAATCGACCGGCCTGCGCCTCGACGCGCGCGGCGTTCCGGACTTCGACCCTCGCAGCCTCGTCTGCGCGGGCGCCCCGATCCTGATCGCGGGCGACGCTGATGCCTGGCGCCCCGTGCTGCACGAGGCGCGCCGCCAGGGGACCATCGCCGGGACCAATGCGGCCGCCCTGGCCGCCGGACGCCCGACCGAAGCACCCGCCCCGTGGACGAGCCTGGCGATGGTGTTCACGCATCCTCAGGCTGCGGCGATTGGCGCACCTTACGATCCCGAGGCGGAGGGCCGCGTCATCGGGCATCTGGATTTCTCCGATCAGGGCCGCGCCCGTGTCGAGGGTCGCAACCGCGGCGGCATGAGGATCTGGGCCGATCGAAGGGGGCGGCTGCTCGGCGGCGAGATGTTCGGTCCCTCCGTGGAGCATCTCGCTCACCTCCTCACCTACGCGGTTACAGATGGGCTTAACGCGCAAGACGTGCAGGATCGACCTCTATACCACCCCACGGTTGAAGAAGGACTTGGCAGCGTTATGTCTATCATCATACGTAACTTGACAGGTCGGTGATGGTATCGCGACCTGAACCATTGCGCTCGATCGATCTCACCGCCATACCCGTCCGGATGAGCCGGTTTCGCCTCTGATGCCGTCGAACCAGACGCTCGATAACGGCGTCGATTTCGACGCGCTCGCACCCGATGCGCTCGACCACCTGGACCAGGGCGTAATCGGCCTGGATCCGGCCGGTACCGTCGTGGTCTTCAGCGAGGGCGCGAGCGCGATTTCAGGTCTGTCCCGCGATTCGGTTCTCGGGCGCGACTATTTCCGTGACGTGATGCCGGGCACCAACGTCCCGGGCTTCCGCGGCCGATTTCTGGCGGGGGCGCGCCGCGGGGCCCTGGACGAGAGCTTCGACTACGTCTTCGGCCGGCTGCCGCAGCCCCTGCGGGCGCGCGTCCGCATGCGTCACGGGCAGGTCGCCGGGGGCGGCCCGGTGACATGGCTTACCATCGATCCGCTCGAGAGCCTCGGGGCCGGCCTGTCGCGGGAGGCCGTGATGGCGGCGATCGGGCGGCGGGTCCGGGCCGAACCGGTGGATGCCAGCCTCTGCGAGCGCGAGCCGATCCACATCCCCGGCTCGATCCAGCCCAATGCCGTGATGCTGGCGGCCGATGCCGTGACCCTCGAGGTGCTCGCCTATTCGGCCAACGTCTCCGAGATCGTCGATCCCGTCGAACCGCCGCTGACGGGACGGCCCCTGGCCGAGGTGCTGCCGGCGGACTTCGTCGAGACGATCCGGGCGCGGCTGGCGAGCGGGACGCTGGATGACGGCCGCTCGGTGCGGCACCGGCTGGCGCTTCCGGGCTCAGGCAGCCCCTACTTCGCCGTCGCCCACGCGCATGCCGGCCGCCTCATCGTCGAGCTGGAGCTTGAGCCCGACTCGGCGGACGATTTCGCGACCGCGAGCCAGGTCGACATCGAACTCGCCGTCGGGCGGCTGCGCGAGGCCGCGACCCTGGTGGAGGCCGCCCGGATCGCCGCCCTGGAGATCCGTGCGCTCACCCGGTTCGAGGCGGTGCTGGTCTACCGCTTCGATGCGGACTGGAACGGCGAGGCGGTGGCCGAGGACAAGACGCCCGACTGGTCGCGCAGCCTGCTGGGTCTGCGTTTCCCCGCCTCCGACATCCCCGCCCAGGCCCGGGCCCTCTACACCCGGGCCAAGAGCCGCTTCGTGATCGACCGCGACAGCGTTCCGGTCGGGCTGGTGGCGGCGCCCGGAGGCGGCAACGCCCCGATCGACCTGACCTTCGCCCAGCACCGGACGCTCTCGCCGATCCATTTGGAATATCAGCGCAACCTCGGCGTGAACGGCTCGATGTCGATCTCGATCATGGTCGAGGGTCGGCTCTGGGGTCTGATGATCGGGCACCATCGCCGGCCGCACTACGTGACGCCGGAGACCCGCGCGGCCGCGACGGTCCTCACCGACGCGTTCGCCATGCGGGTGCAGGAAATCGAGTCGCGTCGTCTCTGGGCCGAGCGGCAGGCGCATCTCGACGTCGAGGGCCGGCTCGTCCGCGAGCTGACCCGCTCCGACGACTTCGTGGCGGCGCTGACCGGCGGCACGACGACCCTCCTCGACCTGTTCAGCCCCACGGGGGCGGGGATCGTCTCGGGTGAGCGGGTCACGCTGATCGGCCGGACGCCGCCGGCCGCGCTGGTGACGGCGATCGCCGGCTGGCTGCGCGAGCGCGTGCCCGCGGGCGAACGCAGCTACAGCAGCAGCAGCTTCACGTCCGAGTACCCGGAGGCCGCGCCGTATCGCGAGATCGCCAGCGGCCTGCTCGCCACCTTCGTGGACGAGTCGCGGGAGAACCTTCTGCTCTGGTTCCGCCCCGAAGTGCCGAGCACGGTCACCTGGGGCGGCGACCCGCGCAAGCCGGTGCTCGCGGGCAGCGGCCCGGTGGCGGTCCTGCCGCGGCGGTCCTTCGAGCGCTGGATCGAGGAGCGCACCGGGTTCGCCGGTCCCTGGGCGGAGTGGCAGGTCCAGCTCGCCGGCTCCATGGCGGAGGCCGTGGAGGGCGTGGTGCTGCGCCAGCGCCGCAAGATCGACGAGCTCACCAGCCTGCTCGCCGAGAAGGAGCGTCTGCTCGAGCAGAAGGACCTCCTCACCCGGGAGATCGACCACCGGGTGAAGAACTCCCTGCAGATCGTCTCGGCCTTCCTGCTGATGCAGCGCCGCCAGATCGCCGACGGCGCGGCCCGGCAGGCCTTCGCCGACACCTCCGCCCGGGTGATGAGCGTCGCGCGGGTGCACGACAGCCTGTACCAGGCGGAGCGTTTCGACGAGGTCGATCTGGGGCAGACCCTCGAGAGCCTGTGCAACGACCTCGCGGGGCTCGCCGGCGAGGGCCACGCCGTCGATCTCTCGGCGGAGCCCGGCCTGATGGTTCCCTATCGCAAGGCCGTGGCGCTCTCGCTGATCGCCACGGAACTGGTGACCAACGCCTTCAAGTACGCCGCCAACCCGGCGGGCGGCGGCCGGGTCGAGGTCAGCGTCTCGGCCGCCGGCCCCGGCGCGGTGCAGCTCCGGGTCTGCGACGACGGCGCCGGCCTGCCCGACGATTGGGCCGACGCCAAGGCGCGCGGCAAGGGCTCGGGCCTGGGGATGAAGCTGATCCGGGCCATGCTCGACCAGATCAACGCCCGGCTCGACGTCGCCAACAATCCCGGCGCCTGCTTCACGATCACCGCGTGAGTCCGGACAACCCGATCCCGGGCGACAGCGTCCACGCGCGCCTGCGCGCCGCGACCGGCCCGGCCCATCGCGCCCTCGAGGACACCCTCGACTGGCGGGCCCGGGTGGCGACGCTGCCGGGCTATCGCGACCTGCTGGCACGGCTCCACGGCTTCCACGCCGTCTGGGAGTCGGCGATCGGGGCGGGCCTCGCGGACGAGCCGTTCCTCGCACCGCGCCGCCGCCTCGCCCGCCTGGCCGCCGACCTCGGCCATCTGGGCCTCGCACCGGAGGCGATCACCGCGCTCCCCCGACCGGCCGTTCCGGTCCTCGGCGGTCCCGCCGCCGCGACGGGGGCGCTCTACGTGCTGGAGGGCTCCACGCTGGGCGGCCAGGTGATCGGCCGGCATATCGCGGGCCTGCACGGGTTCTCGGGCGACGGGCTCGCCTATTACCGGGCCCACGGCGCGGCGGCGGGGCCGATGTGGGCGACCCTGCGGGGCCGGCTCGAAACCTACGCGGCCGATCCGTCCGCGGAGGCGGCCCTGACGGCGGCGGCGGTGACGACCTTCGCGGCGATGCGCACGTGGCTCTGCGCCGGGCCGGTCGCGGGCTGACCCGCGCGCGTCACCCCAGCGCGCCCCGCTCCGCAAGGAGATGGCCAATCGGCTCGGCGGCCGACCCGCCGGGCGCAGCAGGGGGGTGTCGATCGCGATTTCGGGGCCGAAGCGCCGCAGGACGATCGGCAACCCGCTCAGGTCCCGGGCCGGGACGGGATCGACGATGGCGATGCCGAGGCCTTCTTCGCAACCGTATGTGCTGGATCCCGGGTCGCAGTCCGCTGGCGCTCCCTGCGCCCGGGAAAAGGGCGCGTCGACGAGTCCGCCGTGCCCTACGGCGTCTCCGCCAGCAGCCTGTCCACGAACGCCGCCAGCCCGGTCCGGCGCGCCCGCTTCAGCCGCTCGGCCGCCAGGATACCCTGAAGGGCCCGGAAGGCGTTCTGGAGGTCGTCGTTGACGAGGACGTAGTCGTACTCGACCCAGCGCTGGATCTCCGTCCGGGCATTGGCGAGGCGCCTCTCGATCGTATCGGCCGAGTCCTCCGCCCGGCGTTCCAGGCGCTGGCGCAGTTCGGCCATGCTGGGCGGGAGGATGAAGACCGTCACGACGTCCTGGGCGAGCTTGGAGCGCACCTGCCGGGTGCCCTGGTAGTCGATGTCGAAGATCATGTCCCGGCCGGCCCCGAGCACCTTCTCCACCGGCCGTCGGGGCGTCCCGTAGAAATTGCCGTGGACCTCGGCCCACTCGAGCAGGTCGTCGCGGCTGCGCAGGTCCTCGAAGGCGTCGCGCTCGATGAAATGATAATGGCGTCCGTCGATCTCGGAGGGACGGCGGGCCCGCGTGGTCACCGAGATCGACAGGTCGAGCGCCCAGGCCGGATCCTGCGCGATGGCCCGCGTCAACGTGGTCTTGCCCGCCCCGGAGGGCGACGACAGGATCAGGATCAGCCCGCGCCGCGCGATGGGTTCGGAGACGCCTCCGGCCGGTTCGGTCATGCGCGTGGCTCCGCGGCGTGTCGCATCCATTCCCTCACGTCTCGACCCGTCATTCGATGTTCTGGACCTGCTCGCGGAACTGCTCGACCACGGCCTTCAGGTCGAGGCCGATCCGCGACAGGCTGATGTCGTTGGCCTTGGCGCACAAGGTGTTGGCCTCGCGGCCGAATTCCTGCGCCAGGAAGTCGAGCCGGCGGCCGATGGCGCCGCCGGCCGCCAGGAGGTCCCGGGCGCTGTCGACGTGCGCGCGGAGCCGGTCGAGCTCCTCGCGTATGTCCGCCTTGCCGGCGAGCAGCATGGCCTCCTGGTGCAGCCGATCCGGATCGAGACCGCTGCCACCCAGCGCCTCGACGGCCGCCCTCAGCCGCGCCCGCACCGCCTCGGGCTGCCGTGCCGGGTTCTCCTCCGCGGCCTGTGTCAACGCGGCGATCCGGTCGACCTGGGCGGTGACGACCCGTTCGAGCTGGCGCCCCTCGGCGCCGCGGGCCTCGACGAGATCGGCCACCAGCCGGACCACCCCGGCGGCCAGATCGTGCGCGAGTGTTTCGGTCTCCGCCGCCTCGTCCTCGACCTCGATCACGCCGCGCAGGCCCAGCAGGCCGTCCAGCGTCGCGGGGGCGACGCCGTCTGGGACCGGAACCCGCGCCACGGCCTGCGCGAGGCGCGCCAGCAGGGCCTCGTTGATCCGCACCCGCGCGGTCGTCTCGGGCTTGGTCAGGATCAGGGTCAGCTGGCATTGACCGCGGGACAGGGACTTCTGCAGGGCGCTGCGGGCGGTCTCGCCGAGCCCGTCATAGCCGGCCGGCATCCGGACGCGCACGTCGAGGCCGCGCCCATTGACGCTGCGGACCTCCCAGGCCCAATGCACCGGCCCGGTGGTGCCGGCCGCCCGGGCGAAGCCGGTCATGCTCGCGATCTGGGCCATCCCGACCCCCCTCCCTCAGAAGATCGGGGCCTGTAGCACGGATCGTCCCGGGGGGAAGAGGCGGAGCGGCGCATCCACGACCGAGGCGCGTTGCCGGAACCGTCCGGAACGGCGGAGCGTCCGTCCAGTCCGAGGCGTCACGCGCTTCGGGCGTCGTTCGGGGGCCATCCCCGGAGGGGCCGATCCCGCCCGTCCGCCGCGGCGGGTGCCGAGGTCTGCCGGATCAACCGAGCCCCGACGGTGTTCTGCGGGAGCGTCCGCCTAAGGCTCAGCGCCGGCCGCGGGGCGCGGGCGTCGGCTCGCTGAGCGCGGGCACGGATTTCGGTGAACCCAGATCGTAGCTGCGGTTCTTCAGCGGATCGAGGCGCGTACCCTCCGAGGCGTCGAAGGCCCGGGGACTCGGCGTGCCGGTGTCGAGGGCGAAGGCCGCGTTCGTGTTGATCCCCGCCCCGGCGGACGGGCCGCCCGGCGCGAAGGCCGAGGCGCGTCCCGGCGTGGCCGGGTCGGGACCCGGCTCGACCTTGTCGACGGCATCCGGCGGCGCCTGCCGGCCCTTCTCCACCGCCCGCCAGCGGGCGACGTTGCGCTGGTGCCCTTCGAGGGAGTCGGCGAAGGCGTGGCCGCCGCTGCCGTCGGCCACGAAGTAGAGGTCCTTGGTCCGCGACGGGTTGGCCACCGCCTCCAGGGCGGCCTTGCCGGGATTGGCGATCGGGCCCGGGGGCAGGCCCTCGATCACGTAGGTGTTGTAGGGGGTCGGCCGGTCGATCTCGGAGCGCATGATGCCGCGGCCGAGCGTGCCGCGGCCGCCCACGAGCCCGTACACGATGGTCGGGTCGGATTGCAGCTTCATCCGCTTGTTGAGGCGGTTGATGAACACGCCGGCCACCCGCGGGCGCTCGTCGGCGCGGCCGGTCTCCTTCTCGACGATGGAGGCGAGGGTGACCATCTCGGCCGGCGTCCGCACCGGCACGTCGGCGCTCCGACGCAGCCAGATCTGGTTCAGCACCTCGCGCTGCTTGGCCTTCATCAGGTTGACGATCTGCTGGCGGGTGGCGCCGCGCTCGAACTTGTAGGTGTCGGGCAGGAGCGTGCCCTCCGCGGGGATGTCGCCGATCTCGCCGGTGAGCACGTCGTTGTCGTTGAGGCGGCTCACGATCTGCTCGGAGGTCAGGCCCTCCGGGAAGGTGATGGCGTGCTGCACCTGCCGCCCGGTGGCGATCGTGTCGAGGGTGTCGGCGATGCTGGCATGCGCCTTGAACACGTACTCGCCGGCCCGGAGGGCGGGCCGGCCGCCGAAGCGGGCGGCGAACTCGAACAGCCCGGTATGGTCGATCACGCCCTCGCGCTTCAGGGTTTCGGCGATCTCGCCGGTGCCGCTGTGCGTCGGGATCACCACGACCTTGTCGGCCGCGAGCGGCCCCGTCTCGCGCACCTGCCGCTGGAACAGGGTGATGCCGATCATCGCCATGATGGCGATGACGACCGCGAAGGTCAGCGCCCCGCTGACGACGCCCACGAGACCGCTCCGCTCCCGCTCGGGCCGCTCCGGGGGCGGGGGCGCGACCGTGGGCTTGATCGCCTCGCCGGGCGAGCGCGGCGAGAGCCGCTGCGGCAGGGCGGGCTCGTCCGTCGGGTCCTGCACGAGGCGCTCGGGCGCGGGCAACTTGGAGCGGCGGAAGAACATCGGGATCCTGTCTGGGCCCGCGCGACCCGTCAGGCGTCGCGGGCCGGGATCGGCTGCCCGCAACCGGGTGCGCACGTCGAGGCCTGCGACCCTAGCCGGGTTTGTGGCGAAATTGCCGTCCTGCGGCGCGGCGCGGCGCGGATCGTCGCGCTCAGCCCGGGGGCTGACAGGTCGCGCAGAAGAACGTCGAGCGGTTGGCCTGGACGATCCGGGCGATCGATCCGCCGCAGCCCGGCCGGCTGCAGGCCAGTCCGACCCGGTCGTAGACCCGGAAGGCGTGCTGGAAGGCGCCCGCGCTGCCATCCGTGTGGGCGTAGTCGCGCAGGGTCGAGCCGCCTGCCGCGACGGCCTCCTCCAGGACCGCGACGATCGCCTTCGCCAGGGCGTTGGCCTTCGGTGTCGGACGCCCGTCGGCCTTCGCGAGGCTTCCGGCCGGGGCCTCCGGGTGCAGGCGCGCCCGGTGCAGGGCCTCGCAGACGTAGATGTTGCCCAGGCCGGCGATGAGGCGCTGATCCAGGAGCGCGGCCTTCAGCGGCGCGATCTTGTGGCGGAACAGCCCCGCGATCACCGCGCCGGTCAGCCCGTCGAGGGGTTCGATTCCCATCTGGGCGAAGTGGCGACAGGCGGCGAGGTCGCGGCTCGGCACGAGGTCCATGAAGCCGAAGCGGCGGGCATCGTTGTAGGTGACGGTGGCGCCGGTGCTCATCGCCATCACCACGTGGTCGTGCTTGGGCGTGCCCTGCGCACCCTCGAGATAGAAGTCCCCCGGGGACAGGTTGCTGCCATCGGGCAACGCCACGTCGAACCGGCCGCTCATGCCGAGATGCATGATCAGCGTCTCGCCCGAATCGAGTTCGGCCGTGAGGTACTTCGCCCGGCGCGCGAGTCCCGTGACGGCGCGCCCCTCCAGCCGGGCCGCGAAGCGCTCCGGAAACGGGAACCGCAGGTTGGCCCGGCGCAGGGTGACCCGGCTGAAGCGGGCGCCGACCAGGGCGGGCGCCAGCCCCCGCCGCACCGTCTCGACCTCGGGAAGCTCCGGCATCTCTCTCGCGGCTTGCATGCACGGCGCGAAGGGCGCCCGCGCCGGATATCGGGGGGATCGGCGGCCGTGGCAACGGCGGCAGCGTCGCGCGGTTTGCCGCGTCTAGGGAAGGGTGTCGCGCGTCATCCTGCACCGGCCCTATCCCCGACAGGCGAAGCGCCTCCTAAAACCCCTAGCGCCGACGCAGACGGACGTAGAGCGCCCCGGCACCGCCGTGGTGACGGGCGGCCTCCTCGAACCCGAGGACGAGCCCGCGCAGCTCCGGTCCCCGGAGCCAGTGCGGCACGCTGCGGCGGAGCACGCCGCGCTCGGAGAAGGCCTCGGAGTAGCCGGGCCCGCCCTTGCCGGTGACGACGAGCACGTAGGCGTGCCCCGCCGCCCGGGCCCGGAGCAGGAAGCCCGTGAGGGCGGCGTGGGCCTCCGCCTGCAGCATCCCGTGCAGGTCGATCCGCGCGTCGATCGCGAGGCGTCCGCGGCGCAGGCCGACCTTGGCGGTCCGCTCGAGACCCGCGCCGGGGGCGTGGCGCTGGACCGGAGCCTGATAGGGCGCGGCGGTCGCGGGACGCGACGGCTGCTCCGGCGGCGGCCTGGGGGGAAGCGTCTTGGCCTTGGCGTTCTTGGCCGGACGCGTCCTGGCGACGGGGGGCGCCCCGGGTTCGAGGACCGGGTCGGTCAGCGCCGGCATCACCGCGCTCGGGGGCGCCGGGACGGACGCGGCCTCCGGCGCCGGCGCCGCGCGGCCCGGCAGCGGCGTCACCAGCTTGGCGATCGCCTCCCAGAGCCTGGTCTCGCCGGCGGAAAGCCGGCGTCCGCGTCGGGGCGGCCTCACGGGGTGCCTCCGCGTACCGCATTGGCCTTCGGGAGCAGCACCACGAAGCCGACCGCATCGCGCAGGTCCCCGGCGGCGATGCCGGCCGGCTCGCCGGTCCCGATGAAGAGGTCGCCCCGGGCCGGGCCGACGATCGCCGATCCGGTGTCGGCGGCGATCACGAGACGACCGGCCGCGTCCGGCGCACCGCCTGGGAGCCGGCCCGCGAGCCAGAACGGCAGCCCGTAGCGCCACAGGCCCGCATCGACCGCGAGGCTGCGGCCCGGGCTGAGGGGTGCGTTGGCGGCCCCCGGCGGCCCGAGGGCCGGATCCGCGACCGCGGCGAGGCGGAAGAAGATGTAGGACGCGTTCGACCGGATCAGACGTCTGGCGGCGTCGGGATTCTCGCGCAGCCACCCCGTCCAGCGGGCGAGCGTCAGGCCCTCCAGGGGCAGGAGACCCTCCTGCACGATCAGCTTGGCGACCGCCGTGTAGGGCCGCCCATTCCGGCCGTCGTACAGGACCCGCACCGCGCGGCCGTCGGGCAGGCGGACGCGCCCGGAGCCCTGCACCTGCAGCACCAGCAGGTCGACGGTGTCGCGAAGCCACAGGATCGGTTTCGCGCGCGGTCCGAGGGCCCCGTCCTCGATCGCGGCGCGATCCGGGTAGGGCGCGAACCCGTCCGCCGTGGCCCGGGCGGCGCGCAGGGCGGGGTCGAGGCCGGGGCGGGTCTCGCCGGGGCCGAGGGAGACGAGGTCGTCGGGGCGGGCGAGGACCGGTGTCGGGAAATCCGGGCCCGGCGTGAGTGATCCGGTGAGTTCCGGCTCGAAGTAGCCCGTCAGGAAGCCGGGCCGCTCGGATCCCGGCCGCTCCACCCGGAAGGGGTCGAAGTGATCCCGGAAGAAGGCGGCAGCGTCGGCGACGTCCCCCGCGGCGGCCGCACAGGCCCCGGCGAGGGCGGCCGGATCGCCCGCGACGCCCGCGGGCTGCGGCAAAGCCGGCGCCGGCGCGCCGCAGACCCGGCGGAAGGCGTCCAGCGCCGCGGCCGGCTCCGGGCCGGGAAAGCCCGGCAGGGCCTCGACGGCGACCGGGATCAGAACCGCGTCGCCGACCGTCCGGGACGGGGCGGCGGAAGCGCCGGTGAGCAGGGCGAAGAGGGCGGCCGGGACGGCTCCGGACCAAGCGCGCGGGGGCGGCACGGCAAGGCTGTCACGCAGTCAGGCGCCGGCCTCGGTGGCCACGAGCTGCCAGTTCGGGTCGCGCGAGCCCAGGGTGCGGGCGAAGGTCCAGACATCCGGCACCTCGACCACGGTCTCGGCGCTGCCATCCACCACCTTGCCCTCGGCGCTGCGGGTGGCGGTGATGAGGTTCGACAGGAAGCGCACGGTGATCTGCGCGACGCGGTTACGCACCTCGACGGCCACGATCTCGGCCTTGTCGATGGAGACGAAGGTCGTCTCCAGGGTCTGACGGTTGCGCTCCCGCTCGGCGATCGCCCGCTCGAAAGCCTCCCCGACCTCCTTGGAGAGGAGCCCGCGCAGGGTCTTCCGGTCGCCCTTGGCGAAGGCGATCATGATGGCCTCGTAGGCGGATTTGGCGCCCTCCAGGAAGGCCCGCGGATCGAAGCCGGGCTCGGCCTGGACGCAGGCCTCGAGGCCGCGGGAGATCTCCGAGCCCGGCTCGGCGATCCCGCGCCAGTCGCGCGGCGCGGCGGCCGGAGCGGCGGCGGCCTGAACCCGGTCGGCGCCGGGCAGCCGGACGACGTTGTCCCCCTCGCTGCGGGCCTGCGGCTCGGTGCGGCTGCGGTCGACAGGCTTGAACGGCGAACGCTCGGCGCCGGTCTTCTGGCCGAGCACCGAGCGCAGACGCCAGATCACGAAGACCGCGAGCGCGAGAAAGATGATCGTCGTAACGTCGAAACTATCCTGCATCACCGATCCGATGGTGGCCGCGGCGCGACCCTGTGCCCCTTGCTCAGGTCGTGCGCGGTGCGGCGCCGGCTAAGCGCGCATGGTCCTGGCGACTCATATCCGACCAACGCGTCCGGAGCGAGCCGGTTGTATCCGTGCCGTGCGCGACGCCCGATCCGATATGGGTCGCCGGAGCCGCCGCCGCCAGCGCCACGCCAGCTCGCTTGTCCAGGCTCGATGCGCGTGTTAGCGGCGCTTCGGTTTGGGCCGTTCCGCAGCGCGATTCAGCGGCTCCCGCTGAGACAACCCGCGCCGGCCGTGCCGGCCGATCGAGAAGGATGACCCGCATGGCCGACTCCCCGGCAGCGAACGGTAACGGCGGCGGCATGCCGCAGGGCGATGTGCCGACGATCAACGCCCTGGCGCAGTACACGAAAGATCTCTCCTTCGAGAATCCGAACGCGCCGGGCTCCCTGCAGCCCAAGGAGGGTCAGGGACCCCAGATCAACATCCAGGTGAACGTCAACGCGGCGCAGCTCTCCGAAACCGACTTCGAGGTCGAACTCAAGCTGGAGGGCGACGCGAAGATCCAGAGCGACGTGCTCTTCGCCTTCGAGGTGACGTACGCGGGCGTGTTCCGCCTGCTCAACATCCCGTCCGACCAGATCCATCCGGCGGTCATGATCGAGTGCCCGCGCCTGCTCTTCCCCTTCGCACGCCAGATCGTGGCCGAGGCGGTCCGCAACGGCGGCTTCCCGCCCCTGTACATCGATCCGATCGACTTCGTCGGCCTCTACCGCCAGAAGATGATGGAGCAGCAGGGCGCGCAGGGTCCCCTCGCGTCCTGAGAGGGCGGCCGGGGTCGGCCGTCAGCGGCCGCCGGCACCGCGATAGGCCGCGGCCAGCGCGCGCAGGGCCTCCGCGGCCGGCCCCCGCAGGGGGCGGGCGTGCAGCACGATCCGGGTGAGGGGGAGTTCGGGCAGGCCGAGGCGGTCTCCGGACTCCACCACCCCGGCCGGGGCCGTGCTCGGTGCGAGCGCCGCCACCGCGAGCCCCGCTGCCACGGCGGCGCCGACCGCGGCGACACCGCCGCCGACGAACGCCTCCCGCCAGGGCAGGCCGGCCGCGTCGAGGGCCGCCTCGGCCGACATCCGGACATTGCAGGGGCCCGCCAGGGTCGCCAGAAGCAGCGGCCGCCCCGTCTCCCGGTCCCAGGCGAAGGCCGGCGCGGCGAACCAGCAGAGCCGCTCCGCCGCCAGGATTGTGCCGCCCTCCGGCTCCGCCGGGTCGCCGGTCTCGGCGCGCACCAGCACCGCGTCGAAGCGGCCCGCCGCGAAGACGGAGCCCAGGTCGCGCGACGGCAGGATCGTCACCTCCGGCACGACACCCATTCCGTCGAGGCCGAGCCGGGCGAGCCGGCCCGGCAGATCCGGGCCCGCCACGTGGTCGCTGATCCCGAGGCTGAGCCGCGGCGGGGGCACGTCCGCCAGATCCGCCACGGCGCGGGCATGGGCCTCCAGCAGTCGCCGGGCCGAGGGCAGGAACTTGGCGCCGCGGGGCGTCGGCGCCACGTGGCGGGGCGTCCGGTCCACCAGGCGCAGTCCCAGCCGGTCCTCGAGCCGTTTCACCCGCAGGCTGATGGCGGCCTGGGAGGTCGCCAGCGAATCCGCGGCGCGGGTGAAGCTCGCGAGGTCGACCACCCGCACGAAGGCGCGCACGCCCTCGATGTCCAGCAGGGTCTCGGCGCGCGGCAGCATGACGGTTCCGTAATGGCAGATATAGCCAATCATATCTTTCTGTAATTGCGAGCGGGTGCAAGCCTGCGTCCGGGACGATCCCGGAGGACAGGATGATTCTCGCCCGCTACCGGCACCGGCTGCCGGCCGATTACGACATGGACCGGATCCGCGACCGCATCGCGGCCCGGGGCCCGCTCTGGGACGATGCGCCCGGCCTCGTCTTCAAGGCTTTCACGGTGGAGGACCGGAATCGCGGCGCGGCCGCGAACGCCTACGCGTCGCTCTACCTCTGGCGCGATCCGGCCGCGGCGGCCGAGTTCTTCGCCGGTCCCGCCTTCGGGGCCGTGATCGAGACCTTCGGCCGGCCGCGGACCGACCTATGGCTGCCCTTCGCCGTCAGCCGCGGTCCGGCATCGGGAGCCCGCAGCCTCGCCATCGCCGAGCGGACCCTGCCGGCGGATGCCGACCTGGCTGCCGAGCGGCGCGCCGAAGCGGAGCAGGGCGCGGCCCTGTCCGCGCAACCGGACGTCCTCGCCGTCGTGTCGGGTCTCGATCCCGCCGGCTGGCGGCTGGTCCGCTTCGTTCTGCGCGCCGGCATGCCGACCGCCGGCACCGCCGAGATCGTCCACCTCGCCGCCCCCGGGATCGCGGTCCTGCGGCACGTCGCCGTCCCGGCCTGAGGAGCCCGTCCCATGCCCCTGACCCGTATCTCCCTGCACGCCGGCAAGAGCCCGGACTACCGCGCCGCGCTGATCGCCGGTGTCTACGCCGCCCTGCGCGAGAGCTTCGCGGTGCCGGAGGACGACCTGTTCGCCGTCGTCCACGAGCACGGGGAGGCGGACTTCGCCTTCGGGCGCCACTATCTCGGCATCGTGCGGGACGCCGATCTGGTGCTGATCCAGATCACCGCCAACGCGACCCGGGCCCCCGACCAGAAGCGCGCGCTCTACCGGGCGATCGCCCGCAATCTCGGGCGCGATCCCGGCGTGAGACCCGGCAACGTCTTCGTGAACCTCGTCGAGGTCGCACCGGAGAACTGGTCGTTCGGGGACGGCGGGATGCAGTACGGGCCGCCGGATCCGTGAGCGGGAGCTCCGTCGACCTCCCGGCGGCCCGTGCGGCGGCATCCCGGGCTTGACCGTTCGGAGGCGGGAGTCCAGGTGCGGGGCCCGAAACCGCTCCCGGATCGCATGGCCCCCACCGCTCACCTCGCGCTGATCAACCTGTTCATCGGCGACATCCAGGGCGGCCTGGGCCCGTTTCTGGGCACGTGGCTGGCGCAGTCCGCCGGGTGGAGCCCCGCGCGGGTCGGCTTCGTCGTGACGCTCGTCGGATTCGGCACGCTGTTCCTGAGCGGTCCGTTCGGCGCCCTGGTCGACCGGTTCCCCCGGCCCCGCCTGCTGATCGCGCTCGCCTGCGGGGCGATCCTGGCCGGCACGCTGTTGCTGCTGCCGGCACGCAGCCTGCCGGCGGTGCTGTGCGCCCAGCTCCTCGCGGCAGCCGGCGGCACGCTGCTGCTCCCGGCCGTCGCAGCCCTCACCCTGGGGATCGTCGGGAAGGACGGGTTTCCCAGGCAGCAGGGCCGCAACCAGGCCTTCAACCATGTGGGGATCCTGGTCGCGGCCGGCGGCATCAGCCTCGGCACGGGCACGTTCGGACCGGCCATCGCCTTCTGGGTGCTGGGCGGCATGGCGGTCCTGGCGATCGCCGCCACCCTGACGACGCCGGCCGGTGCGTGGAACCGTCGCCGGGCGGTCGGTTGGCAGGAGGATTCGGAGGACGAGCCTGAGCGCAGCGGCATCCGCCAGGTCCTGGGCAACCGCCGGCTCCTGGTGCTGACCGTGGCGCTGACGCTGTTCAACCTCGGCAACGGCGGCATGCTCTCGTTGCTCGGGCAGAAGCTCGTGGCGACGGCCGCGGACGCCACCACCTGGACGGCCCGCTACGTGATGGTGGCGCAGCTCGTGATGGTTCCGGTGGCGCTGTTCGCCGGATCGCTGGCGGACAAGCGCGGCCGCCGCCAGATCCTGATGGTCGCCTTCGCGGTGCTGCCCGTGCGGGCGGTCCTCTCCGGCCTGATCGACGACCCGCTCTGGCTCATCTCCGCCGAGATCCTCGACGGCGTGGCCTCCGGGATCGTCGGGGTGGCGGTGCCGGTGGTGGTGGCGGACCTGACCTGGGGGTCCGGACGCACGCAGACGGCGCTCGGCAGCGTCAACGCGGTGCAGGGGGTCGGGGGCGCCCTGTCGGGGTGGTACGGGGGCCTGTCCTACGGCCTGTTCGGCTGGACGGGATCGTTCCTCGCCCTCGGCGTGCCGGCGCTGATCGCCCTGGCCCTGGTGATCTGGCTCGACGCCACGCCCGAGCCGGGCCGGCGCCGCAAGCGGCGGGAGCGGCGCGAGGCGGCGATCCAGGGCGCGTAGGCGCTGCGCGGCCTGCGGATGAGCGCTCGGTTCGCCGCGCCATCCTCGCACGCACAGTCAAAGGGACGCCCCGCATGCCGATGCCGCGCTGCCCGGTGTCGCTTCGCCGGGTGGGCGGACCGAACGGGCCCCGCGCCTCCGTCCGGATGACGTGTGATCCGAAACGGGAAAAGCCCGGCCATGGGCCGGGCTCCGTTCAGACGCCTGCGTCGTATCGATCAGCCGATATGCGGGCTGCCGGTGGCGGCCGGGAACCGGTCGGCCAGGGCACGGCGCAGCTTCTCGAGCGCGCGGTTCTCGATCTGCCGGACGCGCTCCTTGGAGATCCCGAGCCGCTGTCCCAGCGCCTCCAGCGTCGCCTGATCCTCGGCGAGGCGCCGCTCCCGCAGGATGCGCAATTCCCGCTCGGACAGGACCGTGAGGGCCTGCTGCAGCCAGCTGAGGCGTCGCTCGCCGTCGACGGTCGCGCTGACCGTCTCGTCCGGAAGCGCCGCGCCGTCCACCAGGAAGTCCATGCGCTCCGAGGAGGCCTCGCTGTCCTCGCCCACGGGGGCGTTGAGCGACATGTCGGGGCCGGACAGGCGCGCATCCATCAGGGCGACGTCGTCGCGCGAGACACCGATGGCGCTGGCGATGCGGCGATGGATCTCGTCGCCGACATGCTCCTCGGTGGATTGCATGAGGCGGGCCCGCAACCGGCGCAGGTTGAAGAACAGGGCCTTCTGGGCGGACGACGTCCCCCCGCGCACGATCGACCAGTTGCGCAGGATGTAATCCTGGATCGACGCCCGGATCCACCATGTGGCGTAGGTGGAGAACCGGACGTCCCGCTCCGGCTCGAAACGGGCTGCGGCCTCCATCAGGCCGACATGGCCCTCCTGGACGAGATCGGCCATCGGCAGGCCGTAGTGACGGAAACGCCCCGCCAGAGCTATGACGAGGCGCATATGGGCCGAGATCAGACGGTGCAGGGCGCGCTCGTCGCGCTCGTCCTTCCAACGGACGGCGAGGCCGCGTTCCTCTTCCCGCGCCAGGAACGGCGCCTCCATCGCGGTCCGTATGAACTGACGTCGAATTCCCGCGATCTCAGCCATTCCGCCTGCCTCTTGTTGTCGAGTGCTGTTGCGGCGCCGGACCCGTCGTCCAGCGCGCAGGCACCGCCGCAAGGCGGCGCCAGGCCAGCGACAACGGAAGGCTCAACGCGAAAGTTCCGCCGACGCGTCTCACAATGCGACAGCCGGACAGCCACGAAAACGTGTTCGGTCAGGACAAGATGGATCTCGGCGCGCCGTCGTCCAGCGCGCGGCGCATGAAAAAACCCGGCCGCGGGGGCCGGGTTCGATGGTGCCTGCGCTGAGGCGTGAGCCTCAGGCGGCCTCCTCCTGGATATCGTCGCCCTCGCTCTCGGCCTCGGGCTCCGCTTCCGCCTCGCTCTTCACCCGGCGCGGCGACTTCGCCAAGCTCTGCTCGATCAGCTTCAGGGCTTCGGTCTCGGTGATGCGGTTGACCGAGGAGATCTCGCGCACGATCCGGTCCAGGGCCGCCTCGTAGAGCTGCCGCTCGGAATAGGATTGCTCGGGCTGCGCCTCGGAGCGGAACAGGTCGCGCACCACCTCGGTGACCGAGAGCAGGTCGCCCGAGTTGATCTTCGCCTCGTATTCCTGGGCGCGACGCGACCACATGGTCCGCTTGATCCGGGCGCGGCCGGTGAGCAGATCCAACGCCTTCTTCACCAGCTCCGGCTCGGCCAGCTTGCGCATGCCCACGCTGTTGGCCTTCGCGGTCGGCACGCGCAGGACCATCTTGTCCTTCTCGAACGAGACGACGAACAGCTCAAGCTTGTAGCCCGCGATCTCCTGCTCCTCGATCGCGGTGATGCGACCGACACCGTGGGCCGGATACACGACAGCCTCGCCGGTCTTGAAACCTTGCCGGCCTGCGGTCGTCGTCTTCTTGGCTGTGGTCATGCGAGAAGGGCCTCCACTGGTGCGCAACGGTTCGACGCCGCGCAAAACCGTGTTGTTCCGGGCGGGACCCCCGGTTTGCCTCGCCGCTTCCGAGGATCCCGCCTGCGGCGGGATCCGGGACAGTCCCCGGCGCGACCGTGCAAAAGCCTGAAGCGTCCGCCGAAGAACCCTTCGGCGGTCGATCGCGTGCCACTCCTAACCCACGAGAGTCGAAGGTGTTTCAGCTGGAGGAAGCACGTCAGGCGCAAGCGACGGCAGGCAGATTGTCTACCACAATCTGGCGCGCAGATCAAAGCATCCCTGAGCACGCGCGCACGGACCCCGGCGCAGCGCGAAAACGTTTTACACCGGTACGGCCGGACAGAAATGTCTTTGCGTCGGGTCAGGGCATCGCGCGGTGCAGGCCTCCCACCGGCCAAGACCCACGGACGCGGTGCGCAAATATTTCTGGGGCCCGCCGCACGACGCGTAAGCGCGGTGGACCGCCTGTGGACGGCCCGCCGTGATCAGTCGCCGGAGCCGGGGTTGGGCGAGAAGTGGGCCTCGAACTTTCCGGCCTTCCCGTCCCATTCCTTGGCGTCGCCGGGCGCCTCTTTCTTCTGGGTGATGTTTGGCCAGGTCTTGGCGTAGTCGGCGTTCAGCTTCAGCCACGTGTCGAGATTCGATTCCGTGTCGGGCTTGATCGCCTCAGCGGGGCATTCAGGCTCGCAGACCCCGCAATCGATGCACTCGTCCGGATGGATGACGAGCATGTTCTCGCCCTCGTAGAAGCAATCCACCGGACAGACCTCGACGCAGTCCGTGTACTTGCACTTGATGCAATTGTCGGTGACGACGTAGGTCATCGGATGTCTTCGTCCTAAAACACGACTTGGCCCGGGCGGGGTCGTGACGCGGCCCGCAGGCCGGGGTGGCGCTCGGAGGGCACGCCGGTGACACTCGGCGCGGCGCCGGGCTTCGAAGGCCACGGCTCTAGACCCTGCCTCACGGGCTGACAAGCGCGCGGGCGCCGCAGCGGGCCCCGAATGCGGGGCGAGGGGAGCAGGCCGCGCCTCGGAGCGGCAAACCCGGCGTTCCGGGCTCGCCTGCGGTGCCCCGAGATGACCGCGTGGGCGCCGCGCTACGGGCCGCGATCGAACGAACGGGAATTCCTCAAGTCGCGGACGTCCCCGATGGGCCGCATCGGCGCGAAGAGACCGGCGCCATCATTCCGGGGATGAATCCGGACGCGCGGCGCCCGGCAGGTCGTCGTACAGCAGGCGCGCCTCGGGGGCTGATCCCCGCCGCAGGCCGAGGTCCAGCACCCGCACGGCCAGCGTCCCGTGCGGCGCCGCCACCGTCACGACGTCACCGATGCCGATGCCCTTTGCCGGATTCTCGACCCGGCTGCCGTTGACGCGCACGAACCCGTCCGAGGCCAGCCGCGCCGCGAGGGAGCGGGTCCGCGCGAAGCGCGCGAACCACAGCCACTTGTCGAGCCGCTGCCGATCCTCCCGCATCCGCCGCGGGGGTCAGCGTTTCCCGCCGTCGCCGGCCTCGAGCTGTGCCTTGAGCGCGGCCAGCTTGGCGAAGGGCGAATCCGGATCCGGCGCCCGCTCCCGCCGCGGCGGCCGCGGGTCCGGACGCGGGCCGGACTGGCGCTGCTCCGCGTTGCGCTGGTCGTCCCGGCGCTCCGGCCGGCCGCCCTCGAAACGATCCCGACGGGGGCCTCGGTCCCGCCCGGGACGCGGGCCGGCGTCGCCCTCGGCGCGGCGCTGCTCCGGCCGGCCGCCTTCGGGCCGTCCCGTCCCCTGAGGCTGGCCCGGCTGTCCGGCGTCGCGGCCCCGGCCGGCCCCGCGCGGACGGTTCTGCGGGCGTTGATGAGCCGGGCGCTGATGACGCTGCAGACGCCAGACCTCGATCTGCGGGATCTCGGCCGCCGGCTCGCCCGCCGGGTGCGCGGCGTCGGACAGTCCGTCCGCGGCGATCTCGGCGGGCTCTGCCTCGGACACGTCCGTGGTCTGGCCCGGCTCGACAGCCGGCTCGACAGCCGAGGGCGCTTCGGCCGGCTCGTCGGTCCCGGCGACGGCTTCCTCGGGGTGAGGTGCATCCGCGACAGGCTCCCCGACCGCTGTCTCGGCCGACTCGGCCGCTGCCTCGGCCGTCTCGGCCGCAGCGGCTTCCGGCTCGACCGCCTCGGCCGGTGCCGCCTCCGCGTCGCGCGGGGCCGATGCCTCTGCCGGAGCGGGGGCGTCGTCCCCGGGGATCCCACCGTCGTCCTGAGCCGGCGCAGGCGGGGCCTCGTCGCCGGCCGGCTCGGCGGCCGCGGCCTGCGCGGCGACCGCCTCGTCGGAGGACGTCTCGGCGGCCGCCGCCGGGGCGGTGGCGGCCGCCGGGACCAGCGGCACCGTGATGGCCGGGCCGGGACGCGCCTCGGCGTTGTAGCCCAGCGACTTCAGGATCGAGGCGAAATCCTCGCCCGAGCATCCGACCAGCGAGGTCATGCCGACGGTGGCCACGAAGCCGTCGCCGTCCGCGGTCCCGTCCGGCGGGGCGCCCGGCGTGGTGCCGGGCCGGTAGGCGATCGCCGGGCGGATCAGATCGGCCAGGCGCTCCAGGATGTCGACCCGCACCGCCCGCTCGCCGCTGACCCGGAAGCCGGCCGCGCGGTAGAGGCCCTTGGCGATCTCGCGATCGACCTTGATCGAGGTCCGGCCGGAGCCGGCGAGATGCGCGATCTCGTCGAGGCCGCGCTGGTCGAGACCGCCGTTGCGCAGGGCCCAGAGCTGCGCCGCGAGGGTGCGGGGTGCCGGCTTCAGCAGGGCGGGCAGGAAGATGTGGTAGGCGCCGAAGCGGACGCCGTGCCGGCGCAGCGCGCCGCGGCCGTCCTGGTCGAGGCTGCGCATCTCCTGCGCCACCTTCGAGCGTTCCAGCACCCCCAAGGACTCGACCACCTGATAGCCGATCCCCTTGGCGAGGCCGGTGAGGTCGGCGGCGGTCTCGATCTCCATGAGCGGGCCGAGCAACCGGACAATGTAGGCCTTCAACCAGGCGTCGAGGCGCGCCTCGACCTTCTCGCGGTGCGCGCCGGTCAGGCTGTCGTCGGCGAGCAGCCGGATCTGCGGGGCGAACAGCTTCTCGCCCGGATTGAGCTTGGCGACGGGCGCCCCGGTCCAGCGGATCGTGCCGTCATGCGAGAGCACGAGGGTCGAATCGGCGGTGGCGGCGAATCGGTCCGCCCGCGCCTCGATCTCGCCCGCGAGCGCCTTCTCGGCGGCGCTCCGCAGGGTCTTGGCCTCGTGCCCCTCGGCGCTGGCATCGGGAACGAACAGGAATCCGTGAAGGTGGCCGACATGCTGACCCTCGACGGTGACGTCACCGTCGGCGGTAATCTGGGCTTCGAGCATCGTGTTCTCTCTCAGGCGCCGCATCAGGACGCTTGTGCGCCGGTCGACGAAGCGGCTCGCGAGGCGTTCGTGCAGGGCGTCGGACAGCCTGTCCTCTACCCGACGCGTCTCGCCCTGCCAATGTTCTGGGTCACGCAGCCAGTCGGGCCTGTTGGCGACGAAGGTCCAGGTGCGGCCGTGGGCGATCCGGCGGGACAGCGTGTCGATGTCGCCGTCGGTGCGGTCGATCATCGCCACCTGCTCGGCGAACCACGTATCGGGGATCCGCCCGGCCATGCCCTTCATGAGGAACCGGTAGAGCTGGGCGACGAGGTCGGCATGCACCTGCGGGTGGACCTTGCGGTAATCCGGCACGCCGCAGACGTCCCAGAGCCGCCGGACCGAGGCGGCGCTGCGCGCCGTGTCGCGGATGTCGTCCTCCTTCATCAGGATCTCGAGGGCCTGCTGGTCCTCGCCCATCGGGGCGCGGGTCAGGCCCGATTCGCGGGGATGCTCGTCGAGGCTCGCCTGCAGCGCCTCCAGGCTGCCGAAGGTGAGATCCGGGTTGCGCCATTGCAGGATGCGCAGGGGGTCGAAATCATGGCTTTCCAGCCGCTCGACCAGTTCGGCCTCGAAGGGCGGGCAGCGGCCGGTGGAGCCGAAGGTCCCGTCCGCGAGATGGCGCCCGGCCCGGCCGGCGATCTGGCCCATCTCGGCGGGGGTGAGCTTGCGGAAGCGGGTGCCGTCGTACTTCCAGTTCGCCGCGAAGGCGACGTGGTCGACATCGAGGTTGAGGCCCATCCCGACCGCGTCGGTGGCGACGAGGTAATCGACGTCGCCCGCCTGGTACATCTCCACCTGGGCGTTGCGCGTCCGCGGCGAGAGCGCGCCCAGCACCACCGCGGCCCCGCCGCGCTGGCGACGGATCAGCTCGGCGATGGCGTAAACCTCCTCCGCCGAGAACGCCACGATGGCGGTGCGCCGGGGCAGGCGCGAGAGCCGCTTCTCCCCCGCGAAGGTCAGCTGCGACAGCCGCGGCCGGGTGGTGGTGTGGACGTTGGGAATCAGGCCCTGGACCAGCGGCAGCATGGTCGAGGAGCCGATCAGCAGGGTCTCCTCCCGGCCGCGGACGTAGAGCAGGCGGTCGGTGAAGACGTGGCCGCGGTCCATGTCGGCGGCGAGCTGGATCTCGTCGATGGCCACGTAGGCCACGTCGAGGTCCCGGGGCATCGCCTCGATGGTGCAGATCCAGTAGCGCGGCCGGTCCGGTTTTATCTTCTCTTCGCCGGTCACCAGCGCGACCTTGTCCGGGCCGACCTTGGCGACGACGCGCAGGTACACCTCCCGGGCGAGCAGGCGCAGGGGCAGCCCGATCATCCCGGTCGGATGCGCGAGCATCCGCTCGATGGCGAGGTGCGTCTTTCCGGTGTTGGTCGGGCCGAGGACCGCCGTGACGCCGCGGGCGCGGACGTCGCGGGGCAGCGAGCGGCTGGGCGAGGGGCGGAGCAGCGCGTCGATGATCGGCGGTTCCTTCGGACGGGAAGGCCGTCGCGGCGCCGTCGCGGCGCGGGCGGGGAGGGGTGTTGCCGGCCGGTCGCGTCAGGGACGGTAGGGCCGCATCGGTCTCTCCCCATATGGGACGCCGCCGCCTCCAGGTCCAACCTGCGGCGTCACGAGCGGATAGACGTCGATCTGCGTCGCGGGCGCTCCGGGCTGGGGCGCGAGGTCGGCGCAGAGGGTGTCCGGCATCGCGACGAGCGGGCCATGGCGGGGCGGCCGGTGCTCGATGACTTCGGCGGAGGAGAAGGCGTCGCCGCCGCAGCCGGACTCCGCGGTTCCGGCGGTGAGCGGGCCGGCCGCGGCCGGACCGGCGAGGGCTATGAGGGCGAGGGCGAATCGGAGCGGGAGCGCGCGCATCCGCGGAGTATCGCGCGGATCGTGAAGATTTCGCTCCCGGCCGCCAAATGGGAATCCGGTTTCGGGCTCCGCCGCCGCCGTCCTTGCGAGGAAGTTGTGAAGCAGTCCAGCAGCGCCGCGCTCGGCCCGATCGCGCCGGCCTGGGTCACTTCGCTGCGCTCGTGATGACGAAGCGGCCTGCGTCAAACGGATCGCTCCGCCTGGACGCCGGTGACCCGCTCAATCCACCCCCTCGACCAGCACCACCTCGCCGATCCCCGCAGGCCGGCGCTTCTCGACGGCGGCCTGGTACTCGGGGGAGAAGTAGTAGGCCCGCGCCGCCTCGTAGGAGTCGAATTCCAGCACGACGTTGCGCGGCCGGGCCTCGCCCTCCAGCGCCTCGCTGCGCCCACCGCGGACGAGGGGCGTGCAGCCGTACTTGCGCATGGCCTCGGAGGCCATGGCGGCATAGTCCCGGTAGGCCTCCGGGTCGGTAACGGTCATGCGGACGACGATGTAGCCCTTGGGCATCGGCTGACCTCCCTGGCGCGACTGCCGCGCCGGGAACGCGTGCCGGGAAATCCGCCGCCGGTCAAAGCGGTTCGGCCGGCCGCCCGGCTACTGCCCGGGCAGGCTCGCCTGCGCGACGCTGGCGCCGGCGGCTCCCGCCGTCCCCGACGTCCCGGCGGTGCCGCTCTGGGTCCAGCGCGTCGCCTCGATGATGTTGCTGCCGATGGTGGTGAGCACCGAGATGCGCAGCGGGATCAGCACCCGCGTCCCCTCGACGGGGGCGAGCCAGACCGACATCTCGCGGTTTTCCTCCATGAACTTCACCCCGGGCCTGTCCGGCCGGTGGCCCGCCACCGCCTGATAGCGGGCGTTGCACACGAGGACCGGACCGACATAGCCGGGCTTCTGGACCGGGCGGGTCTCGGCGTAGCTCAGCACCACGTTGAAGCGGGTTGCGCCGTCGAAGACCGGAAGGGTCCGGTTGCAATTGTCCGGATCGAGCGGCTCGCCGCGGCCCTGCGTGGGCATCAGCAGCGCGCTCACCGGATCGATGATCCCGCGCGTGTGGGCGGCGGTGACGGGCACCCGGTCCTGCATGTCGATCAGCGGCGGCGTGATCTCGGACTGGACCACATTTCCGTGCGCCAGCGCCATGCGCACCGCGATGCCCGAATTCGCCGTGTGGGTCGCGATGGCGAAGGCGCCGGGCTGGGGTGAGGACGCGAAGGTTCCGGAGGCGCGGGCCGAGCCCTTGCCGCCGGTGATCGCGCCGACCAGACCGGTGAGCACCGCCGAGACGTCCATGACGTAGCGGTCGCGGTCGAACGATCCGGCAAGGCGCGCGGTGCCGATCGGCAGGCCGGCGAGGTTGATGCCGTAATCGACCGCCACGGTCGCGGAGGCCGCGGCCGCCCGCTTCGATCGCAATGCGCGCGACGCGGCGTCGGCCGGCCCCGCGAGGACCGCGACGGCGAGGATGCCGCAAGCGAGGCGGCCGGCGGCGTGCTTCGTCAGAGCCTTGATCGTGCGATGGGCAGGCGTGGCGCTCATGATCCGGATCGCATCCCCAGGACGGCGGCCCAAGACACGAGCTTGCGCACACCCTCTCGAACTCGCCCGCTCGACGGCCTTCCCGAGACGGCCGTTGCCGGGCGGGTCGCCTTTCTGCCAGCGGATGAAGGCTATATCCCGGCATCGTGGTTAACAGACCGTTGGATCGCCGAAGCAGCCCGGCGGCCCGCTGCTCCCTTGACGCAGCGCACCTTCGTCGCCTATAGGCTCGCGCCTTCAACAGGACTCCGCTGGACCTGGAACACGCACTGGGCGCCGCCCGATGCGACGATGATCGCGCCGGCCGCGATCGGGTCTCTCTGAGCGGAACGAGACGGGATCTTAAGTCATCATGGCGCGCCGCTGCGAACTCACCGGCAAGGCCGTTCAGGTCGGCCACCTCGTGAGCCACTCGAACCGCAAGACCAAGTGCCGGTTCCTGCCGAACCTGTGCAACGTCACCCTCCAGTCGGACGCGCTCGGCAAGCGCGTGCGCCTGCGCGTCACCGCGCACGCCCTGCGCTCGGTGGAGCATCGCGGCGGCCTCGACGCCTTCCTGATCAAGGCCGGCGAGGGCGACCTGTCGCAGACTGCCCGCCTGCTGAAGCGCGAGATCCACAAGAAGCTCGCCGAGACCCCGGCCGTCGCGGCCTGATCTCTCGGGCGCTTCGCGCGTCTTTCACCTGATCGGCCAAACCGCCGCGGCCCTTGGGCCGCGGCGGTTTGCTCTTGCGCGCAGCCGCCAGGCTGATCCGGACCATCCGATCCACGATCTCATGCTAAGGCGCCAAAGCGCGGCCAGGGCCTCGAAGGAGCCCTCAGCCGGCCGCGCGCGATCCCTGGAGGATCCTTCGCCGCCCGCTGAGGCGGGCACCTCAGGATGCAGGCCGCGGATCGGGCAGACGTGCCGGACCTCCCGCGCTCAGCGCCGGCCGCCGGCCGCCCGCAGCATCCGGCCCGTGGGCGCGGACTCGCCATTCTCCTCGAACAGCTCGGCGAGCTTCTCGGTCATCGCCCCGCCCAGCTCCTCGGCGTCGATGATCGTCACGGCGCGGCGGTAGTAGCGCGTCACGTCGTGGCCGATGCCGATGGCCAGCAGCTCCACCGGCGAGCGGGTCTCGATCTCCTCGATCATCCAGCGTAGATGCCGCTCCAAGTAGTTGCCGGCGTTCACCGACAGGGTCGAATCGTCCACCGGCGCACCGTCGGAGATCACCATCAGGATCTTGCGCTGCTCCGGCCGCCCGAGCAGGCGCTTGTGCGCCCAGTCGAGCGCCTCGCCGTCGATGTTCTCCTTGAGCAGCCCCTCGCGCATCATCAGCCCGAGGTTCTTCCGGGCCCGGCGCCACGGCGCGTCGGCGGACTTGTAGACGATGTGGCGCAGGTCGTTCAGGCGGCCGGGATTCGGCGGCTTGCCGGCGGCCAGCCAGGCCTCGCGGCTCTGGCCGCCCTTCCAGGCCCGGGTGGTGAAGCCCAGGATCTCCACCTTCACGCCGCAGCGCTCCAGGGTCCGCGCCAGGATGTCGGCGCAGGTCGCCGCCACGGTGATCGGCCGGCCGCGCATCGAGCCCGAATTGTCGAGGAGCAGCGTGACGACCGTGTCGCGGAAGTTGGTGTCCTTCTCCTGCTTGAAGGAGAGCGGCTGGTAGGGGTCGATGACCACGCGCACGAGGCGCGCGGGATCGAGCTGACCCTCCTCCAGGTCGAAGTCCCAGGCGCGGTTCTGCTGGGCCAAAAGGCGCCGCTGCAGCCGGTTGGCGAGGCGGCCGACCACGCCCTGCAGGTGCGACAGCTGCTTGTCGAGGTAGGAGCGCAGGCGCGACAGCTCGTCGGCGTCGCACAGCTCCTCGGCGTGGATGATCTCGTCGAACCGGGGGTTGAACACCCGGTACTCGGGCCCGCGGGCCTCGTTGCCCTGGCGCTGCGGCGGCCGGGACGCCTCGGAGGCCTCCTCGGAATCGGCGTCCTCGGCCTCGTCGGGCAATTCGCCGGAGGGGGCATCGGCGGATTCCTGGGCGCCCTCCTCGATCTCGTCGGAGGCCTCCTCGGAGGTCTCGATCTCGGCGCGCTCGCCCTGGCTCTTCTCCTCGGAATCGCCCTCGCTGGGGTTCTGCTCGTCGTCCTGGGCGTCGTTCTCGTCGTCGTTCTCGTCGTCCTCGGCGTCGAACGGCGTCTCGTCCGACATGTCGAGCGAGGTGAGGAGATCGCGCACGGACCGGGCGAACTTGCGCTGATCCTCGATCGAGCCGATCAGGCCGTCGAGGTTCGGGCCGGCCTTGGCCTCGATATGATCGCGCCACAGCGATACGATCTTGGCGGCGGCCTCGGGCGGCTTCTGGCCGGTCAGGCGCTCGCGCACCATCAGGGCGACGGCGTCCTCCATCGGCGCGTCGGCCCGGTCGGTGATGGTCTCGTACTTGCCGCCGCGGTGGTAGCGGTCCTCCAGCATCGCCGTGATGTTGCTGGCGACCCCCGCCATCCGGCGCGAGCCGATCGCCTCGACCCGGGCCTGCTCGACCGCGTCGTAGACCGCCCGGGCGGGGGCGTTCTCGGGGGCGAACCGGCGGTGGAGCGCGATGTCGTGGCAGCCGAGCCGCAGCGCCATGGCGTCGGCGTTCCCGCGCAGCACCGCCACGTCCTGCGCCGAGAGCTTGCGCGGGGGCTCGGGCAGCCGGGCCTTGTCGCCGGTGAGCGCCGGCCGGTCGGTGGCGTAGGTGACCTCGACCTCGGAGCGCCGGGCGATGGCGCGCAGGCACCCGGCCACCGAGCGCTTCAGGGGCTCGGCGACGGGTTCGCGGCGCTCGCCGGGCTTGCGGTTGGAAATGGACATGCGGGGCTACGTCTTCACCGAATCGAGATCGAAGGGGCGTTCAAGCAGATCGTCCCAGGTGTAAGGACATTCCGGTGGGAACTCTGTCGGTAAGAGGTGGCACTCGTCCGCTGCCCAGTTGCGCGATATCGGATAGATATCGTCCCGCATCGTATCGAGATGCGGCTTCAGGCCCGGGTTCTTCCGAAGAATTTTTGCATAGCGGAAACGCTGCTCGCGGATTGAGTAAATCCAGCTCGGCGTACGCTTTTCGGGCTGCTGATCCCACTTGAGCATGTGCATGATGAGAACGCGCAGCGCGCTTTCCAGCTGACTATACTGCGCGCTCCCCACGTCGCCCAGTTCCTCGGCGATGTTTTCGAGATCGAGCATGTCCACCCGGCCGGCGCGCAGCAGCGCCACCTGCTCCTGCACCCAGGTATAGAGGTCGTCTGCGTACCGCGTGCGACCGGAGCCGGGCGTCGTTGGCGCGTCCATCACGGCGGTTTCGGTCGGGCGCGCCACGGGTTCCTCCATACGGGTCAGCTCAGCGCGACGTTCACCGCGCTCTCGGGCAGCTCCTTGCCGAAGGCGCGCTGGTAGAACTCGGCCACCAGCGTCCGCTCCAGCTCGTCGCACTTGTTCAGGAAGGTCACCCGGAAGGCGAAACCGATATCCTTGAAGATGTCGGCGTTCTCCGCCCAGGTGATCACCGTGCGCGGGCTCATGACGGTGGAGAGGTCCCCGTTCATGAACGCGTTGCGGGTGAGATCCGCCACCCGCACCATCCGGTTGACGATGTCCCGGCCCTGGTCGCTCCGGTAATGCACCGCCTTGGAGAGGACGATGTCGACCTCGCGGTCGTGCGGCAGGTAGTTCAGCGTGGTCACGATCGACCAGCGGTCCATCTGGCCCTGGTTGATCTGCTGGGTGCCGTGATAGAGGCCCGACGTGTCGCCGAGGCCCACCGTGTTGGCGGTGGCGAACAGCCGGAAGGCCGGGTGCGGACGGATCACGCGCTTCTGGTCCAGCAGCGTCAGCCGGCCCGAGAGCTCCAGCACGCGCTGGATCACGAACATCACGTCCGGCCGGCCGGCATCGTACTCGTCGAACACGAGGGCGACGTTGTTCTGCAGCGCCCAGGGCAGGATGCCGTCCTGAAAGGCGGTGACCTGCTTGCCGTCCTGCAGGACGATGGCGTCCTTGCCGACGAGGTCGATGCGCGAGACGTGGCTGTCGAGGTTGATGCGCACGCAGGGCCAGTTCAGCCGCGCCGCCACCTGCTCGATATGGGTCGACTTGCCGGTGCCGTGATAGCCGGTGACCATCACGCGGCGGTTGCGCGCGAAGCCGGCCAGGATGGCGAGCGTCGTCTCCCGGTCGAAGATGTAGTCGGGATCGAGATCGGGCACGTGCTCCTCGGGCTCGGCATAGGCCGGGACCTTCAGGTCGAGGTCGATGCCGAAGACCTCGCGGACGGAGACGGTGCGGTCGGGCAACGCGGAGGACTTATCGTCAGAGAGCATTCGGAACCTCGTGGGGCGTGGAAACGCCACCCGAAAGAGGGAGTTTCCGCGCGGAAGAACGTCGAGCCGGGCATCCGCGACGCGGCGGAGCCATCCTTAAACGGCAGAGCCCGGGGGCGCCACCGACAGGCGTCGGCTCCATATAGGGCCGCGCCGCGCGGTTTGCCCTATCCTGGGCAAGCCTGCGTGCATCCTTCGTGCCGTTCAGCAGAGCCCGGCGGCACGCAGGACGTCGTGGGCGCGGATGATGTCGCGCAGCCGCTCCTCGAAGGAGCGGTCGCCGCCGTTGGCGTCCGGATGGAATCGCTTCACCAGCGCCTTGTACTGCGCCTTGATGGCGGGGCCGTCGGCCCCCTCTTCGAGACCCATCACGTCCAGGGCGCGGCGCAGCGTCGCCGAGCGGCGCGGCTTCTCCGGCTCCGGCTGGCGGGCGCGTCGGCGTCCGTCGCCGACCCCCGCCCCGCGCAGGATGCCGAGCGGGTCGACGTAGGCCCAGTCCCGGGCCGGCTCCTCGGCGGGCTTGCCCTGGCCGGCCGGATTCACCCCCATGGCCCAGGTCGGGCGATGCCCGATGATCGCGTCCTTCTGGTAGGCCTGGACGGCGGCATCGTTCATGCCGTCGAAGTAGTTGTAGCTCGCGTTGTAGGCCCGGACATGGTCGATGCAGAAGCGCCAGTACTGGCCCTCCGCCCTCCGACCCTTCGGGGCCCGGTACAACCCCGGCTGCGTGCAGCCGGGGCTCTCGCAGCCGGTCTCGGCAGCGGCTTTGGGCTCGTCGCAGGACCGCTTGATCCGGATGCTGTCGAACAGACGCGAGTTGAGATCCATGACGGGCCGATTATGAGGGGGCTGACCTGAGACACAAGAGCGCCGGGCCTGATGACGCATGCGCGAGATCGGGCTTGACGGATGACGGGGATGCGACGCGATGGCGGACGGAGCGAACGGGGGCGGTACGCTCCGAGACTGGATGGAGGCGCGGCTGCGGGAGCAGCTCGCGCCGACGCGCCTAGACGTGATCGACGAGTCGCATCTGCACGCCGGCCATGCCGGGGCACGGCCGGGGGGCGAGACCCATTACCGGCTCGACATCGTCGCGTCGGCCTTCGAGGGCAGGAGCCGCGTCGAGCGGCACCGCTTGGTGAACGCGCTTCTGGAGGATGCGTTCTCCAAGCGGGGCCTTCACGCCCTCGCGCTGCGGGCCCGCACGCCGGCCGAGGCCGCCTGAACCGTCCGGGCGGCCACCGGCGCCAACGCTCGGGCGCGGCGAAGGCCCGGGCGTGAGAGGCGGCACCGTGCCCGCGAGCGGTGCGGTCCGGGCGGCGCCGCGCGGGAAAGCGTCGCGCTCAACGGCGCCGCGCCGCGTGCGGAGCGACAGAGAGGATATGGCTATGGGCGCGCCGATCTGCACCGGCCGGATCGACGGCGTCGCGGCGGACCAGCCGGCCTGCCGCGCGTCCAGCACCGTGTCCCGGAGGCCGCCATGCCCCTGCGGGTGACCCCGCGCATCGTCCTCGACGACGACGAGATCGAGCTGTCGTTCATGCGGTCTTCGGGCGCGGGGGGCCAGAACGTCAACAAGGTCGAGACCGCGGTCCAGCTCCGCTGGTCCGTCCTCACGTCGCCCTCCATCGACGACCGGGTCAGGGCGAACCTGTTCCGCCTGGCCGGCCGGCGGATGACCAAGGACGGCGTCCTCGTCCTGACAGGACAGCGGCATCGGACGCAGGAGCGCAACCGGGCCGAGATCCTGCAGCGCCTCACCGATCTCGTGGCGGAGGCGGCCAAGCCGCCCCCGCCGATCCGCCGCCCGACCAAGCCGACCCGGGGCTCTCAGGAGCGGCGGATCGAGGCCAAGAAGAGCCGCGGAGCGATCAAGCAGGGTCGGGGCAGCCATCGGGACTCCGACGGCTGAACCCCCCGCCCTGCGCCCCCGCTCAATGGATCGCGTCGATCACCGCGGCCTTCGGGTTCGCATCCGGCGCCGGCGACGACCCCGCCACCAGGGGACTGCCCGGCTTGGCGAGGGTGAGCGCGATCGCGATCAGGGCGAGGAGCGCGGCCAACGCGGCGGGGAACAGGAAAGCCGATTCGCCGTAGCGGAGGTCGAGCAGGCCGCCCACCACGGCACCGGTGCTGAGCCCCGCCCAGAGCGGCGCCTGGATCCAGAACGAGGGCGCCACGGTGCCGAGCAGCAGATTGGCGCAGCCGGTCCCGAAGCGCACCACCGCGCCGGTGACGTAGGTGAGGGCGAGGGAGCGGCCGCCCTCGTCCTGCAGCGTCGCGTTCTGGAGCCCCAGCGCCAGCACGATCGGGTAGGCGTGCAGCGGGTAGGCGAAGGTGCCCCACGGCATCAGCAGCCCGCCGGCGAGCAGCAGCGCCTGCAGGGTCAGGAGGACGGCGAGGCGCCAGCGTCCGACCGCGGCCGCGATCAGCGTGCCGAGGAAGGCCCCGAAGCAGAACAGCGTGATGGTACTGGCCACCCGGGTGACGTTCTCCCAGTCGCCGTTGGCCACAGCCACGCCGAAGCGCGTGGTGTTGCCCGACATGAAAGACATGAAGAGCTGCGAGAATTCCAGGAACCCGATGGAATCGGCACAGCCCGCCAGGGCGGCCAGCGCGATGGCGAAGGGGATCCGGGTCCGCGGATCGGCCGGGAAGGACTTGTCCGCCGGCGGGTCGGGCGCTCGCTCCACGCCGTTCCCGGTCCGGCTGCCGTGTTCCGCCATGCTGATCCCTCGATACAGCGGCCGCACCCGTCGCGGCCGACTGACAATGGACGAACGACTGCGCGGTTTCATGCCGCTGTGCGGCGCAACACGACGACGCAGCCCGGCACCGGACGGCCGGCCTCCCGCCGGACCTCGGCCGGCCGCAGCGTGAGGATCTCCAGGCCGCCGTCTGAGGCGGCTGCCGCGACGTGGTCGTCGGCATGGGCGTAGCGCCCGTCCGAACCCAGCGCGGCACCCGTGCCGGCGTGGGACTGGACGGTGAAGGCTGCGAGGGCGCCGGGCCGCAGGACGCGGGCTACCGCGGCGAGCGGTGGGCGGAGGTCCGCCACGTAGATCATGACGTCCGCAGCGAGGCAGAGATCCGCGGAGGCCCGCGGTTCGCCGGTCAGGAACGCGGTCAGTTCACCCGCGACGAGACGATCGTAGAGCGGCCGGGATCGCCAGGATTTGGCCCGCGCCTTGGCGAGCATCCCGGGCGACAGGTCGACGCCGACGAGATGCGCCACCCGGTCGCGGATCGCCGCGCCCATCAGGCCGGTGCCGCACCCGAGGTCCAGCGCGACCGCGAACCGCTCCGGCACAGGCGGGACCGCCGCGCGGACGAGTTCCGGGCCGATATAGCCCAGCCCCTCCAAGAGGTGGCGCTCGAAACGCGGCGCGTAGCCGTCGAACAGGGCCCTGACATAGGAGGGCGAGAGCGCCGGGACGCCGTCGCCGAGGCCCAGGCGGAGCAGATCCGCCCGCACGCCCAGGGTATCGTCCGGGTCGATGTCGAGCGCGCAGGCGTAGGCGCGGGCCGCCGCGGCGCCCAGGTCCGCGCCGCCCCCCGCCGCCGCCAGTCCCTCCCGAGCCCGTCCCAGGAGCAGCCAGGCCGGCGCATAGGCCGGCGCGATCTCCAGGGCCTGCTCGGCGAGGTCGGCAGCCCCGGTGTAATCGCGCTCCTCCAGGCAGGCCGCGGCGTAACGATAGCGCCGGTCGGCGAGGAGGTCGCCGGAACTGAGCTGCGAGGCCATGCGTCTGCCGGGTCGGGGGCGCCTATATACCGGGGCCACCGGCCGACACCACCGGCAACATGGGCCCGATGCCGACACACGCCAGCGATCTCCTCACCCTGACCCGCGAGGGTCTGTACTGCCCCCTCGGGCGGTTTCACGTCGATCCGACCTGGCCGGTGGAGCGCGCGCTGATTACCCACGGGCACGCCGACCATGCCCGGTCGGGCCACGGCCAGGTCCTGGGGACGCCGGAGACCCTGCGGATCATGGCGGTGCGCTACGGCGCGGATTTCTGCCGCCAGCGGCAGGAGGCCCGCCTGGGCGAGCCGATCCGCGTCGGCGACGTCACCGTGCGCTTCGCGCCCGCGGGCCACGTTCTCGGCTCGGCGCAGATCGCCATCGAGCGGGACGGGGCCCGGGTCGTGGTCTCGGGCGACTACAAGCGGGCGCCGGACCCGACCTGCCTGCCCTTCGAGGTCGTGCCCTGCGACGTGTTCATCACCGAGGCGACGTTCGGGCTGCCGGTCTTCACCCATCCCGATACCCGGGGCGAGGTGCGCAAGCTCCTGGCCTCGGTGACCCTGTTCCCGGAACGGGCGCACATCGTCGGCGCCTACGCGCTCGGCAAGGCGCAGCGGGTGATGGCGCTGCTGCGCGAGGAGGGTTGGGACCGGCCGATCTTCCTGCACGGGGCGATGGAGAAGCTGACCGCCCTCTACAAGGACGAGGGGCTGCCGCTGGGCGACACCCCGAAGGTGGTGGCGGCCGAGCGCAAGGACCTGCACGGCGCGATCGTGATCTGTCCGCCCTCGTCGATCCAGGATGTCTGGTCCCGGAAATTCCCCGACCCGGTGACCTGCTTCGCCTCGGGCTGGATGCGGGTGCGCGCCCGCGCCCGCCAGAAGGGCGTCGAGCTGCCGCTGGTGATCTCCGACCATTCCGACTGGCCGGACCTATGCCGCACCATCCGCGATACCGGCGCCGAAGAGGTCTGGGTGACCCACGGCCAGGAGGACGCTCTGGTCCACTGGTGCGGGACGCAGGGCATCAAGGCCAAGCCGCTGCACCTGCTCGGCTACGGCGACGACGGCGAGGCCGAACCCGGCGCGACCGAGGCCGGCCCCGGGACGGAGGCGGCGGCATGAACGACTTCGCCCATCTCCTCGACCGCCTCGCCTACGAGCCCCGCCGCAACGCCAAGCTGCGGATGCTCCAGGATTTTTTTTCGCGCACACCGGATCCGGAGCGGGGTTACGCGCTCGGCGCCATGACCGGCACGCTCAGCTTTCGCGAGGCGAAGCCGGCTCTGATCCGCGGCCTCGTGGAGGCGCGGATCGACCCGGTGCTGTTCCGGCTGTCGCACAACTACGTCGGCGATCTCGCGGAAACTACGGCGCTGATCTGGCCCGCGACGCCCCTCCCTCCCCCCACCGCGGGGGAGGGTGGCCATCGAAGGGGGGCGGGAGAGGGGCAGCGCGACGCTTCGGGAGATGAGGCTGGCCACGCCCTTTCCGGCACCGTCGCTCCCCTCTCGCGGGACTTCGGCCCGGCCCGACCCGGCCTGACGGCCGGGCCACCCTCCCCCGCAGAAGGGGGCGGGGAGGCGCGCGCGGGGATCGGCCACAACAACCCGCCGCCGCACGTTCCGACCCTCGCCGAGGTCGTCGAGACCCTGGCGACCATCCCGAAGAGGGACCTGCCCCGCCACCTCGCGGACTGGCTCGACGCCCTCGACGAGACCGGCCGCTGGGCGCTCCTGAAGCTCGTCACCGGCAATCTCCGGGTCGGCGTCTCGGCGCGGCTCGCCAAGACCGCGGTCGGGGCGCTGGGCGGCCACGAGGCGGATGCCGTAGAGGAGGTCTGGCACGGCCTCGCGCCGCCGTTCGAGAGCCTGTTCGCCTGGGTCGAGGGCCGGGCCGCGCGGCCCGAGACCCTGAACCCCGCCCCGTTCCGGCCGCCGATGCTGTCCCACCCGATCGAGGAGGAGGCCGATCTCGAGAAGCTGGAGCCCGAGGCGTTCTCGGCCGAATGGAAGTGGGACGGCATCCGCGTGCAGCTCGTCGGCGGCCGCGACCGGGCCGGCACCCAGGTCGCCCGGGTGTATTCCCGCACCGGCGAGGACATCACCGGAGCCTTCCCCGACCTCGCCGAGGCCATCACCTTCACGGGGACGCTGGACGGCGAATTGCTGATCCTGCGCGAGCGCCGGGTCCAGAGCTTCAACGTGCTGCAGCAGCGCCTCAACCGGAAGGCGGTGACAGCCAAGCTCCTGGAGGAGTTTCCCGCGCATGTGCGGGCCTACGACCTCCTGACCCTCGACGGCGACGACCTGCGCGGGGAGCCCTTCGCGGACCGCCGGGACAGGCTCGAAGCCCTGGTCACCCGGCTGGACCACGCCCGGATCGACATCTCGCCGGTGGTGCCGTTCGCGGATTGGGAGACCCTCGCCGCCGCCCGGGCCGACCCCGCCTCCGTGGGCGCCGGGGAGGACGCCGACGCCATCGAGGGCGTGATGCTCAAGCGCCGGAACAGCCCCTACCTGCCCGGCCGCCCCAAGGGGCCGTGGTGGAAGTGGAAGCGCGAGCCGCACGTCGTCGACGCGGTGATGATGTACGCCCAGCGCGGCCACGGGAAGCGCTCGTCGTTCTACTCGGACTACACGTTCGGGGTCTGGCGGGAGGCGCCCGAGGGCGGGGACGAGCTGGTGCCGGTGGGCAAGGCCTATCACGGCTTCACCGACGCCGAACTGGCCAAGCTCGACCGCTACGTCCGCAACAACACCACCAAGCGCTTCGGTCCGGTGCGCGAGGTCGCGTACGGCCGCGACGCCGGTCTCGTCCTGGAGATCGCCTTCGAGGGCGTGCAGCGCTCGACCCGGCACAAGTCCGGGGTGGCGATGCGCTTCCCCCGGGTCAGCCGCATCCGCTGGGACAAGCCCCCCGCGGAGGCCGACCGGATCGACGTGCTGGAGCGCATCCTCGCCCGCGGCGAGCGCGAGATCGCGCCGGGCGCGACGCTGATGGAGGGGACCGCATGAGGCAGGGCAAGATCGGTCCGGTGGAGACCCTGGCCTCCGGCGCGGTAGAGCGCCACGCGAGCGGGCGCCTCGCCGTCGCGACACCGGGGCAGGGCTTCACGGATGTCAGCGATGCGGTGGCGGCGTTCGTGCGCGGGACCGGGATCCGGGACGGGCAGGTCACGGTGTTCTGCCGGCACACCTCGGCCTCGCTCACCATCCAGGAGAATGCCGACCCGGACGTCCAGGCCGATCTGATGACCGCCCTCGACGGACTCGCGCCGCGGAACGCCGGTTACGTCCATGGCGCCGAGGGGCCGGACGACATGCCGGCCCATATCCGCACGCTGGTCACCGATTCGAGCCTCAGCATCCCGCTGGTCGAGGGCCGCCTGGCGCTCGGCACATGGCAGGGGATCTACCTGATCGAGCACCGCGACCGGCCGCACCGGCGGGAGATCGTGCTCAGCGTGATCGGGGCGTGATGCCGACGGCCGGCCCGGCAACATCCGGTCACACACCGCCGGTTAACCATCCTGTGGGCTTATGATCTTCCGTCGGATCGGCTCCCCCCGGTCTCGCGACCGGAGACCCCAATGGGCCTTTTCGCTGCGCTCTCCAACTCGATTTCCGGCGCCTCCGCGCAGTCGCTGGCCCTGAACAACATCTCGGGGAACATCGCCAACACCCAGACGGCGGGGTTCAAGACCACCGAGACAAGCTTCGCCGACATGCTGGGGCGGACCGAGGGCGGGACGCAGCCGGCGGGCGGCGTGGCGCCGAGCACGCGCAACACCCTCGGGATCCAGGGCACGGTGCAGTCCACCGGCGTGTCCACCAACCTCGCCATCTCGGGCAACGGCTACTTCATCGTCCGCGAGAATACCGGGACGCCCCAGAGCCCGAACTTCACCGGCGAGACCGGCTACACGCGGCGCGGCGACTTCGCGCCGGATGCCAACGGCTATCTCGCCAACGGCGCGGGCTACTACCTGTTCGCCGGCCCCTCGGCGACCGCGCCCGTGCAGGTCCCGACCGGCACCAACACCCTGTCGAGCCTCGCGGTCTCGCCCGCCGGGACGCTCACCGGCACCGGCGCGGACGGCAGCCCCGTGGCGCTGGGCTCGCTGACCCTCGCGCAGTTCGGCATGCAGGACAATCTGGCCTCGCTCGACGGCGGCACCTACGTGGCCACGGGCAAATCCGGCACGCCGAGCTACGGCCTCAACGGCGCCACGCTCACCGCCGGCTCGGTCGAGCAGTCGAATGCCGGGATCTCGGACCAGTTCTCGAAGATGATCGAGACCCAGCAGGCCTACACGGCCAACACCAAGGTCATGAGCACCGCCGACCAGATGCTGCAGGACGCCATCGCGATGTACACCTGATGCCGTCTCCGGGCGCCGCCTGAGCGCGGGCGGCGGCCGCGAGGCCGAGCGTCGAAGCCGAGCGGGCACGTTGGGCGGTCACCCGGCGGCGCGGCTCCGGCAGGGTCGTGCGGTGGATCGCCGACCGCCGCCCCGATGTCCTGCCGCCGCCCCACGGTGAACCGGCGTGCAGCCGGATGACGGCATCGCCGCGTCCGAGCGTCCGCCAGGACCACCGTCCCGGCCATGTCAGACGGAGGCGAAGCGCGCCCGTCACAGGAACTTCAGCGGATCCTTCTCCGGGGGCGGGGGCGCCACGTCGGCGCGGTTCCACCAGCCGCCGCCCAGCGCCACGAACAGCGCTGCGGTGTCGGCGTACTGGGTGGCCCGCGCGCCCGCCGACGTCACCAGCGCCGAGAGGTAGCCCTGCTGGGCGATCAGAACCTGCGACGAGGTGATCGCGCCCGCGGTGTATTGCTTGCGGATCAGCACGAGGCTCTGGTTGGTGGCGCTCACCGCGGCATCGGCGGCGGCCACGGCCCGCGCGTCGGCCTGGAGCGCCCGCAGGGCGTCGGCGACGTTCTGGAAGGCGGTGATCACGGTCGATTTGTACTGCGCCTCCGCCTGCGTCAGCGACTCCTCGGCGGCGCGCTGGCGCCGGAACAGCGTGCCGGCATCGAAGATCGGCGCCGTCGCCTGCCCGATGATCGTGAAGAAGGCCGCGCCCGGACTGGTGACCTGCGCGATCCGTGTCGCGCTGGAGCCCCCCGTCGCGGTCAGGCTGAATTGCGGCAGCCGGTTCGCCAACGCGACGCCGACGTTGGCGCTCGCCTGCTGGACCAGGGCCTCGGCAGCCTTCACGTCGGGCCGCTGCTGCACGAGCCGGGAGGGCAGGCTCACCGGCAGCTTGGTCGGCAGCCGCAGGGCGGAGAGGTCGAAGGTCTCGGGGATCTCGTCGGAGGGCAGCCGCCCCGCCAGCGCGGTGAGCAGGTTGCGCTGCTGCGCGAGCTGCTTCTCCAGCGGCGGTAGCAGTTGCTGCGACAGGGCGAGGGCGGCCTGCTGCTGCACCACGTCGGCCCCGGCGATCTGCCCCAACGAGAGCTGCTTGTTGTAGAGCTGCAGCACCTCGGTCTGCGCCTGGATCACCTTGCGGGTGGCGTCGATCTGCGCCCGCAGGGCCGCCTCCTGGATGGCGGCGGAGACCACGTTGGCCGTGAGGCTCAGATAGGCCGCCTCCAGCTGGAACCGCTCGTTCTCGGTGGTGGCCTCCAGGGACTCGATCTGCCGGCGGTTCCCCCCGAACACGTCCGGGTTGTACGAAACCACCGCCTGCGGCGTGGACAGGCTGTAGAGGAACTGGGTCTGATTGTTGAGCGGCGATTGCAGGTCGAGGCCGGGCGCCAGGGCGCCCTGGATCTGCGGCGTCGCGGTCAGGCTCGGGTAGAGCGTGCCCTTCTGGGCGAGCACGTTCTGCTGCGCGATCCGGAGGGCGGCCTGCGCGGCCTCGAGGGTCGGGTTGTTGGCGAGCGCCTGCGCGACGAGGCGGTTCAGCGCCTTCGAGTGGAACAGGGTCCACCATTGGCCGGGGATGTCGGCGCCGGAGACGAAGCTCTGGTCCGCCGAGCCGCCCTGCCGGGTGCGGATGTTGTCGGCGGCCGAGGGGTTCTTCAGCGGCTCCTTAGTGTAGCGCCCGACCGGGGGAGCCTCGGGCGGCACGAAGTTCGGGCCGACCGCACAGGCCGACAGGGACAGGGCCGCCGCCAGCACGGCGGCCGCCCGTCCGCACCCGTTCGGCGCAAAGCCCACCATTCCGCCCCCGAAAACCCGATCCTGGTAGAGCCGCGCGGCGCGCACCCAAGTCAATGCGACCCCGTCCCGATCGCACGCGGGGGACGGGCGTTGTGGCACCCCTGCAACGGGCCGCATCCCGGCTTCCGCCCGCGCGGAGCGGCTCACGCGGCGGCCCGGTGCTCGGCCCGTCCCCGGGCTTCGGGGTTCGGTCGACGCCGGGAGAACAGCGAGATCAGCACCGGCACGACCACCAGGATCAGGTTCGGCGCCAGGATGATGCCGCCCACCACCACGAGCGCCAGGGGCTTCTGCACCTGCGATCCGATCCCGGTGGAGACCGCCGCCGGCAACAGGCCGACGCAGGCGGCCACGCAGGTCATCATCACCGGGCGCATGCGCACCACGGCGGCGTTCCACACGGCGTCCTGGCGCCGCCAGCCCTCCTCGATGAGCTGGTTGTAGTAGGCGAGCAGGATCACGCCCTCCATGGTCGAGATGCCGAACAGCGCGATGAAGCCGATCGCCGCCGAGATCGAGAACGGCGTGCCGGTCAGGAACAGGGCGAAGATGCCGCCGATCATCGCCATCGGGATCACCGACAGCGTCAGCAGCATGTCGGCCACCGAGGAGAAGTTGATGTAGAGCAGCAACGCGATCAGCAGCAGCGTGACCGGCACGACCAGGCTGAGCCGGGTCGCCGCCTCCTGCAGGTTGGTGAACTGCCCGACCCATTCGAGGCGGTAGCCCGGCGGCAGGTCCACCGCCTCGGCGACCTTGCGCTGCGCCTCGATGACAGCGCTGCCGAGATCGCGGCCGCGCACCGAGAACTTCACCGGGATGTACCGCTCCTGGTCCTCCCGGTAGATGAACGAGGCCCCCGAGACGAGGTCGACGTCGGCGATCTCGGAGAGCGGCACCTGGCTCACGCCGCCGTTGGGATTCTGGGCGCCCACCGCGATGTTGCGGATGCCGGCCAGCGACGAGCGGTACTCCTTGGCGAGCCGCACCCGCATGGGGAAATGGCGGTCCGAGCCGTACTCGTAGAGGTCGCCCGTCGTCTGGCCGCCGATCGCCGCCTGGATCGTGGTGTTCACGTCGCCGATCGACAGGCCGTAGCGGGCGGCCTTGTGGCGATCGACGTCGATCCGCACGGTGGGCTGGCCGAGGGACTCGAACACCGACAGGTCGGTGATGCCGGACACGCTCGCCAGGGCCGCCTTGACGGCGTTGGCGGTCTTGGTGAGCTGCGCGAGGTCGTTCCCGTAGACCTTGACCGAGTTCTCGCCCTTCACGCCCGAGGCCGCCTCCTGGACGTTGTCCTCGATATACTGCGAGAAGTTGAACTCGATGCCGGGAAATTCGGCATCGAGCTTCGCCCCGAGGTCGCGGATCAGCGTCTCCTTGTCGAGGCCCTTGCGCCACTGGTCGATCGGCTTCAGGGGCGCCAGGATCTCGACGTTGAAGAAGCCCGTGGCGTCGGTGCCGTCGCTCGGCCGGCCCTGGTGCGAGATCACCGTGGTGACCTCGGGCACGGCCTGGAAGATCTTGCGCAGGCGCTGCACGTAGTCGTTGCCGGCCTCGAGCGAGATCGAGGACGGCATGGTCCCGCGCACGTAGAGGTTGCCCTCTTCCAGGCGCGGCAGGAATTCCAGGCCGAGATTCCGGGCCGCCAGACCCGAGACCAGCAGCACCGCCAGCATCAGGGCGAGCGTCAGCACCCGGTTCTTCAATCCGAAGCGCAGGATGCGCTCGTGGCCGAAGCGCGCGAGCCGCACGATCAGCGTGTCGCGCTCCTCCAGGTGCTTGGGCAGGATCAGCGCCGACAGCGCCGGCGAGACCGTGAAGGTCGCCAGCAGGCCGCCGACCAGCGCGTACGCGTAGGTCTTGGCCATCGGCCCGAAGATGTGGCCCTCGACCCCCGACATCGTGAACAGCGGCAGGAAGCCGACGATGATGATGATCGCCGAGAAGAAGATCGCCCGGTTCACCTCGACGCCCGCGATCGCGATGGTGCCGAGGCGGCCGGTGAGTCCGCCGGGGGGCGTCTGGCCCTCGGACGCCTCCGGTTCGGCGATGTGCCGGAACACGTTCTCGACCATGATCACGGTCGCATCGACGATGAGGCCGAAGTCGATCGCGCCCAGCGACAGCAGGTTGGCGGAATCGCCGCGCACCACCAGGATCAGGATCGCGAAGCCCAGCGCGAACGGGATCGTGGCCGCCACGATGATCGCGCTGGTGAGCGAACCGAGGAACAGCCACTGCACCACGAAGACCAGCACCACGCCGAAGATGAGGTTGTGCATCACCGTGTGGGTCGTGGTGTGGATCAGGCCGGAGCGGTCGTAGATCCGCTCGATCTTCACGTCCGGCGGCAGGATCGTGGAGCTGTTGATCTTGTCGATCTCGGCCTCGACCCGCTCCAGGGTCGGCAGGCTCTTGCCGCCGCGGCTCATCAGCACGATGCCCTCGACCACGTCGGGTTGCTCGTCGTGGCCGACGATGCCGAGCCGCGGCGCATTCGACACGCGCACCTCGGCCACGTCCCGCACCAGCACCGGCGTGCCGTTGACGAGGCTGATCATCGTGTCCTTGATGTCGTCCATGTCGCGGATCAGGCCGATGCCGCGCACCACCGCCGATTGCTGGCCGACGTTGAGCGTCTGGCCGCCGACGTTGATCGAGGCGTTGTTCAGCGCCGTGGTCAGCTGGACCAGGGTCAGGCCCTGCGCCTGGAGGCGGTTCAGGTCGACCGCGACCTCGTATTCCTTGGCCTTGCCGCCGAAGGCCGTCACGTCGACGACCCCCGGGATCGCCTTGAAGCGGCGCTGCAGCACCCAGTCCTGCAGGGTCTTCATGTCCATGGGCGAGTAGCCCGCCGGGCCGACGAGCTTGTAGCGCATGATCTCGCCCACCGGGCTCGTCGGCGAGATCTGCGGCGTCGCCCCGTTGGGCAGGGTCGGGGCCTGCGACAGGCGGTTGAGCACCCGCTGCAGCGCCTCTTCGTACGTGTACTCGTAGTTGAACTGGACCTTCACGTCGGACAGGCCGAACAGCGAGATCGTCCGCACCACCTGGGCGTTGGGGATGCCGGCGAGGGCCACCTCCAGCGGGATCGTGATGTAGCGCTCGATCTCGTCGGCGGACTGCCCCGGGTTCTGGGTGATCACGTCGACCAGCGGCGGCACCGGATCGGGATAGGCCTCGATGTTGAGTTGCGTGTAGGCGCCGTAGCCGACGCCCAGCATCAGCACGAACATCAGCACCACCAGCACGCGCTGGCGGAGCGAGAAGGCGATCAGGGCGTTCATCGGACCGGATCCTCGCTCAGGATGCCTTGTCGCCGGTGGCCGCCCGGTCGATGAACAGGGCGCCGCGGGTCACGACCTGCTCGCCCGCGTGCAGACCCAGGACGACCTGGGCGTTGTCGCCGTTGATCAGGCCGAGCTTGATGTCGCGCGCCTCGACGGCCCCGTCCGGCCGGGCCACCCAGACATGCGTGCGGTCGCCCTCGTACACGATGGCGGCCACCGGGACGCTGGGCGACGGCTCGCCCTTGCCGGTGACGATCGTGTAGGTGGCGAACATCTCGGGGCGCAGCACCCGATCGGGGTTGTCGACCTCGCTGCGGACGGCGAGGCGGCGCGTGGCCGGATCGAGGCTGGAGGCCATGTAGTTTACCCGCGCCTTGAACACTCGTGCGCCGAAGCCCGCAACCTTCGCCTCGACCTCCTGGCCGATGCGGATCTTCGGGATCTCGCTCTCGCGGACGTTGGCGATGAGCCAGACCGTCGACAGGTCGCCGATCACGAAGACCGGGTCGCTGGAGGCCGAGAGGTACTGACCCGTGCCGACCTTGCGCTGGACGATCGTGCCGGCGATCGGCGCCCGGATCTGGGTCTCCGGACTCATCGTACCCTTCTTCTCGTAGGCGGCGATCTCGGCGTCGGTCTTGCCCAGCAGGCGCAGCCGGTTCTTCACGGCGTCGAGGGCGGCCTCTGCGGTCTTCAGGTCGCTCTGCGCCGCGATCACGTCGTTCTGGGCGGACTGATAGTCCTTCAGCGCCACCGCGTGGGCCTGGAACAGTTCCTGCTGGCGTGCCGCGATCGTCTGGTCGAGCTTCAGCAGTGCCTGCTGCTTCTGCAGATTGTTCAGGGCCGCCTGATAGTCGTTCTGCGCCTGGACCATGTCGGTGGCCTCCAGCGTCAGGAGGACGTCGCCGGCCTTCACGTCGTCGCCGGCCCGGGCCTGCACCTTGGTCACGCGGCCCGCGTAGGGCGAGACCACCGGCACGTTGTCGTCCTCGTTGAGCGCGATGCGACCCTCTGCGGATCCTTCCGGGCGGAACACCTGCATGGCCACCGGCAGGATCTCGAAGGCGGCGCGCTGCTCTTTGGTGGGCCGGAAGATCCGCTCGACCGGGTTGGCCTTCTCCGCATCGATGCCCGGATCGGGGTTGCTCTGGCCGAACAGGCCGGTCAGCGAGGCGACGAGACCCGAGGCGGCCCCGCGGGCGCGGTCCGGGAACGCGAAGGCGAGGCCGGCCGCACCCGCGACCAGCAGAAGCGCGATCAGGAGGCCCGGCCACCGGCGGCTGCGCGGCGGCGCGGTGACGGCCTTGTCCTGTTCCAGCGGATTTCGGGCGTCCATGGGATGATCTTCGGGAACCGGGCCGACTGAATGGGACACGCTTCGCGCCGGGACGCCGCCCACATCAACGTGAGCACAGGTGCTTTTCTATGGCGGACCGCGCGGAACATTCCACACGGTGCAGTATGCCTAGAGCAAAGCTTATCTGACTCGCAATCGATCGGCCGGCCCGGTCGCGAAACCGTGTGGCACCACCTTCCTTTGCGGGAATCTGTTACAATATGACAACGGTCGCGGGCGCTGCCCAGCCCGATCCGCGCCGACCGACCCTTCCTGCCACCGAAGAACCCGTCATGACCGATACGAGCGCTGCTTCCGCCCAGGCCGGATCCCCCGCCGGCAAGATCCCGGTGACCGTGCTGACCGGTTATCTCGGTGCCGGCAAGACCACCCTCCTCAACCGGATTCTCACCGAGAACCACGGCAAGCGCTACGCCGTGATCGTCAACGAGTTCGGCGAGATCGGCATCGACAACGACCTCGTCGTCGGCGCGGACGAGGAGGTGTTCGAGATGAACAACGGCTGCGTCTGCTGCACCGTGCGCGGCGACCTGATCCGCATCATGGACGGCCTGGTGAAGCGCCGGGGCAAGTTCGACGCGATCATCGTCGAGACCACCGGCCTCGCCGACCCGGCACCGGTGGCGCAGACCTTCTTCGTCGATCAGGACGTCGGCGAGGCCGCCCGGCTCGACGCCGTCGTGACGGTCGCCGACGCCAAGTGGCTGTCCGACCGTCTGAAGGACGCCCCCGAGGCGAGGAACCAGATCGCCTTCGCGGACGTGATCCTGCTGAACAAGAGCGACCTCGTCGGGCCGGACGACCTCGATCGGGTCGAGGCCGAGATCCGCACCATCAACCCGCTGGCCAAGCTCCATCGCACGCAGAACTGCGCCGTGCCCCTCGACGCCGTGCTGGAGCGCAACGCCTTCGACCTCGACCGCATCCTCGAGGTGGAGCCCGACTTCCTGGAGGAGGGGCACCACCATCATCACGATTCCGATATCCGGTCGATCTCGGCCCGGATCGACGGGGCGGTCGATCCGGAGAGGTTCATGCCGTGGATCTCGAACCTCACCCAGGTCCAGGGTCCCGACATCCTCCGCTGCAAGGGGATCGTGGCCTTCCCGGACGAGCCCAAGCGCTTCGTCTTCCAGGGCGTGCACATGATCCTCGACGGGGACGTCCAGGGCGATTGGAAGCCGGACGAGCCGCGTGTCTCCCGCGTCGTGTTCATCGGGCGCAACCTCGACGAGGCGGCGATCCGGCAGGGATTCGAGGGCTGCCGGGCGTGAGATCCTGCATGTGAGGACGCGGCCTCGTCGTTCCGGGCCGCCGCGGGCGCGCCCGGATCCCGGACTTTGCCGCGCGCCCCCCGGGACGACGGATCGGGGCGCGTTTCGGCAAACGCCCAGGCACGCGGGCGAATAAGATCTTCGGCAGCGATGGCCCGCGGCGCCCGCCGCGAAGCCGATTCTCAACCATTGACTGTCAGTCTTGCGGTCGCGGGCCTGCGTAACCGGCCCGCGGAGCCCGCGTATCATGGCCTATACCGCAGCGCCCGGAGCCCCGGTCCCGTCCGGGCTCGCGGGCGGAATCCCGCTCCGCACGGTCGTCCAGGGATCGGCCAAGGCGCTGTTCGCAGCGTTCATCTTCTTCGCGTGCTTCGCCTTCTCGGAGACCTCGCCCTACGACGCGGTGGCGCTGCCCACGATGCTGCTGTGGCTCTGCCTCGGCGTGCGCCTGCACCGCGGGGCGGTGCCGTTGCTCGCGCTCCTGCTGCTCTACCTCGCGGCGATCGTCATGGCGCTGCTGCCGTATCTGAACGAGGATTTCCCGGTCACCTGGACGGTCCAGCTGATCTACCTCGCGGTCACCTGCACGTTCTTCGCCATGTTCTTCTCGGACGACACGCAGGCCCGGATGGAACTGGCGCTCAAGGCCTACACGGCGAGCTGCGTGTTCTCGGCCGCGCTCGGCATCGTCGGCTACCTGCAGTGGCTCGGGATCGAGGACCTGTTCTACAAGTACGACCGGGCCTCGGGCACCTTCCAGGACCCGAACGTGTTCGGCTCGTTCCTGACGCTCGGCGCCCTCTACCTGATGCACGGCCTGCTCACCGGCACCGCGCGACGGCCGCTCGCGTCGCTCGCCGGCCTGCTGATCATCGTGGCCGGCATCTTCCTGTCCTTCTCCCGCGGTTCCTGGGCGGGGAGCGGCGTCGCGGTCCTCCTGATGGTGGGCTCGGTCTATGCGGGCAGCGCGTCGCTCCGTCTGCGGCGCCGGATCGTGCTCCTGACCCTCGCGACGCTCGTGCTCGGCACGGTCGCGGTGATCGCCCTGCTCTCGGTCGACCACGTGCACAAGATGTTCGAGATCCGCGCGTCCCTGGCGCAGGACTACGACCAGGGCGAGACCGGCCGCTTCGGCAACCAGATGCGCGGCTTCGCCATGCTGCTGGAGCGTCCCTTCGGCATGGGCCCGATGCACTGGCGGCTGGTCTTCGGGCTGGAGCCGCACAATTCCTACATCGGCTCCTTCGCCAATGGCGGCTGGCTCGGGGGCGCGGTCTTCATCGAACTGGTGCTGAGCACGGCTTTCGTCGGCTTCCGGCTGCTGGCGCGGCCGTCGCCGGTTCGGGCGCACGCGCAGATCGTGTGGCCGGCCCTGCTGATGTTCTTCCTGCAGGCCGTCCAGATCGATATCGAGAAGTGGCGCCACGTCTACATGATGCTCGGCATGGTCTGGGCCCTCGAGGCCGCCCGGCTGCGCATGGACGCCGCGCAGGCCGATCGCGCTTGAGGAGTGGCCCCGCGCCGCGTCCCGACATCGGGACGAAGCGCCGGGTTCCCGATCCGCGTCGTCATCACCCGAAAGCCGAAGGCCACCTTTCGGCCCGACGCTGTAAGCTGCGCCATCGCCCGCCCGCCGCGGAGGCGATCCACATCGGCGCTTCCGCATCCGGAGACGGTACGTGACGACACAGCCGGAATGGGAGGAGGACCGGCTTGCCGCCCTCAACGCCTTGGGCGCCGGCAAAACCGCGCCCGAGCCGCATTTCGATGCGGTGTGCCGCACGGCCCGCCGCCTGTTCGGCGTGCGCAGTGCCCTGGTGGCGCTCATCGACGCGACGGATCTGTGGCCCAAGACGCCCTGTATCGACGTGCCGGGGGCGATCCCGCGCGAGGACAGCATCTGCCATCACGCGATCCGCAGCGATGCCCTCCTGGTCGTGCCGGACGCCCGGGCCGATCCGCGGTTCCGCGATCTGCCCGGCGTCGCCGCCGCCGGAGGCTTCCGCTTCTACGCCGGCCTGCCTCTGAGCCTGAGGCCCGGTCTCAGGATCGGCACCTTCTGCCTGATCGATCCGGAGCCCCGGACCCCGCTCTCGGAGACGGAGGCGGCCGCCTTTCGCGATCTGGCCGAGATCGTCGTCGCCCATCTGCGGCTCACGGAGGCCGATGCGCGCCGGGCGCGCGAGATCGAGCAGGCGACGATCCGCGAGGCCCTGATCCGCGAGCAGCACCGCGAGATCAACGCCCGGGCCCGGGCGCAGGAAGCCGCGAACCACCAGCTGACCATGGCCGAGCAGCTTGCCAACATCGGCAATTGGCGGGTCGAGCTCGCCGACGGCCAGCCCGTCTGGTCGGCCAGCCTCTACGCCATCGCCGGCCGCGATCCGGAGACGAAGCCGCCCCGGCTCTCGGACTTCGCGCAGGTCTACCATCCCGACGACCGAGGCCGGCTGGAGGCGACCGTCGCGGACGCCATCGCCAAGTGCGGCAACTTCGACTTCGAAGCGCGCCTCCTGCGCCCCGACGGCACGACCCGCGACGTGGTCGTCCGGGGCATGTGCCGGGGCGAGGGCACAGCGACCGGACTCGTCGGGGTGCTCATCGACGTCACCGAGCGTCGGCGCGCGGAGGACGACGTGCGCCGGAGCGAGATGCGCTATCGCGGCCTGGCCGAGACGCTTCCGCTCCTGGTCTGGACCATGCGGGTCGGGGACGGACGGGCGACCTACGCCAACGCGCAGTTCAACGCCTATTACGGACCGATCGGACGCGAGCGGACCGAGCGCCTGGCCCGCAACCACCCGGAGGATGCCGCCGCCATGGAGGCGGCCTGGAACCGTGCGGTCGAGACCGGCACCGGCTACAGCGGCCAGTGGCGGATCCGGCGCCACGACGGCGCCTACCGGTGGCATAAGATCTCGCTGATCCCGATCCGGTTCGATTCCGCGGACGGCGCCGTCGCGGAGTGGCTCGGCATCGCCCTCGACGTGGACGACATCGTGACCGCGCGGCTCGCCGTCGAGCAGGCCCGCGGCCTGCTGGGGATCGCCCTCGATGCCGCCGAGGCCGGCACCTGGGAATGGGACATGCGCACGGGCCTCGCCACGCTCAGCCCAGAGAGCGCGCGCATGCACGGGCTCCCCGAGACCGCCGCCCCCTGCACGATCACCGCCGCCGCGTGGACCGCGCTGCTGCATCCCGACGATGTCACCGATGTCTGGAACGAGATCCGGCGGGCGGTCGAGTCGTCCACGCCCTATGCGGCTGAGTTCCGCGTGGGCGGCCGCTGGCTCTACGCGCGCGGGCGCACGCTGTTCGGGCCGGAGGGTCAGCCGCAGAGCATGGTCGGCCTTCACCTCGACGTCACCGAGCGGAAGGCGGTCGAGGCCGCGTTGCGCGCCGCGACTTACGACGCGGAGGCGGCGCGGGCCGAGGCGGAGCGGGCCAGCGCGGCCAAGAGCGAGTTCCTGGCCGCGATGAGCCACGAGATCCGCACGCCGCTCAACGGCATCCTCGGCTACGCCGATCTCCTCCTCGACGAGGGCGCGATCCAGAACGAGGACCGCCGCCGCCTGGAGCTGATCCAGAGTTCCGGCGCGGCGCTGCTCACCGTCGTCAACGACATCCTCGATTTCTCGAAGATCGAGGCCGGCGAACTGGTGCTCGATCCCGTCAGCTTCCCGCTCGTCGCGACCGTGGACGCCACGGTCTCGATCGTGCGCGGCAGCGCGCTCCGGAGCGGTCTCGCCGTCGGGACCCGGATCGATCCCGCGCTCCCGAACTTCGTGGTCGGCGATCCGGGGCGCCTGCGGCAGGTGCTCCTCAACCTGCTCAACAACGCGGTGAAGTTCACCTCCGAGGGCTCCGTCACCGTCACGGTGCAGCGGGAGGGGGAGGGGATCGCGCCCGACGGCGGCCGGGGCGACGTCATCCGGTTCGCCGTGATCGACACCGGCATCGGCATCGCGCCGGCGCAGCAGGACCGCCTGTTCAAGCGCTTCAGCCAAGTGGACGGCTCCATCAGCCGGCGCTTCGGCGGGACCGGCCTCGGCCTCGCCATCTCCCGGCACCTCGTGACCCTCATGGGCGGCGAGATCGGCGTGGAGAGCCGGGAGGGGGCGGGCTCGACCTTCTGGTTCCGCCTCGTCCTGCCGCGGAGCGCCGGGACCGGGTCCGCCGATCCTGCGCGCGGCGTCGCAGTCACGGGAGCGCCGCAGCCGCAGCGCCCGCCGCTTCCGGCCGTCGCGGACGCCGCGGCGGCGCCGCTCCGCCTGCTCCTCGTCGAGGACGTGCCGCTCAACCAGGAACTCGCCTGCGCGGTACTCGAGTCGCAGGGCTACGCGGTGGACGTGGCGGGGAACGGCGCGGAGGCGATCACCGCGGTGGGCTCGTCCGTCGCCTCCGGCCGCGCCTACGACCTCGTGCTGATGGATGTGCAGATGCCCGTGGTCGACGGGCTGACGGCCACCCGGCGGATCCGCGCCCTCGCGCCTCCGGCCTGCGACATCCCGATCGTCGCCATGACGGCCAACGTCCTGCCGCCCCAGATCGAGGAGCTGCGCGAGGCCGGGATGGACGATCATGTCGGCAAGCCGTTCCGCCGGGCCGATCTCTTCGCCACGATCAGCCGGTGGACGGCGCCCGGCGCCCGCCGTCCGGCGCGCCCGGAGCAGCCGAGCCGGGCGCCGCAGGTCGATGCCGCGGTGCTCGACGCCGCCGTCCTCACGGAGATGAGGGCGAGCTTCGGCGCGGACCGCGTCGCGGCCCTCCTGGATCTGCTGGCCAACGAGTTGTCGGAGCGGTTCCGACCCAGCGAGACCGATCGGCTCCAGATCGCCCACGACGCCCACGCCCTGGTGGCGGCGGCCGGGCTCCTGGGCTTCGTCGGCCTGTCGAGCCTCTGCCGCGAGGTCGAGGCCGCCGCCCACGCGGGCGCCGATCTGATGCCGCTGATCCGGCGCCTGGAGGTTCAGCGGGCGACGGCCCTTCGGGCCATCCGCCAGCTGCGCGCGGCCTGAAGGCGACCGGGCGCCCCGAGCCGGGCTACGCCTCGTCCTCCTCCGGCAGCGGGTCGCCCGTCCAGGCCGTGGCGAAGGCGGCGAGCGCCCGGGGATCCGCGAAGGCCGCGACGGTGACGTCGCGCTCCGCGGGGGCGGCGCCCGGGAACGGCGCCAGCAGGATCCGCACCCGGGCGAGCCGGCCGCCGGGGGCATTGGCGGCAATCCACGCCTGGGCGTCCGGCGTGAAGCGCCCCGGTCCGTCGAGGGCCCGGGAATCGGCGCGCAGCACGATGACGTAGGTGCCGAGGCCAGGATCGGCCGCCTGCACCGCCTTGACGATGTCGATCACGGGCTTTCCGCGAAGTCGTTGAGCTGCACCTGGGCCTGGGCCTGGGTGAAGTTCGGGATGTCGGCGAAGATCTCGTCCCCGTGGGCCGCCACCGCCTTCTTGAAGGCATCGGTCGACTCGAAGGTCAGCAGCGCCATCACCTGGAACGGAGCGGCGCCGCCGTCCGGGGTGCCGGCGCCCTTGACCACCTTCGCGTCGTGGAGGCCGAGGGACGACCAGCGCTCGCGCACCAGCGGCATGTGGTGGCCGAGATAGTAGCCCATGTCGAAGCTCGGGCCGGCGGGGTACATCACGCTCACCAGGATCATGTCGGTTGTTCTCACGGTCGGAAAATTTGGAACGCCCGGGGCTTCGGGACGGCCCTAGTGGAGCTTCACCCGCGGCTCGGTGCGGCGGGTGAGCGCCCGCGCCAGGGTGTCGAGGGCCGTCTTGGCGGTGCCGTGGAGCGCCCGCTCGTGCATCTTGTAGAGCGAGCGGTACATCATCCGGGCGAACAGGCCGGCGATCAGCATGTTCTTGCCGCGGACGAAGCCCATCAGGCTGCCCACGGTGGAATATTCGCCGAGCGAGACCAGCGATCCGAAGTCCTTGTACCGGAACGGCCGCAGCGGCTTGCCGTCGATCTTCGCCTGGATCTGGCCGATGAGGTGGCTCGCCTGCTGGTGGGCGGCCTGGGCCCGGGGTGGCACCGGCGTGTCCGAGCCGGCCTCGACCAGGTAGGCGCAGTCGCCGAGCGCGAAGATGTCGGGGTCCCGGGTCGTCTGCAGGGTCGGGGTGACCACGAGCTGGTTGGTCCGCGTGGTCTCCAGGCCGCCGATGCCCTGCAGGAAGGGCGGCGCCTTCACGCCGGCCGCCCAGACCACCAGCTCCGACGGGATGAAGGCGCCATCGGCGAGCTGCACGCCGTCGGCGCGGACCTCGGTCACCCGCGCCTTGACGCGCACGTCGACGCCGATCTTGTCGAGGAGCTGCATCACCTCGGACGAGAGCCGCTGCGGCACCGCAGGCAGGATCCGGTCCGCCGCCTCCACGAGGGTGATGCGGATGTCCTTGCCCGGGTCGATCCGGTCGAGGCCCGTGGAGACCACGTGGCGCAGGGTCCGGTGCAGCTCGGCGGCGAGTTCGGTCCCCGTGGCGCCGGCGCCGATCACCGTGACGTGCAGCTGGCCCGGCCGGACCGGACCGGCCTGGGTGTGAGCCCGGAGGGAGGCGTTCACGAGGCGCTGGTGGAAGCGCACCGCCTGGTCCTGGGTGTCGAGCGCGATGGCGTGCTCGGCCACGCCCGGCGTGCCGAAATCGTTGGTGGTGGAGCCGACCGCCATCACCAGGGTGTCGTACGGGACCGCGCGCTCGGGCGTGACCTCACGCCCCTCCGCGTCGTGGCTCGCCGCGAGCTGGATCGTGCGCGCCTCCCGGTCGAGCCCGGTCATGCGCCCGATCCGGTAGCGGAACCCGTGGGTATGGGCGTGGTGCAGGTAGTCCACCGCGTGGTGGCCGATGTCGAGGCTGCCGGCCGCGACCTCGTGGAGCAGCGGCTTCCAGATGTGGGTGCGGGCGCGATCCACCAGCGTGATGTGCGCGCGCTTGCCGCGCCCGAGCTTGTCGCCGAGCTTCGTCACTAGCTGCAGCCCGGCGGCGCCGCCTCCGACCACGACGACGCGATGCAGGCCGGACTCGTTCTCGACGGGTACCATCGACACTCTTTCTTTCCCCGAACCGGGATTAAAACGCCGGCCTGCTCAGACAAAGCGCCCGATCACCGGAACTCCTCTTCCCGGCGGCGACGGTGCAGCGGGCGTTTCGCGAGAGGCTCTTACACGCGCCGGGTGCCGGATTGCCACATCTGCCTGCCGCGGGCACGCGTGACGAGAGCGCGCGTCCCCGCCTCAGACGCCGGGGGCGCCGGGCTGACGCAACGGGTGTGCCTCGGCGACTTCCGGAAGGGCGAGGCAGGCCTCGGCGATCCGCGCCACCGTGGGGTAGGGGGCCGTGTCGATCCCGAAGATGCCCGTGCCGACCCAGAGGCTGACGAGGCAGAGGTCGGCGTGGCTCGGCGCGTCGCCCTGGCAGAACCGGCCGGTGCCGGGCTCAGAGCCGAGCCGCGTCTCGAGCGTCCGCAGGCCGGTCTCGAAGGCGTTGCGCAGGAAGTCGAGCATCCGCTCCCGGGGCAGGCCGTAATGCTCCATCAGGAAGGTGCGCACCCGGGGCACGTAGAGCGGATGGGTGTCGCAGGCGACCACCTGCGCCAGGGAGCGCGCCCGGGCCCGGGCCCGGGGCTCCTCGGGCAGGAGGCGCACGCCGCCCTTGGTCTCCTCCAGGTAGTCGAGGATCGCGAGCGATTGGGTGAGCGGCGGCCCGTCCCCGTCGAACAGGGCCGGCACCGCACCCTGCGGGTTGATCGCCCGGAACTCCGGCTTGTGCTGGTCGCCGGCATCGAGGTCGATGAAGGTCTCCTCGTAGGGGATGCCCTTCAGCTTGAGCGCGATCCGCACCCGGAAGGCGGCGGCCGAGCGCCAGTTGCCGTACATGTGCATGAGAGGGGTCTCCGACGGGGCCGGAGCAGCACAGCCGAGTTTGCCGCCCGCCGCAAGGGGCGGATCGCGAGGGGCGGCCGGGGGCGACAACCGGATCCGGCCGGCCCATATCGGGCCCCTGTCCCGGAGATACCGCACGATGGCCGACCCGTCCGCCGCCCGCTCCTTCGTCCCGCTCAACATCGCGGTGCTCACCGTCTCCGATACCCGCCGTCCGGAGGACGACCGCTCGGGCGATACCCTGGCGCAGCGGCTCACCGAGGCGGGTCACCGTCTGGCCGCCCGGGCCATCGTGCCCGACGAGATCCCGGCGATCCGCGGCCAGGTGGAGGCGTGGCTGCGCGACCCGGGGGTCGACGTGGTGCTCACCACCGGCGGCACCGGCTTCACCGGCCGCGACGTGACCCCGGAGGCTTTGGAGCCCCTGTTCGAGAAGCGCATGGACGGGTTCTCGGCGGTGTTCCACCGGATCTCGTACGACAAGATCGGCACCTCGACTTTGCAGTCCCGGGCGACCGCCGGGGTCGCGCGGGCGACCTACGTGTTCGTGCTTCCGGGCTCGCCCGGCGCCTGCCGCGACGCCTGGGACGGGATCCTGGCCCAGCAGCTCGACTACCGGCACCGGCCCTGCAATTTCGTGGAGATCATGCCGCGGCTCGACGAGCATCTGCGGCGGGGGGCGAGTCTTTCTGTTTGAAGAGCGCGACGCGTTCCCTCCCCCCTCTGCGGGGGAGGGGGCTCCGCGCCCCTCTGCGATCGCAGCCCCGCCCGAACGGCGCTACGGCGTCGTCCCGTCCTTCCGGCGCAGGACGGAGTGCTTGCGGCCGTAGAAGAAGTAGATCACCAGTCCGATCGCCATCCAGATCACCAGCCGCAGCCACGTGTCGAGCGGCAGGCCGGCCATCAGCAGCAGACAGAACAGGATGCCCAGGATCGGCACCACCGGCACGGCGGGCACCCGGAATGGGCGCTTCATGTGGCGGTCGGTGCGGCGCAGGTAGATCACCGAGCCGCACACCAGGATGAAGGCGGCGAGCGTCCCGATGCTCACCATCTCGCCCAGGATGTTGATCGGCACCAGGGCCGCCACCAGCGCCACCGCGATGCCGATCAGCACCTGGCTGCGATAGGGCGTCTGGTAGGTCGGGTGGACGTGCGAGAACGTCTTCGGCAGCAGCCCGTCCTGGGCCATCGTGAAGAAGATCCGGCTCTGGCCGTAAAGCAGCACGAGGATCACCGTGGTCAGGCCGGTGAGCGCCCCGAGCTTGATGGCGATCGAGAACCAGCCGATGCCGATGACGTCGACGCCCTTGGCGATCGGGTCCGGCACGTTCAGGTCCTTGTAGGGCACGAGGCCGGTGAGCACGGCGGCCACCAGCACGTACAGGATGGTGCAGACCGCCAGCGATCCCAGGATGCCGATGGGCATGTCCTTCTGCGGCCGGCGCGCCTCCTGCGCGGCGGTCGAGACCGCGTCGAAGCCGATGAAGGCGAAGAAAACCACGCCCGCGCCGCGCAGGATGCCGCTGTAGCCGTATTGCCCGAAGGTGCCGTCGTTCGGCGGGATCAGCGGGCTCCAGTGCGCGGTGTCGACATGGCCCCAACCCAGCGCGATGAACGCCACCACCACGGTGAGCTTCACCGCGACCATGATGTTGTTGAAGCGCGCGGATTCCTTCGTGCCGCGCATCAGCAGGGTCGTGATCAGCCCCACGATGAGCACCGCCGGCAGGTTGAACAGGGCGGTGCCGCCGCCGTCGATCGGCGTGCCGGGCGCGTGCGCGAACTGCGGCGGGATCACGATCCCGACATCCTTCAGGATGCTGGTGACGTAGCCCGACCAGCCCACCGCCACGGTGGCGGCCCCCATGGCGTATTCCAGGATCAGGTCCCAGCCGATCAGCCACGCGAAGAACTCGCCGAGCGTCGCGTAGGTGTAGGTGTAGCTCGATCCGGCCACCGGGATCAGCGCCGCCATCTCCGAGTAGCACAGGCCGACGAACGCGCAGGCGATGCCGCCGAGCACGAAAGAGAGCATGATCCCCGGCCCGGCATACTGCGCCGCGGCCGTGCCGGTCAGCACGAAGATGCCGGCGCCGATGATCGCGCCGATGCCCATCGCGGTGATCGAGAGGGCGCCCAGCGATTTCGAGAGCTGCTGCTCGCCCTCGCCGCTCTCGATGATGTCGTCGACGGACTTCCGTCCCATCAGGCCAGACGCGTCCATCGGGTGATCCTCCCCACGGCGCGACCGTGCCGGCGCTCCACCGTTGAGGTTAATTCAGCAAGTTTTCGGCCATCACGCCAGGGACGGCGGAGCTTTGTACGAACAAATCGAAGTGCAGCCGCCTTTTCGCGCCGTTCAGGCCCGTTCGATCCGGCCGATGAGCGGCTTGACCTTGAGCCGCGGCGTGAACGGACCGCCCGTCCGCAGGGCGTCCCGCCGCACCACGTCCCCGGCCCGGGCCTGCCGGGCGCCGGCGACGACCTCGTAGCGCGCCAGGACCCGCCCGAGCCAGCCCGCGGCCGGACGGTGCAGGCGGCCGAGCCCGATCTCCGGCCGGGCGGTTCCGACAAAGCGGTCGAGGGTGCGGATCCAGCCCTCGGCCGGGACGTCCCCGGCTTCCAGGCACAGAACCCAATCCCGGCGGGCCGCTGCGGCACCTGCGGCGAAGGGGCCGCCGCCGCGGTGAAGCACCAGCGTGGCGCCGGTCGCCTCCGCGACGGCCGCGACGGCCTCGGTCTCGCCCGGCGCCACGATCACGGCATCGCCGATCAGGCCGCCGGCCACACCGGAGACGAGCGCGCTGAGCGTGTCGGCCAAGCGATCGATCGCGTCCGGCTCGGCCGGATCGGCCAGATAGGTCACCGCGGAAAGCATGAGGGCGCGCATAACCGATTTTGCGCCGCCGTAAACCGGGGACGCGGATTTCGACGGCCTTCTCGCGACCCGGGGCCGCGTCCGGGTCGGCTCTGCCCGAAAATGAGGCGCCCGCCTCCGATATGTTCGCTCTATGTTCCAATCCCTGGACGGAGCCGACTCATCATGGTGGAACTGCGGGACGAATCTGCACCGGTGCGCCTCGGCGCCAGCGCGGCGCCCCGGGAGGCCCGGCGCGGCCGTGGGGCGACCGCCAACCCGAGCGGCCGTTACGAGGCGACCCGTCGCGAGGCGTTCCACGAGGCCGACTGGGAGCCGGACGCGCCGATGCCGCTGCGCACCCGGGTCACCGCTGAGCGGACCAACCGCATCATCGCCCGCAACACCTCGCCCGACATCCCGTTCGACCGGTCGATCAACCCGTATCGCGGCTGCGAGCATGGCTGCATCTACTGCTACGCCCGTCCGACCCATGCCTGGCTCGGGCTGTCACCGGGGCTCGACTTTGAGTCGCGGATCTTCGCCAAGCCGGACGCGGCCCGGCTGCTGGCCCGGGAGCTCGCGGCGCCGGGCTACCGGCCGGACACGATCGCGCTCGGCACCGCCACCGATCCCTACCAGCCCGTGGAGCGAGAGCACCGCATCACCCGCGCGGTGCTGGAGGTGCTGCAGGCGGCGCGACACCCCGTCGGCATCACCACGAAATCCGATCTCGTCCTGCGCGACCTCGACATCCTCGCCGAGATGGCGGCGCGGAACCTCGTCCTCGTCGCGGTCTCGCTGCCGACCCTGGATCCCGGCCTCGCCCGGCGCCTCGACCCCCGCGCGCCGCGGCCGGACAAGCGGCTCGCCGCGATGCGGTCCCTGAGCGCCGCCGGCGTGCCCGTCATGGTCAATCTCTCGCCGATCATCCCGGGCCTCACCGACCACGAGATCGAGGCGATCCTGGCCCGGGCTCGGGAGAGCGGCGCCAGCCGGATCGGCCACGCCCTGCTGCGGCTGCCGGGCGAGGTCGCCGACCTCGTCGCCGACTGGTTCGCCGAGCACTACCCGGAGCGCAAGGACCGCGCCTTCGGGCTCCTGGCGCAGGCCCGGGGCGGCCGCGAGAACGATCCCCGCTTCGGCCACCGCTTCCGCGGCGAGGGTCCCTACGCGGCGATGATCGGGCAGCGGGTCCGGCTCGCCGGAACCCGCCTCGGCTTCGCGTTCGGCCGGATGGCGCTGAACCGGGAGGCCTTCCGCAAGCCCGGAGCCCAGCTGGCGCTTTTCTGAGGCCCTTCCGCGCCGAACCGAGCCGCGCACCGCCGTGGTCGCGCGGTTCCTGACCGGCGTCCGGGCCGCCCGATGCGGGTTCCGGTCGAGGCCTCGGTTGCGGTATCGCCCGCCGTCTCCCCCTGCGAAGGAACGCGCCCCGGGGCCGCGCGACGGCGCGGATCGGGTGCCGACGGGATGGTCTCGTGGCGCCCGCACGGACGGCGGCGCCTTAATCATCACCCGGGGGCTGTCGAGCCCGCTCGGGCGACCGGGTGGTCTCATCCGAACCCCCGGGTGAAGCTCAGCCGGTGGTGCGGGCTCCGTCCGAGGGTAGTCAGGCCGGCCCGGTGGATCGCGGTGCCGTAGCCGACGTTGCGGTCCCAGCCGTAGCCGGGATGCCGTTCGGCCAGGCGGCGCATCAGGTCATCGCGAAAAACCTTGGCGACGATCGAGGCGGCGGCGATCTGCGGGACCAGCCGGTCGCCGCCGATCACGGCCCGGCCGGGCAGGCCGGGCAGCGCGTCGCGGCCGTCCACCAGCACCGGCGCGGCGACCCCGAGCCGGGCGACGGCGCGCATCATGGCGTCGAGTGTGGCGGCACGGATGTTGATCCGGTCGATCAGCGCCCGCGAGCCCGCCGCCACGGCGACGCGGGCGTGGGTGCGGATCAGCGGCGCCAGCCGGGCGCGGACCGGCTCGGGCAGGCGCTTGCTGTCGTCCAGGGCGCCGAGCAGCGCGGGGGGAATCGCCGCGGGGTCGAACCAGACCGCCGCCACGACCACGGGTCCGCAGAGGGCGCCCCGCCCGACCTCGTCGCACCCGACCGCCGCCGGGTAGTCGGCGGCGCGGGCCGGATCGAAGGCCGGGATCCGGGCGGGAGGCGTCTTCCTGGCGGGCGGCATGCCGTCCTCTGCCATCCCGCGCCGGCGGCGTCACCGGTCAGGCGGCGTCGCGCGCGCCCTGCACGCCGCCATGGGCCTGGACGATGTTGCCGAAGAACTGCCGCGCGCTCACGTCCCAGCCGCAGCGCAGGGCCTCGGCGCGGCATTCCGCGCGGGACAGGCCGAGGGCGGCGAGCGCCGCGGCGCGCAGGTCCCGGTCGAGGATCCCGACCCGGGTGCCCCCGACCACGTCGTTGGGACCCGGCACCGGGTAGGCCGCCACCGGCAGGCCGCTGGCCAGGGCCTCCAGGAGCACGATCCCGAACGTGTCGGTGAGGCTCGGGAACACGAAGACGTCGCAGGCGGCGTAGACGGCCGCCAGGGCGGCCCCCGTGCGGGTGCCGAGGAACGTCGCGCCGGACGCCAGGGCCTGCAGCCGCCCCCGGTCCGGCCCGTCGCCGACCACGACCTTCGTGCCGGGCAGGTCGAGGCTCAGGAACGCCGCGACGTTCTTCTCCACCGCCAGCCGCCCGACATACAGGAACAGCGGCCCGGGCAGGCCGGCGAGTTCCGCCGGCACCGGCGCGCCGGGTTCGGCGGGCCGGAACCGGTCGGTATCGACCCCGCGGGTCCAGCGCATCAGCCGGGCGAAGCCCCGCGCCGCCAGCTCGCTTTGGAGCGAGGCGGTGCTGACCATGGTTCCCCGCCCGGCACCGTGGAAGCGGCGCAGGTAGGCGTAGGACCACGCCTCGGGCACCGGAAGTCGGGCCGCGAGGTATTCGGGGAAGCGCGTGTGGTAGCTCGTGGTGAAGGGCAGGGCGTGGGCGAGGCAGTGCCGCCGGACCGCCAGCCCCACCGGACCCTCGGTGGCGATGTGGACGTGGCTCGGACGCTCCGCGTGCCAGCGCTCCGCCACCCGCTCCCGGCCCGCGTAGGCCAGGCGGATCTCGGGATAGCCCGGCAGGGGCAGCGAGCGGAAATCCGCCACCGTGAGCAGGGTCGTCGCGAAGCCGTGCTCGGGCGCGCGACGGACCATCTGCTCCAGGGAGCGCACCACCCCGTTGACCTGCGGGTGCCACGCGTCGCTGGCGATGAGCAGCTTCACGCGGGACTCCTCACGCCACCGCCCGCCGGCCGGCCAGCGGTGCCGGCACGGTCTCGGCCGCCCGGGCGCGCAGGAGGCTCGGGTAGTGCAGCACCTCGATCCGGCCGTCGTAATGCTCCGCCAGCCCGGTGCAGGATTCCACCCAGTCGCCGGTGTTGAGGTAGCGCAGCTCGCCGATCGGCCGGTCCGCCGCATGGTGGATGTGGCCGCAGATCACCCCGTCGGCGCCCTGGCGGCGCGCCTCCTCGGCCAGGATGGTCTCGAACCGCCCGATGAAGCTGACGGCGTTCTTCACCCGCAGCTTCGCCCAGGCGGAGAGCGACCAGTACGACAGGCCGAGGCGTCGCCGCGCCCGGTTGATCAGCGTGTTCAGGGTCAGCGCAAGCGTGTAGGCGCCGTCGCCGAGATGGGCGAGCCAGCGCGAGTGACGCACGACCATGTCGAATTGGTCGCCGTGGATCACGAGGTAGCGCTTCCCGTCGGCCGCCTCGTGGATCGCGGTCTCGGCGAGCTCGATGCCGCCGAAATTCGTGCCCACGTAGTCGCGCAGGAACTCGTCGTGGTTGCCCGGCAGGTAGACGATCCGCGTGCCCTTGCGGACCTTGCGCAGCAGCTTCTGGACGACGTCGTTGTGCTCCTGCGGCCAGTACCATCCGGAGCGCAGCTGCCAGCCGTCCACGATATCGCCCACGAGGTAGATCGTGTCGGCGTCGTAATCCTTCAGGAACGACAGCAGCAGCCCCGCCTGGCAGCCGCGGGTGCCGAGATGCAGGTCGGACAGGAACAATGTCCGCACACGGACCGGCATCTCCTCAATCTCGGCCACGGCACCCTCTCCCGGCGGCTGATCGGTGCCGAAGCCTGAACGCGATCGCATCTCAGTTTGATGACGCGCCCTCGGGCCGCCGCCATCGCGACGCGTGCGGTGCGGGGCAACCTCTCAACCGGAGATCGGCTTCGCTGCGCTGCACAAAAAATTTTTTTGGCAAGTTCCCGAAGTTTTTCCGGTTTTCCTTTCGAGCTGCGCCATCTCATAATACCAGCAACTGGCGGCTCGGCCTGCGCCGAGCCGGGCGCAGATCAGGAAGGCGGCGAGGACGGCCCTGCGGCCGTTGAACGGGACGGCAATTCGGAGGCGACCGGTGCGCGGGGGCGTGCCGCGACGCGAGCGGCGTGAGGCCGCCTGCCGCTCCGCAGCGCCCCCTCTTTCACGGAACAGGAAGGCGTTCGCGGGCGCGAGCCACGACCGCCGGCGCCGGACCGACTCCCGAGGACACTTGGACAAACCGGCGCGGGTCCAACCTCGCGCGCAACAGACATTTCGGAGGAAACATCATGGCCGCTACCCGTCGCCCCGGTCGCAATCACCTGTTCATCCCGGGCCCCACCAACATCCCGGATCGCGTGCTGCGGGCCATGCACGTGCCCTCCGAGGACCACCGCTCGCCGAGCTTCCCCGAGCTCGTGAAGCCGCTGCTCCAGGATTCCAAGATGGTGTTCGGCTCGACCGCCGGCACGGTGATCCTGTTCCCGTCCTCCGGCACCGGCATCTGGGAATCGGCCCTGTCCAACACCCTCTGCCGGGGCGACAAGGTGCTGACTGCCCGCTACGGCCAGTTCAGCCACCTCTGGGTCGACATGGCCCAGCGCCTCGGCCTCGACGTGATCGTCCAGGACGAGGAGTGGGGCGCCGGCGCCGATCCGCAGAAGATCGAGGAGGCCCTGCGGGCGGACAAGGACCACGCCATCAAGGCCGTGATGGTCGTCCACAACGAGACCGCCACGGGCGTCACCAGCGACATCGCCGCGGTGCGCAAGGCGATCGACGCCGCCGGCCACCCGGCGCTGCTGTTCGTCGACGGCATCTCGTCGATCGGCTCGCTGCCGTTCAAGATGGACGAGTGGAAGGTCGACTGCGCCATCGCGGGCTCGCAGAAGGGCTTCATGCTGCCCGCCGGCCTCGGCCTGATCTGCATCAGCCCGAAGGCGCTGAAGATCGCCGAGGGCGGCACCGGCCGCAACGACCGGCTCGGCCACGCCTACTTCGCCTGGAAGGATCAGCTCGCCGCCAACGCCACCGGCTACTTCCCCTACACGCCGGTCCTGCCGCTGCTCTACGGCCTGCGCGAGGCCCTGGCGATCGTGAAGGAGGAGGGGCTGGAGAACATCTACCACCGCCATCACGTGCTCGGCGAGGCGACCCGCCAGGCGGTGGCGGCCTGGGGCCTCAAGCCCTGCGCCAAGGAGCCGAAGTGGAACTCCGACACGGTCACGGCGATCGTGGTGCCGGAGGGCGCCGACGCCGCCAAGGTGATCACCCACGCCTACGAGCGCTACAATCTCTCGCTGGGGGCTGGCCTGTCGAAAGTCGCCGGCAAGGTGTTCCGCATCGGCCACCTGGGCGACCTGAACGAGCTGTCGCTGCTCGGTGCCATCGCGGGCGCCGAGATGGCGATGCTCGATTGCGGCATCAAGGTCACGCCGGGCTCGGGCGTCGCCGCCGCCTCCAGCTACCTGCGCGAGAATCCGCTGCATAAGGCGTGAACGCTGCGCCGTGTCGGGGCGGGTCCGGGTTGCCGGGCCCGCCCCGGCGCGCAACTAAGACGAACAAGCCCGAGGAAACCGCCCGCCGCCCGAGAGGGGATCCATGACCAAGAAGATCGTGTTCCTGGACCGTGAGTCCCTCGACGCGACCGTCCGGCCGTTCACCTTCCCGCACGAGTACGTCGAGCACGAGTCGACCTGGACGCCGGAGGACACGGTGTCCCGGCTCCAGGGCGCCGAGATCGCGCTGATCAACAAGGTCCCGATGCGGGCCGAGACGCTGAAGCAGCTGCCCGACCTGAAGCTGATCGCGGTGGCCGCCACCGGCACGGACGTGGTCGACAAGGCCCAGGCGAAGGCGCAAGGGATCACGGTCGTCAACATCCGCAACTACGCGTTCAACACCGTGCCGGAGCACGTGGTCGGGCTGATGTTCGCCCTGCGCCGGGCGATCGTGCCGTACGCCAATTCGGTGCGCCGCGGCGACTGGGCGAAGTCCACGCAGTTCTGCTACTTCGACTACCCGATCTACGACATCGCCGGCTCGACGCTCGGCATCGTCGGCTACGGCGCGCTCGGCAAGTCGATCGGCAAGCGGGCCGAGGCGCTGGGCATGAAGGTGCTGGCCTACGACGTGTTCCCGCAGGACGGGCTCGTCGATTTCGAGACGATCCTGACGCAGTCCGACGTGATCACGCTGCACGTGCCGCTGACCCCCGACACCAAGGGGATGATCGGGGCCGCCGAGCTCAAGCGGATGAAGAAGAACGCCATCCTGATCAACACCGCCCGGGGCGGGCTGGTGGACGAGGCGGCCCTGCTCGCCGCGCTCAAGGACGGCACCATCGCGGGCGCCGGGTTCGACGTGGTGGCGCAGGAGCCCCCCAAGGACGGCAACATCCTGTGCGAGGCCGATCTGCCGAACCTGATCGTCACCCCGCACGTGGCCTGGGCCAGCAAGGAGGCGATGCAGATCCTCGCCGATCAGCTGGTCGACAACGTCGAGGCGTTCGTCGCCGGCAAGCCGCAGAACGTGGTGGAGTAGGGCGCTATTTTTCCCTCCCCCCTCTGCGGGGGAGGGTGGCTTCGCGTCAGCGAGGGTCGGGAGAGGGGAGCCCGGCTTCAGGATGTAGCACGGCCTTCATGAAGGGCTCAGCCCCGTTATGCTCCGTCGCACCCCTCGCCCGACCCCCTTCGGGGGCCTCCCTCCCCCGCAAAGGGGGGAGGGAGACGCGCAGATCCCGCCCCTGACTCCGATCACGATCGGAAAGACACCATGACGGCGCCCCACCGGCGCGACGGAAAGGTCCGATAACAAATGACAAAGAAACTGCTGTTCCTGTTCGACACCGATGCGGTGCCGAACGTGTTCGACACGGTGGTCGGTTACGACGGCGGCGCCGACCACATCGCTGGCTACGGCGGCGTGACCCCCGACAACGTCGGCGCGCTGGTCGACGGCACGATCTACACCCGCGGCGGCTCCGAGAAGAAGTCGACGGCGATCTTCGTCGGCGGCGGCAGCATGGCGGCGGGCGAGGCGCTGTTCACCGCGGTCAAGAAGCGGTTCTTCGGCCCGTTCCGGGTCTCGGTCATGCTCGACTCCAACGGCTCCAACACCACGGCGGCCGCCGGCGTCGCGCTGGTGGCCAAGGCCGCGGGCTCGCTCCAGGGCAAGAAGGCCGTGGTGCTGGCGGGCACCGGTCCGGTGGGCATGCGCTCGGCCGCGCTCCTCGCGGGCGAGGGCGCCGAGGTGACGATCGCGGGCCGGGCCCTCGACAAGACGCAGGCCGCCGCGGACCAGATCAACCAGCGCTTCAAGGTCAACGTGAAGGCCGCCGCGACCCCCGACGAGGCCTCGCGCATCGCCCTGGTGAAGGGCACGAACCTCGTGTTCACCGCCGGCGCCATCGGCGTCGAGCTGCTGCCCGAGGCGGCCTGGGCCCAGGACCCGGCCATCGAGTTCGTCGCCGACTACAACGCCCAGCCCCCGACCGGGATCGGCGGCATCGACGTGATGGACAAGGCCAAGGACCGCCACGGCAAGAAGGCCTTCGGCGCGCTCGGCATCGGCGGGCTGAAGCTGAAGCTGCACCGGGCCTGCGTGGGCCAGCTCTTCGAGAGCACCGAGCAGGTGCTCGATGCCGAGGAGATCTACGCGCTCGCGAAGACAATGGCCTGAGCAGGGGAGAGGCCCATGTCGGACACGCAGCAGGCGCCGGAAACCGCGACCATCCAGACCTTCCTGACGGAGCTGGCGAGCGCCGCCCCGACCCCCGGGGGCGGCGGCGCTGCGGCGATCTCCGGCGCCATGGGCGCGGCCCTGGTGTCGATGGTCTGCAACCTCACCATCGGCAAGAAGAAGTACGTCGAGGTCGAGGCCGAGCTGAAGGACGTGCTGGCCAAGTCGGAGGGCCTGCGGGTCGTCCTCACCGGCATGATCGGCGAGGACGTCCAAGCCTTCGACGCCGTGATGGGCGCCTACGGCCTGCCCAAGGTCACCGACGACGAGAAGGCGGCGCGGAGCGAGAAGATCCAGGCGGCGCTCAAGACGGCCTGCGACGTCCCGCTCGCCTGCTGCCGGGCCTGTCGGGCGGTGATCGACCTCGCGGCGATCACCGCCGACAAGGGCAATCTCAACGTCGTGTCGGATGCCGGCGTGGCGGTGCTCTCGGCCTATGCGGGCCTCCGCAGCGCGGCGCTCAACGTCTACGTCAACGCCAAGGGCCTCGAGGATCGCGACTTCGCCGACGAGCGGCTGACGGAACTCGAGGAGCTGCTCTCGGAGGCCGGGGCGCTCACCGAGAAGATCTACGGGGTCGTGAAGGCCAAGGTGAACTGACGGCGCATTGAAGCCCGCGCCGCTCTCCCTCCCCCGCAGAGGGGGGGAGGGTGGGCGCGCGTCGCCGTCGGCGTGGCGCTAAACTTGTCAGCGCATCCGAGCGCAGTGCCAAAATTCCAGATCGACAGTCGAGGCCGGGTTCATCATGCCCCGGCCTCGTTGTTTTTCTGTATGTTGCGATGCGCAAACGAATACGATCCGTGCTGCGCCTGCGAAAAAGCCCCCCTGAACCCGCGTCTCAAAAAATTTGACGGGCGTATTCTTTCGACTCAACTAAACTGAAAGGCGTCAACGGCGGCAACGAACCGCGGAGGAGGCGCCGAATGGACGTCCACGAATATCAGGCCAAGGAGCTGCTCGCGAGCTTCGGCGTGGCCGTTCCGAAAGGCGCGATCGCCTTCAGCCCGGATCAGGCGGTCTACGCGGCCACCGAACTCGGCGGCTCGTTCTGGGCCGTGAAGGCGCAGATCCATGCGGGCGCCCGCGGCAAGGCCGGCGGGATCAAGCTGTGCCGGACCTACAACGAGGTCCGCGACGCCGCCAAGGAGCTGCTGGGCAAGCGCCTCGTCACCCTCCAGACCGGCCCCGAGGGCAAGCCGGTCCAGCGGGTCTACGTGGAAACCGCCGATCCGTTCGAGCGCGAGCTCTATCTCGGCTACGTGCTGGACCGGAAGGCCGAGCGGGTCCGCGTCATCGCCAGCCAGCGCGGCGGCATGGACATCGAGGAGATCGCCGCCAACGAGCCGGATTCGCTCATCCAGGTGGTGGTCGAGCCGGCGGTCGGCCTGCAGCAGTTCCAGGCCCGGGAGATCGCCTTCCAGCTCGGGCTCAACATCAAGCAGGTCTCGGCCGCGGTGAAGACCATCATGAACGCCTACCGGGCGTTCCGCGACTGCGACGGCACTATGCTTGAGATCAACCCGCTGGTCGTCACCAAGGACGACCGGGTGCTGGCGCTGGACGCCAAGATGAGCTTCGACGACAACGCCCTGTTCCGCCGGCCGGGCATCGCCGACATGCACGACCCGTCGCAGGGCGATCCCCGCGAGGCGCAGGCGGCCGAGCACAACCTCAGCTATATCGGCCTCGAGGGCGAGATCGGCTGCATCGTCAACGGCGCCGGGCTGGCCATGGCCACCATGGACATGATCAAGCACGCGGGCGGCGAGCCGGCGAACTTCCTGGACGTCGGCGGCGGCGCCTCGCCGGAGCGGGTGGCCACGGCTTTCCGGCTCGTGCTCTCGGACCGCAACGTCAAGGCGATCCTGGTCAACATCTTCGCCGGCATCAACCGCTGCGACTGGGTCGCCGAGGGGGTCATCCAGGCCGCCCGGGAGGTGAAGATCGACGTGCCCCTGGTGGTGCGGCTGGCCGGCACGAACGTGGAGGCCGGCAAGAAGATCCTGGCCGAGAGCGGCCTCGACCTGATCACCGCCGACACGCTGTCGGAGGCGGCCCGCAAGGCGGTCGACGCCTGCTCGGCCGCCAAGACGAAGCACTGAGGGGGAGACCGCGCCATGAGCATCCTCATCGACGAGACCACCCCGATCATCGTCCAGGGCATCACGGGCGACAAGGGCACCTTCCACGCCAAGGAGATGCTGGATTACGGCACGAACGTCGTGGGCGGCGTCACCCCGGGCAAGGGCGGGCGCAGCCATCTCGGCCTGCCGGTGTTCAACACCGTCAAGGAGGCGGTGGCGGCGACCGGCGCCACCACGTCGATCACCTTCGTGGCGCCGCCCTTCGCGGCGGACGCCATCATGGAGGCGGCCGATGCCGGCCTGCGCCTGGTCTGCTCGATCACCGACGGCATCCCGGCCCAGGACATGATGCGGGTGAAGCGCTACCTGATGCGCTACCCGCGGGACCGGCGGACCATGGTGGTCGGCCCGAACTGCGCCGGCATCATCTCCCCCGGCAAGGCGATGCTCGGGATCATGCCCGGCCACATCTACCTCCCGGGCAATGTCGGAGTGATCTCCCGCTCGGGCACCCTTGGCTACGAGGCTGCCGCACAGCTCAAGGAACTGGGGCTCGGGATCTCGACCTCGGTGGGCATCGGCGGCGACCCGATCAACGGCTCCTCCTTCCTCGACCATCTCGCCCTGTTCGAGACGGACCCGGACACCGACGCCGTGCTGATGATCGGCGAGATCGGCGGCCCGCAGGAGGCCGAGGCCTCGGCCTGGATCCGCGAGAACATGTCGAAGCCGGTGATCGGCTTCGTGGCCGGGCTCACGGCGCCCAAGGGCCGGCGCATGGGCCATGCCGGCGCGATCATCTCGGCGGCCGGCGACAGCGCCGCCGAGAAGGCCGAGATCATGCGGTCGTATGGGCTGACCGTGGCGCCGGATCCGGGCAGCTTCGGGCAGACTGTGGCCGACGTGCTGGCGCGGGCGGCGTAACAGTACTCGGCGCGCCGCTCTCCCTCCCCCTCTGTGGGGGAGGGTGGCCCCCGAAGGGGGTCGGGAGTGGGGAACCCGGCTTCCGGAAAATGCGCGCCCTGCATGACGGACACAGCCTCGTTCTGCACCGGCGCTTCCCTCTCCCGACCCCTGCTGACGCAGGAGCCACCCTCCCCCGCAGAGGGGGGAGGGGGCGCTTCGCGCTGATCGTCCTCAAAAACCATGCGCCACGAGGTGGCCCCATGACCCGTACCCTTCACGCAACCCCCGGCCTCGTCGACGCCACGGCCTTCGCGCCGCCGGTGATCACCGGCACGTCGTCGGAGCAGGCTCTGGACATCCTGTTCCAGGCGCTGCTCGACGTCGCCCGCCGGCACGATCCCGACCTGGAGGCGGTGCTGCACGGGACCGCCGACATCTCGCGCTTCTCGCCGCAGATGCTGGCGCGCGCCCTCCAGGTGCAGGGCATCTGGTTCCAGCTGATCTCCATCGCCGAGCAGAACGCCGCGATGCGCCGCCGCCGCCACGTGGAGCGGACCGAGGGGCGCGCCGCCCTCGGCGGCTCCTTCGCCAAGGTCTTTTCCGATGCCCGCCAGCAGGGGGTGCCGCCGGAGAAGATCCAGGCGCTGCTCAGCGACCTGCGCATCCGCCCGACGCTCACCGCCCACCCGACCGAGGGCAAGCGCGTCACCGTCCTGGAGAAGTTCCGGCGGATCTACCTCGTGCTCCGCGAGCTGGAGATGCCGCGCTGGACCGACCGCGAGCGCAACGGGCTCATGAACGAGCTGCGCGACCAGATCGAGCTGGTCTGGATGACCGGCGAGCTGCACCTGGAGAAGGCCACCGTCGAGCGGGAGGTCGCCTGGGGGCTGCACTTCTTCGACGAGACCCTGTTCGAGATGCTGCCCGAGACCATGGATACCCTGGAGGAATCCCTGGCGGAGGCCTATCCCGGCACGGACTTCACGGTGCCGCCGTTCTTCCAGTTCGGCTCCTGGATCGGCGGCGATCGCGACGGCAATCCCTACGTCACCGCCGCCGTCACCCGGCAGACCCTGCATCGCAACGCGCTGGCCTCGCTCAGCCGCTATCAGGACGGGGTGCGCGAACTCGGCCGCACCCTCTCGCTCACCGAGCGCACCCTGCCGCTGCCAGAGGGATTCCGGGCGGAACTCGACCGGCAGCTCGCCGAGAGCGGGCAGGCCCGGGCCATCGCCCGGCGCAATCCCGGCGAGCCCTATCGCCAGTATCTCAGCTGCGTGCTGCGCAAGATCGAGGCGACGATCGCCCGCAACGAGGGCGAGCATCCCTCGGGTCCCGACTACGCCAGCGCCGACGGGCTGATCGAGGACCTGCGCGTCCTGGAACGCGGCCTCGCGGACGCGAAATGCGGCGCCCTCGCCCGGGACCTCGTCCGCCCCGTCCGAAGGATGGTGGAGATCTTCCGGTTCTCGACGGTCCGGCTGGACCTGCGCGAGAACACCACCCGGACCACCGACACCCTCCAGGCGCTCTGGCGCCAGCGCAACGGCGACGGCGAGCCGCCGGCCCTCGGCTCTGCCGCGTGGCGCCAGTGGCTCGACGCCGAACTCGCCCGGCCGCGGGATCCGGAGCGGTCCTTCGAGGACCTGCCCGACGCCGCCCGGGAGACGCTCGCCACCTTCGCCCTCGTCGCCGAGATGCGCGAGGCCCTCGACCGGGAGGCGTTCGGCGCCTTCGTGCTGTCGATGACCCGCTCGGTGGAGGACGTGCTCGGCGCCTACCTCCTCGCCAAGGAGGCGGGGGTGTTCCTCGACGGGGCCGGGACCGAGATCTGCCCGCTGCCGATCGTGCCCCTGTTCGAGACCATCGACGACCTGCGCGCCGCCCCGGCGATCATGCGGGCGCTGCTCGCCGTGCCGGTGGTGCGCCGCTCGACCCGCTGGCAGGGCGGGGTGCAGGAGGTGATGATCGGCTATTCCGACTCCAACAAGGATGGCGGCTTCGTCGCCGCCAACTGGGAGCTGTACAAGGCGCAGAGCAAGCTGACCCGCCTCGGCGAGGAACTCGGGGTCGGCATCGCGTTCTTCCACGGGCGCGGCGGCTCGGTGAGCCGGGGCGGCGTGCCGACCCACCGGGGCATCATGGCCCAGCCCCCGGGCTCGATTCGCGGCCGGTTCCGCACCACCGAGCAGGGCGAGGTGGTCTCGTTCAAATACGCCAACCGCGGCACCGCCGCCTACCAGATGGAATTGCTGGCGGCCTCTGTGTTCGAGCACGCGCTGGCCCGGGAGGGCGATCGCGCGGGCCCCGGCCACGACGACGCGCTTGAGGCGCTGGCCGGCGCCTCGCGGGCGGCCTACGTCCAGCTGCTGCAGACCGACGGCCTCGTCGATTATTTCCAGTCGGCGAGCCCGCTGGACGAGATCGCGCTCCTCAACATCGGCTCCCGCCCGGCACGCCGATTCGGCGCCCGCTCGCTCTCGGACCTGCGGGCGATCCCCTGGGTGTTCGCCTGGTCGCAGAACCGCCACGTGATCACCGGCTGGTACGGGGTCGGCTCGGGACTCGCGAGCTTCCTCGACGTGCGCGGCCGGGAGGGCGAGGCGATCCTCAAGCGCCTGTTCCAGGAGTCCCGGGTGTTCCGGCTCGTTCTCGACGAGGTCGAGAAGACGCTGATGATGGTCGATCTCGACATCGCCCGGGCCTATGCCGGCCTCGTCCTGGATGCCGGGATCCGCGACCGGATCTTCTCGATGATCGAGGCCGAGTACGCGCTGACCCGCGAGATGGTGCTGCGGGTGAGCGGCGGCACCGAGCTGGCCGAGCGCTTCCCGCTGTTCCGCGACCGGCTCAAGGGGCGGCTGCCGACCATCAACCAGGTCGGCCGCGAGCAGGTGGAACTGCTCGCCCGCTACCGCGCCGAGACCGACGAGGACCGGCGCGAGGCGGTGAAGTCGGCCCTGCTCCTGTCGATCAACTGCATCGCCGTCGGGTTCGGGGCGACGGGGTGAGGATCACGCGCGCGGCTCTCCCTCCCACGCAGAGGGGGGGGGGAGCACGCAGGGTTTCAGAAGCCGAACGGAGCATCCTGAAACGCGTCTTTCCGCTCTGTCACCGAGCCCGACGAACGCCATTTCCCCACCCGAGCGGGTCCAGCCCCGCAACGGCATCAGAACCGTCACCAGGAGAGAGAACCCCAGATGAGCTTCACCCTGATCCAGCAGGCCAAGCCGCGCCTGCACCGCTCCGAGCTCGCCGTCCCGGGCTCCAACCCGACCTTCATGGAGAAGTCGGCCTCCTCGGCCGCCGACGTGATCTTCCTCGATCTGGAAGACGCCGTCGCCCCCGACGACAAGGAGAAGGCCCGCACCAACATCATCCAGGCGCTGAACGACCTGGATTGGGGCAACAAGACCATGATGATCCGCATCAACGGTCTCGACACCCACTACATGTACCGGGACGTGGTCGACATCGTCGAAGCATGTCCGCGGCTCGACATGGTGCTGATCCCCAAGGTCGGCGTGCCGGCGGACGTTTACGCCATCGACGTGCTGGTCACCCAGATCGAGCAGGCCAAGAAGCGCGAGAAGCAGATCGGCTTCGAGGTGCTGATCGAGACCGCACTCGGCATGGCCAACGTCGAGGCGATCGCCCAGTCGTCGAAGCGCCTTGAGGCGATGTCGTTCGGCGTGGCCGACTACGCCGCCTCGACCCGCGCGCGCTCGACGGTGATCGGCGGCGTGAATCCGGACTTCTCGGTGCTCACCGACAAGGACGAGGCGGGCAACCGCGAGACCCATTGGCAGGACCCGTGGCTGTTCGCCCAGAACCGCATGCTGATCGCCTGCCGCGCCTACGGCCTGCGCCCGATCGACGGTCCGTTCGGCGACTTCTCGGATCCGGACGGCTACCGCTCGGCGGCCCGGCGCTGCGCGGCGCTCGGATTCGAGGGCAAGTGGGCGATCCATCCCTCGCAGATCGAGCTGGCCAACGAGGTGTTCACCCCGTCCGAGGCCGAGGTGACCAAGGCGCGCCGCATCCTGGAGGCCATGAAGGAGGCCGCCAAGGCCGGCCGCGGCGCCGTCTCGCTGGACGGGCGGCTCATCGACATCGCGTCGATCCGCATGGCCGAGGCGCTGATCGAGAAGGCCGACGCCATGAAGGGCTGACGGCTTTCCGGGACGCGGGCAGATCCTGGCGCCGTATTAGGATCTGCCCGTCGCCGCGACGGCGCCCCGTCGCCACGTTACGCCCTGCGACGACGCGCGGCATCGGGTTCCGCATCGCTGCCCGCACGGGGACGGCCGTGGGTGCCGGTGATCAGAACGGCCGGTCGTCCGGCAGGCGCGCCGCCGCCATCTCCTCCGGCGTCGGGTCCCGCAGGATCACGAGGCCGTTCGACCGGTCCGCCGCGATCAGCCCGAGGGCCGCGAACCCGTCGAGCCAGCCGTCCATCGGCCAGAGCCCGTGCCGGGCATGGAAGCGTGCGGCATTGGCGACGATGTCGCGAAAATGCTGGAGCGGCGGGTCGTAGCCGGGATGATGCTGGTGGTAGGCCCGGGGGCCGCCCAGGAACAGGATCGGCACCCCGGCCGCGGCCGCCCGGAATGCCAGGTCGGTGTCCTCGGCGCCGTAGCCCGAGAAGGCCTCGTCGAAGCCGCCGATCCGGTCGTAGGTCGCGGCCCGGACCGCGAAGGCGAGCGACCAGAACAGGCCGGCCTGCGGCGCCGGCGCCACGGTGCCGGGCGGGGGGAAGGTGCGCACCGGGTGCGGGTGGCCGAGCCGGTCGAGGTCGGCCTCGCGCCAGCCGTCCGTGACCGCGCCGACCGGCAGGTAGCCGATCTCGCAGCAGATCAGCCCGTCCTGCTCCGCCACCGCCCGCGACAGGCCGGCGACGAGGCCCGCCGAGGGGATGCAGTCGACGTCGAGGAAGATCAGCGTGCCGGCTCTGGCGGCCCGGCGTCCGGCATTGCGCGCCGCCGCCAGCGGGAGGCCGGAATGCGGGAACGGCACGCGCTCCACCGGGAACTCCCGGGCCGGCAGGGGCGCCGCGTCGCCGCCGATCTCCACCACGATGCAGGCCTCGGGCGAGGTGCCGCGTCCGAGGCCTTCGAGCAGGCGTTCGAGATGCGCCCGCCGGCCCTTGTTCAGGGTGATGACCGCCGTGCTCACGTCCCGGTCCCGGCGCGCAGGACGTCGATGCGGTACGCGTCCGTCCGGGACTGGGCGAGGATCCCCGCGAAGGACGCGGCCCCGGCGATGAAGCCCTCGGCGGCGCCATCGCCCGATTGCGGGTAGTCGGTTTCTCCGAGCCAGTGCACCAGCACGATATCGCCGCCGGGCTCGATCGCCTCCCCGGCCCGGCGCGCCAGGTCGGCGAGGTCCGCGGGCGCCAGGAAGTACAGGAACTCCGACAGCACGATCAGGTCGAAGCGGCCTTCGGGCCAACCGGCCGGCACGGCTCCCTGGCGGATCTCGATACCCGGCCGGTCGGCGCAACGCGCCCCAGCCGCCGCCACGGCCGCCGCGACCGGGTCGGTCGCCAGCAGGCGGTCGCAGCGCTCGGATAGGGCGCGGGTGAACACCCCGATCGAGCAGGCCGGCTCGAAGGCGCTCCGGTAGCGCGCGCGCGGCAGGGACGCGAGCGTCGCCGCGTACTTGTCGCGCTCATACGGGGAGGTGGTGAAGCCCCAGGGGTCCGGATCGCTGGCGTAGATGCCGGCGAAATAGTCGTCCGGCAGGGTCTGCCTGTGCCGGGTCATGCCGGGACCGCGACGAAGCGCTCGTAGGGACCGCACAGCCGGTCGATCATCGCCGGCTCCAGCCGGAAGCCCTGGGGGTCGTCCGAGATCAGGCCGGTGGTCTGCGATTCGTGGGCGGCGACCGCGCGGGCCTTGGTCTCGCGGCAGGCGGCGACGTCGAGGCGCAGGCCGTTTGGTTCCGGGCCGACCTCGGTCTCCGGCGGCAGGGTCCAACCCCAGACCGGGTACTCGTAGACCCGAACGCCCGGCATCCGCGATCGGGCCAGGCCGACGATGGCGGCGGCGGCCCTGTGGTCGCAATGGGGATCGTGCCGCCAGGTCACGAACGCCGCGCCGGCGCCGCAGGCGGCGGCGGCGCGCGCGACCGCCTCGGCGGCGGCCTCGGCGACCGGACCCTCGCTCGGCACATGGGCGTCGGGCAGGCGCAGGAAGGTCACGTCGTCCGCCCCCAGCCCCAGGATCGCGACGGCCCGCAGCGTCTCCGCCTCACGGAGGGCCCGCAGTCTCTCGGGCGGGTACAGGCGGGAATGCGTGTGCGAGCCGCAGCCGTCGCTGACCACGACGAGCCGCACCGGCCGCCCGGCCCCGCGCGCGAGGGCGATCAGGCCGCCGCAGCCCAGGCTCTCGTCGTCGGGATGGGGCGCGACGACGACGAGGCCGCCGCGTCCGACGAGGGCGTCGAGGCTCGCCAGCGGCAGCGCGTCGGCGGCCGCCAGGAAGGCGTCGGCGCGCATCAACGGGCCGTGCCCGTCTGCGCGACCCGCTCGGACGGCGCGCCGGCCTGGGGCTGGTTTCTGTGGGGATCGGTCACGGATCGCTCCTGGAGCGGCGAGCAGCTCGATCCCCCGGCTATCGGCCGCGGCGGCTGAACGCGCCATGAGCGACGCGGCGAGGCGCCGTCAGCGGTCGTTCTCGGTGGTCAGCGCGTCGGCGCGCGTCCCCTCGTCGGTGCCCGGTCGCTCCCTGAGATGGACGCCCGGCGTCGGCGCATCGGTGAACACGGCCCCCGCCGCGCTCAGGGCGCTCCGGAGCGCCTCGATCTGGCCGCTCGGCGGATCGCCGAAGCCGCTCTCGAAATCGCGCACGCGCCGCTCGTCGATACCGACCTTGGCGGCGAGGTCGGCCTCGGACCATCCGAGCAGACCCCGGGCCGCCCGGGACTGCGCCGGGCTCATCGGGCGCGCGCCGGTCCCGCTCTGTGCACCCTCGTCAGATCCGACCAAGACCAACCTCCCGACCCGCGATCTTCGACAACGGCCACCGCCTCCGTTCGTTTCCGAACGCGATGCGGCGGAGCACGACCATAATTGTGCTGAAATCCTGTCGCATCCGCTGACGCGCATGGATTCGGGGCGGCCTTCGCGCAGGCCGGCACGCGCCGCCGGCGCGGCATCCTCCGAACTGGGCTGACCGGAAGACTGCGCGCGAGATGGGGACTGTACGATGAGAGGGGTGCTGATCGCGACCTTGGCCTGTGCCGTGCTGGCCGCAGACCTTTCCGCGGTGACGCAGGCGCAGGCCCAGATGGGCGGGTCCCCGACGGGATTCGGGCGCGGCAACCGCCGGCCCGGCGGCGAGGACGAGAAGAAGCCCCAGTACGTGCCGGGGACCAAGGCCAGCGAGAAGATCTTCCCGCTCGACTCGACCTGGACGGCCGTGAGCCTCAACGGTAAGCCGTTCACCGGCGGCGACCGGCCGAGCTTCATCATCGACAAGCAGTACCGCGCGCGCGGCTACGGCGGCTGCAACACGTTCGCCGCCACGGCCTTCCCCCTGAAGGAGCAGCACATCGCGGTGGGCCCGTTGGCGCTCACCAAGAAGAGCTGCGACAAGGGTCTCGCCGCGATCGAGCAGGCGTTCTTCGTCGCCCTGCGCACGTCGGCCGTGTGGGACCTCGTCGGCTCCCAGCTCGTCCTGAAGAGCCCCAACGGCGAGCTGAAGTTCGACCGCGCCCTTTAACGGCCGGTTCACCACGCCGCGCGAAGGCGCCCGCCGATTCAGAAGGCCTTGACGGTCGGCGGCCCTCACTCCTCCGGTGTCGAGGAGCGGGCGGATGCCAGTCGGGATCGGGATCGGGCGCGCGCCGGAGCGGCGCCCGGGCATGACGCGGACCCTGCGGTTCTCGGGGCCGGCGGCTCTCCATCCCGGAGCGCTGTGGCTCGCCGCCGCGGCCCCGGTGCTGGCGACGCTGCTTCTCGTCGCCCGGCTCGCCGGCTGAACGGCGATCCCGGTCGCGCCCTCGGGCCGCGGCTCAGGTCGATCCGCCGAATTCGCCCGCGTCGGCCTCGCTCCCGGCGCCCGCGTCGTTCGGGGGCTGCGGCACGACCGGTGGAAACAGCGACGCGAGGGCTGCGGCGACCCCGTACAGGACGGGATCCGCATTCGGGCCGGCTTGCGGTGGCTGAAGATCGCTCGTCAAACACGAAGGTGCGCCACTCTCGCGCCTGTTCGCGCGCATCTGTCCGCGCCCCCGTCCCTGAAATCCGGTCATCCCGTGGGGTCAATGCCGACGGCCGCGTTTCGTTGCCGCAGGTGGAACCGAATTTTTCCTTCGAGAAAAGACCGGATAAACGCGCGCGCCGATGCTCAGCCGCGGCTGCGCAGCACCACGGGTCCGCCGGTCCGGGGACAAGCGGCCGGCACCACGCTCAGGATCGCTGCGCTCGGGCACCGGGCCCGGCACGCCCGGGCCGCATCGATCTGGTCGCCGCCGCAGGCATCGGCGAAGCAGAAGCTGCCGAGATCCTCGCAGGTCGCCCGAAAGCCGTCGGGCTGCCGCATCTCGTGCAGGTCGGCCGCCGCGGACTGCGCCAGCAGGAGGCCCAGGAGAGCGATCGATGCCGCAAGCCGCCTCATCTCGCCTCAACCCGGTTGCCGCGTCCCCCACACCCGGCGGGTGCCGCCGCGGCGGACGCGTGCCTCTACCCGAGCCCTGTTAGCATTGGCGGGCCGCCGACGCCTGTGCCATTCCGGCGACAGGATCCGGCCCTCGGATCCGACCCGCGCCCGCGCGGGGCCGCCGCCCGCCGCGCCCGCGCGCCGAAAGCCCACGGAACCCGCCATGCCGCTCTACGCCCTGGACGACCACGTGCCGCAGCTCGCCGATCCCGACCGGGTCTGGATCGCACCCGACGCGCAGGTGATCGGCCGCATCCATCTCGGCCTCGACGTCGGCATCTGGTTCGGCTCCGCCCTGCGCGGCGATAACGAGCCGATCCGCATCGGCGACCGGACCAACGTGCAGGAGGGGGTGATCATGCACGTCGATCCCGGCTTCCCCCTCACCATCGGATCGGACGTCACCGTCGGCCACGGGGCCATCGTCCACGGCTGCACGATCGGCGACGGGAGCCTCGTCGGCATGGGCGCGACGGTCCTCAACGGCGCCGTCATCGGACGCGGCTGCCTGATCGGGGCCAACGCGCTGGTCACCGAGGGCAAGACCTTCCCGGATCACAGCCTGATCGTCGGGGCGCCGGCCAAGGCCGTGCGCACCCTCGACGAGGCGGCGGTTGAGGCCCTGCGGCAGGCGGCTTTGCGCTACGTCGAGAATGCCCGCCGCTACCGGGCCGGCCTGCGCCGCATCGACGGCTGAGCCGGGACGCCGGGGCGGCGGGCCGAAGCGCGTCCGCCCGGGTTCCGGGGGCCGCCCGCGCGGAACGCGCCTAGATCTTGGCCTTGCCGCGCTCGATCGCCTCTTCGATCAGCCGGTGGGCCTCCTCCTTGTCGCCCCAGCGGACGAACTTGACCCACTTGCCGGGCTCCAGATCCTTGTAGTGCTCGAAGAAGTGCTGGATCTGCTGGATCGTGATGTCGGGAAGATCGGTGTAGTTCTCGACCCGGTCGTAGCGCTTGGTCAGGTGGCGCGACGGCACCGCGATGACCTTCTCGTCCTCGCCGCCCTCGTCCTGCATCACCATCACGCCCACGGGGCGGGCGCTGATGATCGCGCCCGGCAGGACGGCGCGGGTGTTGGCCACCAGGACGTCGCAGGGATCGCCGTCACCCGACAGGGTGTGGGGGATGAAGCCGTAATTGCCCGGATAGAACATCGGCGTGTAGAGGAACCGGTCGACGACCAGGGCGCCCGACGCCTTGTCCATCTCGTACTTGATCGGCTCGCCGCCGAGCGGCACCTCCACGATCACGTTCACGTCGTGCGGCGGGTTCTTGCCGAGCGGGATGGCGTCGATATTCATGGCGTCTTGGTCCCGGAACGCGGTCAGCTCCGCTTCCAGGACCTCTTAGTGGCGCGGCCCGGCAATGCAAATCTGTCGACATCGCTGCCCGGCAACGAGTGCTGGAAAACGTCAGCCGAACAGATAGCCGATCTTGGGCAGGGCGATCCCCGCCATGCGATCGAGCACCCGGGGCCCCGGCCGGCCCCCGAGGCCCGCGTAGAAGGCGCCGGCCCGGTCGTTGTCCTCCAGGCTCCAGACGCCGAGGCGGGTCAGGCCGTGATCCGCCAGGTCGTTGCGGACGGCCCTGAACAGGCGGCGGCCGAGACCGACGCCCTGGTATTCCGGCAGGAGATAGAGTTCGTCGATCTCGGACTCGCTGCCGAGGGCGCGGCTGCGGGTCCGGCCGTAGGACGCGTAGCCGACGACCAGATCGCTCACCTCGACCACCGCCACGGGCCGACCGCGGCGCAGGGTGCCGCGCCACCATGCGCGGTCACGGCCGGCGATCAGGCGCTCCAGCGTCACGCCCGGGATGATCCCGCGATAGGCTTCGCGCCACGACGCGTCGAACACCTTGGACAAGCCGCCGAGGTCGGCCTCCCGGGCCCGGCGGATGCTCGTGGTGCGCGTGCTCATGGGCTTCGGGCCTCCCGTCGTCCGACCGGCGGATAACCCGCGCGGTCCGCCCAGGTTCGATGCCGATCCGGGCGGAGTGAAGGCATGAGGGAAGGCAAGAACGGCGCCGTCAACCCCGCAGCGCCGAATTGCCGGCTTCCCGGGCGGCTGATAGAGCGCCCGTTGGTTCCCGCGGCAGCACGGCCTTGTTCAACCGTTTCCTCAAGCCCGAGACGCGCTACGCGCGCCGCATGGCCCGGATCGCCCGCTTCGAGCGGCCGATCTCCGGCCCCGGCGACCGGCTGATGGCCTGGGCCAACATGCTGCTGATCGACCACGGCGTGTTCCGCCTCGCCTATCTCAACCGCCATCGGGTCGGCGCGGGCGGGCTCTGGCGCTCGGCCCAGCCCGGACCGCACCAGCTCGCCCGGTTCCGGGCCGAGGGCGTGCGGACGATCATCTCGCTCCGCGGCGGCCGCGAGCACGGGTCGTGGCCGCTGCAGCGCGAGGCCTGCGAGCGACACGGGCTGACGCTCGTCGAGTTCGTGCTCCGCTCCCGGGAGGCTCCGGACCGGGACACCATCCTCGGCGCCAAGGCGTTCTTCGCCGGCATCGCGTATCCGGCGGTGATGCACTGCAAGTCGGGCGCCGACCGGGCCGGCCTCGCCTCGGCGCTGTACCTGATCCTGCACGAGGGCCGGCCGGTCGCGGAGGCCGCCCGGCAGCTCTCCGCCCGCTACGGCCATCTCCGCTTCGCCAAGACCGGCATCCTCGACGCGTTCTTCGCCCGATACCGGGTCGAGGGCGAGGCGCAGGGGATCGATTTCCTGACCTGGGTCGAGACGGTCTACGACCCCGAGGCGCTCAAGCGCGACTTCCGGCCGGGCTTCTGGTCGGATCTGGCCGCGGACCGGGTGCTGCGGCGGGAGTGAGGTCTTGAGATCCTCGGCCGGATGAACCCGAGCGGCATGGCCGAGGCTGAATGGTCTTTGTTACTCCGCCGCCGGCCGTGCCGCCTCGCGGAAGGGGTGGGCTGGGTAGGTGCCGATCACCCGCAGCTCCCGGGAGAAGAAGCCGAGCTCGTCGAGCGCCCGGGCGAGGCCCGGATCCTCCGGGTGGCCGTCCACCTCGGCGTAGAACTGCGTGGCGGTGAACTCGCCGTCCATCATGTAGCTCTCGAGCTTCGACATGTTGACGCCGTTCGTCGCGAAGCCGCCCAGCGCCTTGTAGAGCGCGGCCGGGATGTTGCGCACCCGGAACACGAAGCTCGTCACGCAGGCCTGCGTCCCGACGGCGACCGGCTCGGCGTCGGGGGAGAGCACCACGAAACGGGTGGTGTTGTGTGCCTCGTCCTCGACGTCGCGCTCCAGGATGTCGAGCCCGTAGACCCCGGCGGCGAGCGCCGGCGCCAGCGCGGCCCGGCTCGGGTCGCCGATCTCGGCGATCTCGCGGGCGGCCCCGGCGGTGTCGCCCGCCACCACCGCCTTCAGGCCCAGCCGGCGGATGATCCGCCGGCACTGGCCGAGCGCGTGGACGTGGCTGTGGACGCTCCGCAGGGCCTCGACCTTGGTGCCCGGCAGGACCATCAGCTGGAAATGGATCGGCAGGAAGTGCTCGGCCACGATGCGCAGCGGCGAGGTCGGGATCAGGTGGTGGATGTCGGCGACGCGGCCGGCGATCGAGTTCTCGATCGGGATCATCGCCCGCCGGGCCCGGCCCTCCGTGACCGCCGCGAAGGCGTCCTCGAAGGTCGCGCAGGGCAGCGGCGTCCAGTCCGGATAGGCCTCCGCGCAGATGATGTGCGAGTTGGCCCCGGGCTCCCCCTGATAGGCGATGGTGCGGTCGGTCATGGCGGGCAGGCTTCGTCCGTGCGCTCAGTTCAGGCGGCGGCCCCGGAGCAGGGCGCGGGCGCGCTCCAGGTCGGCGGGGGTGTCGACGCCGAGTGGCAGGTCGTCGACGATGGCGGCGTCGATGCGCATCCCGGCTTCCAGCGCCCGGAGCTGCTCCAGCTTCTCCCGGACCTCCAGCTCGCCCGGGGGCAGGGCGACGAACCGGGTCAGCGCGGTGCGCCGGTAGGCGTAGAGGCCGATATGGTGCCAGAGCGGTCCCTCGCCCCAGGGCGCCCGGGCGCGGGTGAAGTAGAGCGCGCGCAGGCGCCCGGGTCCGACGGCGTGGCCCACGAGCTTGACCACGTTCGGGTTGTCGGCCTCGTGCGGGTCGGTGATGGCTGCGCAGAGGGTGACGATGTCGACCGTGCGGTCGGCGAGCGGCAGGATGGAGGCGCCGATGATCGCAGGATCGATGGTCGGCAGATCGCCCTGCACGTTGACGACCACGTCGTGGCGCCCCTCCGGATCGATGATCTCCAGCGCCTCGGCGAGCCGGTCGGAGCCCGAGGGATGATCGGCCCGGGTCATCACCGCCACCCCGCCCGCCGCCTCGACGGTCCGGGCGATCTCCGCCGTGTCGGTGGCCACCACCACGGGACCGATGCCGGCCTCCATGGCCCGGCGCCAGACATGGACGATCATCGCCTCGCCGGCGATGTCGGCCAGCGGCTTGTTGGGCAGACGCGTCGCGGCGAGGCGGGCCGGGATCAGGACTAGGGGATCGGACATGCGAATTCGGTCAGGGCACGCGGACCGGGCGGTCGCGCCGGGATGCCGGCGGGTGCTTAACAGGCCCGTCCGCGGTTGTCGTCCCCCGGGTCCGGCCGGGTCCGCCGACGGCGATCCGCCGTCAGATCCGTGAGGCCCGCCGGTGACAAGCTGGACAATTCGGTGGAACATTCCTGCGCCTGAGCGACGCGGACGGCCATCTCGGCATTGTCAGGAACCGCCCGGAACGGCTAAGGCAACCTCGAAATCTTCCAATGTCCGGTGTCCGAGTCTGCTGGCCCGTGCCAGGCGCGCGACTGGCCCCGGCCGAGTCGCGAGAAGAGCATGAACTCGTTCGAGGTGAACAAGGTCCTGGGTGCGGTCCTCGGCGCCCTGCTGTTCGCGGCCGGATCGGGTTTCGTGGCCGAGTTGATCTACCATCCGCGGCCGGCGGGCAAAGCCGGCTACGATCTCCCCGAGCCCGAGCCGGAATCCGCCGCCGCCGCGGCCCCGGAGGCCAAGGTCGAGCCGATCGCGGTCCGGCTCGCCAGCGCCAACGCCGAGAAGGGCGAGGCCGGCACCAAGGCCTGCCACGCCTGCCACGCCTTCGAGAAGGGCGGCCCCAACAAGGTCGGGCCGGACCTGTACGGCGTCGTCGAGCGTCCGAAGGGGGCGCATCCCGGCTTCGAGTATTCGGCGGCCATGAAGGAGAAGGGCGGCGCCTGGACCTACGACGATCTCGACGCGTTCCTGACGAACCCGAAGGGCTACGTGAAGGGCACCAAGATGGCCTTCGCCGGCATCGCCTCGCCGCAGGAGCGCGCCAACGTCATCGCCTACCTGCGCTCCAACGCGGACGATCCCAAGCCGCTGCCCGCCGCCGAGAAGAGCGAGGCACCGCCCGCCGCCACGCCCGCCGCGGCAAAGCCCGACGACAAGGCCGCCGCCCCGGACAAGCCCGCCGCCGAGAAGCCTTCCGCCGACAAGCCCGCCGCGGCGAAGCCGTCGGAGGGCAAGGCGAGCCCGGCCAAGCCCGCCGACACCAGCACCGCCAAGCCCGTCGAGGAGAAGTCTCCCGGCAGCCCGCGCGCGCCCAGCGAGTCGAGCGACCGCAACGCGCCGGCGCCGCCGGCCAACGCCCATGACGGTGACCAGACGGGCACCCCGTCGAGCGCGATCCCGGCGGAGCCGACCGCCCCGGCCGCGCCCGCCGCGAAGCAGCCGCCGGCCCAGGCGAACCCCGAGGCGGTGGACCGCGCCAAGGACTTGGACGTCGGCGGCCCGGCCAAGGACCCGAACGCCCCGCCGTCGGCCCCGAAGCCGTAGTCTGAGCCCGGGCCGGAGCGCGCAGGACCCCGGAGGCTCCGATCCCGGGAGGCGCGCGCCTCGGGATCCTCGGGGTGGATCCGTCCCCGCGGCATGGCTCCGGGCCCGACCTTTGCCTTGAGAGCGGCCGCGACCCGCCGTCCCGCGGGGTTGGACACCGCGAAGGAACGCCCTTGCCAGAGCGAAGACCCGATGCGGGGGAGCGCCGGGCACCCCTGCCGCTGCTGGTCGCCGTCACCATGACGGGAACGGTCGCCCTGCACATCTTCGTGCCGGCGCTCGCCGCGGCGGCGGCGGACCTGGGGACCAGCGCGGCGGGCGCGCAGCTCACCATCACCGTCTACCTGATCGGGCTCGCGGGCGGCCAGCTCCTCTACGGTCCGCTCTCGGACCGGTACGGCCGGCGCCCGATCCTGATCGGCGGTCTCGGCCTCTATCTCGCCGGCCTGCTCCTGGCGATCCCCGCACCGAATATCGGCGTCCTGCTGGTCGCCCGGGTCCTTCAGTCGCTCGGGGCCTGCGGTTCGCTGGTGATCGGCCGGGCGATGGTGCGCGACGTCTCCACCCGCGAGGACGCGGCCCGCAAGCTCGCGATCCTCACCACCGCGATGACGCTGACCCCGGCCCTGGCGCCGGCGATCGGCGGGGCGGTGAACGAGGCCTTCGGCTGGCGCGCGGTGTTCGTGGTCCTGGCCGGCCTCGTCGCCGTGCTGGGTGCCGCGGTGGTGTTCACCCTGCCCGAGACCAACCGGCACAAGGTGGCGCTGCCGGGCTTCGTCGCGGTGCTGGCGGGCTATCTCCGGCTGGTCCGGGTCCCGGTGTTCCGCGCCTACCTGGTGGCGGGGGCCTGCGGCGGCACCAGCCTGTACGCGTTCCTGGCGGTGGCGCCGTTCCTGCTCGTGGACCGGCTCGGGCGCTCCTCGCAGGAGGTCGGGTTCGATTGCCTGATCGTGGTGTTCGGCATGGTCGGCGGAGCGGTCCTGGCGAGCCGGCTCGCCGCGCGGGTGCCGATCCGCAAGGCGGCCCGGAGCGGCAACCTCCTCTGCATCGCGGCGGCGCTGACGCTGCTGGCGGTGGACCGCACCGGGATGCTCGGCGTCGTCAGCCTGATCGTGCCGCTCTTCGCCTACGCGGTCGGCGTCGGCCTGCTCAGTCCCAATGCCGTGGCCGGGTTGATGAACGTCGATCCGCACGCGGCTGGTTCTGCCTCTAGCCTCTACGGCTTCACGCAGATGACCTTCGGGGCGATCTTCACCGCTGCGGCTTCCGCCTGGCCCGCCACCTCGGCGACGCCGGTGGCGCTGGCGCTGCTCGCGGCCGGGCTGATCGCCGGACTGGCGCTGCGGCGGGCGTGAGGGCGGTCTTCAGTCGCCCCCGCCGCCCGCCTGGGCGCGGATGAGCCTGCCGAGCTCGGCCAGGTGGGTGCCCGCCAGGATTGCCGCGCCGCTCAGGGCGAAGGCGAACAGCACCTCGTGGTCCTGCGGCGCCGTCGCCGCCCGGCGATACCGCGTCCGGTAATGCGCGAGCGCGGCGCCCACGAGCGGCGTCCAGGGCGGCGTCAGGATCGCGACGACGAGGGCGAGGACGATGGTGGCCGCGATCAGCGCCAGGAGATAGCCGACCGGCTTGTCCCGGGCGTGGCCGACCGCGACCTTGATCAGGCCGAAGGCGACTGCGGCCATCCGCCGGTGCATCCGGGCGACCTGCGCGCTCCGGCGCGAGGCCGCGGGGGGCAGATCCGCCTCCACGGCGGCGAGGCCCGGCGCGATGTCCTGCACGAAGCGCCGGTCGCTGTAGCGCCCCTGGACCGCGCCGCGGAAACCCGCGACGGGTTCGAGCAGCGTGGCGCCGCGGCTGTCGACCTCGATCTCGGGGCCGCGCATGAGGCCGATCCCGGCGCCGACGCCGATGATCCGCGCCGAGCCGGCGTCGATGAAGTCGGCCAGCATCGTGTCGGCGGCGCGGCCGCGCCCGCCGGCGCGCCAGGCGAGATGCAGGAGGTCCAGGTCGCCGGCCACGCCCGCGACCGCGTCCGCGCGCGGGTCGGCATCGGGCCGATCGCGCCCGGGCCGACGTTTGGCCTGACCCAGCGCCACGACCGTCGCCAGGGCCGCGAGGCAGAGGCCGCCGTAGAGGATCAGGAAGGGCTGGGCCGGCCAATCGAACGGGTTGAGCGGCAGCGCGGTCCCGGCGGCCCGGGGCGGCGTCGCGTCCTGCAGGAACAGGGATCCGGCGAGGCCGAGACCGGCCCCGGCCCGGACGCCGCCGATCCAGCCTCGCCAGGGCAGGATCAGCGCCCCGTCGCGGTCGACCACCCGGAAGCGGGCGCGCCGCCGGAAGCGCCGGTGCGTCGCCGGCCAGTAGGCCGGATCGGCGGGTCCGGACCACGCCTCGTGCAGCGCCAGCGTCTCGGCATACTGAGCCCGGTCGCGCGCATCCGCGGCGGCGCCGCCCCAAGTGGGATCGTGGTGCAGCGGTGTCCGGAGCACCCCGGCGCACCAGACCTCCCAGTAATCGCGGGGATAGGTCAGGTGCTGGTGCCAGACCTCGTCGACCTCCTCGCTCGGGGTAACCTCGACGCCGCAGGTCACCGCCAGGAAGCAGAAGCGGCGATACGCCTCGACGCCGCCGCGGGCGTAGGCGAGGGACCAGCCCCGGTCGCGGGCGAGGCGCCGGGTGAAGTCGAGGCCGTGGTCCGCGCGCTCGAAGGGGTGGCGGGCGATCCGGTGCCACGTGTCGGTTTCGCGGGACGACCAGCGCGCGGGTTCGACGTCGTGAATCGGCGCCTCCCTGTCGAGGATCGGCACGGCGCGGGGGCGCGCGTCCGATCGCCGACCGTAACGCGCGACCTGTGCCGGAGGTGGCAGCGACGGCCGCCGCAGACCCGGAAGGCGGCCGTCCGGCTACCGGTCGCGTGCGGCCTCCACGGGACCCGCGACACCCGCGGCGAATCCGTCGGTGAGTTCGAGCCACAGGAGGCGCACGGGGTCGACCGGACCCGGCAGGGTCAGCCGCCCGGGCGGGATCGGGCTGAAACCGAAGCGGCTGTAATAGGGCGCGTCCCCCACCAGGATAACCAGCCCCTCGCCCGCCTGCCGGGCCGCCTCGATCGCCGCGCGGGCGAGGGTCCCGCCGATGCCCCGGCCCTCGAAGCTCGGATCCACCGCGAGCGGGCCCAGCATCACGAAGGCCGCCGGCCCGGCCCGCACCGGCCCCATCCGCACGGAGCCGACCAGGAAGCTGCCGACCCAGGCGGTGACGCCGAGGTCCATCCGCTCCGCCGCCCCCTCGCGCAGCCGGTAGGCGGTGCGGGCGAAGCGGCCGGGTCCGAAGGCCCGGGCCTGGAGACGCGCGATGGCGGCGGCATCCTCCGGCCGCTCGGGCCGGATGACGAGGGACAATGCGGTCACGGTGCGCTCGCGGGATCGGACGGCTCGCCGCGTAGCAGCGTCGAGGCGGTCTCGCAAACGGCCGCGCTACTCCGCCGCCGCCAGCGCCGGCCGGTCGCCGCCCTGGGTCAGCTTGAGGAAGCCGAGGGCCGACAGCCAGATCACCGCGCCACAGGCCGAGGCAAGGCCGAGCACCAGCGCGAAGCCGCCGCGGTCGTGCAGGAGCGCGATGGCCGGCACCACGAAGCCGCTCGCCGTGAAGCCCACGAAGTAGCGGACGCTGTAGGCCCGCGCCCGGTAGGCGGGGGGCACGTAGCGTGCGATCATCGCGTCGTTGATCACCACCTGCCCGTAGATCGCCGTCATGGCGAGCACGAGCCCGGCGAGCAGCGGCAGGCCGGTGGAGAGGGCCGCGATCCCCAGGCCCAGCGGCTGCAGCACCGAGAGCGCCGCGAACAGGGCCGGCAGGCTGAAGCGGTCGATCAGCCGGCCCATGGCGAGCTGCATCAGGGCGCCGAACAGGAACACGCCGGTCGCGAGCGACCCGATCAGGGCCAGCGGCAAGGCGTGGCCGACCCCTTCGTCGATCACCTTGGGCAGGCTGATCGTCGTCAGGTTGAAGGTCAGCCCACCCGCGAAGATCGCCAGGGCGAACAGCGCCATCAGCGCCCAGGGCCGCGTCACCGGGATCACCGCCGCGCCGCCGGCCTTGCGTCCGCCGGCCTCGCCGTCGCCCGGCACCAGCGCCAGGAAGGCGAGCCCGCAGCCGAGACAGACGAGGCCCGGCACCACGAAGGCCGCACGCCAGCCGAGTGTCGTGGCGAGGAGCGCGGTGACGCCGGAGGCCGAGGCCGCGCCGAAATTGCCCCAGACGCCGTTGATGCCGAGATCGCGCCCGAGCCGGCGGGCATGGGTCACCAGCATGGCCGAGCCGACCGGGTGATAGATCGCCGAGGCGAGGCCGAGCACGCACAGCCACAACGCGAAGCCGAGCGGCGTCGAGGCGGTGGCGACGCCGAGGCACGCGAGCCCGTAGCCGAAGAAGAACACCGCCAGCATGGTGCGGCGCCCGAACCGGTCGGCGAGCGATCCCATGGGCAGGGAGCAGAGGCCGAAGGCCACGAAGGCGCCGGTGGCGAGCCCGATCAGCTCGCCGTAGCCGAGGCCGGTCTGGCTCGCGATGGCGATGACGGCGGTCGGGTAGATCAGCAGCACGAAGTGGTCGAGGGCGTGCGCGACATTGACGAAGCGCAGGGTGCGGCGGGACAGGGTATCCGGTTCCATGCGGCGTATCCTCCGGGACGATCCCCTGATAGCCTGACCCGCTGGAGGTGTCGGGCCGGACATGTATGGAGACGGGCCATTCTCGCCGGGATCCGCGCGGTCCACGAACGCCGCCGACTACCAGGACGTGCCCCGCGCCGTCGCGGTCATGCCCAAGACGTACGCGGCCGGGATGGTGCTGGACCGGCACTTCCACCCGCGGGCGCAGCTGCTCTACGCCACCGCCGGCCTAATGATGGCCTCGGCCGAGGACGGAACCTGGGTCGTGCCGGACGGTCACGCCCTGTGGATCCCGCCGCGCCTCCCGCACGCGGTGGCGACCCACGGCGCCGTGGCGATGTGCTCGGCCTATCTCGATCCGGCAGCGGTCGTGGGCTTTCCGACCGGCTGCCGGGTGATCGCGGTGTCGCGCCTCCTGGCGGCGGCTCTCGTGGCGCTGGCCGAGGAGCCGATCCTCTACGCGGCGGACGGGCGCGGGGGCCACCTCGCCGCCCTGGTGCTCGACGAGATCGGCCGCGCCCCGGAGACGCCGCTCACCCTGCCGCTTCCCCGCGATCCGCGCCTGCGCCGGGTCTGCCTCGGCATCATCGCGGATCCGGCCTCGGCGGACGACCTCGATGCCTGGGCCGACCGCGCCGGAGCGAGCCGGCGCACCCTGACGCGGGGGTTCCGCGCCGAGACGGGCCTGAGCTTCGGCGACTGGCGGGCCCGGGCCCGGGTGATCCGGGCGATGGCCCTCGCCGCCGAAGGGCGGCCACCCCGGGCGGTGGCGGCGGCGGTGGGATATCGGAGCGCGCAGGCCTTGCGCGGGACGATGGCGCGGGTGTTGGGGCCGGCCGGAGCGCGCCAGGCGCCCGCCTGATCCTTGCCGGGTTGCCGAAGCGACCCAGTTTCCACCGTGAGCCTGGAGGCCGAGGGTGCGGCGTCCTCCGGCCGAGGATGTCGGCGTCCGTGGGAGCGCAGCGAAGCCATCCAGCGGCGCCGCGCCCGTCGATGCCGCGCTACGCTGGTCCCTTCGCTGCGGGCGAGACGACGGAGAGGACTGCTTCAACCGGGTCGGTCGAACCATGCTCTACGAACTCGCAACGCTGTCGTGCCCGTTGCTGTCGCTCGGCCAAGTCTGCGAGCGGGCGCGAACCTGGGCGGCCGAGGCGGAGGCCGGGACGCTGCTCGGCTGCTGGCGGACCGACATCGGCACCCTCGGGCGGGTAATCGTCCTGCGCGGCTTCGACACCCCGGAGGCGATGACCGCGGAGCGGCGGCGCGCCCTGATGAGCGCCGCCCCCTTCCATGCCGGCGATCTGCTCACCGCCCTGACGATGGACAGCTACGCGCCGTTCCCGTTCCTGCCGCCGCTGCAGACCGGCCCGCGCGGCGGCGTCTACGAGGTCCGCACCTACCGGCTCCGGCCGGGCGGCCTCGCGCCGACGCTGGCGGCCTGGAAGGCGGCGATGGCGCCGGCCCGGGCTTACACCGCGCACCTCGTGACCAATCTCTACGCCCTCGACGGCGCGCCGCGGATCACGCACATCTGGGCCTTCTCCAGCCTGGAGGAGCGGGCGATTCTGCGCGGAAACGCCTACGGGGCCGGCGTCTGGCCGCCGAAGGGCGGCCCGGACCAGATCCTCGAGGCGACCTCGACGATCGCTTTGCCGGATCCGGGCTCGCCGCTCGCCTGACCCGAACGCCTCGCGGGTCGGATCCAGCGCGCGAGATCCCCCTGAAGGTCCGCATCGGGTGGGTTCGCGAGGGTCGTCGTCCGGATGGCCGAGGCATCGAAGCCGACATCGCCGTCACACCCGCTCGCGACCCGACCCCGGCATAACGCCCTGACGGTACGGGGCCGCGCGGACCGCGATCGAGGGACCCGCGCGATCCGGCGTCGCCGATGCCGGAGGCGCCTCCGCGCGTCTCCGCGATAGCCACCTCGGACCGTCGACCCGGACCCGGTGGACGAGGGAGTTGCGTTCAGGACGGAGCCTCGGCTCTCGGGTGATGCGCCACCGTCAGTCCTCAACCCTTCACCGTCGCCAGAAGGTTTCGTGTCCAGATGGCCGAGGCGCGTCAACTTGCGGGATCCCGCCCGATCCGATAGAAACTGAACTCGATGGTTCAGCTTTTGGCGACGCGCCTCGATGCTTCCTTCGCGGCGCTCTCGGACGCCACACGCCGGGGCGTCCTGGAGCACTTGGGGCGTGCCGATGCGTCGATCACGGAACTGGCAGACAGGTTCCACATGACCCTCACGGGCATGAAGAAGCACGTCGGCGTCCTGGAACGGGCGGGACTGGTCACGACACAGAAGATCGGACGCGTGCGGACCTGCAAGCTCGGCCGCAGCACGTTGGCGGAGGAGACGGCCTGGATCGAGGCGTACCGCGGGCTCTGGGCGTCGCGATTCGATGCGTTGGATCAGATCGTCGAAGAACTGAAGCAGAGGGAGACGTTCGATGGACGCAGGCAGACGGAGTGATCCCGCCGCCGGGAAGGCCCGCACGACGGTGGAGCGGACATCGGACAGGGAGCTCGTCGTCACCCGAATCGTCGACGGCCCGGTGCACCTCGTGTTCGAAGCCTGGACGAGGCCGGACCTGTTCCGGCGCTGGTGGGCGCCCAAATCGTTCGGCGTCTCTCTGGTCTCCTTCGAGGCCGATATCCGCACCGGCGGAACCTACCGGCTGATGATGGGCCACCCGTCCTCGGAGAAGCCCATGGCGTTCTTCGGTCGATACTTGGACGTGACGCCGCATGGCCGCCTCGTCTGGACCAATGACGAAGGCGGTGACGACGGAGCCGTCACCACGGTGACCTTCGAGGCATGGAATGGCGCGACACGGGTCATCGTGCGCGAACTCTATCCGTCGAAGGACGCGCTCGACGACGCCATGGCCTCCGGAAGCACCAGCGGCTGGGGCGAGCAGTTCGAGCAGCTGGACCAGCTCGTCGCGAGCCTGGCCCCGGAGGCCTGAGCGAGATCGGCGCCGCTGCCCGGCCCGTCCTGGACCCTCCCCGGCGTCCGGGGTCGGAGCTGCATCACTCAGGTCGCCCGTGCCGAGAAATCGATCCGCGGGTCGATCCAGACGTAGATCAGGTCCGACAGCAGGTTCACCGCGAGCCCGAGCAGGGAGAAGATGTACAGGGTCGCGAACACCACCGGATAGTCGCGCCCGACGATCGCCCGGAAGGACAGCTCACCCAGGCCGTCGAGGGAGAAGATCGTCTCGATCAGCAGCGAGCCGGTGAAGAAGGCCGAGATGAAGGCCCCGGGGAAGCCCGCGATCACGATCAGCATGGCGTTGCGGAACACGTGGCCGTAGAGCACGCGCCGCTCCGACAGGCCCTTCATCCGGGCGGTCAGCACGTACTGCTTCCGGATCTCGTCGAGGAACGAGTTCTTGGTGAGCAGGGTCGAGGTCGCGAAGGCGCCGATCACCAGGGCGGTCAGCGGCAGCACCATGTGCCACGCGTAGTCGGTGACCTTGTGCCATGTGGAGAAGCCCTCCCAGCCCTCGCTGGTCAGGCCGCGCAGCGGGAACCACTGGTAGAACGAGCCGCCCGCGAACAGGATGATCAGCATCAGCCCGAACAGGAAGCCCGGGATCGCGTAGCCGATGATCACCACGAAGGAGGTCCAGCGGTCGAAGCGCTCGCCGTCCTTCACGGCCTTGCGGATGCCGAGCGGGATCGAGATCGCGTACGACAGCAGGGTCATCCACAGGCCGAGCGAGATCGAGACCGGCAGCCGCTCCCGAATGAGCTGGATGACGGTGACGTCCCGGAAATAGCTGCGGCCGAAATCGAACCGGGCGTAATCCCAGAGCATCTTGGCGAAGCGCTCCGGCGCCGGCTTGTCGAAGCCGAACTGCTTCTCCAGCTTGGCGATGAAGTCCGGGCTCAATCCTTGCGCGCCGCGGTAGCGGGAGCCGGCCTCGCCGCCGCCGCCGGAGGGCCGGGAGCCGCCGCCGAGATCGCCGGAGCCGCCGGTCACACGCGACATCGCACCGTCACGCTGACCCTGGAGCTGCGACAGCACCCGCTCCACCGGTCCGCCGGGGGCGAACTGCACGATGGTGAAGGTGATCAGCATGATCCCCAGCAGCGTCGGGATCATCAGGCCGATGCGGCGCAGGATGTAGGCGATCATGGTCTCTCAGCCTTCGCTTGACGACGAAATCCTGCCCTCGATGGCGCGATGGCGGCGGCGAACTTACCGCATCGGCTCGGGAAGGGCGCGACCGGCCCCCTCTCCAGCACGGGGGAGGAGACCCGCGCTCCCTCTGGCAGCCATGCGGCCGATCACGATGTGTGAGTCCGGCGGGGACGGGAGCGTCGACGGGCCATTCAAAGTCTCCGGACGTGATTGGGCGCGAGACAGGCCTTCAGCCCCGCCCGATCCGCTTGGCTTTCTGGGCGTCGAACCACCAGACCCCCGGCGCCCCGAGGTCGTATTTCGGCGGGCTGGCGGGGCGGCCGTAGACGTCCCATAGGGCGAGGCGGTGGGTGGTGGCGTACCACATCGGCACCCAGTAGCGCCCGGCCCGCAGCACCCGGTCGAGGGCCCGGCAGGCGGCGGTCAGGTCCGCCCGCGATCGGGCGTCGGCGATCGCGGTGAGCAGGGCGTCGACGGCCGGGCTCGCGATCCCCGACAGGTTGTTGGAGCCCGCGGTCGCGGCCGCCCGGGCGCCGTAGGTCTCGCGCAGCTCCGCCCCGGGCGTCAGGCCGCTGCTGTAGCGGCGCGGCGTGACGTCGAAGTCGAAATCTTTGAGCCGTGTCTGGTACTGCGACGGGTCGACCACGCGCAGGCTCGCCTTGATCCCGAGCAGCCCGAGGTTGCGGATGAACGGCTGCGTCACCGCCTCGAACACCGGGTCGTCGTCCAGGAACTCGAGGGTCAGCGGCTGCCCGCTCGGCAGCACGAGGGTGCCTCCCTGGCGGGTGCAGCCGGCCTCGCGCAGCAGCGTGTCGGCGCGCTTGAGCAGCGCCCGGTCCTGGCCGGACCCGTCCGAGACCGGCGGCGTCCAGGCCTCGCCGTAAACCTCGGGCGGCAGGTCCTTCAGCGGCTCCAGCAGGGCCAGTTCCTCGGCCGAAGGTTTTCCCGTCGCCTTGAGGTCCGAGTTCTCGAAAAACGAGGCCGTGCGCGCATAGGCGCCGTACATCAGGTTCCGGTTCGACCATTCGAAATCGAAGCACAGGCCGATCGCCTCGCGCACCCGGGGATCGCGGAACGCGGCGCGGCGGGTGTTGATCCACCAGCCCTGCGTGCCGCTGGGCCGCGCGTCCGGCACCGTGTCGCGGACCACGCGGCCCTCGGTGAGCGCCGGGAAGTCGTAGCCCGTGGCCCAGACCCGGGCGGTGAACTCCTCCCGGAACGTGAAGGCGCCGCTCTTGAACGCCTCGAACGCCACGGTGCGATCGCGAAAATACTCGTAGCGGATCGTGTCGAAGTTGTTCTGGCCGACATTCACCGGCAGGTCGGCGGCCCAGTAATCCGGCACCCGCACGAATCCGATGGAGCGGCCGGGATCGACCGTGCCGACCCGATAGGGGCCGGAGCCCAGCGGCGCCTCCAAGGTCGAGGCCTCGAAGTCGCGGGCGCCGTAATAGGCCGCCGAGAAGATCGGCAGCTGCGCCACGAACAGCGGCAGGTCCCGGGCGCGGCCGGGCGCGAAGGTCACGACCAGCCGCTCCTCGCCGTCGGCCTGGGCCTCGGTCATGGGGCGGATCACCTCGGCGATCTCGGGATGGCCCTTCTCGCGCAGGAGCGTGAGGCTGAAGGCGGCGTCGCGGGCGGTGAGCCGGGAGCCGTCGTGGAACCGGGCCTGCGGACGCAGCGCGAACGTGTAGGTCAGGCCGTCCGGGCTGACCGCCACCGACCGCGCTGCCAGTCCGTAGACCGCGTCCGGTTCGTCGAGCGCCCGGACCATAAGGCTGTCGAAGGTCAGGCTCATCCCGGCGGCGCCCTCGCCGCGCAGCACGTAGATGTTCAACGTGTTGAAGGTGTTGAACGCCTGGTTGCCGGTCGTGCCGGCGAGCTGGGTCGAGAAGCGGCCCCCGCGCGGCGCCATCGGGTTCACGTAGTCGAAATGGTCGAAGGTCGGCGGATACTTCAGCTCGCCGAAGCTGGACAGGCCGTGGCGCTCCCCGCCCACGGCCCGGGCCGGCCGGATCGCCGCGAGGGCGCCGGCACCGAGGACGAGCGCGCGCCGGCTCGGCGTCCAGAGGCGACCCGTCAACGGGGCGCCCCGGTCTTGGCCGCGAGCGCGGCATCGTACCACCACGTCGTGGGGAAGCCGGAGCTGGCGTAGAGCGGCAGGATCGCCGGGTGGCCGAACCGGTTCCAGCGCAGGGTCCGCTGCTGGTTGGAGGACCATTGCGGCACGACGTAGTCGTGGGCCAGCAGCACCCGGTCGAGCGCCCGGGTGGCGGCGATCACGCCCGGCCGGTCCTTGGCGAAGATCACCTTCTCGATCAGCGCGTCGATGCCGGGATCCTTGATGCCGATCAGGTTGCGCGAGCCCGGTTTGTCGGCGGCCGTCGAACCCCAGTACTCGCGCTGCTCGTTGCCCGGCGAGAGCGACTCGCCCCACGAGGTCGTGGTGACGTCGAAGTCGAAGCCGCGGATCCGGTTCTGGTACTGGGCCTGGTCTATCACGCGCAGCGTGGCGTCGATGCCGATCAGCTTCAGCTGCGCCGAGAACGGCAGGATCACCCGCTCGAAGGTGTTCTGGAACTCCAGAAACTCGACGGTCAGCGGCTCGCCCGTGGCCTTGTTGACCATCTTGCCGCCGCGCAGCTCGTAGCCCGCCTCGCGTAGCAGGCCGACGGCCTCGCGCAGGTTTTTCCGGACGGCCTCGGGGCTGTCGTTCACGGGGTTGGCGTAGGGCGTCGTGAAGACCGATGCCGGGACCTTGTCCTTGACGCTCTCCAGGATCGCCTTCTCGTCGCCCTCCGGCAGGCCCGAGGAGGCCAGCTCCGAGCCGAAGAAGTAGGAGTTGATCCGGTTGTACAGGCCGTAGAACAGGGCCTTGTTCATCTCCTCGTAGTTCATCGCGAGGTTGAAGGCCCGGCGGACGCGCGGATCCTTGAACTTCTCTCGGCGGGTGTTGAACACGAAGGCCTGCATGATGCCCATGCCGCGGTCTGGGAACGCCTCCTTGATCAGGCGCCCGTCCTTCACGGCCGGGAAGTCGTCGTACGCGGTGGCCCAGTTGCGGGCGACGTTCTCGGCGCGGAAGTCGTAGAGGTCGCCCTTCAGCGCCTCGACCAGCACGGTGCCGTCGCGAAAATACTCGTAGCGCTCGGTGTCGAAGTTGTAGTGCCCGGCATTCACCGGCAGGTCCTTGCCCCAGTAGTCGGGCACCCGGGTGTAGGTGGCGCTGCGGCCGGGATCGAACTTCGCCAGGCGGTAGGGGCCCGAGCCCAGCGGCGGCTCCAGGGTGGTCTCGGTGGGATTGCGCGGCTTGCCGTTGGCATCCTTGGCAGTCCACCAGTGCTTGGGCAGCACCCGGAGCTGCCCGATCACCTGCGGCAACTCGCGGTTGCCGGTCTCGGTGAACGTGAAGGTCACCTCGTGCGGCCCGGTGGCCTCGGCCTTGGCGACGGTCTGGTAATAGGCGGCGTAGAACGGGCTGTTGGCCTTGAGCAGGTCGAAGGACCAGACCACGTCCTCGGGGGTGATCGGCTGGCCGTCGTGCCAGCGGGCATTCGCGCGCAGGCGGTACGAGACCGAGCCGAGATCGGGGGCGACCCGCACCGCCTCGGCGAGCAGGCCGTAGGAGGTGAACGGCTCGTCCGACGACTGGGTCATCAGCGGATCGTAGATCTGCTGGATCCCGCCCTCGAGATCGCCCTTCAGGCCGGCGACGACGATATTGAAATTGTCGAACCCGCCCTGCGCGCCGAGACGCACGAGGCCGCCCTTGGGGGCGGCCGGGTCGGCATAGTCGAAATGCTTGAAGTCGGGACCGTATTTCGGCTGGCCCATCAGCGTCAGCGCATAGGTCCACTGGCCCGTGGCGGCCGGCGGGAGCGCCGGCGTCGACGGCATCGCGGACGGCTCCTGCGCGCGGGCCGGGGCGAGGTGGAGGCACGCGGCCAGGAGCGTCGCGGCGAGGAGGCGTCCGGTCACGGTCTTCGCTGTCACGGGCAGGCTGTCTCCGGTGTGTGGACCCGCGCGGGGGGCGGGTATCGGGGCTCATAGGCCGAGCGCGCCCCGCCCGTCGAGCGTGCAGGCGTGCGCCGCATTGCAGGATAGGGCGCGCGAGCCCCCCTCACGCAGCCCGACCTCGCCGTCCCTCCACCAGCCACATGGCGAGCAGGGCGGCGGCCAGCGCGGCCAGGGCCGCCAGCCCCAGCGCCAGCGGATAGACCTCGACGCCGCGGATGTTGGCGCTGTCGCTCGGCCGGAAGCCGATCCAGTCCGCGCCCGCGAGCCGCCCGCTCCGCACGGTGGCGAGACGCGGCACCTGGACCGCGCCGCCGGCCTCGGCGACGCGCCGGATCGAGCCGCCCGAGCCCTCCGCCACCGCCTTCAGGCGCTCGGTGTCGCTGAACACGTCGGCCAGTTCCCGGGGGTTGGCCGGCCCGACGCTGACGAAGGCCACGAGATTGCCCGAGCGCAGCGTGTGCAGCCCGAGCGACTCGGCCTCGAAGGTCGCGGTGAACAGGCCGGGCTCGCCGGGCTTGAGGGTCAGCGTCGTCACCTTGCCGGTCGGCCCCGTGACGGTGACCGGCTCGGTCTGGTCCGCCATGGTCTGGCGCTCGACCCGGACCTCCCGGCCGCGGCCGGTGGTCTGCGCGCGCAGGGCTTCCTCCTCGAGCGCCGGCTCCTTCATCAGCCAGTGGCCGAGGCGGCGCAGCAGGTCGAGATACGGGCCGCCCTCCTGGTAGCCGCGCGCCCACAGCCAGGCATGGTCGGACAGGAGCAGGGCGACGCGGCCCTTGTCCTCCCGCGACAGGGCGAGGAGCGGCAACCCCTCGGCCCCCGACAGGATCGGCTGGATCCCCGGGCGGGTCCGGGCCTCGACGATGCGCAGCCAGTCACCCCAGGCCGGCGGGGTCGCGTCCGAGCCCGGCAGGGCGCGCGTGACCGGGTGCCGCTGGCCGACCTGGGTCGGCGTCGCCTTGTAGGGCTTCTCGACCACCCGCCCGTCCGGATCGCCCGGCAGAATGCCGGCGAGGCGCGTGCGCGCGAGGCTCGCCGGCCCGGCGAATTCCGGCCCGGCGGCGATCAAAAGGGCGCCCCCCTCGCGGACGTAGCGGACGATGTTGTCGAAATAGGCCTGCGGCAGCACGCTCTGGTTGGCGTAGCGGTCGAAGATGATCAGGTCGAAATCCTTGATCTTCTGGACGAACAGCTCGCGGGTCGGGAAGGCGATCAGGGAAAGTTCCGAGATCGGCGTGCCGTCCTGCTTCTCGGGTGGCCGCAGGATGGTGAAGTGCACGAGGTCGACGTTGGCGTCAGACTTCAACAGGTTGCGCCACGTGCGCTCGCCCTGGTGCGGCTCGCCGGAGACCAGAAGCACCCGGAGCTTCTCGCGGATGCCCTCGATCGGCAGCACCGCGCGGTTGTTGACGGTGGTCAGCTCGCCCGGCAGCGGCTCGACCTCGATCTCCACGACGTTGGGCCCGCCATGCTCGATCCGCAGATTGAGCGCGAACGGCTTGTCGGTGGCGACGTCGCGGCGGCCCATCTCCTCGCCGTCGCGGCGCACGGTGACCACCGCGTGGCCGGTGCCGCCGCGCTCCATCACCTCGGCGCGGATTGTCAGGTCGCGGCCGACGATGCCGAAGCGGGGCGCTTCCAGCAGCTTGATCTGCCGGTCGCGCTCGTCCGGATGCCCGGTGACCAGCACGTGCAGCGGCGCCTTGACGCCGAGCTGGGCCAGGGAGGCCGGGATGTCGTGGACCACCCCGTCGGTGAGCATCACGATCCCGGCGAGGCGCTCGGGCGGCACGTCGGCCAGCGCCTGGCCGAGGGCGGTGAACAGCTTGGTGCCGTCGTCGCCGTCCTTGGCGTCGGGCACGTCGATGAACCGGGGCTCGATGTCGGTGAGCGCCCCGAAGCGGCGCTGCAACTCGGCCCGGACCGTGTCGGTCATCTGCGGACGATCGCCCAGCGCCTGCGACCCGGACCGGTCGACCACGATGGCGGCGACGTCCTTCACGGGCTCGCGGTCCTCGCGCACCAGCGCCGGGTTGGTCAGCGCCGCCAGCACCAGGGCGAGGACGAGGGCGCGCAGCCAGGCGGTCCGGCCCCGCGCCAGGACGGCGAACACCGCCAGGACGGCGACGATCACGCCCAGGACGGCGATGGCCGGCCAGGGGATGAGGGGGGTGAAGCTGAGGCTCAGCATGGGGCGGAGCACTCCGGATCCGTGACGCGGCGTCTCCCTCCCCCCCCTTCGGGGCAGGGTGGCCCCTGCGTCGGCAGGGGTCGGGAGAGGGGAGCGACGCAGAAGGAAATGAGTCGGCCTTCACGAAGGCTTCTGCCCCGTCCAGACGCCGCGCTCCCCTCTCCCCCCCTGCTGCGCAGGGTACCCTCCCCCGCAGAGGGGGGAGGGGTGACCGTGCCGCACGCGTCAACGGGAAAGGAACTCACTGACCCAGCCGCTCCAGCAGGGCGGGGACGTGCACTTGGTCCGCCTTGTAGTTGCCGGTCAGCGTGTACATCACGATGTTGACGCCGCCGCGGAACGCCATCTCGCGCTGGCGCTGGTCGCCGCCGACCACCGGGTAGAGCGGCTCGCCCCGGCGGCCCACCGCCCAGGCGGCGGCGAGGTCGTTGCCGGTGATGATGATCGGGCTGACCCCGTCGCCGGCCCGGGCGGGGCGGCGCTCGGCGCCCTCCGCGGCGGGGGGAAGCGCCTCGACCCAGGTCTGGCCGGTGGCGTAGCGGCCGGGGAAGCTATCCACGAGGTAGAACGCCTTGGTCAGCACGTGGTCGAGGGGAACCGGTTCCAGTTCCGGCACCTCCAGCGTCGCCAGCATCTTGCGCAGGTAGGTGGCCTCGGGGGAGGCCGGGCCCCCCGGCCGGGCGGTGAGGGCGTCGCGGGTGTCGAACAGGACCGTGCCGCCGTTGCGCATGAACGCGTCGATCCTGCGGATCGCGGCCTCCGAGGGCTGCGGCCGGCTCGGGGCGATCGGCCAGTAGATCAGCGGGTAGAAGGCCAGCTCGTCCTTGGCCGGATCGATGCCGGCGGGTTCGCCCGGCTCCAGGGCGGTGCGGGCGGACAGCATCTGGGTCAGGCCGGTGAGCCCGGTCCGGCTCGCCTCGTCGAGGCCGGCATCGCCCGTGACCACGTAGGCGAGACGCGTGACCAGCCCCGATTCGATCCCGTTCGGCCGGTTGGCCACCGGCTCCTCGGCCCGCGCCGGTTGACCCGGCAGGCCGGCGAGCAGCAGCAGGCCGGCCATCGCCAGCACCGCCGGGCGCCCGCGCAGGCGACCGGCCAGCCCGCCGCGGCGCAGGAAGCCGCCGAGCCACAGGCCCGCCAGGGTATCGACGGCCAGGAGCAGCAGCGCCAGGGTGAACAGGCTCGGGCGCAGGTCCAGGGTTTCGGCCCCGGCGAGCGACCCGACGCGGGCGCCCTCGAGCGCCGCGGCGTCGAAGGGCTTCAGGCGGTCCTCCGGGTTCAGGGCGTTCACGCTGATGCCTCCGTCCGGCGGACCATAGAAGCCCGGCGGGTGTTCCAGGCTCGCCCGGTCGGCGTAATCGGCCGCCACCGCGGTGGCCGAGACGGGGGGCGAGCCCAGCGCCCCGAACCCGTCGAGGGTCACCCGGGGGGCGAGCACCGGGGCCGCCGCCCGCGGGGCCTCGCCGGGGCGGGGCACCGCCGCGCCCGCGAGGGCCACGACGCGCCGGAGCATGTCGATGAACAGGCCCGAGAGCGGCAGGTTCGACCAGGTCGTGTCGGCGGTGACGTGGAACAGAACGAGCATCCCCTGGCCGCGCTTCTGCGCGGTGACGATCGGCGTGCCGTCCTCGAGGGAGGCCCAGGTGCGGTTCGGCAGGTCGCCGTCTGGCTCGGCCAGGATCTGGCGGCGCACGCCGATGTCGGCCGGCGGCTTCAGGCCGGCGAAGGGGCTCTCCGGCGGGAACGGCGCCAGGGTCTTCGGGCTGTCCCAGGACAACGTCCCGCCGAGCGTCCGGCCGCCCCGGCGCAGCCGCACCGGCACCAGCGGATCGTTGCCGGCGGCGAGCCGGGGGCCGGCGAAACGCAGCAGCATCCCGCCCTCCTTGACGAAGCTCTCGATCCGCGCGGTGGTCTTCTCGTCCAGCGCGCCGACATCGGCCAGCACCAGGACCGAGACCTGGTTGTCGAGGAGCTGGTTGATCGACTCGGCCGTCCCCTTGGCGCCGCGGGGCTCCTGCACGTCCGCGAACGGCTGGAGCGCCCGGGCCAGGTAGTAGGTCGGCGCCAGCAGGGGCTGGGCCTGGTCGAGGGTGCCGCCGAAGACGAGGCCGACCCGGCGCCGCTTGCCGCGCTCGTCCTGCAGCACCACGGCGCCGGCGGAGCGCTCCCCCGCGATCTCCAGCCGGCTGATGCTGTTGCGCAGCTCCACCGGCATCTCGAACGTGGCCTGTGCCTCCGTGGTCTCCGCCGCGAAGGCGAAATCGCGCTCGGCCAGCGGCAGGCCCTTCTGGTCCAGCGCCCGGATCACCCCGGCATCGCGACCGTTCGGGGCCGCCCGAAGGGCGCGGGCGACGAGGGTGCCGCCCTTCTCGGTGACGGTGAGCGCGAGCGCCGGCGGCCGGTCGGCCCGCAGGATCGTCAGCGCGGCGCCGCTGCCGCCGACGAGGGCGGCGAGGCCCTTGGCGAAGCGTTCGTCGCCGGCCCCGGCGACGCCGTCGCCGATCCAGACGAGGCCGGCCCCGGGGTTCTTCGCCAGAAAGGTCTCGATCGTCGCGAGATGCGCGTCGCGGACGGGCAGGATCGGCCGGGGCGCCAGGGCGCGCAGGCGCTCCAGCGCGGCGGCCGGCACCTTCGCGTCGAAGGCGGCGGGCGCGTCGGCGAGGCCGATCACCGCCACCGGCCGTCCGTCGCGGGCGGCGCCTTCCACGGCGTCGGTGGCGACCCGAAGCCGGTCGCGCCAGTCGTGGGCGGCGGTGAACCCGTTGTCGAGCAGCACGAGGAGCGCGCTGCGGCCGCCGCCGGCCCCGACGCCGCCGGCGTTCCAGACCGGCCCGGCCACCGCCAGGATCAGCGCGGCGGCGATGAGCAGCCGCAGGATCAGCAGCCACGGCGGCGTGCGAGCCGGGTTCTGCCGCTGCGGCATCAGGTCGGCCACGAGCTTCAGCGGCGGGAAGTCGATCCGGCGCGGACGCGGCGGGGTCACCCGCAGCAGGAACCACAGGGCCGGCAGGCCGATCAGGGCGGCGAGCGCCAGCGGCGCGGCGAAGGTCAGACCCAGCATGGCGACCTCACTCCGGCCCGCGCGCGGCGATCAGCGTGGCGAGCCGCAGGGCCGCCTCGCTCGCCGGGCGGTCGGTGCGATGGATCGTCAGCGTCCAGCCCTGCTGCCGGGCGATGGCGGCCAAGGCGGCCCGGTGCTCGGCGATCCGGGCCCGGTAGCGCGTCCCCCAGGCATCGGCATCGCCGATGTCGAGGCTGAGGCTGCCCTCGAGATCGTGCAGCACGGCCTGGCCGGTGAACGGGAACGTCTCCTCGATCGGGTCGACGATCATCAGGAGATGCCCGCGGCTGCCGCGTCCGGCGAGGCCCTGCACGGAGGCCGCGATCCGGTCGGGCTCTGTGAGGAAATCGCCGATCAGCACCACCTCGTCGAAGCGGGCCGGGCTCGTCCGCGTCGGGAGATCCCGGGTCAGTCCGGCGGTGTCGGCGACGAGGGCCTGCGCCAGACGCTCGACGATGCCGCGGGAGGCGCTCGCGCGGGTCAGGCCGAGGAGGCCCACCCGCTCGCCGCCTTCCACGAAGGCGTCCGCGAGGGCGAGGCCCAGGACCAGGGCCCGTTCGATCTTGGACGCCGACGCCAGGTCCGAGACGAAGCCCATGGAGGCCGAGCGGTCGATCCACAGCCAGATGTTGTGGGCCGCTTCCCATTCGCGTTCGCGCACGTAGAGCCGGTCGTCGCGGGCCGAGCGGCGCCAGTCGACCCGCGCGGCGGCCTCACCGGTGACGAAGGGCCGGAACTGCCAGAAGCTCTCCCCCGGTCCCGCCCGGCGGCGCCCGTGCAGGCCGTGGGCGAGCAGGCTCGATACGCGCCGCGCCTCCAGGACGAGGCGGGGCATCTTGTCGGACAGGGCGGTCGCGCCCTCGCTCTCGCGCCTGCCGGGTACGCGCCTGCCTGCATCGAGGGCGTTCGTCGCAACCAAAGTCAGAGCTTCTCCGCGAGCTTGTGGATCAGGCCCTCGATGGTCTCGCCGTCGGCCCGGGCGGTGTAGCTCAGCGCCATCCGGTGCTTGAGCACCGGCTCGGCCAGGGCCTTCACGTCGGCCACCGAGGGGGCGACCCGGCCCTCGATCAGCGCCCGGGCGCGGGCGGCGAGCGTCAGCGCCTGGCTGGCGCGGGGGCCCGGCCCCCAGAGGAGCTTGTCCTTGACCAGGGCGTCGCCGCCCTCGGGCCGGGCGGCGCGCACGAGGTCGAGGATCGCCTCGACCACGGCCTCGCCCACCGGCAGCCGGCGCACGAGGCGCTGGGCGCTGAGCAGCTGCTCGGTGGCCATCACGGCGCGCGGGCGTACCTCGTCGACACCGGTGGTCTCGATCAGGATCCGCCGCTCGGCGGCGCGGTCGGGATAGCCGACGTCGATCTCCAGGAGGAACCGGTCGAGCTGGGCCTCGGGCAGCGGGTAGGTGCCCTCCTGCTCGATCGGGTTCTGGGTGGCGAGCACGTGGAACGGCCGGGGCAGGTCGTGGCGGGCGCCCGCCACGGAGACGTGGCCCTCCTGCATGGCCTGGAGCAGGGCCGACTGGGTGCGCGGGCTCGCGCGGTTGATCTCGTCGGCCATCAGGAGCTGCGTGAAGACGGGACCCTGCACAAATCGGAACGCCCGGCGGCGCTCGGCATCCTCCTCCAGGATCTCGGTGCCGAGGATGTCGGAGGGCATCAGGTCCGGGGTGAACTGCACGCGACGCGCATCGAGGCCGAGCACGGTGCCGAGCGTCTCCACCAGCTTGGTCTTGGCCAGCCCCGGCAGACCCACCAGCAGGCCGTGGCCGCCCGCCAGGATGGTCACGAGGGCGAGGTCGACGACCTTCTCCTGCCCGAAGATCACCCCGTGGATCGCGTCCCGCGCCGCGCCGACGGCGGCGAGGCAGCTCTCGGCGGTCGCCACGATGCCGTCGTCGAGGGTCGTGGCCGGGTTGATCCCCTGCGTCATGCCGATGTCCATCTCCTGCCCGGGGCCGCGCGGGACCCCGCCGGTCATCCCCCGAGTGTGGGGCCGATGGCACCGGGCTGGCAAGGTCGGGATCGCCGCACGGCGATTCGCGGTCATCCGTCGCCCTGGGCGAGGCGTAGTCCGGATCTTCAGGCGTCGAACACGTTCCGCCGGCGGCGCGGACGGGGACTGGCCTGCGCTCCGGCTCGGACCGTCCTCCCCCGCCGGCTGGATGACGAGGGTCAGATCTTCCCCTGAAGGCCCATCGTGTAATACTTGTGCACGATCTTGTCCTGGTTCTCCAGCAGCCAGTCGATAGACGGCTCGTTGGTCATGGCCTTGCGGATCGCCTCGGTCATGCCTTTGCGCTGGATCTCGAACAGCGCCTTGTGGTCGACCGTCTCGGCCTGGATCACCCCGGGGCTCAGCCAGACCGAGCAGATGATGCCGAGGTCGTTGGCCTTCTCCTTCGGGATGTAGCCCGCGCGCACGGCGTCGAGCACGCCGTTGGCGATGGCGAACTGCACCGTGCCCATCAGGATCGACGTGTACTTGCTCTCGGTCACGCTGACCTTCGAGACGCAGAGGGTCACCGGCCGGACCATGATGTCCGTGTTGAGCAGGGCGAAGACCCGGCTGTGTCCGACCACCTGGTCGCCGGTCAGCGTCGCGATGGCGGTGCCGACCGGACCGTCGAGCTCGCCGATGATGACCTCCGGCTCGGAGGCGGTGTTGGGCGGGCCGCCCGCCACGAGCGCTTCGCCGGCGCGGAGGATGATGCGTTCACTCATTACGGTCGGCTCCATGGGTTCCGGCACGCGGGCGCCGCCCCTCGGGGCGTGACGCCTCCGCGCGCCCGGCTCGTATACGAACGCGGCCGCGGCCGGATAGACGATCCGGCGTTTTTCTAAAATCTGCGTCCCGCCGGCGTGTGCGACTCCCGCGCCGGGGCCGCCGCGGGGACCGTCCGACCGCGCGGCGCTCCGCCTCGACCCGTCCGCGAATCCCGCCCGGCGCCGGTCTGGCTCTTGGCGCGGGCGGGCCGGACCATTAGGAAGGCGCCCAAGCCGGGGCGGTCCCGTCCGCGACCGCCGGACCGGCCGAACCCCCTGATGTCTCTCGCGGATCGCGGCGTGGGCAGCTTTGCGGGCTTCCCGCGTATCCGGACCATGCCATGCGCCTTCGAGATGTGTTCGTCGCCGGATCGTCGGAGAAGGCCGGCCTCGCCGGGGCGGCGCAGACCCTCGCACGGCCCCTGACCCGTCGGCTCAAGCGCCGCCGCCGCGCGGAGCCCCGACAGGCGGATCTGGTCCAGGCCGTGAAGGACTCCGGGCTGTTCGATCCGGCCTGGTACGCGCGACGCTACCCCGACGTGGTCGGCGAGGGCATCGATCCGGTCGTGCACTACGCGGTCCATGGCGGCCGCGAAGGCCGCTGGCCGTCGCCGCTGTTCCACGGCGACCGCTACCTCGATGCCGTGCCGGGCCTGCGCGCCGAGGCCGTGAACCCGCTGATCCACTATGTCGAGCGCGGCGCCGCGGCCGGGATCGCCCCCAACCCGCTGTTCGACCCGGATTGGTACGCCGAACGCTATCTCGGCGGCGGCGAGCACCGCGCCGGGGCGTTCCGCCACTTCGTCGGCAGCACCGACACCGACCCGTCACCCCTGTTCGACACGGCCTGGTACCGGTCCCGCTACCCGGACGCCCGGGCGGCGGGCGGCAACGCGCTCGCCCATTATTACGAGACCGGCCGGAAGCAGGGCTATCTGCGCACCCCGGAGGAGTTCGCCGGCCTGTCGCGGCATGTCGACCTGATCCGCCGGTCGGGCCTGTTCGACGCCGTTTTCTACCGCGCGCGCTGCCCCGAGGCGGAGACGAGCGGGCTCGAACCCCTGGAGCATTACGTGATGGCGGGCGGCCACCGCCGGTCCGCACCCCACCCCCTGTTCGATCCCGACTGGTACGCCGCGCAATCCGCCGCGGTGCGCGCCGACAGCCTCAACCCGCTGGTCCACTACCTCGAGCACGGCGCCGACGAGGGCCTCGATCCCGGCCCGTGGTTCGACACGCGCTGGTACGCCGAGACCTATCTCGCCGACGACGCGACCGGGCAGAACCCGCTGGTGCACTTCCTCGCCGACGGCGGTCGCACCACCAGCCCGTCGCCCCGCTTCGACGCGCCCTGGTACCGCGCCCGGTACCCGAAGGTCGCCGCCCTCGGGCTCAACCCGCTCGTCGACTACGTGACCACCGGTCTGGAGGCGGGCCGCCTGACCCGCCGGGTCGCCGGTGCCGCGGTGCCGGAGGCGGCCGACGCCCGGCTCTCCTGCCTGAAGCGCACGGCGCGCCGGCACGGCCGCACGGCCCTGTTCATCACCCACGCGCCGGAGGGGCGGATCCGGGGCCATGTCGAGCCCTACCTGAAGGCCTTCGCGGAGAACGGGACCGACATCGTCCTGATCATCGCGGCCGACCAGCACAAGAACGCGGTACCGGAGGCGATCCTGGATCTCTGCGCCTCGGTCTATCTCCGGGAGAACCGAGGGTTCGACTTCGCCGCCTGGGCGCATGTCCTCCTGGAGGATGTCGACATCCTCGATTCCGAGACGCTGTACCTCGCCAACGACAGCCTGGTCGGCCCCCTCGACCCGGTCGACTTCGCCGGGCTGCTGGCGAAGATCGACGCCTTCCCGGAGGCGGTGATCGGGCTCGCCGACAATTTCTACTACAGTCACCACCTTCAGAGCTTCTTCCTGGCCCTGAAGCGGCGCTGCCTGTCGTCCTACGCGTTCAGCCACTTCATCCAGTCCGTGGCGAACTGGCCGGACAAGAATTCGGTGATCACCGAGTACGAGCTGACCTTCTCGGGACGGATGCGGGCCGCGGGGCTCGGCATGCGCAGCCTGTTCTCGGCCCAGAACAAGCACATGACGCTGGTCAACGACCCGCGCAACAACCGCACCCTGTTCGACTGGGAGAACATGCTCGGCCAGGGCTTCCCGTTCGTGAAGCGCTCGCTGCTCGGCGAGCATGCCGCGATCGGCGGCGCGGCGGTGCGCGACGCGATCGGGGAGCGCGGCTTCGACCTCGACCGGCTCGACCAGACCTACACGTATCCGGGGGACAAGATCTGGGCGGACCTGCGCCGCCCCCAGGCGCCCGCGCGGCCGCTGCGCGTCGCCTACGTGTCACCGATGAACTACGCCAACGGCCTCGGGGTCGCGGCGCGCAGCTACGCCCGCGCCCTGCAGCGCACGCCGTTCGCGCTGAACGTCCACCCGATGGAGCGCCCGTTCCATGTCCATGCCCGGGTGGCGCCGGCCTGGCAGGCCCGGAGCTTCTCGGGGCCGGCGGATGTCGCCCTGGTGCATTTCAACGGCGACAGCTGGCACTCCCTGATGAGCGACCGGCAGCGGGCGATCGCCGCGGAGGCGCGGCTCAAGATCGGGCTGTTCGTCTGGGAGACCTCCCACGTTCCCGGCGGCTGGCTGCCCACCGTCGACGGACTCGATGCGATCTGGGCGCCGACCGAGTTCTGCGCGGCGATCTTCCGCCAGATCACCGACATCCCGGTCGACGTGGTGCCCTACGTGGTCGAGAACGAGGTCGGCGAGCCGGCGAGCGCCTCGGCCAAGGCGAACCTGCGCAAGGCCTTCGCGATCGACCCGGCCAAGCGGGTCATCCTCTACGCCTTCGACGGGTCGAGCTATCTCGCCCGCAAGAACCCGCACGCGCTGATCCGGGCCTTCCGGGCCGCCGGGCTCGGCCAGGGGGGCTGGCAGCTGGTGCTCAAGACCAAGCACGTCTTCGACCTGCCCGAGGAGGGCAAGAAGCTGCTCGACCTCGTCGGCCGGTCCGGCGACGTCGTGGTGATCGACCAGCCGCTCTCCCAGAACGAGCTCGGCGCCCTGTTCGACCTCTGCGCGGTCTACGCGTCGTCGCATTCCTCGGAGGGGTTCGGCCTGACGATCGCCGAGGCGATGGAGATGGGCAAGGTCGTGGTCGCCACCGATTACGGCGGCTGCCGCGACTTCCTCGACGCCACCTGCGGCTTCCCCGTGAAGGCCGAGGTCACTGCCCTCGACCAGACCTACGGCCCGTATCTGCGCGGCGCCGAGTGGGGGCAGGTGGACGAGGCCGACCTCGCCCGCGCGCTCACCGATGCGGCCCGGGCGGTGACGGGCGGCGACGCGGCGCGGATCGGAACCGCCGCCCGGGCGCGCATCCGCGAGCGGCTGTCGATCGGCGCCGTGGCGGCCGCCATGGAGGCGAGCCTCGACCGCCTGCTGGAGCATCATCCCGAGAAGCGGGTGCCGGCATTCGAAAAGAGATGATGGCGCATCGAGATTTGCGTGCGGCGTCCGGTTTCCGGATGCGGTTCATGGCAACGACGCCAGCGTCGCCGCGCGCGGCGCGGGTCCCCTCTCCCGTGGGGGGGAGGGATCAGGTCTGTCCGGAAGAGGCACGACGGGACTGCGCGTCGCCGGCGAGATCCATCCTGAACCTTCCCGTCCCTCACCCCAATCCTCTCCCGCACGGGCTAGCGGATTCACACATCTCCGTTCGAGAACGAGAGCGATCGTTTCCGCGTCTCTCCCTTCCCCCTCCGCGGGGGGAGGGAGAGACGCGCATCCCGCTCATTCTCCTCGTCCCGAGGGAGAAGTGTGGATCCGGTAGCCCGCACGGGAGAGGGGGGGCGTCGCGCCGGCCGGCCCACGTTTGTCGTGTTCCGTGGGTTCCGGAACGACGCGGTGGCCACCGAACCGTACTGATCCCCCGGAGACGCGCCCCGTGCTGAAGAAGAAACCCGCTCCGGCCCCGTCGGCCTCCTGGGGGACGCTCGCGTGGCCGGACGCGATCCTGCCGCTGCCCCTCGACGCCCAGGTCCGCCCTCTCGACGAGCGCCGCCTCGGCCAGGTCGCCGCCGGCCAGATGCCGGAATGCCGGGCGTTGTTCGTGGCCCCGGCGGCCTCGGATCTGCGCCCCGACCTGGTGGCGCATCTCACGGCCGCGATGGCGGCGCGTCCCGATATCGGCATCTTCTACGGCGACGACGCCGTGGTGGACGGCGCCGGGCAGGTCCGCAGCGTCCATTGCAAGCCGGCCTTCAACCCGGCCCTGCTCATGGCCGACGATTACATCGGCTTCCCCCTCCTCATCCGCGCCTCGGCCCTCGCGGGCCTCAGCCCGGATTTCGGGCTGCGCCACGGCAGTGCCGCCTGGTTCCGGTTCCTGCTCGGCGCGGTCTCGGCGGGCATCGGCGTCGACCGCATCCCCGAGACCCTGATCGCCTCGCCGCTGGAGCGCCCGAAGGCGACGCGCACGGCCCGCGCCCACGCCCTCGACCGCTGGTTCGAGACGACGGGCGTACCCCTGCGCACGGGTCCCGGTCTGACGCCGGACACCCTGGAGATCCGCCGCACCCTCGACGCGCGGCCGGCCGTCACCCTCGTGGTGCCGACCAACCAGAGCCGGCCGAAGGACGATCAGGGCCGCGCGCTGGACGGCGCCAAGCCGCACGTGATCAACCTGCTCGACAGCCTGGGCCGCAGCACCTACCCGGCCGACCGGATCCGCGTGCTGATCGGCGACGACACGGTGGACGACGCGATCTATCGCGGCCGCTCGGACCGCTTCGCCGTGACGCGTCTTCTGACGACCCGCGCACCGGGGGAGCGGTTCAACTACGCCGCCAAGATGAACACCCTCTGGCGCGCGGCCGAGACCGACCTCGTCATCCTGATGAACGACGACCTCGTGGTGCGCCGGCCCGGCTGGATCGAGGCGCTGCTGACCTTCGCGGTCGACCGCGGGATCGGGGGCGCCGGCGGCCGCCTGCTGTTTCCCACCGGCAAGATCCAGCACGCCGGCATGACCGGCGGCATCTTCGATGTCTTCGCCCATCCCTGGTACAACCGCGACGCGGCCGAGCCGACCTATGGCGACTGGGCCCTGACTCAGCGGGACTGCTCGGCGGTGACGGGCGCGCTGTTCGCCACGCGCAAGGCCGTGCTCGAGGCGGTGAACGGCTTCGACGAGGACTTCGCCCTCGACTTCAACGATGTCGACCTGTGCCTGAAGATGCGCCAGCTCGGCTACCGCATCGTCTACACGCCGTTCGCCGAGATGGCCCACCACGAGAGCGCGTCGCGGCAGAGCAGCTTCGCGCCGGGCTCGCAGATCGCGCGCTTCCTCCGGCGCTGGCAGGACGTCCTGGTCGAGGATCCGGCCTACAGCCCGCAGCTGCGCACCGATACCGACGTGGTCGCCCCGCGCGCCGACGCGACGCGCTGGATCACGGAGCGCCGGGTGGAGGCCGCGGTCTAGGCTCGTTCCCGGACCCGTCGGGTTCTGTCGCAGGGCGGGCGGACGTCGCCGGCTCGGGCGGCGCGACCGACCCCGCTTCCGCACGGGGCGGGGACCGCGCCGGCTCCGTCTCGACAGGATCGGGACGGCGTCGTGCGCCGCCCGCCTCCGCGCACGCCCCCGGCGCAACGCCGGAGGAGCCCGCTGGCCCGGGGGCGCCGACATCGCCGGGCGACCGGCCCACGCGACGGCCGGATTAAGGACAACACCTGAAGAACAGAGGGATAGTCTGGAAAATCGGTCGGGGCTGCTGGTCGCTGACGATCGGCGCGTCGACAATGCGGTCGTCGTTCGGATGTATCCCTACCCCGAGCCCCGGAGACGACCGTGAAGAAGATCCCCGTCGTTGCGGCTCTCGGGCTGATCGCCGCCGGCGCCTATGCGGAGATCCGGCTGCACGAGGGGAACCGTCCCGTGGCCAGCGCGGCGCTCCGACCCGGGGTCGCGTCCTTCACGCCCGCGCCGATCCCGGCGGATTGGATCGTCTCGGGCGATCCCGTGACCGAGGTCGCGAAGGTCTCCGAGACCCACGACGGAACCGCGCAGGTCTACCTGTGGCGCACCTCGGCGAGCACGTTCCGCTGGACCCATCAGGCCGACGAGATCATCACGATCCTCGATGGCGAGGTCTTCATCACCGAGGCGGACGGCAAGCGTCATCACCTGGCCCCGGGCGATGTCGCGCATTTTCCGGTCGGGTCCGCCCAGCTGTGGGAGGTCCCGGAGAGCCTCCTGAAATCGGCGATCTTCAAGCACCGCAATCCCGCCTTCGTCGAGGCCCCGCTGCGCTGGATGCGCCGGGCCCGCTCGCTCGTCGCCGGCTGAGGCCGAGGGCAGGCCGTCCCGAATAGCGTAGCTCCCAGGGGGTACGAGCGCCGGATCCGCCAGGCCGGCAAATGCCCGGGCGTAGGTCCGGCGATCGGAACCGGGTCGATGCCGCTACAGCGCGTCCCCCCGCATCAGCCGGGGCCGCGAGCCGCGGGCGGCGGCGGCCTCGCCGATGAAGAAGCGCTTGAGCCCCGGCAACCGGTCCACGATCCCGAGGCCGAGGTCGCGGGCGAGCCGCAGCGGCAGGGCATCGTTCGAGAACAGGCGGTTCAGCCCGTCGGTGGCCGCCGCCATGGCGAAGCTGTCGAAGCGCCGGGCCCGCTCGTAGGCGCGCAGGACGTCGGGGCCGCCGGGATCCAGGCCGAGGCGCAGCGCGCCGGTCACCGCCTCGGCGAGGGCGGCGGCATCCGCGAGGCCGAGATTGAGGCCCTGGCCGGCGATCGGGTGGATCACGTGGGCCGCGTCGCCCAACAGGGCGAGGCGCTCGGCGCGGAACGCCCGGGCGAGCCCGAAAGCCAACGCGTGCCGGCTCGGGCCGTGCTCCAACGCGAGCGTCCCGAGATCCAGGGTGAACCGGCTCTCGATCTCCCGCAGGACCTCGTCGGGCGCCCCGGACAGGAGCGCGTCCGCCGCGTCCGACCGCTCGGTCCAGACGATGGAGGAGCGGTGGCCCAGGCGACCGCCGTCCCGCAGCGGCAGGATCGCGAAGGGGCCCGCGGGCAGGAAATGCTCGACGGCGCGGCCCTCGTGCGGCCGGGCATGGCCGATCGTCGCCACGATGCCGACCTGGGGGTAGGACCATCCGACCCAGCCGATCCGGGCCGCCTCGCGCAGGCGCGAGCGCGCCCCGTCGGCCGCCACGAGGAGATCGCCCCGCAGGTTCGCCCCCGTCGTGAGCTCGGCGCGGATCGCGGCACCCTCCGGCGCTGCGCGCGCCACGCCGGCCGTGACGAAGGCCACGCCCGCCGCCCGGCAGCCCTCCGCCAGGGCCTGCGCCAGGGGTTCGGCCTCGACCATGTGGGCGAAGGGCTCGTCCGCCGCGGGCGCATCCGCGTCGTCCCGGCCGAAGGTGAGGAAGACGGGGCGCACCGGATCGGCGAGGCGGCTGTCGCTGATCACCATCTCGGTGATCGGCTCGGCCGCGCCCGCGATCCGCGCCCACAGGCCGAGCTGACCCAGCATCCGCCGGCCCCCCGCCGCCACCGCGTAGGCGCGGCCCCGGTGCCGTGCGGGATCGGCGGCGCCCGGATCGATCACCGTCACGGCGAGCGCCGGGCCGTGGGCCTGCTTCAGGGCGAGGGCGAGGGCGAGGCTCGGCAGGCCGCCGCCCGCGATCAGGAGGCTGCGGCTGCCGGGGCGGGGCATATCGGCCGTCATCGTGGCGGATCCTTGGTGTGGCTCCCGCGTGCGGGATGGGGGATCGGTTCGTCCGAAACGCCGCGCGCAGGGTGCCGGAACCCGGATCCGGCACCCTGCGTGCAACATTTGCGTCGCATCGCCCGTCTCCGAAAGGTGGTCACCTGTCGCGACGATGCTCTATGTCGCACGCGGGCAACGAACGGAAACCCTGCGGCTCATGACCGACGCCAACACCGACGCGATGACGGATGCCGTCGCCGAACTCATCGCCATCCTCGATCTCGAGCGCCTGGAGGTCGACCTGTTCCGCGGCCAGAACCCGAAGACCGGATGGCGCCGGGTCTTCGGCGGCCAGGTCGTGGCGCAGGCGCTGGTCGCCGCGACCCGGACGGTGCCGGACGACCGCCCGGCCCACTCGCTGCATGCCTACTTCATGCTCCCGGGCGATCCCCGCACGCCCATCGTCTACGAGGTCGAGCGCATCCGCGATGGGCGGAGCTTCACGACGCGCCGGGTCAAGGCGATCCAGCACGGGCGGGCGATCTTCGCCACGACGGTCTCCTATCAAGTTTCCGAGGACGGACTGACGCACCAGCCCGCGATGCCGGCCGTGGCGGGGCCGGAGGGCCTCCTCGACGGCAAGGCCCTGGCGGCGGCCGGGCGCACCGGCATGCCGGAGGCGATCGCCGCCTATTTCGGTCGCGAGCGCCCGATCGCCCTGCGACCCGTCGACCTGAACCGCTATATCCCCGCCGGGGCGGGAGCCCGGCCGCCCGAGCCCGTCTTCAATGTCTGGCTGCGGGCCGCCGCCTCCCTGCCGGACGATCCCGCGCTCCACCGGGCGGTGCTCGCCTACGCCTCCGACATGACCCTGCTCGACGTCTCGCTGATCCCGCACGGGCGCTCGGTGTTCGATCCGACCATCCAGGCCGCCAGCCTCGATCACGCGCTTTGGTTTCATCGCCCGGTGAAGATCGACGACTGGCTCCTCTACGCGCAGGACAGTCCGGTCGCCGGTGGTGCCCGCGGCTTCGCCCGCGGACAGATCTTCGATCGGGCCGGCATGCTCGTCGCCTCGGTCGCGCAGGAGGGTCTGATCCGTCCGATCCGGGATTAAAACGCTTTGCCGCGCGTGCGTTGCCGATCGGCCACGGCGTCGAGTGCGCATTCTTGAGCAGATTGCCCGTATTCCGGGCATCTTGGTTCCCTGTGGTGCCCCCGTATTGACCGGACCCGGCTAATCCCTAGGCAAAATTGCCCGGCCACGCGCGGTTCCCGGTCAAGCTTGCGTGGCATAGTCCTTGAATAGCGGCGTCCAACCGCAGGCCATCCCGCGCCGGCGGACGATCCGGGCCGGGTCGTCCCGCAGCTCGGGCGAAGGCAACGGTTCCCAGGGACTACGAAGGGGGCGTCGCCCATGAAAATCGTGATGGCCATCATCAAGCCGTTCAAGCTCGAGGAGGTGCGCGACGCGCTCACCGGCATCGGCGTCCACGGCCTGACGGTGACGGAGGTGAAGGGCTACGGCCGGCAGAAGGGCCACACCGAGATCTACCGCGGCGCCGAGTACGCGGTCAGCTTCCTGCCCAAGCTCAAGATCGAGGTCGCCGTCGCCTCCGACCTGACGTCGAGCGTCATCGACGCCATCGCGGGAGCGGCCCGCACCGGCCAGATCGGCGACGGCAAGATCTTCGTGATGCCGCTGGAGAAGGCGGTGCGCATCCGGACCGGCGAGACCGACGCCGACGCCCTCTGATCGGACGCCCTCGGATCCGCGGCCCGGCGCCCCCGGGCCCGCTGAGCCCTGCAGACTGCCTGAATCAACACGGAATCGAGACCGGGAGCCACGTGCCCATGAAACTTCGTCACGCCCTCATGCTCGGCTTGGGAGGAGCGGCGATCGCCGCCCTCCTGATCGAGCCATCCCTCGCGCAGACGCCGGTGCCGGAAGCGGCGTCGCCGCCGCCGTCCCCCGTCCCCAACAAGGGTGACACGGCCTGGATGCTGATCTCCTCGGCCCTCGTGCTGATGATGTCGGTCCCCGGCCTCGCCCTGTTCTACGGCGGCCTCGTGCGCACCAAGAACATGCTCTCGGTGCTGACCCAGGTCTTCGCCATCGTGGCGATCGTCGGCCTGCTGTGGGTGTTCTACGGCTACAGCCTCGCCTTCACCAACGGCGGCGGCATCAACGACTTCATCGGCGGCTTCTCGAAGGCGTTCCTGAAGGGCGTCGACGCGAACTCCACCGTGGCGACCTTCTCCAACGGCGTCGTGATCCCCGAGTACGTCTACATCTGCTTCCAGATGACGTTCGCGATGATCACCCCGGCGCTGATCGTCGGCGCCTTCGCCGAGCGGATGAAGTTCTCGGCGCTGGTGGTGTTCATGATCCTCTGGGTCACGCTCATCTACTTCCCGATGGCCCATATGGTCTGGTACTGGGCCGGCCCGGACGCCGTCGGCAACGCCGCCAAGGCGCTCGCCGCCGCCACCGACGACGCCTCCAAGGCGACCGCCCAGGCGGCGCTGGATGCCGTCAACAAGGATGCGGGCTTCCTCTTCCAGAAGGGCGCCCTCGACTTCGCCGGCGGCACCGTGGTGCACATCAACGCGGGCATCGCGGGCTTCGTCGGCTGCCTGATCCTCGGCAAGCGCATCGGTTACGGCCGCGATCTGCTCGCCCCGCACTCGCTGACCATGACGATGATCGGCGCCTCGCTGCTGTGGGTCGGCTGGTTCGGCTTCAACGCCGGCTCGAACCTCGAGTCCAACGGCACCACCGCGCTCGCGATGCTCAACACCTTCGTGGCGACCTGCGCGGCCGCGGTGGCGTGGCTGTTCGCCGAGTGGGCGCTCAAGGGCAAGCCGTCGCTGCTCGGCATGGTCTCGGGGGCGATCGCCGGCCTCGTGGCCGTCACCCCGGCCTCGGGCTTCGCCGGCCCGATGGGCTCGATCGTACTCGGCCTCGTGGCCGGTGTGGTCTGCTTCGTGATGTGCTCCACCGTGAAGAACGCCATCGGCTACGACGACTCGCTCGACGTGTTCGGCGTTCACTGCGTCGGCGGCATCCTGGGCGCGCTCGCGACCGGCATCCTGGTCGACCCGAACCTCGGCGGCGTCGGCATCCCGGACTACAGCACGAAGCCGGGCGAGATGGTCGTCGGCGCCTACGACATGATGAGCCAGCTCACCGTGCAGGCGGAGGCGGTCGGCCTGACTCTGCTTTGGTCCGGCGTCGGCTCGGCGATCCTCTACAAGCTCGTCGACCTGACGATCGGCCTGCGGGTGACGCAGGAGGAGGAGCGCGAGGGTCTCGACATCGCCGATCACGGCGAGCGCGCCTACAACTACTGAGACGGACGGCGCGGCCCCAAGGGGCCGCGTCCACGGCATGACAACCCCGGCTCCCTGTGGGCCGGGGTTTTTATGTGAAGATCTCATTGCAGGGCGGCCGAGCCTCGGAGCCTGTCCGCCCCTCACACTTCAATCACCAATGCTACCGGAGACCGCTGCCATGGAGATCCGACGCGCAGCCTCATCCTGAGCCAGCGGCGTGCAGCGCAGGCTTCGACGGAGGCCTCTAGCCAGTCGCGCGATCCCTGGAGTCCTCCTTCGAGTCTGCTCCGCAGAACCTCAGGATGCGGTTTGGAATGGGAGAAGCCGTGTCAAACGGGCGCTGAGATGAGGTGCACAGTTCCCAAGCGGGCCCGATCATGCGCGGAGGCCATCAGATCGACGTCGATGTCCCCGCTCTGATCATCCTCGCCAAGATCTTGGATCATTCCAGGTAGCTTCTGCCGCAGCGCCTCGAGCGAGGCCGCTTCCGTGGCGAGGCCGGCAACATCGCTGTCCGAGACGTACCAGACGGCCGCGTCCGAAGCCCAGGCGCAGCGGGCAACGGCGTGGCGGCTCATCGCGGAACTCCAAGGCTCGGTCCGAGACATCGCGCAATCCCTGCGCGCCGGCAAGGTTGCGCAGCCGCTCCCGCAGGACGGGAGCGACACACGGGTCAGGCGCTCACGCCGCCTTCGCCAGCGCCGCCTTCTCCTCGGCGAAGGCCCAGTCGAGCCAGGGCGTCAACGCCTCCAGGTCGGATGTCTCCACGGTGGCGCCGCACCAGATCCGCAGGCCCGCCGGGGCGTCGCGGTAGGCGCCGATGTCGAGGGCGACCCCCTCCCGGTCGAGGCGCTCGACGATCCCCTCCGCGAAGGCCGACACCGCCGCGTCGCCCCGGGCGAGCACGTCCGGATCGGCGATCACCAGGCACACGCCCGTGTTCGAATAGGTCGCCGGATCGACCGCCAGCGGGGCGATCCAGGGCGTGCGCGCCACCCAGTCGTAGATCGCCCGGGCGTTGGCGTCGGCCCGGGCGTGCAGCGCGGGCAGGCCGCCGATCCGCTCGGCCCAGCCCAGGGCGTCGAGGTAATCCTCCACCGCCAGCATGGACGGCGTGTTGATCGTGTCGCCCTTGAAGATGCCCTCGATCAGCCGGCCGTCCTTCACCAGGCGGAAGACCTTCGGCAGCGGCCAGGGCGGCGTGTGGCTCTCCAGGCGCGCCACGGCGCGGGGCGAGAGGATCAGCATGCCGTGCGCCGCCTCGCCGCCCATCACCTTTTGCCAGGAGAAGGTCACGACATCGAGCTTGTCCCAGGGCAGGGGCTGCGCGAAGGCCGCCGAGGTGGCGTCGCAGATCGTCAGCCCCTCGCGGTCGGCCGCGATCCAGTCGCCGTCCGGCACCTTCACGCCGGCCGCAGTGCCGTTCCAGGTGAAGACCACGTCGCTCCGCTTCGTGTCGATCGCGGCGAGGTCCGGCAGCACGCCGTAGGGCGTCTGGTGGATGCGGGGGTCGATCTTGAGCTGCTTCAGCGCGTCCGTGACCCACTCCTTGCCGAAGGCCTCCCAGGCGGCGACCTCGACGGGCTTCGGCCCGAGCATGGTCCACATCGCCATCTCGACGGCGCCCGTGTCGGAGGCCGGCACGATGCCGATCCGGTAATCGGCCGGCACCCGAAGGACCGCCCGCGTGAGGTCGATGGCGCGGCCGAGCTTGGCCTTGCCCACGGGGGAGCGGTGCGACCGGCCCAGAGCGGCGTCGGCCAGGGCGGCCGGACTCCAGCCGGGGCGCTTGGCGCAGGGGCCGGACGAGAAGTGGGGCACGCGCGGGCGCTGCGTGGGGCGGCTGGTCATCGGATCCATCCTCGCAGAGGGGCGCCCCTCGACGGGAAGGCGTTCCCCGGAGCGCGCATGCGCCCAAACCGGCCGTCTGGCAAGCGCCCGTCGGGGCGGTGATCGCCGGCGCCTGCTCCCGGCCGGGACACGCTGTCCGGGGCGGCGGAACAGTCGATTAAGCCTGGGGCGTTAGCCTTAATGGCGTGCCGTGTTGTGTTCGAGGTACGCCCATGTCTATCCACAGCGCCGCAATTGTGGCGGTCTGGTCCGCTCTGCTTGTGGTTATTGGAGCCTTAACGGCCCACATGGCGCTGCCGAGCCGTCTCCGGCGGCCGGTGCCGCAGCCGCTGCATCTCGATCCCCTCGATTACGATGGCGACGGTCCGCTGATCGACCTGGAGGCGGCCTGATCAGGAGCGGGGAGGCGGGACCGCGCCGGACAGGTCGGGGCGCCGCTCCGCGGTGATGCGCTCGGCCTCCGCCCGCCGCCAGCGGGCGATGGCGCCGTGGTTGCCGCCGGAGAGCACCTCCGGGATCGTGTGCCCCTCCCAGTCGCGCGGGCGCGTGAAGTGCGGGTATTCGAGGAGCCCGCCTTCGAAGCTCTCCTCGAGGCCGGACTCCGCCTTGCCCATCACGCCGGGCAGGAGCCGCACGCAGGCGTCGAGCACCACCAGGGCGGCGACCTCGCCCCCAGAGAGCACGTAGTCGCCGATCGAGACCTCCTCCAGGCCGCGCCCGGTGATCACCCGCTCGTCCACCCCCTCGAATCGGCCGCAGACGATGAGCGCCCCCGGCCCCTCCGCGAGGGCGCGCACCCGCGCCTGGGTGAGCGGCCGGCCGCGGGGCGACATCAGCAGCCGCGGCCGCGGGTCGTCGGCGGGGCTCGCGGCGTCGATGGCGGCGGCGAGGACATCGCAACGGAGCACCATCCCGGCGCCGCCGCCGGCCGGCGTGTCGTCCACCGAGCGGTGGCGGCCGAGCCCGTGCGCGCGGATGTTGCGGGTCTCCAGGCTCCAGTCGCCCCGGGCGAGGGCGTCGCCCGAGAGCGACACGCCGAGGGGCCCGGGGAACATCTCCGGGTAGAGGGTCAGGATCGTGGCCCGCCAGGGCGTGTCCGCGCGCGTCATGGCGCTTGATCGCGCGCGGGGTGCGGCATGGTCAACGCCGCCGGCACCGTTTCGGCCGTCGGCGGGTTACCGGCCATGATCCGATTCCTGGCTCTCTTCGCCTTCGTCCTCGGCGGCCCGGCCTTCGCGGCCGAGCCGATGGCGCCGCCCGGCGCGCCCGCGGATGCCTTCCCCCGGCCCGACCGGCCCGTGGCCGAGATCGTCGCGCCGCGCTGGTCCTCGGAGGCCGAGCGCGACCGGGCCGGCGAGTTCGAGGCCGTGGCCAAGGGCATGGGCATCGCGCCCGGCGAGACGGTGGCCGATATCGGCGCCGGCAGCGGCTACTACGTGGTGCGGCTGAGCCCCAGGGTCGGTCCGGGCGGCCGGGTGCTGGCCGAGGACGTCACCCCGGACTACCTGGCGGCCCTGGAGAAGCGCGTGGCTGGCCTCGCCAACGTCACCGCCGTCCGGGGCGAGCCGCACGATCCGCGCCTGCCCGCGGCCTCCGTGGATGCGGCGATCCTCGTCCACATGTACCACGAGATCACCCAGCCCTTCGGCCTCCTCTACAACCTCGCGCCCGCGATGCGGCCCGGCGGCCGGGTGGGCATCGTCGATGCGGACGATGTCCCCTCCCGGCACGGCACCCCGCCGGCCCTCCTGCGCTGCGAGCTCACGGCCGCCGGCTATCGCGAGACCGGGTTCCATCCGCTGAAGGGAGGCGCCTACCTGGCGGTGTTCGCCGCCCCGGCCCCGGACGCGCGACCGGCGCCGGCGACGATCCGGCCCTGCCGGGACGCGACGACGCGGCGGTAGCGCGCGGCTTCGGCGGCGGCCGCCCGGCCTTCACGGTTTCTCAGCCCGCGACCGGCAGGATCAGGCTCCATCGCTCTCGGTGCAGGCCGCCGCATGCTCCTCGGACTCTGGCTCGATCAACCGCTCTGGGCGATCTTCGCGGCCCTGGCCGTGCCGTTCGCCACCCTCAGCGCCCTGTTGTGGCTGGCGACGCGGCTGCGCCGGACGCGCCCGGTGGTGGTCCGCCTCGGCGCCGGCATGGTGCCCACCTACTTCACGGCGATCGCGACCCTGCTCGCGCTGCTCACGGGCTTCGTGGCGAACGACGCCTGGGAGCGGCAGCGGGCGGCGTCCCGGACCCTCCAGTCCGAGCGCGCCAACGCCCTGGCGGTCTACGATCTGAGCCTCGCCTCGGTGTCCGACATGCGCGACATCCGGGCGGCGCTCGCCGCCTATCTCGACGTGGTGATCAGGCAGGAATGGCCGCGCATGAGCGAGGGTGGCTACGCGCCCGAGGCCGGGGCCGGGCTGCGGCGCCTGCTCGAGACGGTCTCCGATCCCAAGATCACCGCCGAGGCCGGCGCCCCGGTCCATGCCGCGCTGCTCAACGCCGCCATGGCCCTGCGGGCCGACCGCGGCGAGCGGCTGGCCCTGAGCCAGACCGCGAGCGACGAGACCAAGTGGTTGACCCTCCTGGTCCTGGCGGCCCTGACCCTCGTGGCGCTGGGCCTCGTCCACACAGAGTACCCGGCCGCCCAGGCCACGGTGCTGACCACCTTCTCGCTGGCCATGGTGACCACCCTCGGCCTGATCGCGCTCCACGAGCGCCCGTTCGACGGGCCGCTCGCCATGAGCGCCGAGCCTCTGGTCATCGCCCGAGCCGCCGTGGCGGGGCCGGCGCCGTAGAGGTTACGCGGCCGAAACGGGCACGGTCCGCGACAGCGATGCTGTGTTTCGATGACGAAGCGCGGGGCATCTTTCCGGAAGGGCTGCCGGATTCACACACCTCGTTCGAGGGGAGATGCGGCCGCATCCGCGCTACTCCCTCCCCCGCGGAGGGGGGAGGGCGGGCCATATCGGGTGTGCCTGTCGTGTCGCGGACCGTATGGCCCGCCCACGCGAGCCTGCCGACTCAGCCCGGATCGTCGGCCGGCTTCTCCCCCGGCGGCGCGAACAGGTCCTCCGGGGGAACCACCGTGACCCGCCGCTGCTCCATGTCGAGCACCGGCACGAACGCCTTGGTAAAGGGCAGGAGCGCGGTGGTGCCGCCGGCGGGCGAGCGCAGTTCCAGCAAGTCGCCGCCGCCGTAGTTCGGCACGGCCACGATGGTCCCGATGAGGGTCCCGGCCGCGTCGACCGCCGTCGCGCCGATCAGGTCGGCCGCGTAGACCTCGTCTTCGTCCTCCGGGGCGGCCAAGCGGTCGCGGGGGACGAACAGGGCGAGCCGGTTCAACGCCTCGGCGGCGTTGCGCCCGGAGACGCCTTTCACCCGGGCGATCAGCATGTCGGGCGAGGAGCCCGGGGCGGGCCGCACCTCGGCGAGCGTCAGGCTGCGCCCGTCCGAACCGAGCAGGGCACCGTAGCCGGCGATCGCCATCGGTTCGGCGGTATAGGATTTGAGACGGACCTCGCCGGTCAGCCCGTGCGCGCGGCCGAACTCGCCCAGGAGGACGAGGTTCGGATCGGCGGGCCCCGGCTGCGCCGGCGCCTTCGCGGCCGGTGCCTTCGGCGAGGTCGCGGCGTCGGGCGCGATCGCGCCGACCGCCGCGTTCTTGCGGCCGCGGCGGCCGCCGTCGCGGGGGGAGGGACCTGCGGGGCGGCGCGCCATGATGCGGCGCCTTACGCGGCGGCGTCCTCGGCGGGCGCGGCGGCCTTCTCGGCGCGCTTGGTCGCGCGCTCCTTGGCCTTCTCGCCCGGCTCGGCCTTCTGCGGGTTGTTCCGCGTCGGGCGCTTGGCGAGGCCGGCCTGATCGAGGAAGCGCAGGACCCGGTCGGTCGGCTGCGCGCCCTTGGCGAGCCAGCCCTGGATCTTCTCGTTGTCGAGCACGATGCGGGCCGGATCGTCCTTGGGCTTCATCGGGTCGTAGGCGCCGACCTTGTCGATGAAGCGGCCGTCGCGCGGGGCGCGGGCGTCGGCGACGACGATGCGGTAGTAGGGGCGCTTCTTGGCGCCGCCGCGGGTGAGGCGGATCTTGAGGGCCATCGTCTTACTTTCTCTCGGTGTCGGTCGCCGACTCGTGCGTCGCCGCGATCGACTGGTGGTGCCGGATCACTTCCTTGACCACGAAGGCAAGGAACTTCTCGGCGAAATCGGGGTCGAGCTTGGCGTCGACCGCGAGGGTGCGGAGCCGGGCGACCTGACGGGCCTCCCGGTCCGGATCGGAAGGGGGGATCCCCTTGCGGGCCTTGAGCTCGCCGACCCGCTGCGTGCAGCGGAACCGCTCGGCGAGGAGATGGATCAGCGCCGCATCGAAATTGTCGATGCTGTCGCGCAGGCGTGCGAGTTCGGGATCGACGGCTTGTGCGGAGAGGATGCTCATTTCTTCTTCCCCGGCATGAACCCGCCGAGACCCGGAAGCTTCGGACCGCCGAGTCCGGGAAGCCCCGGCATCCTGGGCATCCCGCCCCCGCCCAGGCCCGGCGGCATCGGCGGCAGCTTGCCGCCGAACTGTTTTTCGAGTTGGGCGATCTGTTCCGGGGTCGGCTCGGGCATCCCGGGCGGAAGGCCCCCCGGCATGCCGCCGCCCATTCCACCACCCATGCCGCCGCCGCCCAGCCCGAACATCGAGCCGAGCGCCTGCCCGATCCCGCGCTTGCCCTGGCCCATCGCCTTCATCATGTCGGCCATGGTCCGGTGCATCTTCAGGAGCTTGTTGATCTCCGAGACGTCGACGCCGGAACCGGCCGCGATGCGCTTCTTGCGGCTGTTCTTGAGGAGGTCGGGGTTCTTCCGCTCCTGGGCAGTCATCGACGAGATGATCGCGCGCTGGCGCTTGAACATCTTCTCGTCGAGGTTGGCGCCCTCGACCTGCTTCTTGATCTGGCCCATGCCGGGCAGCATGCCCATCAGGCCGCCGATGCCGCCCATCTTCTCCATCTGGGCGAGCTGCATGGACAGGTCTTCGAGGTCGAACTTGCCCTTGCGCATCTTCTCCGCGGTGCGGAGCGCCTGCTCGTGGTCGATGGTCTCGGCGGCCTTCTCGACCAGCGAGACGATGTCGCCCATGCCGAGGATGCGGTTGGCGACGCGGGCCGGGTGGAACTCCTCCAGCGCGTCGACCTTCTCGCCGACGCCGACGAGCTTGATCGGCTTGCCGGTGACGGCGCGCATCGAGAGCGCCGCGCCGCCGCGGGAATCGCCGTCCATGCGGGTCAGCACGATGCCGGTGACGCCGAGCCGCTCGTCGAAGGCCCGGGCGGTGTTGACCGCGTCCTGGCCGGTGAGGGCGTCGGCGACCAGCAGGACCTCGTGGGGCCGGGTCGCGGCCTTGACCTCGGCGGCCTCGGCCATCAGGCCCTCGTCCACCGTGGTGCGCCCGGCGGTGTCGAGCATCACCACGTCGAAGCCGCCGAGCCGGGCCGCCTCCATGGCGCGCTTGGCGATCTGCACCGCCGACTGGCCGGCCACGATCGGCAGGCTCTCGACGCCGACCTGCTTGGCCAGGACGGCGAGCTGCTCCATCGCGGCCGGGCGGCGGGTGTCGAGCGACGCCAGCAACACCTTCCGCTTCTCGCGCTCGGACAGGCGCCGGGCGATCTTGGCCGTCGTGGTGGTCTTGCCCGAGCCCTGGAGGCCGACCATCAGGATCGGCACCGGCGCGGGGGCGTTGAGGTCGACGGTCTCGGCGTCGGTGCCGAGCATCGCCACGAGCTCGTCGTTGACGATCTTCACGACCATCTGGCCGGGGGTGACCGACTTGAGCACGACGGCGCCCACCGCCTTCTCGCGCACCTTGTCGGTGAAGCCGCGCACCACTTCGAGGGCGACGTCGGCCTCCAGCAGGGCGCGGCGCACCTCGCGCATGGCGGCGGTGACGTCGGCCTCGGTCAGGGCCCCCCGTCGGGTGAGCCCCGAGAGGATGCCGGAGAGGCGGTCGGACAGGCCTTCGAACATTCCGGTGCAGCCCTGCCGTTACTGTTCCAGGCCGGCGCGCTCGACGCGGCGCGCCTGGAGGGCGGCCTCGAAGCTGCGCACGGCGCCGGCGAACTTGTCCCGGCATCCCGGGTTGCAGAAGCCCACCACGGCGCCGTTGTAGAGGGTGAGCGAATCCGCAGAGATCGGCTTGCCCGACCAGGGGCAGGTCTCGTTGATCGCGTCCTCGATGGTCAACGCTTGCTGATCCTGCGTCATGCGGGTGCCTCGGCCGGCGGGTCCCGTCCTGGCGGATCGGCCCAACGCCCATCGCGCCCGAGGGCGCAGACGCGCTGTCGGGCGTTGACCTCCGGTCTCACGGGACCGGTCGGCTTGGCACGGGTCGATCTGCTACGGATCGGGAGGGCGGGACGTAGCCGCGCCGCGGCGGAAAGTCAATTTCGCGTGTCCGCGGCAGGGCCCGCCGCCCGGGTCGCCCTGCGACAGGACGTTGCGCGGACAGGTGTTTTTACCGATCGTTAAGCATGTTCGGATTGTCATCGTGCGGTATTCGCTCAGGACGCCCGCCGATGTCGGAACCCGCCCGCTCCACGCCGCCGAACGAGGCCGCCAACCGCACCGCGCCCGGCCCGCTTCGGGACTGGCTCGCGGCGATGAAGACCCAGGGCGCGCCGGAGACGCGCGGCGAGGCGCAGCCCGAGGCGTCGCGACCGGAGCCGAAGGCGGCCCGCGCCGCCGAGACGGTGTGGTCGCCGCGGGTGGTCGGACCGGCGGAGTCCCTCGCCGAGCTGCGCGAGGAGGCGCCCGAGGATGCCGACCTGTCCGAGCTGATGGCCGAGAACCTGATGCTGAAGGCGAAGCTGCGCCTGGAGGCCGAGCACCAGGACACCCTGCAGGCGATGCTGGCGGAGGAGATCCGGGCGCTCCGCGAGCACATCCGCGACGAGATCGGCTCGCTGGAGCAGCTGCGTGCGGAGCAGGACGAGATCCGCGCCGAGCGCGAGAGCATCGGTTCCGAGCGCGAGCGGTTCCAGACCGAGCTGGAGGCGTTGCGGACCGAGCGCGAGGCGCTGCGGGCCGAGACCCTCACCCTGGCGGGCGAGCGTGACGCGGTGCGCGAGGAGCGCGACCTGTGGCGTGCGCGGACCGAGGCGCTGGCCCAGCCGCTCTTCCAGATGCAGAAGCGCTGAGCGCGTCCCCGCAGAGGCCTGAAAAGCCGAAGGGCCACCCGAGAGGGTGGCCCTTCCATTGCCGAACCGTGATGTCCGGCGGAACTGTCCCGAGATCGGGTCTCTGACGCGTCTTAGAGCGACGCGCCGGAGGCGACGGTCCAGGTCCGATGAGCCGAGACACACGGCTGATGACAATGAGACACTGGATCACCTCCTTTCGTTCGTTGCGGGTGACGCGAAGGTAGGTGGCCGCGCCGGGATTGTGAAGCCTCCCGCCTGCGCCCGTTTGTCCTCCCCGGCCGCGAGCTTCCCCGTTTCGGCCCCCGGGCGTATGACGAGCCCCCCGAGGTCAGGCCGCACCGCCGTGAACGCGCCCTTCACGAACCCGCCCCGCCCCGCCGACGAGGCCGCCCTCGACCCCGACGCGATGCGCCAGCCGCTCGGGAACGCGTGGTACTGCGTCGGTCCGTCCCGGAGCCTCGGCACGGCGGCCGGTGGGAGGGGCCCCGGGCCGGGACTCCGCGCCGTCGAGCTGAACGGCGAGCAGATCGTGCTCGGCCGCGCCCCTGACGGCAGCCCCTTCGCGCTGCGCGACCGGTGCCCGCATCGCGGCATGGCGCTCTCGAAAGGCCGCTTCGACGGCGAAACGCTGATGTGCCCGTTCCACGGCTGGCGCTTCGGCACGGACGGTCGGTGCCGCGACGTCCCCACGCTCTCGGAGCACGACGCCGCCGACTTCTCCCGCATCCAGGTCCAGCGCTTCCCGGTCCGCGAGAGCGCCGGGTTCCTCTGGGTGAACCCGCATCTCGGGCCTGAAGGCGGCGACGTGCCCGCCGTGCCGGAGCTGGACTTCGAGCCCGCGGGGTCCCTCGTGGTCGCGCTCGTCGTCGAGGCGTCGTTCGATCTCACGACGTTGAGCCTCGTGGATCCGGGACACGTCGCCTTCGTGCACGATTCCTGGTGGTTCCGGCCCTCGAAGCAGCTGCGCGAGAAGGTGAAGACCTTCCAGCCGGTGCCGCACGGCTTCGTCATGACGAGCCACGCCACCACGACGAGTTCGCCGGTCTACCGCCTGCTCGGCGGCGTGCCGGAGGTCGAGATCGAGTTCCGCCTGCCCGGCGTTCGCCTGGAGCGCATCCGGGCGGGGGCCAAGCGGGTGGCGAACTACACCTTCGCGACGCCGCTGAGCCCGGACCGCACCCTGCTCACCAACGCGCTCTACTGGAGCATGCCGGCGCTGAACCTGCTCAAGCCCGTCGCCCGGCCGCTGATGCGCCAGTTCCTGACGCAGGACCAGCAGGTCCTCCAGCACGCGCAGGCCGGCCTGGACCGCAAGCCCACCATGGTGCTGTTCGGACAGGGCGACCTGCCCTCGCAATGGTATTTCCGCCTGAAGCGCGAGGCGCTGGAATCCGCCCGCGACGGCCGCGCGTTCGCCAACCCGCTGGAGCGTCGCGAGCTGCGCTGGCGCTCCTGACCGGGCCCACGGAACGGGCGGGCCCCGGGGCGGTCACGTCGGCTTGCACGGGATGCGATCGGATCCCGCTGCCGCGTCGGCGAGGGGGCCGGACATCGCGGGTCGCGGACGCGGCGGTCGGCTCCGCGCCCTTCGTGGTCGATCCGGCGGCCGCCGACACCGCTATCGCCCGGCATTTAAGACCTCATTAACCATACATAGAGCAATCATCGCAGCGCATTACCTCTCATTGAGACGCTTCGCGCCGATGCCTCGCTTCTTCATCGATCTTCACGACGGCTCGCAGCCGATCCGCGATGAGGTCGGCTTCGATCTGCCCGATCTGCCGGCCGCGCGCGCCAAGGTCACCCGGATCATGTCGGCGATCGCCCGCGACATGCTGCCGGACGTCGAGCGCCAGGATTACGTCGCCTGCGTGCGCGACGGCGTCGGCAAGGTGATCTACCGGGCGCGCCTGTCGCTCGCCGCCGAGGCCGTCGAGTGAGCCGGCCTCCGCGCTTCGTCCCCTGAGGCGCCCGGCCGCGCCGGCGGAGAGCTTGACCGGTCCGCCGCGGCGGCCATCTGAGACGCATGAAACGGCGCAGCCTGCTCACGGTCGCCAGCGCGGCCACGGTGATGACGCTCGGCGGTGTCGGCTACGCCGCCCACCGGCGCGGCAAGAACCCCTATTACAGCGGGCCCGTCTCCGATCATTTCGACGGGCTAAGGTTCTTCCTGCCGGACCAGGCGACCGACAAGTCGCTGCCGGACGTGCTCCGCTGGCAGGCCAAGCGGCAGCGCGAGCCCTGGCCGAGGAGCTTCCCCAGCCCCCATCCCGCAGACCGGCCCCCCGAGCGCGTCGCGGGGCTGCGGGTGGTGCTGATCGGCCATGCGAGCTACCTGGTGCAGGTCGCCGGCCGCAACATCCTGATCGATCCGGTCTTCGCCAAGCGGGCGAGCCCGGTGCGCTTCGCCGGGCCGAAGCGCGTCAACCCGCCGGGCATCGCGCTGGCCGACCTGCCGCCCATCGACGCGGTGCTGATCACCCACAACCACTACGACCATCTCGACGGGCCGAGCCTTGCCCGGATCTGGCAGGGCCATCAGCCTCTGATCGTGGCGCCCCTCGGCAACGACGCCATCCTGCGCGGCTACGACGCCACCATGCACGTCGAGACCCGCGACTGGGGCCAGACGGTCGACCTCGGCGACGGGCTGCAGGTCCACCTGACGCCCGCGAACCACTGGTCGGCGCGGGGCGTCAACGACCGGCGCATGGCGTTGTGGTGCGCCTTCGTGATCACCTCGCCCCGGGGCGTGCACTACCACGTGGGCGACACCGGCTTCGGCGACGGCGCGCTGTTCCGCGAGATCCGCACCCGCTTCGGTGCCCCCCGTCTGGCGACGCTGCCGATCGGCGCCTACGAGCCGCGCTGGTTCATGCAGGCGCAGCACGTCAATCCCGCCGAGGCGGTCGAGGCCCTGATGCTCCTGGGCGCCGAGCAGGCACTCGGCCATCACTGGGGCACGTTCCAGCTCACCGACGAGGGGATCGAGCGGCCCGCCGAGGCCCTGGCGGCGGCGCTCGATGCCGCCGGCCTCCCGCCCGCGCGGTTCCTGGCGCTCCGGCCCGGCCAAGTCTGGCAGGCCTGAAAGTCCGGCGGGCCTAAAAAGTCGAGCGGGCCTGAGATCGGGCAGGCTCGGTCGCCGCCTCCGGAGGTCCGGCTAGGCATGATGCGTGCATCATTCTGTATGCAGCACGGGATCGCGTCCCTCAGAACGCCGTGGCGCGCCTGAGAAGCGGGCGCCGCTCCGTGCGGCGCATCCGCGTTCAGCCGAGAGACACGATGGACCTGATCAAGCCGACACGCCGCGCCCTGATGGCCGGGGGCGCCGCGCTCGCCGCGTTCGGAGCGGCGGGCCGGGCCGGCGCGGAGGGCGCGGCGCCGGGCAGCCTGACCTACGGCATCTCCATGACCGACCTGCCGCTGACCACCGGGCAGCCGGACCGAGGCGCCGGCGGCTACCAGTTCACCGGCCTGACCCTGTACGACCCGCTGGTGGCCTGGGAGCTCGACGTCGCGGACCG
>NZ_JAKSXX010000076.1 GCF_022829385.1 Methylobacterium sp. J-070 | reverse complement strand
CCGCGTCCGGCCGCATTCGTCCCTGGGCTATCGGCCGCCCGCGCCTGTCAGCTACCCGGATCTGGCCTTCCGGCTACCCATCGCCGCCACCATGCAGTAGCCTCTCAATCGGCTCGGTCCAAAATACCGGTCAGGTCAGGTCGAGCGCCGAGTTGTGGTGAACGTTCCGGCCGATGCGATCTCGCTGCACTTCGGCTTCTTCCTCAAGGGCCGGGGTGCGCTCAGGGCAGCAGACTTCCGCGTCGAGGCGAGGGCCACAGAGGCGCTTACTGCGCCGTCCATATCACAATGGTCACGGGCTGCTGCGTGGACTACCCCAACGAATTTGACGTTCTCCGATGTGTTTGACCTGTCAGCGGCATCCGCCTGATCTCTTCCGGCGGCTATTGCATTATGAGGCCCAGCTCGCATGGAAGATTGAGTTCCTTCCAGCACGAGTTGGGTCTTAAGTCACGACTTCCCGCCCTGAGCCGAAGTTGCTGGATGGCCGACTAATGGCGGCTTCTAAGAAGCGCTGGCAGCGACCTGGGCGGCTGGTATGGGTCGGAAGTGGCTGTCAGACTGGTTCGTTTAAGGAGCACCCATAACGAACCAACAGTGCCGGTTCCCGTCCGCATACACAAAACGAACCACACTGATGGCTGCAATGGGAGGCAAATGGAAGTTGGCTTGCCGCCCGGAAGCAGACCTTCGGCTCCGCGTCCAGCGCGGAGACTCCGACCGTACGCGCTCAACTGCCGAAGCGGACGTAGGCGCTTCGATCCAGCCGCCGACAGTCGCCCGCAGCTTACTGGGACTGCCGTAAGTGAAGCGGCGACGCCTTGCTCGCGGAAGGGCAAATACTCGAATGGAGCATGCTGATGTGCAGCCGGCTGCGACAACGGCTGAGCGCATAGACGGAGCACGTCATGTCTCGGCCCATTGCCGAAGCAGGTTGTGATAGGTCCCCGTCAGAGACACCAGCGCCTCGTGTCCCGGTACGTCGCGGGTCAGATGCCGGATCGAAGTGTCGAGGTCAAACAGCAGGGCCCGGCGCGTCCGGTCGCGGATCAGGCTCTGGATCCAGAAGAAGGAGGCCACCCGTGAGCCGCGCGTGATCGGCGTAACGTTGTGCAAGCTGTCGGCCGGGTAGATGATCAAGTCACCTGCCGGCAGTTTGACGGCGTGGCTGCCGTAGGTGTCCTCGACCGTCAGCTCGCCACCGTCGTACTCATCCGCCCCACTGAGGAACAGCGTCGCCGAGATGTCGGTCCGGATGCGCTGGCCATCCAGCGACTGCCGGATGGCGTTGTCGATGTGTGCGCCGAAAGTCATGCCGGCGTCGTACCGGTTGAACAGAGGCGGGAACACGGTGTGCGGCAGCGCGGCCGAGAGGAACAGCGGGCTGCGCTTGAGCGCGAGCAGGACCATGTCGCCGAGCTCGCGAGCCTCTGGAGTGCCCTCCGGCAGCTGAAGGTTCTTCTTGACCTGCGCCGACTGGAACCCGGCGGTGACTCGACCGTCGGTCCAGGCAGCACGATCCATGATCGCACGGCAGCGGGCGACCTGATCTGCGCTGAGCACCTGCGGGATATGTACGAGCATGAGATGGGTCCGTTTGGCTAGGCGTTCTCGGCGGACATCAAACGCGGGTTAGGCAATGCGGAGGTGCCGCCCCGCAGCGCCGCATTGTTCCGCCGCTTCCGCAACCACATCAGCACGCCGGTGATCGCCAGGAGCGTCGGCAGGGCCCCGCAGAGGCCCGCCAGCGTCGCCCAGACCGGGCCGTGTGAGCGGCCCTCATGCACGCGCCGCATCCAGGTGCCTATGGCATCCCCACGGCGCGGCGGTTGTTCCAGTGTCGCTTGCCCGGTCGCGTCGTCGATGCTGATCGAGTGCCGCGTACCATCTGGGGCCTCGACCTCCAAGCGCCACGCCCTCGTGGTTATGCTGGGCGCAGCGAGCATCCGCGGTGTCTCAGGTTCGGCAGCGTCCTTCCCGATCTCAAGGGCCCGTTCCGCCGTGAGTGCCGGGTGTGGCATGAGTGGATCGGCGCCGGCGCGCCTAACAGGTGGCTGCGGCGTGTCGAGCGCGTTCAGCACGGCGCTCGCCTGCGGCGGGAAGGCCAGCACGATGCCGGTGAGCGCCATCAACCCCAAGGGGATCGAGATCCAGAAGCCCGCGAGGTGATGCAGGTTGATGCTCGTCGTTGGGCCCCGGCGCCAGGCGAAGGCGCGCACGAGGCGCGCGTTGCGTGGCAGCCAGAGGACCAGCCCGGTCAACGACAGTAGGAGCAGCGCGACGCCCATCCAGCCGACGATGGCGCGGCCGGAGTATTCCGGAACCATGAGGTTCTCGTGGAAGACGTGGACTTGCCCGATCAACGAATTACGGAAGTCCTTTATACCGAGCACCGCGCCGGTCGGTGGGTCGAGATAGACGAGACGGCTGGGCGGCCGCCTATTGCCGGCCTGGCCCTCGGGCCGGCCGCTCCGGTCGGTGGCACGCTCACCGTCCGGCTTGCGCTCAGCCGGGGATAGTGGGGGTTGGAGGCGGACCATGACGGTAACCGGCCTGCCTTCTCCGTTCGGCCAGCGCAGCATCGCAGCTCGGCCGCCGACGGCCTCGCTTGCGCTCTGCATGTACTCGTCCGCGGGACGTGCCACGGCCGTGCCGGTGGTCGCGTAGAGGCTGGGATTGAGGACCTCGTCGATCTCGTCATCGAACACGAGGACCAGGCCGGTGAGCGTGATCGGCACGATCAGGAGCGCCAAGCCGATCCCGAGCCACAGATGCACCTTGCGGAACATCGTGCGCCCGGAAGGGAGTCGTTCAAACGCCATCGGTCTCATGCCCGCTCAGCCACCGCCGGCCGGTCTTGGTTCAAGACCGCATCGAAAGCAATTCGGCTAGCTTAGAATTTATCCAGTATATCATCAGTTTTAAATTATTATAATCAAGAAATAACAGCAAAATATTTCGGGCACACAGATTCCGATTGATATTAGAATGCGGATTAAGATACCCGGCAGATACGTACGGTGCAGGCATTCTAGAACTGTTATGAAGAAGCAGGAACTGATCGCCGAACTTTTCTCGGCCGCCGATGATGGGTTTGGCCCCTCATTCGACAACGGATCCAGCCCTCGCGCAGCCGGATTGACCCGCCTTTCGCAGGCCGCGTTCGGCGCAGCCTCGCTGGCCTTCGTCGCCGCGCCGGCCGCAGGGCAAGAGGCCATCTCGATCGTCATGGACCAACTCGACGTCACCACGTCGGGACCACCCACGGGCTCGCCGTACAATCCCCGGCAGCTTCAGCTTCAGCGGCTACCGACCCCGATCCTCGACACCCCTCAGACCATCACGGTCGTCCCGCAGCAACTCATTCAGGATCAGCGCGACTCGACGCTCGTCGAGACGCTACGCAACGTGCCCGGCATCACCATGTTCGGCGGCGAGGGCGGCACGCAGGGCGACAACATCAACATCCGCGGCTACTCGGCCCGCAACGACTTCTATCGTGACGGCGTCCGCGACCCTGGCTGGTATACGCGGGACACCTTCAGCATCGAGAGCGTCGAGGTGCTGAAGGGGCCTTCCTCGTTCTTGTTCGGGCGCGGCTCGACTGGCGGCGTCGTCAACGTCACCAGCAAGCTGCCGTTCTTCGCCGCCGACAAGGTCCAGATCGACGCGTCGAGCTACAGCGCCCCGGGCGCGCGCGTCACCGGCGACATCAACCAGGTCCTGGGCGACTCGGCCGTCCGTCTGGCGTTCCTCGCCAACGACACGGATGTCGCCGGCCGCGACCACATCAACACCACGCGCTTCGGCGTCGCGCCCTCGATCCGGGCCAACCTGACGCCGGACGATCAAGTGACGGTCAGCTACATCTACCAGAAGGACAACAACATCCCGGATTACGGCATCCCGATCCTGCCGGGCGGTTACTTTGGGACGTATTACGGGCAGCCGGCACCGGTCTCGAAGAACACCTACTTCGGCCGGCTCAGCCCGGGCTTGTCCGACACTGAGCAGGTCGACGCCCATATCGGCACCCTGCAGTACAAGCACACCTTCGATCAAAACTGGAATATCACCAACACCACGCGCTACTCGCTAATCGACCGGTTCGTGCGTGTCCGCGGTGTTCAAGTCAACGCGACGAACCTCTACGGGCAGGCTACCGGCGGAGCGGCGCTTTCGAGTGCGGCCTTGTTCGCGCGTCCACTAGGAAGCCTGTACGTGAACAACACGAACGACTTCCAGAACCACACCGTCAACACGCTGTTCACGAACCAGACCGATCTGGTCGGGCACGTTGATACGTTCGGCCTTCAGCACACGCTACTGAGCGGGATCGAGCTCAGCCAGGAGACCCGCGATCAGTACCGGACCAACATCACGGGCGGTTCGCGCGTCAACGTCGGTTTGCCCAATCCCTACCCGACCAGTCCAGGTGTCGTTCCAACCATCAGTACGGACACCTACGACGTCGGCAATACGGTCGGCGTCTATGCGAGCGATCAGGTCAAAATCAATCGCTACTTGGAGTTGATGGGCGGTCTCCGGTACGACGATCTCACGGTCCATCAGCACGCGGCCTCGGTCCTGACGCCGTCTTATATCCAGACAGGCCCAGTGAACGCGACAACGCCGTACAACGTTGTCAACAAGGTGCAGTTCGTCAGCTGGCGGACGGGTGCAGTTGTCCACCCGGTCGACAACGCCAGCGTCTACTTCATGTACGGAACCTCGTTTGACCCATCGAGCGAGTACCTAACGATCACCGGTGGTCAACAGAACCTCAAGCCGACCACCAACGAAACCTACGAGGCCGGCGCCAAGTATGATCTGTTCGACAGTCAGCTCAGTCTAACGGGGGCGGTGTTTCAAATCACGCAGCAGAACGCGATCGAGGCGGTCGACTCAACGAACGGGATCTACTCCGAAGTTGGTACCACGCGGGTCAAGGGCTTCGAGTTTGGCGTTGCCGGCAAGATCACGGACGCGTGGAGTGTGTTCGGCGGCTACACCTATCTGGACGGCCGCGTCTTGAAGAGCGCCCAGAATACCACGGGTGCCTTCGTGTCGACGCCGGGCAACATCCTGGCCAACACGCCGCATAACACGTTCGCGCTCACCAGCACCTACCTGGTCTTGCCCGGTCTGACGGTCGGCGGGAGCGCGTACTATGTGGGCGAGCGCTTCACCAGTTCGGCGAACACCGCCCTCGTGCCTGGCTATTGGCGGTTCGACGCACTGGCCAGTTATCGGCTTACCGAAAACGCGGCGTTGCAGCTCAACGTCTATAACATCGCTAATACCAAGAACTTCGAGACCGTCTCCGGTTACGGCTCGGCCACGCCCGGTCCAGGTCGGACCTTCGTGCTGACAGCACGCCTGACGTTCTGAGCGCGTTCAACCTCTCCGGATCAATGGAGCGATGCCGACGTGATCACACAGCCGGACGGCATGCCTCTGTTGGCGAGATTACAAGCGGAGCAGGCTCAGCCTTTCAGAATGCAGCTAGACCTGATCTGGATCCGAATATCCGTCGTTCTTGCTATATCTACCTTGGTGGCTTGATTTGGGCCGACTTCGCGATCTATCTATGGAAATCTAAAGTAAAATAAAGAATTAGGTTGATTATGAACTACCACTATTTGAATGGCTCGGGATCGTTGGTTCGCCGAGTGCGATGGGAGGGCTCTGTGTCGCGCTGGAGCCTTAGATGTCGCATGCGGTAACCCAGTCTGCCGTCAGACGGCTCATTGTACGCATCGGCGGTTCCCTATCCGGGATGCGCCCGCTCGCACCATTCTTCTGCCTGTACATGACCTTCGGAGCGACGCTCGGCTTCCTTTCGGGCGGCGCGCCGCTGATCCTGCGGGCCCGGGGCGTGGGGCTGGCCGAGGTCGGGCTACTGCAGCTCATCAACCTGCCGGTCGGGCTCACCTTCCTGTGGGCGCCGTTGCTCGACCGGCTCCGCCTGCCGGTCCTCGCGCATCGGGTCGGCTGGATCGCGGCGGCCCAGGCGACGACGATCCTCCTGCTGACCACCTTGAGTTTCGGCGCGCACTGGCCACTCCCGGTACTCCTCGCCCTGGCGGTGGCCGCCTGCGCCTGTGTGGCGACCATGGACATCGCTCTCGAAGCTCTGGTGGTCGAGACCGTGCCGGCGGTGCAGCGCGCCTTTGTGGCCTCGGCCAAGCTGTGCGGGGCCTCGTTGGGGGGCATCCTGGGTGTCGGCGTGCTGGTTGGCTCCTACGACAGCCTCGGCTGGCGTAGGGCGGCCCTGGCCTGCGCGGCCCTCGACGCCCTCTGCCTGCTGCCGATCCTGGGCTACCCGGAAGCGCGCCTCCACGGGGTGGCGGGCGGCCCGGAGCGATGGTCGGGGGGGCTGGCGCGGCTGCGCACTCTGGCGGGACGGGTGCTCGTCCTCGGGGCTTACTTCGCCGCCTCCTACCTGCTGGCCGGACCCAACACCCTGGCGCTCCTCGATCTCGGCGTGTCGCTCGGGCAGGTCGGGTTCCTGACCGGCACCGTGCTGCCGGGGGTCAACCTGGTCATGGCGGTGGCGGCGGGCGGGTTGGCCGCGCGGTTCGGCGCGGTCCGACTGATCGCTGGCGGCGCCGTCGGTGTTTTCGCCTCCGGGGGCCTGATGGCCGGAGCCTGCGCGGTCGGGTCGGCGGGGCTCGGGATTGCCGCCACCGTGCTGAGCTTCGTCGCAGGCGGCTTCCTCGGGGTGCCGGTGTTCAACATGATCTACCGCTGGGCGCAGGGGCCGAAGCCTGCCACCGACTACGCGCTGCTGTTCGGGGCGGCCTTCTTCGCCGCCATGCCGCTGCGGGTCGCCGCCCCGGCGCTCGCCGGCTGGATCGGCTGGCCAGGCTACTTCACCGCCACCCTGCCGCTCTACGCCGCCGCGGCAGCGTGGCTCGCTATCGCGGTGAGCCGGACACTGCGGGCCGACGGGGCGGCGCTATGATCGCCGAGGTCGCCGCGAAGGTGCCCGACTCGCTCGCAACCTATCGAAACGGCGTCGCTGAGGGTCAAGGCGGCCCGGGGGCGCTGCCCCTCGGCGCCCTGCGCGACGCGGCTGTGTTCGATGCGACGCTCGCGGCCTTCGGGGCTGGGTTCGGCGCGGAGTTCCAGATCGCGGACCCACGGATCCGGGTCTCGTACTGGAGCCAATTCTACCTCGCAGCCCTCGCGACGCCGGCACTGACTGCCCTGATCCGCCTCGGCCGACCGCTGCCGCTCGCCTTCGACGCGGTGAGTCTTGAGATCGACACGTCTGGGCGCCCGTGCCGCTTTTACATCCCCGCCGGCAGGCTCGGCTGCGCGGCCTGCCCGGCCCCCGGACTCTCTGGGCTCGTGGAGGCGCACCTGCGCCCGTTCGTGGAGCTGTGCCACGCCCGCTGCGGGATCGCGCCCCGGATCCTTTGGGGCAACGCCGCGGTAATCCTCGACTACGTCGCCCAGGAACTCGGGACTCTGCCCGGGGATGGGCAGGGGGCCGGCATGGCTCCCAACTGTGCCTCCGCTTGTGAAGACGTCGCGGCCTGCCTCGGATGGCGTGCCGGCCCGGGCTGCGCTAGGAGCCCCTTGGCGCAGGCGCTGTGCCCGGCGGCGTCGGGCTGTCGGCGGCGGCGCGTCTGCTGCCTGCGCCACCGTCTGCCGGGGGTGCCGTCCTGCGGGGCGCTCTGCCCCGTCGCCTGCACCGCCCAACGCTGATCCGAGCCGCGCGATGCTGAAGGCCTTCCTCACCTATTACCGGCCGTATCGGACGCTGTTCCTGGTCGATTTCGGCTGCGCGGTGCTGTCAGGGCTCCTGGAACTCGGCTTCCCCATCGCCGTAAAGGGCTTCATCGACTCGCTGCTGCCCCGACAGGACTGGGGCTTGATCCTCCTCGCGGCGGCAGGCCTCACGCTGGTCTACGTCGCCAATGCCGCGCTGATGGTGGTGGTGACCTACTGGGGCCACGTGCTCGGCATCAACATCGAGACCACGATGCGGGCGCGGGCTTTCGACCACCTGCAGAAGCTCTCGTTCCGCTTCTACGACGGCCAGAAGACCGGCCACCTCGTCGCGCGGGTGACTAAGGACCTGGAGGAGATTGGTGAGGTTGCCCACCATGGGCCCGAGGACCTTTTCATCGCGGTGATGACGCTGCTCGGCGCCTTCGCGCTCATGCTCACCGTCCACGCGCCGCTGGCGTTGATCACGGCGGCGATCCTGCCGCTGATCGCGTTCGTATCTATCCGCTACGGCGGCCGTATGACCCGGAACTGGCAAGCGCAGTATGGCCGGGTCGGCGCCTTCAACGCGCGGATCGAAGAAAATGTCGGCGGCATGCGGGTCGTACAGGCGTTCGCCAACGAGCCGCACGAGCGCGCTTTGTTCGCCCGCGATAATGCCCGTTACCGCGACACCAAGCTCGAAGCCTATCGACTCATGGCGGCGGGGCTGTCGATCAACTACCTCGGCCTGCGCCTGGTCCAGATCGCGGTGCTGGTCGGAGGCGCGGCTTTCGTGGTTCGGGGTGCCCTCTCGGCCGGCGGGTTCGTCGGCTTCCTCCTACTGGTCGGAGTTTTCTACCGCCCGCTGGAGAAAATCGGAGCCGTAGTGGAGACCTACCCGAAGGGCGTGGCGGGCTTCCGCCGCTATCAGGACCTTCTCGTCACCGCGCCCGACATCGTCGACCGTCCCGATGCCGTCGAGGCGCGGGTCCTGCGCGGCGACATCCGCTTCGAGGGGGTCAGTTTTAGTTACGACCGAGCCCGACCGATCTTCGTTGGCCTCGACCTGACGATCACGGCCGGCGAGACCATCGCGTTCGTCGGCCCATCTGGGGTGGGCAAGACGACGCTCTGTGCGCTGCTACCGCGCTTCTACGAGGTCGAGGCGGGGCGGGTGACGATCGACGGCATCGACGTGCGCGACCTCACTCTGGCGTCCCTGCGGCGGCAGATTGGCATCGTGCAACAGGACGTGTTCCTGTTCGCCGGTACGATGCGTGAAAACATCGCCTACGGCCGCCTCGACGCGACCGAAGCCGAGATCGATCAGGCCGCACGCCGCGCGCGGCTCGGATCGCTCATCGACGCCCTGCCCGACGGGCTCGACACGGTGGTGGGGGAGCGCGGCGTCCGACTGTCGGGGGGGCAGAAGCAACGCATCGCCATCGCGCGGGTGTTCCTCAAAAACCCGCCGATCTTGATCCTCGACGAGGCGACTTCGGCTCTCGACACGCAGACGGAGCGAGAGATCCAGCAGGCGCTCGCCGAACTCGCGCGGGGTCGCACCACTCTCGTCATCGCCCACCGGCTAGCGACCATCCGCAACGCCGACCGCATCGTGGTTCTGGGCGAGGACGGCGTCGTCGAACAAGGGCGGCATGCCGCGCTGCTTGCCGCCGACGGTGCCTACCGCCGCTTGCACGTGGCTCAATTCGGCGGCGCTGGCGACGATGAGGCTCCCGCAGCAGCTGAATGAAGATCCGCTCCAAGGCTCAGGTTCCGGTGCAAAGCCCAGCCTCACCTGAGGCCGCATTGCCGATTATTTTCGGCCGATACGCTGCTGTCACCTGCGCGCCACAACCCCCATCGTTCTAATTTGAGCGGCTTGTTCGGCATCAACCTTCACCGTATCGGTGGGGCAGAAAAATTAGCCAAAACAGTAGTTTAGCATTATTCTAAATCACACGGCGGCCCCGTCGCACCTCTCTGCGGCGATCGCGGGCGGCTGCCTGAATTGGGCTCGGGGCTTGCGTAGTATGATTACCTCTTCTCCTCGCCCCAGCACCGTGCGGGCCCTCGTCCTCGCCGGTGCATCGCTGATGGCGATGCAGGCCGCGCAGGCTCAAGAGGCGACGCAGCCGCGCCGTGGTGGTTCAAATCCTCCCGCCGAGAGCAGCGTGCAGCTTGAAGAACTCAGCGTCGAAAGCCAGGGCGGCGGCGGACCGGTCGCTGCGGCCCGGGTCGGAGCGGCCTCGCGGGCGGTGGAGAGTCCGACTGGGCCAATCGATGGCTACGTGGCCCGACGCTCGGCGACCGCGACTAAGACCAACACCCCGCTGATCGAGACGCCACAATCGATCAGCGTGGTGGGCCGCCAGCAGCTCGACACGCAGAACGCCCAGACCCTGCAGCAGGCGACACAATACGTCGCCGGCACCTACGCGGGCACCTTCGGCGCCGACACGCGTATCGACTATTTCCAGCTGCGTGGCTTCGTGGCGAGCGACTACGGTCTCTACCGGGACGGCCTACAGCTCCTGAACTACGGCTTCGCCTACAGCCGGGTCGACACGTTCGGGCTGGAGCGCGTCGAGGTGCTGCGCGGCCCCTCCGCGGTGCTGTTCGGCGCCGGCAATCCCGGCGGCCTGATCAACCAGATCAGCAAGCGTCCGACCGAGAACCCGTTTGGCTACATTGAGGTCGGCGGCGGCTCTTTCGACCAGCGCTACGCCGCCTTCGACGTCGGCGGCCCGGCCGACGCGGAGGGCCACTGGTTCACCCGCCTGACCGGCTACGCCCGCAACGGCGGCACCCAGGTCCAGGGCGCGCCGGACGACAGCTACTACATCGCCCCGGCCTTCACCTATAAGCCGGACGGCTCGACCAAGTTCACGATCCTGTCGAGCTTCCAGCACGACAACACGGCGGTGACCTCGAACTTCCTGCCCTATTACGGCACCGTTCGACCGCAAGCTGAGGGCCTGCGCATCCCGCGCTCGCTCAACGTCGGCGACGCCGGCTTCAACACCTTCCAGCGCGACCAGGCCTACATCGGCTACGAGTTCGAGCACGTCTTCGACGACACCTGGGCGGTGCGCCAGAACGCCCGCTACGGGGTCACCGAGAGCTTCCAGAACTCTTATATCGGTCAGCTCGGCTATGCCGATCCGCTCCAGACCCAGCTCGCTCGCTACCTGTTTCGGGATCACGCCAAGATCGCGCAGCTCGACGTCGACACCCAGGCCGAGGCCAAGTTCTCCGACGGGTTCTTCCGCCACGACTTCCTGATGGGCGTGGAGTACCGGAACTTCCAGATCCACGACAACCAAGCCTCGGGCTTCCCGGGCCCGAACCTGAACATCCTCGCGCCGATCTACGGCCCGCAGACGGTCTCGGCCTCGCCCTACCTGATCCAGGCGGACTCGTTCCAGCAAGTCGGCCTCTACTTTCAGGATCAGATCAAGATCACGCCGGAGCTGACCCTGATCCTCGGCGGCCGCCAGGATTTCGTCCAGAACACCGTCTACGATCGCCTGACGCCGTCGAACACCAACGGCCGCAATGACAGCGCCTTCACCTATCGGGCAGCGGCGATCTACAATTTCGACTTCGGCCTCGCGCCCTACGTCATGTACGCGACATCGTTCCAGCCGCTGATCGGCACCGACATCAACGGCCAAACCTTCAAGCCGGAGACGGGCGATCAGATTGAGGGCGGCGTCAAGTTCGAGCCGCCCGGCCAGGGCTACTTCCTGACGTTTGCCGGCTTCGACATCCACCGCAACAACGTGCAGACCCCCAACCCGGCGAACACACTGTTCCAGCAGCAACTCGGCGAGGTACGCTCCACGGGCTTCGAGTCGCAGCTCGTCGCCAACCTGTTCGATGGCCTCAACGTCGTGGCCTCCTACACGGTCTTCGGGATCAACACCGTGCGCGGCAACGCCGACCAGATCGGGCGGGTGCCGGTCAACACCCCGGAGAACCTCGCAAACCTGTTCTTCGACTACACGATCCCGACCGGCGAGTGGCGCGGCTTTGGCTTCGGCGGCGGCGTGCGCTACGTCGGACGCTCCTTCGCCGACGTCGCCAACACCCTGCGCCTGCCCGACTACGTCCTGTTCGACGCGCAGGTGCACTACGACTACCAGAACTGGCGCTTTCAGGTGAATGCGACCAACCTCGCCGACCGACGCTTCGTCTCGTCCTGCCAGGCGGAGAATTCCTGCTTCTACGGCGATGCCCGGCGGGTGCTAGCGAAGGTCAGCTACAAGTGGTGATACAGCCTAACGGTCGAGCCTGAACCGGATCATCAAGCCGCCACAGCACGAGCGAAGCTAATCGCCGACGGATCGAGTGCCTGTTCGGCTGTGCGGGCGCCAGTTGCGGTCGATCCTGAGCCCCCGACGCCGGGTTCGCGCTCGTGCCATTGCGACGGGGTCGAGGGCACGAGCCTCCTCCGTCCACCCGGCGTTGGACAACGCCTTCAGCATGGCCGACCAGAACGGGCGGTGACGCCAGTGGCTGAAGCGCTGATAGATGCCGCCGGGCGAGCCATAGATCTTCGGGCAATCCGGCCAGCGACATCCGCTGAGTGAGACATGGATGATGCCGGACAGCGCATGTCGATCGTCGCTGCGACTTTCGGGATTGGCGGGTAGATGGGGAGCGATGACCGCCCATTGCGCGTCACTGAGCCAGAACAAGCCATCCTGATCGAGCATGTGGTCAAGCGTTCTAACGAGACCCGTGTGAGTTAGAACGGCTCCAATCAAGTGGCAATGGCGAATGTCGGCGCGCGAGGCCGGGGCGAGCCGTGATGGCCGCTCGGCGAGCATCCTGCGACGGACGGGGCAGAGCGTCGCGATAGCTCTCTCACACGAGCCGCATCTCGTCGGGCTTGAGGCCGAGGCTTCGGACGATGTCACGCACGAGTGAGCCCACCACCTCCACCTGCATGTCGTCCGTCGCCAGTTCGCCGACCCGCGCCAGAGCCACTGCGACTGACTGGGCGAGCACGGCGTAGACGCGCACAGCTTCGCGCCTCTGATGTACCGCGATCAGGTAGGCCGTGCGCTTCACCCGCTTGGTCACCGACTTAGTTCGATCCCCCGGCAATCGGCGTCACTCATCGAGTCAATCCTTGTCGGGCTTCTCCTTCGTGATGGCGCCGGTCTTCGGATCGACGTGAAACTCCATCTTCACGCCGTTCTTCACGCCCTCACCTTCCCAGTGGCCGTCGTCGGCCTCCAGTTCGGTGATGCTGGAGTAGCCCGCATCCATAAGCCTCTGATTGACCTGCTCGGCCGTCATCCAGTCCGGTCCGGGCTTGTCCTCCTTCGCCAAAGATGGGCCTACGAGCCCGAGGGTCGCCACCAGGGCATAGGGGATGAGTGCCGTCCGCTTCATTAGCCGCCTCCGTTTCTGATTGTGTCTGACAACGGGTGGCGTGTGGAGCAGTTGCGCGGCGATCGCCGTGGATGGCGGTCAGAGCCGGCCGTCCACGGCCTCGAAGTTGACGACGCCCGGGCGGCTTCGCAGGCGGTTTGCGATCTCGGCCACGGCTTGCTGCGGAAGCCGTGCGAACGCGATCAGGACCTCGTCCTGCGTAGGATCGGCGGCGCGTTGCACAACGAACTGGCGGATGCGCGAGGCACGTGGGCCAGCAATGTCCTGCAGGGCGTCGAAGGACATGCAACCGGGCTCGGCCAGCACCCGCAGCGGCCGGACCGGCAGGCGGTCGTGGTACCGCTCCTGTAGCGGCTTCAGACCTACCAGGATCACGATTAGAATGACCGTTGTTGCGATAGCGGCCGCGTAGAGCCCGCTGCCGATCGCGAGGCCGATGGCTGCCACCGCCCAGAGGCTCGCTGCCGTAGTGAGGCCCTTCACGACTTCGCCGCGCAGCAAGATCGTGCCGGCGCCGAGGAAGCCGATACCGGAGACGACCTGAGCAGCGATCCGGGAGGGATCGAGCACGACGTTCTTGGCGCCGAGTACGTTGCTGGAGCCGAAAGCCGAGACGATCATGATCAGGCAGGCGCCGACGCCGACGAGCATGTGGGTGCGCAGGCCGGCGGCCCAGAGCGGGCGCTCGCGCTCGCGCCGATCAGTCCACTCAGCACGGCAGCCAGGGCAAGCCGCGCGAGGATCTCGATGTTGCTCAGCATGGCTCGAACATGGCTCAACTGGCACTCGCTGGTCGAGAGGTTCGCCACGCCAGATGAGCCGTGATGGCATGGTTGCCTTGCCTCACCCGGCTGCTACTCCGCTGGTGCAGGATGCCGGTCCGTTCCTTCCGCCTGATACTCCACCCATGCCTGCCTCAGGATCTGCACCGGCTAAGTCGGGAGGATATCAGCCATGAAGGCTGCCGCCGGCAGGCTCGGCCGCGCAACCCATGTCAGGGAGTCTTGCTTGCCGATGAACAAATCTGTCCGCCCGCAAATTGCCGCCGCTCTGCCCTCTGTCTTAGCTTATCGAGCACGGCGCGACCGAAGTTTGTAAGTAGTCAACGATCTTAATCCCGCCAAACTAGGTCGCGATCAAGCAAGCAGTGCAGTGTTCTAAGTTCGAAGCATCGTATGGGTATGTGTCCATCCGATGCCTCGCACCGTAAAAACATCATTCGTTGCTGAATACTCAGTTGCTCTTGTCCCATTCAAATTCTGGCTATTGTAGTCACTAAGATCGTGGGCTCATCGCAGGTCACCACCCTAACAAAAATGGAGTCGCACGTAGCGGCTCCTTCAGTTTCCGTCGCACTGGGTTGAGGAGGTCAGTACTTCCGGATGATCGGCTCCGGCGCCATCGGCACCGGGTCGGCCCCGAACCGGTAGGTGAGGCCGGCATAGATCGAGAGCGGCTGCGCCAGCGTGGTCGTCCGCGGGTCGTTGATCGACAGGTTTCCGGCGACTGCGCCCGGCTCCACGAACGTGCCGAAGTTGGCGTAGCGATTGTTCGTCAGGTTGGTGATCAATCCGAAAATCTCGAGGTTTTTGGTGACCTGATACTTGGTCGTCAGGTTCATCACGTAGTAGGCCGGCAGCTTGCGGTTCAGGTTCGAGTCGTCGCCTCGAAAATACGACGATGAGAAAGCCGACACGTTCAGCCCGAAGCGCCAGTTCGGGGTGATGTTGTACTCGAAGCCCGCCTTAATCTGGTGATCCGGGACCAAGGGAACCTTGTCGCCCTTTTTGACGAAGATCGCACCGTCGTCGGAGAGTGGGTTGTTGGGCGAGGACAGCGTCTGGTTGAATTGGTAGGTCGCGTCGATCAGGGCGTAGTTGGCGTAGACGAGGAGATCGGGGTTGACCACGTATTCGGCGCTGACCTCGATGCCCTGCCGCCGGGTGGACGGCACGTTCGTGTAGTAGGCACGGGCCGCGTTGCCGGCCACCGCGATCTGGATGATGTCGTTGGTCAGGTCGGTGCGGAACACGCCGGCCTTGTAGGTCAGGTTGCCGCCCTGCATGAAGTTCGGGATCACACCGCGAAAGCCGACCTCATAGGTCTGGCCGGTGACCTGCTTGAGCGGCGGGTCGGACACCAGCGAGTTCGGCAGCAGGCACGGCTGGTTCGGGTTCGAGCAGGACAGCTCCAGCGGGGTCGGCGCACGGTTCGACTCCGAATAGCTGCCGTACAGGTTGAGTGCCGGGTCGAACTGGTAGGTCAGGCCCGCCTGCGGGTTGACCTTGAAGTACTCGTTGGTGCCCGTCACGTCCGGGGAGAAGCCAGTGAGGTCGCGCGTCTGGATGCGGGCGTAGTTGAGGCGGAAGCCAGCAGTGAGCGAAAGCCGGTCGGTCAGATCGAGCGTGTCGGTGGCGTAGAGGCCGAGATACAGTGTCGACCCATTGACCGAGCTGGGGGCGAGGCCAAGCGCGCCGGCCGTCCGGATCATCGGTGTGCCGACGCCCGGCACGTTGCCGTAGAACGGGTTGTTCGGAAGTACCGACACCATGAGGTTCGGGTCGATCAAGCCAAGCTGGCTCGACGACTTGAACGAGAAGTCGGACGCGTCGACGCTGCCGCCGACCACGAAGGTGTTGCCCAGGCCGAAGATGCGGTCGCGGTTGGCCGCCTGCAGCGAGCCGCCGTAGGCCTCGGACTCGGTGCGGGTGGTATCAATCGTGCCGTAGGGGACGCCCGACCGGAACGGGAAGCTCTGGTTCTGCGGACCCAGGATCAAGAACTGATTGGAGAAGGCGTTGCGGGCCGCGACCTGGCTGGTCGGGGGCGCCGAGGCGTTGAAGGGATCGTCCTCCAAGCAGAGCCGACCACGGAAGCTTGAGCGCGAGCTGCAGTTCTCGAAGTTGCCGTCGTTGCCGTCGACGTAGAACTCGCTGAAGCGCCGATAGTAGGCGTTGCCGGCAAGGTCCCAGGTCGGCGAGATGTCGACACGGCCGGTCAGCTGGAGCGAGCCGACCTGGGTCGTCTGCGTCTGCGGGTAGGTGAAGATCGCCCGCGGATCGACGTGGGTGAAATCGACCGGGGTCGCGGCGGCTGCGCCGTAGAAGCTGCGGGCGGCGAGTCCGATCAGGTGGAACTCGGAGTCCGGGGTGCGATAGCCGAGGTCGGCGTAGAGCCGGCCGATGGTGCTTGGGTTCTCGTAGCGCCAGCCGCGGTCATTGAGGCCGTCGCCGGTGAAGTAGAAGCTCCAGTTGTCGACGATCTTGCCGTACTGGAGATTTCCGGCCACGCGCCCATCGGAGCCTCCGAAGGCGGTGATCTCGGTCCCCTGCCAGGTGAAGCCGTTCTTCATCTGGACGTTGACCGCGCCGCCGATGGCGTTCAGGCCGAAGACCGGGTTGCCGGTTACCACGTCGATGCGCTGGACCGCCTGCGGGGGGATCAGGTCGAAGTTGACGACGTCGCCGAACGCCTCGTTGATACGGATGCCGTTCTGGTAGACGGCCAAGCCCTGCGGCACGCCCTGCACCGGCGAGGCGGTGAACCCGCGGTAGTTGAGGTCGACCCGGTTCGAATTGCCCTGTGAGTCGGACAGGTTCACGCCCGGCGTTTGACGAGCGAATGTCGAGAGGATGTTGTCGGTGCCGCGATCGACGTCGATCTGGCGCGCCGTGACGGTCTCGACCGTGCTGGGGATCTTGTTGAGCGGTTGCTCGGAGCCACGCAGCCGCACGGTGCCGGGCGCGACCGGGAGGGTCGGAATTGCCTGACTCAGTGTATTAAGGTTCTGAGCCGCGCTGGAATTGCCACCGCCCGCACCGACCGGCGAGGTCGAGACGACGCTGATTTCGTCGAGCGTCACTGCTTGCTGAGCATGCGCGATGCCGGGCAGCAGTGCCACGGACGCGATCAGGCTACCACGAAGGGCCCGCATGTCTTCCCCCAACCGAAGTTCCCAAGGCACGCGCCGCTTCACGTCGGCTGCGCAGGGTCACTCATGCGTGATTGGAGCTTAACCACAACATGTGCGCGTCTGTTATTCCTCCTTCTCAGCGCGCGCCGCGCATGATTGATGGGCAACGTGGCGCCGATAACACAAAAACGCATTCTTATCAGGCACTTACGGGATCATGTGGCAGGTCTCGCCGGGAGGATTTGGCAACGCCGGACGCCACAATGCGGATACGGTTTCGGTCTTAGCTCAGCTCCTCCTCAGCGGTGGTTATGAACTTTGCCATGACTGCTCAGCCTCGCTTCTTTCAGATCGCGGCCCGTACCGGACTGCCGAGGATCATGATGGGGAAAGGCACTGTTCTCGCGACAGGGACCAAGCCCACCAGGGTCTCGTATGAACTGCTACTGGGTGGATCGCCCGACCGCGTCATCGCTCATGGCACGCTGCACGCCCGCTCCTCGGCACTAGAGCGGATGTGGCTCAAGCCGGATGTGACGCTGCGGTTAGCAAATGGCCACCGCATCGGCATATCCATCACCGAACTGAAGAGCGTCAAAGCCTTGTTTCGGGCAGTCGACACGGTTTGATCGGGCAATAGTGGTCGACCAAATCAACCGGCTAGCGCCTTGACTCGTTCAAAAGCTTCAGAAAAGCCGACCAGCGGCACCGTGATGGCAGCCGGCTCTCCAGCTCCGACCGACCCCGATGCTTTCTGACCGATGACGGTGAGAGTCTTTGCAGTGCGCATGGCGTCCGTCGCGACCGCTGGGAAGCCGATCGGCACGAGGCAACTCTCGCCAGTGCAGCTGGAGTACGGGGCCCCTTTGCCAAGTACCTGATCGTCGAGCTTGACGGTGATGCCAGGCTCGATCGCCAGCCCGAACGGCATCAGGACGATGTCTTTGGAGGTTATGTTTCGGCATCGCCGTTCCATTCAGCAGGCCTCATCTGAACAGACCAACAGCTGCTTATGCCTAGATTAAGATGGTCTCAATCTGCTCTGGCGGGAGTGTCCGCCACCAAGCGTCCGAGGCGCACATCGCATCGTAGGCGAGACGCAAGACATATTCGGGCTGGCGATGAGCTGGAGCGACTGCGTTCCGCTCCTCGTTCCGTACGTATAGAACGTCCCATGGCACGTTGAAGAGTTTCCACTCGATCGTAATCCCGTAGCGAGACATGATCTTAAGCTCGCGAGCGAACACCGCCTTGATTAGGTGCGTGTCCGCCAACACCTCGTTGTAGCTGGCCGCGAGTGCCGCCTCCAAGGCAGCCTCTTTCACGCTGTGCAGAACCCGCCGCGCGCCCTCGTCGAGTGAGCCCTTTCGGACTTGCCAGTAAACCTGCCGATCTGGCGGCCAGATCGCCTGTTGAAGATCGTCGAGAGTGAGATGCACCCAGCCATCGAGCGGATCGAAGCGGCGAGCATAGGTCGTCTTATCCGAACCCGGACAACCGATCAGGCCGACGACCCGTTGGTAGAGCCGATGCGTGGCGCCGCTCTCTGTCGCTCCGTCGCTCAAGCGTGACCCCGATCCTCGTCATCGTCCTCCGCTTCGGCCTCGTCCTCTACGAAGGTCTCTCCGCGCAGGTAGCGCGATTGCACCGCTGCCACACGCCGTGCAGCCTGGACGAAGCGGCTGCGCAACTGACCACCGCAGGGATCATCGAAACCAGCCTCTGCTGCATGTTTGACCGCTAAGGGTCTTCGGTCGATCACATCGGCTTGAGAACGGCGCGGTTTCTTGTTGGCCCGATAACGTCCCGGCCATCGGTTCTCGTCCTCGACCGGTCCCTCGTCAGCTTGGGTAAATGTTCGAAAACACACAGGCGACACTTTGAGGTATATGGGTCGAACAAGAAGGTCGAACCTGCGCTTGATCCGCGCTGTATGAGTTCGGGAGTTTGGCCCGGCCCCGAAGCGGTCCTGATCACGGGTGCGTTCCTGGTCGGGTATCTGAAACGTTTCGGGACGCTCGGGGCCGGTGTCGGGTCGCAGGTCTACATCGGGCAACTGCTGGCCTACGGCGCGTCCCTGCACCTCGCCGACTCCTGGACGGCTGTGCTCGCCGTCGTGGTCGCGGCGGTCGCCGCCATCGTGCCGCGGGTGCTCAGCGGACCTGCCGAGCGGCCGGTATCGCCGCCTGTAGGCGGTCCGCTCGAACCCGTAAGTCCTGCTCAGCGGTCCCGTGAGCTGCGCATGGGACTCCAGGCGGCACTCGCGGCCATGATCATCGTGCTGCTGAGCGACGCGTTCCGCCTCGAAGAGTCGGCCTGGGCCATCACGGCGTGCACGTACGTCATCGGCGCCTCGACCGCCGACACGCTCGACCGGGTCCGACGCCGGATCCTGGGCACGCTTGTCGGTGTCCCGCTGGGATTGGCGCTCCTGCCGGTCGCAGCACATGCACCACTCATCCTCTGGCTAGCGGCGGCGCTCGCGATGGTTGTCTACGCCATGGCGCTCCCCGAGCGGTACGACGTCGCCTGTGGGGCCTACGCGTTCACGCTGATGGTGACGCTGGCTGCCACCGGGGAGCACTCGACGCTGCTTCTCGCCGCCCGTGCCTGGGAGACACTCATCGGCGGCGCGATCGGGCTGACGGCTGCGGTGCTCGTCCTGCCGCTGCGTCCGCAAGGCGACAAAAGCACCTAGGATCAGAACGTGCTCGGCGTGATGCGCAGCGCCGATCGCGATCCGGCTTGAGGAGGTAGCAATGGCGGATGTTCTGGTGGTGGGAGCCGGACCGGTCGGGCTGACGCTTGCCTGCGAGTTGGCTCGGCACGGCGTGCGCCCCCGGATCATCGACCGCGCGCCTCAGCCTTCGACCTACTGTCGCGCCATCGGCGTCACGCCGCGGACGCTGGAAGTCTGGGACGACATGGGAGTCGCGCGTGAGATGATCGACGCCGGCCTTTGGCTGACGGGCCTGCGATCCATCATCGACGGCTGCACGATGCCAGACGCCATCCATCCCGACATGGGGCTGCCTTACGCTACGCTCGGCCTGCCGCAATACGAGACCGAGCGCATCCTCACCCGGCACCTCAACCGCTTCGGTATCGGGATCGAGCGGGCCTCTACCTTGGCCGCCATGAGCCAGGACGCCGAGGGTGTCACCGCGAGCATCGAGCGCGAGGGTTGCCCCACTGAGGAGCTCCGCCTGCGCTACGTGGTCGGCTGCGACGGGGCGCACAGTGCGGTCCGGCGGTTGCTCGGGATCGACTTCGCGGGTGCGGCCTATCCCTGGCCGTTCATGCTCGGTGACGTCCGGATCGACTGGCACGTACCCTATGGCATGTCGCTGCGCGCCCTGCGGATGGTGGAAGGCGGGCCGCCCGACATGTTCATCGCCATTCCGCTGCCGGAGCCAGGCCGCTACCGCGTCTCGATGCTCGCCGCGCCTCATCTCGTTCCGGCCGGCGGAACGGATCATGGTATCCAGTCCGAGCTTCAGGGGCCCTCTCTCGCCGACCTGCAGGCGGTGGCCAACGGCCTCCTTCCGGACGAGGCGCCAATGTCGGATTTGCGCTGGTCGTCGGTGTACCGGATCAGCATGCGCTTGGCAGCCGCCTACCGCCGGGGTCGGTGCTTCATCGCGGGCGACGCCGCCCACATCCACCCGCCGACCGGCGGCCAGGGCATGAACACCGGCATCCAGGACGCCTACAACCTGGCCTGGAAGCTGGCCCTCTCGCTGCGGGACGCCAGCCCCGAGAGCCTCCTCGACAGCTACGAGGCGGAGCGTCGCCCGGTCGGGGCGGATGTGGTCGCGCGCACCCGCAAAGCCAGCGAGGCCTACGGCCACGAGCGAGGCGGTGCACCCGACCGCGCCGCGGACGCACAGATCTCGGTCAACTACCGGGGGACGGGCTGGGTTGAGGATGCGGCGGGTGAGCCGGACGGCATCGGACCAGCGGCCGGCGACCGCGCACCGGACGCGAACGGCCTCGTGCGGCAGGGACTCGGTTTTCCGCTGCGCCTCTTCGACGTCTTCCGCGGCCCGGAGCACGTCCTGTTGATCCATCTGAACCGAGCTTGCGAGCACGGGATCGTGCAGGACCTCTCGGGTTGGATGCGTAGCTGGTCCGGCCTTCTGAGCGGCTACCTGCGCGTCGTGGTGGTCGCGAGCGACACATCCGACCATGCGATTCCGAGAGCCGAACTTCTCGAAGATCGCCTGGGGACGTTCGCCGCGGCGTATGGGGGTCAGGCGATGAGCTACCTCGTACGGCCCGACGGACATATCGGCTGGCGTGGCCCCTCATGGCAGGATGCCGGCTTCCGGGACCACCTCCGGAAGTTGTTCTAGGTCGCCTGAGTCGAATTCCCGCGGCAGGCCGAAGGGTCAGCTTGAACAAGGCCCGGGCGCGCGAAGCCTGGCGTGCACCCGACATGTAGCGACAGAGCGGCGAGCGAGCGGTCACCTGATGGACATCCTCATTGTCGGCGCCGGACCGGTAGGCCTGACCATGGCAGCCGAGTTGGCGCGCTACGGCGTCGGTGTGCGCCTGATCGACCGCGCCCCGCACGCCACCGAGACCTCGAAGGCTCTTGTGGTCTGGTCGCGAACGCTCGAACTCATGGACCGCATGGGCTGTACCCAGGCCTTCCTGGATGCCGGGCTGCGTGCTCCGGGCGCTTCGATCCGCAGCGGTGGGCGGGTGCTCGGCAACCCACGCTTCGACGACATCGCGAGCGCCTACAACCTCGCCCTGATGATCCCGCAACGGGATACCGAGCGGCTCCTCACCGCGCACCTGGGGTCCTTCGGCGTCGCGGTCGAGCGGCAGGTAGAGCTGGTCGGCTTCACCGAGGCGGCGGACGGCGTCGTGGCGCGCCTGCGGCATGCCGACGGGCGCGAGGAGACGGTGCGAACGCCGTGGCTGATCGGCTGCGACGGCGCTCACAGCACGGTGCGGCACGGGCTCGGCGTCGCGTTCGAGGGCTCGGCCCAGGGCGACGATTGGCTGCTCGCCGACGTGCGCCTCGACGGTCCCGCGGCCCCGCCGCCCGACGAGATCGCGACCTACTTGCACCGCGACGGCCCCTTTGTGATCTTCCCGATCCCGGGCGGGCGCGCCCGCGTCATCGCCACCGTGGGCAAGACGGATGCAGCGCATCCGCGGCCCGATCCGACCCTCGACGACGTGCAAGCCTTCGTCGATCAGCGCGCCGGCGGCGGCTTCCGCGTGTCGGATCCGGTCTGGCTGACGAACTTCCGCATCAACGAGCGCAAGGTGACGGAGTACCGGCGCGGGCGTGTCTTCCTCGCTGGCGACGCGGCGCACATCCACAGCCCCGCCGGCGGCCAAGGCATGAACACCGGCATGCAGGACGCGGTGAACCTCGCCTGGAAGTTGGCGATGGTCGAGCGCGGCCAAGCCGCCGAGGTCCTGCTCGACAGCTACAGCCCCGAGCGTAGCGCGGTCGGCGACCTGGTGCTGCGCAACGCCGGCCGGCTGACCGACATGGCGACGCTGTCCAACCCGGCGGCGCAGGCTGCGCGTAACCTCGCGCTGCGCTTCCTGCTCGGCCTCCACGCCATCCGCGACAGGATGGCGACACAGATGAGCGAGATCGAGATCGCGTATGCGGGCAGTCCCCTGTCGGCCGGGCCCGGGTCCGGCGCGCGCTGGGAGCCGGGGGCCTACGCGGGACCGCCTCCAGGCACAGGAGGCGAACCGCGCTTCCTGCTCTACGGAACCGACGCAGCGCGTGGTGCCGCGCTTACAGGGCGCTTCCCCAGCCTCTTGGAACCAACATCGCGCTCGACGCCGGATCGGTCGGGCCTATTCATCATTCGGCCCGACGGCTACATCGGCCTTTCGGCGCGACAGGCCGCCTGGGACGTTGCGGAACGGTACCTCCAGGGGCTCGCGAAAGCTTAAGCGCGGTGTCGGCGCAAGCCTCGCCACGCAAATGGACCGGCTGGTCAGCCGCCAAGCTTTATGTCTGCTCTTGAGAAGTGATCGAAGCGTTTCGAATGGCCGAGATGGGCGCAAAGCCGAACGGCCGGTTTTGCACGAGTTGGCAATCCGGAACGGCGAGAGCTGGCCGGAAGCGGCACGTCCGGTTCGGAGAGGGCCAGCCGGAAAAGCAGATGGGGCGGATGGTCACGAAGACACGTCATGCGGTTCGGGATGATAAAGTCTTCTCGATATCCTCCTGCCGTGCCGCGAGCCTGCAGCGCATGGCGCAGACCTCATCCGATCAAAGAGCGTGCGGTTAAGGACCGGCTCCTCTGGCGCTCCGCCGTCTGCTCCTGGAGCGTACGCAGGTGTCCCGCGAACTTTCTTGAGGCCCGAGAGATGTGAGCGCGCCCGAGACGCTCGGCCTCCTGGCCATTGCCCGCGACGATGGCGTCGAGGATAGCGCCGTGCTCGTTCCAGATGTCGTTTGAGATATGGCGCTCAACGCGCAGCACCGCGCCCATAATCCGACGCATGAAGTGCCAGTGTGGGCGCGCCGCCTCCTCCGCTGAGCGGTTGCCCGAGATCTCGTAGATGAACTGATGGAAGGCGATGTCCGCCGCGATCTGCCGCGAAACTGAGCCGCTAGCGATCGCATCGCGTCCCTGGGCGACGAGCGCTGGTCCCTCGGCGCGGGCGCGTTGCCCTGCCCGCTCGGCCGCGAGGCGGCAGGACAGCCCGTCGAGCACTTCGCGGGTCTCGTAGACGTCGCGTAACACGTCGGTATCCAGTGGGGTGACGATGACTCCGCGCTTGGGCGCGTCCGCCACGAAGCCGCGCTCGCGCAGCAGCATCAGGGCCTGCTGCACGGGCTGACGCGAGACTTGGTAGGCCGCCGCCAGCTCGTCCTGGATCAGCCGCGCGTTCGGCGCGAGGATTCCCTCGCAGATTTCAGAGAGGATCCGCTCGTAGACCTGCTCAACCAAACTCGGTGCCGGCGTGGCGCCCGTCATGGTGCCCTTCCCGCGTTGCCCTACCGGCACGCCCTCCGATGTCCTTGCAGCATTCCGGCACTTGTGCAAATTCAAAGTTCGCATACAATGTCTGAATTCAGAACTCGCTCCGCGATTCGTGGGTGATGGTCGCCCGACCGTCGACCACGCCATCGATCTCAGCGTCGGCCGGATCGCCGTCCGCACGCGATCCGGTTCAAGTCTCGAGAAGTGTTCGACGTCGGACGCCTGCGGCGATTGCTGCTGTCGTTCAATGCGCTCAGATTCCGATCGATAAGCTGGCGCGGCCTCGTCCGTGACACAGCAGACATGGGAGAAACGCCGTGACTGTGCCGCTCGCGACCCTTGTCCCTGCGACCTCCGACGATGGGTCCGCCGCCGCGGGCACGGAACGCAGCGGCTCCACCCTCGGGCGCCGCGCCTTCCTGGGCCTCGCGGGCGCGGCGGTCGGCGCCGGCGCCGTATTCCAACCGACAGTCCTGCGGGCGCAGGCCGCGCCGCTCAAGCTGAAATTCGGCAACGACGTGCCACTCACCCACTCCCTCAACGTCCGCCTGGCCGAGGCCGTCAGCGCGATCGAGAAGGAGTCGGGCGGACGCCTGGCGATCTCGGTGTTTCCGAACAATCAACTCGGCAGCGATACGGACATGATCTCGCAGCTGCGCTCAGGGGCCCTCGAACTCGCGACGATGCCCACGACCCTGCTGTCGACGCTGGTGCCGGCAGCCGCATTGCCGGCCATCGGGTTCATCTTTCCGAGCTACGACAAGGTCTGGCCAGCGATGGATGGCGAGGTCGGCGCTTATATGCGCCGCGCCATCGAAAAGGCGAACCTGCAACCGTTCGAGGCGATGTGGGACAACGGCTTCCGCCAGATCACCACGAGCACCAAGCCGATTCGGTCCCCCGAGGACCTCAGGGGCTTCAAGATCCGCGTGCCGGTCGTCCCGCTGTGGGTGTCGCTGTTCTCGGCACTGGGCGCAGCGCCGACCAGCATCCCTCTGAGCGAGGCCTACGCCGCTCTTCAGACCAAGATCACCGATGGCCAGGAGAACCCGCTGGCGATCATCAACGCCACGAAGTTCTGGGAGGTGCAGAAGTACTGCTCGCTGACCAACCACGCCTGGGACGGGTTCTGGCTCCTCTGCAGCGGCCGGGTATGGAAGACGATCCCCGCCGACCTGCAGGCGGTGATGGCCAAGCACTTCAACGCCGCCGCCCTGAAGCAGCGCGCCGACAACCTCCGGGACAGCGAGGCTCTGAAGAAGGAGCTGGAGGGTAAGGGCCTGGTGTTCAACACCACCGATCCGGTGCCTTTCCAGCAGGCACTCGCCAAGACCGACTTCTACAAGTCATGGAAGGGTAAGTTTGGGCCGGAAGCGTGGGCCCTGTTGGAGAAATACGCCGGCGCCATCGGCTGAAGCGCCCCGCTCGGGATGACGATCCGGGAGGAAACCCGATGAAGGATCTGCTGACATTCGGGCAAATGCTGTCCGTCCACTCGCGGCTCACGCCCGAGCGCCTCGGCGCGCGCGACCTCGAGCGGTCCATGACGTTCCGGCTGTGGAACGCCCGGGCCTGCCGGCTCGCCAACGCGCTGCTCGGGCTTGGCCTCGAGAAGGGCGACCGCGTGGCGGTCCTCGCCTACAACTGTGTCGAGTGGGCCGAGATCTACGCCGCGACCGCCAAGGCTGGGCTCGTCGCGGTCCCGATCAACTTCCGCCTCGTCGGCCCGGAGATCCGCTTCATCGTCACCAACGCCGAGGCCGCGGCGCTGATCGTGCAGGACGAGCTCGCCGGGGTCGTCGAGGAGGTGCGGGCCGACCTCGGCCTCGCCGAGGGCCACGTCATCCATTTCGGGGCCACCCCCTGCCCGAAGGGCTACCGGGATTACGAGGCGTTCCTCGCCGCGGCCAGCGCGGCCGAGCCGGACGTCGCCGTCGCCGCGGCCGACCCGTGGATGCTGATGTACACCTCTGGCACAACCGGCAATCCGAAGGGGGCGATCCGCAGCCATCGCGGCGCCAGCCTTATGGCCCTGTGCACCGAGATCGAGTTAAGCATCCACCGCGACGACGGCGCGCTTCTCGTCATGCCGATGTGCCACGCCAACTCGCTCTACTTCTTTGGAGCCTTCAGCTATTGCGGCGGAGCGACGACGATCTACTCGCGGAAGAGCTTCGATCCGGAACACTGCCTGCGCACGCTCTCCGAAGGCGGGGCGACCTTCACCTCGCTGGTGCCGACCCACTACATCATGATGCTCGGCCTCTCGGCGCAGGAGAGCGCCCGTTACGACCTCGACCGGGTGACCAAGCTGATGATCTCCTCGGCCCCTGCCCGCCAGGAAACCAAGCGGGCGGTAATGGGCCTGTTCCACAACTCGGGCCTGTACGAGCTCTACGGCGCGACCGAGACCGGCTGGGTGACGATGCTCCATCCGCGCGACCAGTTCACCAAGCTCGGCTCGGTCGGACGCGAATGCGTCGGCTCGGCCCCGATCCGGATCCTCGACGAGGACGGCAACGAGGTGCCTGACGGCGAGGCGGGCGAACTCTACTCCTGCAATCCCTACACGTTCGACGGATACTGGAAGCTACCGGAGAAGACCGCAGCCGCGTTCCGGGGGGCGTACTGCACGGTCGGCGACATGGCCCGACGCGACGCTGACGGGTTCATCCAGCTCGTCGACCGGAAGAGCAACATGATCATCTCGGGTGGCGAGAACGTGTATCCGTCCGAGGTCGAGGCGGCGGTCGGTGGCCATCCCCTGGTGCAGGACGTGGCGGTCGTCGGGCTACCGGACGTCAAGTGGGGCGAGCGCGTCCACGCCGTCGTCGTTCTGCATCCCGGCACGGCGATGACGGAGGCTGACCTCAGCGCCTGGAGCCGCGATCGATTGGCCGGCTACAAGCGCCCGCGCAGTTACTCCTTCGTGGCCGCCGAAGCGCTGCCGCGCAACGCCACGGGAAAGGTGCTGTACCGCGTGCTCAAGGAGCAGCTCGCCGCCCGGGCGGGCGGGCCGGCTTGAGGCGCGTCCGCGATGTCCTCGACCGCTCCCGGACGGTGCGATGCAGGCGGTCCTGAACGCGGCCCTGCCAATCTTCGCGCTGATCCTGGTCGGATTCCTGTGCGGGCGCTTCGGCGTGTTCACGCGCGAGGCGACAGACACCATCAACCGCTTCGCGATCTACCTCGCTCTGCCGGCGCTGATCTTCACCACGATGGCGCGGATCACGCCGGCCGAGGTCGGCCAAGTGGGCTTCGCGGCGGCGTTCGCCGCGGGCATCGCCCTCACCTTCGCGCTCGCCTTCTGGCTTGGGCGGCGGCGCGGCGGCTCGATCGCGGATGCGAGCGTCGAGGGGCTGGATGCCGGCTACAGCAACGTCGGCTTCATGGGCATCCCGCTTTGCCTGCTCGTGTTCGGGCAGGACGGGCTCCCGGCGGCGGTGATCGCAACGCTGTTCACGGCCTGCGTTCTGTTCCTTACGGCGATCGTGCTCGTCGAGTTCGACCTGCGCCGGGATATCGACCGGCGCAGCACGGTCCACCGGCTGCTGCTCTCGCTCGCGCGCAACCCGCTGTTCCTCTCGCCGATCGCCGGCCTCGCCTTCGGGCTCACCGGCCTACCGATGCCGCTGCCCCTCGACACTGCGGCCAAGCTGCTCGGCGGGGCAGCTTCGCCCTGCGCGCTCGTCTGTATCGGCCTGTTCCTCGCCCAGGAGAGCGGGGTGGCCGGCGACTGGCCGCTGATCATGCGCCTCGTCGTGCTCAAGCTGCTGTTCCAGCCGGCGGTCACCGCGTTCCTCACCTTCGCGGTTTTCGACGTGCCGCCGCTCTGGGCTCGGGCGGCGGTGCTGCTCGCGGCCCTGCCGATAGGCTCCGGGCCGTTCACTATCGCCAAGCTCTACGGGCTGCAGGTGGGGGTCACCTCCGGGGCGATCCTGGTCTCGCACGTGGTTTCCGTTGCCACCGTCTCGGCCCTCGTCGCGTGGCTCAGCTAAGCCCGCGCCCTCGCGCATAAGGACCGTCCAATGCAGATTCCGAACGACAGCGTCGCCGCCCTGGTCGCCAAGTCTCTGAAGGCGCGCGGCGTGGAGCGGGTCTTCACCCTGTGCGGCGGCCACATCATGCCGATCTTCATGCGGCTCGACGCCGAGGGGATCCAGATTGTCGACGTGCGCGACGAGCGTGCCGCGGTTCACATGGCCCAGGCCCATGCCGAAGTCACGGGCGGTCTCGGCGTCGCCCTCGTGACGGCCGGTCCCGGCATGACCAACGCGATCACCGGCATCGCCAACGCCCACGTCTCCCGCGCGCCCGTGCTGGTGATCTCGGGCACGAGTCCCCGGGCGCAGGAGAACCGCGGCGGCCTGCAGGACATCGATCACACCGCGATAGTCCGCTCGATCACCCGCTACGCCCGCACGATCCGCGAGCCAACGCTGGCTCTCACTGAGCTCGACGAGGCGGTCTCCCGCGCGCTCGGAGAGGGAGGCGAGCCCGGCCCCGCCTACATCGACTTCCCGACCGACACGATGCGCCAGCCCGTGCCCGCGGCGCTGCAACTGCCGGAGCACCTCGCGCCCCGCCCACGTTCCCGGTCCCGGCCCGATCCGGACCGGATCGCCGAGGCGGTCGACCTGTTGTGGTCTGCCAAGCGCGTCCTGGTCATCTCGGGTCGCGGCGCCCGCGGCGCCGGGCCGGAGCTGACCGCGCTCCTCGATCGGCTGGGCGCTGTCTACCTCGACACCGGCGAGAGCCGCGGCCTCGTGCCCGACAGTCACCCCTCGGTGATCGCCGCCATGCGCGGAGCGGTGATGGGCGATGCCGATGTGGTTCTAACCATCGGCCGGCGGCTTGATTTTCAGCTCGCCTACGGCTCGCCGGCGGTGTTCGGGAACGCCCAGTTCGTGCGCATCGCCGATATCCCACAGGAACTGCGCGACAACCGCCGCGGTGCGGTGGAAATCCTCTCGGCGGCGGCCCCGGCCCTCCGGGCCCTGGTCGAGACCGCAGGGAATCGCCTTTCCTCCGTCGATCGAGACTGGGCGAGCAAGCTCCGCGCGAACCACGAAGGGCGCGCGAAAAAGCTCCGCAAGACAATGGCGGAGGCGCCCAACGGCAGCGATGGCCGCCTTCACCCGAACCGCGTAATCTCCGCCCTCCAGGCAGCGATCGGCGACGATGCCATCGTGATCACCGACGGGGGCGATTTCCTGAGCTTTGCCCGCGTCGGCCTGTCGGCGCCGACCATGCTCGATCCGGGGCCATTCGGCTGCATCGGCGTCGGGGTGCCCTATGGGATCGCCGCGAGCCTCGCGCGGCCGGACAAGACCGTACTGGTCGCGACCGGCGACGGCGCCTTCGGCTTCAACGCCATCGAACTCGACACGGCAGCGCGCCATAAGGCGCCGGTGCTGATCGTCGTGGCCAACAACGGCGCGTGGCAGATCGAGGTGCATGATCAGACCGTCACGCACGGCAAGGTCATCGGAACCCGGCTTCAGTTCAGCGATCACGCCGCGATGGCCCGCGCCTTCGGCATGCATGGGGAGCGCGTGGAAACCGCAGAGCAGCTCGGACCAGCCATCGCGCGCGCGCTCGCCAATCGACCGGCGCTTCTCGACATTGTCGTGACCCCCGAAGCCGTCTCTTCCGATGCCAAGACCGGCCTCGCCTGGGTCCCCGACCTTCAGCCGCTGGCCGCCTGGGACGAGGCGGAGCGGAAATGGCGTGCGGCGGGTACGACCGAGACACCGTAGATCGACAACGCGACGAACCGGGCGGCAGTCCCCGCATCTCCGCCTGATGGGAGGGCGCCATGCAGATCGATATTGCGGCCGTCGAGACGACGGCGGGGGTTGCGCTGACGGGTCCGCCCCTGCGGGCGCGGAGCTGGCTGCGCCGGCTGGACGACGGGCTCGGCTACCTGGTGGAGATCCCGGCGGCGG